>NZ_OBQM01000021.1:0-64065 GCF_900221055.1 Paenibacillus sp. RU5M | reverse complement strand
AGAAAACAACTATTCGGTATTAGCTACCGTTTCCGGTAGTTGTCCCAAACTTGAGGGCAGGTTGCCTACGTGTTACTCACCCGTCCGCCGCTAACCATCCGAGAAGCAAGCTTCTCATCAAGTCCGCTCGACTTGCATGTATTAGGCATGCCGCCAGCGTTCGTCCTGAGCCAGGATCAAACTCTCCAATAAAGATGAATTTCAGTAGCGTGGTTAAACGCTATGAAAATCATCTCAAGTATTTGAAAAGAGCGATGAGCTCATTTTGAAACTGACGAGATTAAAAATCTCATTTTTGCTTTGAAATCATACAGTCCGAAGACGTGTACCGATTTCTCAGCGTCGATCTTGCAAGCAAGATCGTTACTCACTCGTTGTTCAGTTTTCAAAGATCAAACATTCAATTTACTTCTGTTTTCTTTGTCACCGTAATTTCAGCGGCGACTTTTATAATATATCATGTTTAAGTTTACTTTGCAAGCACTTTTTTTCGATTTATTTTCAATCGCTTTATTCCAGCGCTTGTTCCGGTTAACTTTTCCTTAAAAAAGGAACGAAAATTAATTTATCATATTGAACAAAAAAGGTCAACCCTTTTTCGACAAAATGTTTCATATCCCTTTTCAAAGCCGCCTATTCTACCTATTACTGATTCATGGTGTCTGAGGTACAGCGCTGGCTTTACGGGCCGCACCTCTCTTATATGGTGAACTTCAGCATCCCACTGACCACATCATTATGGCTTGGATTTTTTTAGTTTGCCGCCTCTAGCATATTTGGATAACTCTTTGGGTGGCGCAAAGCGCGCATACATACGGAACACAGTCTTGTAGCGACTCGCTATGGCGTATTTAATTTCTTGATCGAGACGATTGTCACTTAAGTCGAACAGCATTTCATCAAGCTCTTTGCGCAATACATAATCCAGTTCCTTGCATTCCTTCTCGTTAAACAGCATACCCAGCATTAGAGTTCTCCTTTTTCTGCATATGGATAATGGCGTGTCCCAGTGTATGTCATATTCGAGCCCCTTTAATTCAGGCTATATATCGGACAGCGCCGGTTTTAGTAGCAAACCCAGGATCATCTTTATTTGTCCTTTGGTATTTGCTACTGAAACCCGTTTTATTGTTATGGTCAACTTTCTGAAAATTTATGAATGTCATCCCATACAAATTTATCCTCGCACCAGGCTGTAGGTAAGTGTACTTTCGATAATCGCTGCAACAAGTAGCAAAATAACAATCCAGAAGGATGCAGTTACCGTTGTGCGCATAAAAGCACTCCACTGGCTGCCAATCGTATTTCGTTTCTCCCCGCCAAATTGACTAAGACTTTTGAGAGCTAATCCACCAAACCTTAAACCGAATGCACAAGCGATAATAATTACCGGAATTTCAATAATGCCATGTGGAAGAAGTCCTTTTACAACAATATCAAAGAAGCTGGCCCCATAGTTCATTGTAGTGTGTACCAGAAAACCGATAACCATGCCATTGATTAACAGGAAAACGACAGGCAGAATGCCAAAGAAGATACCGGCATAGATCACGAGTACACTTTTGATGGCGTTATTGAAAAAGATAAAGAGGAAGAAGTTCCATTGCACATTGTTCCCCTGCTCCAGCCGCTCACTAACCTCCCTTAGTCCCCCGATTTGATTCAACAATATATCCTCAAGTGTTCCTGTACTCACCCATCCCGTGCCTATTCCAACAACAAACAATACGATCGACCAGATTAATGCACCACGAATGGAACCTAAAGCTCTAAGAAATGTACTGAATTTTAACATAATATCCTCCTGTGGAACCAAGATGTTGGACAAACAAATGTCTGATACGAATAACTGCGAGGTACGAGCATACATTGGAGAGTAAACAAGCATTTCTTATGGGAGAGGGGCGCTTATTGAAATGAACTCGTTCTATGTATTTAGCGGCAAAAAGATCAAACGTTTCCTGATTGTGCTGGTTGCTGCCGTCTTTGCTATCGGGATTATTTATCTGGAGAGCGGCAATATTTCTGTATTCTCGGAGGATGCACCATCCGCCGTATACAGCGTTCCAACCGAGAAGAAGGTTATTGCACTCACCTTTGACATTAGCTGGGGAGATAAAAGGACAGAGCCTATTCTGAAGGTCCTCCAAGAAAATAAAGTTCAGAAGGCCACTTTCTTCTTGTCCTCCCCCTGGAGTAAGACACACCCCGAGATTGTAACAGCCATCAAAGACGCAGGATACGAAATCGGCAGCCATGGTCACAAGCATGATAATTACAGCAGCCTGACTGAAGAGGAAATCCGCAAGGAAATTTCGACAGCTCATAGCATTTTAACCGATTTAACGGGAAAAGAACCGAAATTGCTGCGTCTACCTAATGGCGACTTTGACAAACGTGTTCTCCAGGTTGCCAGCAGTCTGAATTATCAGGTTGTCCAATGGGACACCGATTCGCAGGATTGGAAGAACCCTGGTGTACAGACCATTGTTGATCGTGTAGTTAGCAAGGCGCATCCTGGTGACATTGTGCTGCTGCACGCTAGTGATTCCTCGAAACAAACGCATGAAGCATTACCCGTCATTATCGACAAGTTAAAAAATCAAGGGTATGAATTCGTGACGGTTTCTGAGCTGCTTAACCATTCAAGTGTCAAAGGTACGGAAGTTCGCGACCAAGCCAGTGCACAGTAAACGTTAATTAAAGCAGTATTGCTGAGGCAAACTGTATACTTCCCTTCTGTACTCCATGCCTTGTAAAAAGGCGCTGAAGCGCCATAAATGGAAAAGAGCTAACCAGGTTAGCTCTTTTTGGCGTTTTTTTTAAGATAATCGCTACGCATGACTTTCTTGTACCTCGGTCTTTCCACTCACCCGCTGCTCCATGGACCCATCTACCAGCCTGTGCAATATCAGCATTTGGTATGCATTACAGATTAACAGTGGAACCACAATAAAGATGGTAGCCGCATTCACATCAATTCGCAGCACACCGATCGTTTCCACCACGGTAACAGCCACCATGAAAAAGAGTGTAGGCACCAGCGCCGAAATATGTGTCTTTTTCACCTTTACGTAAGCGGTAACAATTCCAGCTGCCAAAATAATGATTCCAAGCACAATATCGGATAGCCGTTCTCGTTCCCCACCAACAAACAAACGTAAAAACATGACATCAAGTAACGCCAAAACGGTTAGAACAATCTGTACAATTTGCCAACTGCGTTTCGAAAATACACCTTTGCCCATATAGTTCAATATCAAGTATGCGAAAAAACCCATTTGCGAATACACGCTAATCATAATACCGGAACCAAACAAGATCAGGAGATAAATTAAAAAATCGGTCATTCCATTCGTTTTTTCTCCATTAACCAACATCATAATTAGACCCGTCACTAATGATCCTGCAGCCCCAATAAGCAAAGCTGACCAAAATAGGAAAAACCATTTACGTAAATTCAAATGTTTTCCACCCCCGAGAGTTTATTTTACCAACCTTCACAGCAAAAAACCATCATCATTCAACATATTTAGCGGTTTCCCATCACATACTACATCCAGTATCTAATCAAGGAGGGGTTGTGCACATGAAACGGCCTTTGTGGCAGTTATGCTGTGTCGTACTTGGACTATCCGTCATGCTCGCCGGCTGTGGCTCAGATCAGAATTATTCGCCTCCTCAGGGCGGTTATAAAGAGATGAAAACGATGGTCGTGGATATTCTCAAAAGTGACGAAGGTAAAAAGGCGGTCGAGGAAGCTCTCACTGGACAAAGTTCTTCTGGTGGTGGCGAAGGCGGCGCTTCTGGCCAAAGTGGAGCTTCTGGCGGTGGATCTGGAACAGTGGGTATGAAAATGTTAATGCCTATGCAATCTTCAGAACAAATACGTATAGCTGTAAAAGATACCATCACGGCTCCTGAATACCAGAAGGAATTCGAGAAAATTATGACGGATCCACAGTTTGCAGGTGAATTCGCCAAAGTGATTAACTCCCAAAGCAAGCAACTGCATATGCAATTAATCAAAGATCCAACGTATCAAAAATCCATTGGGGATGTCATGAAATCTCCTGAAGTGTCCAAGATGTTTATGGATATGACCAAAACGCCCGAATATCGTAAACAAACGATGACCGTTATGCAGGAAGTCATGCAAAATCCTTTATTCCGGATGGAAGTGCTGACTTTGCTTAAAAAGGTAGTCCAGGATGAGTTGCAACCCAAAACAGAACAAGGCGGCAAACAGGAGGGCCAAAGCAAAGACGACAATGGGGATGGCGGAAGTGGCAGCAGTGACGGTAGTAGTGATGGTAACAGTGGTGGCGACGGAAGTAATGGAGGATCGTAAGTTGATCATACTTCAAAGTTAAAAGTTATCACATGTTGAAAAAAGCCCACATCATGGATGTGGGCCTTTTTATATATTTTACGTCATTAGAAAATTTAAAACTTGGCATCAACAGTTTGGGCAACCTCGTCGTAGATCGCACCGATGCTTGAATCCGCTTTATACACGGATGGTGAAAAATCCGGCTCCGAAATATGATTATCCGGCGCTCCCAGTGGAATCTGTGCAAGCAGCTCTGTATGAAGACTCTCGGCAAGAGTCCCCCCACCGCCCCGGCCAAATACATAATCTTTCTCTCCGCATTTGCTACATTCATAATAAGCCATGTTCTCTACCACACCAAGCAGCTCATGTTCCGTCTGAATGGCCATGGCACCTGCACGTGCAGCTACAAAGGCAGCGGTTGCATGAGGTGTTGTAACGATGATTTCTTTGCTGTGAGGCAGCATCTGGTGTACGTCTAGTGCGACATCCCCCGTACCCGGAGGCAGATCAAGCAGCATATAATCCAACTCTCCCCAGTTTACATCGGTAAAGAATTGGCGCAACATCCGCCCCAACATAGGTCCACGCCAGATCACCGGGTTATTCTCTCGAATAAAGAATCCCATCGACATCACTTTTACGCCGAAACGCTCAACGGGTTGGATAACCCCGTCCTCAACGACTGGATATTGCTCAATTCCCATCATGTCAGGTACACTGAAGCCATATATATCTGCATCAATCAAGCCAACCTTCTTGCCTTGACGTGCCAGAGCTGCAGCCAAATTAACGGTTACCGTCGATTTGCCGACGCCGCCTTTACCACTAGCAACAGCAATAAAACGTACGCCGGATTCAGGACTTAACAACTCATGTCCGTCCAGCCCTGCTGCATGGCCTTTGACAAGCACTTCGTCCTGGTCTTCCTCATGATCCGCTTGTCCTATGTTCAGGCTCTCACGCTCATGCTCTGAAGCTGCACGCAGACGAATATGTACATCATTCACTCCGTGTTGGGACAACAGGTTGCGCGCGGCATCGCTTAGAGCAGTTGTATCCTCTGTGCGGTTCTCCAGCGTCACCATAGTAAGAGCAACATGATTTTCTTTAACCATGACATCACGGACCCACTGCAGTTCAGTCAAACTTACGCCCAATTGCGGTTCCTGCAACGGCTGCAATAGTTCAAGTATCTGTTCTTTTGATAACATCAGACAGCACCTCAGCTTTATCTATTGGCATGTAATTAGGTATGCTGATTCAATTATATCATTACCTTTCTCATTGTGACTAACTTTTAGGACGTTCTCCTGACGAATAACGGAGAATCCCGTTATAGATGGATGCAGCCACTTTACGCTGATAGGTTTCATCTGCAAGAAGACGCGCCTCTTCCGGGTGAGAAAGGAACCCTACCTCCACAAGTGCCGAGGGAATTTTTAACGCCTGGAGCAAATAAACGGTATTTACCGTTTTCGCGATTCGATCTGTATTTTCCAGATTACGAATCATTTCTTGCTGAAGCAGATTGGCTAATCCTGCATTATCGGGATGATTGGGTGTATAAAAAACTTGAGCGCCACTCCAGCGGTTCGAAGGTACACTGTTCATATGAATGCTGATAAAGAGATCTGCCTGCTTATCCTCGATTCTTCTTACTCTTTGTTTCAGATCTTCCGTCTTGCGTTTGGAGTACCCTTTGGTATCTGAAGCAGCCAGATCGGTGTCTATTTCTCGGGTCATCACAACCAAGGCCCCTGCTTGCTGCAGATAATCTCGTACGTACAGCGCAATGGATAAATTGATATCTTTCTCAATGACTCCCTGCTTACTCACCGCTCCCCCATCTGGTCCACCATGTCCTGCATCAATGGCTATGACTTTTCCCGCTAATGGCAGCCCCCAGTAACCGGACATCTTGGAGGAGGGCAACTCATACGTCACCACCGCCACAAACATGGCAAGCAAACAAAGGCTTAACATGACCCTCTTCATGGTGCGTAACCTAATCCAGATCACAAAGTGCTTCCCCATATTTTTACGCATAAAAAAACCACCTCGTCCCTTTAAATGACTCTAATCATCTATATGGGACAAGATGGACAAATATACCGTTAGGAGCGGACTTGCTCTGCCATTCCTTCAATCAGCACCTCAGCTACCTCTGGGCGCGTAAATTCAGGTGGAGGGCATTGGCCATCTCGTAGCAACCCACGTACTTTCGTGCCAGACAGAGCCATGTGGTGTTCTTTATCATGCGGGCAGGTTTTGCTTGATGCCATGTTGCCACATTTGGTGCAGAAAAAACTATGTTCAAAGAACAAAGGCGTGATACCGAGTTCTTCCGGTGTGAAGTTAGTAAAGATCTCCTGCGCTTCATATGTTCCGTAATAGTCACCCACACCTGCATGGTCGCGACCTACAATAAAGTGAGTACAACCATAATTTTTACGTACCATTGCGTGGAAAATGGCCTCTCTTGGGCCAGCATACCGCATAGCCGCCGGGAATACGCCTAGGAACGCACGATCAGCCGGATAATAGTTCTCCAGCAAAACCAGATAACTCTTCATTCGTACATCGGCAGGCACGTCATCAGACTTCGTTTCGCCTACAAGCGGGTTTAAGAACAGGGCGTCCACAATCTCCATTGCACTCTTCTGAATGTACTCATGGGCACGGTGGACCGGATTACGCGTCTGAAAACCAACAACCGTCTTCCAGCCTTTATCCTGGAACGTTTTCCGTGTCTCAGCAGGATCATAATAGAACTGTTCGAACTTGGCCGGTTTGGGACGATTCAGCACTTGAATTGGACCTCCTACATAAGTTGCAGGTCGTTCCAGCAGTTTCTTCACACCCGGGTGCTCTGGATCATCCGTCTTGAAGACACGACGTGCTTCTTCACCCTGATCTACTTTATATAAGCTCTTCACTTCCAGCAATCCATAGGTTACTCCGTCATTATCGCCAATAAGTGCCACAGTCTCACCGATCTGGAGTGATGCAGCCTGCTGCTCATCTACAGCTAAGGTAATGGGGATACTCCAGACTGTTCCGTCAGCAAGACGCATACGAGATATAACTGAAAGATAGTCTTCTTCATTCATGAAACCTTGAAGCGGTGAGAATGCACCCACACCAATGAGATCCAAATCCGAAATTGTCCAGCTGTTAATACGTAAAGAGGACAGTTTCTCACTCTCTCGTAATAATTGTTCCCGTTCTTCTCCTTGTACGACACGCTGTATCAGCGTACCTCCATGAGGCAGAATCGAAGTCATCTTGTCAGCTCCCTGTTTCACCATTTTTTATATCATCAAGAATGATTCTAGTGCATTATTATATCCATCACTTATTCTGAATAAATTATTTATGAAGACCACATTCCGTTTTTTCGTTCCCCGACCAGCGTCCCGCACGTGGATCTTCTCCAGGCATAACCTGACGTGTGCAATACTCACAACCGATACTCGGGTAATTTTGATCATGCAGCGGATTGTACACGACATTATTGACACGAATATAATCCCATACATCCTCTGTAGTCCAGTGTGCAATCGGGTTGAACTTCATAAGTCCAAACTTAGCATCATATTCGACCTTCTTGGAATTTGCACGTGTCGGTGCTTGATCTCTCCGAATACCGGTAATCCATGCATCATACTGGGATAGAATACGTGTCAGCGGCTCAACCTTCCGAATATTACAGCAAGCATTAGGATCCGACTTCCACAATTGTTCTCCATGTTGAGCTGCCTGCTCCGCCGGAGTAATTTTCGGAGCCACACGTACAAAATCAAGATTGTATTTCTCTTTCATTTTGTCACGAGTTTCGTATGTCTCCTTAAAATGAAAATCAGTATCTAGATAAAATATATCCGTGGATGGGCTGATCTTCTGAAGCATATCTACAAGTACAACATCCTCCGCACCGAAGCTGCATGCAAAAGTGATATTTGGAAACGTCTCAATAGCATAACGAATAATATCCTCTGGACTTGCGTTTTCCAATTCTTCAGCCTTCGTCCGTGCAAGTTCTTCTTTCTCCAACAAGTTCATGTCTGCATTTCCCCCATTCTGCATTTCAACAATCACTAAAGCCGACTAATCTAATATGAATTATGTATAGTATAAATCTTTCATGGGGGATGTCAATGCCTGCCATATGGTAAAAAACATCAGTTTTGGCCCATTTTTTTGTTGTTCGTTTTGAATATAATTTGGTGTTAATTATGCATTTAAACGATTTTTGGATAAAAGCATCCATGTGTAACGTCTTCGATTTTTATTTTATCCTTATCTCTTCGTCATTGAAATCCTTTGCCACTGCTGGGTTTATGGTGCCAATTTGATAAAACGATGTATAGAATAACTCTATAGAATCGATGGAATATAGAAAAACGAAAAGGATTTATAAATGAGATAAATGCGGGAATCCTATTCTTCAATTGTAAGGGACCTTTATCAAAACCATAAGAAAAACTAATGAAAATTGAGAATGAAAAATGAATGATTACATCCATTATGATGTTCCTAACCTGCAAATTTGATCTTTGTGCTATAGGAGGGTTGAGTTTACTGGGATATTAGCTGGAGGAAGAAACTTTAACCGATACAGAGGAACCCGAAGCTACTTTGGTGCATCTTCTAAAGTAAAGAACATTTATAACACCTATTGGTCTGTAAATACAAAAAAGCCTTTGACCGAGGCCAAAGGCTTGTAATGCATATTAACGTTTGGAGAACTGAGGTGCGCGACGTGCGGCTTTGAGACCGTATTTTTTACGCTCTTTCATCCGTGGGTCACGAGTCAGGAATCCTGCTTTTTTCAGGGAAGCACGGTATTCCGGATCTGCTTTCAACAGAGCGCGGGAGATACCATGACGGATAGCGCCGGCTTGACCGGAGATTCCGCCACCATGAGCAATAACAAGAACGTCATAGTTGTTGAGCGTTTCTGTCAAGTTCAGTGGTTGTTTTACGATCAGTTTGAGTGTTTCCAAACCGAAGTATTCATTAATATCACGTTTATTGATGACAATGCGTCCTTCACCCGGTACAAGGCGAACACGTGCTACCGAATGTTTACGACGACCTGTCCCATAGTATTGTACTTGTGCCATGAAACTGTCCTCCTTTTAATTAACCGCGAAGTTCGTAAACTTCTGGTTTTTGTGCTGCATGTGGATGCTCAGTGCCTCTGTACGCTTTAAGTCTCAACTTCATTTTCTCGCCCATGCGAGTTTTAGGAAGCATACCGCGAACAGCCAATTCCAACATACGCTCAGGTTTGTTTTTAACCATCTCTTCAGCTGTAGTTACTTTCAAACCACCTGGGTGCATTGAGTGACGGTAGTATTTTTTACCTTGCATTTTCTTACCAGTCAATACGATTTTCTCAGCATTGATGATAACAACGAAATCGCCAGTGTCCACATGTGGAGTGAATTGTGGCTTGTGTTTGCCGCGAATCAAAGCTGCCGCTTCGCTCGCCAAACGTCCGAGGGTTTTGCCTTCAGCATCAATGATGTGCCATTGGCGCTCAACTTCGTTAGGCTTCGCCATGTACGTAGTACGCATGAAAAGTTCCTCCTTAAAATGTTCAAAATCATCATTTTCATTTATCTTCGTTCGTTAAGTTATAACTTTAGGTGTTGATGGATTGTAAATTTGATGTGAACCTCTTAATTGGGGCTGTGGGAAAGCCATTAAGAAAACACAACTTTTATATTACATGATAGGCGATTAAATCGCAAGTGTTAATTAAGCTTTTCACTCACCAAATTTAATCTTTTTTGTATTCAAGATCCCAGAGCATTAAACCGCAGCTAACTGCAGTAGGTCCTGCAGCAGATCGATTACATGCAGCAATCATATTTGGTACATCAGAGGCTTTCCGTTTGCCCTCTCCGATCTCCAGCAGTGTACCTACAATGATACGAACCATATGCTGCAAAAAGCCGTTACCACTCACATAAATGTGAATGACACCCTGATCGCGCGGATGGTCTCTGCACATTGATCGGTCCACTTCCATCCATGCTTCGTACACCGAACGAACATGATTCTCTTTCTGAGACTTGCGTGAAGCAAAAGAGGTAAAATCATACGTCCCTATGAAATGTCGTAAGCCCTCCTGCATTGCCATAATATCAAGCTTCGCATGATGATGATATTGCAGTCTTCTGTTGAATACATCCGGAAATTGATTCGCATTGACTGTATAACGATACGTTTTCTTTTTCGCTGCATAGCGAGAATGAAAATCAGCCGAAACTTCAATCGCATCAATAACGACAATATCGGAGGGTAATCTGGAGTTGAGTGCAATACACCAACGTTCAATCGGGATCTGGGACTCCGTAGGAAAATTGAAGATTTGTCTGCGGGCGTGGACACCTGCATCTGTTCGGCCTGAACCTGTAATTTTAACCTTCTCACCGGTTAAAGCACGAATCGCATCTTCAAGATGATCCTGAATGGTATTCCCACCCGGCTGTACTTGGAAGCCGAAATAGGCAGTGCCATCATAAGTTAACGTCATACATAAGTTCCGCATTATTACCACACCTTTGTTCCATACTATACATATCCCTATCCCGAACAGCAAAAGAAGCCCCTTACGGAGCTTCTATTACAGCACGAATTCCGAAATGAAGAGAAAAAAAGGGTTAATCCAGAATCGTTGATTCTGTCCCCTTTCCTCATCTCATCTGTTTTACGCGCGGTCTACCAGTTCCAAGTAAACCATTGGCGCTGCGTCACCACGACGAGGTCCCAGTTTCAAGATACGAGTGTATCCACCTGGACGCTCAGCGTAACGACCGGACAATTCGCTAAACAGTTTTTGGATTGCATCTTGCTCACCATCGATAGTTTCGCGGCGAACATAAGCTGCCACTTGGCGACGGGCATGAAGATCTCCCTTTTTCGCTTTAGTGATCAGTTTTTCAGCAATAGAACGAACCTCTTTTGCTTTCGCTTCAGTTGTCTGAATGCGTTCGTATAAGAACAGGTCGGTTACCAGGTCACGGAACAAAGCTTTACGTGCGCTGGAATTACGGCCCAACTTTTGGTATGCCATTGTTTTCCCTCCTTCACTTCAAGCACTCGGCTGTCTATTCTTCTGTACGGAGTCCCAAACCAAGTTCCTCAAGCTTCTCTTGAACTTCTTCCAAAGACTTGCGTCCGAGGTTACGGACTTTCATCATGTCTTCTTCTGTTTTCGTAGTCAGCTCTTGTACGGTATTAATACCGGCACGTTTGAGGCAGTTGTAGGAACGAACAGAGAGATCCAGCTCTTCGATCGTCATTTCGAGTACTTTTTCTTTTTTGTCTTCTTCTTTTTCGACCATAATCTCTGCATCTTTCGCTTCGTCTGTAAGACCCACGAAGAGCATCAGATGCTCGGTCAAAATTTTAGCGCCAAGGCTTACAGCCTCTTCAGGACGAATACTTCCGTCAGTCCAAACTTCCAACGTGAGCTTGTCATAGTTGGTTACTTGGCCGACACGCGTATTTTCCACAGCGTAGTTAACGCGGCTGATCGGGGTGAAGATGGAATCGACTGGGATGACGCCGATCGGCTGGTCATCGCGTTTATTCCGATCTGCCTGGACGTAGCCGCGACCGCGATTGGCAAAAATACGCATGTGAAGTCTCGAACCTGGTCCGAGCGTAGCAATGTGCAAATCCGGGTTAAGGATTTCCACATCGGAGTCAGCACGGATATCTCCAGCCGTAATTGCTCCTTCGCCTTCAGCATCAATCTCGAGCACTTTCTCCTCATCAGAATGAATTTTAAGCGACAAAGCTTTCAGGTTAAGAATGACCTCCGTAACATCTTCCATTACGCCAGGAACTGTAGCAAATTCATGCAGAACGCCATCGATTTGAACCGAAGACACTGCCGCACCCGGCAGTGACGAGAGCAAGATTCGGCGAAGCGAGTTTCCAAGCGTCGTACCGTATCCGCGCTCCAGCGGTTCTACTACGAATTTCCCATAGGTGCCATCATCGTTGACGTCTACCGTCTCAATTTTCGGCTTTTCGATTTCAATCACTGCAATACCCCTCCTTCAAAACGTCGGTCCTCTATGAAACATTTACCTTCTCTTGCGAAAACATGTAGTAGTATGCCTAAACAACCATTATTAGCAGATTGTGCCGGAAATATACCACACGCAGGGGCAAATCTCATTAGACACGACGACGTTTTGGAGGACGGCATCCGTTATGCGGGACTGGAGTTACGTCTTTGATCAGGTTAACTTCAAGACCAGCAGCTTGCAAAGAGCGGATCGCTGCTTCACGGCCTGCGCCTGGTCCTTTAACCATAACCTCAACGGCTTTCATCCCATGTTCCATTGCAGCTTTGGCAGCAGTCTCAGCAGCCATTTGTGCAGCAAACGGAGTCGATTTACGGGAACCTCTGAATCCGAGGCCGCCGGAGCTTGCCCACGAAATTGCGTTTCCGTGAGGGTCCGTAATGGTAACGATAGTGTTATTGAACGTGGAGCGGATATGTGCCACGCCAGATTCAATATTTTTACGGTCACGACGTTTAGTACGTACGACTTTTTTCGGTTTAGCCATTTTCTCTTATCCCCCCTTATTATTTCTTCTTGTTCGCTACAGTACGACGAGGACCTTTACGAGTACGAGCATTCGTTTTCGTACGTTGTCCACGAACAGGCAGACCACGACGATGACGAACTCCACGGTAACAACCGATCTCCGTCAAACGTTTAATATTCAAAGAGATTTCACGACGCAGGTCACCTTCTACTTTGACCTCTTTGTCGATACTTTCACGCAATTTGCTGACTTCATCTTCCGTCAAATCACGGACACGAGTGTCCCGATTGATGCCTGTTGTGCTCAGAATTTTCTGGGAAGTCGTTTTACCGATTCCGAAAATATAAGTCAAGGCGATCTCAACGCGCTTATCACGTGGCAAATCCACACCAGCTATACGTGCCATTTTACGCTACACCCCCTTCTTTAACCTTGTTTTTGTTTGTGTTTCGGATTTTCACAGATAACCATAACATTCCCTTTGCGGCGAATGACTTTGCATTTTTCGCAAATCGGCTTGACCGAAGGTCTTACCTTCATGTGAATTACCTCCTCAAAGTTTTGCTAAGCAAAACCCTCTTCGTAAGCATTGACCTTGTTTTACCATTGTAAAACCGGCTTCGAAGCTTTCGCAAGTTTTGCCGGGCAAAACCCGCTTCATAAGCTTCACAGTTCATTGCAACTGTCTACTACTATTTACGGTAAGTTATACGACCTTTTGTCAAATCATAAGGTGATAACTGAACAACTACTTTGTCTCCAGTCAGGATACGAATAAAGTGCATCCGCAACTTGCCGGAAACGTGAGCGAGAATTTGATGACCGTTCTCAAGCTCAACCTTGAACGTTGCATTCGGTAGCGGTTCGAGAACCGTACCTTCCACTTCAATGACATCTTCCTTGGCCATTAGTCAGTCTCCTTTCTCTTCAGCTTGAATGTTGGTGGACTCCAGAAACGAATGAACCGCATAGCGGAGCTTTCCGTTTGTCACCCGACCACTCTCGTTTAAACTGTTTACAACCTCGCTGCTAATCATCGGCTGGAGTTCAAGATGAAGAATATTCTTCTTCTTGGGTTGATCAAACTTACGTTTGTCCCCATCCGCAATATATACGAACTTACTGTCCGCTATAGCAACAATTACTGCGGCTTGGTCCGCATTGCGGCCTTTACGGATCTTCACAAGTTGACCGAGCTGCGGATTAGACTGATTGTTCATGCCTTATCACCTACGCATTCAGTTTTGTGAAAATTTCCATGCCTTCATGTGTAACTGCTACGGTGTGTTCAAAGTGGGCGCATAACGATCCATCAACAGTGACGACAGTCCAGTTATCTTCCAACGTTTTCACATACCGTCTACCTGCGTTAACCATCGGCTCTATGGCCAGCACCATGCCCGCTTTAAGCCGTGGTCCCCGATCAGGAAGACCATAGTTCGGAATCTGTGGTTCTTCGTGCAGATCCGCTCCTATACCGTGACCGACATATTCACGTACTACCGAGAACCCTTCATCTTCAATATATTTCTGAATCGCATGAGATATTGTAAACAAGCGAACGTCCGGTTTTACCAGCGCCAGACCTGCGTATAACGAAGCCTCGGTAACGTCCAGAAGACGACGGGCTTCTTCGGAAATACGGCCGACTGGATAAGTCCAGGCGGAATCTCCGTGATAACCCTGGTACTGCGCGCCAATGTCAAACGTAACGATATCGCCCTCGTTCAACTTTCGTTTGCCGGGAAATCCATGCACCAACTCTTCATTCACTGAAGCGCACACACTGGCAGGGAAACCGTTATAACCTTTGAAAGACGGCACAGCTCCTTGACTGCGGATGTATTGATCGGCCATATGGTCAAGTTCTCCAGTCGTAATACCGGGAGCGATATGCTCTGCCAAGAGACGATGCGTTTCCGCAACAATTCTCCCTGCTTCCCTCATCAAGCCCAGTTCCGTTTCGGACTTACCAATGATCATTCAATTAACCTCGCAGCAGGGACACGATTTCATGAGAAACTTGATCGATATCCTGCTCTCCGTCCATTTGACGAAGAAGGCCTTTGTTCTCATAAAATGTGAGGAGTGGTGCTGTTTTGTTGATATATTCGTCGAGACGTGTGCCTACGCTCTCTTCATTATCATCAGAGCGCTGGTACAAGTCACCGCCGCATTTATCACAAATACCTTCCTGCTTGGGCGGATTGAACACGACATGATATGTGGCGCCACAGTTCTTACAAATACGACGACCCGTCAAACGGGCGAGCAATTTGTTGCGGTCCACTTTCAGGTTGATTACATGATCGAGACCTGAGTTCAGTCGATCCAGAATGCCATCGAGCGCTTCTGCTTGAGACAGGGTTCTTGGAAATCCATCCAAGAGGAATCCTTCTCTGCAATCAGGCTGCTGCAAACGTTCTTCAACAATGCCGATGGTTACATCATCTGGTACGAGCAATCCTTGATCCATATATTCTTTGGCTTTCAGGCCAATGGGAGTTCCCTGCTTAATCGCCAGACGAAATGCATCGCCTGTTGAAATGTGGGGAATACCGAACTCTTTCACAATGACGTCTGCTTGCGTTCCTTTTCCTGCCCCCGGAGGGCCCATGAATAGGATGTTCACGTTATGTCACTCCCTCCAAGACTACCCTACATCAACAAACAGCACAATAGGTGCCGGCAAGTAAATCTTAGCTTGACCGGTACCTATTGCCTATTTATTGATAAAACCTTTGTAGTGGCGTTTGATCAATTGGCTTTCGATTTGCTTCATGGTATCCAGCGCAACACCGATAACGATCAGGAGAGAAGTTCCTCCAATTTGCGCTGATTGAGGCAAACCAGAAAGTGCCCCCAAGATTACAGGCAGAACGGAAATTACTGCCAAGAAGATGGCACCTGCCGTTGTCAAACGTGTCATGACACGGGTCAGATATTTCTCGGTTGCTTTACCCGGACGAATGCCTGGGATGTAACCGCCGTTCTTTTTCATGTTGTCAGCCATCTGCTGTGGATTCATCTGTACAAAAGTATAGAAGAATGTGAACCCGAAAATCATCACTACATAGAGTAACATACCCAGAGGTTTGTGAGTAGTGAGATTGGCTCCGATCCACTGTGCCCACGTACGATCAGCCCAGAAGTTTGCGATGATCGATGGGAACATCAACAGAGATGAAGCAAAGATGACAGGGATAACACCTGCTGCATTAATCTTCAGCGGGATATGTGTGTTCTGTCCACCGTACATTTTGTTACCTACGACACGTTTAGCGTACTGTACAGGAATTTTCCGAATCGCCTGCTGGATGTAAATGACACCTATGATAATCAGCACAATAACAATTGCGACGATTACCCCTTTAAGAATGTTCATGAACAGTTGATCAGCTTGGATGAAGTCGGATTCGATCGTTTGTTTGATAATATTAGGTACCGTTGATAGGATACCCGCAAAGATCAAAATCGAAATCCCGTTTCCTATGCCCTTTTCGGTGATCTGCTCACCAAGCCACATTAGGAATGAAGTACCGGCCGTAAGTACAATTGCGATCAAGATATAATCTGCAAATGTTGCGTTAGGCACCATTTCTGTATTGTACAAGCGGTTGAATCCGATCGACGTACCAAACGCTTGAATCAATGCCAGACCTACCGTTAAATAACGGGTCAGTTGTGCAGATTTCTTCTTACCTTGTTCACCCTGCTTTGCCCACTCCGCTAATTTAGGAATAACGTCCATGGAAAGCAGCTGCACTATGATAGACGCAGTGATGTAAGGCACGATCCCGAGCGCAAATATCGAGAACTGGAAGAGCGCTCCACCCGAGAACGTATTGAGAAGTCCAAAAACTTCTTTACCCGCAGAATTTGTCGCTTCGAACACATCTTTGTTAACTCCCGGTACGGGAACAAAGGAGCCGATGCGGTAAATGATCAGTACAAAAAGGGTAAATAATACCCTTTTGCGCAGATCTTCAACCCGCCAGATATTCTTTAGGGTCTTGAACATTAAATCACCTCAGTTGTACCGCCGGCAGCTTCAATTTTCTCAATAGCAGATTGAGAAAACTTGTTAGCTTTAACAGTCAGCTTCACAGTGACATCACCGTTACCCAGGATTTTGATTCCGGATTTAGCGTTTTTAACTACGCCGTTCGTCATCAAGAATTCTGGAGTTACTTCAGTACCCGCAGCAAAACTGTTCAGGTCTTCAGTATTCACAACTGCATATTCTTTGCGAGTTGGGTTTACAAAACCACGTTTTGGCAAGCGACGATACAATGGATTTTGTCCACCTTCGAAGCCTGGACGTACTCCACCGCCAGAACGAGCGTTTTGTCCTTTGTGACCGCGACCTGATGTTTTACCTGTACCACTACTTGGACCGCGACCAAGACGTTTACGTTCTTTGCGGGATCCAGGAGATGGTGAAAGCTCATGTAACTTCATCGTTCGTTGCACCTCCTTAAAGATTTGTGGGATTAACCCGTTTTTAAGCTTCTACTTCTTTAACAGCAACCAAGTGGCTTACTTTGTTAATCATACCACGGATGGCAGGATTATCGTTTTGTACCACTTTGCTATTGATTTTGCGCAAACCCAATGTTTTCACAGTTGTTCTTTGCGTCTCCGGACGTCCGATCAAGCTGCGGACGAGGGTAATTTCTAATTTAGCCATGAGAATTCCCTCCTTAACCCAGAAGCTCTTCGACGGATTTTCCGCGCAGTTTAGCCACGTCTTCAGCACGCTTCAAACGGGACAAACCTTCCAAAGTCGCATTGACCATGTTCATGGAATTCGAAGAACCCAGAGATTTTGTCAAAATGTCACCTACACCAGCAAGTTCGAGAACCGCACGTACAGGACCACCAGCGATAACACCAGTACCTTCAGATGCTGGTTTCAACAGCACGCGTCCTGCGCCGAACTTACCTGTTACCAAGTGAGGAATCGATGTTCCTACGAGTGGAACGTGTACAAGGTTTTTCTTAGCGTCTTCAATACCTTTGCGAATTGCATCAGGTACTTCGCCCGCTTTACCGATACCAGCTCCAACCCAGCCGTTGCCGTCGCCGACTACAACCAGTGCGCTAAAGCTGAAACGGCGTCCGCCTTTTACTACTTTAGCTACGCGATTAATATTTACAACTCTTTCAGTCAGTTCCAAAGTATTCGGATCTACACGCAAGTCGTTAACCTCCTTTTGAAAAATATCTTAAAACTCAAGTCCTGCTTCACGAGCCGCTTCAGCCAATGCTGCGATACGACCATGGTACAGATAACCGCTACGGTCAAATACGATGTTGGAAACACCTTTGTCTTTAGCACGTTTAGCAACGAGTTCGCCAACTTTACGAGCTGATTCAACAGATGCACCATTTTTGATGTCAGTGCTCAATTCTTTGTCTACGGTAGACGCGGAAGCGATTGTTACACCAGCAACATCATCGATGATTTGAGCATACATATGTTTACCAGAACGGAATACGTTCAAACGAGGACGTGCTGCCGTTCCTTGGATTTTCTTACGAACACGCAGGTGTCTTTTCAGACGTGCCTTGTTTTTATCTGTTTTCGTAATCATCTCAGGGATTCACTCCTTTCAGGTTACCTCGCTGGCTTCAAACCGGAAGCCACGGGGTATATTAGAAACACAAGAAGCAAGCAAGCCGAAAACCGCGCAAAGGCGGTAAGAAAAATCTTATTTCTTCTTACCGGCTTTACCTTCCTTACGGATGATACGCTCGCCTTCATATTTAATACCTTTACCTTTGTACGGCTCAGGTTCACGAACGGAACGGATTTTAGCAGCGTAAGCACCTACACGCTCTTTATCGATTCCGCGAACGATGATTTTCGTATTCGAAGGAACTTCGAATTCGATTCCCGCTTCCGGTGTAATTTCAACCGGGTGAGAGTAGCCAACGTTCAGAACGATTTTATCTCCGGATTTGCTTGCACGATATCCGACCCCAACCAGCTCCAGAGATTTTGCGAATCCTTCAGTAACACCACTCACCATGTTGTTTACAACGCTACGCGTTGTGCCGTGCAAAGAACGGTGAGTTTTGTTATCGGAAGGACGCACAACTGTAATTTCGTTGTTTTCAACTGTTACCTTCATATCTTTATGAAGTTCACGAGTCAAAGATCCTTTTGGTCCTTTTACCGTAATAACGGTGTTGTCCAGTGTGATGTCCACACCACTTGGTACTGTAATTGGTTTGCGACCAATACGAGACATATGTTGCACCTCCTATCTTGTGACGTTATATTACCATACGTAGCAGACGACTTCTCCGCCGGATTTTGATTGACGAGCTTCTTTGTCCGTCATGATACCTTTGGATGTCGAGATGATAGCGATACCCAGACCACCAAGTACACGAGGTACTTCGTTGCTTTTCGTGTAAACACGAAGACCAGGTTTACTGATTCTTTTCAGACCAGTAATAACACGCTCGTTATTTTGACCGTATTTCAGGAAAACACGGATAATCCCTTGTTTGTTATCATCGATAACTTCAGCGTCACGGATGAAACCTTCACGCTTCAGGATATCGGCGATTTGTTTTTTCATTGTCGAAGCAGGCATTTCTACCGTTTCGTGACGAACTGTGTTCGCGTTACGAATACGAGTAAGCATATCTGCAATTGGATCAGACATAGTCATTGTGAGTTAACCTCCTTCCCGTTCAGGACTTTTTACCAGCTTGCTTTTTTCACGCCAGGGATCTGGCCTTTATAAGCTAATTCACGGAAGCAAATTCTGCAAATTTTGAACTTTTGCAGGACCGAATGTGGACGTCCGCAACGCTCACAGCGTGTATAAGCACGTACTTTAAACTTTGGTGTACGTTGTTGTTTAACTTTCATCGAAGTTTTTGCCACTTAGCCTGACACCTCCTAAATAATTTCGGAGAAAAGGGAGTCTTTCCAGACACCCGGAAACGTTATAGCAACATTATTTTACGAAAGGCATTCCGAGTTGCGTGAGCAATTCACGGGATTCTTCGTCTGTTTTCGCCGTTGTTACGATGACAATATCCATACCGCGGACTTTGTCTACTTTATCATACTCGATCTCTGGGAAGATCAATTGTTCTTTCAGACCCAGTGTGTAGTTACCACGTCCGTCGAAAGCTTTGCTCGATACACCGCGGAAGTCGCGGACACGAGGAAGCGTAACGTTGAGCAGTTTATCGAGGAAGAAGTACATGCGCTCGCCGCGCAATGTTACTTTCACACCGATAGGCATGTTCTCACGCAGTTTGAAACCTGCGATAGATTTTTTAGCACGAGTGATTACAGGTTTTTGACCTGCGATCAATTGCAAATCGTTTACTGCGGAATCCAACACTTTGGAGTTTTGGACAGCGTCGCCCACACCCATGTTGATAACGATTTTCTCGATTTTCGGCACTTGCATTACCGTTGTATAGTTAAACTTCTGCATCAAAGCAGGAGCAATTTCGTTCAGGTAACGTTCTTTCATTCTTGCTGCCATGAATCATAGACCTCCTTTCTCATTCGGTTCAATTAGTCGATAATTTCTCCGGAACGTTTAGCAACGCGCACTTTCTTTCCGTTATCCAACACTTTGTAACCTACACGGGTTACTTTTCCGCTCTTTGGATCGATGTGCATTACGTTGGAAACGTGAATCGGAGCTTCCTTCTCGATAATGCCGCCTTGCGGATTTTGCTGGTTAGGCTTCTGGTGTTTTTTAATCATGTTAACACCTTCCACAAGGACGCGGTTCTCACGAGGATAAGCAGCGATGACACGGCCTTTTTTACCTTTGTCTTTACCGCTGATCACCATAACTGTATCTTCTTTTTTAACATGAAGTTTATTGTTATGGGATTCCAGAACTTTTTTCACTCTTGGCATTTCGTACACCTCCTGTTTCTAACATCACGAGATTAAACTTTAGATAACTTCTGGGGCCAAGGAAACGATTTTCATGAAGTCTTTCTCGCGAAGTTCACGAGCAACAGGTCCGAAAATACGTGTTCCACGCGGGCTTCTGTCGTCTTTTACAACAACCGCTGCATTTTCATCAAAACCGATGTAGGAACCGTCTTTACGACGTACAGAACGCTTCGTACGAACGACAACCGCTCTAACTACATCACCTTTTTTGACAACGCCGCCTGGTGTTGCTTGTTTTACAGAACAAACGATCAGATCACCGATTTGAGCTGTACGACGTCCCGTACCGCCGAGTACGCGGATACACATCAGTTCCTTCGCACCGGAGTTGTCAGCCACAGTCAAACGTGTAAATGGTTGAATCATTTAGTATTCCTCCTTTCAGCTATGCTGCTGATGCATTAGATGATAACCGCTTTTTCTACGATTTCAGTAAGTCTCCAGCGTTTATCTTTCGAAAGCGGACGAGTCTCCATGATTTTCACCGTGTCACCGATTTTCGCAGTGTTTTCTTCGTCATGCGCTTTGAATTTTTTAGTAACCTTAATGCGTTTATGGTACAAGTTGTGTTTTTTGTAAGTTTCTACAGCAACAACAATCGTTTTGTCCATTTTATCGCTGACCACTTTACCGGTTTGCACTTTACGTGCGTTACGTTCTTCGCTCATTGTTGGCCTCCTTCCTGATTACGGACGGATTATACATCCGATCCCTAATTAACCGATTCCCAATTCTCTTTCACGGATAATGGTTTTAGCACGAGCTATTTCTTTCCGCACATCACGGATTCGAGTCGGGTTATCCAGCTGACCGGTAGCGAGTTGAAAGCGGAGGTTAAAGAGTTCTTCTTTAAATCCGGCAATCTTTTGCTCGATTTCAGCAGAGGTTAGGTTGCGAAATTCACTAGCTTTCATTTGCTTCACCACCCAATTCTTCACGTTTCACAAACTTCGTTTTGATTGGCAGTT
This sequence comes from Paenibacillus sp. RU5M, assembly GCF_900221055.1. Lineage (NCBI taxonomy): Bacteria > Bacillati > Bacillota > Bacilli > Caryophanales > Paenibacillaceae > Paenibacillus > Paenibacillus sp. RU5M. The sequence continues at coordinate 42,233 of NZ_OBQM01000021.1, read as the reverse complement.
TATGAGCGGCAAGACGCATTGCTTCACGAGCAACATCCTCCGGTACACCAGCAAGTTCAAACATGATCTTACCTGGTTTCACAACTGCAACCCATTTTTCTACGTTACCTTTACCGCTACCCATCCGAACCTCGAGAGGCTTTTGAGTGATTGGTTTGTCTGGGAAGATCTTGATCCAAACTTTACCACCACGTTTGATGTAACGAGTCATCGCAATACGAGCCGCTTCGATTTGACGGTTCGTAATCCAAGCCGGTTCCGTAGCTTGCAGACCATATTCACCAAAGTTCAGCGTAGTTCCGCCTTTAGCTTGGCCCTTCATATGTCCACGTTGTTGCTTACGGTGTTTTACACGTTTTGGTACCAACATGATTAGTTGCCTCCTTCCTTAGCAGCTTGTTTCTTAGCCGTAGGAAGAACCTCTCCACGATAGATCCATACTTTCACGCCGATACGGCCGTAAGTAGTATGAGCCTCTGCTGTACCGTAGTCGATGTCGGCACGAAGCGTGTGCAGTGGAACAGTTCCTTCGCTGTAGCCTTCCGAACGAGCAATCTCAGCACCGCCAAGACGTCCGCCCACTTGAGTTTTAATACCTTTTGCACCAGAGCGCATTGTTCTTTGAATAGCTTGTTTCAGAGCACGACGGAAAGAAACACGACGTTCCAATTGTTGTGCGATGCTTTCAGCTACCAGGATTGCGTCCAGGTCTTGGTTCTTAATTTCAGAAATGTTGATGTGTACTTTTTTACCGCCTGCGATTTTCGTAATTTGATTACGCAGATTTTCAACTTCCGAACCACCCTTACCGATAACCATACCTGGTTTCGCAGTGTGAATCGTTACGTTTACGCGGTTAGCCGCTCTCTCGATTTCAACACGAGACATAGCGGAGTCTTTCAATTTATTTTTCAGGAATTCACGAATTTTCACGTCTTCCATCAAAAGATCGCCGAAGTCTTTACCTGCATACCACTTAGATTCCCAGTCACGGATAATTCCGACACGGAGTCCGACTGGATTTACCTTTTGGCCCACACATTTCCCCTCCTTCTACTTTTCAGATACCACCAAAGTGATGTGGCTAGTACGTTTGTTAATACGACTTGCACGTCCCATTGCACGAGGGCGGAAACGCTTCATTGTCGGTCCTTGGTTCACGTAAGCTTGCGAGATAACCAAGTTATTAACATCCAAAGAATAGTTATGTTCCGCATTCGCAATAGCGGAATTAAGCAACTTCTCAACGATAGGAGAAGCGGATTTCGGAGTGTGACGGAGAATGGCAACCGCCTCACCTACTTGCTTGCCGCGAATCAAGTCAACAACGAGTTGAACTTTACGAGGAGCAATCCGGATAAACTTAGCATGTGCTTTTGCTTCCATTGTGTAACCTCCTCTCAAACATTAAAGATATTCATTTATCTTCTTGTTTTCTTATCATCATCAGTATGGCCTTTGTACGTACGGGTTGGAGCGAACTCACCCAATTTGTGTCCGACCATGTCCTCAGTTACGTATACTGGTACGTGTTTACGACCGTCATATACGCCAAATGTGTGTCCGATGAATTGCGGGAAAATTGTAGAACGACGGGACCAGGTTTTAATAACAAGCTTTTTACCGGATGCTTCCATGTCTTCTACTTTTTTCAGCATGTAGCCATCAATGAATGGCCCTTTTTTCAAACTGCGACCCATGTGGAGATCCTCCCTTCAAACGTAGCTATTATGCATCCGCAGATGCCTCACGAAGTTATGCACAATGTGTATTACTTCGTGCGGCGGCGAATGATGTATTTATCAGAAGCTTTATTTTTCTTACGCGTTTTGTAACCAAGAGTAGGTTTACCCCATGGTGACATTGGCGATTTACGTCCGATTGGAGCACGACCTTCACCACCACCGTGTGGGTGATCGTTAGGGTTCATTACTACACCACGAACTTCAGGACGTTTACCCAACCAACGGCTACGACCGGCTTTACCGATTTTGATGAGCTCGTGGTCTTGGTTACCAACAGCTCCAATTGTTGCGCGGCAAACTTTCAAAATACGACGAACTTCTCCGGAAGAGAGACGAACAGAAACGTATTTTTCTTCTTTACCAAGCAATTGAGCTTCTGTACCAGCAGCACGAACCAATTGTCCGCCTTTACCTGGTTTCAACTCGATGTTGTGGATAACAGTACCTACTGGAATATTTTCGAGTGGCAATGCGTTTCCGATTTTGATGTCTGATTCAGGTCCGGAGAATACTTGATCTCCAACTTTCAAACCTTTAGGAGCGATGATATAACGTTTTTCACCATCAGCATAGTGAATCAGAGCGATGTTAGATGTACGGTTCGGGTCATACTCAATCGTAGCAACGCGGCCCGGTATTCCATCTTTAGTACGTTTGAAGTCGATGATACGGTATTTACGTTTGTGTCCACCACCATGGTGACGAACTGTAATTTTACCTTGGTTGTTGCGGCCTGCTTGTTTGCTCAATGGGGCCAACAACGATTTCTCCGGCTGATCTGTGGTGATTTCCTCAAATGTAGAAACGGACATGTTCCGTCTTGCCGGGGATGTTGGTTTATACTTTTTGATTGGCACTGGGTTTCCCTCCTTACTTCAAAAATTCAATTATACAGTTTCAAAGAACTCAAGCGTTTTGCTGTCTTGTGTCAGCGTTACAAACGCTTTTTTCCATTCGCTAGTATATCCGGAATAACGTCCGTACCGTTTTGGCTTAGCTGGAACACGAAGCGTGTTCACGTTTTTCACTTTTACGTTGAAAATAGCTTCCACGGCTTTCTTGATCTCGGTTTTGTTTGCACGGATATCGACTTCAAATACATATTTCAAGTCATTCATCATGTCAGCAGTACGTTCCGTAATAATCGGACGTTTTACAATATCACGAGGATCCTTCATTACGCGAGCACCTCCTCTACCTTCTGAACTGCTTCTTTCGTAATGATCAGTTTGTCGTGCGAAAGCACGTCAAGAACATTAATGCCGTCAGCAGCTACGAATTTCACGCCTGGAATATTCCGTGCGGAAAGAGCCACATTATCATCATAGCTAGGAGCTACGATCAAAGCTTTGCGTCCAACTTTCAAGTTATTCAAGATGGCTGCAAATTCTTTCGTTTTAGGTGAGCTCAGCGTGAGAGCGTCCAGAACGATAATGTCATTGTCGATCACTTTGGATGAAAGAGCTGATTTAATCGCCAAACGGCGAACTTTCTTAGGCAGTTTATACGCATAGCTCCGTGGTGTTGGACCAAATACGATACCGCCGCCTTTCCATTGTGGTGAACGAATTGAACCTTGACGAGCGCGACCTGTGCCTTTTTGTTTCCAAGGCTTACGTCCACCGCCACGTACTTCAGAACGTCCTTTTACTTTGTGGGTACCTTGACGAAGGGAAGCGCGTTGCATAAGAACTGCATCGTACAGAACGTGTTGGTTCGGCTCAATTCCGAAAACCGCATCGTTCAATTCAACTTCGCCTACTTGGCTACCATCTACATTGTAAACTGATACTTTTGGCATTTTGTGTTCCTCCTTTCTTCAGTGGTTATTTTTTCACTGTTTCTTTAACTTTAATGAGACTGTTTTTCGGTCCAGGAATGGAACCTTTCACGAGCAACACATTACGTTCAGCGTCTACTTTAACTACTTCAAGACGTTGGATTGTAACAGTATCATGTCCCATGTGTCCTGGCAGGCGTTTGCCTTTAGGAACGCGGTTAGCTTGGATCGAACCCATTGAACCAGGGCCACGGTGGTAACGCGAACCGTGTGACATAGGTCCAGTGCTTTGTCCCCAACGTTTGATAACGCCGGCAAAACCTTTACCTTTAGAAATACCCGTTACGTCAACGAATTCGCCTTCAGCGAAAATGTCAGCTTTCAGTTCTTGGCCAACTTCATATTCTGCGATGTTGATACCGCGAACTTCACGAACGTAGCGCTTAGGGGCAGTGTTCGCTTTTTTAGCGTGACCTGCTTCTGGCTTGTTAGCATTTTTCTCTTTCTTATCGGAATAACCGATTTGAATTGCTTCGTAGCCATCATTCTCAATGTCTTTCTTTTGCAAAACAACACAAGGGCCTGCTTCGATAACCGTTACTGGTACAACGTTACCCTCAGGTGTAAATACTTGAGTCATTCCGAGTTTTTTTCCTAAGATTGCTTTCATGTTGACACCTCTTTTCCTTTATACATGGTCTTTGTTGTAGCTTGTATTACAATTTAATTTCGATATCTACACCGGACGGCAGATCCAAGCGCATCAAGGCATCCACAGTTTGTGGAGTCGGGTTAACGATGTCGATCAAACGCTTATGTGTACGTTGTTCGAATTGTTCCCGAGAATCCTTGTACTTGTGCACCGCACGAAGAATAGTAATGATTTGTTTTTCAGTAGGAAGCGGAATCGGACCGGATACACCTGCACCCGAACGTTTTGCTGTTTCAACAATTTTCTCCGCGGATTGATCAAGAATTCTGTGGTCGTAAGCTTTCAAACGAATACGAATTTTTTGCTTTGCCATTTTAGTCCCTCCTTCTATCGCCCAATTTTTTATCGGACATACTCCGTGAAAATTTTCTAGCCACTGTCCCATGGCAAAGGGGCCGGGTGTGCCAGTAACCTCTCACATCATCGCAACGTCACAGAACAACATTCATTATTATATAGAAAAGATGGGCGTATTGCAAGCATATTTAAGAAAAACATTTAAACTTATCTTTTCTGCTGAAATGACTTCGTTTAGTGCAGTGTTTATCTTCAATATTCATGCTGCCTTACCAATCCATCTACATTCGTAAATGATGTTCATTTCGTATGACGCAGGTTCCGAAACTATTACATAATAAAAGAGTTCTTTATCCGATGTCGGATAAAGAACTCTTCCGAAGCTTCGTTACAATACAATGTTACTCGTTCCAGTACACTGTTGCATATGCTTTATTCAGCGTTAAGCCGAATTATTTTTGGATCGATGCTACGGAACCTGCACCTACTGTACGTCCGCCTTCACGAATGGAGAACTTAGTTCCTTCTTCAATCGCGATTGGGGAGATCAAGGAAACAGTAACTGTGATGTTATCACCAGGCATTACCATTTCAGTACCTTCAGGCAAGTTGATGATGCCTGTTACGTCAGTTGTACGGAAGTAGAACTGTGGACGGTATCCAGTGAAGAAAGGCTTGTGACGGCCACCCTCTTCTTTAGTCAAAACGTAGATTTGTGCAGTAAATTCTGTGTGTGGCTTAACAGAACCTGGTTTTGCAAGTACTTGACCGCGCTCGATTTGAGTACGATCAACACCACGCAACAATGCACCGATGTTGTCGCCCGCTTGAGCGGAGTCCAACAATTTACGGAACATTTCTACGCCCGTAACTACGGATTTTTTAGTTTCTTCAGTAATACCAACGATTTCGATCTCTTCGCCGACTTTAACAGTACCACGCTCTACACGGCCAGTAGCAACAGTACCACGACCAGTGATGGAGAATACGTCCTCGACAGGCATCAAGAAAGGTTTGTCAGTTTGACGCTCAGGCAATGGGATGTACGTATCGATCTCTTTGAACATCTCAACGATTTTTTGAGCCCACTCACCATCAGGGTTTTGCAGAGCTTCACGAGCGGATCCACGAGTGATTGGAGTATCATCACCTGGGAACTCATATTCGTTAAGAAGGTCGCGAACTTCCATCTCAACCAATTCCAACAACTCTTCGTCTTCAACCATGTCACATTTGTTCAAGAAAACAACAATGTAAGGTACGCCTACTTGACGGGAGAGCAAGATGTGCTCACGAGTTTGTGGCATTGGGCCGTCAGCTGCGGATACTACCAAGATAGCTCCGTCCATTTGTGCCGCGCCAGTGATCATGTTTTTAACATAGTCGGCGTGACCTGGGCAGTCTACGTGAGCGTAGTGACGAGTGTCAGTTTCATACTCAACGTGTGATGTTGAGATTGTGATACCGCGCTCGCGCTCTTCTGGAGCTTTATCGATTTGATCGAATGCAATTGCTGCGCCACCGTAAGTTTTAGACAATACAGTAGTGATTGCAGCAGTCAGAGTTGTTTTACCATGGTCGACGTGACCAATAGTACCAATGTTAACGTGGGGTTTATTACGTTCGTATTTAGCCTTTGCCATTTGAACGTGGCCTCCTTAAAATTATAATTTTATGTTTTCACTAAATGAAGTGCAAAGAATACATGACTCTTATGCACTTTCATTCAATGAGAGAAAACTACTCGGTTCCTTTTGTTTTGGCAACAATCTCTTCAGCGATGCTCTTAGGAACTTCTTCATAGTGAGAAAGCTCCATGGAGAATACGCCGCGTCCTTGAGTACCGGAACGAAGAGTTGTAGAGTATCCGAACATTTCAGACAAAGGTACTTTAGCACGGATGATTTGGGCTCCACTACGGGAATCCATACCTTCGATGCGGCCACGACGGGAGTTAAGCATACCCATAACGTCACCCATATACTCTTCTGGAACGGTTACTTCTACTTTCATGATTGGCTCAAGCAGAACCGGCTTACATTTGTCTTTCGCAGCTTTTAGCGCCATCGATCCGGCAATTTTAAATGCCATCTCGTTGGAATCGACATCATGGTAAGATCCGTCTACGATTGTAGCCTTAACGTCAACAAGCGGGAAGCCTGCGATAACGCCGTTTTTCATTTGCTCTTCGATACCTGCAAGAGCTGGTTGAATGTATTCTCTTGGAACAGAACCACCGACAACCTTACTTTCGAACTGGCTGCCTGTACCCGCTTCGAGAGGTTCGAACTCAACCCATACGTGACCGTATTGACCACGACCACCGGATTGACGAACGAATTTACCTTCAACACGCGCTGGTGCACGGAAAGTTTCACGGTAAGCTACTTGTGGTTTACCCACAGTAGTTTCAACCTTGAACTCACGACGCATACGGTCAATGATGATATCAAGGTGAAGCTCACCCATACCTGCCAAGATCGTTTGGCCTGTTTCTTCATCAGTATGAGCACGAAGAGTAGGATCCTCTTCAGTCAACTTACCGAGAGCAACACCCATTTTATCTTGGTCAGCTTTGGTTTTAGGTTCAACGGCGATTTCGATAACCGGATCAGGGAAGTTCATTGACTCCAGGATAACCGGATTTTTCTCATCACACAGTGTATCACCTGTACCCGTATCTTTCAAACCTACAGCAGCTGCAATGTCACCGGAGTAAACTTCAGTGATTTCTTGACGGCTGTTTGCATGCATTTGAAGGATACGACCGATACGCTCACGTTTGTTTTTAGTTGCGTTCAATACGTACGATCCGGATTGAAGAACACCGGAGTAAACGCGGAAGAATGTCAATTTACCAACGTAAGGGTCAGTCATGATTTTGAATGCCAATGCGGAGAAAGGCTCTTCATCGGATGACTTACGAATTGCTTCAGTTCCGTCTTCAAGATGACCAGTGATAGAAGGAACGTCTGTTGGAGCCGGCAAGTAGTCGATAACAGCATCCAACATCAGTTGAACACCTTTGTTACGATACGAGGATCCACAGATAACCGGGAAGATCTTAACATCAACAACACCTTTACGGAGGGCCGCTTTGATCTCATCAATAGTGATCTCTTCGCCTTCCAGGTATTTCATTGTCAAATCTTCGTCGAGTTCTGCAACACGCTCAACCAATTCGCTACGGAGTTCTGCAACTTGCTCAACAAATTCCGCAGGAATTTCGGTTTCTTCGATATCTTGTCCCAGGTCATCTTTGTACATATGAGCCTTTTGTGCAACGATATCAATGATACCTTTGAAATCATTTTCAGCGCCGATAGGAAGTTGAATCGCAACTGCGTTCGCTTGAAGGCGATCACGCATGTCAGATACAACGTTCAGGAAGTCAGCACCGATGATATCCATTTTGTTTACATAAGCGATACGAGGTACGCCGTACTTGTCAGCCTGTCTCCATACGGTTTCGGACTGAGGCTCAACGCCTTCTTTCGCACTGAATACACCAACTGCTCCGTCCAATACACGAAGGGAACGTTCAACTTCAACAGTGAAGTCAACGTGTCCCGGGGTATCAATGATGTTAACGCGGTGGCCTTTCCAAGCAGCGGTAGTCGCAGCGGAAGTAATTGTAATTCCGCGCTCCTGTTCCTGTTCCATCCAGTCCATTGTCGCAGCGCCTTCGTGTACTTCACCGATTTTGTGCGTACGTCCTGTGTAGAACAAGATCCGCTCAGTTGTCGTGGTTTTACCCGCATCAATATGAGCCATGATCCCGATATTACGTGTATTTTTCAAGGAGAACTCTCTTGCCATGAAATGGGTCTCCCTTCAAAATTGAAGTTATTATTGTGAACCGAATCCTACCAACGGTAGTGAGCAAACGCTTTGTTCGCTTCAGCCATTTTATGCGTATCTTCACGTTTTTTAACGGAAGCGCCTGTGTTGTTGGAAGCGTCGATGATCTCAGCCGCCAAACGCTCTTCCATTGTTTTCTCACCGCGGTTGCGGGAGTAGTTCACGAGCCAACGTAATCCCAAAGCAGTACGTCTCTCTGGTTTTACCTCGATTGGTACTTGGTAGTTGGCACCGCCGACACGGCGAGCTTTAACTTCCAGGACTGGCATGATATTTTTGATTGCTGCTTCAAATACTTCCATAGGGTCATTACCCGTACGTTCTTGAATCAACTTAAACGCATTATACAGAATGCTTTGAGCAACACCGCGTTTTCCGTCGAGCATGATGCGATTGATCAAACGAGTAACCAGCTTGCTGCTGTATACCGGATCTGGCAACACGTCTCTTTTCGTAACTGGACCTTTGCGTGGCATGGATATCCCCCTTTCTTTCTTCATGAGCACATCCTACACCTCCTGGGATTAACCCAGAAGATATTCAGGACTGCTACTTATAATATTTTAGGCTTTTTTAGCTTTTGGACGTTTAGCACCGTATTTCGAACGAGCTTGCATACGGTTGTTCACGCCTGCAGTATCAAGAGCTCCGCGAACGATGTGATAACGAACCCCTGCAAGGTCTTTAACTTTACCTCCACGGATCAACACAACACTGTGCTCTTGAAGGTTATGTCCGATACCCGGGATATAAGCAGTTACCTCGAGACGGTTCGTCAAACGAACACGGGCATACTTACGAAGTGCAGAGTTTGGTTTACGTGGAGTCATTGTACCTACACGAGTGCAGACACCACGTTTTTGTGGGGCACTGATGTTAGTTGATTCACGTTTCAAAGCATTGAACCCTTTTTGCAAAGCTGGTGATTTGGACTTATCAACTTTAGCTTGACGTCCTTTACGTACCAGTTGGTTAATAGTTGGCATGTGATTGCCACCCCCTTCCTCAATTTTTCATGTTTCTTTATAAACCTCTTACGCTAAGTCCACAGACCCAGGCGGTTCATAAAAAGACAAATGAAAAGTTTTTGCCTTGGAGAATCCCTAAAAGTTCTCGGACAAAAACGTTCCTTACCGTATCATTTTACGACAGCAGCCATTGCTGCTCCTACTCCAATCCCGCAAGCTTTGCCGAGATTTTTCATTGTGTCCACTTTCGTGCACTTCACATTGTGTTGTTCACACAAAGCAATGATTTTGGAAGTAAGCTGCGGATCACAATCTTCAGCCACATAAACTTCAGAAGCCATACCTGTCTGAACCATCCGCGTGGTCTGTTTGGTACCTATTTTGACATGAGCATCTTGCAGACCTTTTTCATTAGACATTGTTCATTCCTCCGAATAGGACCAAATACAATCAGCTACTCACGCACCTTTGATATATTAGCATCTAGCGCAAGCAATGTCAATGCTAATCCTAAAATATTTCATTTAAAGTTTTGCCTCGCCGGGAACGTCCTTCTGTATAAAACAGCCGTCGCCTCCCGGCGTACAAAACTTTAGTTCGCCCTAATAATAAGGATGAATCTAGTGAAATATCTTAATCAACCGAAACTGGCTCAAGTTCTTCTACCGAAGATTGGCCATCTTCCGGCTCAGCAAATTTGATGCTGCGGTAACGGTGCATACCTGTACCTGCAGGAATCAGTTTACCGATGATTACATTCTCTTTCAGACCGAGCAACTGATCGACTTTACCTTTAATCGCTGCATCTGTCAGTACACGTGTAGTCTCTTGGAACGAAGCCGCCGAGAGGAAGGAGTCTGTTTCCAAGGATGCTTTCGTAATACCGAGCAGAATTGGTTTTGCAACCGCTGGCTCTTTATCACTCAGAATCGCTGTTTTGTTAGCTCTTTCGTACTCATGCATATCAACGAACGATCCTGGCAACAGCGTTGTATCTCCTGCATCGACGATGCGGATTTTACGCAGCATTTGACGGATCATAACTTCAACGTGTTTATCATTTATTTCTACGCCTTGGTTACGATATACGCGTTGTACTTCCTGCAAAATGTAGTTTTGTACGCCACGTATGCCTTTAATGCGCAGCATTTCTTTTGGATCGATGGAACCGTCTGTCAACTCGTCACCCGCTTCAATTTCCATGCCTTCGCTTACACGCACACGGGAACCGTAGGTAACGGCGTATACTTTGGATTCCGCTTCACCTTGAATTTCGATTTCACGACGATCTTTCGTCTCGCGAATCTCTTTAACCACACCATCAATCTCACTAATCGTTGCTTGACCCTTAGGATTACGAGCTTCAAACAACTCTTGGATACGTGGCAAACCTTGCGTAATATCGTCTCCGGCTACACCACCGGTGTGGAAAGTACGCATTGTAAGCTGTGTTCCTGGTTCACCAATCGACTGTGCTGCAATAATCCCAACTGCTTCACCGATCTCCACGTGTTTACCTGTCGCAAGGTTTCGACCGTAACACTTCTTGCAGACACCATGACTTGCACGGCAGCTGAGTACAGAGCGGATTTGCAATTTGGTTATGCCTGCTTCGATGATAGCCTCTGCTTTGTCGGAGTCAATCAATTCATTGCGCCCTACAATAATTTCTTTCGTTTCCGGATGACGTAATGTCTCGAAGCAGTATCTACCTTCAATACGGTCGTAGAGATCTTCAATAACCTCTTTACCATCCTGGATACGACTTACTGTAAAGCCTTTATCTGTACCACAATCATCATCACGCACGATTACGTCTTGCGCTACGTCTACGAGACGACGAGTCAAGTAACCTGAATCCGCTGTACGCAGAGCCGTATCCGCCAAACCTTTACGCGCACCGTGAGTCGAGATAAAGTACTCGAGTACCGTCAGACCTTCACGGAAGTTCGATTTGATTGGGAGTTCAATGATTCGACCGGATGGGTTGGCCATCAGACCACGCATACCGCCCAATTGGGTGATTTGCGATTTGTTACCCCGTGCTTTGGAATCCACCATCATCATGATGGAGTTATAACGATCCATGGACTTCATCAGAATTTCAGTGATGTCATCTTTGGATTTTGACCAGATATCAATGATACGGTCATAGCGCTCTTCGTTCGTAATCAGACCACGACGGTATTGGTTCGTAACGATTTGTGCTTTTTCCTCAGACTGTCTAAGAATTTCAAATTTCTCAGGTGGAACGATAACATCCGACACCGCTACAGTGATACCAGCGCGAGTGGAGTATGTGAATCCGAGTTGTTTGATTTTATCCAAAATAACGGCTGTTTCCGTTGTATGATAAATTTCAAAACAACGTGCGATGATAGAACCGAGATACTCTTTACCGACACCACCAGCCAAAGGAGCGTTCATAATCGCTTCTCTAAGGTCAGCACCCTTCTCATAAACAAATGAATGCTCAGCGGTACCCTGGTAGAGGTTCGCACGAGTTGCATCATTGATGTAAGGGAAGCTTGCCGGGAAGATTTCATTAAAGATGATTTTGCCGACCGTAGTCAACATCATTGCATCTTGTTGCTTATCGGTGAAGATTGTTTTGCCAAGCGCTCTAACCGGAATCGCTACACGTGCATGTAAACCTGCAGTACCACGTTGGTACGCGGATACAGCTTCGTTAACCGTGCGCAAGATCATACCTGTTCCCTTTTCTTCCTTGTTGTCCATAGTCAGGTAGTAAGAACCAAGCACCATATCCTGGGAAGGGGTAACAACCGGTTTACCGTCTTTCGGGTTCAAAATGTTACCTGATGCAAGCATCAGGATACGTGCTTCTGCTTGAGCTTCAGCAGACAGTGGAACGTGCACGGCCATTTGGTCACCGTCAAAGTCGGCATTGTATGCCGTACATACGAGCGGGTGAAGACGGATCGCTTTACCTTCAACGAGAATCGGTTCAAACGCTTGAATACCAAGTCTGTGAAGCGTAGGGGCACGGTTCAGCAGAACCGGGTGCTCCTTAATTACTTCTTCAAGAACATCCCATACTTCAGGACTTACACGCTCAACTTTACGTTTAGCGCTCTTGATGTTGTGGGCAAGCCCTTTATTTACAAGCTCTTTCATAACAAAAGGCTTGAACAGTTCAAGTGCCATATCTTTAGGCAGACCACACTGATACATTTTCAGGTAAGGTCCAACTACGATAACGGAACGACCGGAATAGTCAACCCGTTTACCGAGCAAGTTCTGACGGAAACGTCCTTGTTTACCTTTCAGCATGTGGCTGAGGGATTTCAAAGGACGGTTACCAGGCCCCGTTACAGGGCGTCCACGACGGCCGTTGTCGATCAATGCGTCAACAGCTTCCTGCAGCATCCGTTTTTCATTTTGCACGATAATGTCTGGCGCGCCCAAGTCAAGCAAACGTTTCAGACGATTGTTCCGGTTGATTACACGGCGATACAGGTCATTCAGGTCAGACGTTGCAAAACGTCCACCATCCAGCTGTACCATTGGACGAAGTTCCGGTGGGATAACAGGAAGTACATCCATGATCATCCACTCAGGTTTATTACCCGAGTTGCGGAACGCTTCAATAACTTCCAGACGTTTGATTGCACGGTTACGACGTTGTCCTTGTGCAGTGCGGAGCTCTTCCTTCAGGAATTCAAGCTCTTTATCCACATCAATGTCTTGAAGCAGTTTTTTAACCGCTTCTGCACCCATGCCAGCGTGGAATCCATATCCGTATTTCTCACGGTAGCTGCGGTATTCTTTCTCGGACAACAGCTGTTTTTTCTCCAGTGGAGTTTCTCCTGGATCAGTTACTACATATGATGCAAAATAAATAATCTCCTCGAGAGATCTTGGAGACATATCCAGAGCGAGACCCATGCGGCTCGGAATACCTTTGAAGTACCAGATATGCGATACCGGAGCAGCGAGCTCAATATGGCCCATCCGTTCGCGGCGTACTTTCGCACGTGTGACTTCAACGCCACAACGATCACAGACAACGCCTTTATAACGCACGCGTTTGTATTTACCGCAATGACATTCCCAGTCTTTTGTAGGGCCAAAAATCTTTTCGCAGAACAGCCCTTCTTTTTCCGGTTTCAACGTACGATAGTTGATCGTTTCCGGTTTTTTCACTTCTCCGCGGGACCAAGAACGAATTTTTTCTGGGGAAGCAAGCCCGATCTTCATGTATTCGAAATTGTTGACGTCCAACAAGGAGCAACCCTCCTTAACCAAGTCCTGTATTCTAGGTTACGCCCCCTCCGGCCGAAGCCGGAGCAAGACGCGAGCCTGATGAAAAACGCCGGTCATCATGCGCCCGAAGCGGTTACTCCGCTCCGACCTCTGTACCCTCAAGGTTGAGGCTGAGCTTATCGCTCGCAGCGTCATCTTCATCGTCCATTTCTTTCATTTCAATCTCTTGCTCATCTTCGCTCAAAATCTTAACGTCCATACCCAAGCTTTGCAGCTCTTTGATCAATACTTTGAATGATTCAGGAACGCCTGGTTCAGGAACATTCTCGCCTTTGACGATGGATTCATACGTTTTCACCCGACCTACAACATCATCGGACTTAACAGTCAAGATTTCTTGCAGTGTATAAGCAGCACCGTATGCCTCAAGCGCCCATACTTCCATCTCCCCGAAACGCTGTCCACCAAATTGGGCTTTACCCCCCAATGGCTGTTGCGTAACAAGTGAGTAAGGACCCGTGGAACGGGCATGGATTTTATCATCAACCATGTGTGCCAATTTGATCATGTGCATGACACCTACGGTAACTTCACGTTCAAACTCTTCACCTGTACGACCATCATACAGGACAGTTTTACCATTCCGCTGCATACCTGCTTCTTCCATCGTATCGAAGACATCATACTCCTTCGCTCCGTCGAATACAGGAGTTGCTACGTGAATACCCAGTTGCATCGCCGCCATACCCAAGTGAACCTCGAGTACTTGACCGATATTCATCCGGGAAGGTACGCCCAGTGGGTTAAGAACGATTTGAACTGGTGTTCCGTCCGGCAGGAAAGGCATATCTTCTTCCGGTAGGATACGGGCTACGACCCCTTTGTTACCGTGACGTCCGGCCATTTTATCACCCTCGGAAATTTTCCGTTTTTGAGCGATATAGACACGAACGAGTTGGTTAACACCTGGAGGCAGTTCATCACCGTTTTCACGGGTAAAGACTTTTACATCAACTACGATACCGTCAGTACCGTGAGGTACACGCAGGGAAGTATCACGTACTTCACGCGCTTTCTCACCGAAGATCGCATGCAGGAGACGTTCCTCTGCAGTCAGTTCCGTTACACCTTTTGGTGTTACTTTACCAACCAGAATGTCACCAGCACTGATTTCAGCACCGATACGGATAATACCACGCTCATCCAGATTACGCAGCGCTTCTTCCCCTACGTTCGGGATATCACGTGTGATCTCTTCAGGTCCGAGCTTAGTATCACGTGCTTCAGACTCATATTCCTCGATATGAATGGATGTATACACATCTTCTTTAACGAGTTTTTCGCTGAGCAAGATCGCATCCTCGTAGTTGTAACCTTCCCAAGTCATGAAGGCAACCACTACGTTGCGTCCCAGTGCCAATTCACCCATTTCCGTCGAAGGACCGTCTGCAAGGATGTCGCCAGCTTTGACAACAGCACCTCTTTTGACAATCGGACGTTGGTTAATGCATGTTCCTTGGTTCGAACGCATAAATTTGTGTAATTTATATTTAACGATATCGCCTTTGACTTCTTGACCATCAACTTCTTCAATACGACGCAACCAAATCTCATTCGCAGAAGAACGTTCAATAATCCCGTCATATTTGGAGACAATACATACACCGGAATCTTTCGCGGCTTTATGTTCCATACCTGTTCCGACCAGCGGAGCTTTAGGAATCAAGAGTGGAACGGCTTGCCGCTGCATGTTCGATCCCATGAGCGCACGGTTGGAGTCATCGTTCTCAAGGAACGGAATGAGCGCTGTAGCGACAGATACAACTTGCTTAGGAGATACGTCCATGTAGTCAACACGTTCACTCGGCATCGTAAGGATGTTATCCGACTGTTTGTTGTAACGTACAATGATCGCTTCTTCAGCAAAAGTACTGTCTTCATTCAGCTTCGCATTCGCTTGAGCAATTACATAGTTGTCCTCTTCGTCTGCTGTCAGGTAATCGATTTGCTCGGTTACGACACCAGTCTTCGGATCTACCCAGCGATAAGGTGCTTCAATGAATCCATATTCGTTCACACGGGCAAATGTCGACAAGGAGTTGATCAAACCAATGTTTGGTCCCTCTGGTGTCTCGATTGGACACATCCGGCCATAGTGGGATGGATGCACGTCACGGACTTCCATGCCGGCACGCTCACGTGTCAAACCACCCGGTCCGAGTGCGGACAGACGGCGTTTATGTGTCAACTCACCCAGTGGGTTTGTTTGATCCATAAACTGCGACAATTGGGAGCTACCGAAGAACTCTTTAATGGATGCGATAACAGGACGTATGTTAATCAAAGCCTGAGGCGTGATTACGTTAGCATCCTGAATGGACATTCTCTCACGAACCACACGTTCCATACGGGATAAACCGATACGGAATTGGTTTTGCAAGAGTTCACCAACCGAGCGGAGACGACGGTTACCCAGGTGATCGATATCATCTGTGCTTCCGATGCCATGCAGAAGGTTAATGAAGTAACTGATAGAGGAAATGATATCAGCTGGTGTAACGTTCTTCACTGATTTATCAATGTTAGCATTGGCAATCAGTTTAACGACCTTACCATCCTCAATCGGTGAAAATACATCAATTGTTTGCATCGGGATATCATTGGCATCCAAAACGCCATTAGCGACGTGATATGTGCGGAAACCAACGCTCTTCTCCAGTTGCGGCATGATTTCATCCAACAGACGACGGTCTATCATTTGACCCGCTTCAGCGATAATTTCACCGGTTTCGGTGTCCACAAGAGACTCAGCCAAACGTTGGTTGAACAAACGGTTCTTGATGTGAAGCTTTTTGTTGATTTTGTAACGACCCACATTAGCCAGGTCATAACGTTTTGGATCAAAGAAACGCGCTACGAGCAAGCTTTTCGCATTATCCAGCGTTGGTGGCTCGCCCGGACGAAGACGCTCATAAATTTCAATCAGCGCTTTCTCCGTGGAATCCGTATTGTCTTTGTCCAGCGTATTGCGAATATATTCGTCATTACCGAGCAGATCCAGAATCTCAGCGTCTGTGCCAAAACCAAGTGCACGCAGGAGAACCGTCACCGGTATTTTACGTGTGCGGTCGATCCGGACGTAAACAACATCCTTCGCGTCCATCTCCAGTTCGAGCCAAGCGCCGCGGTTAGGAATAACTGTAGCGGTATACGTTTTTTTGGCGTTTTTATCTACTTTGGTACTGAAGTAAACGCTAGGAGAGCGAACCAACTGGCTGACAATAACCCGTTCCGCACCATTAATAATAAATGTGCCGGTGTCGGTCATCAGCGGGAAATCTCCCATGAATACTTCCTGCTCTTTGACTTCGCCGGTTTCCTTATTAATGAGCCGGACTTTGACCCGAAGCGGTGCTGCATAAGTAACGTCACGCTCTTTCGCGTCATCTACTGTATACTTCGGTTCACCGAGACTGTAATCGATAAATTCCAAAATCAAGTTACCTGTAAAATCCTGGATCGGCGAGATATCCTGGAACATTTCGCGCAACCCTTCCTCCAAAAACCAATCGTAAGATTTTTGTTGGATCTCAATCAGGTTCGGAACTTCGAGTATCTCGTTAATTCGTGCATAACTGCGCCGAGTGCGTCGACCATATTGAACAAGATGTCCTGCCAACTTAAACTCACCCCTCAATGTCTACTCACTTTAAAAATTTCGTTGCGAACCTCTGTTTGTAACCTTATAATGGTACACATACAGAGCAAAGCAATGCATCCACAAATAAAGAAAAGCCCTTACTCGAATGTCGTTCGAAAAAAGAGCAACTTTGATCGGCGGATGTCTTTCCAAATCATACTTATCCCCAGTTTGCCCAAAATGTACATATTATACGCCAAACGTAGGCATAATAAGCCCGTTCGGCGTAAAAAAGGTTGACATTTTTAGTTAGCTAAAGCCAAATAGGGCATCTTAATACTGACATTTTACAATAATACCACGACCTGAATTTCAAGTCAATAGTCCTATTGCAAAAAAAATGCCACCCTGCTTACTTTACAAATTAGGATTTAGCCTAAAGGCGCCTCTTCCAATTTTACCGCTTTGAAAATTCGGTAGCCTTTATCCTTCGTTACTTCCTCCACTCGTCCAAAGAGAGATTCCAGCTTCGCTTTTGCCGAAGGTGCCCCCTGCTTTTTCTGAATGACAATCCATAACGCTCCGCCCATCTTCAAATGACGATATGCCTGTTCAAAGATCGTATGCACGGTTTCCTTACCGGCACGGATCGGAGGATTGGTCAGAATCGCGTCAAAGTCTTCCTTTTTAACTTCAGCCAGAAGATTGCTTTGCATAACCGTTACATTCGTTATGCCGTTCGCTTTTGCATTTTCCCTGGAAAGCTCAACCGCTCTCTCATTGATATCGATCATGGTGACATGTCCATCCGGTACAAGTTTAGCTGCTGTAAGACCAATAGGTCCATACCCGCAGCCCACATCCAGTACATGAGCTCCAGCAGGCAACTCTATAGCATCAATCAACACTCTGCTGCCGTAATCGATTCCGTTTTTGGAAAATACCCCTGCATCCGTAACGAGTCGTAATTTCCATCCGCGTAGCTCCGCTTCTGTAGCCCGTCTGTCATGTGCCACCTGCGGTTTGTCCGAATAATAATGATTGGACATGTCCTCACTCACTTTCCTTTTACAATTACAGCAACAAACCCCTTGATATAAGTCAAGGGGTTTGTTGTTTTGTTCATCTAGCTTATGAAAGCTAAATTATTTAACTTCGATTGAAGCGCCTGCTTCTTCAAGCTTAGCTTTAACCGTTTCTGCTTCTTCTTTGCTAACTTTTTCTTTCAATGCTTTTGGAGCATTGTCAACTACTTCTTTCGCTTCTTTCAGGCCAAGACCTGTGATTTCGCGAACTGCTTTGATAACGTTGATTTTGGAAGCACCAGCGCTAGTCAAGATTACGTCGAACTCGGATTGCTCAGCTTCAGCTGCAGCAGCTCCGCCACCTGCAACAGCTACTGGAGCTGCAGCAGTTACGCCGAATTCTTCTTCGATTGCTTTAACGAGATCATTCAATTCCAGTACAGTCATGCCTTTGATTGCTTCCAAGATTTGCTCTTTACTCATGATTGAACCTCCATATATAATATTATTTTTTTTTGTATTTCATCACTGCCTAAGCAGCATTCAGATCAAGTTGCTTACGCGCCTTGTTCTTCTTTTTCAGCAACAGCTTTAACCGCAAGCGCGAAGTTGCGCACTGGCGCTTGAAGCACGCTGAGGAGCATGGAAAGGAGACCTTCGCGTGATGGCAATTCTGCCAACGCTTTGACTTCTTGTACTCCAATTACGCGACCTTCTACAACTGCACCTTTCAATTCCAGTGCATCGTTCTTTTTCGCGAAGTCGTTCAGAATTTTGGCTGGAGCCACTACGTCGTCTACGCTGAATGCAATTGCACTAGGACCTGTCAGTACTTCGTTAAGTTCTGTCAGTTCTGCTGCAGCTGCTGCGCGGCGAAGCAACGAGTTTTTCAGCACTTGGAATTCGATTCCGGCTTCACGAAGCTGCTTACGCAGCTCAGTTACTTGGGCAACGTTCAAACCGCGATAGTCAACAACAACACTAGTAACGCTCTCGCGCAATTTTGCTGTTACTGCATCAACGGACTCTTGTTTTGCTTGAATCACTTTTGCGTTTGCCAAACTGTACACCTCCTGATCAAATTTATCCCATTAAGAAAAGCCTCCGTAGAATCACGAAGGCTTGATATATACTCATAACCGATTTTCATCGTTCTAAGTTCTATAATCACACCTCGGCAGGAAATTAAGCCAAAATGGCACCTACTGTCTACGGCAAGCATATTCAAATGTCAACGGTCAGTCACTCGGACTCACAACTTTTATAGAATATCAGAACAGGACAAGCCTGTCAAGCGATATTATCTAAAAGATGCTGCGTTCACGCGTGCGCCAGGGCCCATCGTGGAAGAAAGACTTACATTCTTCAGATAAACACCTTTTGCTGCCGCCGGTTTAGCACGAGTCAAAGCGTCCATGAGAGCTTTAAGGTTCTCATTCAATTGCTCTGTCGAGAAAGAAGCTTTACCGATCGGTGCATGAATTTGACCTGCACGATCCAGACGATATTCGATTTTACCGGCTTTAATTTCTTGAACAGCCTTGGATACATCGAAAGTTACCGTTCCGGCTTTAGGGTTAGGCATCAGACCTTTACCGCCGAGCAGTCGGCCCAATTTACCTACTTCACTCATCATGTCTGGTGTCGCTACGCAGACGTCGAATTCGAACCAGCCTTGTTGGATTTTGTTGATCATGTCTGCATCACCAACATAGTCCGCGCCAGCCGCTTCCGCTTCTTTCGCTTTGTCACCTTTTGCAAATACCAATACGCGTTGTGTTTTACCTGTGCCGTGTGGCAAGACAACAACACCACGTACTGCCTGGTCTTGTTTACGTGGGTCAACGCCCAAGCGTACTGCTGCTTCGATAGTTTCATCAAATTTTGCAGTGGCTGCCTTTTTCACAAGCTCTACAGCTTCTGAAGGCTCGTAAGTTGCTTCGCTGTCAATCAGCTTAGCAGCTTCCAGGTATTTTTTACCGTGTTTAGCCATGTTATATTCCTCCTTTGTGGTGTTAGCGGATATACCTCCCACATCAACCGGCCGCGAATCGGCCGGCTTTACGAAGCCATGTTTCAGATGAAAAATTAGTCTTCGATGGTGATACCCATGCTGCGGGCAGTACCTTCGACCATACGCATTGCAGACTCAACGTCAGCAGCATTCAGGTCAGGCATTTTTTGTTCCGCGATTTGACGTACCGCATCACGTTTAACGGTAGCGACTTTTTTCTTGTTCGGTTCGCCGGATCCTTTTTCTACTTTAGCTGCCACTTTCAACAGAACTGCTGCTGGTGGAGTTTTAGTAATGAAAGTAAAGGAACGGTCTTCGAATACTGTGATTTCAACAGGAATAATCAATCCCGCTTGATCGGCTGTACGAGCGTTGAACTCTTTACAGAATGCCATGATGTTGACACCTGCTTGACCCAAAGCTGGACCTACCGGCGGCGCTGGATTCGCTTTACCTGCTGGAATTTGCAGTTTTACCATTTTGATTACCTTTTTTGCCATGATTGACACCTCCTTGCAAAATAGTGGTTAACGGGCCTCTCAGCCCTCCCACAAGAAACTTGAAGAGACTATATCTTCTCCACTTGCGTGTATTCCAACTCAAGCGGTGTTTCCCGTCCAAACATGTTCACGTGCACTTTCAACTTGCTTTTGTCTACCAAGATTTCTTCCACGGAGCCCACAAAATTCGCAAAAGGACCAACTTTAATACGTACGGATTCCTTAATATCGAATTCAATTTTAGGCTTCGGCTCAACCATGCCCATGTGCTTCAGAATTTGTTCCACTTCTTCAGGCAGCAAGGCTGTTGGTTTGGACCCGGAACCTGTCGAACCGACAAATCCCGTAACACCTGGTGTGTTGCGAACAACATACCAAGAGTCATCCGTCTGGACCATTTCCACCAAGACATATCCGGGGTAAACTTTACGCATAACGGTTTTTTTCTTACCGTCTTTGTTTACCACTTCTTCTTCCATAGGAACAAGAACGCGGAAAATCTTGTCTTCCATGCCCATGGACTCTACGCGTTTTTCCAAATTGGCTTTGACCTTATTCTCATACCCTGAATAGGTATGAACGACGTACCATCTTTTTTCCATATCAAGCCACCTGGGACCCTTCTTAAATAATCGCTTCGATCACAGCGGAGATGCCGATATCAATGACCCAAAAAAACAGCGTCATAACCACAACAGTACCAAGAACGATCAATGTGTAGTTGGTCAGCTCTTTACGATTAGGCCAGCGAACTTTTTTAAGTTCAGCCCAGCTTTCAGAGAAAAAGGAAATCAGAGATTTGAAACTACGTTTCACGCCGACTACACCTCCAAAAAACTATCTGGTTTCGCGATGAGAAGTCTGCTCGTTACAAAACTTGCAAAATTTCTTCATCTCCATGCGGTCGGGGTGATTACGCTTGTTTTTTGTCGTAGTGTAATTTCTTTGTTTGCAGTTTGTACAAGCCAAAGTAATAATTACCCGCATGATGTACACCTCCCGAAGACTTCCACATTCAAGCGGAGTCTCTAAATTAATCCTAAAAAAAAGCCGCGAATTTAGGCCTACCTAAAACACTTTATCATAAGGGTATAACCATGTCAATGAAAGAATAGCCTTTCATCAATGGGTAAAAAGTTCCTATCAAACACATTCAGTTTCTCATCTCTGTTTTTCTCTTCTCCTGCATGGACCAAGCGATTACTAGTATAATCATTCTTTAACTTTATAAACTTGAGGCAGCAAAAAAAGACTCAAACCCCGAGCCTTTTCCGTCAACGACAACATGTGTTCAATTATCTCGAACTTCCAGGTACTTTTCAAGTTTACGCTTCACGCGCTGAAGTGCATTATCAATGGACTTTACATGCCTGTCCAAATCCACTGCAATCTCTTGATAAGATCTCCCGTCCAGATACAACATCAATACTTTACGTTCCAGATCACTCAGAATCTCAGACATCTTATCTTCCAGGCCCACAAACTCTTCCTGATTGATGATAAGTTCTTCCGGATCGCTGACCTGTGTTCCACAAATCACATCGAGTAACGTACGATCGGACTCTTCGTCATAAATAGGTTTGTCCAGTGATACATAAGAATTAAGCGGAATATGCTTCTGACGTGTTGCTGTCTTGATTGCCGTAATAATCTGTCGTGTAATACACAACTCGGCGAAGGCTTTGAAAGAAGCGAGCTTGTCCCCTTTGAAATCCCTAATGGATTTATAGAGTCCAATCATTCCTTCTTGAATGATATCTTCCCGGTCAGCCCCAATCAGAAAATAAGATCTTGCCTTGGCGCGTACAAAGTTACGATATTTGTTAATCAAAAACTCCAGCGCTTCGCTTTCACCTTCACGGACCGCTTCGACAATGTCTTCGTCACTTTGGTAATCATACTTGGATAACATGATATCTTTGAGGTCGACACTCACAGACAATCCCTCCGGCTGCAACGCAAGGTACCCCGTTACTCTACTCTATGAAATATAGGATCAGTATATATGATGGTACCTCACACCGTCAACCACGCTCTGCCTAAAAAAGAACATCAATAACATAATTGTCAAGAGTTTCAAAATTCTAATTTTTGTAAAATCGTGCTGTTATTCCCGGCGCCACCGCTCAAACTGCTTCAAAACATCCGGACTTAACTTCCCGCCAAGTGTATTTCGCGTTGCTTTAGCTTGATCTTCTTCCAGACGTTTCTGTAACTCTTTTTCGTTCTGCTCTACTTCGATCAGCAATTCCCTTGCGGATACACGCAGAGCTCCCTGTCCAAAAATGACATGCTGCTCTACCATATCGCTTGTAGCCACATAGATTTGGCGTCTTCGCGTGCTTAGTTCCCGAACGAGTCTCTCAATGCATTCGTCTGCCGTCTCTTTTTCCTTTGTAAAAAAGATCTGCACTTTGCTCTGTGTAAAGGATTTACCGAGTCCAGGCACGAGGTAGGCGTCAAAAACAACAATGACTCTCAAGCCGGAGAATGCCTGATAGTCGGCTAGTCGAGATAGAAGCCTGTTGCGGGCCTCCTCCAATCCACTCTCCGCCAATCTGGATAGCTCCGGCCAGTCACCAATCATGTTGTACCCGTCTACAAGAAGCACATCACGGGAATCAGCCATATCTTCTAGTCCTGCGCTTGGCGCGAGCGGAGCACTTCATACATGACAACACCCGCTGCCACGGAAGCATTCAGGGAATTAATCTGACCTTGCATCGGCAATTTGATCAACACATCGCATTTCTCACGAATGAGTCGTCCCATTCCCTTGTTTTCGTTTCCGATCACGAGGGCTACCGGGCCTGTAAAGACGCCGTTACCAAACACGCTCTCCTGAGCTGCAACATCCGTACCTACAACCCATACGCCCTCTTCCTTGAGACGGTCAATAGTTTGACCCAGATTGCTTACACGAGCCACTGGCACGTACTCAACAGCACCTGCTGAAGTTTTGGATACAGTCACTGTAACTGCAGCTGAACGCCGTTTAGGTACAATGACACCATGTGCACCTGTGCAGTCGGCCGTCCGCAAAATTGATCCAAGATTATGTGGATCTTCGATCTCATCCAGCAAAATCAAAAATGGATGTTCATTTTTAGCAGCCGCTGCAGCAAGAATGTCTTCAACCTCTACATAAGCGTAAGGAGCCGCTTGCGCCATCACACCCTGGTGTTGAATGCCCGGAACTGTTTGATCCAGTTTACGCTTGTCAACGTGCTGAATGACAATACCTAATTTTTTTGCTTCAGTGATAATAGGCTGTGTCAAATGTTTTTGCGCTGTATCTGCAATCCATATTTTATTAATGGTCCGGCCTGAACGCAGCGCCTCCGTTACGGAGTGCTTACCGGCGATCCATTCTTCTTCCATCTTTGTTCGATCCTCTCTATAACGCCCTGCGATTTACTGCACCCTAATCGGCGCACCCTACAGAAGCGGCTTTGTTGTAATTTATATTATTTTGTCGGTGATTGCGAATGTTGTTCCGCATGCTCGATACCCCGGCGAATCAGTTCAATCATGCGATCATGCCGACCACTGCTATACAGGTAACCGATCAGACACTCCAGAGCCGTGGCATGTCTATACTCCAAAACGTCTGCGTTTTTGGGAATACTGCCAGACTTGGCATTACGACCTTGTCTGACAATGTCACGCTCTTCCTCGGTCAGCTCAGCCTCAATACCTGTGAGAATACGGCTTTGTGCCTTCGCCGATACCAAACCGGTCGCACTACGGTGCAGATGGTTAGGACGCATGTTGGCTTTGGATAACAGATACTGCCGTACGGCTACCTCATATACCGCATCACCAATGTAGGCGAGAGCGATGGGAGGAATCAACCGTGCAGGCCGGGAGGGGGGATAAGGAAACCATCCTCCCTGGTCAACGCTCAGAGACTGTTCATCTGTCTGCTGTTCATCTCGTTGCTCGGTATGCTCGACGGATTCTGACAACTTTTTTAGTTGTTCCTCGCTCATTTGAGCCGCCATCTCATTCCTTGAGCCGTATCCTCAAGCAAGATGCCCTGCGCAGACAGTTCATCCCGAATTTCATCAGCCCGCGCCCAGTTTTTGGTTTTGCGTGCTTCGTTACGTTCTACAATTAGACGTTCGATTTCTTCGTCCAAAAGCTCCGGTTCAGCCTCGGTATAGATACGAAGAACTGCATTCAACTCATTGAACAATTCCAGCAGAGCGCGAATGTCCGCAGCGTTTACCACATCTTGCTGCAACAGTTGGTTAGCTTCCCCAGCCCACTCAAACATTGCCGTAATCGCATCAGGCGTATTGAAGTCGTCCTGCATTTTCTCATGATACTGCTCACGAATCTGCTCCAGTCTCGCTGCAAACTCAGCTGACACAGCCTGATCCACGCTCACAGCCTGCAAGCGATGATTAAGGTTACCTACGGCATTTGCGATCCGGTCCACACTATTCTGTGCCTGTTCCATCGTATCTTCCGTGAAGTTCAACGGATTGCGATAGTGAGTAGACAACATGAAATAACGAATGGCTTCGCGTTTATATTGATTGCGAAGGTCTTTGACAAGCACACCGTTGCCGAGTGATTTCGACATTTTTTCGTTATCAATACGGATGAATCCGTTATGCATCCAGTAGTTTGCAAGTGGTTTACCAGTCAACACCTCGGATTGAGCGCATTCGCACTCATGGTGAGGGAACTGCAAATCCTGTCCTCCGCCGTGAATATCCAACGTATCCCCCAGGTATTCCCGTGCCATGGCAGAGCACTCGATATGCCAGCCCGGACGACCATCGCCCCATGGACTGGACCAGAAAATCTCACCCGGCTTCGCAGCTTTCCAGAGGACAAAGTCTTCTGGATGCTCTTTGCGCTCATCTACACCAATACGAATTCCAAACTGTAATTCCTGAAGGTTTTGCTTCGATAGTTTGCCGTACTCCGCAAATTTGCCTGTGCGATAATATACGTCACCCCCATTTTCATAGGCGAAGTCCTTTTCAACCAGCTCACGGATAAAATCAATAATAAGCGGCATGTTTTCGGTCACTCTTGGATTACTGCTTGCCTTCGGAATACCCAGCCCTTCGAGATCCTCGTAGTACGCTGCAATAAACTTCTCTGCGACATGAGGAACATCCGTGCCAAGCTGCTCAGCTTTACGAATGAGCTTATCATCGACATCCGTGAAGTTTACGACATAGTTCACCTCATGTCCGGTCTGTTCCAAATATCCGCGAACTGTGTCGAAAAAGATAACTGGACGTGCATTCCCGATATGAATGTAATCATATACCGTCGGCCCGCACACATACATTTTCACTTTCCCCGGCTCTTGAGGAACAAAATTCTCTTTGGTACGACTCATCGTATTGTAAATTTGAAGCGTCATAGTCACTTTCCTTTCATCCGTTTCCATCATTATTCTATTGTACCACGGGAAAACTCACTTTCACGTGTACTCTGCAAAGTACGCACTTCTTCACGTAATCGTTCGATTTCTTGCTGCATAGTGCGCAGGGAATCGATGACCGGATCGGGAAGCTGCTGATTCAGACGGTCCACCCGGCGGCCATCCTGCTTCACGATTCTGCCCGGTATGCCTACAACGGTGCTATTCGAAGGGACTTCCTTCAGCACAACCGAGTTCGCACCAATATTACATTGATCCCCCACGCTGAAGGAACCTAGCACCTTCGCTCCGGATGAGATAACCACATTATTGCCAATTGTCGGATGTCTCTTCCCTTTTTCTTTACCCGTTCCGCCAAGTGTGACCCCCTGATAGATGACAACATCGTCGCCAATTTCACACGTTTCCCCAATCACCACGCCCATGCCATGGTCAATAAACAACCGATTGCCAATCGTAGCGCCTGGATGGATTTCGATGCCTGTCATAAAGCGGCTGACCTGTGAAATGAACCGCGCGAAAGAAAACCATCTCCGCTTGTATAAAAAGTGTGCCACCCGGTGCGCCCATATCGCATGCAGCCCCGAGTAGGTAAATACAACCTCAAACCATCCCCGGGCCGCCGGATCGTTTTCAAACACCGCCTGGATATCTGATCTGATCTTCTTGAACATGCTCGTTCCCCTCTTGTTCAGGTCTTCGTCCTCCGGCTTTCCGGATGGCGCGGCCCTCATGGTAGTGTTCTTCTGACTCGACCTAAATAGAAAACGCCCCTGCAGCTATTAAGCTGCAGAGGCGTTTATCGCGGTCCCACTCTGCTCGGTTCATGCCTTAACATACAAGAACTAGGCTACCTGTTATAGCTGCCTCATATCCTTGCACAAGAATGAACCCTCAACAGTTCCGTAACGGGAACCAACCGTCACAACCTATCCTGACGTTTTCCTCTCTCCTACATAACGAGAGGCGGGGCCGGATTCGGCTATGCAGCTCACGGGTGCATTTCGACTGACGGACAGCGGATGGCTCACAGCCACCTCAGCAAAGAATCTTGTTCTTTACTGCGGGACCATCCTCTCTGAATCTGTCCGGTTCAGCCTACTTCTCCCGGTCTTTGCTGTTTTTATGATGAATGATAAAATCATACCATTTAACCTTTGTGTTGCTATTATAGCGAAAAGGTTATGGACTGACAACAATCTTCCTTCATATCGGTGGGAACGAAGTTCCATCCTTAAGTCAAAGTAGACTAAACAAGGGCGTTACTTACGCGCCTTTTACCTGAGCATGCAATCGATCAATGACCGTATCGCGGCCAAGCAGTACAATTGTTTGGTTCAGATCGCGTCCATGAGTCTGTCCTGTCAGAGCTACACGGATCGGCATAAACAGCTGTTTACCCTTAAATCCGGTCTCTTTCTGAACTTCTTTGATCAGCGCAGCCATCTTGCTTGGTGTAAATTCGTCGCTAGCCTGTACTTTATCAGCAAATGCCTTCAGAACGGTTGGTACCTGCTCCTCAGCCAGTACAGCAGCCCCTTCACTTTCCAGCTCCAGGTGGGAACGGAAGAACACTTCCGACAACTCCACGATATCGGAGACAGAATTCATTTGCTCTTGGTAGAGATGAACAAGCGTATATGCCCATTCTTTTTGTTCAGGTGAGAGCTCAGCGGCAATACGTCCCGCTTTTTGCAGATGTGGAATCGCCATTTCGGCAATGCGATCTGGTTCAGCATTTTTGATGTAGTGGTTGTTCAAGTGAGCCAGCTTGTGTGTATCAAATACCGCCGGGCTCTTGGACAGACGCTTCGTATCAAAAATGGAGATTAACTGCTCCTGCGAGAAGATCTCTTCTTCTCCTTCAGGCGACCAGCCAAGAAGGGAGATGAAGTTAAACATCGCCTCAGGCAGATAGCCGAGCTGATCATATTGTTCAATAAACTGAATAACGGATTCGTCACGTTTACTCAGCTTTTTGTGGTTTTCATTCACGATCAACGTCATATGACCGAATTGCGGCGGCTCCCAGCCAAGCGCTTCATAAATCATCAGTTGACGCGGTGTGTTAGAGATGTGATCTTCCCCACGCAGGACGTGGGAGATTTTCATCAAATGATCATCGACAGCAACTGCATAGTTGTACGTAGGAATGCCGTCTTTTTTCACAATAACGAAGTCGCCGGATTCCTTGCTGTTGAATGAGATTGTTCCTTTGACCGTGTCATCAAACGTATAGATGCGTTCTTCCGGTACACGGAAACGAATACTCGCCACACGGCCTTCCGCTTCAAATGCGCTCTGTTGCTCCGGTGTCAGATCACGGTGTTTACCCGAATAACGCGGAGTTTCTCCACGTGCTGTCTGTTCCTCACGTTCTTGCTCCAGCTCTTCTTCCGTGCAATAACAGCGGTAAGCCAGACCTTTATCCAGCAGCTCCTGCGTATACTTACGATAGATGTCCAGACGTTCCGTCTGACGGTATGGTCCGTACTCGCCGCCGACATCAATACTTTCGTCCCACTCGATTCCGAGCCATTTCAGGTATTTCAGCTGACTTTCCTCACCACCGGCAATGTTGCGTTTCACGTCCGTATCCTCAATACGAATAATGAATTTGCCGTTATTATGTTTGGCATACAAATAGTTAAACAATGCCGTACGGGCGTTCCCGATATGCAGGTGTCCCGTTGGACTCGGCGCGTAGCGCACGCGAACTTCGGTGCTCATAATATCCCCTCCGTCTCTAATTGGTTGATAATATCACACGCGAACAAGGCAAACAACCGATTGGGCAGCTATGCCCTCTCCCCGTCCGGGGAATCCCAGTTGCTCTGTTGTTGTCGCTTTGACATTCACCTGAGTTACATCTGCTTCAAGTGCCTTGGCAATAACCTCGGCCATCTTCGGAACGTAAGGTGCCATCTTCGGCTTCTGTGCAATAATGGTTGAATCAATGTTCCCCAGACGGTATCCACGATCCTTCACCAACTGCCACACATGCTCCAGCAGTTTCAGGCTATCAGCATCTTTGAACTCCGGATCCGTATCCGGGAAGTGTTTGCCAATATCCCCAAGTGCAAGCGCACCAAGAATGGCATCACTGATGGCATGCAGCAGCACGTCTGCGTCCGAGTGACCCAGCAGTCCTTTTTCATAAGGGATCGTTACCCCGCCAATAATGCATGGGCGTCCCTCTACCAGTTGATGTACATCGAATCCCTGTCCTACACGTATCATCGCTTCTTCTCTCCCTTGAGCAAAAACGCGGCGTATTCCAAATCTTCCGGCGTCGTTAATTTGATGTTCTTATAACTGCCTTCCACAACCTTGACCGACATTCCCTGGCGTTCAGCCAGCATTGCGTCATCCGTTCCTAGAAATCCGTCCCGGTCCGCCGATTCGTACGCAATCAGCAGGGAAGAAAGACGAAAAGCCTGCGGGGTTTGAATGCTCCACAGACTGCTGCGGTCCGGCGTCGCCGTAACGATTCCATCCGCATTTACTTGTTTGATCGTATCCTTCACTGGAACGGCCAGTACAGCTGCTCCACCCGACATAGCGGCCTTCATACACCCCATAATCTGCTCACGGTTTATAAAAGGACGTACCCCGTCGTGAACGAGGACCCAGTCTGTCCCTAGTGCCTTAAGGCCTTCGTGGACCGAATGCTGTCTCTCTTTCCCTCCGGGGATGACACGGACACGTGATTCCAGTCGGTATTCTTTTACCCAATCCTGGCAGCGTTCAACATCGGCAGCTCCCGTGACCAGCACCATTTCGCTGACCTCGTCCATAGCCGTAAACACTTCAAGCGTATGTATGAAAACGGGCTTGTCCTGCAGCAGCAGAAACTGCTTACTCTCGGTTGTTCCCATCCGGGTCCCCCGACCTGCCGCCACAATGACAACACCCCACCCTTTATCCATGCCGCAATCCCTGCCTTGTCTGTCAGTTTACCGTCCTAAGATACAAAATATCTACTATCGATATTAAATATCGTTAAACGATACACTACCCATCATACCGCTTTATTGGGCTTTTTCCAACAGTTTCGGCTTGGCAAAAATCATTCGTCCTGCTGACGTCTGCAGCACACTGGTCACCAGCACTTCCATCATCATGCCGATATACTCGCGTCCGCCTTCCACCACGATCATGGTGCCATCATCCAGATAGGCTACACCTTGACCGTGTTCCTTACCATCCTTGATAATCTGTACCATAATCTCCTCACCTGGCAATACCACCGGCTTAACGGCATTGGCGAGGTCATTGATGTTTAGCACGGATACTCCTTGCAGTTCACAGACCTTATTCAGGTTGAAGTCGTTGGTGACAACTTTACCCTGAAGCACCTTGGCGAGCTTGACCAGCTTGCTGTCCACTTCCGAAATCTCCTCGAAATCACCTTCGTAGATGAGCACTTTAACGTCCAATTCCTTCTGAATCTTATTCAGAATATCAAGCCCACGCCGTCCTCTGTTCCGCTTGAGCAAGTCCGATGAATCTGCAATGTGCTGCAATTCCTCCAGAACGAATTCCGGGATTACAATCGTGCCCTCGATAAATCCGGTTTTGCATATATCCGCGATGCGACCATCGATAATTACACTGGTATCCAAAATTTTGTGCTCTTCTAGCCGTCTTTCCTCATCCACCTCAGGATGACCCCAGCGTCCTGACATCCAGAAGGCCGCCAGATCGTCTTTCTTCGCCATGGCAAGCATATAGCCTATATAGCTACTTACGACCGTCAGTGCCACTTGCAGCACTTCTCCGGCCGTCCCCAGCCATGCTACACAAGGATATAACAGCAAGGCCACCAGCAGTCCTGCAACTGTACCCGCCGCACCCGCAGCCAATTCATTCATCGGTACTTTGGCCAACGAATCAATACTATTATGTAGTCTGGTTGCCATTAATGTTCCACCAATGTTACACACTGACATAAACAATACAACACCTAGTAGGGTTGATACCCCAGCCCCCAATAATCCTGCTGATTGAATCCATTCAGCCATCCAAGGGACGGATTTTCCTGCCAGATGATATGCCGTGTAGCCGAACCATGCACCGCACAATCCTGTAAAAGTTAAAATGCCTTTTTTCCACATAAGTCCCTGCACCTCCTTCAATATAACTTCATCTTTATATCCAGTATGATCCAATTCTCAGATTGCTAATCCCGCTTTTGAAGAACTTTTTGGAAATGTTGCAATCGTCAGTTGAAAGAAGGTAAATTATTGGCATATAATGAATTCAATTCATATCCCGAGGTGAGTAGCAAAATGAGTACGCTAAGTTTACAGGCTTTTCAGGATCAAGTTTCCGAGCTGTTGCTGCGTCATCGCAGCCTGATTGATGTACTGTCCAAAACAGGACAAGCCGGCGCCTCTGTCAACCGTGCCGTGTCCAAGGCCATTACCGAATGCGGCTGCATTGAGCTGCACGCCACCAAGCAGAAATATGCCCCAGAGAGCGACATTGCTCAATCAAAAGGCCTGCTGGAAACGCATGTGGAAGGTGAATTGTGCGAGAATTGTAAAGAGGTGATCAGCTCTGAACTAGGGCGGAACCTGTTTTATATGTCGGCTCTCTGCAATCTGCTGGACATCAACATGGAAGAGGTCGTAAATCACGAGTCACAGAAATGTTCGACGTTAGGGATGTTCAATTTGTCGTAAACAATACGTATTTCATTGCAAATGGTTAAGTTAACGTATAGATTTTAAAAACAAAAATAAGCACGTATTCTCCTGTTGAGGAGCGTACGTGCTTTCTTTTTATTTCCCGAAATGATGGAATGCCTAGCGATCGGAAGGACGGGAAGACTTCTCTTCTTTACGCTTTTTGGCTCGGTTCCGCGAGGCTGCCGTCCGCATATTATGCTTCATCCCATATAGAGCGTATAACACAAGTGGAATAAAGATCAATTTGGACAATTGTTCTGGAAACATAACAGCCACCACTACCGCGAAGACGATGACCCAAGGTGCAATCCAGATCGCTTTACGCGGTAGACCAACCTTTTTGAAATTGGGATATTTCAGCGAACTTACCATCAGATACGATAACAGCAAGGTCGCAATCATCATACTCACGGGACCGATATCCTTATTAAACAGGGATAGTGTTGCCAGTACCCCTCCAGCCGCTGGGATCGGCAAACCTGTGAAGTACCCGGGGATACCGGGGCGAACGTTAAACCGGGCTAACCGGATAGCCCCACAGATTGGAAAGCTTGCGGTTGCGATCCAGGCGAGAACCGGAGTTGCGTCCTGAAACGAGACCATGAATATAATTAGAGCTGGAGCTGCACCAAATGAAACCATGTCAGACAAAGAATCCAGCTCTTTGCCAAACTCACTCTGGGCATTAAGTGCACGTGCGACACGGCCATCCAGGCCATCCAGCAACATCGCAATAATGACCAAAATGGCAGCCAAACTATACTTCCCATCAATTGCAAGCAGGATTGCCATCATTCCAAGAAACAGATTACCCAAGGTAAAGAGATTCGGAATGAATCTGGTTAACATCGTTGTTTCACCTCATTATTTTCAAGCCGTTATAGGCAAACCCTTACATTTGTCTGTCAATAAACATCTGCTCCTGCAAACGCTTGAGACCTTCCTTAATGGTTCGGGCCCGTACCTCTCCAATCCCGTCCACTTCGTCCAGCTCTTCTATTGTAGCCATAATGACATGAGGCAATTGTTCGAATTGATCCACCAGGTTATGGATGATGACATTCGGCAGGCGTGGTATCTTATTTAATACCCGATATCCGCGAGGTGCAACCGAATCTTCAGACGTAGCCGCTGACGAAGGGTATCCCAGAAGACGTACGATATGATGTGCATCCAGCAATTCATCGTCCGACAATCTTTTCAGACCTACGATAATCTCACGAATCTTGTCATCACTGTCATCACGGGCATAGTCCTTATACAGCAACCAGGCTTCCTCTTCTGTTGTACCGACGAGCTCCTCCATCTGCATGGAGATCAGACGTCCCTCGTTGCCGAGTTCATGAATGTAACGCTTGATTTCCGTTTTGATGCGCATAACCATTTCCGTACGCTGAATGACATTGACTACCTCAGGAATCGTTACCAGTTCCTCGAACTCGGCGGCGCTCAGATTCGTAAGGGACTGTGTCAATACAGCCTTGTATTTCTCCAAGGTTTGAATCGCTTGATTCGCCTTGGTCAAAATAACCCCGATTTCCTTGAGGGAATACCGTAGTGTTCCTTGGTATAAGGTAATAATATTCCGCCGCTGCGATATAGATACGACTAATTTGCCTGTTTGTTTCGCGACACGCTCAGCCGTCCGGTGACGGATCCCCGTCTCAGATGAAGAGATGGATGAGTCAGGAATAAGTTGAGTATTGGCGTATAGGATACGCTTTAAATCTTCGCTAAGGATAATGGCACCGTCCATCTTGGCGAGTTCATACAAATAGTTCGGGGAGAAATCACAGTTAATCGAGAATCCTCCATCCACCACTTCCATTACTTCAGGGCTGTATCCTACAACCAGCAGTGCACCCGTCTTGGCGCGCAGCACGTTCTCCAGACCTTCGCGGAAAGGTGTACCTGGTGCAATCAGCCTTAACAATTCGTTCATATTATCCAGTTGGCTCGAATCTTTCATCTTGTTATGCCCCCTAATCTAAAGCAACCGCTAGTGCATCTGCCACGGTATTCACACCGATCAGTTGTATCCCGCGAGGATGTTTCCAGCCCTTTAAGCTTTTTTCTGGTAAAATGACACGCTTAAAGCCCAATTTCTGAGCTTCTTTCACACGTTGTTCAGCCCTTGAAACGGCCCGAACTTCACCCGTTAAACCGATTTCCCCAAAGATGACGTCATCTGGCTTGGTCGGTACATCTCTCAAGCTGGATGCGATACTTACAGCAACCGCCAAATCTACTGCCGGCTCATCTAATCTCACACCACCAGCTACGTTCAGATAAGCATCCTGCGTTTGCAAGAACATGCCCATCCGTTTCTCCAGTACCGCAATAATCAGGTTTAATCGATGGAGATCTACCCCTGTTGCCATACGCCGCGGAGAAGGGAAATGTGTGGTTGAAATCAATGCCTGCAATTCCACAAGCAGAGGACGTGTGCCCTCCATGCTGGCAACTACGGTAGAACCAGCCACACCCAGAGGACGTTCTGACAAAAAGAGCTCAGAAGGGTTGCCTACTTCACGAAGTCCATCTTCGCCCATTTCAAAAATGCCGATCTCATTGGTCGAACCAAAACGGTTCTTTACCGCACGTAAAAGGCGATACGTATGATGCCGTTCTCCTTCAAAATAAAGAACACAGTCCACCATATGTTCCAACATACGTGGACCTGCAATGGCGCCTTCTTTCGTAACATGCCCCACAAGTACGGTTGCAATGCCTCGCCCTTTGGCGATTCGCATGAACCGTGAGGTACATTCCCTTACCTGAGCTACACTGCCGGGTGCACTGGTGACTTCTGGCAGATATACGGTCTGAATAGAGTCGATGACTAGAAAATGCGGCTGGATCTGCTCTACCGCTTCCTCTACCCGCTCCATATTGGTCTCACATAGTACATATAACTCAGGAGACAGCGCACCCAGACGGTCAGCCCGCAATTTCGTTTGCTTAACTGATTCCTCACCTGAGACATATAACACACGCAAACCTGAGTGAGTCAAAGCATGAGATGTTTGCAACATCAATGTTGATTTTCCGATTCCGGGGTCTCCGCCCACCAGAACGAGAGATCCTGGAACAATTCCGCCGCCCAAAACCCGGTTCAGCTCTTCAATTCCAGTCTGTACACGCGGTTCCTGACCGCTATCTATATCTATGATGGGAAGTGGCTTATCTTTACTCTCAAAGAGAGGGGAATTTCTCCCTTGTGTTTTGACCACCGTTTCGGTTTCTTCCACCATTGAATTCCAAGACTGACAACCCGGACATTTGCCGTACCATTTGGGGGCTTCATAGCCGCATTCCGTACACTGAAACTTGGTTTTAACTTTGGCCACTTCAGCACTCCTAGGATTTATTTTATAACAGCATTTTGCATTTTTCGACGAATTTTGCCTTAATTCCCTGACGTGCAGGGTTAATAAAAGTTTACCATTGTTTGAGATTTTTCGTAAAGGATTATCGCAAACTTTACACATGTTCGTAGCACTTCAAAGTTTATTTTCTGATAAACAACAGCTCTGGGTCTCTGACTGGCACAAAAACACAAAAAAATCCTTCCCGACTAAAGCCAGGAAGGATTTTTGTTTTATACATCAGACTCAGTAGTTATGTCACTAGTCGAGTGTTACTTATTTCGTTTCGATTTCCTCAGTGGAAGGAACAACAACGTCTTTTTTAGTTACAGACAATGCTCCATTCTCTTCATCGATGAGCAACGAATCACCTTTAGTCACATTACCCGTGAGCAATTCTTCCGACAATTTATCTTCAATATGCTTCTGGATCGCCCGACGAAGCGGACGAGCACCATAGGCTGGATCGAAGCCTGCTTTGGCAAGGAAAGCCTTGGCATTGTCTGTGAGCTCGAAGTCGACCTCGTATTCATTCAGACGTTTACGAAGCTCTTCACTCATCAGTGTAACAATCTCAGCAATGTGTTTTTCTTCAAGAGAATGGAACACGATAATTTCATCAATCCGGTTAAGGAACTCAGGACGGAAGCTTTTCTTCAGCTCATCCATCACTTTACCCTTCATGTTATCGTAATCCGCACCTGCATCCACTACTGCCGTAAAGCCCAGTGTAGAGTTACGTTTGATCGCTTCTGCTCCCACATTGGATGTCAAAATAATCAACGTATTCCGGAAGTCTACGACGCGACCTTTAGAGTCGGTCAGACGACCATCCTCAAGCACTTGCAGCAAGATGTTGAATACTTCAGGATGTGCTTTCTCGATTTCATCGAGCAGGACGACAGAGTAAGGTTTGCGACGCACTTTCTCTGTCAGCTGTCCACCTTCTTCATATCCCACATATCCCGGAGGCGCTCCGACGAGTCTTGAAGTGGAATGCTTCTCGCCATACTCGGACATATCAATCCGGATGACTGCATTTTCATCCCCGAACATTGCTTCTGCAAGAGCACGAGCCAGCTCGGTTTTACCTACCCCTGTAGGACCAAGGAAGATAAATGAACCCATTGGACGTTTCGGATCTTTCAATCCAGCACGAGCACGACGAACTGCACGACTGACGGACTTCACAGCCTCATCCTGACCGATGACACGTTCATGCAGAATTGATTCCAGATTCATCAAGCGTTGTGTCTCTTCTTCTTTCAGCTGATTCACCGGAATACCGGTCCAGCTGGCTACTACTTGTGCGATATCCTCAGGAGTTACCTCAGAATCGGTGCGACCTTGTTTTTCTTTCCATTGGTTCTTCGTTACATCCAGCTCTTCACGGATTTTTTGTTCCGTGTCACGTAGAGCTGCTGCCTTTTCGAACTCCTGGCTTTGAACCGCTGCGTCTTTTTCCTTGCGGATATCCTCGAGACGGCTCTCCAGTTGTTTGAGGTTAGGTGGGATCGTGTAAGAGTTCAGTCTTACTTTGGAACCCGCCTCATCAATCAGGTCAATCGCTTTGTCCGGCAGGAAACGGTCTGTAATGTACCGATCAGACAGTTTAACTGCCTGCACAATCGCTTCATCCGTAATTTTTACCCGGTGATGCGCTTCGTAACGGTCACGTAATCCATGCAAAATTTGAACCGCTTCTTCTGGAGAAGGCTGATCCACCGTAATCGGTTGGAAACGACGCTCTAGCGCAGCATCCTTCTCGATATATTTGCGATATTCATCCAACGTTGTAGCACCGATGCACTGCAATTCTCCACGGGCCAAAGCCGGTTTCAAAATGTTCGAAGCATCAATTGCACCTTCCGCTCCGCCTGCACCAATCAGGGTATGCAATTCGTCGATGAACAAGACAATGTTACCCGCTTGACGAATTTCATCCATAATTTTTTTCAGACGATCTTCGAATTCACCACGATATTTTGTTCCTGCAACAACCGAACCCATATCCAATGTCATGACACGTTTGTCACGCAAAGTCTCAGGAATTTCGTTGGCGATGATTTTTTGTGCAAGTCCTTCAGCGATGGCTGTTTTACCTACACCTGGCTCACCGATCAGTACTGGGTTGTTCTTGGTACGACGGCTCAGTACCTGAATAACACGTTCAATTTCTTTACTACGTCCAATCACTGGGTCCAGGTTGTTCTCCTTGGCATACGCCGTAAGATCACGTGCCAGACTGTCCAGTGTTGGTGTGCTGACATTGGAAGGCGTACCATTATGACTGGATACAGCTTCACTGCTGCCAAGCAGTTGCAGCACTTGTTGACGTGCCTTGTTCAAACTAATACCCAGGTTGTTCAGCACACGTGCTGCAACCCCTTCGCCTTCACGAATCAATCCAAGCAGGATATGCTCTGTGCCTACATAGGTATGGCCCAATTTGCGAGCTTCATCCATAGACAATTCAATCACTTTTTTCGCACGAGGCGTATATGCAATGTTCGTAGGTTGCTCTTGGCCACGGCCAATTAGCGTCTCTACTTCATCTTGAATTTTTTCCAATCCGAGTCCCAGGCCGATCAGCGCTTTGGCTGCGATGCCTTCGCCTTCACGAATGAGGCCGAGCAAAATGTGCTCTGTACCGATGTTATTATGACCAAGACGGACAGCTTCTTCCTGCGCCAATGCGAGCACCTTTTGGGCCCGTTCCGTAAATCTTCCAAACATCATATCTCCTGCACCTCCATGGTTTTGGATAAAACGGGGGCTAATGAAAGGATCCCACCGTATTCTTCATATCATTTTTGTTTGCAGCCGTGCTGCGAATAAAATCATTCAGCATTCATTATAGAAATGCTCTATTATATAAAAGCCGCAGATGCGGCGTGAAACCTTTATTAACAACTCTTGAACTACCTATGATTGATTGGCTGCACTGATCGTATCACGGATCAACTGAGCCCGATATATGTCACGCTCATCTGTCCGCATGTCTTCCCCAAATGTTTTCTGCAAAAAGCCCGGCTGCGTCATCACATTCAACTCGTTCATCACGGTAATGGACAAGCCGTCCAACAATCCGAGATCTACACCAAGTCGAACATCCGACAGACGCTGTGCAGCTTCCTTCGAATCGACGATGGCTGCATGGGACAGAATGCCGTAAGAACGCATAACCCTGTCGGTAATCCGCAGTCTAGAGTCGGTAATTAACCGTTCTCTGGCGGTACGCTCATGCCCAATCATCTGTAACACAACACTATGCAGGTTATCGATGACTTCTTGTTCCGTCTGCCCCAGCGTAATCTGGTTCGAAATCTGGAACAGGTTACCCATCGCCTCACTGCCTTCACCGTAAATTCCCCGTACAGTCAGTCCGACTTGGGAGACTGCGGTTAGAATGCGGCCAATCTGCTGTGTCATCACCAGAGCGGGTAGATGCATCATGACAGATGCTCTTACACCTGTACCTACATTCGTAGGACAGCTGGTTAAATATCCTCTACGGTCATCAAAAGCGTAATCCACATGCGCTTCAAAAGCATCATCTATGGCGGAAGCTTTCTCCCAGGCTTCTTTTACCTGGAACCCCGGATAGAGGCACTGGATACGAAGATGATCCTCTTCATTAATCATAATACTGACAGATTCATCCTCACTGAGAATAACAGCACCATTTCTGGATTCGTTCGCAAGACTGGGACTGATCAAATGCTTCTCCACCAGCACCCGTTTGTCAAGGTCATCGATATCAATCAGATCCAGGGTATGAAAATCTCCAAAAGCATGAACGTCATCGTATTGAAGTACTTCGCTCAGCTTATTCAGCACTTCTTCCGATTGCTCATTGGAAGCCAGCATCGGAAACGGATAATGCTGAAGGTTGCGTGCGATCCGGACTCGGCTGCTAATGACGATTTCGGAATCAGCCGCATCACTACGCATCCAGTCGCTGAGCGCCTTCTCTGTAAAACGCAGATTAGGCATTACGCATCCCTCCTACTCATCACAAACTTTACTCCTGAGCTATTTCTTTTTCAAGTTCCCTGATCTGATCACGAATTTGAGCGGCTTCTTCAAACTCCTCTTGCGTTATACTCTCCTGAAGATCCCGTTTCAGATCAGCAATCTGTCTTTTGACCTTGATGCGACCACCAGCCCGTGCAGGCACTTTACCCACGTGGGAAGTGCTACCGTGAACCCGTTTAAATAGTGGGTCCAAACGACTGTCAAAATATTTATAACAAGAACTACAGCCAAAGCGGCCGATTTTGCTAAACTGTGAATAGGTCATGCCGCATTCTTCACAACGAAGGGATTGCGCAGGTGTTGCTCCCGCACTGCCATTCTTGCCTGAGGGTTCAAAATCAAGCAACCCGGACAATAAGTTATGAATGGAAAATCCGTTGGATGTTCCGGGAATCATTTCCCCTTTTTCACGAGCACATGACTCACAAATATGGAATTCCGTCTTCTCTCCGTTCACGATCTTCGTGAAATGGAGTGTTGCCGGACGGTTGTTGCATTCTTGGCACAGCACAATGATGTACCCCCTTGATCCCGATAGTTTTCATTTACCGAGCAAAGATATTAACATCGCCTTTAACATTCTGGCACGAATTTGATCCCGGTAAGGAAGTTTGACCAATATAATCTCTCTCGAAACAGCTGCCCGCATCAACCCGGCTTCCCTTTTGCTCAAGAAACGTGCTTCTTCCAGTTGGTAGATCAGACCTTCGGCAGCTGTCTGCCCGATCTCATCTCCAATACTATGGTGCAAATGGTTATGCAGAGCCGAGTGAGCCGGCAATTCAATCCGCTGTATGCGAACATAACCGCCGCCGCCACGTTTACTCTCCACAAGGTAACCTTTTTCGAGTGTAAATCGGGTGCTGATGACATAATTGATCTGGGAAGGCACACATGAAAATTGATCAGCCAGATCATTACGTTGAATTTCGACCAATCCTTCGGGACTTTCATGCAAAATACTCTTCAGATATTGTTCGATAATATCAGAGATATTACGCATCCACTCATCCTCCACTGTCTGAAACGTTAAGTCAATAAGGACCCACACGCCCCTACAGAGTACACCTTCTCAACCCATTTAACCAATCAAGGAAACAGCGAAACTGATCTTCAACGGTCTTTAACAGGAGAGCGAAGGACGCTCGAAGGTCCTTTAATATTGCTTTTATCCGCTGATGTGTACTACCTTTAATATGGCTCCCACCACCGGATTGCAGAAAGAAAGCTACGTAAGTATTTAACCTTTAGTTGACTTTGACTTTCTTTGACTTTATATACATTATAGCATATTTTGTGGTTTTGCCAAGAGGGAGCACTATTCATTTTTTACGATTTTACACGAAATATTCGGCTGACACAAAAAAACCTCTCCAAAATAGCTGGAGAAGTCCATTTGTCTCACACTTACGTCGTAATGCTATACAAGTTAAGTCTATGAAATTGATCCTAGAATACTCGTTACTCTATGAGGATCAGAAAAAATCAAGTAAATACGTTTCCCGTTCAGGAATCGCTTGCTCCAAAGCCTTAATCGCTCCATTCGGTCCTTCAATTCTACCTATTTGAGCCATCTCTGCGGGCCTACGATACCCCATCAGCATTGCGGTAAGCGCCTGTATGTCTACTTTAACAGTCTGATCTTTAGCTGCCGACTCAGATGTTTTCCATATCGAAGCTGTACCATTCATCGCCACATTCAACTGCCATACCCCTTCATTCCATGGTGCATGGGCATCCTCTACCTGGAGATTAATCTGTACTGGTGAGTCTGGGCTCGCAAAAGGATACTGTGAAATAAATTGTTCTACACTCACAATACGTGCCATGAAGAAAGGTACAATTTCCTGCTGAATCCGCGGATTATCTAATTGAAAAGCAAGCATATCACTGGCTGGTGCCTGTAAAGTGACTTCCTCAATCATGGAATCATGGTTGGCAATAAAGGTCCACAAACCTTGTCTTGTCTCTTCATTCAGATAAATGATCTCTTTAATGGTAAACTTTCTTTCCTTAACCTCATATAAAACATAGCCTTGTGCTTTACCAGCTTCATCATAATATATAGCCTTCTGGCTGGCGCCATTAGATAGAACTGAATTCTCCCATCTCGCATCATCCCGAATCAAGGTTCCGTTATAGCGTTCAGCGTACGCACCGTATACTTCCTTTAATATACTGAGTCCCGGATCGCCACGGCGAATTGTTCCAGGGGTTGCCTTTTTCGCAGGCAGATGAGCTGTAGGCACTTTATATCGTTTAAACTCAACATACGTCTCCCATCCATATCTCCGATAAAATGCAAAAGAAAACGGATGCAAAAACGATATACTTTGTTTGTTACGGTTCATTTCCTCCAGCGCATGCTTCAACAGCCCAGCTACCCAGCCTTTACGTCTATATTCTGGCCATGTCGCTACTCCCGCAATACCGCCCATCTCGAACGATCTCCCATGAATATAGGTTTGAAAAGGAATAATGTGAAGTTTGGCACCCAATTGTCCCTCCTCAAATACACCCCATATATCCTGTGAATCAAATTGACTCCGTCGCTTCTCCGTTTGTTCTTCACTCATTACCACTTGAAAAGCATACTCGGAGAGTGCCATAGCTGGCTCAAAATCATCTACGGTTAATTTCTGAATTTCCATGTCGTCCTGCACCCCGTTCTCTAAGTTATGATATCTTTCAAATCATGGCCTGATACGTGATGTATGTATCCATTTATGAGTGTGTCAGAGGAACGGGACAAAGTCAAACAAGAGATGCGCGGGCATCTCTCGGGGATAACGATCTATATTAAAAAACACAAATAAAAACCACCACCGAATAACATCGGCAGTGGTTCTTCGCTTGGCGACGTCCTACTCTCCCAGGACCCTGCGGTCCAAGTACCATCGGCGCTAGAGGGCTTAACGGTCGTGTTCGGGATGGGTACGTGTGGAACCCCTCCGC
>NZ_OBQM01000031.1:0-1444 GCF_900221055.1 Paenibacillus sp. RU5M | reverse complement strand
TGAACTGCACCCCATTTGTTAGACACGACTAACAATGGAGGTGCAGTTTTTTTGCCTAAATTCAGTTTAGATGAGAAATTGAAAGCCATTCATAGATATCAGAATGGTACTGAAGGAGTCAAAAGTATTGCAAAATCATTACGGATAAATCATGAAACTTTACGTATGTGGATTAGGCAATACGAATATCACGGCGTCAAAGCTTTTGAAAAGAGCTATACAGCTTACACTAAGACATTTAAACTAGACGTACTCACCTATATAAACGAGAATGGGACGTCTCCAAATGAAGCTGCGGTCATTTTCAATATACCCTCTCCTAGGATTATTAGAAAATGGCGTATTCAATTCAATGAGGATGGAATGGACGGCCTGAAATCAAAGAAAAAGGGGCGTCCACTCATGAAAAATACGAACAAAAATATGACGAAGAAGCTAGAACCTGGCGATGAATCAGTTGAAGCTCTACAAGCTGAATTAGAACGTTTGCGTATGGAAAACGCCTATTTAAAAAAGTTGAATGCCTTAGTTCAAAACAAGGAAAAATCACCAAACAAGACAAAGCGCAAGTAGTCTATGAATTAAGGCTTGAATTCCCGGTGGTTGCATTGCTAGCGTTCGCTGAAGTCCCACGTAGCACCTTCTATTACTGGGTGAAACAGTTTGACAAGCCCGATCTAGACGCAGACCTGAAACTCCTTATTCAATCCATTTACGAGGAACATCAGGGGCGTTATGGCTATCGTCGTATCCGTGATGAACTAGTTAATCGTGAACACCGAGTTAACCATAAAAAAGTACAGCGTATCATGAAAGAATTAGGCCTGAAATCAGTAGTGCGTATGAAAAAATATCGTTCCTATAAAGGAACAGTGGGTAACATTGCACCAAACGTACTGGATCGTAACTTTCAAGCAGAAAAACCAAATGAGAAATGGGTTACCGATATTACGGAATTTAAGTTGTTTGGAGAAAAGCTTTATTTATCACCTGTTCTGGACTTATTTAACGGTGAAATTATCACGTACACAGTAGGATCTCGCCCTACTTATTCATTAGTCTCCGACATGCTAAATAAAGCTTTTAAACGCTTATCCAACGAGGATGAGCTCCTCCTGCATTCGGATCAAGGCTGGCACTACCAGATGAAGCAGTATCAACATGCTTTGAAGGAACGGGCGATTATCCAGAGCATGTCACGCAAAGGAAATTGTTACGATAACGCAGTAATGGAGAACTTCTTTGGCATTATGAAGTCAGAATTTCTCTATCTTAATGAGTTTGAAAGTCTAGATGACTTCAAGCAAGAACTAGCACAATACATCGATTACTACAATCACAAACGCATTAAGTCAAAATTAAAAGGCATGAGCCCGGTACAATACCGAATTCATGCCATACAGGTTGCATAAAAATATTTGTCTAACTTTAAGGGGTCACTTCA
>NZ_OBQM01000022.1:0-63571 GCF_900221055.1 Paenibacillus sp. RU5M | reverse complement strand
CGCGTCAATGAATACATCACCTACTACAACACCGAACGGTACCAATGGACATTAAAAAAGATGACTCCTGATGAATACAGAAGCCATCTGATTGCCGCTTGAGAACGAAGGTCCTTTTTAAAAGTGGCCACAAACAGGGTCACAGTTCAGTGCTCCGGCGAAGGGCAACCCTTTTCTTTATTCATTTCGCAATCAGTTTCGTTCAGGTACAAGATCCTGTTCAGGAACCAACAATTCCTCAGAGGGCTGTTCCGCCGTTGCAGCTACCAATGCGTGCTGACCATATCGATCCAGCAACACCTCAAGAGGCATGGCAATCATTTTTGGAACCAATTGTTCGGATCGCTGCTTCAGACGTTTCGTTCCTGCCGGATGAATGACGCTTAGCAGAAGTTTCAGATACACTTTGGATGCAGAACTGAACGGCCCAGGAGCCAACTCCCGAACCGTAAACCCGAATTTCTCCGGTCCCCGGTTAATCATGCTCACACCGTATAGAGCCTTGGCTGAACGAAGTTCAGGTTCAAGTGCGACCTGCCGGGCCAAATCAGGAAGTTGCTGTTCCATGGCCCGAATCATGCGAATGGCCAGATGCATACTTGAGCGTGAAGTCATACCTAGATCGAAAAGCTTTTTATTATCAAAATGAAGTTCAATAACCGGATCTCCGTTACGAATCACATGCCCGTCATTCATTTCAACCAATGCTCCATGATATACGCGGGAGCGGTAATGCAGCAATGGGTCCTCCGGTGACGCTGTATGCAGATGGTATACCCAATGAAACAACTTCTCCCACCCTAGCCACAAAGCAACAACCATCCGTTTCCAAGGTGATAAATGTGTTTGTGGTTGATTTGTACTTTTAGGTTCGCTCACCGTAACGCCTCCCATCAACGTATCGATGCGTACACTGTGCAACTGCTGCCTGTTTGCCTCCTGCAATACGACTTCGAGCGCCTGGAGCATCTGCTCCGGCGCGTGTGCATCAGCGCCGAGGGTAGTCCCTCGATCATGCAGCAACATGACCTCTCCGCCCCTTAGCTCCTTCAACATTCGTTCTGTCAATTTCTCAACGCCTACACTACTTCTCCAGTCCTCAAACATGGACGACCACAGAATAATCCGACGATCTTTTTTACTGAAAAAATCAAACAGATTCATAATCCCCCACGGTGGACGATAATAACAAGTTCTTACCCCCGTAACCTCCTGAATAA
Source organism: Paenibacillus sp. RU5M (assembly GCF_900221055.1). Lineage (NCBI taxonomy): Bacteria > Bacillati > Bacillota > Bacilli > Caryophanales > Paenibacillaceae > Paenibacillus > Paenibacillus sp. RU5M. The sequence continues at coordinate 62,351 of NZ_OBQM01000022.1, read as the reverse complement.
TCTGACCTGTTCGTTGAATCTGATCTCGAACCGTACGCGGCCGCATCAACCAATTCGTTTTGTGAATATAATTATGAATTCCGAGAAGATGACCTTCCTCATGTATACGCTGAATGAGTTCGGGATGATGGGCTGCATGCTCCCCGACTACAAAAAACGTTGCCTTTGCCCCATACTGGTGTAGTAAATCAAGCAATCTGGGTGTGTAGTCCGGGTCCGGCCCATCATCAAAGGTTAAGGAAAACTCCGTCTCACTTCTCCCGCGCCTGAACACACGAAAACCGAAAAATCTGCTAACTAAACTCGGAATAAAGGCGTAAAACGATGAAATGTACAATAACCACAGTAATATGCTCTGAAGTAAATTTGTCATGCTACAAACTCCCCGCTTCTCTTGCTGAATTACCGTGCCATAATATAGCACTAACCAAAATAAACCGCCTTTAATTTTATCATAATTCAGCCTTTTCTTGAATCCTCTTTTCCCAAAAAGATAGCTATCGTGTACAATAAATGCATCCTAATTTTTACCTTAATGACCAACAAAGGAGCCCTGCCCATGCTGCCGCTTTACAAAAAATATGGGCGCACCGTCTTTGACATTGCGCTGCTCGTATTAACCGTGTACTTTATCATGTACGGATTCAGTCGATTATATCAATTGGCTGCGCCAGTTTTTCTTTCATTTATAGTGTATTGGATGATCGAACCCCTGGCAAGATTTCTGCACCGCAAAGGATTGCCCAAAACCTTGGGCGCCGCTATTTCGGTTTTGTTGTTTCTTGCTGTTATTGTTGCTGCCTTTTTTGGATTGGGATTAATTATCGTATCCCAAATTTCTAATTTGCAGGATAATTTTCCTTATTATATCGAGATGGTCCAGCGTGAATTCACCAATCTGGTTTATTTTATTCAGGACAAGTCCGATGCTTTACCTGACGGAATAACCGAGAAGGTTAGTGACTATTTTGCTACACTGACCGGATTCCTGTCCAAATGGGTGACCAGCGGTGCACAAATCGTCATCGGTTTTCTCAGTTCATTTTCTTCCTTTATTACTAATTTCGGGATTGCCATTATTCTCGCGTTCTTTCTCAGTATCGAGATTGAATCCTGGCGGAAATTTGCCCGGGCCAAAACACCAAAAACGTTGAAGCTGGCTCTTGAATTTATGCGTAATCATGTGTTCAAGACGATCCGTTCGTATTTGAAGGCCCAAATGATTATGATGCTGATTACTTTTGTATTGATTTATGCAGGCTTGTTGATTCTTGGAACTGCCAATGCCTTCACCATCGCAGCCATCTGCGCCGTTTTTGACCTTGTGCCTTTGCTGGGTGTTCCAGTTATATTCATTCCGTGGATTGTGTATCTGTTCATTGTGGGGAATAGTAGCCTTGCGATTGGCTTAATTGTAGTCCTTGCTGTAACCATGCTGACACGCCAACTGCTGGAGCCCAAAATATCGGGTAATTCAATCGGAGTCTCTTCCGCATACTTGATGCTTTCTTTTATGCTGATCTCGCTCTCCGTCTTTGGCCTGGCCGGTGTGGTATTGTCTCCGGTGCTGCTGATTCTGCTCAAAGAACTACTGCAACAAGGATATCTCCAGCAATGGATTCACTTGCCGAAGGATGAATTCGAATCCTCCCCATTAGTGATGGACACACCGGGTAGCACCACCTCTGGTATGAATGCTGAGCCTTCGGTGCAAGAACCTGCTCCTCCCGGTAATCATGAGGATTCAGCCAAATAGTCCATCACTTTTCTGAACATCGCCGTTGCTTGATGACGGCTGCTTGGAGCAACGTTTTGGACAAGGACAGCTACAGCATATTTGGGTTGTTCCGTAGGTCCATACCCGATAAACCATTGATGGTTACGTTTCTCTCCATGCTGCTGTACCTGTGCTGTGCCTGACTTCCCTGCCACCTGCCACCGTGCATGTTGCAGGGATTTTCCCGTTCCGTCACTGACAACCTTCTTCATCCAAGATAACAGCTGATGCGCCGTAGCTGGAGAGATCCGTCCTGCCGAAGATGGTGAATCATGCATCGGCATATCCAGCATCGTATCGCCATCGGCATATCGGATACGCTGAACAAGGCGTGGAGCACTCACCTTGCCATCATGCAAGAGCGTAACGATCAGATTAGCCGCTTGTAATGGAGTCACCAGAACGTCCCGCTGACCGATAGCCGTCTGTACCTTGGCTCCTTCATCCTGAGGAGAGACGGATGGCAGTCTCACTCTTCCTGCGTCCTCATGATCAAAATGATGCAGTACCGTCATTCCTGCGATTTGCTTTCCCTCCCAGCCAACTGGACGTGCCAATCCCAAAGCATCTGCCGTACGTTCCAACTGCTCCATACTGAGCCGACGAGCAGTTTCAGCAAATACAATATTGCAGGACTCGGCAAACCCTTGCTCCAGATTCAATGTCCCATGCCCATGCTCCTTCCAGCAGGACAGACCATATTTCCCCCACTCGCCACCACAATGGAAAGTCTCCCCTTTGGATACTGCGTGATATTCCAGCGCGGCCGCTGCTGTAACGATTTTGAATATGGAACCCGGTACAGCCCCCTGCACGGCACGATTCGACCAAGCCGTTTGTTTAGGGTCTACATGTTGCGGATTATAGAACGGTGCCGAAACCATTGCACGCACGTCTGCATTGGCTGCATCCAGCACAACGATAGCCCCTTCCTTCATTCCGGACTTCTTCACAATCTGCTCTATCCCTTGCTGCACATCGATATTGATCGTCGTCTCCGCACGCAATGGGTAGTGTGTATTTGATGGTGCAATCACACGCGGCTGTAATTCTGGAATAACCTCTCCTGAACCTGTAACCATACGTGTTAACAGGGTCGGCCCAATGCCCATCAATAAAGGTTCCATTGTTCTTTCCAACCCAGCTGCTCCAGATTTCATGGCAAAAGGCTGCTTCACCTCATTCTTATGACGCGACTGTGCGTTCGGGAATCCAGGCTGTTCAGCAAGATAACCCAACCATTGCATACCCGTAGTGGCTTGTCCATAACGTGTCATGAGAGGATATACACTTGCGCCGTCTGCCTTCAATATACGTAGTCGGGCAACCTGGGATTCGGTCAACGTAATCGGCTGGTTGGCACCTGCTGTCCAGAAATGGGGTGCGTTCCCTTGATTCCATTCCTTTTGTAACGACTTCGTATCGGTATGTAATAGAGCTGCCAATTCCTTAACTTCCGAATTTGCCATTGTAGATGGATATGAATGACTTGTTTGATCTGGATGCGGAAAAAGGACCAATCCCCATTCCAGCTTGCCTGTTAGGGGTTGCCCCTTATAATCAGTAAACTGTCCTCGTCCCGTATCCAGTACAACCCCTCGTTCTCGCTGCAATACGGACATCTCACGAACAGTACGTTGAAATCCAGGCATCGTGCGGTTGATTTGAATGCCCTGAATCCAAACCAAACGAATCATAAGCAAAGCGAATAAACCCGTAAGAAGAATACATGCAATATAAATGCGCCGTTTCAGTTGTACATGCATCAGGCCACTCCGTTCAGCGTTTTGGCATAGTATTCTACATTCAGAATGGAATTATCCGGTAACAACAAGAAAACCTGTCCCTTATTAGGTACAGGCTTCTCAAATGAAGCAAACAGGTTCGAATTATACTGTAAAGCGAGACAATGTATCTTTCAATTCTGTCGACACATTCTCCAGTTTTGCAGACAAATTCACCAGTTGGTTACTGATATTTTGTTGTTCACTGCTCAAGGAGGCAACTTCCTGGGACGTTGCAGAAGATTGTTCAGCTACAGCGCTGACATTACTCATCGCTTCGGATAACGTCCCTTGAGATTGATTCAAATCTCCGATTGAACCGGTGACCATGCTCAGACTCTCAACAAAAGCACCCATTTGTTGCTGTACTGAAGCAAATATTACATTGGTATCTCTCACGGCATCCATCTGTTCCTTGAATAACGGATAAGCTGCAGACAATTGATCCACCGTCTCATTCATTTCGGTCATAATCTTGTCGGTAATGTCGCCAACCATATCAATGGATTGTCTGGATTGTTCAGCCAACTGGCGAACCTCATTCGCTACCACCATGAATCCGCGTCCAGCTGTACCGGCACGAGCGGCTTCAATTGTTGCATTCAAGGAGAGAATGTTCGTTTGTTTAGTAATATTCTGCATTACGTCAAGCACCTTCAGAACGGAAGACGTGCTCTCTTTCAAGGAATCCACCTTGTTTACCAACGCACCAATCATTTCTTCTGTCTTCTGCGTTTTGGTCATCAACTGATTCAGATGCTGTGTACCTGTCTCACTGGACTTCTCTACATGACGAGCTGAATCACCCATTTGTTCATTTGCAGCGACCACACTCTCCATCTGACGGGAGATATTGTCGGTCAATTCATTTCCACGCTCCGCTTCTGTTGCCAGACTACTTGCTCCACCTGCAATTTCTTCAGTGGCTACGGCAATCTCGGAAGCGGAGACTGCTGTTTTCTTGGATGCACTGCTCAGCTCAGAAGCCGTGTCGAGCACTTCTTGCGCAGAACGGTTGGTTTGTTCGACCAAATTCGTGATCTGTTCCATCATGAGATTGAATGCCGCTGATAATTGACCAATCTCATCCTTGGAGGTAAATGGTGTACGCACTTTAAGATTACCTTTTGCTCCTTCTTGCATCAGATCTTTCAATTTGCCCATTGGACGGGCAATTATGCGAACCATCCAAATACCGATCAGTATGGCAATAGCGGCAACTACGAGTGCCACCCACAAAGTCAGTGTCAGAATGCCTTTGGCATCTTTCACCAGCATAGAAGTTGGGACCATTCCGATCAATTTCCAAGCGGATGAATCCATAGTACTATACACTGCCAGCATATCGGTCGAATTTCCATCCACGGTATACTCTGTATTGGTGCTACCGGATTTGTCTGTTAGCTCCTTAACAAAGGTCAAATCCGTATCTTTCCCTGTACGATCAGAAATTGTTGAAGCTACAACCTTGTTGTCCGGAGCAATGAGCTGGAGGACTGCGCCTTCACCCAAATCAAGCGATTTCAATTGCTGCTCCAGAACCTCCAATTTCAATTCAATGATTAACACATAGGACTGGGTTGTCCCTTGCAGGTTCTTCATTGAACGGGCAATTCGGAACGTTGGTGTGGCGCCGTCCTCTTTGACTTCCGTTGGAAGCCAGCGATATCCGCCTGCTTGGACCAACTCGCTGTACCAGCTCTCTTTACGGATGTCGCCCATGGAAGAACTGTTGTTGCCTGTGCCCATGGTAGACTTTGTTTCGTCTGTCGGCACAAGATAAATCGCTTCCATAGATTTATTCGTAAATGCAATGTTCGACAATTGTTTGTTGATCGAACTTGAATTTATAAACGTATCGTACGCCGTTAAATTCGTATCAGACATCTTCTGAAGCAATGACTGCATTTCTGGATCAAAGAAAATTTGTGTGGATGTATCTACAAACCGCTCCAAAATAATGTCCATTTTTTGCTTGGTCTGTTCAATCGTTTCCTGGTTTGATCGAGAAGCATTTTTTTCAATCGTATCCTTGGCTTTAGCGTAGGATAATAGACCTAAACCGACTACAAAAAACATAATTGCTACAAAAAAGATCAAAAACAGTTTAACACCTACCGATTTAATCGGATTGACCTTCTTCATTTGCTCTAACGCTGTTCCCCCAACATTTTTCCAGTTTTGCTTCTTCAACTGGTTTTTGGTCTTGTTCCACCCTGACCTCAGATTACCTGAGTCTAATTTAAAAGCCTTTCTGCTTGAAGTATCCCCTGTCTTACTTTTCACTACTTTTTCTTTCTTTACTTTCTGAACCTTCTCGGGCTTAACCTTCTCGGGTATTTTCAACTCTTCCCCACTGTCCTTCTGCTTCTTTTGAACCAATCCCATTCACCTGCCAGTAATTTACTTGTTGGATTTTTCTTTCTCTCCCCTATAAATATGTAGTATTCGACAGCTTTCTCCTTTCCCCTTTCGTTTTTTCGAAATTTATTACAACTTTTTTCCTATTTTTCTATAAAAAAAAGACCCCCATATACCGATATACGGAAGTCAAATTTGTAAATTTTATAACACTATATTGTTAAAACATAATATTATTTTGTTGAAAACTAGGCATTTGAACCTACTTCTTTTTTCTCATCATATCAAAGTAGGAAACAGGTTGATCCACCTTCATTTTTACACGCTGTAACGGGTGACGAGCTGCATCGAGCATATTGCCTTCTTCATCCTGCAGTTCCCCAACCACTTGTTTGAAAAAGTGGCCTCCCGGACCGAAAAATTCGATTTCCTGTCCAGGTTTGAAATGATTGCGCTGTTGAATGGTCGCCATTCCTGTAGCCGCATCATAGTCCATCACCAATCCAGCAAAGTCGAAAGGTACCGCTTTTTCTTCCGGTTCATAGATGTGATCCTCATGATCCGGTGTATCATAGAAAAATCCGGTATTCAGTGGACGATTCGCTGCCTTGTTCATTTCCTCTACCCACTCAGGCTTCAATACATAGTTCTCCGGGTCAGCCATATAAGAATCAATAGCTTGACGATATACGTTAACCACGGTAGCCACGTAGTGAATCGACTTCATGCGTCCTTCGATTTTGAAACTATCCACACCAACATCAATCAGCTCAGGAATTTGCCCAATCATGCACAGATCCTTCGAACCCATGGAAAAAGAATTGTCCTGCTCCTGAAATAGGGGTAGCTGGTTCTCTCCCAATTTGAATGGTGCAGGTGCCTGCAGTTGCATTTCTTCTTCGCTGACCCACACGGTATCTTCCCGGGCATCTTCAAAGAGATCATACTTCCAGCGGCAGGATTGGCAGCAGCCACCCCGGTTGGAGTCCCGATCCGTAAAATGGTTGGACAACACACAACGTCCGGAATATGACGAGCACATCGCTCCATGAATAAAGGCTTCGATCTCGATATCCACATTGGCCTTGATTTCTTCAATTTCTTCAAAGCTTGTCTCACGTCCGAGAACGACGCGTGGAAGACCTTCATCTTTCCAGAACTTCACAGCTTGCCAGTTCAGAGTGGATTGTTGTGTACTCAAATGCACTTCCAGCCCCGGTACGGCACGCTGAGCCACTTCAATAATTGCTGGATCTGCTACGATAATAGCTGCAATTCCTGCATCATACAAGTTTTGCAAATACGCTTGAATGCCTTCGATATCTTCATTATGCGCATAAATATTGGTTGCCACGAAAACTTTAGCTCCATATTTTTTGGCAAATTCCACACCTTCACGCATCTCTTCAAAGCTAAAGTTATCCGCGTTGGAACGCAATCCGTATGCCTGTCCACCGATATACACAGCATCTGCACCATAATGGATTGCAAATTTAAGTTTTTCCAGGTTGCCCGCCGGAGCAAGCAGCTCCGGTTTGTCCAGACGGTTACGTTTACCCGAGAACTTCCGCTGTACCGCCACTGTTTCCATGTTGTTCACCTCGTCTATTAATACACCTGTTCTTTATAGAAAAATCCAAACGACAATTCCCGTTCAGGGTCCTGCAACTGACGAACCTCGTCCAGCCATTCTTCACAAAATGCATAAGCATCGGCATCAGCTGCATAACTGTCCAGAGCTATACGGTATGCACGTACAACAGCTTCGTTATACGCAAGCGATTTTAACATGCCTTCGATTTTGAAGCTGTGTACCCCGGCCTCCATCAACAGATGAAGATCTTCGAGAATACAAATATCCTCCGAACTCATGATGTGAGTTCCGTTCAGGTCTTCATAGATCGGGAACTTCTCATCCCGGCGTTCAGCCTCGATCAGAAATAAACCACGCTCTTTACCCAAATGCCCCTCTACAGGACGCCCCTGATGGGACATATAACTTTGCACCAGACTCCGTTTGGAATGATAAATGTTCGTCATGCCATGTACCTGAACCTGAGCTTCCACCTTCAGAAATGGAACCATCTCTGTCAGCTCGTCCATATTCAGCTCCCGAGCAAGTACGACACGACTCGCTCCTTTGGCCCCCCAGTAGTTGGCTGTTGCATAGTTGGTCGATGTCATCTCAGCGTTCCAGTGCAGCTGGATATGCGGAGCATGCTCCTTAATAGCGGCGAGCACAGATGGATCGTTGAACTCCACCCCATGAACACCGATTTTACCCAGAGCTTGAACGTATTCAGGTAATTCCTTTAGCAACTCGTTGGACATCAGATTGTTCATAGACACGTATACACGAGCCTGATGTTTCGCAGCAACGGCAACGACCTCTGCTGTTTCTTCCACACTGAAGCTGCCGGGAAGACGCATGCCGAAGCGATCATCCCCAATTAACAAAGCATCTGCTCCTGCTTGGAGCAGCACCTCTGCCTCTTTCACATTTGCCGCCGTAACGAGCAGTTCATGTTTCGTACTCATATACATCCCTCCGCTTATTGCGCAGCCTTACTTTTGGCTATATTTTGCTGATGTTCCTTATACGTTTTGGCAAACAGATGTCCAGACGAGCCATCCTTTTTCGTCACATAGAACAGATACTCCGAAGCTTCCGGATTTAGCGCTGCCTCAATGGACGGAAGACTTGGACTGGCAATTGGACCTGGTGGCAACCCTTTATTCAGATACGTATTATAGGGACTTTGCACCTTTAGATCCTTGAAAAACAACCGCTCCTTAGGCTTGTCGAGCAGATATTGCACGGTAGCATCAATCTCCAGCTTCATATCCTGATTAATCCGATTGTAGATTACACCTGCAACCAGAGCACGTTCCTCATCCACTACAACTTCTTTCTCCACCAGTGACGCAATGGTCAGCAGTTCATGCAGGGAAAGGTTCTTCTCTTGGAGCTTGGCTTCCAAATCAGGAATGGAATTAATATTGGTCTGAAATTCTTCCAGCATCCGTTGCATCACATCATGCGTGGAACTTCCTTTTTTCAGCTCATACGTTTCCGGGAACAGATACCCTTCCAATACGTAGCGAAGTTCTTCATCCACTGGAATATTTTTGACGATATCTACATCAAAGGCCGAAGGATCATTAGCCAGCTTGATGAATTCATCTCGATCTACGACATGCTCATAAGAAAGCTTACCCGCCATTTGCAGAACGGTATAACCCTCCGGAATCGTAAATTTCACCATTTCCTCTGGTACAACTTCGCCACTACTCAACTTGCTAACAATCTCATCATATGTCACGCCAGGATTCATAGAATATGTACCCGCCATGAAATTAGAACCTAGGTTTTTCCACTTTAAATACCCTTTAAATGTTAACCCGCTTCGAATGAGGCCTTCCTCTTGAAGCTGATCCGCGATTTTCGAAGTTCCCGATCCGCTCTTAATCTCGAATACGACCGGTTCTGTAGAAGCTTCCACGGGACGCATCATGCTCCATACGTAAACGCCAGCGCCTCCGGCAAGAACTACAATGATAAGCAGTATGACTACTATTGCTTTCCCTTTCAAAAAAGAAACAACTCCTTTACACAACCAAAAAGAGCGGACTTCTCCGCCCTCCCGGTTTCTTCAATTTGAAGCTGATTAATCTTCGTCAATGGGGAGTGTACATTCATCATACAGTTCCGAGATGTTCTCCCACTCATCATCATCGTCAATCGTAACTAATTCCGGCATGATCTGGCCTTCACTTCCCGGTAAAACCCGCAGAAGTTCAACTTCGTCATAAGGACGTAATGAACTGCGGAGCACCGCATACTGTTGGCCCTTCACTTCAAACTCAGCCAACAGGTCATACGGATGCGATTTACCGTTCTCTTCTTCCAGCTCAACGTGAGCACCAAAAGCCAGACGCAGCGAATCTGTCCATTTCAAGTCTTCGCGGCTGTATTCTGTCATTTAGTTCGCTTCCTCTTCATCTTCTGCAAGAAATGTATTAAACGTCTCCTCGACGATATCCCATTCGGCATCATCTTGGATGACGAAAAGTTTAATATCGTCGCCCTCTTCTTCATAACGGAATGCATAAACATCCGTCTCTCCATCTTCGGGTTCAACCGGAGCAACCATCATGTACTTGGCCTCCGAACCGTCCACTTCGAATTTCATGATGACTTCGAATTCCTCTTCATTACCCTCGTCATCCGCAATGTAAATAATCTCCGATTCTTCTTCCATACCCAGTTGATCTTCAGCCATTGTTGATCCCCCTCACCTTTTACTATTGGCATCCAAATAATTTTGCAAAATCAAGCTTGCGGCCATTTTGTCCACAACCTGCTTGCGTTTTTTGCGACTGACATCCGCTTCAAGCAACGTTCGTTCTGCTGCCATGGTTGTCAGCCGTTCATCCCAAAGGTGAACAGGTAAATTCAGTTCGCCCCGCAGGCGGTCGGCAAAAGCGATGCATATTTCACCACGCGGCCCTACGGTGCCGTTCATGTTTTTGGGAAGTCCGACTACGATCTCGCCAATCTCATGCTCACGCACAAGTTCAGCAATCCGAACGAACTCACCTTCATCCCGGCGGCGTTCAAGTACTTCCAATCCCTGGGCAGTCCAACCGAAGGCGTCACTAGCGGCAACTCCGATTCTTCGGTCCCCATAGTCCAAACCTAATATTTTCATCCATGCTCTCCCATCCTCAAGCCTGCTTAGGTCGATTAATAATCGCCTTCTCAAGCTTCAGGCTGTCTTCTGTCGGTTCATTTCCCGCTGCCTGCATAGCTGCATCACAGCGGAAGCGATGTACATTACCGGTGATTGGCCAGATAAGAACGAACAAGCTCTTCAATCAGCTCATCGCGCTCTTTTTTACGGACCAGACTGCGTGCATTGTTGTGACGAGGGATGTATGCGGGGTCTCCAGAAATCAGATACCCGACAATCTGGTTAATAGGATTATACTCCTTATCCACCAGTGCATCATATACCGTGAGAAGAATCTCTTTGGAGGATGCTTCCTGCTCGTCGGCTTTCACATTAAATTTAACCGTCTTATCCATGGAGTCCATTGATGACACCTCGCTCCTGCATGAACATGGGGACCATGTCCTGCCGAATTGATTTCTGCTTATATAATAACATATTCTGACTGCCACAAGTAAACAAAGGATAAGCCAATTGTGTTTTTTGCTTGTCCTTTACTGGCTTCTGCATATTACATCATTCGATTCCACTCGCTCTCGGGTACAAAATATAAACGAACAGAACCATTTCGATTTATATTTTGAAGATTGAAAGCCGCTCAATGGATTTATGCAATATGCCCGCTAACCAGTGAAACCGCCAGTTTCAACGCTTCATCCAGCTTGCTTGCATCCTTGCCGCCGGCTTGCGCCATATCAGGACGTCCGCCACCTCCGCCGCCGCATACTGCCGCAACTTCCTTGACGATTTTACCTGCATGCAGCCCTTGTTTTACTTGTTCAGCAGGGACAGCTACAACAAAATTCACTTTGCCGTCAGATGGAGCACCCAGTACGAGTACTGCATTAGGCAGTTTTACTTTCAATTCATCAGCCACTGTACGCAGTGCATCCATGTTCGGAGCATCCACACGAGCTGCAAGCAATTGTGTATTTCCTGCTTGTACCACTTGATCTGTCAATGCGCCTGCTTCCATGGCACTCAGTTTGCTTTGCAGTGATTCAGTCTCTCTCGCAGCTTCTTTCAATTGCTGATTCAGACCTTCAATGCGTTTAGGAACATCCGCCACATTTGCTTTGAGCAGGGATGCGGATTGTTTGAGCAATTCAAGCTGACTTTCTACATACAGATACGCGCCACGGCCAGTCACAGCTTCGATCCGACGTACGCCGGAGCCGATTCCGCTCTCGCTCACCAGCTTGAAGATACCAATCTCTGATGTATTGTTTACGTGACAGCCACCACAAAGTTCCAAACTATAGTCTCCGACTTGTACCACACGTACGATATCGCCGTATTTTTCACCGAACAGTGCCATTGCACCCATTTCTTTAGCTTCATCAATAGCTTTCAGTTCAATGTTTACGTTCAGACGATTCCAGATCTGTTCGTTTACCTGACGCTCGATCTCTGTTAATTCTTCCGGCGTAATACTGCCGAAGTGCGAGAAGTCAAAGCGCAGACGTTGAGGCTCTACGAGTGATCCTGCCTGATTGACATGCGTTCCGAGCACATCTTTGAGCGCTTTGTGCAGCAAATGAGTTGCGGTATGGTTTTTGATAATATCGCCGCGTTTGGACGCATCTACTTCAGCTTTAATCACATCACCCACACGCAGTTCACCGGACTCTACAGTCACCAGATGTACGTGTTGTCCCAGCGGAGCTTTGAACAGACCTTGCACTTTCGCCGTTACACTGGCTCCGCGCAGCAAGCCCTGGTCACTCACTTGTCCGCCACTTTCCGCATAGAACGGAGTCTTATCAAGGATGACCTGGCATGTCTGTCCTTCGCTTACGGAGTCTACCAGTGCGTCACCAGCAACGATGGCTACCACTTTTGCTTCCGTCAACAGGTCATTATAACCAACAAACTCGCTTTTAACCGCAAGATCGGCAAGCGGTCCGCCTTGAACCTTCATGCTCTCGCTTTCTTGGCGTCCTGCACGTCCCAGCTCACGCTGCTTCTGCATCGAAGCATCAAAACCTTCACGATCTACCGTCAGACCATGCTCTGCTGCATAATCTTCTGTCAGGTCAAACGGGAAACCGTACGTATCATATAGTTTGAACGCTTCAGGCCCGCTAATAACCGTACGTCCTTCGGACTTGGCTGTGCCGCTGATATCCGCAAGAATAGCCAGACCATCTGTGAGTGTTTCGTGGAAACGCTCTTCCTCGGTTTTGATCACTTTAGCGATAAACTCCTGTTTGTCCACGACTTCCGGGTAGTACATACCCATCACTTCACCAACAGTCGTTGTCAGTTCATATAGGAATGGACGGTCCAGTCCCAGTACTTTTCCGTAACGTACGGCACGGCGGAGCAAACGGCGAATGACATATCCGCGTCCTTCATTACTTGGCAGAACGCCATCACCCACAGCAAAGGCAACGGTCCGAATGTGGTCGGCAATGACTTTAAGTGCAACGTCAATCTCTACGCTGTCATTATATTTCACACCGGCAAGAGCCGCTGTTCTTTGAATCATTGGTTGGAACAGATCTGTGTCAAAGTTGGAATCCACATTTTGCAGAATGGATGCAAAGCGTTCCAGACCTGCGCCTGTATCAATATTTTTGTTCGGAAGCGGTGTATAGCTACCGTCCTTGTTGTGATTGAACTGGGAGAATACCAGGTTCCATACTTCGAGGTAACGTTCATTTTCCCCGCCTGGATACATCTCGGGATCATTCATGTCGTTGCCATAAGCTTCGCCGCGATCATAGAAGATTTCGGTACAAGGTCCACACGGACCTTCGCCGATATCCCAGAAGTTCTCATCCAGTTTGATGATACGCTCAGCAGGCAAGCCTACTTTTTCGTTCCACAGTTTGAAGGCTTCTTCGTCTTCCGGGTATACCGTTACGGAGAGACGTTCCGGATCAAAACCGATCCATTCTTTGCTTGTGAGAAATTCCCATGCCCAAGTAATCGTCTCTTCCTTGAAATAGTCTCCGATGGAGAAGTTACCGAGCATTTCGAAGAACGTATGGTGACGGCGAGTTTTACCGACATTTTCAATATCGTTTGTACGAATACATTTTTGGGAGTTGGCAAGACGTGGATTCTCCGGTTTCTCCCGACCGTCAAAATACGGTTTCAACGGTGCCATACCCGCATTGATCCACAGAAGGGATGGATCATTATGAGGTACAAGCGATGCGCTTGGCTCGATTTTGTGACCTTTACTTGCAAAAAACTCTATCCATTTGGACCGGATTTCACTGGCTTTCATACGGAGTGCCCCCAATTAATTATAATAGTCCGGTGCATATTCGCTCCGGGTTGTTAAACAAGTAAAAATAAACACAAAAAACGCCCCTGATAGTCAGGGACGATTGTAATCGCGGTACCACCCTGGTTATTGCTGTTCATCCGCAGATGAAACAAACAATCTCCTCGTTGATGCGAAATAACGGTCGCTCCCGGCAGGGTTGTCCTGCACTCCGAAATTAGCTTTCCGCCGTTTCATCTTTCAAGACTCTTCCAGCCATCGGGCTCAGATTACATCTGATCCGAAGAAGTCTATTCTCTGAGGAAAGGAACCTCGGCGTACTTCATTTCATCATCGATTTCTTATTCTAAACATACCCCTCCATTATATCGATATGCCTATATGGTGTCAACGCACCCTTTAGGACCAGACTGTTGCTACGATTAGTCCGTTCTTCTTTTGATGTAATAGGCAAAAAAGTGCTGCACAATGACCTTCAGAACAGCAAAAACTGGCACCGCTAGAATGAGACCTACTATGCCCGCCAGTTCGCCTCCCACAAGGAGCGCGAAGATAATCGACAACGGATGTAAATGCAAAGTCCGCCCTACCACCTGAGGGGAGATGACGTTGCTCTCCAGCACCTGGCACAGTGTGTTCACAATAACAACGAAAAGCACCATTTTGAACGATACCGTAGACGCCATCACCACTGCAGGAGCAGCTCCAAGAAACGGCCCCAAATAAGGCACGATGTTAAATACAGCGACAATGCTCGCGAGCAGCAGTGCATAAGGCATATCAATGACCATGTAACCAATGTAGGCAAAGATGCCCACAATCACACAGACGATAAATTGTCCGCGAATATAGTTTCCCAAGGCCGTGTCAATCTCTTTCATAACCGAAACAATGGCCTTGCGCCGTGAGCGGGGCAGGTACGCCACAATCGTACGCTCGAACACCTCAAAATCTTTTAACATATAGAAAATGAGAAATGGCACGATAAACACGTTGAACAACACATTAATGGTTGTCCCGATATTATCCATCAGCTTCGTAATCCCCTGTGTCAGCCGATCCTCCATCTGGAAAAACCAGCTGTTCATACCCGTGCGCACACTTGGCGGCATTAATTTGTGATCCATATTGTTCATCAGACTCTGAGCACGCATTGACAGTTCAGGCATATGCTCGTTCAGTTCCTCCAACTGTTCAATCAACACTGGAATCACATTCATCAAGATGACCCCGATACAGGTGAGGAAAAAAGCATAGATTAACAGCACGGCAATGGTTCGAGGGACTTTGCGCCCTCCCAGCATGCTTACAATCGGATTGAGAACATAGGATATGATGAGGGCCACGATAAATGGTGCCAGCACTGTTTTCAAAAATCCATATATATGAAGCAGTAATGGCCGCAGCAGCCATATAAAATACAGAATAATCAATCCGAGTAGCAGCCAGATGGCATAACGGAACAGCTTGTTTTTGGTTAATTGCTCCACTTGCATCTCTCCCTTTTGGACTGGCTCTGAAAGTCAGTATATGTAAGGAAGGGAATATTTATTAACACACAAAAAAAGCGTCTCCTTCATAACGAAGGAGACGCATCTTGTGATCCGGGTTAGCATATATTCATACAAGTTCCCTTGAACCACTATGTAACCGCAGCTATATACATCTGTCATCATTTCATGACAGCATTCAATGACAGTCTTTGTCATGAAACCGCATATAGAAGAAGTTATGCTTCTTATTAAGAAGAAGCATGAAGATGAGGGAAGTCTTGCGGCAGCTCTTCCCCGAAGAACAGATCATCGAGGGAGCTGAGCGTGCCATCTTCTTCCACTTGGTATACGGACATTTTCTCACCGTTCACTGTTAATTCGATAAAGCATCCCCAGCAATAAAACTGGTGGGAACCGATTTTTCCAATATCTTTGGAACTACAGTTTGGACATTTCATATTCATTCACCTATCCATTAACAGAATGAATGGCATTTTCCAAGCGCTGTTCACTCAGCGGCGGCACCATAATGGCACTTTCCCCAATAGACATATCGCTTGTACATGGCAGCCATTTGCGGCCCTCAATCAAATCGGACACAAAACCGTCCGTAATTTCAATCCCTATTATTGTATTTCCCAACTCCTGGTCAAAATAAACATCAGAGACACGTCCAAGCAGCAAACCTTCTTCGGTGAGCACGGACATCTCCTTCAATTTAGACTGGCCGAGGAGGTACGTGTGTTTTATGTCGTCGGCTCCCGTTTTGCGGACAGCCTGTTGATTACGGATCATGACGGCATCTTCGCCGTAGGCAACGATATCTTGCCACTGCACGATTTTGACATGACTGGTAAACAGGCCTTTGTTTTCAAGTTCAATGCCTTCAATTTTCCAATCGTCATTCACAATGAAATCCTGGATTTTACCGACCTGCTTTCCATCCTCAACGTCAAAAACGGCAAGTCCGATCATTTCCTGAAGCTTCATCGCAGGGTCCCCCTCATCTTCTTATCATTAAATAGTCGCGGCGCTATTGCTAGGTCTGCCCAAAGTTGATGAGTGGCAATCAGACGCCGATCATCAAAACCGCTTCTATCCAACCGATGAAATGGA
This sequence comes from Paenibacillus sp. RU5M, assembly GCF_900221055.1. Taxonomy (NCBI): domain Bacteria; kingdom Bacillati; phylum Bacillota; class Bacilli; order Caryophanales; family Paenibacillaceae; genus Paenibacillus; species Paenibacillus sp. RU5M. The sequence continues at coordinate 45,849 of NZ_OBQM01000022.1, read as the reverse complement.
ACTTCTTCCCTCCTTCTGTTCCATGTGCAAAGAGCCCCTTAGGCTCTATTACGCAGTCGCCCAAGAATGGTTCCAATTTTTTCGGCGGTTATCATGATTTCTTCCGTAGTATTACCCAACCCCCAGCTAAAACGAATCGCGGAATGCAAAAATGTCTCCGGCAGCTTCATCGCTTTGAGTACATGGGATACTTCGAGGGAACCGGAAGTACATGCCGAACCGCTCGCAACTGCGATGCCTTCCATATCCAGATTCATGAGCATCGTCTCTGTGGAAACTTCCGGAAAGCTGATGTTCAGGATATTGGGCAGCGTATATTCCGGATGTCCGTTGACGTGGAAATGCTCCAACCCTACATGCTGCTCCAATTGTTCCAGAAGTAATGATCGCAATGCCAGATCATGTTCACGGCGCGCCTCCGCCTGTTCTCCTGATATTTTCAACGCCTCCGCAAAACCAGCGATACCCGCTATATTCTCGGTACCCGCCCGTCGCTGCCGTTCCTGAAGGCCACCATGAGATCTCGCTTCCAGCACAATTCCGCGCCGTACATATAGTGTACCCACACCTTGAGGACCATTAATTTTATGAGCAGAGAAGCTGATCAGATCCACAGGCAGTTCCTTGCAGGAAATTTCCTGGGTGCCAAGAGCCTGAACTGCATCGGTATGGAACAAAATATCATGTTGACGGGCCAGTTCACCAATTTCGCGAATAGGCTGAATCGTACCCACTTCATTATTGGCATACATCATGGTGATCAGCACTGTATCTGGCCGGATGGCATCTTTCAGCTCTTCCAAACTTATTCTTCCGTACTCATCTACAGGCAAATAGGTCACGTCATAGCCTTGTCGCTCCAACTCCTGACAAGTATGCAGTACCGCATGATGCTCAATGGCCGTTGTAATGATGTGCCGTCCCCGTTCATTTCTCGCTGAAACTGCGCCAAATATCGCCAGATTGTCACTTTCCGTGCCGCCTCCGGTAAATACGAGTTCATCTGGGAAACAACCCAAAGACGCCGCAATGACATCCCTTGCTCCACTGACGGTCCGTTTGGCTTCACGCCCAAAGGCATGGATACTTGATGCATTGCCATATTGCCCTGTCATAACTTTCATCATCGCTTCCGCGACTTGTGGGTGCATAGGTGTCGATGCGGCGTGATCCAAATATATTCTTTTCATTGATTTCACCCCGTTATATGTTGGACTTCCATATTTTCAAATCATTAAAGAAGCTTGTTGCACGGCTAAAGCCCCCAAATATGGGGGCTTTAGTGTGTCGTCTGTGATGCTCATCATCAACTATATTAGATATAGAACATGTAGCTGTCTTTTTGCTCCTGATCCTGGAATGTAATCAGATCCTTCAGCGTTGTTGAATCCAATACTTCTGCAATGCCATCACGGATGCGCAACCACAAATCGCGCTTCGCCGGATCATCTTCCTCCGTGAAATCCACTGGAGAGATTGGACCTTCCAGTACACGAATAACATCCCCTGCCGTTACGGTAGCAGGATCGCCTGCCAGAATGTAACCGCCGTAGGCGCCACGGATACTCTTGACCAGTCCTGCATTACGCAGGGGAGCGATCAATTGCTCCAGATAATGCTCCGAGAGCTGGTTGCGCTCGGCAATACTTTTCAAAGATGTAGGGCCTTCGCCTGTTCTGGCTGCCAGCTCCATCATGATTGTGAGCCCATAACGGCCCTTTGTCGATATTTTCAAAGGAGTCACCTCTTTCAATTTTCGAAAAAACAAGTTGTGAAACATAAAATAACAGGATGTGGTCCAAGACCGTCTTTCTAGGATCCGCCACAGCGGGATATGAAAAATACAGACCTAGTCCCTCTAATCCTCCGTATTCCGATCATAACCCTCAGCTAATGTTAACATATCTGCATGCTTTATGGAAAAAAAAGATTGACGAAATTCCAAAATGTGCGCCTGTGGTGGACACTATCCAAAGTTGGCCGGGTGTATCGTAACTTGAGTCCGGTTATGCTAGAATAAGAAACGAAACACATTTATATAGAGAAATGGTGATAACGATGTCCAAAACAATTGAAAATACACGGGTCGTCGTTGGCATGTCCGGAGGTGTCGATTCTTCCGTCACCGCACTGCTGCTGAAGGAGCAGGGTTACGATGTCATCGGCATTTTCATGAAAAACTGGGATGACACGGACGAGTTCGGCCACTGTACTGCTGAAGAAGATTCAGAGGACGTACGCCGGGTTTGCGAACAGATCGGCATTCCTTACTACACTGTCAACTTCGAGAAAGAGTACTTTGATAAAGTATTTTCCTATTTCCTTGATGAATATAAGTCGGGTCGGACTCCGAATCCTGATGTCATGTGTAATCGTGAGATCAAATTCGGCGAATTCCTGAACAAAGCACTGGATCTCGGCGCTGATTATGTGGCTACAGGCCACTATGCTCGCCTCATTGAAGAAGATGGAACGTTCAAACTGCTGCGCGGTGTGGACAGTAACAAAGACCAAACTTACTTCCTCAATGCACTGAATCAGAACCAGCTGTCCAAAGCCATGTTCCCGATTGGTCATCTTCCAAAACCGGAAGTGCGCAAGATTGCAGAAGCGGCTGGCCTGTACACTGCGAAGAAAAAAGATAGCACAGGTGTCTGCTTCATCGGCGAGCGCAACTTCAAAGAGTTCCTGAGCAACTATCTTCCTGCCAAAGGTGGAGACATGGTTGATATTGCAACCGGAGAAGTGAAGGGCCGTCATGATGGTCTGATGTACTATACGCTTGGACAACGTCAAGGTCTCGGCATTGGCGGTTCCGGTAATGGTGAACCCTGGTTCGTGGCAGACAAGGATCTGGAGAAAAATCAACTGCTTGTCGTTCAAGGCGATGCACATGCAAGCCTGTATTCAACCGGTCTGACTGCAACAGGTGTAAACTGGATCGCAGGTGCAGCACACATGCCTAACGTACCATTCCGTTGTACAGCCAAATTCCGCTATCGTCAGCCGGATCAGGGTGTAACCCTGACATGGCAGGAAGATGGCAACGTGGATGTACAGTTTGACCAACAGCAAAAAGCGATCACGCCAGGTCAAGCCGTTGTGTTTTATGATGGAGATGTGTGTCTCGGCGGCGGAACGATCGATCAGGTTCAAAAAGTGCCTGTACCGGCGCTGCAATAGATTCAATAACAGAAATGAATCCTTCCCCATATGGATTTTGCACAATACCCTGTATTCCTATAACAAAAGCCATCTTTCATGTATACCATGACGGATGGCTTTTTTCCTTCTTTTTCCTGCAAAAAAAATAATTATTTTCACTTATGCAGCCAGCCACACTCCTGCAAAAGAAGCCGCAACCCCCAGCAGTACCGAACTGATGACGTATAAAACTGCTCTTAAGTAACGTTCCTGCCCCATCAGACCGAGGGTCTCATATCCAAATGTAGAGAATGTGGTATACGCTCCGCAAAATCCAGTCCCCCCTATCACCCAGACTTCGTCCGGGATTGAAGCTGACTTATGCCAGCCATAGAATAATCCAAGTAACAGAGAACCACTGATATTAATGACCCATGTCCCCCATGGGAAGGCCGTTCCGAGCGAACCGGATATCCATCGACCCAAACTGTAGCGAAGCACCGCACCCAGCATTCCTGCAAGTCCAATCCAGATGATCATGGTGCAACACCATCCTGCGTCGGTTTACTCAGCATTCGCTGTCCAACTTTAATCCCCAATGCACACAGCAATAACCCTGCAAATACACTCACAACGAGGTATATAGCAGCCTTACCCCACATTCCTCCCTCGGATAAACGGACCATATCGAGAGTAAAGGTGGAGAATGTGGTGAATGCCCCAGTAAATCCCGTACCAATTGCAAGACGAAGTTGAGGCGTTATTTTACCTGGAACAGCTATGGTGAAGAACCAACCCAAAAACAGGCTCCCGATGGCATTGATCAGCAGCACTGCCCAAGGGAAGCCCTCATTGGCTGCTGGCATCCATAACTGTATCCCATATCGGCATAATGTACCCAAAATTCCACCGATTCCAATATAGAATATTTCTTTCATCGTTCAAGCATCTCCCGGGTCATCGGTCTTACAGCTCTCTGCGCCGCTGCTGGTTTAGACGAATCTTCGATTCATTGCCTTGTTCTGTTGCTTCATAGAAAATACGGCGTGAGAGCTGTTTCGGTAAATATTCCTGCTTCACATAATGGCCCGGATAATTATGAGGGTATTGGTAACCTTCATGTCCCAGCTTCACTGCACCGGAATAATGGGTATCCCTCAGATGAAGAGGGACTTCAGCCGATTTCACCTCATCAATGGCATTCATCGCTTTCGAGATCGCAGTGTACACCGCATTGGACTTCGGACTTTCAACAGCAAACAGGATCGCTTGGGCAATGTTCAGCTTGGCTTCAGGCCAGCCATTATTGCGATAAGCATCCAGCGCCCCAATGGCCTGGGTCATCGCTTGCGGATTCGCAAGTCCAATATCTTCACTGCTCGCTGCAATCAGACGACGTATAAACGTCATCGGGTCCATGCCCAGCTTCTCTACCGCATACAAAAACCAGAACAGTGCTGCATCACTGGAACCCCGGATACTTTTATGAAATGCCGACAATACATCATATTGTGTCGATTCATCTGCCTTCACAATCGGACGACGAATAGATTCTTCAGCTACATCAAGCGTAATGTGAATCGAGCCGTCCTTCTCTGGCGGTGTAGTCAGTACAGCAAGCTCCAAGGCGTTCAGCGCACGCCGAATATCGCCATTTGCCATCGTCGCAATATGCTCCAATGCCTCCTCGTCTGCCTGCAGGTCCATGAATCCCAAACCTTTATCCACATCCGTCAGTGCCCGGCGCATCGCAATCAGGGAATGCTCTTTGTTCAAAGACTCCAGCTGAAACAGCGTGGAACGACTCATCAAGGCCCCATTCACATAATGAAAGGGATTCTCTGTCGTTGCGCCGATAAAAATGATCGTGCCCTTCTCTACTGCGGGCAGCAGGGCATCCTGACGTGAACTATTAAAGCGGTGTACTTCATCGAGGAACAAAATAGTTTTTGTTCCGTACAACTGCTTGTTCGTTTGCGCCTGCTCGATGACTTCACGTACATCTTTGATGGAAGCATCCACCGCATTCAGACGGACGAACTGTCCTTGGGTATGCTGGGAAATAATATGTGCCAATGTCGTCTTGCCACATCCCGGAGGACCATAAAGCAAGATGGACGAGATCTGATCCGCTTCAATAGCGCGCCGAAGCAATTTTCCCGGTCCAATAATATGCTCTTGCCCAATATATTCATCAAGCCGCTCTGGCCGCATGCGGTCAGCGAGCAGTCTTGCTTGAGGTTCTGAATCCTGCTGAAACGAAAATAAATCCATTGCTCATCACTTCCTTAACGGATTGCCTTTACTTGTTCCTGATAAATTTCTGATTAATCGCTATTCTCTATCATATCATACTCCCGCGGCAGCATACCCATAAATGCGCCAAGCGCACTGCTGACAAAGGCATCCTTGCGCGTAATAAAATGAGTCATCATCCGATTCATGCCTACCGGGAGTGTGTGCTTGCGCAGTGATCCATTTTCGATCTGATGCCGAATGACGATTTCAGGTAACAGTGAAATTCCCATGCCGGATGTAACCCCGCTAATAATCGCTTCAAGGGTTCCAAATTCCATAATGACCGGACGGGTTACACCGCTAACTAATAACCATTCCTCCAAAATCTGACGATACGAACACCCCATGCTGTAGACCAGAATCGGTTTAATGGTGAGTTCTTCTTCTTCCGGTCCCATACCGGAGGAGACAACGAATAGTTCTTCATCAAATACGGGAGTAGAAGCAATGTCGGGGTGGTCACATGAACAACCGATAAACGCCCCTTCCAATTCATACCCAATAACCTGATCCATAAGCACTTGAGAGTTACCTGTAGTCAAAGATAAGGAGACAGCCGGATGCTGTTTATAATATTTCGCAAAAAGCTCAGGTAAACGTACCGCTGCGGCAGTCTGCGTGGAGCCTATGCGCAGTGGTCCAGAAGGTTCATTTTTAGAGCTCAACGCTTTACCCGCCTCATCGAGCAGGCCTACAATTTTATCCGCATACGTCAGCAGCATCTCCCCTGCTGGAGATAACGTCATCCCCCGATTATGACGGATAAACAGTAGTGTCCCTACTTCGGATTCCAGATGTCGTATCCTTGCTGTGACATTGGACTGCACGTAACCGAGGCGCTCCGCAGCTCGGGTCAGATTCCCTTCTTGTGCGACACATTGAAATATCCTTAAATCCCCACTTTCCATAGTAAACCTCCCAAATAAAACGATATCTATTCTGACATCATTTAAAATGATATCTAATCCATTAACAATCATTATACAGTATAGCTGCTTCGAGCTACAATCGGGGTAATCAGAACACAGCAACTTACTACTGGCTGAGTTCACTTAAGGAGTGTTAATAATGATGAACTGGACGAACACTGTAGCTTTGATAACCGGAGGTGGTACGGGTATAGGCCGTGCTACCAGTATACTGCTCGCTAATCGTGGAGCAACCGTTGCCGTCAATTACTCCCGTTCCCAGGATGAGGCCGAAGAGACTGTACAACATATTCTGAATGCGGGAGGTCATGCTTTTGCAGTTCAGGCTAATGTGGGTTCCGATGTCGAGGTTCGTCAAATGGTAGCCTTTATCAATAATAAAGTTGGCCCTGTGACCGCACTCGTAAATAACGCCAGCATTACGCATCATATCCCAATGAAGGATCTGGAATCCGTAACGGATGACATATGGAATGAACTATATGACGTTAATGTTAAAGGCATGTTTTACTGCGCACGAGCTGTAGCGAAAGGAATGCAGCAGGCAGGTCAAGGCGCAATCGTTAACCTTGGCAGTATCGCTGGCAGCACAGGATCTGGGTCCTCCCTTCCTTACGCAGTTTCCAAAGCAGCAGTACACGGTTTGACGAAGTCTTTGGCACACTCGCTATCCCCCGATATTCGGGTTAACGCCATCATTCCGGGTGCAGTCGCAACCCGATGGTGGGCAGGAAAGGAAGAACAAATGCATCGTCTGGGTGGTGAGTTATTGCTGCAGCGAATAGCAGCAAGCGAAGATATTGCACATATGATATGCGCCGCGTTAGAGCAACCATCTATGACCGGGCAACTGATTACAGTAGATAGTGGTCAGACGTTATGAGCACTATAAGCCAAAGGGAGGAATCCTGATGAAGCCTTTAAAGTATACGTTGCTGATCCTTGTTACAACTCTCATCATGGGAACCTCGTTTCCCGTAGGCAAAATCGGTATGATGTATGCTCCTCCCTTTTTGTTAATGGGACTTCGCTATATATTGGCAGGAGCACTACTAGCGTGGATCATCAGAAAACGCCCCATGCCTGTGGGGTGGAAACAGTGGATGCAAATCGCCGTAATCGGTCTGTTCCAGTCGGCGGGAGTGATGGGCTTTGCCTACTACAGCATGAACTGGATCAGTTCGGGAGAGTCCGCCATAATCACCTTTACGAATCCGTTGCTTGTCATCATCTTGAGTGCTGCTCTATATGGTGTGTCCTATCGTTTTAGCCAGTGGACCGGTGTGGTTCTCGGATTTGTCGGAGTGGCGTTGACCTTTGGATTCCATCTAAGCTTGAGTCCAGGGACATGGATTGGGTTTGGCGGCGCTGTCTCCTTTGCTGTATCCACGTTGCTCATTAAGCGCTGGGGAGCTGCTCATGATACATTTGTACTTACCGCTTACCAAATGCTCGCTGGAGGCGCAGTATTGCTTCTACTGAGTGTGTTTACAGAGCAGCCTCATTTTATCGTAAATACGACTTCCATCATTGTCCTGGTATGGCTGACGATTTTCTGTTCCATCATTCAGTTCACCCTCTGGTTTTATTTGCTGCAAAACACAGATCCGGCCAAAACCAGTTCCTTTCTTTTTCTGGCGCCGCTGTTTGGACTGCTGTCGAGCTTCGTCTTGTTGGAAGAGCATGTCGGCTGGATTGTGGGTGCAGGTGGGGTAATGATCTGTCTGGGGATTTTCCTGGTTAACCGACGTCCCGTCAGTCATAACTTAGCTTTGGATAAACCGGGTTTGACCCAACGTACACCTGCAAGTTAACTAGCAGAAGAACACTGCGAAACTTTAGGTGAGCCACTCGAAAATAATACTCATCTGAGAACGTAGAAAGAGCATGGTGCTTTAACAGCGCCATGCTCTTTCTATATTGATGCTCAACGACAAGGTTTCACTCTGCCTCGCTGTCAGGCCAACCCTGAATGGCAACAGACTCGCCTTCCGGATTGTGGGTTGCAGCAGCATAGTCTGGCAATGGGCCGTCGTGGAATAACCACAGTTCGTGCAATGCCCGTGTACAGCCAACGTACAACAGCTTCGCATCACCCGCATTGGGCAAATAGTGTTTCTCATCGCTATCCGCTACGATAACTGCATCAAACTCCAACCCTTTCGACAAATAGACAGGTAAAACGGAATGACCGCCTGTGTACTGTTTTTTGCCGCCGTCAATCAAGTTCAGATCCCAGCCTGCCGCCTGGAGTTCATGGTGAAGCTCCTTTGCCTCACGCAGGGTACGGGTCAGAATAGAGACTGTGCGATAATCTTTGACCGTCAAGAGCTTCAGAGCCTGTTCGAGGCTTGCTGTGCGCCCTTCTACCCCATAGGACAATGTCCGTACAGGATCACCACTCCGGAATACAGGAATTGCCGTAATACCGCTTTTGACGCCCCGCTCCAGAATCGTATTGGCATAATCGATAATTTCCATTGTCGAGCGATAACTCCGGGTCAATGCAAAGTATGCATTCTGTTCCTTGGGAAACAGCGAACTCATCTCTTCCCACGCGTGAACACCACGGTACTCATGAATGCCTTGGGACAGATCCCCCAGTATGGTGAAAGAATGCCCTTTGACAAACTGATCCAATAGCGCCACATGAAAAGGAGAAAAGTCCTGCGCTTCATCAATGACGACATGATCGAATCGCTCGGAGCCTTCAATATCATGAACCAAGGTATGAATGTACACCAATGCAGGCAAATCCTCTTCACGGATGATATCCTGCTTCAGATCTGCAGCCGTTTGCTTCATCACCAATTTGGGAATAAGCCCGCTGAGCGAGGCAGGTACCGAACCGCCTTTAACAACCTTAAACAGCTGTTTGTACAGCGTAAGCGGTTCATATTGAGGCCATTTTTTGGCGTAGGCCTTCTCACGGGTTGCCGCTTTCTTCTTACGCTCTTTGCGAACAGCTTCCGGGGAAGGTTTCTTGAGTTCCATCTCAATCCAGCGGTGAATACGCGCCATAACCCGCTCTTTGCGTTTCGCCAGCGGATAATGTTTGTACTCATCCCCGAACCAGTTCTCAATCTCGGCTTTGCTGAGCACTGCACCATCCCATGGGCTGAAGTCCATATCAGGTACGGATTCCTCTTCCATCCCGGATAGCCACTCCCCAATCAGTTCCATGAAGCGGATCGAGCCTTTATAACGCCCAGGCACATCATCATTGAGTTCAGGACGTGCATCCGGCGTTTCAAACCAAGTGTTCAAAGTCTCCGACGTGTCTGCCAAAGGCAGGTCTAACCCCAGCAGGTTCATCGCCCAATCCGGGAATGTACGCTGTTGGATGTCCCCTACACCGAGCTCCGGGAGTACATCGGATATGTAATCCAGGAACATGTGGTTGGGTGCGAAAATAACCATTTTCTCCGCTGATACCTGTTCCTTGTATTGATATAGCAAAAAGGCAAGCCGATGCAGTGCGACAGTTGTTTTACCCGAACCGGCCACACCCTGAATGATCAATGCGGTGTTTCTCGCCGCACGAATGATCTGATCCTGCTCGGCCTGAATGGTGGATACGATATCACGGAGCTTGTTGTCCTTGTTCTCTCCCAATCGATACACAAGGAATTCATCCGATACAGCTGGCTGGTCACTGTCCCGATTGTACGTATCCGCTACACGTTCCAATATACGCTGCCGAATAACAACGTTTCGTTTCAGATAAACCAGGCCCTCAATAAGTCCCTCTGGGGCTTCATACGTTGCAGAGGCTTCCCCTCCGGTAAATGAGTAAAACAGGCTTGCGACAGGAGCACGCCAATCGATGACGAGCGGATGCTCTCCCACCTCTTCGCGGTCTACGCCGATTTTGCCAATATACAGCGGTTTCCGTGCACCACTGCCCTGTTCTTCGAAATCCAAGCGTCCGAAATAGGGTTGCTGCGCGCTCTTGGACAAGGCGGTGCGGCGCTCTTCACGTCCGGCCTCCAGCACTTGCTCTGTGAAGTCGTGGCCGGTGTATACCGGGATATTCTGCAGCCGTTCCAGCTGACTGTCCACTTCCTTCATCGTTCGCTCTAACCTGTACTCTTCTTCTTGATAGGCACTTTGAAAGCTGTCTGACATGTTTCAGTTACCTCCTAAGAATATGTTTTGCTCTGCATAGTCAATCGCTGACGACACAAAAGGATACCCACTATATCATATTGATGTATAAAAAGCTACAGTAGCCTGGATAGCAAAATGAAGAAACCGCTGTTCCTGTTCGCAAAGAACAGATGAACAACGGTCATCCTTTAACATCATACCGGCTCAGAATCCGGCTTCCCATCCTGTGCCACAAACTGTTTCTGTGCCAGTTCACGGTATACCGGATGGTTGCTAATTAGCTCCGCATGTGTACCGGTTCCCGTCACATGTCCCTGTTCCAGAACAACAATCTGATCAGAATCGACAACGGTGGACAATCGATGTGCAATAACAACTGTCGTTCGTCCTTCCATCAGATTGGACAAGGCTTGCTGTACCTCATGTTCCGAGGTGCTGTCCAGACTGGACGTCGCTTCATCCAGCATCAGAATATCCGGGCTGCGCAGCAGTGCACGAGCAATAGCGATCCGTTGACGTTGACCACCGGAGAGCTTGATTCCGCGTTCTCCCACTTCTGTATCGTAGCCCTGAGGCAGTTTATCAATAAAAGCGGAGGAATAAGCCATTTCTGCCGCCTGTCTAATTTCGTCCATACTCGCCTCACGGCCCAGCCCGTATGTCATGTTTTCCTTAATTGTGCCTGCCATCAGAGGGCTCTCCTGTGATACATATCCAATCTTGCTTCGCCAGGAGGCTAATGAATAATCCGTTATAGCTTGTCCACCATACGATATACTGCCCGACCCCGGAAGATAGAACTGTTCCAACAGGGAGAACAGCGTTGATTTCCCACTGCCGCTTGGCCCAACAATGGCCGTCACTTTACGGGCCGGAACGGTCAGATTAATTCCATGCAGTACCTCTTCCCCTGTTACATAAGAGAAGTGCAGGTTGTTAAATGTAATTGTCTCATTGCCCTTAGGAGCTATTGCTGTGCTATGACGAGGTTCTTCTTCATGTGCCAGAATGGCCTGAATGCGTTCTGTCGCACCGACAACCTTTTGCAGACGTGAGTACAGTGTCGTAAATTGCCCCATCGGCATAATCACTTGGAACAACAACAGAATGAAGGCGACCAGTTCACCCGGAGACAGCAAGCCAGAAGCTACCCGCATGCCGCCAACACCCAGAATAACAACTAGTACAGCCGTCATGACAAACGTAAAGAGTGGACCAATCAACGCCAAAATCCGCGCTTCCTGGAGTCCAAAAGCAAACATCTTCCCAATACGGGAATCGCCTGCTTCCGCCTCCTGTTTCTCCGTACCATAAGCTTTCACCAAACGAATCTCGCCAATGACTTGGCTGAGCACCGAAGTAAGACCTGCCATTTCGTCCTGCTGCTTTTTGGAGATTTTGTACATTTTACGACCAACAGGCAGCAGGATGAGCAGCGTTAGCGGCACCAGACTCAGAATAATGAGTGACATGACCCAATCCAGATAGAAAAGCAACGCTACCCCGCCCACAACCGCAACGATATTGGATACAAAAGAAACGAGATAATCCGCAATTAGCGTCATAATCTGACTTGTATCATTCGTGATTCGACTCATCGTATCACCCGTACGATTCCGGTCGAAATATGGCATTGGCAAGGATAACACCTTGTTCCACAGCTTCGTTCGCAATGTCGCAACCACTCGTTGACCTGCATAGTTCAACATATAGATGCTGATGCCTGAAGCGATGGCCTGAATAACAAATGCCCCCAGCAGCAGGAAAATAACGGACTTGTTCAGCGCAGACATCGTGAGCCCATCAATCAGGCCTTTGGTCATCAGCGGAACAATCAGTCCGGCTGTCGTCTGAATAAGTGTCAGGATCAACGCTATGATCAGAATAAGCTTCGGTGGATTTGTGGCAGCAATCAGCTTCACAAAATCCTTGAATCCCTTTTTTCCTATTTTCGATTCAGCTTGACCTGCCTGTTGTTGCTCTTCCATTTCCGTTCCCCCGTTCTCTCCTTGTTCACCAGAGATCATACGTACGAACCACATTACGTTTCCTGTCTTTTACAATATCCCATGCAGCACGAAATTGGCCAAAAACAGGATGGCAATGCCATACATGACTTTAGGCACCTGTTTGCCCTGACCCGCCGCCAGCTTCGCCACCGGATACGCAATGAATCCAAATGCCATACCGTCCACGATGCTATACGTAAATGGAATCATGACCATGATCAGAAAAGCCGGAAAAGCTTCCGTGAAATCACTGAAATCCATATCCTTCACACTTTGTACCATCAAGCCGCCAATAATGATCAAAATCGGTGCAATAGCACTGTCCGGAATATAACCCAACAGCGGAATAAAGAAGAACGTTGCACCAAACAGCACTGCGGTAACCAGTGGAGTCAAGCCCGTCCGCCCACCTGCTGCTATGCCCGCTGTTGTCTCCGCCGCAGCTACAGTAGGACTACTGCCAAAAATTCCAGCAAAAATATTGGAGATCGACAGCGCTCGCAAACTGCCCTTAAACCTTTGGGGGCGACCAATAAGATGGGTTTGGGCTGTGATCAGGCCGATGTTCTCAAATACAACAATCAGCAACAACAGAAATACTGCAATCCAGAACGATAGATCCAACAGATTTGCAAAGGAAAGCTGGGCAAACAAACCACCATATTGATGCAGTGCTTCTGTGGCAGACACAGGATCACCTGGTTTTACAGCGCCAAGCACATAAGCTAGTCCAGTTCCCGCCAAAATACTGATCAGAAGCCCGCCTTGTACATTGCGTATAAATAAAATCAAGGCGATCACAAGAGTAACACAGGCAGTGATCACTCCAGGATCATTAAAATGTCCGATCGCCACAAATGTGGTCTGGTGTGCGATGACGATTCCGCTTTTTTGCAAACCAATAAACGTCAGGAACAGGCCAATCCCCACCGTAATGCCATGCTGCAGGTTTTTCGGAATGGCATTACTAATTATTTTATATAACGATGTAAAGGCTACGACCGCAAACAGCACACCGGTGACAGATACAACCGCCAAGGCTTCCTGCCAGCTCAATTTCATCGAATGTACGAGTGTGTAGGTGAAAAATGCATTGATACCCATGCCAGGTACAACGATAATCGGCGACTTACCGCCAAATGCCATCAGCAAACAACCTGCGATGGACGTCAGCAGTGTACCCACCATTGCCGCCTGTAGCGGCATTCCGGCATCGGCCAGAATTGTTGCATTGACCATTACGATATACACCACGGCAAAATAGGAAATGGCCCCCGCCACAATTTCCTTCTTCCACTGGTCCCCCGGCTCCAGGCCAAGTCGTCTGGTCATCCATCCTTGTTTCATTCGTTCCGTTCCCCTCTCTCTATGTAAGCCGAACAAATGTAGTTATCAGTTACCATCATTTCGCACAGCACCACATATCATACACGCTTTTGGGATTGAAGTACATCACGTAACCCTGACATTTGTTAAGGTTTGCGCATGCAAAAAAAAGCGCAGGTACCTTGTCGGCACCTACGCTTTTCATTCACAACAGATTACTGCTGCTTATTCTCTGCAATTTCGATCAGTTCCTTGACGGCCACGCTGACCATGATCAGTCCGGCTACCGGAGGAACAAAGGCGTTACTCGCTGGTGGCTGTTTGGCCTTGCGAATTTCCGGCGCATTCTCAGGAACGATTTTCTGTGTTACATCTTCGCGTGGTTTGAGCGGCTTTTCGGTTGAAAAGACCACTTTCACACCTTTTTTAATACCGTCTTTGCGAAGTGTCGTACGGACAACACGAGCAATAGGGTCCATGGTCGTTTTCGAAATGTCCGCAACCTGGAATTTCGTCGGGTCCATTTTGTTTGCCGCACCCATGCTGGAAATGACCGGAATCTTCCGTTTGAGGCATTCTTTGATCAGGTGGATTTTGTAAATGATCGTGTCCGACGCATCCAACACATAATCCAGCTCATATTTGAACAATTCCTCATACGTTTCTTCCGTGTAAAACATATTCAGTGCAATCGCGTCGCACTCCGGATTGATGAGCTTCACGCGCTCCACCATCAGATCTGCTTTTTTCTGACCAACGGTCGTGGTCAAAGCATGAATCTGACGATTGATGTTGGTGATATCCACTACGTCTTTATCAATCAGAATGATACGGCCAACACCACTGCGGGCAAGAGCTTCCACTGCAATACCGCCCACGCCGCCGATGCCGAGCACAGCTACTGTACTATTTTTCAGGGCGTTCAGACCTTCAGGTCCGATAGCCAGTTCTGTTCTTGAAAATTGATGGAGCATTGAGAATCGATGCCTCCTTTATTTCTTTTCCGCCACCGGTTTACGGGCTACGCGGATGTGAAGTTGTTCCAATTGGGAGTTATCCACTTCAGAAGGTGCATTCATGAGCAGATCCGTTGCACTTGCCGTTTTCGGGAAGGCAATCGTTTCACGCAGATTCGTGCGACCTGCCAGCAGCATCACCAGACGGTCGAGACCAAAAGCGATTCCGCCGTGTGGTGGCGTTCCATATTCAAATGCTTCGAGCAGATATCCGAATTTCTCGTTGGCCACTTCCGGAGAAAGTCCCAGAGCAGCGAACATTTTTTCTTGAACATCACGTTTGTAGATACGCATCGAACCGCCGCCCACTTCATAACCATTCAGAACGAGGTCATAGGCTTGAGCGCGAATAGCACCCGGATCTGTATCAAAAAGATGTACATCTTCGTCTTTAGGACGTGTGAATGGATGGTGTTCTGCTACATAACGTTTGGCATCTTCATCGTACCCGAGCAATGGGAAGTCCACAACCCATGCAAATTTGAATTTGCTGTCATCGATCAGGCCCAGTTGACGACCAATTTTCAGACGAAGTGCGCCCAGAACGTCAGCAACCACTTTTTTGGTGTCAGCAGAGAAGAGCAACAAGTCGCCTTCTTCAGCGCCAGTACGTTCTTTGACTGCTTCGATCTCTTCTGGCGTAAAGAACTTCACGATTGGTCCTTTGAACTCGCCATCTTTGACTTGAATCCATGCCAATCCTTTTGCACCGTAACGTGCTGCGAATGGTCCGAGGTCATCGATTTCTTTACGACTCCATGTACCACAGCCTTTGGCGTTCAGAACTTTCACTTCTCCACCTTTTTCGATGACAGAAGCAAATACTTTCACACCACTGTTTGCTACGATATCGTTCATTTCAACCAATTCCATGCCGAAACGCAGATCCGGTTTGTCTGAACCGTATTTACCCATTGCATCTGCATACGTAATCCGTTGGAAAGGCAGTTCCAGCTCAATACCTTTCGTTTCACGCAGCAATTTGGCCATCAGCTCTTCCATCATTGGCAGCAGGTCATCCTGTTGCAGGAAGGAAGTCTCGATGTCGACTTGGGTGAATTCCGGTTGACGGTCCGCACGCAAATCTTCATCACGGAAACAACGAGCGATCTGATAGTAACGCTCAAGTCCGCCGACCATCAGCAATTGTTTGTAAATTTGCGGGGATTGCGGCAGGGCGAAGAATTCACCTTCATGCACACGGCTTGGTACGAGATAATCACGCGCACCTTCCGGGGAGCTCTTGGTCAGGATTGGTGTTTCTACTTCAACGAACTCTTCTCCATCCAGATAATCACGGAACACTTTGGATGCTTTGGAACGCAATTTCAATGTTTCAAACATTTCCGGACGACGCAAGTCCAGGTAACGATATTTCAAACGAAGCGACTCGTCGACTTCCACACCATCTTCGATGAAGAATGGAGGTGTTTTTGCCGCGTTCAGTACTTCAATCTCGGTAATTTGCACTTCGATTTCACCTGTAGGCAGGTTTTTGTTTACGGTCTCTTCGTCACGTTTAACCACTTTACCCGTTACTGCGATAACGTACTCGCTCCGCACTCTATCAGCGATTTGCAATGCTTCGCCAGAATAAGCCGGGTTGAAAACAACTTGTACAATTCCGCTGCGGTCACGCAGATCGATAAACAGTACGCCCCCCAGGTCACGGCGGGTCTGTACCCAGCCGTTCAATGTTACGGTCTCACCGATGTGTGCGGGTGTTAATGCGCCGCAATGATGACTTCTTTTCATAACCAAACTCCTCTTATGTGAATTTCCGTTCTGTATGGGCGGGCAGAGCCCGCTTTTCAACAGTGCGGTTGTGTGAAGACGATTTTATTCAAATGGCATGTTATTACCTCTGGCTCTCCAACTTCCGATTAATCGGAAACATTGGTGAACCTCCGTAATTTCGCCGGATCAATTGTTGCTTTTTACAGTTTCAAACTCGTGCTTATTTACTTCCGCGTATAGCGGCTACCAGATCATCCAGCTTCACTGTTTGTTGTTCACCTGTATCCATGGACTTCAGGGCAATTTCCCCGCGCTCCAGCTCATCATCACCCAGAATGGCAGTATAACGGGCTTTGAATCGGTCGGCTGATTTCATCTGGGCTTTCATCTTGCGACCGAGATAGTCGCGTTCGCCGGACAGACCCGATTGACGAAGCTTAAACAGCTGACGATTGACTTCACGATCGGCAGCTTCACCGAGAGCAACAAAATATACATCCAGTGGAGCAAGGGAACTAACATCAATGTTCTGGTGTTCCAGAATCAGTTGAATACGCTCCAGACCAATACCGAAACCAATACCAGGCTGATCCGGTCCACCGATATCTCCAACGAGGCCGTTGTATCTGCCACCACCGCCGACTGTATCAATTGCGCCAATGCCTTGAGCTTTCAGTTCAAAAGCAGTCAATGTGTAGTAATCCAAGCCACGTACCAGACGATTGTTCACCGCATAATCTACGCCGAAATCATCCAGATACTCTTTCAGCTTGGCAAAGTGGTTCAATGATTCTTCATCCAGGCTATCCAGTATGGACGGTGCCCCTACGAATTTGTCCTGATCAACTTTGCAGTCGAGCACACGCAATGGATTACGTTCCATCCGGGATTGGCAGTCCTTGCACAGGCTATCCTTCATCGGTCTGAGGAATCCAAGCAATTTTTCGCGGTATTCTGCACGGCTAGTTGGGTTACCCACCGAGTTGATCTCCACTTTGACATCTTTCAATCCCAGTTCTACACACAGTTGATACCCAAGCGCAATGACTTCAGCATCGATTGCTGGATCAAGGGCACCGATGGCTTCTACACCGAACTGGTGGAACTGACGCTGGCGACCTGCTTGCGGACGTTCATAACGGAACATCGGACCGATGTAATAGAGCTTGCTCACATCCGGTTCGCCATAAATTTTATTTTCCACATAAGCGCGGACAACACCCGCTGTACCCTCCGGACGAAGGGTCATGCTGCGGTCCCCTTTATCATTGAAGGTGTACATTTCTTTTTCAACAATATCGGTTGTTTCCCCAACGCCACGTACAAATAAAGAAGTCTGTTCGAAGATCGGTGTGCGAATCTCGCGGTAATTAAAACGGCGACACAGATCACGCGCTTTTTCCTCTACGAACTGCCACTTTTCCACAACACCAGGCAGCAAGTCTTGCGTTCCAGTCGGTTTTTGAAAAGCCATCTTTCATCCCTCCAGCATCTATTTTTCTCTGTATAATAAGTTGTTCCAGGGCTGTTACACCTGCCCACTCCGATTGCAGTACCATCTTCCGATCGCTGTTATCCCCAGATTTTTTAATTCAATTTTCAATGGGGAAATCCGGGGATAGCATATGCTTCCGAAGCAGCTTTCTTGCAGAAAGCTTTTAGCCGAACGCTTCGCTTCTACAGATTGGTTCTGCAATCTCCGTTATGGTATAAATGTTAGGATCAACTTATATAACAAAAAAATCCCTCGCCCTGTCACTGTATACACAGCAAACAAAGGGACGAGGGATTGTGTTTACACATTCACCCGTGGTACCACCCACATTCCGGAATCCCTGACACTTTCGCCGTTCAGGTGATCATGTAATGATCTAAGGTTGCTCCAGGCAATCCGATCAAACAGATCATTCCGCTCTACGTATAACGCACGCCCTGCGCAGGCCAGCTAATAGCCATCAGATGTAAATCTAATGTGTTCGCTGTCTGTTCTCGGGGAAGTCATTCGTCCGCTCATCAAGAGAATCCTTACAGCCAAGGGATTCTTCTCTGTTCATGTGGGCACGGAGTACTTGGTCCCGTCATCAAATCATCAAGTTATATCGTTTAAAGTTATTATATAACGTTTAAAGTTAATTTATTTTCTGATTGTAATGAACCGCAGTGCTAAAGTCAAGGGCTAACACAAAAAGATAGCACTAGAAAAAAATATTCACACGTCATACGGAATGCGGAGTACACAGAAATCAAGGCTAATAGAAGCTGGACTCATCAAATGAATTCCAACTTCTATTGCCTTCTTATATCTCTATTGTTTCAGCATCCACTTCAGCAGATCCGGCACATTCGCCCATAGACGGGAGTGCATAATGACATATTCAATCGCTTCGTCGGAATTGCCCATTCCGACAAAATCAGGGAGGTTATACGGCAGCTGCTTCAAACCCAGCAGGTAATCAGGCACATGGTTGTTCACACCCCGGGCCACACGGTACAGCATTTTGAGCTGGGAGGTGATTCCGTTCTTCTTATACTCCAGAATGATCTGGTCATAGGCAAAGGCGGCTGCAGCGTCACCTTTCCCATACTTCTCCATCAGTTGCTCTGCCTGCTCCAATTGGTTGCTGTACAAATACACAGCAGCGAGCAGGTAACGTGCTCCGGTATTGTCTTCCGTATTAAGCTCCAAAATATGCTCCAGGATTTGTGCCGCTTCGTTGGTATCTCCACCAAACCAGCAGGATTCGGCGTAGCTTTTGCATATCCGGATATATGGACGAGTCTCATGAAGCGCCCAGAAGTCCCCCTTGTTCTTCTCAAAAAACAGTTCGCCCAATTCGCGTTCGCCAGCAGCGATTCCGGCCTTGAGGTAAGCTCGTGCATCAGACTCATTGTCCGATTCCTCAGCCAGAATACGATATGCATCAGAGCTGTCAGAATACATCTCTAGGGCCGTTTTCGCCAGCTGTATTCTGCGTTTGGAAGAACTGACTTCAATCGCCTTATGTAGCAGAGCCTGCGCTTTGTCCTTCGATGTACCTGGGCTGTTCAGAATCATCAGCTCGTCCGTTTCGCCACCCATGCCGTATTCTTCGATGTATTCGAACATCTCCTTAACCTTTCGGGAGATCGTTGATGTCGTTACCTCATATTTATCTGACAGCTCAGCCTTCGAAACATTGAAGCCGTATTCCTCAGACAGCAAGTACTCGATTGCAGCAAAGAACGAGCCTGTCTTCTTCACAGTAGGGCGGGTCTGACGGGAATAGCCATTCCATAGCACCAGAGCTTCCAATATCAGCTCCCGCTCGTAATGGTTCCTCATGTTCTCAATAAGCTGCAGGGCCAGCTGTTCGTGAGCCGGATGCTCCCATTTCAGTTCGCGCTCCACCATCTTTTTCAGTTTGGTCAAGGTCAGTTTGCTCTCAGGCTGAATCGAGGCTTCCTGGACATGCTGCTCCGTTGATATCAGCCCCAGTATGGATTCTACCGCAGAAGGCTCCTTGCCCAAACAGCATTTCTTATATTTTTTCCCGCTTCCGCACGGGCATAAATCATTTCTTCCAACCTTACTCAAAACTAATTCCCCCTTAAATCTGTCACTAGCCATTCGCATGAGAACACTGTTGCTTTAGCATTATAGGTGTCATTTCTCAAACGAGGCATTCTATATAACTTACAATTTCTAGCATCAAGCAGAAACGGTTGTCGCCCTTATATAAACGCGGGGCCGTTTCAGCGAGTATATGTTCATCTAGAATATAACGATCACTCTGGCGATGAATTCCTCATACTCTCGATCATAGGATTGGATTTGCCTGAGCCCAATCGCTGGAAGCTTGATTTACCGTCCAATGTAGCCCAACTATGAAAACAATGCGCTCTAAAATACATTAACCCATTTCTCTATTCTAGCAAAAAATTTAAATAAGGGGTAAGCTTCACCCAAAACATACAAATTCTCATCTCAAAAAAAAAACCTGCACACGGTGTGCAGGCTCAAAGGATATATAAAAAAAGGGGGTCATGTGTGTTATTATAAACGGGCTATGTTAAAGGCTTATGTAACTAATATTACAGTAATATTACAAAAATGATAGCGCTTTATAATTTGTTGTTTTCTCCATTATAAAAGCCCCTGCAGATGGCCCTGACATGGAAGTCAGACCCTGCAAGGGCTTCATACTACATATTAATTCAATTCTTCCACATAAGCTTGGTTGGAACGAAGTTTATGAACGATTTCCTCATAATCCTCATCCCTTACTTTGGCAGACAAAACATAATGCAGATCGTCATAGTCAGCCGAGGACACATCCGCAGCATCCAACAGATTGCCATCCCCATTAACATTATCTCGGGTACCTCGCTCGGTATCACGATCCACATTGCTGACGACCGGGATTACATTTTCGCTGGCGGGAACCCCAGGTGCTGCACCCACTCCCATGGCTCCATTGGTTCCTACGCCACCCGCTGTGTTATAAGGCACCAGAGGTACCATAATCCGTTTGTCTCTGCCAACCGCGCTATCCAGTTGCCCTACCTCCAAATGCTCTGTACGGAACGTCTGAAGTGAGGTTCTTGCCCCCTCTGCCTCGTCCTCGGTCCGAAAATACGCCTGAATATGTTTTGTCATGTCAAACCCTCCTTTATCGGAATAAATGCTTGGTGTAACGAAAACTTAGAAGCTTTGAGCTTCAATCTTCATTTTAATCAGTAATCACATTATCGTACGGTCCGCCCCAAGTTAAATGACTTTTAACAACTCGCGGACAAATGCCGGTTCATCGGCAGGCGTACGGGATGTAATATAATTTCCATCTACAACAGCTTCATGATCCTTGAATTCTGCCCCTGCGTTCACCATATCATCCTTGAGCGGAGGATAGGATGTAATCGTACGTCCTTTCAACAGATTCGCACTTGCCAGAATTTGCGGACCGTGGCAGATCGCCGCGATAGGTTTCTTCGCACTGTTGATCTCCGTTACGAATTTCAGGATATGTGCGTCTGTACGCAAATTTTCAGGAGAAGATCCACCAGGAATGACAACTGCGTCGTAATCCGAAGCCGAGACCTCAGCGATCGCTTTGTCCGAAGTATAGGAGGCTTTACCACCTTTACCTTTCAGCGTCTCTCCTGCTTTCAAGCCGATAATTTCCACGTCGTGTCCGGCTTTTTTTACCTCATCATATGGAACCTGCATTTCCGAATCTTCAAAATCATTCGCCAATAAAAAAGCAACTTTACTCATAACGTATGTTCTCCTTTCCGTGTTCGAAATTTCTTGAAATCGGGTATTCGCAGAAATTGTTGGTGTACATTTCTTGTTCATTGCCCGTAATAAATACTGAACCTGGCACGCCATCGTGCCTCGTTCTGTTATTACCCTAACCAGAGCCGTTTATAACATGACGAGCCTGTATTATTTTGACTTTGATCAGACCATCTGATTCAGCTACAGTTAAGTTCCATAACAAAAAAAGCCCTGATTCGATGATCGAATCAAGACTTTTCATTCATTCCAAATGGTCAGCACTCAGTCACGCGGAAGACGGCTCTGCTCCCCTTTGTCCGAATCCTGAAGGGCCCAAACCGTTGTTGTACACTCGGCAGCAGCGCGGGCAAGCTTCAGGGACTCATACAGGTTTCCAGGCAGAAGCAGAGGTTCTATTCGGGAACGTGTTTCCTTGACGGATTGGCGCATAGTGGGTGGGATACTCCTTTGATCATCTTATGTTAATGAACCGAATTATCCCTCATTATGGCCTGTTCCCCAACCAATTATGCATGTGTTTCTTGACGAATAGGGCTTTCGAGCATTAAAGTCACCGGTCCCCAATTCGTGAAAGTCACATCCATCATCGCTCCGAAACGTCCGGTTTCCACCTGAATTCCTTTATCACGTAACAGCTGATTAAACGTTTCATACAACAATTCTGCCGCTTCAGGTCTGGCTGCAGCTGCAAAGCTTGGGCGTTTTCCTTTGCGACAATCTCCGTACAATGTAAATTGTGAGACAGATAATACAGCCCCGCCCACATCGATCAGACTGAGATTCATCTTTTCCTGCTCATCTTCAAAGATACGAAGTCCAACGATTTTGTCTGCCAAATATATGGCATCCTTCTCCGTGTCCTCATGTGTAATTCCCACGAGCAACATCAATCCGGATTCAATTCTTCCCGTCAGCTCGTCTCCAACGGTCACCTGAGCCTCTTTACAGCGTTGTACAAGCACCCTCATCTTACAGGCTCCTTACTGCATAATCCGATGCACAGAATAGACATCTTTCACTCGTTTGATCCGTTCCACAACCGAATGCAGATGCTCCGTATTACGAATCAGAATTGTGACATGCACCAATGCTAATTTATTTTTATCTGTACGTCCGGTGACGGCAGATATATTGGTTTTACTTTCCGAAACAGCCTGAAGCACTTCATTGAGCAAGCCGTTGCGATCATGGCCCGTAATCTCAATATCCACACTGTAGTTGGCTTCAATATTCTCTTCCCACTCGACTTCAATGACGCGAGCTGCTTCTTCCCCATCCGTACTGGACGGGATATTTGGACAGTCCGTTCGATGCACCGAAACCCCACGTCCACGTGTAACATACCCGATAATAGCATCCCCTGGTACAGGGTTACAGCAGCGCGCAAAACGTACAAGCAAATTGTCTATACCTTTGACACGGATGCCATTCGTCGGACGGTTTTTGCGTTCAGGTGCAGGCTTCAGCTCACGCATTTCGGAGTTCAGTTCAAGCAAGCTGGATTCTTCCTGCTCCTTGCGAAGTTTCTCCGTTGCTTTGGTCACGATCTGTGCAGCCGTAATGCCACCGAATCCAACAGCTGCGAGCATATCCTCAATATCATTAAAGGCATACTTTTTGGCTGCTTCCTGCAACTTATCGTCAGTCATCCAAGCAGATGGATCAAGTCCCATGCGCTTAAGTTCACGTTCACAACTGTCGCGTCCTTTTTCAACGTTTTCTTCCCGTCGTTCCTTCTTGAACCATTGCTTGATCTTCGCTCGTGCGTGAGAGGATTTTGCAATTTTAAGCCAGTCCTGGCTCGGTCCGTAAGAATGTTTGGACGTCAAAATTTCAATGATATCACCTGTTTTGAGATGATAATCGAGTGGAACGATACGACCATTTACTTTGGCACCAATCGTCCGGTTACCCACCTCTGTATGGATTCTATATGCAAAATCCAATGGAACAGATCCAGTAGGCAGTTCGATAACTTCACCTTTTGGCGTGAATACAAACACCAGATCCGAGAAGAAATCCATTTTAAGCGATTCTACAAATTCAGACGCATCCTGCGCTTCATTTTGAAGTTCAAGAATCTCGCGGAAAAACGTAATTTTATCTTCAAAATTATTTCCGTTTCCGTTCGCAGCGCCTTCCTTGTAGGCCCAGTGGGCAGCAATACCGAATTCAGCGGTGCGGTGCATATCCCATGTCCGAATTTGAACTTCAGTCGGTTCCCCATTCGGACCTACGACCGTGGTATGCAGCGATTGATACATATTCGCCTTCGGCATCGCGATATAGTCCTTGAAACGTCCAGGCATTGGTTTCCATAACGTGTGTATAATTCCGAGGGTAGCATAACAATCCTTGATGTTATCCACAATAATACGAATCGCAAGCAGATCATAAATCTCGTTAAACTGTTTGTTTTTCGTTGTCATTTTTTTGAACACGCTGTAGATGTGCTTAGGACGACCCGACAGATCTGCCTGAATTCCCATCTCATCCAGCTTGCTCGTAATACCGTCCATAACCGTATCAATATATTGCTCACGTTCTGCACGCTTTTTGTGCATCAGGTTTGCAATTCGATAATATTGCTGCGGATTCAAATAACGGAGGGCGATGTCCTCCATTTCCCATTTGATCGCAGAGATACCCAGACGGTTCGCAATCGGACAGAAAATCTCCAACGTTTCATATGAAATCCGGCGCTGGCTTTCTTCCGACTGAAACTTGAGTGTCCGCATATTATGCAGACGGTCAGCCAATTTGATCACGATGACACGGATGTCCTGCGCCATGGCGATGAACATTTTGCGGTAGTTCTCGTTCTGCTGTTCTTCCTTGGAGCGGAACTGAATACGTTCCAGCTTCGTCAAGCCGTCAACAAGCATGGCACACGTATTGCCGAAATGATTGCGGATTTCTTCAAGTGAAACCGTAGTATCCTCTACTACATCATGAAGAAGCGCTGCAATTATGGAGATGGTGTCCATCTGCATGTTTACAACAATATCCGCAACCGCAAGCGGATGCAGAATATACGGTTCTCCCGATTTTCGCGTCTGTCCATGGTGGGCCTGATCAGCAAATTCGTAAGCTTCACGTATGCGCACCAGATCGGGTTCTTTGATATATGCCCCGGCCTTCTCGAGTAATTGCTCTATGCCCATTCTGATCTGTTCCGTGTCCTTTCTATACAAAATGGAACCCGTGACATAATATCAACACAGGTTCCCCGTAAAAGTAATTTCCTATAATTATGACGCTTCGCCCGTTTCCCGTCAACTACTGACGAATAAGAGCACATATCCAATTTTTTTATACGATATGTGTCATTCCCCAAAGATGTTGCCAGATATTCAACAGAGGTCGGAAATCATCCTCATTTACTATGTATTATTACCGTTATTTGCCGAAATAGAAGGATCAATTCTCAAAATAAAAATGGTTCCGCCATGCTTAGTGGAAAAATGTTATTGCTAAATGAAGAGAAACTCTGTACTATATTGAAGATTTGTGTTTCGGAAAAAAGGAGATGAATATTCATTGCAACGTGAAATTCAGGTTAATCAAAAAATGCCGCTTGGCTCAGGGTCGCTGCTGAGTCTCCAGCATTTGTTCGCCATGTTTGGCAGTACGGTACTCGTGCCGAACCTGTTCGGTGTCGATCCAAGTATGATCTTGCTTATGAACGGTATTGGAACATTGTTGTACATACTCATGTGTAAAGGAAAGATTCCGGCCTATCTTGGATCAAGCTTTGCTTTTATCGCACCTGTTTCTTCCGTATTAATAGCACACCCTGATAACGGATACTCCATGGCACTTGGAGCTTTCATCGTAACGGGAGTTATTTTCTGCATTGTAGCTCTTATCATCAAGTATGCGGGAACAGGCTGGATTAACGTGGTTTTCCCGCCTGCGGTTATGGGTGCCATTGTTGCCCTAATCGGTCTCGAGCTTGTACCTGTAGCAGCCGGAATGGCTGGGCTGATCAATTCAAATCCTGCTGAGAACCCAGACTGGGTACCTCAAGCCAAACCAATTATTTTAGCCATGGTTACTCTTGGTATCACTGTTATTGGTGCAGTAACCTTCCGTGGGTTCCCCAAGATCATTCACATTCTAATCGGGATTGTATCCGGTTACGTGCTTGGATACTTTATGGGTGAGGTAAAAACCGAGAATATAGCAAACGCTGACTTTATCTCGCTGCCTACCGTAACGACACCGACATTTGACTGGTCAGTCATCTTTACCATTTTGCCTGTAGCACTTGTTGTCATTGTTGAACACATCGGACATCTGCTTGTAACGAGCAGCATTGTGGGCAAAGATTTGTCCAAGGACCCGGGTCTGCATCGCTCCCTGCTTGGGAACGGCGTTTCAACCATTCTTTCCGGTTTTGTAGGATCCACACCGAATACAACTTATGGTGAAAATATTGGTGTTATGGCTCTGACCCGGGTTTACTCGACGTATGTTATTGGCGGCGCTGCCGTTATCGCAATTGTACTTTCGTTCTCAGGTACGTTCTCGGCACTTATAGCTAACATTCCCGTTCCGGTTATGGGTGGTGTATCTTTGCTTCTGTTCGGAGTTATTGCGGCATCCGGTTTGCGTATTCTGGTCGAACAGAAAGTGGATTTTGCCAAACCGACCAACCTGTTGCTAACTACCCTTGTACTCGTCATCGGACTTAGTGGTACTGAGATCACGTTTTATGGTATTCATCTGAAGGGAATGGCTCTGGCAACCATCGTCGGAATTCTGCTGAGCTTGTTGTTTAAATTATTTGAAGTACTGGGTTGGTCGAATGATCAAACGGAGAAACAGCCTTTAACCGAGAAAACTCCGGATTGATTTCTTACCGATAGGTCTGAACGAACAATGTTTATTCATTCTTCATTTTATACATCGTACAACGCAAAAAGCCTGCTCTCTAACCTTTACGGGTTGAGAGACAGGCTTTTTTTTGCAAATAGTTAATGCTGTATATTATTTCCCGGGAAACGGGAGATCCAGTTCACGTGATTTAACAGCAATGAATGCCGGAATTCTAGTAGTTCATCAATGTAAATACATCAATTCCTGGCAATTTTGCACGTCCATTCAAATCAGACAGCTCAATCAGGAATGCTGCACCTACAATCTTGCCACCCAATTGTTCAATCAGGTTAATGGAGGTAGCAATAGTTCCGCCTGTCGCCAGCAGATCATCCGCAATCAGGACATTTTGTCCTTTTTCGATCGCATCTGTATGCATAGCAAGCGTATCTTTGCCATATTCAAGATCATAACCGACTTCGATCGTCTCTCCAGGCAATTTTCCGCTTTTACGGATCGGAGCAAAACCGACACCCAGAGCGTACGCCAGAGGAGCGCCCACAACGAATCCACGTGCTTCAGGTCCGGCAATAACGTCAATTTTGAGATCCGAAACCATTACTTTCAGCTCATTGATCGCCTTGCGGTACATTTCTCCATCCTTCAACAATGTCGTAATGTCTTTGAAGCTGATTCCCGGTTGTGGAAAGTCAGGAATGACACGAATATAATCTTTAAAATCCAAAATAATCTCCTCCTAAAATAAATAGCACAACTTCTATCTAAGATACGCCCTTCATCCGGGATATCATCCATTGTGTCAGCTGAGGGGTCGATGCATCCAGCATCACCTGCTCTGTCTCGGCCATACTCTCAAGCGCCTGGTAATGACGCGAAGCGGTTAGCTCACGTTTGGGCGGGTTATCCACAAACACAATCTTTCCAGCTTCTCGGGTAATGAACGATAACTCCTCAAAAACATCCAACATCATGGTAATCATGCGCGGCGAGCAGCCACACTGACGACTGAGCACAGGAGTGATCTCTTGTTCCTCCACGGGTTCAGCTCTCCATTTGGACACCAGCATATAAATACGCTTGAAGAGTTCTCTGGAGGGCATCTGAAGGCGATCTCGGCGGTTGCCTGATCCGTGCAGAAGGATAATATTCTCGGCTCCGCTGAATAAAGCCAGCATTGCATCAAGTTGTTCCGGGGTTTCCGGCGTATCAAACACAAATAACGTCCGGACCTGTTCCTGCCCATAATGCTGCGCGGCAGCATTGCACGGAAACAAACCGACCTTTCTATCATATACCCAAAGGCACGGTTCATACAATGAATTTCCCTCGGAAACATTCGTTTCTTTCCGAACGATGGCACCAATTGAGCCTGACTTGTATCGTAGATGTATTTCAAGCGAACTCAAGAACTGCTTCATCGCGTTCAGAGGCTCCGTACTACCTCGCAAATCAAACACTTGCGCATGTGGAACCTGGATGTCCTGCAGCATTAATTGTGGTTTCCTCATCCCGTTCCACTCATTAACGGACAACTCGCCCATAACATCAATGATGGAGCCTGGAGGCAGAAACTCAGCTAAAGCTCCCTTGCCAAAAGCGACCGTCTCCAATTGCTGACCATCCTGCTCCAAAACCAGTTTTAGATGGCGTTTTTCACGTCCCATCGTTCGTGTTTCTTTTACAGTCACATTTCGCAATACAAAACGTGGAGAAGGATTACTCATGCCAAACGGCTGGAGTCTGTCGATCTCTTGAATGACCTGCAATGGTACATCACTGATTCTGCATTCGTCATCTGCAAGACGATGGGGCACAAAGTCCTCCTCTGTCAGCACGGATGCCGCAAACTCATTCAATCCTGCTTCCAGCTCTTTAAGTTGATCACGATGAAGGCTCATGCCTGCTGCAGCTGGATGACCACCATAATGGTCCATCGTGTGTTTGCAAGCAGTTAATGCCTCATAGATGTCCAGCCCCTCTATGGAGCGTGCTGAGCCTTTACAAGCGCCGCTCTCCGGGTCAATGCCCAGGATAAGCGTTGGCCGATAATACCGTTCAAGTAACTTGGAAGCCACGATACCTACAACTCCAACATTCCAGCCTTCTCCCGCCAAAACGATGACGTCCGGCACAGCTCCGGAATTAAGCTGGATTTTCTGCTCCAACTGGGCTGTCGCTTCCAGAAGTATACCCTCAACAACCTGTTGCCTTTCACGATTCAGCAAGTCCAGTTGGCCTGCCAAAGTGTGTGCCTCATCCAGATCCTCGGTTGTAAGCAGCGATACTGCTCTGCCAGCATGATCCAGACGTCCGCTTGCATTAATACGCGGAGCCATTGCAAAGGCAATATTGATTGAAGTGACCTGAGTTTGATCCACACCACTAATTTCAAGCAGAGCACTTACACCAGGCAGACGTGTACCACGCATGGACTCAACACCATAACTGACGATAACCCGGTTCTCGCCTTCCAGAGGCATCAAATCAGCAACCGTACCAATAGCGGCAATTTCCATCCATTCTCCAGGCACTTCTCCGATCAATGCCTGAGCCAGTTTCAACGCTACACCCGCACCAGCTAACCCTTTAAAGGGGTAAGGACAGTCCGGAAGTTTGGGATTAATGAGCGTATAAGCCTCAGGCAAAACTTCAGGTGGTTCATGGTGATCCGTCACAATGACTTCCATTCCCAGTGTTGCAGCATAAGCAATCTGCTCTACGGCACTGATTCCGGTATCTACCGTAATCACCAGCGTGACTCCTTGTTGATGAGCCCAATCCAAGGCATGATTGTGTAACCCGTAGCCTTCATTGGAACGATGAGGAATATAGATATCATAAGAAGCACCGAGATAACGCATCAGATGGATCATCAGAGATGTACTGGATACTCCGTCCGCATCGTAGTCCCCATATATTAAAATATGTTCTTCACGCTCAATAGCCTGCTGGATTCGGGGCACAGCTTCTTTCATGCCTAGAAGCAGATAAGGATCATGCATCTGATTCAGATCAGGATGCAGAAATTGTTCTGCCTCTGATTCATTATGAACCCCCCGACTGACCAGCAAACGTCCAACAAGTGATGAAACGGAAAGCGCCTGCGAGAGTCCCGCAGCCGCCTCCAAATCGATATTCGGTGTGTTCCACCGGTATTGCGAATAAAGCAATGATAACGCTCCTTTCCTGATCTACTGAACCAAGCTTCATTACTGAATTAATGTCGCTTCAGGATCTGGCAGTTCATGATTGGATTTATAAGGATATCCAGGATCATAAGGTACAGCCTGGATCTGTACTTCTTTCACATGACTGAAACGAGTTAAGAGAAGTGTCTTCGCCCGGTTCGCAATCTCTTGTGCCTCGAGCACGGAAATTCTAGGGTTCACACTAATGACCAGTTCAATCGTAACATCATGTTCCTGTTCACGTGCTACCAGATGTTCAATCGTAATAATGCCATATACACGCTGCACCGTCTCTTTGAAGTCAAGTGCTTCTTCCTGTTCCAGTTCCTGAACAAGTGAACCATATACGGTATCCACAATCATTCTGTAGCCTTTGTGAAGCACAAAACAGGAAGCGATCAATGCAGCTGCGGGATCCATATATCGAAGAATACTCCACCCCATTGTTTCTCCTGTCATGGAACCTACAATACCGACTAAGACGATAAGTGAACAGTAAAGTGCCCGACGATGTTGCTGTGCATAAGCGAGAGCCTGCGATTGATTTCGTTTACGGAAATATCGGTATTGATATTGAAAGATTGCTTCTTTCACAGCCAATGCTGCAAAAGCTACCACAAGTGCATGGGTATACTTCTCTAGCGATTCTGGTTCATCTCCAGACAGACTACTCAAAGCGGAGATGGCGATCTGCAAACCTCCCATAAGGATGAGCACAGATAATAATACCGAAATTCCAGGTCTCGCGATACGTGAATGTTCCTTTGACCGCTCCCTACGAGCCTTTCTTTTTGTTTGTACAGACTTCGAGGGAAAGAGGCCGGACAATGAAGAAGCAGCTTCTGAAGCAGAGTGAAGGCCGTCTGCAAGCAACGATTTGCTGTTTGCCATATAACCGAACCCAGCCTTGATTACTGCAAGTGTCAAATTCCCGGCGATCCCGCTCCACGTGGCAGCGTGAACAGAAGGGAAACGTTCTCTGGTCATGGCGATGCCCCCCTTAATACTCTACCTAAAGTTGCAAAACCGCGCCTAGCAGACGCGGCTTGACAATACAATGTTTAGTTGGATGCTTTGACAGCTGCTTTAGGTTTCTCTGTTTGTTTACCTTTGAGCGCCAGCCACAAAGGAGCGGCGATGTAGATCGAAGAATATGCACCGAACAACGTTCCGATGACCATAGCAAGTGAGAACATGCGAATGGATTCTCCACCAAAAATAAACAAGCAGAGCGAAGCGACAAACACGGTGAATGTTGTATTCAGGGAACGTGTCATCGTTTGCGCCAAACTGCGGTTGACTACTTCACGCAAATCGGCTTTCGAAGTCTTTTTAGCAAAACGCATATTCTCACGAATCCGGTCGAAGATAACGATTGTATCATTGATCGAGAATCCGACAATGGTTAGAACAGCCGTAATGAAGGTCAGATCCACTTCCAATCGGAAGATCGAGAACACACTAATAACTACAAATGCATCATGGAAGAGCGCAATTACAGCAGCCAAACCAAACCGCCATTCAAATCGGATAGCTACATAGATCATAATCCCGATACTTGCGATAAGAACCGCGTATATGGCATTACGTTCAAGCTCTTTAGCCATCTCCGGATCAACCGTGTTGACTTCATAGGAAGCAGTTGGATCAAGCTTAGTAAATTCTTGCTTGAACTTACTTTCCTGGTTTTCATCCAACTCATTCGAGAAACGAACGTTAACCCGATCAGCACCAGTTGTGATTTGAACATCACCTTCGTCAACGCCAAGGTCTTTCACAATAGGATTGATTTGTTCGGTTGTGATCGCCTTGGATACCGTGATATCTACATTTGAACCGGCACGGAAATCTACCGCATAATTCAATCCCAGGGCCAAAATGCTGATGATACCTGCAATCGTCAAAATGATGGAAAAGGTATAGGCAATTTTACTGCCTTTAATATAATCAAAATTCCAATTAAAGCGCACGAATTTCACTCTCCTTCACTCCGAAATACTTAGGCTTCTTCAATACGTTAGCCCGCACAAGCAGGGTCAACAGGAAGCGGGAGAAGAAAATATTCGTGATAATGCTGGTCACGATGTCAAAAATCAGTACCAGTGCGAAACCTTTAACCGCACCTGTACCCAAGAAGAACATAACTGCTGCAGCAATGATGGTTGTAATGTTAGAGTCAATAATCGTACGGAAGGAATGTTTACCTCCTGCTTTAACCGAAGACAATATCGACTTACCACTGCGCATTTCTTCCTTAATCCGCTCGTACGTGATGATGTTGGCATCCACGGCCATCCCTATACCCAGGATAAATGCCGCGATCCCCGGAAGGGTAAGCACGAATTCTCCCATATAGAAGATTGCAAGTACCAACCACGTATGTGTAATTAGGGCAAAACTCGCAATAATCCCCGGAATACGGTACAGACCAATCATGAACACCAGGATAATTACGGAACCAATTAATCCCGCTTTAATCGTCTGGTCCAGAGATAGTTTACCAAGCGTTGCACCAACGCTTTGAGAGTACTTCTCTGTCAGTTTCAACGGCAACGCGCCCAAATTAATGGTATCGCGAAGCTGATTGGCTTCCTCACGTGAGTAGTTACCCGTGATTTGCGCAGAGCCGTCACTCAGCTGCTGTTTAACTTCTGGTGCTGAAAGCAACTGATCATCCAGATAGATAGCCAAAGGTTGTCCAATCAAACGTTTGGTGATTTCAGCAAACTTGGCTTTGTCTTTAACCTGGATATCGATCATCGGTGCGTTCAACTGGCTGAATACCACTTTGGCACCATTCTCCACGAACTCATTTCCCCGAAGCTCGATTTTAGTGTATTCGCCTTCTTTGTCATTCTCAGCTTTACTGCGGAAGGTCATGACAGCAGGCTCTTTCATTTTCGCTCTGACTTCAGCCTCGTCGGTAACCCCGGCCAGCTTCAAGCGGATCCGGTTCGTTCCTTCAGTTGTTACTTCCGGCTCGCTTGTTCCGAGCGCATTGGCACGGCTCTCCAGACTTTTTGCTGTTTGCACCAAAGATGCTTTGGTGACTTGTTGTCCTTGTTCCAGCGGCTCTGCTTCATATAAGATCTCGTAGCCTCCTTTTAAATCAAGGCCCAAGCGTATATTTTTGAGCAGCCCTGGACTTGTGCCCAACATTACTCCTGCGGTCACAAGCACGACCAAAATGAAACTGACGATTCTTTTCATGCCGTTCCTAGATCCCCTTTCGTTCTCAATATTCCTATTATAGCGATGCCGTAAAAAGCAGTCAATTTCCAACAAAAAAGATCCCTTTCGTTAGAAAGAGGACCCCCGGTATGCAGACACGGTCATAAAGTTCATAAAGCTTGTTGCTTTCAGTGACAATATGTCGTTCACCAGTTGGTGAAGCGGTGGAATGCCCTGCTTTTCATATTTATGACTGATGCAATTCCAGACATCTTTGCTGGTGACATATTCGTAACCGACAAGCCTTAATTCCTCTGCCTTGCTGCGGCAGAGCATCTCTATAGACTGTTCCAACTCCACATCATTCATTTCTTCCAACGGGGAGCCTCCCTTCATACATCCAAGCCTTTATGCGGCATCAATATTACATCATTCGACTTTACCCAATCATATTCCTTCTTGCTGGTGATGGATCTTTTTGTTAATCGTGTCCAAGTTGTCATGAGAAGATATTGGACTGGCATAGGATGAAGAACGACGGCTTTGTCCCGTTTATGAATACCTGTACTCCAACCGGGAAAGAGGGGTAGTCTTGAAGAAACAAACTTTTATCCAGGGAGCCATGATCCTGCTCGCCGCAGGCATTATTAATCGGATTCTCGGGTTCATCCCGCGCATTGTACTGCCACGAGTTATCGGTGCAGAAGGTGTTGGCATCTACCAACTGAGCTATCCCTTTTTCATCGTACTCGTCACATTGATCACTGGCGGTATTCCATTGGCCGTAGCCAAACTCGTAGCCGAAGCGGATACAGGTGCCAACCGTTATTCACCCCAACGGATTCTGCAAATTAGCCTGAGCTTCACACTGACCCTTGGCGTTGTGTTTATGTTTTTGTGCATCATATTCGCTCCATGGGTTACCCGTTATGTTCTAACCGATGAGAGAGTCTATCACACGTTTGTCAGCATGAGCCCTATGATTGCCATCATCGCCGTATCTGCAGTCTACAGAGGGTATTTCCAGGGAAAGCAAAACATGATGCCTACGGCTGTTTCATCAATCGTAGAAACGGTCATTCGTATTATCTGTGTGATCTGGTTTTCCTGGCTCCTCTTGCCCCGAGGAATAGCCCAAGCTGCAGCAGGAGCCATGCTGGGAGCACTTGTTGGTGAATTCATCGGTATGCTCGTATTATTGTGGAACTATGCCAGACAGAAGAAATATATGGATCAACATCTGCCCGTACTCGAATCTCCAATCGAACCCAAACCTGCTATTTCAAAAAACTCAACCGGCTCAGAACCTGGACTTCTTCGTCGTTTACTCGCGATTTCCGTACCTGTAACTGCCGGGCGGTTAGTTGGTTCCCTCTCCTATCTCGCTGAGACGATTGTAACCGCACAGAGTCTAGCTATTGCAGGTATCTCCAAAGGGCTCGCCACGGCCCAGTATGGTGCATTACAAGGTATGATTATACCGCTACTTCTACTGCCGGGAGCCTTAACTTCCTCGTTAGCCACGTCACTTGTCCCCTCATTGTCTGAGGCCTCGGCGCAAGGTGACCGTGCTCTCATACATAAACGGATGCATCAGGCTCTGCGTCTAGCACTCGTAACAGGTGCTCCATTTTCTGTTTTTATGTATGTGCTTGCCGAACCGATGTGTCTTGTTCTGTATAATGATGCATCGATTGGAAGCATGCTTAAGCTCATGGCTCCTTTTGCTTTGTTTATCTACATTCAAGCTCCTCTTCAAGCGGCTCTTCAGGCACTTGATCGTCCAGGAAAGGCACTACTCAATACATTTATTGGTGCTGTCATTAAAATTACGTTGATTTTGGTACTCGCCTCCCGGCCGGAATACGGTATTTTTGGAGCGGTAATTGCCATTTGTGTGAATTCAACGATCGTTACTCTTTTACATGCAAGAAGTGTGCGCAGCCTGTTACAGTTCCGTTTCAAGATGATGGATTGGGTCAAAACAGGCACTGGTATGGTCATCATGGGCGCCGCTACTCTGGTCATTTATGAACAGACTGCATCCTTGCTTCCATTTTGGCTCAGAATGCTTCTCGCGCCCCTTGTTGGTCTGATCGTCTATTTCATTGTTATGGGCTGGACCAAAATGATTGATTTTCATGATCTTTCCCGTGCGCCCTTTATTGGTTCCTGGTTTAAACGCCGTTCTTAAACGTCAGTTATCTTTATCATCTTTGGAACTTACATAAATTTTTCCGTTATGATCGATGGAACAGATAAACACGTCTTTAAAGTCCATAATACCTTTGTGCTGAATCTGATTTTTAAGCCAAAATCTGGTTTTTTGGATCAGCTCAAGGTTTTGATCCTGAACTTTGCCATCCATGATCAATGGCAATGGCAGCCCTTCATATTTGATATTTTCAAACCCTTCTATTTTGTTTTTTCGCGCTTTTTGTTTGGAATTAGATCCTGTCGAACCAGATCCTGATGAGCCGCTGTTGCCGCTCGAAGAACTCTGACCTTTCGGAAAAACAGTTAGCTTGCCTGTGGTCTCCAATATGGCAAATTCCACATCTCCAATGCTGTCTACATTTTGTTCGCGAAGCTGTAGAAGCAGATCATCCAGATTGTAACGCTGCTTTCGCATTTCATCTCGATGTAATTTCCCTTTGGAGATTAACACGGTCGGCTTGCCATCAATCATTAACCGAAGCTTGCGGCTTTTGAGACTGAGAAATGCCATAGCAATCTGCACTACTAGTACCGTTAGCATCGGTACAATACCATGGAATAACGGTTTATTGATATCTTCAATGACAAATGCCGCAATTTCTGCAAGCATGATGGATACGACCAGATCAAACATGGACAGCTTCCCGATCTCACGTTTACCCATTATCCGAATTGAGCCATAGACAATAAAGTACATGAGCATGGTTCGAAAGATATGTGCTCCGACATCTGAGAAATTCACAACAGGGTTCCTCCTTCGGATCTGAATTTTATACAGGTACCTGAAGCGTAATCCCTATTTT
Source organism: Paenibacillus sp. RU5M (assembly GCF_900221055.1). Lineage (NCBI taxonomy): Bacteria > Bacillati > Bacillota > Bacilli > Caryophanales > Paenibacillaceae > Paenibacillus > Paenibacillus sp. RU5M. Next base: position 9,781 of record NZ_OBQM01000022.1, on the reverse strand, counting down.
GGCCTGAAGCTCACATGCTCATGCAAATATAATCCGTTCATTTAATGGAAAATTCAGTTCATAAGTCAGAGGGCTTGACCATACACTGTATTAATTTCAAACTTGTACAAGGGGGTCGCTTCATGCAGTTGATTCGCCGAATGGTTTCATTTCGAATGTCTAACCCGATTCTTTCGGGCCTCTGTCATGCTTTTGTGTGGATGATGTTAGGCGCACTGATTCTATCCTTCTTTCTCTGGATGACCGGAATGCGGGAACAGGATCTTTCCCTGTATACGTACGTTGTTCATGGCTTGTCCTTGCTGGTTGGTGGCTTTGTATCTGGCAAGAGGTCAGGTGAGCGAGGATGGTACCACGGAGGTATTACCGGAATCGTCTACGGACTTATTGTATTGCTGATTGGGTTTCTGGCACTCGATGCCTCATTCAATTGGAAAGACAGTCTGCAGCTTGCAAGTGCATTTCTGATTTCTGCACTAGGCGGTATATTTGGAGTCAACACACGAAGATCATAGAAGACGGGGTGTAACGGTTATTTGAGAAAAAGAAAAAGAGAACCGGGTCTCCATGGAGATCCAGTTCTCTGATAGTAAAAAATACGCTGCAAACGTACTCATAGCCTTACAGGCTTTTTGAACATCTATGATTTATTCAGCCGTTTCACGAGCAACTGCACTACTAATCGCATTACGATCAAATGTCAGTTTAGTAACATCGTTTACACGCAATACAACCACATCATCCGTGATTTCAGCAATTGTTCCGTGAAGACCGCCAATTGTAACAATTTTATCGCCTTTTTTCAATTGACCTAACATCGAATTACGTTGCTTCTGTTTTTTGTTCTGTGGACGAATCATCAAGAAGTAAAAAATTGCAACCATGAGTACCAAAGGTACAATCAGAGATACAATTCCACCGCCCGCATTAGCGGATGCAGCTGGTAATGCTTGGAACATTTAAACTCCCCCTTATCGACTATACGTACAGATAATACTTGTTACTTCGGTTCCGCAAAAACCTGATCAGAAACCTTTGTCATTGTCATGAAGACCATATTGATCGAAAAATTCATCCCGGAAATCAAGCAAACGATCTTCCATTATGGCTTTACGCACATTGCGCATCAAATTCTGCAAGAAATGAAGATTGTGGATGGTCGTCAAACGTAAGCCAAACGTTTCATCCGCTTTGATTAAATGACGCAAATAGGCTCTTGAATAGTTACGACAAGTATAGCAGTCACATTCAGGGTCTAGTGGCCCAAAATCAGTTGCAAACTTGGCATTACGAACTACCAGACGTCCTTGGCTGGTCATCGTTGTTCCGTTACGGGCAATTCGGGTAGGCAGAACACAATCGAACATGTCCACTCCGCGAATCGATCCCTCAATCAATGCATCAGGTGAACCTACACCCATTAAATAGCGTGGTTTATTGGACGGCAACAAAGGAATTGTGTAATCCAATACACCATACATCAAATGTTTCGGTTCTCCAACACTCAGTCCACCAATAGCATAACCCGGGAAATCCATGGAAGTCAAATCTGCCGCGCTCTGGCGACGAAGATCTTCATGCATGCCTCCCTGTACGATGGCAAACAGCCCTTGATCATTCGGACGAGCATGACTTTCCAGACAACGTTCTGCCCAGCGGCTCGTTCTTTCAAGTGATTTTTTCACATATTCATACTCAGCCGGATAAGGCGGACACTCATCAAATGCCATCATAATATCGGAGCCCAGTGCATTTTGGATTTCCATTGCCACTTCAGGCGAGAGGAATTTTTTATCTCCGTTTAGATGGGAGCGGAAGTTAACCCCTTCCTCCGTAATTTTGCGCATCTCACTCAGAGAAAACACTTGGAACCCACCACTGTCAGTCAAAATCGGGCGATCCCAGTTCATGAATTTGTGCAGGCCGCCTGCCTGACGAATAATTTCATGGCCAGGTCTCAGGAACAGATGGTAAGTATTGCTCAGAATAATCTGTGCATCCATCTCTTTCAGTTCTTCGGGACTCATCGTCTTCACCGTCGCCTGTGTTCCTACAGGCATGAAGGTTGGTGTCTCAATAATACCGTGAGGTGTATGTACACGTCCCAAACGAGCTCCGGATTGTTTACAGGTTTTGATATGTTCATACGTAATTGCTGCCATTGGTTTTAATCATCCTCTAAAAATTAATCGTAATACTTCACATCTTAATAAATCAACATGGCATCGCCAAAGCTGAAGAAACGGTATTGTTCTTTAATTGCTTCCTCATATGCATGCATGATTTGTTCTCTACCCGCAAGCGCACTGACCAGCATGACCAATGTGGATTTGGGGAGATGAAAATTCGTAAGCATCCCATCGATCACTTTGAACGTATATCCCGGATAGATAAAGATTTTGGTCCAGCCGCTGCTTTCTTGCAACTGCCCGTCTTCAAACTTGCTTCCTACCGTTTCAAGTGTACGACAACTTGTCGTTCCTACAGCAAATATACGGTTGCCACGTTTTTTCGTTTCATTAATTAGATCCGCTGTCTCTTGAGACAAAGAGTAGTATTCCTCATGCATGACATGCTCTTCAACTTTGTCAACTGACATAGGCCGAAATGTTCCGAGTCCAACGTGAAGCGTGATGAAAGCTACATTAACGCCTTTATCCCGAATCCGATTCAGCAATTCATCTGTAAAATGTAATCCTGCTGTCGGTGCAGCGGCTGATCCTTCATGTTTCGCATATACCGTTTGATACCTTTCGCGGTCATCCAGTGTCTCTCTGATATAAGGAGGGAGAGGCATTTCTCCCAGACGATCCAGAATCTCTTGAAAGATTCCATCATATGAGAACGTAAGCAAACGCGCACCCATTTCGCCTTCCTCATCAATGACTGCCCTGAGCTCGTCACTAAAAACGATGACCGAACCGGCTTTCAGCTTCTTGCCTGGTTTAACCAGAGCTTCCCAACGATCGCCCTCCACGTTTTTGAGCAGAAGTACTTCAGCCTTTGCCCCCGTGTCCTCTTTGGTTCCGAACAAACGCGCTGGAAGAACACGTGTATCATTCAACACCAGTGTATCTCCAGGCTGAAGGAAGTCGATAATATCAGGAAACGTGTGATGGTTAACCTCACCGCTTTCCTTATTTAAGGTAAGCAACCGGGACGCCGTGCGGTCAAGCAGTGGCGTCTGTGCAATTAATTGCTCCGGCAATTCAAAATCATATAAGTTCACATTCATATTAGATTCATTCCTTAACAATAGTCGCATTTTGATAATAGTGTTTCAATATTGCCTGGTAATCATACCCTTCATCAGCCATGCCTTTGGCACCCCATTGGGACAAACCTAATCCGTGCCCATTACCCTGACCGATGATCATGAAGCTTTGGCCCTGAGTTACAGCTCGAGCTTGACCATCACCACTCATAACCACAAGAGCATTACCGGATGAAGTTCCTGTGCCCGAGGCAGATAGTACAGCAGCACCCTGTGAGCCGGTTTTGCTTGCTGTTTTGCCGTCAGCGCCTAATACAGTATAACTTCCGGTCCCTGCAATATCAAATAAAGTACTCGGTAATCCACCTAAAGCAGAGCGGTATGTATCTGCATATTTTACCGTCATGGGCTGGCCGTTGGCTGTAACTTCAAGTGCCCTTCCTGATGGCCCACGCTTGGTCACTTCGAGCGTTGAGATCGAAGATGGAACAGTAGAAGTCGTTTTACCCTGCAGGGTTTTAACCAACTGGGCTGACGTGAATGGCCCTCTTACCCAAGCATAATCGTTGGACTGCGGCACTTTGGCCAGAACAACAGCCTCGTTGCCTGGATTCATTTTCGCTACCGGATCAACATTGGATTGAATTAACGGAACGGGACGCACATTGGTATTTTGGGCAGTAACCGTCACTTTGGCTAAACCCGCATCCGTTTTGGTCGTTAAATCTTTTACATTATCCTCGCGGATATATCCGCTGACTCCTGTACTTAACAGCACATGATACCATGTCTGTAATCCAGCTTGAGCCGATGTATCTCCAGGGCTATCCACATTACTGAACACACCCTCGCCCCCATTCCATACCTCGGATGGGTGAGCAGTCTGTCCCCCTGCATTGGAAGAGAACACAGCTTCTACGATTTTACCACCGCTCTTGATGACTTCTCCAGAAGTAGCATCAACCGCGCTGGAGACTTTATCATTCTCTGAACCCATTCCGTTGTATGCCTGACTGAGCGTGGTATCCACAACGTTAGCAATTTTAAAACGATCTCCCTGTTGAAGCGCATAAGAGCGTGCAGCGACAGCCTGTACTTTCAGCGCTTCGGCTGGCCAGGATGAATACACTTCTGCACCAACAACAGAGTATAAATATTGCTCCAGTGGAACTACATTAACCAAAGCCAAATCGCCGCTTACAATGCTAATTTCCATGTCACCGCGATATGTCCGTCCGGAACGTTCCACCACTTTGATTCCACTACCGTCTCCTTGCACAAACGCCTTGGCCTCACTGCCGGCAATAGTGTAATGCGGAGCTGTTTTAAGTGTATCTGTGCTTAACCCGGCATCCTGGCGGATGATAAGCGCAGCACTATTACTGTTTACCGGAGACAGGTTTACTCCTGGAACACTGGCTTCCACACTTTTTTTGAATGCAGACAGATCAGTATCTGATGAGGCTTCTCCCACCCATACAGCATACCCTTGACTCCCTCCATCCAGTTGAAGCGCCGTATAAGAACTAACTCCTGCCGATGAAAGGGATGCTTGTGCCGCTTCTGCCTCTGGAAGTGAGCTGTAGACTCCTGCAGACAGACGCTTGCTGCCCGTCACCGCTGGTTTTTGTCCACCTAGTTGGGCTGCAGCCACTTTTTGTACACGTGCTACCGCTTGTCCAGCCAACGCCTCTGTTGCATAGTTTCCGGTGTAGAGTTGATAGGTCGCTTTACCATTCAGAGACGTTGTAAACAACAAGGGTTTATCACTAGTGGCCTGCAACAATTTTGCGGCTGCTGCTGCCGTTTTGAAATCCCCTGTTTCCAACACTTTGACGCGGAATCCATCCGCACTGAAACGGATTTGTCCTGCTGGAAGAGTTATACTTGCTCCGCTTTCCGAACCGACATTCCATTTTCCACTCGACTCAAGCGTAATCAGTGGTGTAGTCGATTTATACGTACTTCCCAGGTTCGCAAACATGGCTACCCGGATCATCTGCCCATCACCTTCAGCGGCATAAACAGGCACTTGCAGGCATCCTACCGTCAACAGAGCTGCGGCCAACACCTTCAAACGCCGACTCCACTTCCTTGTTTGTATTGCTTTCACGATCAGTCTCCTCTCCATGTTTGTCCCAAGTTGTATATTAAGATGAATCTCATTGATATATAGTCACAATTATTTGGCGTCTCTCGGTGGAACTGGCAAACCCAGATGATGATAGGCCAGGTCCGTTACAATTCTGCCCCTCGGTGTGCGTTGAAGCATGCCAATCTGCAATAGATAAGGCTCGTAGACATCCTCAATGGTCTGACTCTCCTCACCAATCGTAGCGGCAATCGTATCCAGACCCACAGGGCCTCCCCGGAAACTGTTAATCATTGATTTGAGCATTTTATGATCGATCTCGTCCAGACCACGCGGATCAATCTGAAGACGTTGCAGCGCTTCTTCCGCCAGAGCCTGTGTGATGATACCATCACCCCGTACTTGGGCAAAGTCACGCACTCTTTTTAGCAGTCGATTGGCAATCCTCGGTGTCCCACGGGAGCGCAATGCGATCTCTTCGGCGGCATTACCAACAATCTCCACCCCTAGAATCTCTGAGGCCCGTGAGACGATGTAGGCCAGCTCATCCACCGTGTAGAACTCCAGCCGACTGATAACACCAAACCGGTCTCTGAGAGGCGCAGACAGCAAGCCTGCACGGGTTGTAGCACCAATCAGCGTAAAGGATGGCAGATCAAGACGTACGGAGCGGGCACTTGGCCCTTTTCCGATCATGATATCCAACGCGAAGTCTTCCATGGCAGGATACATCACTTCTTCTACCGTTCGATGAAGGCGATGAATCTCGTCAATAAACAGGACATCCCCTTCTTGCAGGTTTGTAAGCAATGCAGCCAGATCACCTGGGCGTTCAATCGCCGGTCCCGATGTTGTGCGCAAGTTAACACCCAATTCATTGGCAATGATATTGGCAAGTGTTGTTTTACCCAGTCCAGGCGGGCCATATAACAACACATGATCGAGCGCCTCATTGCGCATCTTGGCGGCTTCAATGTATATTTTCAAATTCTCCTTAACCTGGTTCTGCCCGATATATTCATTCAAATACCGGGGACGAAGGCTAAGCTCCACAGCTTGATCCTCCATCATCAGGTTCGCGGAAATAATCCGGTCATCCATGTTCATCCCTACCTTTTTTATGCGGCTTACTGCTCTATTATAGAGGCAAAATTAATTATCCCGTAAACAGCATTTGCAGTGCCCGTTTCATCAACACATCAACAGAATCGGCCGAAGTAACATCTTTCTTCAGTTTGAGCCATACTTTATCCAGTTCACTGTCGGTATAACCCAGCGCCTTAAGACCTTCACGAGCCTCATCCCAGGCCGAGCCGCTTCCTGCTTCTTCCGAAGGAGGGGCAAACAAACCTGTTGCATACGTAGCAGCACCGAAACCATCCAATTTGTCCTTAAGGTCCAGTATCATACGCTGCGCTGTTTTCTTACCAATCCCCGGCAGTTTGGTCAGGAACGTCAGATTCTCTTGATAAATTGCAGTCACGACATGGTCCGGCGTACCACCAGCAAGTATACCCAGAGCAACTTTGGGTCCAATACCTGATACCTCGATCAGCTTGCGAAATAACTTCTGTTCCTCACGAGTCGCAAAACCAAACAGAAACATCGCATCTTCACGTACGTGGTGATGGGTATACACCATAATTTCGCCTTCTTGCTTCGCAAATGCAAAAGGATTCGGACAGAATACACGATAACCAACGCCATGTACATCAAGCACAATATATTCATTCTCCAGATGTACGAACTGTCCTCTTAGGAAATCAATCATTTTCGCAATACCTCATTCAACTTGGAATTTAATGTATATGAGTGTGCGTGACACACTGCTACAGCCAAAGCATCTGCTACGTCATCAGGCTTCGGAATCACCTGCAAACGCAAAAACATTTTGACCATTTCCTGCACTTGCCGCTTCTCTGCTTTTCCGTATCCAACAATCGCCTGCTTAATTTGCATCGGCGTATATTCGGCAATAGGCAGTCCCTTCTGGGCAGCAGCCAGTACCATAACACCTCTAGCCTGACTTACAGACATCGCTGTTGTGACGTTACGATTGAAAAAAAGTTTCTCCAGTGCTACCGCGTCTGGTTTATATTTATCAATCAGCTGTACCATGCCCTCATATACATGAAGCAGCCGTTCCTCTTCAGGGGTATGAGCTTCTGTCTGAATACAGCCATACTGTACAGGTGTTACCTTACTGCCGATTTTATCCACAAAACCAAAACCGACAATCGCAATCCCCGGGTCAATTCCCAAAAAACGCAAATCCATCTCTCCCTTACAAAAGCGAACATATGTATCGTTCATTTCATTATAACAAAAGATAGACCCTACGGCAGGAAAAACTTTGTCCTTCCATATACTCGCCTCAATTCGTGAATAACCTACAATCTTTATCTCCTATATTCAGGTGTATCGGTCATGGAACGACGACAAAAAGGACATCTTTCGATGTCCTTCATTTCTCTTCGTATATTGTATAACCTGCGAATGTCCTTCGGCCAGAAACTTCTCCTCTACTGGATGTAAACAAATACATTCGATGCAGATCAGCCTGTTCTTTTATCCGCCATTACGGATTTCTTTATTGGCCTCATCCACCGCATAATCGCTGAACGTAGAGATTACACTGTCGTACTCATCCTTGTCCTGAATACGAATACCCTGCTGCAACTGCTCCAACACACCTTCAGGCAATGATGTCTCTAACGTGCCTACGTCCAATTGAAAAAAAGTACGGATGACTTTATCTTCTGTGGGCCGTCCTTCATAAAGATTGAGATTACCCACAGCATCTATGCTAATATACGCCTGCTCTTTACATAATGGAGAAAGATCATCCACATGTTGCTTAATACGTAACACTTCTGCCGATTCAACCTGAGCATCCCAATCCGGATGTTGAACGAGCAGCATCTTCAATTGAGGAATCGCCATCTTACCTAATTGTTCCGTTTCTACCCCACAGATATATTGCGTCTCCAATACAACACTCGTTAAACGGTCCGGATCAGACCCGAGTTGTTCCATCAACGTCTGAATTTCTTGCTCTGACCTTTGTTCACTCGCAGCAGGTCCCATTACAGATACAGCCTCACTGAAATTGGTCGTTAATAAACGCTCAATCGCAGAAGAAATCGGCAAACCACTGTAAGCCAGTATAGCTACGGCAACCAAAGCTGCAGTCATCCACACTGTTCTTTTCCATCGACGCCAGCGTCTCTTAAATTGCTTTTTGAAGTTAAACGTGTTCACATGAACCCCTTCTATCACTTTTTAAACCTATTGTGACCGAAAGAACTGGGGTTTATGCAAAATTAACCTAAGGCACCAGCAATACTTTGCGCTTGAGCTTAAACAGGATGAGATCTATATTATTTATACCTTATTAAAGGTTGCCATGAATTAAGAGGTTGTGATTGCATAAAATAGAATTAACTTTTAAAGAAAAATAAAAATACGGACTATCTATAAATAGATAATCCGTATTTTTTGAGATCGGGATGACACGATTTGAACATGCGACCCCCTGGTCCCAAACCAGGTGCTCTACCAAGCTGAGCTACATCCCGTTATATATACCGGCGAGAGGACTCGAACCTCCACGGTTTCCCACTCGATTTTGAGTCGAGCGCGTCTGCCATTCCGCCACGCCGGCGTATGAAGTTATAATGGCGCGCCCTGAGAGATTCGAACTCCCGGCCTTTTGATTCGTAGTCAAACGCTCTATCCAGCTGAGCTAAGGGCGCAAATATTGGAGCGGAAGACGGGAATCGAACCCGCGACCCTCGCCTTGGCAAGGCGATGCTCTACCGCTGAGCCACTTCCGCATACGGTATTAATAAATATAAAAATGGCGGAACCGACGGGATTCGAACCCGCGATCTCCTGCGTGACAGGCAGGCATGTTAGGCCAACTACACCACGGTTCCAGATCACTTTCTTGAAAGAAAGTATAATTGCGGGGGCAGGATTTGAACCTGCGGCCTTCGGGTTATGAGCCCGACGAGCTACCGGGCTGCTCCACCCCGCGTCGTTATTCAGAAATCTATATGGTGGAGGCTGAGGGGATCGAACCCCCGACCCTCTGCTTGTAAGGCAGATGCTCTCCCAGCTGAGCTAAGCCTCCATGTAAATATGACCCGTAGGGGATTCGAACCCCTGTTACCTCCGTGAAAGGGAGGTGTCTTAACCCCTTGACCAACGGGCCTTAATGGCTCCCCGAACAGGGCTCGAACCTGTGACAACTCGATTAACAGTCGAGTGCTCTACCAACTGAGCTATCAGGGAATACTAAGCATCTGCAGTGCAAATGCAATTCATCGTACGACGTCAACATACAAAATCTGTTTTCTATGTAAGATGAAAGAGTTCGCTTGGCGGCGTCCTACTCTCCCAGGACCCTGCGGTCCAAGTACCATCGGCGCTAGAGGGCTTAACGGTCGTGTTCGGGATGGGTACGTGTGGAA
>NZ_OBQM01000024.1:0-58558 GCF_900221055.1 Paenibacillus sp. RU5M | reverse complement strand
TTCCACACGTACCCATCCCGAACACGACCGTTAAGCCCTCTAGCGCCGATGGTACTTGGACCGCAGGGTCCTGGGAGAGTAGGACGCCGCCAAGCGAACTCTTTCATCCTACATAGAAAACAGGCTCTGCATGTTAACGTTGTATGATGAATTGCATTTGCACTGCAAATGCATATTATTCCCTGATAGCTCAGTTGGTAGAGCACTCGACTGTTAATCGAGTTGTCACAGGTTCGAGCCCTGTTCGGGGAGCCATTTGCTCTCATAGCTCAGTAGGTAGAGTGCATCCATGGTAAGGATGAGGTCACCGGTTCGATCCCGGTTGAGAGCTTTGGAAATGGGGCCCGTTGGTCAAGGGGTTAAGACACCTCCCTTTCACGGAGGTAACAGGGGTTCGAATCCCCTACGGGTCATAGGATGGAGGCTTAGCTCAGCTGGGAGAGCATCTGCCTTACAAGCAGAGGGTCGGGGGTTCGATCCCCTCAGCCTCCACCACTTAACTTAATGGGGATTAGCCAAGCGGTAAGGCAACGGACTTTGACTCCGTCATGCATAGGTTCAAATCCTATATCCCCAGCCATTTTAGTTTTTAGTTTGAGTCATTAGCTCAGTTGGTAGAGCACCTGACTTTTAATCAGGGTGTCGAAGGTTCGAGCCCTTCATGACTCACTTTTCACATGCGCGTGTGGCGGAATTGGCAGACGCACTAGACTTAGGATCTAGCGTTTCACGACGTGGGGGTTCAAGTCCCTCCACGCGCATAGGTTTTGCGGACGTGGCTCAGCGGTAGAGCATCGCCTTGCCAAGGCGAGGGTCGTGGGTTCGATTCCCATCGTCCGCTCCAATCTTTTTAAAGTTTTATATGCGCCCTTAGCTCAGCTGGATAGAGCGTTTGACTACGAATCAAAAGGCCGGGAGTTCGAATCTCTCAGGGCGCGCCATTATTTTCATAAGTATCGGGATGTAGCTCAGCTTGGTAGAGCACCTGGTTTGGGACCAGGGGGTCGCATGTTCAAATCGTGTCATCCCGATTTTTATTTGCGGGTGTAGTTCAATGGTAGAACTTTAGCCTTCCAAGCTAATAGCGTGGGTTCGATTCCCATCACCCGCTTCATGTTTCATTAGAAAGCCTCTGTATACAGAGGCTTTTCTTTTTTTCATAGAAACAACACCTCATTAATAATACCAATCTCCTCTATATTCGTTTGATAAGTGAAAGAATACCTCCAAACTCCTTCATTAAATTCTGCTAAAAGAATCAAAAAATTATAAATACACTCTTTAATTTATTGCGTCACTGTGATAAAGTATACAAAAGCTTGCTTTGCCGGTCATGTTTCTTTATGTTTCGTCTGGTTTGTAACAATGGAAATCATGCAGATACGAATCTATTCAGGTACAACGAACATTCCCAGTCTAACTGTATATTTATGAAAAATTAAGAATAGGTATGAGTTATTCGAGGTATAAAAAGTACGTGAAAAAGGTATCATGCGACAGCATTTGACCATTAATCGAAGCAGAACAAGAAAATGAATAATAAAGCGTGTTTTTGTGCTGTAAATCAGGGTAAATCCCCATTTTTACTAGTAGAAAAATAAAGATTTTCGTACCATTTTATTGTATGATGTTATGAAGGTGTCAAATTTACGTGTACGAATGGAACGATCAGATGGGAGGATAAGCATGACTGAAACTATGGTAACCGCCAGCAAAAGCCAATCCAACAACCTGCTTCGGCGAGACGTGCGGTTCCTGGGCAATATACTCGGAGAAGTTCTTGTCCATCAAGGAGGCACGGAGCTTCTAGATATCGTTGAGAAGATTCGGGAAACGAGCAAATCGTTGCGTGCAGAGTTCTTGCCAGAACTTTATGCAGAGTTCAAAACGATGATCCAGGAATTAGACTCGGAAAATCGCCATCAGGTGATTCGAGCTTTTGCGATTTATTTTCAATTAGTTAACATTGCTGAACAAAACCATCGGATCCGGCGTAAACGGGATTATGAACGTTCTGCAGGGGACGCTGTGCAGCCAGGATCGATTGAAAAAGCAGTACAAGATCTGAAGGAACGCGGACTGTCTCACACGGAAGTAGAGGATATTCTAGAGGAGTTATCGCTGGAATTGGTGATGACAGCTCATCCGACCGAAGCCATGCGTCGGGTTATACTGGACATCCACAAACGGATATCCGAAGATGTCATGTCACTTGATAATCCTACGCTGACGTTGCGTGAACGTGAACAGTTGCGGGAGAAGCTGCTGAACGAAGTCATTACACTATGGCAGACTGATGAGCTTCGTGACCGTAAACCGACTGTGCTTGATGAAGTACGGAACGGAATGTATTACTTTCATGAAACGTTGTTCCATGTACTTCCGGATGTATACCAGGAGCTTGAACGCTGCCTGAATAAATTTTATCCTGACCATGACTGGCATGTGCCGATGTATTTGCGGTTCGGTTCCTGGATCGGTGGAGACCGGGATGGAAATCCTTCGGTAACTTCAGATGTAACATGGCAGACACTGTTGATGCAGCGTAAGCTCGCTTTACGTGAGTATCAACGTATTATGATTGAACTTATGGGACATCTCAGCTTCAGCACGAACATCATTCACGTATCGGATGAACTGGTACAGTCGATTGAGCAAGACCGTAGTTGTGTAACATTGAAAAAAGTGGATATGTGGCGGAATGAAAAAGAGCCATATCGTATTAAATTGGCATATATGATTGCCAAGCTGAACAATGTCCTGGATGAGAACAAAGTAGGACAGCCTGACCGCTATGACAGCGCTCAAGGACTGATGGATGATCTGATGATTATCGATCGCAGCCTGCGTCATCACTTTGCAGACTATGTAGCGGATACGACCATTCGCAAAATGATTCGTCAAGTGGAGTTGTTCGGTTTCCATACAGCTGCATTGGATGTGCGTCAGCACAGCAAAGAGCATGAAAATGCGATGTCAGAGATTTTGGCCAAGATGAACATCGTAGAAGATTATGCTCGTTTGACGGAAGATGGCAAAATCGATTTGCTGGCTCGTTTGCTGGATGATCCTCGTCCGCTGACTTCCCCTTATCACCAATACACAGAGGGGACCAAAGAGTGTCTGGACGTATTCCGTACGATCAAGCGTGCTCAGAGCGAGTTTGGGGCCGGTTGTATCACAAGCTACCTGATTAGTATGACCCAAGGGGCAAGTGACCTGCTTGAGGTTATGGTATTTGCTAAAGAAGTAGGTTTGTTCCGCAAAGAACATAACGGTGAAGTGGTATCTACGCTTCAAGCGGTTCCATTGTTTGAAACGATTGATGATCTTCATGCCGCTTCGGAAATTATGGAGAAGCTGTTCAACCTTCCGGTATATCGCGCAAGTGTGAGTGGACGGAATGAACTTCATGAAATCATGTTGGGTTACTCGGACAGCAACAAGGATGGCGGAGTGGTTACAGCCAACTGGGAGTTGCGCGTGGCGATGAATGCTATCACTGCTGTTGGTAATAAACACGGCGTTAAGCTGAAGTTCTTCCATGGTAGAGGTGGGGCGCTCGGACGTGGAGGCATGCCTCTCAACCGCAGTATTCTTGCTCAACCACCACACACCATTGGTGGAGGAATCAAGATTACAGAGCAGGGTGAGGTTATCTCTTCCCGTTATTCCCTTCAGGGCATTGCATACCGCAGTCTTGAGCAGGCTACATCGGCTTTGATTACAGCTGCACTCAACGGTCTGGAGCCGCAAGAGTCGGAATCAGAGCGTCAGTGGGACAGCATCATCAAAGATATTTCCGAAGTATCCCTGACGAAATACCAGGATCTCATTTTCCGTGATCCAGACTTCTTTACTTTCTTCAAGGAATCGACACCGCTGCCTGAGGTTGGGGAACTGAATATTGGTTCACGTCCATCCAAACGGAAAAACAGCGACAAGTTCGAGGATCTTAGAGCGATCCCTTGGGTATTTGCCTGGACCCAAAGTCGTTATCTGCTTCCCGCATGGTATGCGGCAGGAACGGGACTTCAAAGTTACTATCAGGATAAAGAAGAAAATCTGTCTGTCCTGAAAGAAATGTATGAAAACTTCCCATTCTTCCGTACACTAATTGATACCGTGCAGATGGCTGTTGCCAAAGCGGATCTAGTCATTGCGAAGGAATACTCGGCTATGACTTCCAATGAGGAAGCACGTGATCGCATCTATGGTCAGATTGAATCGGAATTCAAGCTCACCAAAGAGCTGATTCTGAAAATTACCGGAGAAGCTGAAATACTGGATGATGTACCGGTGATTCAAGAGTCGATCCGACTTCGTAATCCGTATGTCGATCCTTTGTCCTACATGCAGGTCCAACTTCTGAGTGAGCTCAGAGATATGCGTGAGCGTGGCGAGGATGACACAGAGTTACTGCGTGAAGTGTTGCTTACGATTAATGGCATTGCAGCAGGACTTCGGAATACGGGTTGATCGTTAATCTGCTTAACAATATATGAAGTGAATTTTCCAGCCGTATAGATAGTAAAAGCTTAATTCTTTCCTCAGCTTGAGTGAGAGATGAAACGGGACTCCTTCGGGAGTTCCCGTTTTTACTGTTTTTGGCGGATATTTTCCGGCACAGTCTTGATTTTTGACCAAAGTTGATTTACGATTTGATTGGTGAATTACAAGTGTGGACGGGTATCAGAAGGCGGAAGACCCATCAGCATGTCTGGGGGAATAAGGGTGGACAATTTGGAGAACAGGCTTGTTAAGCTGGTACTGAAGGGTGACCAGCGGGCCTTTGCAGAAATCGTTGAATTATACAAGGACAAGCTGTTTCATCTGGCATACCGGATGCTGAACAATCGTCATGAAGCCGAAGACGTTGTACAGGAGACGTTTTTGCGTGTGTTTCGCAATATGGAGAAGTATGATCCGAACCAGAAGTTCTCAACCTGGATATACCGGATTGCAACCAATCTGTGTATTGACCGCTTACGGCGGAAGAAACCTTCTTATTCATTGGATGCAGAACTGAATGATCAGGAAGGGTCTGATGGTTATGCGATGCTTCCAAGCGATGATCGTACACCAGAGAGCGAAGCACTTTTGTCTGAGACACAGACACTTATCCGTGAAGCGATTGACAGTTTGCCGGCCAAGTATAAATCAGTCATGATTTTGAGATATTTACAGGACTTGTCGCTACAGGAAATCAGTGATGTGACAGGTATGCCCGTAACAACGATTAAGACTCGTGTTCATCGTGGGCGTGATTTTTTGCGTAAAAAACTGGAGTACAAGTTGTAAATGTAAAACGTCTTTATTTTGGGCGAATTTATTTGAAACATATCCGAAACGGATACGTATGTAATGTATGCAAGTCTTATGCGTGCTTTTTGGCGATGCAAGGACTAAGTGATCTAAGAAAGGATTGGCTCTCATATGGATTGCAACTCGGCCGTCTCTTTAATGCATGAATGTTTGGATGAGTCGTTGTCCCCGGCCCAGAAGGTTGAACTGAAAAGTCACCTTGTGACCTGTCCGGATTGTCGCATGCGCTTTAAAGAGTTGGAACAGACGGAAATGCTACTCTTTGCCATGAAACACTATTCACCGTCTGCCTCGGATGAGCTGACCAATCGAATTATGAATGCTCTGCCCCAGCCCAAGAGACAGCAAATATGGCTCAAATGGGTCAAAGGACATCCCGCGCTGACGGCGGCAGCCTTCTTTTTGGTCGTGATGCTCTTTAGCGCCTGGAATTTCTGGAATCAAAATAACGAAATGGTCGTTAAGGGAAATAATCTGGACCAGATCGTGATTGAAGGAAACACGGTTATTGTTCCGGAGGGCAAGTCCATTGCTGGCGATCTTACGATAGAGAATGGAACTGCTCAGGTATACGGTGATGTAAATGGCAATCTGACGGTCATCGACGGACAGTTGTATCAGGCTTCAACGGCACATATTTCCGGTCAGGTGAAAAGTATTGATCAGGCGCTGGACTGGTTCTGGTACAAAATAACCAATATGGTAAATGAAGTGGCTTACCGCTAAATCAGGGTAGATTCTTCAATGGTATATACCAAGCAGGGTACCTCCAGATTGCTGGGGTACTCTTTTTTTATCTAATGACTTTGTAATTTATGGGATTTGTGTTGTTTCTGCGCAGTTTGTGACTCCCGTAACTTGCAACCTGAACGTTAACGTTATAACCTAGATACTAAAGAGAACATACTACTACATATAGATAAGCTTTTTGCATAAATCCAAAGAGCGTCTTTCAATCCGCAAAATATAGATCGAAATAATTCTATTCGTCTATACGTTGGTTGGATCAGAGTGCTCCTGCCTGGCCAACTTTTGTACCTGAGAGTGAGCTTGAATGGATTATGCAAATGCGAGAAAAGGATTAATTAAATCCTAATGGGTTAATATGAGAGCAGGGTTTACTCATCAATGGGGATAGCGGGGGCTGGCTTATGAACTATTTTGCTGACTTAACGTGGAAAGAGTCCATTAAGGACGTTATCGATATATTGATCGTTACCTATATTATGTACAAATTGATTTTGCTTGTGCGGGGTACCCGTGCGGTTCAGCTGCTTAAAGGTATTCTGTTCCTTGTAGTGATCTGGGCACTAAGTACGTGGCTAAACCTCTATACGCTCAAATGGCTAATGAACCAGATGTTTACGTTTGGTGTCGTTGCGGTCTTTATTATCTTCCAACCGGAACTGCGCCGTGGTCTGGAGCAATTGGGTCGAGGCAAACTGTTTGGACGCTCGGCAGCAGCAAGTGATGAAGAATTAACGGTGTTAATTGGTGAGATTATTAAGTCCGTAAATTATTTGTCACGACGTAAAATTGGTGCACTGGTTGTATTCGAACGGGAAACGGGTCTGAACGATTACACAGAGTCCGGGATCCAGATGCAATCTCTGGTCAGCTCAGAGCTGATGATTAACATTTTTATTCCGAATACACCGCTCCATGATGGAGCCGTCATTATACAGGGCAAACAGATTTCGGCGGCAGCCTGTTATTTGCCTTTGTCCGAGAATCCGTTTATTAGCAAAGAGCTAGGAACGCGTCACCGTGCAGCAATCGGGATTACCGAGGTTGCGGATGCGATCTGTTTGGTTGTTTCGGAGGAGACAGGACAAGTGTCGCTTGCGATGAATGGACAGGTTGTTCGTGATATTAAGGAAGAATCGCTGATTGCCAAACTGTACGAAGAACTGCGTCCAACATCCAATCTGACTAAAAAGAATGGTTGGACTACCTTCTGGAAACGGAAGGGGGGACGTAAAAATGGATAAATGGTTCAATAACAACAATTTTGCCAAGATTCTCGCTTTAGCGGTGAGTTTGTTGCTCTGGTTCATGATACATCTGGATGAAGTACCAACTACGCCAACGATCTCGACCGGGACAACGAATAAGGTTGTGGAGCGCACTGTGCCTGTTCAGCCTTATGGACTCGACAGCAACTCCTATGTACTTACTTCATTAAGTACGGATGAGGTCCGTCTGGAGATTAAAGGGCAGCGTTCGATGTTAACTTCGATTTTTACAAATGATGATTATAAAGTGCTAGTGGATCTTAGTCAGGTGAAGGATGGGTCCAATACACTGCCATTGGTGCCTGATCTGCCTTCCGGGGTTGAGGTAGTCAGCATGGAGCCTTCCATGGTTACGGTCAACGTGGAAAAATTGGGCACCAAATCCTTTGATGTGAATATTGTACCCGAAGGAGAACCATCCGCCGGATATAACGCTGGAACGCCCGTTGTTGAACCTTCAGGTCCAGTTAAGGTAACTCTGCCGGAAGGGCAGCTTGACGCCGTAGAGAAGGTTCAGGGCAGTGTGAGCGTGAAGGATGCGAAGGATGACGTGACGCAGAAAAAAGTGAAGCTTCAGGCATATGATGCCGAAGGCAAGGTCATTGAAAATGCGATTGTTACACCAGAAACCGTAGAAGTCCGTATTCCTGTCAGTCAGCCCTATACAACTGTGCCCTTAAGAATCAAATATTCGGGACAGTTGCCGGAGGGAATGGTGCTCTCCACGGTTGAGCCAAGCGTGAAAGAAGTCTCGGTTTACGGAACAGAGGATGCGCTTGCGGGTATACAGTCCTACGACCAAGTAACCCTTGATCTTACTCAGTTCGATGAGGCAGGGACGTCGACAGTTAACGTGGACTTGACGCCGCCGCCCGGTTTTGAGAAAATCGAGCCTAGTTCGATTCAGCTTAAGGTGACGGTATCGCCTTATGATGAGCTTCAGGAGACGACCAAAGTCTTTCCGAACGTACCCATTACGCTTACTGGCGAGGGGAACGGGCTGGAAGGGACACTGGTTACTCCCAAAAGTGGCGGCTTGAATATTACGCTTAGAGGTTCTTCAACGATGCTTGAAGGTCTAAGTAGCGATGATATCAAGTTGACTGCGGATCTTGCTGGACTTGCGGTAGGTACGCATGAAATAAAGCTTGAGGCTGACTTGCCTCGGTTTGCCAAACTGGATGAATCATCAGTTGATCTGAGCGCTACCGTCAAAATTAGCGAAAAGTCTGATGATACGACGGTTGCTCCTGGCGAAGATCCGAATGATGAAGGAACGGTGGGGCCTGATCCTTCACCAGCCGAAGTCGAGAATGGGGATACCGAAACTGCTCCTGGAGAAGAAGAAACAGAATCGAATACGGACAATCAGGAGCAGAGCCAGCAGGGGAATACCAGTCGAGGTAACTCCAATAACAGTGGTAGCAGTAATAGTGGCTCCAATCCGTAAAAGAAAATGTTCAGTACAGAATTTTAAAAATAACGTTTATGCTCTTATATGATGCGAATAGAAGGAGTTAGATCATGGGGAAATATTTTGGTACAGACGGCGTAAGAGGTGTTGCCAATAAAGAGTTAACGGCGGAGCTGGCTTACAGCATCGGACGTTGTGGTGGTTATGTGCTTGCAGGTGGTGTGGAAAGACCAAAAGTGGTTATCGGTATGGATACCCGAATCTCGGGGCTTATGCTGGAATCCGCACTGGTTGCAGGTTTGCTGTCCATTGGCGCCGATGTAATTCGTCTGGGCGTTGTATCCACTCCTGGAGTGGCGTATATTGCTCGTCTGCTGAAAGCCGATGCAGGGGTAATGATCTCGGCTTCCCACAATCCGGTTGAGGATAACGGAATCAAATTTTTTGGGGGAGATGGCTTCAAACTGTCGGATGAGACGGAGAACCGGATCGAAGAATTGATGGATGCAGAAACGGATCAATTGCCACGCCCTGTGGGTGGTGGTTTGGGAACCGTAATTGTGGATGAAGAATCCCGTTATCGCTATTTGGACTACCTGAAAACAACGGTAAATGAATCGTTCTCAGGACTCAAAATTGTTCTGGACTGTGCTAATGGAGCAGCTTATGAGCTGGCACCCAAATTATTCAGAGAACTTGGTGCAGAAGTCATTGCCATTGGCGCTGAGCCTAACGGCCTGAATATCAATGAGCAATGCGGATCAACTCACCCGGAGCATTTGAAACAAGAGGTGCTGAAACATAATGCGGATCTGGGCCTTGCTTTTGACGGGGATGCGGATCGACTGATTGCTATTGATGAGACAGGCGCTGAGGTCGATGGTGACTTCATTCTGTGTATCTGTGGTGATGCGATGAATCGCGCAGGTAAGTTGAAAGACAGTACCGTGGTATCTACCGTAATGAGTAACATCGGATTCTACAAAGCAACGGAGAAACTGGCACTGAAAACAGCAAAGACTGCCGTGGGTGACCGTTATGTGATGGAAGAGATGCGCCGTGGGGGTTATAACCTGGGTGGAGAGCAGTCCGGTCATGTTATTTTCCTGGATTACAATACAACAGGCGACGGCATGCTGACAGCGATTCAGCTCGTGGACACGATGAAAGCTTCCGGTAAAAAACTGAGTGAACTTAAGGCGCTGATGACCCAGTATCCACAAGTATTGGTGAACGTGCGCGTTGAAGATAAGAGCAAATACGAGGGCAATTCGGCGATTGAGCAAGCTATTGCTACAGTCGAGCAGCATCTGGGCGATAATGGACGTGTACTCGTTCGTGCGTCCGGGACTGAATCCTTGATCCGCGTTATGGCGGAAGGACCAGATAAGGATGAACTTGAACAATTCGTATCTCAAATTGCAGATGTTGTGCAAAAAGAACTGGTATAGGACCTGATCTATAGGCCTTCCAAACACGGTTGTATCAAGGGAATCACTGTCTCATAAGGTTTAATCTAACAGGGTTTATGCCATACAAACCCATTTTCCTACGTCCCGGCCTAGTGAGACCATGGGTCTGTTTATCCGGTCGGGATTGTGGGTAAATATGCCGAAATTGTCACAGGTACTTTGCTCCATTGCAAAATGAACCTGACGTGCATATAATGAGTGGAGTCGTCATTCAGACACAGAAAGTGAGGATCGTAAGGTACTAGTTACACAAGCGCCAGAGCTTGAAGTTGCGCGGGAAGGATTTTGATCGGTATGAATCTTGAAATAATGAAGATGCTACTGAGCAAGATCGACGGCAATCAAGCTGACGAGGTGGAGGTGTTCGGATTGTTCGGCGGGGACCTCCCGGTGATGCACCAGAGCCGTGAACCGGATTGCGGAAAATGGATGGGTGACTGTCCACACAACGCGCCGGTAGGTGCAAGATTCAACTAAAATTCAAATGAATGTGCGCGAAGAGCGTGAACAGTGCGCGGACGGGAAAATGATGTACATTCATGATTGCATCTAATAACAGCTTATGACTGCGGAGCGGCAAGAGGCTGCTCTGATCATTGATAATTGAATAATTGAAAGTTTTCATGATACGTTAGGCAATCATTTTCATTTTTTCGATATGCCGTGCCAGCCTGTTTCTCTTCGTGACACAGTATTCATATACAATCGGAGGAAATAAACTATGTGCGGTATTGTTGGATATATTGGTAATAAGAACACTCAATCGGTATTGGTCGAAGGATTGAAGAAACTCGAGTATCGTGGTTATGATTCTGCAGGTATCGCGGTATTCACACCAGAAGGTCTGCAAATCACGAAAGCTCTTGGTCGTCTTGCGAATCTTGAAGCTAAGCTGGATGGTGCACCACTGGTAGGTAATGCCGGAATCGGACACACACGTTGGGCAACTCATGGTAAACCATCGGATGAGAACTCTCATCCACACACGGATGGAAGCCAGAAGTTCTCTGTTGTGCATAACGGTATTATTGAGAACTACCTGGATCTGAAGGACGAATTGATGGCTCAAGGTCACACGTTCACTTCCGAGACAGATACTGAGGTTATTTCTCACCTGATTGCGCGTGAATACAATGGTGATATCGTTAAAACAGTGCAAAAAGTGATCACGTTGTTGCGTGGCGCATTCGCACTGGGTGTATTGACAGAGCATGAGCCTGAGAAACTCGTAGCTGTGCGTCAAGCAAGCCCATTGATTATTGGTATTGGTGAAGGCGAGAACTTCATTGGTTCCGACATCCCGGCAATTCTGGAACATACACGTAACGTGTACATTCTGAATGATGGTGAAATGGCTGTATTGACACATGATGCTGTCGAATTGATGACGATTGAAGGTAACTTTATTTCTCGGGAAATGATTCGTGTCGATTGGGATGCTGTAACTGCAGAAAAAGGCGGATTCGAGCACTTCATGCTGAAAGAAATTCATGAGCAACCAAAAGCATATCGTGATACAATGCTGGGTCGCATCGATAATGAAAGCAAAAAGGTTCAACTTCCTGAGTTGAAAATGACTGAAGAACAAATCAAAAATATCCGTAACGTTCAAATCATCGCTTGTGGTACAGCGTACCATGCAGGTCTGGTTGGACGTACTGTAATCGAGCAACTGGTACGTATTCCGGTAGAAACAGATGTTGCTTCCGAATACCGCTATCGTTCCCCGATCGTAAGCAAAGATACACTTGTGATCGTGGTGAGCCAATCCGGTGAAACGGCTGATACACTTGCTGCACTGCGTGAAGCACAGTCAAATGGTGCACATGTACTCGCCATCACTAACGTTGTAGGTAGCTCCATTGCACGTGATGCGGACGATGTGATTGCAACACTGGCAGGACCGGAAATTGCAGTAGCTTCTACCAAAGCGTATACTTCGCAGTTGATCGCGTTCAACCTGCTGGGTCTGTACCTTGCACAAGTTCGTGGCACGCAAACAGCAGAAGAGATTGCTCACATGCTGGCAGCAATGCAAGCATTGCCTGAGCAAGTTGAATCCATGCTGGAGCAAGCGGAAGCTATTAAAGGATATGCAGAGCAAATCTCCAAACATGAACATCTCTTCTTCATCGGCCGCGGTCTGGATTATGCAGTAGCACAAGAAGGATCGTTGAAACTGAAAGAGATCTCTTATATTCACTCCGAAGCGTATGCTGCGGGTGAGTTGAAACATGGTACGCTCGCATTGATCGAGGACGGTATCCCTGTCATTGCTCTGGCAACGCAGGAGAACGTTTTGGAGAAAACCGTGAGCAACATCAAAGAAGTGAAAGCACGTGGCGCAGACGTACTGGCAATTACGTACGAAGAGCACGTAGCACCATTGCTGAAATCCGTTGACCAAGCGTTTGCAATTCCTAAGACGCTGCCACTGCTTAGCCCGGCTCTGTCCGTTGTAGCATTGCAATTGCTTGCATACTACGCTTCCCTGGCACTGGGTCACGATGTGGATAAACCACGTAACCTGGCGAAAAGCGTAACGGTAGAGTAAGACTTTAAACTAAATTATTACATGTTTATAGAGTAAAAAAAGCTGCTTCCAGATTTCATCGGAAGCAGCTTTTTTATTTTTGTTGGGACTTTACACTATTGGGATAAATAAATCCTTGAATTCTCGTAATTAATTTGTTATTTGGAATTTTTGTGGAGGTATTCTTGGTGGCAAGAAAGTGGCAAGAAATGTGTTGAAGAACTTTTATGAAGGATACATCTAAACAGGTCTATATGTTTTGAGACTATGACCATTTAAACGTATTTTGGGATCGAATGTTCCCTAAAAGATAAATACGACATTTTTCTCAATAAAATTGCTAAATTGTAAAATTTTGTTGACTTAATCTATTCCAGATAATATTATTATAAGTATAAAAATTCCTTTTATTTAATTGATAAATAATGGAGATTGGAGAATAGATATTCTATTGCTTAAATTCGAGAATAGTAAAATGAAAATACATATTTTATATGAATTCTTTGAGGATGGCATTTGGGTATAGGGAGTTATGTAAAATTTTATCGTTCAATTCAAAAAAAATTGTATTTTTTGTGCATCATGAATAAATGATTGCTATACAGAGTAATCACAATACTGTGTTTTAAATACTGCTATAGCTTAAGAGAGTATGCCTTATCATTGAACTGTAATCAAAGGCTATGTCAAAGTGCAGTAAGGTTATTTAATTCTCAATACGATTAACAACTATAGTATAGAAAATAATTGACCGATGGATAATTAATGACTAAATATAATGAGAAATTTAAGGGGAGTAGATTTATGGTTATGAATTTGACCCACCCGCAAAAACGTATATGGTATATCGAAAAAATACATACAAATTCTCCACTCCACAATATTGGAGGATGCTTACATATAAAAGGCCGTCTTAGTACAGACCTTTTTATGCTAGCAATTCAAAATGTCATACGGAGTCATGAAGGAATGCATTTGCGTTTTGCTGAGGAATCTGGGGAACCTTATCAGTATGTCAATGAGGATAATCAGTATAATATTGACTTTATGGATTTCAGTAATTACGAAGAACCTAAAGGGGTTATGGAGAATTGGGCACAAGAACAATTCGATAAACCGTTTGAATTGGAAAATAAAGTTTTGTATTACATTGTAATTTATAAAATAAGCGAGTCGGAATATGGTCTTTTACTAAAGATACATCACATTATATCTGATGGTTGGTCAACTGCAATTATTCAGCAACAAATCTGTGATCAATACGCCAATTTATTGGAAGGAAAAAAGCAATTACCTGCAATTTATTATTCCTATGTGGATTACATTGATAAAGAAAAAAAATACTTTCAGTCAAAACGTTTTCTGAAGAATAAAGCATACTGGCATGAGAAATTTAGTGATATGCCAGAATTTTTTTTATATAAAGGTATTACAAGTCTGGAAGCTAAACGTCAATCATTTATTATCAGTCAAGAGATGTCTGTAAAAATTAATAACTTCATCGTAGATCACCGGACCTCACTAAACACTTTTTTTATAACTGTGATGTTGATTTATCTTCATAAAGTATTGAATCAAGAAGATATTGTCCTGGGTACCCCTGTAATGAACCGAACTGATAAAGAAGATAAGCAGACGGTTGGTATGTATACGAGTACAGTTCCTGTAAGAATGAATATAAATCCAGATTGGACTATAAATGAACTCTTCAAAGCGGTGATTCTGGAGTTGAAACAATCTTATATTCATCAAAAATATCCTTATGATTTGTTGATTACTGATCTTGGATTAAATAAAAAAGGTTACGACAGCCTTTTCAAAATTTGCGTAAATTATTATAATACCCAATACTTTGAGCATGTTGCTGGATTTCCGGCTGAAGTAAGGGAATATCACGGTCAAAATCAGAGTTATTCTATGCAATTAATTGTAAATGAGTGGACAAACAAGGAGATAAAGCTTAATTTTGACTATAAAATTAACGAATATGCCGAAGAAGAAATTCACATTATGTATGAGAGTATGCATCATATTTTAAATCAAATTGTGATAGATCCAACAAGGCTGATTAAGGATATTCATCTATGTAGTGAGGAAGAGTTTCATAAACGCATCTATGCCTTGAATTCGACGAAGGCAAGCTATCCCCATGATAAAGCAGTCCATCAGATTTTCGAGGAACAGGTAGAGAAAACCCCAGATCATGTGGCACTGCATTTCGAGGGCAAAACAATTTCATACAGAGAACTAAACGACAAAGCGAACCAGTTGGCTTTATTACTGGAAAAGCAAGGAGTAACGAAAGAAAAAATTATAGCAATTCGGGCATCTCATTCCTTTGAACTTATTATTGCTATTTTAGGAGTACTGAAAGCTGGCGGAGCATATCTACCGATTGAACCGACTTATCCAATAGAGAGAATAAATTTCATGTTGACGGATTCAGAAGCCATTCTCTTATTGACGAATGATGACTTACCATCGGGTTTAGAATTTCAAGGTCGAATATTGGATCTTCGATATGAAGAGATTTACACAGTGAATAGCAGAAATGTAGATCGAGGCTCCTCTGCCAATGATCTCGTTTATATGATTTATACATCAGGCTCAACTGGTAACCCCAAGGGGGTTATGATTGAACACCAAAATCTGATCAATTACATTTGGTGGGCCAATAAAACGTATGCAGGAGAGAATGAAATCTTTGCACTATATTCCTCAATTTCTTTTGATTTAACAGTAACTTCGATCTTTGCTCCTTTGATTGCTGGCAATCAAATTTCCATTTATGCCGATGATGGTGGAGAGTTTATTCTAGACAAGGTTATGAAGGAAAATCAGGCCACAATTATTAAGCTTACACCAGCGCATCTTACCTTGATCAAGGATATGGATAATCGGAACTCTTCCGTCAAAAAAATGATCGTGGGAGGAGATAATCTCAAGGTTACAATCGCAAAAGAAGTGGTGGATAGCTTTGGTGGGGTTATAGAAATCTACAATGAATACGGACCGACAGAAGCTACCGTGGGTTGTATGACTTATAAGTACGATGTCGAAAAAGATAGCCGTGGTTCAGTTCCTATTGGCGTAGCTATCGACAATACACAAATTTATTTATTAAATAAGTATTTTGGCCCGATACCCACGGGATTGCCCGGTGAAATCTATATTTCGGGTGATGGTGTGGCTAGAGGTTACTTGAATAGACACGAATTAACTGAAAGAATTTTTATAGATAATCCTTTCAGGCCAGGAGAAAAAATGTATAAGACAGGAGATATTGCGAGATATCTTCCTGATGGAAATATTGAGTATATCGGAAGGAATGATAACCAAGTAAAGCTGAGAGGTTATCGCATTGAGCTAGGAGAGATAGAAAAGTTTCTTTTAGATTATAAGCCCATAAATGACGTCGTTGTAAGGGTTAAGGGAAAATTGCTCTACGCTTACTATGTTAGCGAGAAAGCGTTAAACGTTGGAGAGCTGAAAATCTGGCTGTTAAAGCATCTGCCAACTTATATGATTCCGAATAAATTTGTTTTTCTAGAACAGCTACCATTAACGGTGAACGGCAAAGTTAATTTTAACTTATTAGGCATAGAAGATGACAATGTGAAAGAAATCATCAGCTATCGCAGCCACGAAGAAAAAGAACTAATACATGCTATGGAAGAGATTCTTGGTGTTAAAGATATTAGTATGAATGACGATTTTTACCAAATTGGTGGTGATTCTATAAAAGCTATTCAAATCGCTTCCAAGTTGAAAAATTCCAATATTGATATCACTGTAAAAGACATTCTCAGCAAAGGGTATATCGAAGAGATTGCTGCGGCGATGACTGTAAGAGAGAATGTTAATCCAGTAGATCAAGATCGATGTACTGGAGTTGTAGAAATGACACCGATTATGGAGTGGTTCTTGGCGCAAGATTTTAAGGAGGCCAACCATTATAATCAATCTATTTTGTTGTCGTGCAAGAAAGCTGTGAACTCCGACTATGTTCGGAAATGCATTGATCATCTTATCGAGCATCATGATATGTTACGGCTTAACTATAATGAGGATCAAAATGAGTGGTATTACCGAAATGATTTTAGTAATGATGTTAGTCGAGTCGAATATTTCGATCTTTCAAATGAAGCGGATTGCTTTAGGGAAAAGAAAATAAAAGATCTTGGATATCAAATTAAGTCGAGTTTTGATTTGAAGATAGGTCCATTGCTCAAAGGATGTATCTTCAATTTAGGAGAGGAAGAGCAGTTGATTTTGCTTACTGCGCATCATCTTGTTGTTGATGGTATCTCTTGGAGAATATTAATTGAGGATTTTGTAATCCTACTGGAACAATTTCAACAGGGGGACAGAGCTTCTTTGCCACTAAAAACAAATTCATTTAGCGATTGGTCCAACCACCTACACACTTATAGCCAAGGGATTTCTGAGATGGAGATGGGTTACTGGAGAGAAGTTCAAATGAAGGATGCTTATTTTCCTGTTGAGTTTGAACAAGGACCAGATGATATAAGTTCCTCAGTGATGGTGAAAGCAGAATTGGATAAACAACTTCTTGATGAGTTTTCCCAGAAAATTTATGATATTTACGGACTTACTCTCCATGAAGGTTTGATTGTCGCCCTACTATTAACGCTGAAACCAATCATGCAACAAGACTTGATTGTAAT
The DNA here is from genome assembly GCF_900221055.1 of Paenibacillus sp. RU5M. Lineage (NCBI taxonomy): Bacteria > Bacillati > Bacillota > Bacilli > Caryophanales > Paenibacillaceae > Paenibacillus > Paenibacillus sp. RU5M. The sequence continues at coordinate 41,111 of NZ_OBQM01000024.1, read as the reverse complement.
TGATTTGGAAGGGCATGGAAGAGAAACGATTCATGAAGAACTGGATGTATCTAGAACTGTTGGATGGTTTACCAGTATATATCCTGCATATTTCAACGTACAGGATCTGGGATTGGATGTTCAATTGAAGACTTTAAAAGAACAATTGAAAAAGATACCGAACAAGGGCTTTCATTTTGGAATATTACAATTTATAAACCAAACCATTCCAAACGATACAAGTAAAAGGGTTCGATTCAATTACCTAGGGGATTTTGATAGTGCGTTTAACAACAGCTTTTTACGACCGTCTTATATGGATTGTGGATTAAACAGTGGGAATAGTAATCATCTTACTGCACTCATAGATATAGTAGCTATGGTAGTGAATCAAAAATTTCACATCGAGATTACGTTTAGCAAAAACAGGTTTTACTCTGAGACCATGCAAGGATTCTTAAATAATTATATAGAGAAGATAAAAGAGATTGCCCGTTTTTGCGCGAAAAAAAACAATAAAGAGTTTACTCCTTCCGATTTTAAGCTAGATATATCACAAGATGAATTGGACGATTTATTTCAATAGTCAGGTAGGATTTTACTAAAAAATTGAATAGGAGTTCTATTATATGAGTGAATCGGTTGCCAAAAAACGAAAGAATCAATATGAAACAGATCTCCAAGATATCCAATACTACAAGGGAATTCCTTTTAGTAAAGAAATACTTAAGGAAATACGAAATCTTCAGGCAAAAAATAATTGGTATAACTTCTTCTCGATCGCCCTGGACTGGTTACTGATTACGACGGCCATTACTGTATCTCAGATGTATCCCAACTTTTTCGTTTATATACTCTCAATTATTTTGATTGGAGGAAGAATGAGAGGATTGGACAACCTCATGCATGAAGCAAGTCATGGGATGTTATTTAAAAATCGCAAACTGAATAAATGGGTAGCATCTATTTTTGTGGCCTTTCCGACATTTACGAACTACACTGCGTATTGCAACTCCCATTATAAACATCATAAATACTTATGGACCGACCAGGATCCAGATACTTCAGAGCTAAAATCTCTGGGTCTGAGCCAGACGCCGATATCCAAGAAGGAATTCGTGTTCAAATATATTTTTGGCTCCTTCATTATCAAGCATATCTTCAAGAACATTCAAGGCTGCATTACGAGGTTTTTCTCTAGAGAGGAACAGACACCTGTGGAATATGTGATTAAGTTGGGAGTGTGGTCCACTGTAATCGTACTATCAATTACATTCGATTTCTGGTTGCAGCTTATATTGTATTGGTTTGTGACACTGGTTACTGTTTTTCCCATTATTCGGTTTTGGTCTGATCTTTCAGACCACTCGGGTTTGGAAGGGGCAGATCCCCTGTACTCAAGCAGAAACAATTATGGCAATTGGCTAGAAAGACTCATCTTATCTCCTCATCATGACAACTATCATATTGTGCATCACCTTTTTGCATATATTCCTCATTATAATTTAAAAAAAGCGCATATCGTTTTGATGAAAAACCCAGAATACGCAAAGGCTCATCATTGTACGGGCTTCTTTAAAACATTTCTGCCTGGATTCAGTTCTGTGATCGATGATGTTGTAAAAAAATTAAACTTTAAACAACAATAGCATCGATATAGGAAAAGGAGAGTTGTGATATGAAGAAGCTCCAAAAGCTATTATTTATAGTCGTTTTTTTATCTGTATACATCATGTCAATGAATAACACTGTCGTGAAGGCACAACCCATTCAAATAGAACAGCAGCAGGTAGAACGGGTTGTGAAGTTTGTCGAAGATCGGATGAAAAAGGCTAAGATTCCAGGTGCAGCAATTGTCATTGTGCAGGGAGATAAGTTGCTCTATAAAGGAGGCTTTGGGTTCAGGGATTGGGAGGCTGAACAAGTAGTAGATACAGACACCTACTTTGAGCTTGGCTCCACAACTAAAGCATTTACTGCTCTTGCAGTTTTAAAACTCGAACAAGAAGGGAAACTTCAGTATCGAGACCCGGTAACAATGTATATTCCTGAATTCAATATGTATTTTAACGGGGCAAAGGCAGATATTACGCTAGAACAGTTGCTGAACCACACAAGCGGGATTGCATTCAAATCCATAGATAAGATTCCTGTGAGTACGGAAAATGATGCATTGGAGAAAACTGTACAAATGTTAGTGGGCCAAGAGCTGCAAAGCGCCCCGGGTTCGGAATTCTCTTATGCAACAATTAATTACGATATTTTAGGTCTAATTATTCAGCGTGTAACGGGTCAATCATATGAAGCATATATGACAGATCATATTCTAAGACCACTCGGAATGAATAGTACCTATTTATTTGAATCGGATGTCCCGCAGAATAAAGCATCTAAGGGCTACAAAATGTTTTTTTTGAAACCACGCTCGTACGACGCGCCGATCTATAGAGGAAATACGCCAGCTGGTTATATCCTGACCAACGCGGAAGAAATGGAAAAATGGTTAAAATTCCAGTTAGGTTTTCTAGCAGAAGGGCAAATTGACAACTCTTTAATTTTAAAGTCGCATCAATTTGATCTAGCGCATGTATCTGCCGGGGAAGATTGGATGTATAGGGACGGCTGGTATATTGATGACAATGGTGGACGTGTCTATCACGGTGGAAATAATCCAAATTTCTCATCAGCTATCTTTCTTCAGCCGGGTGATGGGTTGGGAGTTGCCTTGCTTACTAACATGAACTCGGATTATACCTATTCAACGGCCAAGGATATTTTAAAGATACTGAACGGACAAAATGTGGATTCTGTTACTTCTGATATATATTCAGTTATCGATAAGATATCCATGGTAGTGTGTATCATCATGTTGGTAGTTATCATTGCAGTGTTAATAGCAAAGTGGAGGTTTATCTTACAGATATTCAATGGACAAAGAGGATTTGTAACCCCGAAGTTCATTACAAGCACTAAGATTGTAATTTATCTGCTCTTATTGATAGTGATTGAATGGGGAATCTACCATATTCCTCAATTTGCATTTAATGGTGTCGGGTGGGACTTTGTATCTGTATGGGCTCCATTTACTACATTGATGGCAGCTGCTGAATTAGGGGGAGGCATTGGATTGTATTTTTTATACAGAATTGCAGGTCTTTTTTTTAGGAGTGGTCATTCTGCTTCTAACCAAGTGAAAACTATAAGAGCAGGGGGCGGAACATGGAAAATGTAGAGTTGAGAATGAAGACTAAGCCTCAAAAAGCTATTAATTACAATCAAAATTTTCTATGGTTTTTATTTGGAAGAAGTCTGTCGGTAATTGGCACGAGTGTATTTGATTTTGTTCTGAGCTTATATGTACTGGACTTGACAGGATCAGTAACGGCCTTCTCTACAATACTAGCCTTGGCTATTCTGCCACAGGCTGCTGTAAATATGTTCGGTGGTGTATTTGTAGATAAGTACAACAAGAAACAGATCATGATTTTTGCTGAAGTATGTAGTGCACTTATCTCCATTCTGTTCTTGTTTTTATTTTTGCAGAATTTCCAAAGTGTTTTTATAATCTCGGTGCTTGTTATCTTGCTGAATGCATTTCAAAGTTTGTTCTGGCTAGCGGGTAACGCCTCTATTCCCAATATTGTGGGTGAAGAAAGAGTAGCAAAAGCCAATTCTAGTTTAGAGGGAATATGGGCGGTCATGAACATCCTGGGGCCAGTCATAGGTGCCCTTATTTACAATAAAATAGGGATGAATATGATTTTTTCTTTAAGCTCCTTAACTTTTTTACTTGGCGCTTCGACAGTTATTTTTATCATTTTCGATAGAAAATCCCCCAGTCAAAGGTTAGCTGAGGAGAGCTATTGGTCTAATTTGAAAGCCGTATTCATTTATATTAATGATCAGAAGATATTAAAGCTTTTGTTGACCGTAGCTGTATTGATTAACTTCATTTATAACCCATTGATGTATTTGGCGATACCTTATATCGCTTACGATGTTGTGAATGTATCGGCAATTCAACTTTCATTGATAAGAGGTGCAGCTGCTGTCGGGACGATCCTTGGTGCACTCTATGTGTTTAGATTGAAGTCAGGCCATGTAATGTTTAAAAAGTTTTTTGTTTTATTGCAGATCCAGGCTTTCATCATAATATGTTGGGCATTTCCATCCTTGCCAATTTTCAATCAAGCTTCCACGTTTCTTATCACCATTGTATTTATTTTTTTGCTGGGTCTAATCAGTATGTTGAACACAGTACAGAATATTCCTATTTTGGGTTACTTTCAACTGGAGATTCCAGAGGAACTTCGGGCTCGGGTATTTGGAATGTTGAAGACGGCATTATTAATATCTACGCCGATCGGGATATGGTTCTATGGGTTGATTTTTAAATATGTCCCCTGGACGTATGTCGTTATCGTTTCTGGTGCAATTATCGTAGTATTATGCTTGATATTAAGTCGTAATCCTATTTTTACAAGTTTTATAAGAAATATTGACAAAAAATAAAGTTAGGGGATCTTTCTATGATAGATATAAAAAAGCTCGAAAAAGAAAATGTGCAAGATATGTATCCCCTGAGCCCTGTTCAGGAAGGAATGCTATTTCATTACCTGAATCATCCCGGCAGTAAATTATATTGTGAGCAGCTAGTTCTAGATTTGGATGGTCATGTAGACAGTGCTTTATTCCGAAAAGCATGGCAGCTCGTAGCAGAATCAAATGAAATGCTGAGAACTGTGTTTCGATGGGATAAGTTAGCGGCTCCACTGCAAATTGTGTTGAAAGAATACCTCCTACCGATCATAGAACATGATCTCTCTAACGAGGAGGATGAAGCTGAACGACAAAGACGCTTACAGAATATTTTAGAAGAAGATCGTGCTAATCTTATAGATATCAGTAGTGAACCGTTTCGAATTATACTCTGCAAGTTGGAGATTGGTCATTATCAAATGATATTGACGAATCATCATATTATATTGGATGGATGGAGTAACGGGATTTTACTGAAGGAATTCTTCCAATTCTATGGTCGGCTTCGAACTGGACAAGAATCTAGAGCTATCGTGAAAAATAAATACAAACAGTTTCTAGAATGGCATCGCCAGCAGGACAGCATGGAGCAAAAATATTTTTGGGAGTCCTATTTGAAGGGTTTTGACACCAAAAATCTTTTACCGACGCGTAGCAGAACTTCTAGGAAAGTCACTGATCCACGTAGTTACAGTTTGACGTTATCAGATGAATTCAAGGAGCGAATGGCACAAACAGTGAGGGAGTTGAAGACAACCTCGGCGACATTATTATATACCGCATGGGGAATTTTACTGCAGCGATATAATAACACGTGGGATGCTGTTCTCGGAACGACGGTATCTGGCAGGAATGCCTCTGTTGAAGGTCTTGATAACATGGTTGGGCTATTCATCAATACACCTCCGCTTCGGGTGAAAACAGAGTTTAAAGACAGGGTCCAAGATCTTCTGAAGCGGGTAGAGGCAGGTATCTATGAGAGAGAGCAATATGAAAGTACTTCTCTCGTAGATATCAAGTCCTGCAGTGAGGTTGGGATTCAGGAGTCTTTATTTGATTCAATACTAGTCATTGAAAATTACCCTCTTGAAAAGACTCTGATGGAGTCGGAAGACGGATTAAGGGTTATTGATTATTCTATATTTGAACAAACTAATTTTGACCTTACGGTAGAAATTGAACTTTTTGATGAAATTAGGTTAACATTCTCATTTATGAATGAGTTGTTTGATGAAGCGATTATTCAGAGGATGGCTATGCACTATGTGAATATATTAGAGCAAATGGTTTGGAATTATAATTTGCCTGTCATCGAGATTGATCTGCTGACAAAAGATGAAGAGAAGCAATTAAGTATAGATTTTAACTCTACTGTAGCAGAATATCCAAATTTTGCGATGATTCATGAGCTGTTTGAAAATCAAGTGAAGAAGACCCCAGATCATGTAGCAGCTGTCTTTGGCAATTTCAAGCTGACTTACAGGGAACTTAACATACGGTCCAATCAGCTTGCTCGGAAACTGAGAAGCAGGGGGATTGGAAGGGATATGATCGTGGCGCTGATGGCTGAACGATCACTGACGATGATTACAGCTATTATGGCTATCGTCAAGGCAGGCGGTGCTTATTTACCGATCGATCCAGAATATCCGCAGGACCGTGTCCAATTTATTCTTGAAGACAGCGGAGCAAAGATGCTCTTAACACAAAAGCATCTGGTAGAGCGTCATACTCTGGATATACAGATAGTAAACGTTGATGATCCCAAGTTGTATGAGGGTGAACGCTCCAATCTGGACCGGACGGGCTCCTCAGAAGATTTAGCTTATGTGATATATACTTCGGGTTCTACTGGAAAGCCTAAGGGGGCCATGATTGCTCATTATTCTCTTGTTAATAGGATCAACTGGATGCAAAAACAATATCCTATCGATGAGTCTGATGTGATTATGCAGAAAACTCCATTTACTTTTGATGTATCTGTGTGGGAAATGTTTTGGTGGGCGGTGACTGGAGCGAGTGTATGTTTCTTGGAGCCTGGCGGTGAAAAAGATCCAAACGCAATTATGCAATGCATTCATCAACACAAAGTAAGTACGGTGCATTTTGTACCGTCGATGCTAAGTATTTTTCTGGATCATGTCAAAGTGATGGATGAAGTGGAGCCGTTTTCCAGTCTGAAACGAGTGTTCTGCAGTGGGGAAGCACTTGGAGTGAGCCAGGCGAAAAATTTTAATGATTTGTTGCATGACACAATGCAGGTTGAATTGATGAATTTATATGGACCTACAGAGGCTGCTATTGATGTATCCTATTTCAATTGTTCGACGGATGATGATCTGCAACTCATTCCGATTGGAAAGCCGATAGATAATATTCAGTTATATATTTTGGATCAGGTTGGAAAACTGCAACCTATAGGTATCACGGGAGAACTCTGTATTGCCGGAGATGGCCTGGCGAGAGGTTATTTGAACCGCAATGAATTAACGGCTGAAAAATTTGTTGATAACCCATTCACGCCAGGTAAAAAAATGTACAGAACTGGAGATCTCGCTCGTTGGTTACCAGATGGAAATATTGAGTACCTTGGCAGAATGGATCATCAGGTGAAGATTCGTGGAGTCAGGATTGAGCTAGGGGAGATCGAAAAGCAACTTGCAGTTTACCCGGTCGTAAAGGATGCAGTTGTTGTCACGAAAATAGATGAGAGCGGAAGTACTTACTTGTGTGCATATTTTACTGCTGAGAACGATGTAGTAATCGGGGATATTAAGAAACATTTAGCTGCAAATTTGCCCAGCTACAGTATTCCTAGTTCTATCGTTCAATTGGAGCATCTTCCTTTATCGTCTAACGGCAAGCTCGATCGTAAGGTATTACCGGATCCTGATCGAACTTCAACCATGGCGATTGAATACACCCCACCTTCGACCAAACTGGAAGAAAAGTTGGTAACGGTATGGCAGCAGGTGCTTGGTGTCCAACCAGTAGGAATTGACTACAATTTCTTTGAATTAGGTGGACATTCATTACGAGCAACGTCTGTTGTATCTAGGCTTCATAAGGAAACGGATGTAAAGATCCCGCTAAGTTACATTTTCCAGTATCCAACGATTCGGGAATTGGCAAGTACCATTGAACAATTAGAGACAAATCATTATATCGAACTACAACCTGTAGAAATAAGGGATCATTACCCGGTTTCCTCAGCTCAAAAAAGACTTTATATTCTAAGCCAATTGGAAAATGGATCTATGAACTATAACATGTCAGGTTCAGTAGTTATAGAAGGCAAACTGGATCGTGAGCGTCTGGAGACTGCACTTCAACATTTGATACAAAGGCATGAAGTACTTCGTACTTCATTTGTGGTCAAGAATGGCGAGGTTGTACAAAAAGTTCATCCAGATGTTCAATTTCAAGTGAAACATGTACAAATGAATGATTTTGAAATTCCAATAGTTATACAACAATTTGTAAAACCATTTGATCTAAGTCAAGCTCCGTTGTTTAGATGCCAACTGATTGAGTCTGAACCGGAGAAGCATGTACTGCTGCTTGATATGCATCATATCATTTCAGATGGTGTTTCAATGAATATTCTCATACAGGACTTTATTGATGTTTATGAGGGGAACGAGCTTCCTGAACTTGCAATACAATATAAAGATTATTCTGTGTGGCAAAATACCATGATAGAATCAAAAACAATTTTAAATCAAGAACAATATTGGTTGGATACATTCAAAGGGGGCGTGCCAACTTTAGAATTGCCTTTGGATGGGGTTCGTCCGACTTCACAAAGCTTTGAGGGGGATAGCTTCACTTTCGAGTTAGAAACAAGGGATACTGAAGCGATATATTCTCTGGCGAATAAAACTGGAACGACGATCTATATGGTGTTGTTGGCTACATATCATCTTCTACTCTCTAAGTATTCAGGTCAAGATGATATTATTATCGGATCGCCTGTAGCAGGCAGACATCATGCGGGAACCGATCGTATTTTGGGCATGTTCGTTAACACGCTTCCGATGCGTAATCAAGCTCGGGATGAATTGACATTTGAGCAGTTCCTTCAACAGGTAAAACAACAATCTCTACAAGCATTCGAAAATCAGGATTATCCTTTTGAGCTTCTCGTGGAAAAAACAACACAAACCAGGGAGATCAGCAGAAATCCGTTGTTTGATACCATGTTTGTTCTTCAAAATACAGAGAACATTCCCATTGATCTAGATGGGCTTTCATTTCAAATATATGATTATGAATCTAATGTCTCTAAATTTGATCTAACGTTGAGTGCCCGAGAAGAAAAAGGAAGCATATTATTTCGATTCGAGTACGGTACAAATCTCTTCAGTAGAGTTACGGTTGAGAGGATGGCGCAGCACTTCCTGAATTTGTTGCAAAATATCCCTAAATCCTTGAGCCAACGTCTGGCCAAAATCAAAATTATGTCATTTTTTGAGGAAAAGCAGGTTTTATTTGATTTTAATAATACGTTCAGTTTGTATCCAAGAGGTAAGACTTTAGGCCAGTTATTCGAAGAACAGGTAGAACGAACACCGGATCAACTCGCAATTGTGCATGGGAATTATCGTCTAACTTATAGCGAGTTGAACGACAAGGTCAATATCCTTTCTCGTGAACTCAGGTCACGAGGTGTAGATCGGGAGGACATCGTCGCTGTGTTGGTGGAACGCACTCCAGAAATGATTATAGGTATCCTTGCAATCGTGAAGTCGGGTGGAGCTTACATGCCTATAGACCCACAATATCCTGAGCAGCGGATTCAATATATGATTGAGGATAGTAAAAGTGTAATGCTTTTAACAACTGATAAACCACCTTTAGGGATCGGTTATTCAGGAGAATGGTTGGATATTAGTCCAGAGAATGAGAGACTGTGGAATTTGGAAGCAGGCCCGGTTATGGGAACTAATATGTCATCGGATTTGGCTTATATAATCTATACTTCGGGTTCTACGGGGAGACCGAAGGGAACAATGATTGAGCATCAAAGCGTTGTTAGACTTGTGAAGAACACGAATTATATCACCTTTGAAGCGGGAGATAAAATCCTTCAGACAGGGTCAATTGTATTTGATGCATCTACCTTCGAAATATGGGGGGCTCTGTTAAACGGATTACAACTGTGCCTTGTTGATGAGGACGTAATTTTGTCTTCTAGCAAATTGCATCAAGCGATAGTTGAGTTGGAGATAAATATGATGTGGCTAACGGCACCCTTATTTAATCAACTCTCTTCAGCTAAACCTGAGATGTTTGAGACGCTTAAATATTTGTTGATTGGTGGTGACGTGTTATCACCTACACATATTCAAGCGGTAAAAAATCAATGTAAGAATGTCACTATTATCAATGGATATGGTCCGACGGAAAACACAACATTTACTACATGTTTTCCCATCAAGGGTGACTACTTTGCAGGAACGATTCCGATCGGAAAGCCGATTAGTAACACTAGCGTGTACATTTTAGATAAGAATCAAATGCCTTGTCCTATTGGTGTCCCCGGTGAGCTTTACATCGGCGGAGACGGATTAGCTAGGGGATATTTGAATAAACCAGAGTTGAGTGAAGAGAAGTTCATATCCATTCCTCTAGAACAGTCAGGTGAACTGACAGATATCCCGGTGTACCGTTCAGGAGATCGCGCACGTTGGCTTGTTGATGGAAACATAGAGTTTATGGGCCGAATGGACACTCAGGTGAAAATACGTGGATATCGTGTTGAGATTCCTGAAATTGAGAAGCGGATTCTCAACTATGAAGGTGTCAAAGCGGTTGTTGTGATTCCTAAGGGCAGCGGAACCAATAAACATCTTTGCGCATATCTCACAGCAGACATCTCATTAAAGCCGGCTGCGATTCGAGAGTTTCTTTCGATAGAATTGCCAAGTTATATGATTCCTGCATACTTTGTCGTTATGGACATCTTGCCTCTAAAACTCAGCGGTAAGATTGATAAGGATGCATTACCAGAGATTGAGAAACATCTGATAATGCAAGGAAACTATAAGGGCCCTTCCAATGATGTGGAAGAGAAATTAATCTTCATGTGGGAAGAACTCTTAGGATTTGAGGGGATTGGAGTAACCCATAATTTCTTCGAATGCGGAGGACACTCCCTAAATGCAACTCTATTAATGGCTGAAATCCATAAGCAATTCGAAGTTGAGGTGCCGCTGCGAGAGTTGTTCAAAAGTTCAACCATTGAACAACTTGCAGCTTATATTAGTGCGTCTACGAAGCTGAATCAATATGTCCCTATTGAACCCTTGGGAACAAGTACTTACTATGCTGCTTCGGCAGGACAGACTAGGTTATATGTTCTTAGTCAATTAGATGGAGTGGGGGTAAGCTATAACATCCCTGCAGCCTTTATAGTGAAAGGCAAGCTGAATCAATCTAAAGTTGAAGGGGTTATTCAACAACTGATTCAAAGACATGAACTGCTGCGTACATCTTTTGAGATGGTTGATGGGAAGGTCGTACAGATTGTACACGATAAGGTTGATTTTGTAATAAACCTATTAGAAACGGAAGAACAAAATATTGAAGATACTCTCAGAGGGTTTATTCGTAATTTTGATGTGCATATTGCTCCCTTAATAAGGGTAGGGATTGCTAAAATTCAAGAGAATAGATACCTGTTGCTGTTTGATATGCATCATATGATAACAGACGGAACCTCCATGGGCATTTTAATAGATGAATTCGCTCAATTGTACGAGGGCATTGAACTATCTCCATGTCGCGTGCAGTATAAAGATTTTGCATTTTGGCAGAACATATTACTTGAGAGTGAAAGGATTCAACAACAAGAACAATATTGGCTTCATACATTTGCCGGGGAAATTCCGGCTCTGAATTTACCAACGGATTATGTTCGACCAACTATCCAAAGTTTCGAAGGTAAGTGGCTTTCGTTTGAACTAGACAGAACGCTATCAGACAAACTGAACGTCTTTGCTAGACAGACGGGTGCAACTCTCTATATGGTCTTACTAGCAAGTTTTAATGTGCTACTCCATAAGTATACCAGTCAAGAGGATATTATTGTCGGCTCACCGATTGCTGGCAGATCACATGCGAATGTGAAATCTATGCTGGGGATGTTTGTGAACACGCTTGCCATGCGTAATAATCCTTGCAGTGATAAGACGTTTTTGAATTTTCTGCGGGAAGTCGAAGAAACGACCTTAACAGCTTTGGAGAACGCTGACTATCAATTTGAACAGCTTGTGGAAAAGCTGAACATACCAAGAGATAAGGGAAGGAACCCTTTATTTGATGTCTTGTTCGCACTTCAAAATATGGATATGAAAAAGCTTGAAGTTAAAGGACTTCAATTTGAGTCTCTTCGTCTGGATCACCGCGCTGTGAAGTTTGATCTTACACTTAACGCAGAGGAAAGTGACGGTGTAATTCAATTTCTCTTGGAATATTGTACAAAGTTGTTCCGGGATGAGACAATGGAACGTTTTGCTTTGCATTATAAATGCATTCTTGAGCAAATTGTTGAGAATCCTGACATGAAGATTGCAGAGATCGAGCTGTTATCATCAGATGAGAGAGAGCAATTGCTGTTTGGTTTTAATAACACAGAAGCTGAATTTCCGAAAGATGTCATGATTCAAGAATTGTTTACAGAGCAGGCAGAAAGGATACCTGAACGGATTGCTGTCGTGTTTGGTGGTGACAGTCTGACATTTCAGGAACTTCACGAACGTTCCAACCAATTGGCCAGAGTGCTTAGGGATAATGGGATAGGAAGAGATGATGTCGTAGCACTAATCGCTGAACGTTCAATTGAGATGATTATAGCTATTATGGCCATTGTTAAAGCGGGAGGGGCTTATCTTCCAATAGATCCTCATTATCCGCTGGAGCGTATTCAATTCATGCTGGAGGACAGTGGTGCTCAGATTGTATTGACGCAAAACATATGGCTGGCCCGGTTTACTGCGTGTCATTCAAAGGTAATGAGCTTGAATGATCCGACTTTATATCAAGGTGACAGCTCGAATCTGGATCGCATAGGCACTTCCGAAGATCCGGCATATATCATCTATACTTCCGGATCTACTGGGAAACCGAAGGGAGTTATTATTGAACATCAAGCATTGGTGAACCGAATTCTATGGCAGCAAAAGCAATATCCTATCGGTGAACAGGATGTTATTATGCAAAAAACTCCATTCACTTTTGACGTGTCGGTATGGGAGATGTTCTGGTGGTCGATTACGGGCGCTCGAATATGTTTCCTACAACCTGGAGGTGAAAAGGATCCTGTTGCAATTATTGAGTGTATCCATCATCACCAGATTACCACAATGCATTTCGTGCCATCGATGTTAGGTATCTTCCTTGAAGAATTTGAAAGGCCAGAGATGATTCAGAAATTAACAAGTCTTCGTCAAGTTTTTACTAGCGGAGAGGCCCTGAGCGGAAAACAAGCAATGAAATTCAATGAACTTCTACGCGATAGCATAGGGGTTAAACTGATTAATCTCTATGGACCAACCGAAGCTGCAATTGATGTAACATATTTCGATTGTTCTATGGGAGATGATCTAGAAACCGTCCCTATTGGTAAGCCCATCGATAATATTCAGATCTATATTGTTGACGCCGAGAATAAATTGAAACCTCTTGGGGTTCCAGGAGAACTATGCATTGGTGGCACTGGCTTGGCAAGAGGATATCTGAATCGCAGTGAACTTACGGCAGAAAAATTTGTACTTAACCCTTACGTTCCGGGTAGCAGGATGTATAAGACCGGGGACATGGCTAAATGGTTGCCTAATGGGGAGATAGCATATCTTGGAAGACTCGATGACCAGGTGAAAATTCGTGGGCTCCGAATTGAGTTAGAGGAAATTGAAAGGCAATTGGTTCAACATTCTCAAATTAAAGAAGCAGTAGTGATGGCAAGAAATCGTATAGGAAGTCCATATCTATGTGCTTACTTTACCGTTTCCTCAGAGGTAACAATTAGCGATTTACGGACATACCTCTTAAAGAAGCTTCCGGATTACATGGTGCCTAGTTATATGCAACAACTTGAAAACATTCCACTCAGTCTGAATGGAAAGGTAGATCGGAAGGCACTTCCGGAACCTGACAAAGAAGTCATTACACAAACACCATATATTGCACCATCAACTCTTCTTGAAATAAAGATTGCAGAAATATGGAATGCGATTATTGGACTGGAGCATGCCATCGGCGTAGATGATAACTTTTTCGAGATTGGAGGACACTCTCTTAGCGCCGCAGCTGTGGTGTCCAAAGTACGCAAACAGTTGATGGTTGAACTTCCACTGAGTGAAATGTTCAACAGTCCTACTATTAAACAACTTGCTAATTATATTGAAAGCCAGGAGCACGTTTCCTATAATTCTATTCAATCTGCAGAGTCCAGGGATTATTATCCCGTATCCTCGGCGCAAAAACGGTTGTACATGATGTGCCAGTTTAATGGAGCTGATACGAGCTACAATATGCCTGTCGCTTTGTCTCTTAAAGGTATCCTTAATATGGCCAGTTTGGAGGGAGCAGTTCGGAAGCTCATAGAAAGACATGAGGCATTGCGTACGACTTTTGATATTGTAGACGATCAAATTGTTCAGAGAATTCATGCGGATACAGTTAGTTCCATTGATATTCTGCCAGATTCGGGACGTCATATCCATGAAATTCAGAGAGAATTTGTTCGGCCGTTTGCCTTGACTCAAGCCCCTTTGTTAAGGGTAGGGCTTATAAAAATTGCAGATAATGAGCACATGTTGCTGATGGATATGCATCATATCATCTCTGATGGTTTGTCTATGAACATCCTGATTCATGAGTTTTGTAGTATGTATCAGGGGCTGGTATTACCCGAAATTGGTATTCAATATAAGGACTATGCTGTATGGCAAAATAGTAATCAATATAAGGTAATCATAACTAAGCAAAAGGATTATTGGCTTGAGATTTTCTCGGGAGATATCCCTATGTTGGATTTGCAAACGGAAGGACTGCGTCCCGCAATCCAGAGCTTTAATGGGGCTAGCATAGAACTTCAGCTGGACAAACAGCTAAGTTTATCCCTCAAGCGTTTGGCAACTGACAACGGAGCGACCCTGCACATGCTTATGATGTCAGCATTTTATGTCTTGTTGTATAAATATACCGGTCAAGAAGATTTCATTATTGGGACGCCTATTGCTGGTAGAGGGCAGGATGACTTGAAAAATACCGTTGGAATGTTTATCAATATGCTACCGCTACGAAATAAAGTATCTGGTGGGCAGACTTTCAACCAGTTGCTCCAAGCATTCAAACTGAATGCACTTGCAGCTTATGACAATCAGGATTATTCGTTCGATGATCTGGTAGAACAGCTCCATTTGCAAAGAGATTTAAGTAGAAATCCATTATTTGATGTGGTGTTTTCTTTACAGAGTAGCAGCCAAGATGTTTTTTCAATGGGCGAGGATTTAAAACTTAATTTGTGCAATTTGGAGAGTCGTACTGCGAAATATGATTTATCTGTGGATGTTCTGGAACGGCCAGATGCGGTGTCTATTAGCATAGAATACTGTACTGACCTGTTTTCCAAGCTAATGGTAGAAAATCTTGCAAATCATTATGTAAATATTCTTAAGGAAGTAGTTGGATTCCCTGAGATTAGGATTCGGGAGCTTAACATGCTATCGGTAGCGGAAGCAAGCCAGATTTTGTATGGGTTTAACACAACTGAGAGAAGTTACGAACGTGACCAGACATTGCATGCACTGATCGAAAAGCGCTCAGTATTGACCCCACATGAAACATCATTGGTTTATGGTGATGTCAAGATTTCGTACGATCAGTTAAACAAAAGAGCAAATCAGGTTGCGCATGCTCTTAGAGAACAAGGAATATCTAGGAACGATATCGTTGGGATTCTGGCTGAACGTTCTATAGACATGATTGTAGCAATACTTGCTGTACTAAAAGCGGGGGCAGCTTATATGCCTATTGATCCCGATTATCCAGAGGAACGTAAGAAATATATGTTGAAGGACAGTAGAGCCAAGCTCTTGATGACAATGGGAATTACGATGGCACCAATTGATTATAGTGGGCCTGTAATCAACCTTGGTGACAGATCGCTGTACACAGGAGTCTCTCATAACCTTGTGAACGTGAATGAGGCGCAAGATCTTGCTTATATCATGTATACGTCGGGGTCTACTGGAAATCCGAAAGGTGTTATGCTCACACACCAGAGCGTTCATAATCTGTCCATGTACTATCATGAAATGTTTGATCTGTCACTTCATCGACATATTGTTCATATGGCTAATGTATCGTTCGATGCTTCAATCGTCGAAATTTTCCCACCACTTATATATGGAGCTACGATATTTATTCTTGAGAAGAATCAAGCGCTTGACCGGAGGGCGTTCATTAAGTTTGTGAAGGAAAAACGGATTCAAATCGCTCAGTTTGTACCGGTGACGCTGAAAGAGCTCCTGAGCTACGATGAGAAGCCTGAAAGTCTGGATATTGTTATTGTTGCGGGAGATAAGCTGGACGATACTCTGAAACTTGATATTCTCTCAAAAGGGTATCGATTGACTAATCATTATGGTCCTACCGAGGGGACAGTAGACTCGATCGTAGCAAGATGTAATCCGTGGACTACGACTATCGGAAAGCCTATCGCAAACACCAGAGTTTACATTCTGGACAGGGATAACAATGTTGCCCCCATTGGCGTTCCAGGAGAACTATGCATTGCCGGAGATGGGCTTGCCCTCGGATATCTGAACAATCAGGAACTTACAGCCGAAAGATTTTCAGATAATCCTATACGTCCTGGCGAAGTGATCTATAGGACTGGTGATCTAGGAACCTGGACAAGAGATGGAGATATCATATTTTTAGGTCGTAAAGATAATCAAATTAAGCTAAGGGGATACCGAGTCGAACCAGGGGAAATTGAAGAGAAATTGCTCAAATTTGTTGGAATTAATGAAGCTGTTGTCATTGATCGCTTGGATAAGACAGGAAGCAAATATCTTTGCGCCTATGTGATTTCAGATGGGGACTTCGATCTTAAAGCGATGAAGAGATATCTTTCAAAGGAACTTCCCGAGTATATGATTCCTGCGCGCTTCATGCGAATCGAGGAGATCTCGTTAACTTCCAGCGGCAAAGTAGATCGTAGAGCTTTACCAGAACCGGAGAACTTACAGGATCTGGGTATCGAATACACCGCACCAGTTAATGAGACTCAGAAGATTTTAGTGCAAATGTGGGAGCAAGTTCTTGATGTAGCTGGCATTGGCATCCACCATAACTTCTTCGAGTTAGGCGGACATTCGTTGAAAGCAACTATTCTTATATCCAAAATACACAAGGAACTGAATACAGTTGTTCCTTTGGCCAAACTGTTTAGTAACCCTACAATTCAAGATTTAGCAACATTCATTCAGGCAGCTGAATACAATCCGCATATTTCAATTCAGCCTGCGGAGCTCATGCCATATTATCCAGTATCCTCTTCTCAGAAAAGAATTTATATCATGTGGAAGATGAACGAACAATCCACAGCATACAATATGCCATCAGGAATGGTTCTTGAGGGGAAACTGGACAAGCTGAAGTTCGAGAATGCAGTGAAGAGACTGGTTGAACGGCATGAAATATTAAGAACATCGTTTGATTTGATTGATGGTGAACCTGTACAGATGGTTCGATCTCATGCGGAACCGGATATCCAATTCTCAAATGGAACAGAAGAAGAACTCAGAGAGCGTACATTACATTTCATTAGACCTTTTGATTTAACCGCTTCTCCTTTGTTCCGGGCAGCTCTGATTACTTTTGAAGAGAACAAGCATTTGATGTTGTTCGATGTCCACCATATTGTATCGGATGGAATATCATTATCAATTATGTTGCAGGATTTCTCGAGCTTGTATGGGGGAATCGAATTAGATGAACCAAAACTTCATTACAAAGATTATGCTGTCTGGCATAACAATTTAATGCAATCGGAAGAGATTAAGGCATCCAGAAAATACTGGATCGGTAGTCTTAGAGATTTTGCTTATACTGAGTTGCCTGTTACTAGAGTGCCTGTCGGACAACGACCGGAGGGCATAGTGAAACAAATGGTGATCGATTCTGAATGGATAGGACATGTGAATAAATTTTGTCAGAAACATGAGATAACACGTTCCGTGTTTGTACTGGGTGTTTTCCAGATGGCACTACTACGTGTCATGGATCGAAGTGAACTTACGTTAGGGGTAACGGTAGCTGGTAGAAAACGAGAAGAAACAGAGTATATGCCGGGAGTATTCCTTAATCTGATGTTGATCAGTTCCAACCTACGTCATGCGGAGACGTTCACAGATTATTTGCACCAGCTACACGATAAATTGACGGAAGGTCAGGAGCATCAAGATTATCCGTATGAGTGCCTATATGCTGATGCTAAGGAGCTATTAAACTTTCGCTACGAATCTTTATTTTCAATCTTGTTTAATTATTTGCCACTTAAGGATGCCAAGACATGGTCTTTTGAAGGGTTTAACGTTCAGCCGTACGCATTTGAGAAGTTGGAGCCGAAATACGGATTGACGCTCTATGCAGCTGAGACAGAGGACAGCATCACGCTGGACTACTTGTTTAATGACAGCATTGAGGAGTCAATGATGGCGAACTTGACTGAAGGATTCAAAACAGTACTTGAAGTTGTAGTTGAGCAGAACGATATACCGATTAGTCAGGTCTTCCTGTCGCCGAAAGAGAGCTCGAATGCATTTCTGGAGGAATTCGACGCAACATTTGATAACGATGATTTCTTCTGATTATTTGAAGCGGGGGGCTACAATGTATGGCATCACTAGCAACCATGAAATTAAAAAACGTTCATGAGACAGTAAGTTATGCAGCAAGTAATACACCTGATCACATCGCGATCGAGTGGGGTACCAGAAAGGTCACTTATGCTGAATTGGAACAGCAGTCGAATTCGATCTCAAATTTTTTGAGAGAGAAGGTAGGAGAGCAAAAAAATATCGGAGTAATGCTGGATAGCAGCATTGCTCTCGTTTCATCCATTCTTGGAATATTCAAATCCGGTTTGATATACGCACCAATGGATCCCTATTTTCCCGAAAAGCGGCTCCAATACATGCTGAATAAAATTGAGTGTGAGTGGCTGATCACCGGTGCTGCCTGGTTGGATAAGGTGGATTTGATTATGAAGGATGCAAACAGGAAGATCAACGTGCTGCTCCTAGACGATGAAGAGGTTAGTAGAAAAAGCTACGATCATATCAATGTATTTGTACTTAAGACGGATGCTGAACACGATAAAGAGTTAGCTGTAGTTGAGGACAACAAGAATGGCTATATTATTTTTACATCAGGATCTACGGGGAATCCAAAAGCGATTCTAGGAAGACACCGAAGCCTGAAACATTTTATTGATTGGGAAATTAGAGAATTTGGCGTCGATCAGAGCTTTAGAATCAGTCTTCTGACTTCACCTTCGTTTGATCCTTTCTTAAGAGATGTATTTGTTCCTTTATGTGCAGGAGCAACAATCTGCATTCCTGACAGTAGAGAGAAGATTGCTAATTCGGCATATCTCCTACAATGGCTGGAGCAGAAAAATATTCACTTAATGCATCTCGTTCCCACACTATTTCGAGCCTTAATTACAGAGATTAAAGACTCGAATAGATTAAAGGATTTGCGTTATGTCCTGATCGCTGGTGAAATGCTGAGAGGAAGCGATGTAAACCCATTTATGGAACTCTTCGGTACCAGAATCCAGCTGGTGAATATGTACGGTCCGACCGAGACCACGTTGGCAAAGTTTTTCTACAGGGTACAGGAAGAGGATGCCAACCGGATCACGATTCCCGTGGGACGACCCATTGCGGATACAAATGTGATGATTCTGAATAGCGAAATGCAGATCTGTCCAGAGGGGAACATAGGAAATATCTACATTCGGACACCCTATATATCATCGGGTTATTACAATGACCGTGATTTAACTGCAGCCGTTTTCATGAAAAATCCGTTTACGAATAATCCGCAGGATATTATTTATAAAACTGGAGATGTCGGCAAGATGATGCCTGGGGGCTACCTGGAT
This sequence comes from Paenibacillus sp. RU5M, assembly GCF_900221055.1. Lineage (NCBI taxonomy): Bacteria > Bacillati > Bacillota > Bacilli > Caryophanales > Paenibacillaceae > Paenibacillus > Paenibacillus sp. RU5M. The sequence goes on along the minus strand of NZ_OBQM01000024.1, from coordinate 21,406 downwards.
TTAATAGGCAGGGCCGATCATCAGGTCAAGATTCGTGGATTTCGAATTGAACCGGAAGAAATTGAGAATATGTTATTGAAACACGAGGATATTCAGGAAGCTATTGTAACAGCCAAGGAGGAAAAAGGCGGAGAGGCCTTGTTGTGTGCCTATATTATTGCCAACAGAGAACTTACTGTTCCTGAATTAAGAGAACATCTGTCCTCTGATTTGCCGGAGTATATGATTCCATCCTACTTTGTTCAATTAGAATATATGCCGCTTACGCCAACAGGAAAAGTTGATCGTAAATCGCTTCCAATGCCGCAAGCGGTCCTGAACATTGGTGTTGAATATCAGGCACCCAATAACGAAGTCGAGCAGAAGCTTGTCCATATCTGGGAACGGGTCCTGAACATTCAGGAGATTGGCATTAACTATAATTTTTTCGAGATTGGCGGTAATTCGATTAATTCTCTCAAGATCGTGAGTGAAATTCAGAAAGAATTCCAGGTGAATATATCATTGGGCGAATTGTTTTCAAATCCGACGATAACTGCTTTGGCAAGTAGTATTGAGACGGAGGACATGTTCGCACATATGGAATGTGTAGTCAGAATGAATCGAATTTCCAGTGACAAAAAAAATATATTCATTCTTCATAGTCTGGATGGAACAGTATTCGGGTATAAAGGATTAGCCGAGCGTCTTGAACAGGATTGCAATTTCTATGCTGTGCAGGGTAAAGGATTAATCGAAGGATCTGCATTACCTCAGAACCTGGATGAATTAGTGTCATTCTATATGCATGAGATTAAGCAGGTACAGCCCAAGGGCCCTTATATCATTGGGGGGCATTGCTTCGGAATTATGTTTGCGTATAGCCTCGTACAAATGCTAGAGAATCAAGGAGAAACTGTTGAGAAGCTAGTCGTCATCGATGAGCAGCCATGGTTGAATGAAAACCAGCTTAAATATGTGTGGCTCAGATCTGCTTTGTCGAGACCATATAAAGTGATAAAACGATCAATGCTTAGAAGATTTCGCAAATCACCGAATAATTGGACTCATGACTATTATCTAAGACATTCCAGAAAAAATATAAGCAACTTTCCACAAATGACTGTTCAAGAAAACTTCAGATTTATAGAAAAGAAGTACAAAATTAGGTCCAAAATTGAAAGTGATATTTTTGCTATCAAAGCAACTGATTCGGTCTGGGTAAGATTCACTCAATCCTATTGGGAGAAGATGACCCGAGGGAAAGTTAATATCATAGATATTCCGGGGGATCATTGGAATCTATTCGCTGATCCCTATCTACAAGGCTTGGTTGAAAGCTTCCAGAAAGAATTAAAAAAATAAATGACATAAAAAGGAGAATTCAATTATGCAAATGGCACTGCATTTAATGGAGCCTTGGTTGATCGAAAATCAATATTCGAAATTTAATCTAGGGGAAAGCGGAATCGAAGACCGCACACTCGGTGAAGTCCTTGAGCTAACTGAAACGAAGTTAGAGGAGCTGCTTCAGTGCAGTTTTAAGAATAACGATACGTACGGTTCTCTCCAATTGAGAACAAGTATTGCATCTTTCTATGACAATGTAAGCCCTGAAGAGATTATTGTGACAACAGGTGTAAGTGAAGCAGTCTTTATTTATTATCATCTTCGTTATGAACCAGGTGCGAATGTGATTGTTCCTTTCCCTGCTTTCCAGACTTTGTATGAAGTGCCCAAATATTTGGGGTATGAAGTCAGATTATTGGATCTCCAGGCCGAGGAGGGATTTAAAATCAATATAGAACGCTTGAAATCGATGATTGACAGCAACACCAAGATCATTGTACTGAACAATCCCCATAATCCTACCGGCGCTCTTCTTACCGATAGTGAAGTTGCGGAAATTATCCAGATTGCTGAACAGTATGGAATTGAAATATTGGCTGATGAACATTATCGGTTTATTCCTTATGGAGATGAAGAGTTAATTCCATCTCTATACGGAAAGTCGAAGAGTGTTATCGCAATGGGGTCCATGATTAAATGTCTTGCATGTGTCGGACTTCGAGTAGGTTGGGTAGTTGCAGACAAAGCGCTAATCGATCAAATTCGTGATTTTAAAGATTATACGACACATACGATTTGTTCGATTAATGATTTTCTGGCCTATCGCCTATTGCTTCACTGGAAAAAGATTGGTTTGGAGCACAAGTCATGGGTATTGGAAAATGTAACTGAATTTAGAAAACTCGTTGCCAAACACAACTCCGTCATAGATTGGGTTGAACCGAATGGTGGAATCGTGGCCTTTCCTTTTCTAAAAGATAAGTCGATCAGTAGCCAGCATTTTGCAGAGAGGTTGATTGAAAGTACTGAGGTGTCGGTTCTGCCTGGTGAAGTCTTCGAGCGACCAGGACATTTCCGGGTTGGCTTCGGTCTCCACCCTGACAAATTTCGTGTTGCTATGGAACGGATGTCTCAATTCCTCACAGCAAAAGCATGGGAATAAATTTTAATGGATCAGGTTTTCTTAATAGGTATGACGAAGTTTATTATACCTATGGAGACTGCAGTTTGTATTGTAAATATTCACGAAAAGGGTCGCCAAGCGTTGTCTTTATTGCTGGCTTAGGTGACAGTTGTGAGACATGGAATCAGATTCAGGATCAGACATCAGAAGTGGTATCCACGTTCTCGTATGATCGGGCAGGGGTAGGCAGAAGTGAAGGAACTTCTGTCCCCCGGACTTGTATAGATCTGGTGAACGAGATGTTGGGATTGCTGTTGGCACATGATATAAAATCGCCGTTTATATTGGTAGGTCATTCTTTCGGAGGTTTGGTAGCCAGATTATGCGGAAGCTTGTATCCAGATCTTGTGTCAGGGATTGTTTTAGTTGATGGGGTCCCCGAATATAAGGAGCTTGCCTATGAAAAGGTATTGACTGGAACACTGCTTGCTGACAATAGGGAGTATTACGAGAATCCACTTTTGAATCGTGAGCGGATTGATAAGGTAATTAGTTATGAACAGATTGCTCAACACTCTCAGTTATACAGTATTCCCCTCTCAATCATTACAAGGGGGTTACCGGATCAGATGGAAGACACGTGGCCAGCTCAAGCCATTCTGGAAATTGAGCAAAGGCTACAATTCGACTTTCAGAAGTTATCGACGTCAAGTAAACATCGGATTGCTCATTGCAGTGGACATGATATCCATCATGATGAACCGGAAATTGTAATCGAAGAGATTATGGGCATATTAAAGGAGATGAAAAAATGAACGAATTGCGTGCAAAGCTTATAATGGATCTGCAGAGGATTGAAGCAGAGGAATACCACCTCCGTGAAGGGGAATATTTGCAAGATATAGTATCACTAATGCTGCGATATATCGGAGATCCGCATCCCGAACTTCGCGACGAGTTAATTTATCCAACGTTCTATAATTGGATCCAAACAGAGAATCGATTTTCGGGTGCAGAGCTGCGTGATCTTCTAAATACTCTGATGGATGAGCATCATTTGTTTTATCATATTGGCAATGAAGGGGATGAGACGGTATTTACAAGGGCATTCTCCGCACTGCCTATTGTATTGATTATTCGCTCACATAGGCAGAAGCCATTTTTGGATCCATTTGATTTTATAAAGCTGAAGAATGCACTTCTTCGTTACTATAGGGAAGAGAAAGATTTAAGGGGGTATGTGCCTCAGGGAGGTTGGGCTCATAGTGCAGCTCACGGTGCGGATATGTTGGTGGAGCTGATACAATGTCCAGAGAGCAAATCAGAATTACAGTTGGAAATTCTTATTTCCATTCAGAACATGCTGGAAAATGGAACACATATCTTCAGTGAAGAAGAAGATGAGCGAATTACAACCATTTTGGATACAATGATAGAACACAGTCTGCTTTCGCAAGAGGATATCGTATCATGGATTAATGGATTGGTTCAATGCACAAGATGGCCGAGAAGTCGCAGTCAGGTGATATCCCGAGTGAACGTAAAAAATTTCCTGCGCAGTCTCTATTTTCGTAGGGCACAGGATGAACGAGATAATATCTTTGTTGCAGCCATACATTCAGCTGAGAGGGAATTAAATAAATTTGCTGCGTCCAGGGTTTAAATATATAAACAGTATTGAGACAAGAAAATGACAGTCTGCAAAAAAAATTTATGATGGGTCTCCGCAATTTCAAGGATTCAAACGAGATGGGAAGCTTTACGCAGAATTTCATCTGTTTAGCTGAGAAACATTTAATATTCTAATGTTCAGAGTATGACAGGAAATTCAAATTAAAGGAGCCCAAGCCCAATTCTCGAATCAGCTTAACTTAGTTCTCCTTGTTTCTTGTGGATGATCAAGTGAATGTGAATAATTAAATTAAAATGAATTCGTAATGAGCCTGAATGATGTGTATACTTCGGGCTCAATTTTAATGTACGCTCAGCATGGGAGATAACTTGGTGGTGAAAGTCCGCTACAAGCTTGGCAGTAGGAACTGTTAGTCAAAGGCAATGGTGTGTCCATCGCGAGGTGGAATCTGAAGGAAGCCGGAGGCAAACCCTCGGTCTGACGAACAGAAATCGAGGGGCCAGTACTGCCCGAACGAAACCCGTCATGTAAATGTGGCAGATGGATAACGCGAAGACTATCGCTCTTACGGAGGTCTCAGCGACGTTAATAGAAAAAAAGGAAAGACGGAGTAAAGCTTGTGGTGAAAAACCAGCAGATGTTATACTACAGGGGAATTTTTTTGGGGGAAGGGCCGAACAATCGTAAGTCTTAAGTACATATTGGAAGAAAATCGACGTGATGAAAGCAGAATACCAAAAGCGCTGACCCCAAAAGGAACATGAAAAGGATACGAGAGCGTGGAGCGGCACCATTCGGGAAAGTAGAGAAAAAGGCGGTGCAATGGACTCACTGCAGAACAGATTCTGGACATAGACAATCCAATCTGAACAGGCATATAGTTATGCGGTAGAAATCCACCTGTCGAGGTACTACAATATGTTGGATCGTGATCTGCTGATGAATTTGTTGAGCAAACAAATCCAGGACAAGCGTGTAACCGACCTGTTAAAAATACCTTGAAAGAGGATTGGTGCACAACGGAATACGCCTTGAACCGAAAGAAGGCCCCTCCGCACGGAAGTCCGCTGGCCTCGCTTTTGGAAAACAACTACCTTGACGAATTATACCAGGCGATGAGGAGTAAACGAGATCCGTTATGAAGATGATATCGTGGTGCTTGTCCAAATTAGACGGGCAGCAGTGTGGTTCTGGAATCATGCCAGATGAACAGGAATAAAAGCAAGGTAGTCAGCGTAGTGGCCCGGGAACATTTCATATTCCTAGGCTTTGCATTGGAAAAGAACAGAAAAGGGTGTACATTTAAAAACACTTATAACTTTAAAAATCCAAAATTAAACAATTTTGTATCTTTTTCAAGGGTGTCAAATTTTTTTTGTATCAAAAGGTTCCTAATGACAAACTGTCATCAGGGCCTTTTTATTTTGAACAAATTAGAGTTTTTATGTCCAGACCCACACTCAATTTGAATCAATAGAGTACAAATCATTCTGCAACGAAATGCTCCCAGTCTGTCCAGTTTCAACCTGTACCTCTGTGGCAAATACCCCGGGCATACGTCCGTCTGGGAACCAGGGCATCTCTTTGTCGATTACAATAAACATGCCTTCTGCGTCACCGATGGGGGCAAATTGCTTTCCGTCTCCGGCAAAGGGTTCAAGGTGATACTGTCCATTCATTTTGCTTATGGTATCGGGAACATCATCGACGGGCAGGCCGATCTCGCTAATGCACAGCAGCTGCCCAGAATCAAAGGTTTCGTCGACTGCATTATCCAACGAATGGTGAGCGATGAACTCCATCAAATTGCCGCTGGGGTCATAGAAATAGAAAGCTGTTGCATCCCAGTAGGGGAAATAGAATTCATCTTTATCATCTTTAGAAAGCAAAGAGATTTTTCGATCTTGAACCCACTTCTTGGCTTCAGCGAGTTGGTTTGTCGGAATCGTAAATGCGACATGATAGAAGGGCTTTTCCTGATCAGGAGCTTGCTGAAATGAAAGGACCGAATTTCCTGTGCGAAGCGATACGGACGATGTACTCTCCTCCAGTAGCTCCAACTCCAATAACGTACCGTAAAACTGCTTCATTGCCTCCATTTGACCTGTGAACAAGTTAACCTCTTTTATTTGCATTCAAGTCACTCTCCCTCTGATCTTATCCTTGATTAAAATAATCAATGGTTTTCTCAATAAATGCTTTGGCAGATTGGGTCAGGTAACGGTCGGACCGATGAATGATCTCAAAGTGACGGTAAGGAGCATCGTCCGTAATTCGGATGATGCGTAGTGTCGGTTCATTCATTGCCTTGATCAGTGGATATGGCAGCACTGTTCCGCCAACGTTAGCTTTGACCAGACTAATAATGGAGGTTGCCGAACTTGTCTCCATGATTGTATTCAAGGTAAAGCCATATTTGCGGCAATAGCCATCAACCAGTTCTCTGCCTGTGAACCCTTCCGGGAACATTACGGTCTGAATATCGCGAAGTTCTTTAATACCAATCTCATTTCGTTCAGCCCAAGCGTGGTTTTCCGATACGGCGAGTACGTATTCTTCACTGCATAAAGGAATGCAGACAAGACGGTCATCAGAAATGGAAGTAAGCTCAATGCCGATGTCGACTTCGTTATCCAACACTTGATTCAATACATAAATCGAAGAAACAACCTTTAATTTCACCTTGGGAAAATGGGTATGAAAATTAACGAGCAATGGAGTAAGACGGTAGTCCAAATCGGACGGCAGGACTCCAATCACCAGCTTGCCTCGCTGATCATTGCGGAATTCAGCTAATGCATCTTGGGTATTCTGTAAATGCCGAACCATTTGTACACAGTGCTCCAGAAATAGCGTTCCCGCCTGCGTCATCACAATCTTTTTACCCACCCGGTCGAACAAGGGAACACCCAACTCATCCTCCAACGCTCGAATCTGTTGGCTCAGGGTAGGTTGAGAAATGCCAATTTTATCTGCTGCACGTGTGAAATGGAGTTCCTCACAAACGACGATAAAGTTCTCCATTTGACGGATTTCCATATGCATTCCCTCTAATCATTGGTTTTTATAATCATTTTAATAGAAACTATTGTATTGTTCAATCATTATAATGCTTCTATACTAGTCTTGCATCACAAAAAGATCTACAGCCTGGATCAATAGTGAATGCAACTATATAAGAATACATGAGGTGATCCTTAGTGAAACTGTTTTATATCGTCCTGGCGCTTATTCTGGCTTCATTGAATTTGCGACCACCTATTACATCCATTTCTCCCTTAATGAGTACCATACAAAGTGATCTGGGTATTAGCGGAATTATCGCAAGTCTGCTAACTACGCTTCCCGTATTATGTATGGGTATATTCGCTCCATTTTCCGTAAAGTTGAGCAGGAGATGGGGGAATGAGGGCGCGATCGTTTTGGCTTTAGTCCTTATTGGAATAGGTACGGCATTGCGGTTGTTCGTGGGTGCAACGCCTCTGATGATGTTTACTTCATTTCTATCCGGTGTAGGGATAGCATTGGCCGGTCCGCTGTTGTCCAGCTTTATCAAGCAGTATTTCCCTATGCGAGTTGCTGCCATGGTGGGGCTCTACTCTACAGCAATGGTCGTGGGGGCCAGCATTAGTGTTGGATTATCGGTTCCCCTTCAAAATCTCCTGGGTGGTTCGTGGAAGAGATCGTTAGCGATGTGGGCATTGCTCGCCGTCCTTGCTTTGCCGATCTGGATAAAATTAGCCTTGTCAGCACGAAAGGATCGACAATCCGGGCAGGTTTCAGCTGTGAATGTTGAAGCTCTTCCAGTGAAAAATATACGAGCATGGGTACTGACGTTGTTCTTCGGACTGATGGCAGCGATCTTCTATTCATTGACTGCATGGCTTGCGCCTGCGATCCAGAGCCAGGGATATACGAAAGAGACTGCCGGAAGCATCCAAACGTTATTTACTTTAATTTCATTGCCGTCTACGTTATTCATTCCAATGCTCGTTCACCGTTACCAAAGACGTGTATTCTGGCTTGTTGGATGTGCGTTAATGGAGTTAATAGGAGTCTTAATGCTGAACCTGTCCGTCAGTCCTTGGCTGGCCGCGATCCCACTCGGCATTGGTGCCGGGGGATTATTCCCGATCGCTCTAATGTTGCCCATTGATGAGACGAATAACGCTCAGGAAGCCAGCGCTTGGTCAGCCATGACTCAATCGGGCGGTTACATTCTGGGGGCTCTCGGTCCACTGGCGATCGGTTGGCTCCATGATACCACGGGCAGTTTTGTCCAAGCGTTCTATGGTCTGGCTATAATCATCGTGCTGCAAATCATAGTTCAGTTGGCGATAGGCAATAAAAAAAGCTCTCCAGCAGTTCATGATAAATCAGAGTCCAGAGTTTGACGAAAAAGATGGATATCGATGTGCAATGAGGTCTCTGGAGGTATCATCTTCATGCTGGTTCCTGTTGCGGGCACACATTGCAAATGGTTAGTTGGTGGCGGTAGTTAAACATGGTCGAGCAAGTCCAGATAGTGCTGTCGTAAGGATTCCTTTAAGGTATCGGGCTCCATGATCTTGATGGACTTGCCAAAGTTTGCGAGATAGCGAATGATGAACTCAATCTCATGGAATTCATACGACCCGACTAAATAGGCGTATCCATTTTGTCCAGTATCAGCTCCAGATTCGTTAATGATTCGCATGGATGGAAACTGTTCTTGCTGGAACAGCTCAACCCCGGCTTCATTGATCAGACATTTGAATGGGATAGCGTTCTCTGATGGTTTCCATAACGAGTGGGCATCCTGTAGATTGAGTTCATTAATATGTGGTATAGGTTCGATATCTGTCGCCTCGGATGAGGTGATCCGGTCACATCGGAACACACGGTACGCCTGTTTATCGAGATCATACGCCTGACAATACCAGTAGCCTTTCATGGCATAGAGGGCGATTGGCTGAATGGTGCGTATGCTGGGCTTAGTTTTATCGGGATTTGAGCTGGTATCTGGGTTACTGCTACTACTGCGAATATATTGATACGTAATCTGTATCACTATATTCTGTACAGCGGCCATTAATAGAAACTCCAAATGCTCACTATCCCGGATTTGCTCGGTGTGTCGAAAAGAGACCCGATGCTGGATTTGTTCAATATCCTGTCTCTGGTTTTCGGATAAGGCACTTAGAAACTTCTCGTGAATGGAACGAAAAGAGATCTGAAAGGGCAGGTTGGTAAAGCTGCGCAATGCCTGCATGGCAAAGTAGAGGGCATGAAGCTCACTTGTATTAAATGAAATGGGTGGCAGCTGCATTTGCTGAAGCAAACGATATCCCCCATAACGTCCATACTCGGCATAAATGGGAGCACCGATTTCCTCCAATGACGCGATGTCTCGTAATGCGGTTCTCTTGGATATCTGAAACTCCTGCATGAGATCTTGCAGGGTGAAGTGTTGTTTTTGATTGATAAAGCGCAGCATCTGGTTCATGCGTTCTGATTTTTTCATAAAAAAACCTCTCAATGGTGCCATGGATTGGCACCTTTTGTCGTTATAGTAAACAGTGTAATCCAATCACACGAAGGAGGCAATACAGATGAATTTTGAAGTGATCCCGTTTCTGTCGATGAATGGAGACGCTGCGGCAGCCATTGCTTTTTATGAGAAGTACCTGGGGGCCAATGTGTTGTTCAAGAAAAATTATAAAGAGATGAAGGAAATGAATCCGGGGTTTGAGTATCCTGAAGGGCAGGATGAATATATAACACATTCGGTACTCCAGATCGGGGTAAATAAATTGATGATTGCTGAGGAAGAAATGGATACGGGTCGACCGTGGCAGCAGGGAAACAGCACGTCATTATGCATTCAATCGAAAGATAAAAGTACGATGACGGAGCTGTATAATTCGCTGGTACAACATGAGCAGGTTAGGGTGTTGGTGCCTTATGAGCAAAACGAGTTTAGTCCGGGGTATGGAATCGTCCGTGATCCGTTCGGAATCGTGATTCAGCTTTGTGTGACGGTGCATGATTTTTAATTAGGTGAAAGTGAATCCGTAATGAGCCTGGAGGATGTATATCCTTTGGGCTCATTTTGAATTCTTTAGAAGTTGTGGTCTTCTTTTCCCTATACTTTTTGCAAACGGGTAGCTTCCAGCTTGGCAAGACGTTTCATCACTTTCTTCAGCATAACGGAGGCTTTGACACGGAGAGGAAGATCGTTGGATATTTCGATGCTGTACGTACCAGCGAGAATTTGCTCTTTGAGCTCGGCAACCGATGCACATGGACGATCCAGCACATTGAACACACTACCGTATTGCAGGCACTGGTGGGTATCGCTTCCGGCAGTGACGGGTTTACCGAGGGACTGGGCGAATGGTTCAACCTGACCGCGGCACGTCTCGATGCCGTATTGATACATATCCTTGGCGTTCAGATCAAAAGCGTCCAGACGTCCCAATAAATCACGATCGAGTTGATACAGCGGGGTGGACTCGCGGAAAGGGTGTGCGCCAATTTTGAGCAAAGGCCATGCTTCGGCCATATCCAACAGATTGGCAAAAGGAATGAATGAACCTTTGGCTGTATATTGCTCCAGGCCGCTGCGGACGGCAAGAATATGTTCTTTTTGACCCACCAGCAAAATATGTCCTGTCTCCTGAATATCCACTTCCATGCCGGGAAAAATGCGCAGTCCATCTGCATCGTAGTACTCCCCGTTGTATGGATAAAGACGATCCAGCGTCTCATAGACCTCGTAGAAGTTGCGGGTGTTAAAATGTTCGGTAAGCGCAAGGGCTTCGAGCCCGCTGGCTATGGCTTCGTTGACCATTTCGGTGAAGTAATCGACCGAGAAATCAGAGTTTTTGGATAATTTGCCGTGTGTATGAAGATCAATGCGCATAGAAGACACTCCTTTATTCCATGAATGATTAATGGTATGAATAGTTACAGCATTTTATTTTGAATTACAGAATCTCGTAATGCCCGCCGAGCCAGAACAGCAGTGCAACATAGATTGCCGATCCGGCGAGAAATCCGAGGTCACGTGAGTTGATTTTCAGATGGGCCAGCTTCAGGCGTTTGGACTCAGGATGTTTCATGCCGTACGAGAAACCGCGTGTCTCCAGTGCTTCCACCGTTGTGCGGGAACGTTTGGCGGTAGCCAGCATTAGCGGGAAGAAGGACACAACGAACAGCTTCATATAGTAGACAACGAGCCGCCAATAGAGCCATCCGTGCCGGGAGGGAACCTGACCTCGCAGTCTGTAGGACAGCATGATGTTGCGGAATTCACCGAACAGCACCGGCAATATGCGGTAAGCATAAGAGAGGCTGAAAGAAAACGTCGCAGGCATGCCGAGCGCAAGTAACCCATCGCCGATCCGTTCCGGGTCCATGCCCGAAAAGACGGTGATACTCGCCAGCGAGACGATGGACAGCTTCAAAGTAAGCAGCAGCAGGGGGAATGCAGATTCCAGATTGCCACCGAAGAACAGCGAGATGATAAACATCCACCCGACCTGACCGATCAACCCCAGGCAGAGAATGATAATGATAAAAGGAGCGGCTCTGGACAATATGGTGGTAGTCACCATCAACAGAAACATGCCGAGCAGCACAGTCCCGTTATGAACAAACCAGGGAACGATGGCAAAAAAGAGATACCAGATCAGCATGGCACGGGGATCAATCCGCGACAGGCTGGCATGTCCGCTGCCATATACGGTATTCATCAGCTCAAGCTGAATGCGTTCAATGGATATTTTGTCAAACCAGTTGCGGACAAGCTGCATGATGCATATCCTCCTTGGTGAGTGATTGATTCAAGAGAGTATCAACAAAAGCCTCGGTTGTCGGTGAAAGTGTCGGTAGACCCATCCGGTGAGAGAGCTCCATGATCTGTGTAAGCGCAAGTCCGGAGCGGCGCAGAAGGGACTCATCCGCAAACACGTCGGCAGGTGTGCTGTCTGCTTCCACCTGACCATTGTGAAGCACGATAACGCGACTAGCCCACTGGGTAACCAGCTGCATATCATGCGTGGCAATGACGGTTGTTCGCACATGCTGATCCAGCTCATCCAGTACACCTATCAGTTCCTCGCGGGTGGCAAGGTCCAGATTGGCAGTGGGCTCATCCAGCAGCATAAGTGAAGGCTTCATGGCTGCACCGATGGCAAGTGTGACACGCCGCTGTTGTCCGCCACTGAGAAGCCGGGCATCCCGCTCTTGCAGCGGAGTAAGCCGAAAACGCTCCAGTACATGTGCAATTTGCTGGTCAGCTTCCGGGATGCGACGGTTCTTCAGGAAATACGCGACTTCTTTACGAACACTGTCTTCGATAAACATTTCGGAAGAGTTCTGAAAAATATAGGCGACCTTCCCCGCCAGCTGCTCCAAAGAGGAACGGTGCGTAACTTCACCCAGAACACTGACACTGCCTTCTTGAGGTAGGCTAATGCCAGCCATCATCTTCAGTAAGGAGGATTTACCCGCACCATTGTTGCCAATCAAGGCAATCCGTTCTCCTTCATGGAGTGAAATATTAACTCCACGAATGACTTCATGTTCTTTTTTGCCCAGTCCTCTGTAACGTAGCCGGGTTTGATGAAACTGTACAATAGGGATCAACGGTTCAGCAGCCCAGGCAGGCGTTGAACGCTTGGTATTTGCAATTTGGCTAGAAACGTCGCGTGCCAAGTTCGAATAGGATGAAGGTTCATTTTGCAAAGAAGCGGATGGAATGGATGGGTAATGCTCGGCAAAATAAACGTTTGCTTCTTCCACAGTAATCGGGAAGCGTCGTTCTGAACCTGAGAGGCCCGCAATTGTTTTTTCTCCCTGCGATAACTCTGCAGCCTGAATAGCTGCCCGTGTAACCTCAGGAGGTTGAATGCCCAGCCGTTCCAGATCCGCAATTCGATTCAAACCTTCCTTAACAGGAAGGTTCCACAAGACCCGGCCTTTGTCCATCAATACCACATCTGCGCAGAAGTCGGCGATAAATTCAGTATGGTGCTCGATGACGATAATCGTCTTGCCATATTCCGTATTCAATTTCGAAAGACACTCATAGATGAGTCTTGCATGCTGCGGGTCAAGCTGTGAGACAGGTTCATCCACGATCAGGATATCGGGGTCGAGCGACAGAGCTCCGGCCAGAGCGAGCAGATGTTTCTGCCCACCACTCAATTCCCAGATGTATCGGTTATGAATGGTATCCAGACCACACATGGCAAGTGCGCGTTCTCCGAGCTCCCGATAGTTGGGCAGTCCGTAGTTGAGTGGTGCAAAGCAAGCCTCGTCCAAGACGGTGGGACGCACGAGCTGGTTATCGAAATCCTGATAGACGTAACCGATCTTTCTGGACAGATCTGCAACACTTCGCCCTTCGGCAGGCATGCCAAGTACATGAACTTCACCGGAGAAGTCTCCTGTGTAGAATTGAGGAATAAGGCCATTGAACAACTTGCACAGGGTGGATTTGCCGCAGCCGTTGCCCCCGATAATGGCTGTAAAACTGCCTCGTGGGAGTTCGAGTGAAGCTCCGTTCAGGACGGGCTCTTCGGAGCCAGGATACGTAAAGATGACATTTTGAATGGAAATGGCAGAATCCGATGCGGAAACAGAAGCTGATGTGGACATTTCATTATGCATAAGGGCGATTCTCCGTACCGGGTACCGTTTTGTTTTTGCTTCGTTTAGCGCGCATGATCAGTAATGTCACCACAGCAACCAATGCGGCAGCTCCGATACTAATCCATATTGAAGCCGAACCATATTGATCTGCATAGTCCGTCTCCCAAACAGCGAAGTTGATATCCATTTCGGACAGGGATTCCGCACCAAAGGCCAGCCCAAGCAGCAGCACACCGATCAGGATCAGTTTCGGACGGAAGAAGCCGATTCCTTCATACTTCATCCCTGGATTACGAGGTTTGATGCCGAGCAGTGGTTCAATTTTGCCATAGAGTAGGGGTACGAGATACAGCGTAGGCAGCAGAGCGAACAGGATGCCTGAGAACAGTACGTCATTCAGAAAGCCAACCCCTTCAATCAGCACAACACTTTCCGCAAGTCCAGGGACGGCTTCCAGCTGCTCCACACCAATCCACACTTTACCGATATCCACCAGTGAACTAAGGAACTGATGAATGATGACGCCTGTCATAGCTGCGATTCCGACCTGTCTGCGATTGCGAGGATCACTGACCATACGTCCTGCGACATACATGGCAAAGGAAAAGGTAAGGAATTTCTCCAGCTCGCCCAGTCCGCCAAATTGCCCCAGCATCAGCTCACCGAAGATCACTTCGCCAAGAGCCGCACCAAGGGCAGCAATCATGGGGTGGAACAAAATGCAAAGTGTCAGCGGAATGAAGGCAAAGTACTCAACAGACAATTCAATCGGTCCAAGCTGGAGCTTGGGAATAAGCTCTGTGAACATGTTGGACAAGCCGTACAGTGACATGGAAAGCACAAACACCATCATTTTCTGTGAAGACGTCAGCGTATAACGCTCAGTCATCTTCTTCATCGTTACATACCTCCCTGAAAGTTAGTGATCATCATAGCCACAGTCTAGGGGCAGAGTATTAACGGGAAAGAAGACATTTGTAAATCTGATGTAATTTTTATTACACATTATAAAAATAATGAAAAAAATATTACATACATTACCCACTTCTCTTCCTTTCAACTGATATACTGAGTGCAGAGCGAGAAAAGGAGTGCATACGGAATGAATTTGTTTACTCATAAAGAACAGCTGTCACCAGGTCATCTGAAAATTGCTGATTTTGTTGAACGCAATCCGGAAGAGATTCTGTTCATGACGGAACAGGAGATTGCGGACAGGTTGGGGGTCAGTATTGCGACCGTATCCCGTTTCTGGCGGGCGGTTGGATATGACAATGCCAAAGCATTCAAAATCCGGCTTCGTACATCCGAAGACACTACACCTGCCCTTAAATTAAATAAAACCATATCCCGCATGGATACGGACAGCCTTCCCGTTCAGTTACTGGAGGCCTCCGTCAGCCATTTGCAGGAGACGTTATCCCATATGAAGCAGGGGGATCTGGAGCACGCAGCAGCGATCCTTGCTGAAGCACGAAGAGTATATGTGTATGCTCCAGGGCCTTCCGCTGGTTTGGCGGAATTATTGTCCTTTCGGTTATCCCGATTCGGATTGACGGTCATCCACCTCGCCGGAGGTGGCCATGAATTATTGGAATCACTGATGCATATGCAACGGGAGGATGTTGTGCTGCTGATGTGTTTTACAAGACTCTTGCCTGAAGCAGAGGTCATTCTGGATTATGCCAGAGATACAGGCAGTAAAGCCGTACTTGTAACAGATCGGGAAGACCTCTTATATGGATTGGGGACGGAGTTATCTTTTTACGTTAGTAGAGGGGAGCTTGGCGAATTTCATTCCATGGTTACTCCACTACTGTTAATGGAACAACTGGTGCTGGCGGTGGGATTGATGCAGAAGGACCATGCGCTGTCTAAGCTGGAGCGGCTCGCTGACTTGCGCAGTCGATACGCAGATAAATTGCCGCGAGACTGATGGATGAAATAGGTAGCGTAATATACAGAGACGACTACTGATAACATCAAAGCTATGGAAGGTTATACCATAATTAGGGGCGGTTAATCCGCTCCTTTTTGTGTTAGAATTTGCTCATGAAAAATAATGTTTAGACAGTTAGTTTATTGGGTATAAAAAGTCAAGCCGTAACGAATTGTTAGAAATTGATTTGGGAGTGATCCAATTGACTGCAATTGGAGTATACAATAATAGAGTCGTCTCTATTCAGTTGAATACATAATTGCACTACAACAGGAACTGCCAGAATGAGAACGGTTTAATCATGGGAAGAAGTCAGGGAGTGGGGATCGCTTTGCCTATAGTAGATGTGGAAAAAAAAGATGTTGTTACCGATGCGCTGGTCATTAAGGCCATGGAGAAAAGTCTGGCTATCATTCGATTCGATATGGATCGACGGGTTACGTATGTAAATGAAGTTTTTGCCCAGACGATGGGCTATTCCGTAGCTGAGATGTATGGCATGCAGCATGAGCAATTTTGTTTCGACGAATTCGTGAAAAGCCCTGACTATAATGCGTTTTGGAGTAGTATTTTTAACGGTACTAGCTTCCAGGATAAGGTTGAACGCAAGGATGCAAAGGGAAATCCCGTATGGCTTGAAGCGACATATATGCCCGTCTATGATGAATTGAATCAGAATATATTGGGTGTGTCCAAAATAGCTACAAACATCACGACCCGTCAGAATAATATTTCAGCTGTAGTTAATGAACTGAAGACGATGTCACATGATCTGAACGAACATGCTGATATCGGCATTGAGCGAAGCCGTGAGCTGATGTCCAGTATCACGTATATATCTGAAGTTTCCGCCCACAACCGAGCGACACTGAATCATTTGCAAGAACAGGCACGTTCTATCCAGGGAGTTGTTAAAACGATTCGCGAAATTGCGTCGCAGACCCAGCTTCTGGCCCTGAACGCTGCGATTGAAGCGGCACATGCAGGCGAATATGGGCGCGGGTTCGATGTTGTAGCCAAGGAAGTACGCAAACTATCGGCCATGGTCGAAAATTCCATTAATGAGATTCGGGATAGTGTGAATGGGATAACCAAAGAGATTACGAACATTTCTGGCGGAACACAGAAGGTGGAAGGCTACGTGGAGCGAAGTCAGCAGCAGATCGAGGTGGCGTTGAATGATTTTACAACCATTGCGGCGTCTGCACATCTACTTGATGAGAAGGCGCAACACGTAACCAAAATCGTATAGATAAGGTAAACTCCAATAACCCCTAGGGAAGCGGGTGCCAATAGAGGCATCTGCTTTTTTGTTGTTCAAAAAAACGGGAATTATTGTGAGCAATCGGGGAAACAATACTCTGGAATACCTGCAAGTTCATAGCGCAGAGAAATGTTGGGGTGAGGGTGATGTGGTCAACGATTTGGTCGTACGTGCCGGAGTGGCCCATATGGTTACAGGCTTTTTTGTTATGTGTCATTCCGCTATCGATTCTGAAAATAACCCGTTGGATTCGTTCTTCCGTGGATCAGGGAAGCTTCGCAATTTCTACAGATCAAAACCAAGGCAATAACGACGAGCAATCTGTATCATCAGGATCTGATGAGAACCAGAGTTTAGAAACAGGGCGTTATGCCAATATCAAGCTTACCGGGAATTATGTTACCGATTTAATTAGTTCAAAGGAGACCTTTGCTCAGAATGCTGATGTACATATTCGAGAGTTTACAATACGAGGCACGAATACAAGGGCAGCGGTCATGTATATTGATGGTCTTGTGGACCAGCAATTGATTGATGAGCATCTGATTACACCTCTGATGATCAGGGGTGTACCGGAACTGCAACAGGAGAGCTTCCTTCATCCAGTCGATATACATCAGATTAAGAACTATCTAAGTAATCAACTTCTGCCTGTCAGCCAGATACAGGAGACCGAATCGTTACAGGAGCTGGCCTTGGGAGTACTTGGGGGTAAAAATGCACTCCTTGTGGATGGCATGCAAGGTGCACTGATGATTGGCACACCCAAAGGAATAAGCCGCAACATTGAAGAGCCCTTGTCCGAAGCATTGCTTCGCGGGCCAAGAATTGGATTTACGGAGCATCTCAGTGACAATACAGGTATACTGCGACGCTTCGGAAGCAATCAGAGTTTGTTTATTCAGAAATTTGAAGTGGGTACCCGGATCAAGAAGGATCTTGCTATCGCGTATATAGAGGATATTGCCGATCCTGAGCTTGTGGCAGAGGTCCAGAGGCGCATAGAAGGATTGGATATGGATGTCATGCTGGAATCCGGTTATGTGGAGCAGCTAATTGAAGACGATGAGCTGAGTCCGTTTCAACAGATCCAAAACACGGAAAGGCCAGACCGCGTAATCAGCGGAATGTTAGAGGGGCGTGTTGCCATACTGCTTGATGGTACACCGTTTGCCTTAATTGTGCCCGCAACCTTCAGTATGCTGCTGCAATCTCCTGAGGATTATTATGAGCGCTGGATACCAGGCACATTTCTGCGCATGCTTCGTTTTCTGGCAGCCATGATTGCGCTATTTGCTCCTGCCTTGTACATCTCCTTTATTTCATTTCATCCTGGTCTGATTCCCACGAAGTTGGCATTGACCATTATTGAGACGCGAAATGGTGTACCGTTTCCTTCCATTATTGAAGCTCTCATTATGGAGACAGCCATTGAAATATTGCGTGAGGCTGGTATCCGTCTGCCCAAACCGATCGGTCCGGCGATGGGCATCGTCGGTGGTCTCATTATTGGGGATGCGGCCGTACAGGCCGGTATTGTCAGTCCATTTCTCGTCATCGTAGTTGCGGTAACGGCGATCTCCTCATTTTCCATCCCTACCTATAGTGCTGGAATTACACTGCGAATTTTACGTTTTACAGGCATGTTCAGTGCAGCGGCGCTTGGATTATTCGGGGTGATTATGTTCTTCCTGCTTATTTGCAGCCATCTCGTGCGCCTGAAAAGCTTTGGGGTTCCCTATGTCAGCCCAGTGGTTCCGTATAGCTTGAGCGAATGGAAGGACTTGCTGATCCGTGCACCATTAAAAATGATGAGGCGGCGTCCGCGCATGATGAACCCTACCGATCCGGATCGCAAGAAATAGATGAATAGCAAGATTAACAAGATTAACATAAACATTTTAAACCAGAGCAAAGAGGTGATAACGTGAATCGTCCCACGGATAAGCTGACGACAACCCAGACCGGAGTCATGATTATCAATTACATGCTGGGCGCTGGGATTTTGACACTTCCGCGTACTACGGTTGAGGCAGTAGACACACCGGATGTCTGGATCTCCATCATCATATCCGGGCTAATCGCCACGTTTATCGGCATTATGCTCGTCATCCTGTGTCGACGATTTCCTGGCAAAACGGGTTTTCAGTTTGTTCAGGAAATAACAGGTTCATGGATTGCTTTTATACTGGGAGCGGTTGCGATTATCTATTTTCTGGTCATTTCGGCATTTGAAATTCGGGTCATGGCAGAAGTAACCGGACTTTATCTGCTGGAAGGAACACCGGTCTGGGCTATTGTTATGGTCTTCATGTGGGTGGGCATCTATTTGAACTCAGGCGGTCTTGGTGCAGTAGCACGTTTATTCGAGATTATTTTGCCCATCACACTTATCATTTTTGTCATTGCGATTTTGCTTAGCAGCAAACTGTTTGAAATTAATAACCTGAGACCCGTATTGGGAGAAGGGATTATGCCGGTATTCAAGGGACTTAAGTCAACTTTGCTTGCGTATACGGGCTATGAAGTGATGTTTGTCATCATGGCTTATATGCAGCACCCGCAAAAAGGGATCAAAGCGGTAATGTGGGGTACGCTCGTTCCGACAGGCATCTACTTAATTACGGTAGTTATGGTAATCGGAAGTCTTTCCATTGAAGGCATGAAAACTCGAACGTGGCCTACCCTGGATCTGATGAGAAGCTTTGAGCTACAGGGATTGATCTTTGAGCGTTTTGAATCGCTGCTGCTCGTGATCTGGATCATGCAAATCTTCTCGACCTTTTCGATCACACACTATGCAGCTACCGTTGGCTGTGCCCAGTTGTTCAAAAGCAAGAAAATTTTACCCGCCATGTTTATCCTGCTGCCTGTAATTTATATCATCGCCTTAATTCCCAAGGATGTGAACGAAACATTTCAACTGGGGGATGCGGTGGGTAATTTATCCATTTACCTATTTGGAATTCTGCCTACAGTCCTGCTGTTGATTAGCATCCTCCGCAAAAAAGGAGGGAAGTACGCATGAGTCGCAAAGTCAGATTAGCGCTATTGCTGCCTGGATTAATGCTGCTGTTGTTTACCTCTGGATGCTGGAGCAGCAAAGAGATTGAGGATCTTAGTGTGTACGTGGGACTGGGTATTGATGTTGCCAAAGAGACAGAATTTGAGAAGAGTGTGAATGAACAGGGTGGACACTATCCGAAAAGGAATAATATCACAGCTACGGTTCAGATTGTTCCTAAGGGATCATCCAAGGAAGAGAGCCAGCAAGGATCACCTGGAGCAGGGAAGTCCTATTTTAACGAACAATTAACAGGCGATTCAGTTATACAGATATTTCGTCAGTTTTCTCTGAGAAGAGATCGGCCGCTGATTGGACATCATCTGAAAGTCATCGTGGTATCCTCCGAGGTGGCCCGGAAATTCAGACTGGATCAACTGCTTGATTTTGTGTTGCGTGATAATGATATTCGGCCAAGCTGTCTGGTTGTTGTCAGTGATCGCAGGGCACTGGATGCATTGACGTCCAACGATCCCAGTGAGATTCCTTCATTCTACCTTACCGGACTTGTGGACAATGTGTATCGTACCAATAAAATTCTGCCACCAGTGTCACTCGCCAAATTGGATGCAACCATGCAATCGGGATCAAGCTATTTGCTGCAAAATGTCATCTCCTATGAGGGGGAACACAAGTTTTCGGGAGCGGCCATTTTTAGCGGGAAAACGAACCGATGGATCGGAAGTCTGAATCAGACGGACATGGAGGGACTATCCTGGGTACAAGGAAAAGCGAAAGGTGGGGTCGTTAAGACGTATACACACAAAGACGGCAGCACCATAACCTACGAGATTAAACACATAAAATCGAAAATTATTCCCACAGTTAAGGGGGACGATATTTCATTTCATGTTCAAATAGAATCAGACGGCTGGTT
The DNA here is from genome assembly GCF_900221055.1 of Paenibacillus sp. RU5M. NCBI lineage: Bacteria > Bacillati > Bacillota > Bacilli > Caryophanales > Paenibacillaceae > Paenibacillus > Paenibacillus sp. RU5M. The sequence continues at coordinate 538 of NZ_OBQM01000024.1, read as the reverse complement.
TATGGAAAATTGGACAGCTCCGGAAGCGCATGGTTCTGAGCATTATCTGGATGGTCTGGAGAAGGACTTCGGTCATATGGCTGAACAACAGGTAGATCAATTGCTTCACAAAATGCAGGATGTCTACAAGGTGGATGCAGCAGGGTTTGGCGATAAGCTGCGAATCAAATATCCACGGGTATGGAAGAAAATTAAAAATAACTGGGACGAAACGTTTAGTGAAATTCCGATCACGTATGATATTAAAGTTAAAATCACAAATCAGGGATCATCGACGGAATAAGGGGACGTTCTTTTTGTTTTTCTGATCGCTGCAATTAGTTTGAATTGTGCCTACGGAAGTGGTGACGGAAGCGGTCGGTATCTGATCCGTGGGGACCCAAAGCTAATTTTTGAGAAGTGACTTATACAACATGTACAGAGAAGAGCCCTCTCTATCCGATATGAACTGTGACCCGTAAGATAGACACTTTGAAAAAAGTGCCCTCTTACGGGTCTTTTGTGTTTTAATCAGATTAGAAAAAGTTTGCGAGGGTGC
>NZ_OBQM01000019.1:0-73853 GCF_900221055.1 Paenibacillus sp. RU5M | reverse complement strand
AACTCCTATCAAAACAGTGGGGGCTTATCAATCATCAGTAACGATCTTATTATCGGATCGAATAATACAGGTAACCCAATAAGATTGCAGGGCGCTCCGATCGTTGCTGGTCCTGCTGAATTCCGTAGCACAGTGGCATTTAACAGCACCGTTACTGGATTGAATCTAAGCATCGGGAATATTTCAGGGCTGCGCGCTGAGTTGGATTCAATTTGGAATTCATTAAGCGGAAAATCACCAATCGGTCATACCCACTCCGTAACATTGCCAACACACAATCACGGCTTATCAGGCGCTTCAAACTGGGGAGGAACCTTCCCAACTTCATCGGCTTAATGGTATTATAGGAAAAATGAACCATATACCATTAAGCGGAGGATACATTTATGAAAAAAGTAGCGTACTTAGTCGGTGGGGTTTTAATCGGATTTGTCCTTTCGACATCATCCGGGGCATTTGCTGAGACAATTAAGTCTATGGTTGGAAAAAAAGTAACCGGGGAATATTCGGTAATAGTTGACGGAAAGGCTTTATCGGATAAAGGTGCTATCATTGACGGAAAAGCTAATATTCCCGTCCGTGGAATATCTGAAGCATTAGGGGCTGATATAAAAGTGAGTGGAAAAACCATCACAGTAACGACTAGCCAGGAACCTGCTGAACTGGATGATAATACTTCATCCTCGCAAGTCTCTGAAAATAAATATGCTGGCCGATCAAAGGCGAGCTTGGAAGAAACGTTGTCAATATTGAAGGATCGTATGCTTGCTCCAAATTTAAAAGAGCGTGACGAGGTAGCAGCTGAGGTTAATCGTTTAAAATCAGTTGGGGCGGATGACGCTCTAATCAAAGAGCGCGAGGCCCAGCTCGCTGGTTATGATGAAAGAATCGCCTCCACAAAAGCGGATATAGAATTAGCAGAAGCAGCGCTGGCTGCAACCAAATAACATATCACCCACACAAATGAGTCCGTTACCCACGGGCTCTTTTTTATGCTCAAGAGAGGAAGTGGCGATCGTGCTGAAGAAAATTTTGCTAAAATGGATTCTAGGCAATGATATAATCGTTTTTATAAAACCGTCAGACCACCCTAGACTTTGGACAGTAGAGGTGGCCGACAGCAAGAAACGCAAAAAAATACTTACTGGTCAGACTGAGATGATAACATCTTCGCGGCACCACCTAAAAGATTATCAACTCTTTGAGTGATCTTTAAATCATAAAAGCCGGATTCATTCTGAATTGCAGAGATGCCGAGTTTGTAGTCTTTGTACTCAGGCGTTTCGTACGAAACAAAACTGATTGTGTAAAGCTTTTGATTCGGAAAATAGAAACAAACATCGAAAAACCATGTAACATCAGAATCATTAATTGAATCGACTAAATTATAGACGGCATAGGCACAATCGCAGTTCTCTTGGAACTCTTCTTTTGTCTTATAAGCCCTAATCCGAGACACCTCCTTTCTGTCGGAGCATAATTCGACAAGCATGGGGGTGTTTCCTTTTGCCAGGAAGGAGGTGAGCAATTGAAGGCGACACATCAAGTAGTGATAACGGCTGATATTTCACGGCCAGTTGAAGAGATTGCCGAAATCATTTCATTGTTTCTTGGAATGGTTCCAGCAGAAAAGCAGGAAGAGCTTTTGCAGGCTGTAGATCAGTTGGTAGGCGATGCTTTAGCGGGATTGGTTTCAGATAAAGATTCAGATAAATAGAGAGAGAAAGTGGGGGTTCGCTATGCAAGAGGGGATGTCTAATGTCATTAAAATGGTGTCTGCGGCTTTGGGGGCTGGCGCGGGATACCTCTTTGGAGGGTGGAATATTTTGATACATTTACTTTTGATTTTGGTAGTAGTGGATTGGTTGACGGGCTGGGCAGCTGCTTGGATCAAGCATGAACTGCGCAGCAGGGTTGGTTTCGAAGGTATTGCACGAAAGGCAGCTATTTTCCTGATCGTAACGATTTCCCATTATATAGATGCAGCATGGGGAAGTACTGGATACATCCAGGATGCTGTAGTATTTTTCTATATTGCAAATGAGCTATTGTCTGTTATTGAAAACGCCGGGCGAATGGGCTTGCCTATGCCGGACGCACTCCGGAATGCGGTCAAAATATTTGAATCCAAATCTTCAGTACCGACGAATCCAAACCTTCCAGATTCACCGCAAGATGATACGAATCAAAAACCAGCAGTCTAATATAAAGAATGGGGTGTTTTAGATCATGCGTAAAATATCTAATGTAGGAATTGCTCTGATTAAATCGTTTGAAGGATGCAAACTCACAGCGTACAAGCCAGTGCCAACTGAAAAGTATTGGACAATCGGTTGGGGGCATTATGGGGAGGACGTAAAACAAGGCCAGAAGATTTCACAGGCGCAGGCTGACGCTATGCTAATTACTGACCTGGCTAAATATGAGGCATATGTAAATAACCCATCTTACGTTCCGTTGACGGACAAGCTTACACAGAATCAATTCGATGCGCTCACAAGCTTTTGCTACAATACAGGCCCAGGTAACCTGAAACAGCTATGTAACGGCCGCACATTAGCCCAAATTGCCGCAAGCATTACCAAGTATAACAAGGCAGGGGGAAGTGTCCTGAATGGTCTGGTGAAGCGCAGACAGGCAGAACTTGACCTATTCAACACACCTGAAACAAAGAAGGCTGATTCAGAGGACAAAGTGACAGCAGTCGTTAATGGTAAGCAGATTGAAGGAGCGGTTTTAAAAGATGGCATAGTGCTAATCCCTTTACGATCTGCTGGTGACAATATTCCCGGTTCAAGGATCGGATGGGACCAAAAAACAAAGACTGCTAGGCTGGACACTCAATAATCCCAAGCGATTGGAAATAAAAAAGACTCTGCTGACTTGTATGCTGGCAGAGTCTTTTTTTCATTAAAATACGCTAGGTTCATACCAGGTGTTATCAAAAACCATTTTTCCATCTTTTCTAAAAAGAGTAGCTTTAATGACGTTAGATCCAGACTGAAGATAAGGAACCTCCCAGAAAATAACTAAATCCTGAACATTCTCTTCCACTGCTAAATTTGCAGCTATTTCATTATTGTAATTCTCAATTGTTGTCCTCGTCGTTTCAGCAGTATTTTCAGCATCAAAGGACATGTATGCGAGTACTATGTAATCTCCATCTTTTTCAGTTCCAAAGTTCTCATTCACTTGAAAATCTTTGATTGATACTTTCCTCATTTTCGTCGTTGATTTCTCTACATTATCAGCGATTTTTTCTTGTGGAGTAAGTTCCTTTGTAGGCTCTGGTGTTTTTTCAGGTTCTTTAATCGGATCAACGGTTTCAGTTTCCGCAACCGGGGTTGTGGCTAAAGTTTCATCCGTAGGTTCTTCCATAAACGATCCTATGGCACCAAACAATATAACAGCAATAACCCAGAACCACCACTTCTTATAAAACGGCTTATTCATTCCCTGTAATTACCTCCAATCTATTCTTTAGTAGCAGTCTATCAGACACAGGAAGATGTTTCTATATCCGATTCCATAATTTCCTGATATTTCAGTTGATAAAAGAACGTACGTTCGCATATAATAAATCCGAGGTGATTTACATGTTGACGGATTATCAACGAAAGGTCCTTCGGATCTTATACAACTACAAAGGTGGACGGCGTAGGTTTCCAACAATCCATGAACTGACGGTTAAAACGGGTAAGCATAAGCCGGATGTCATGGCTGCTCTGGACGCTCTTGTGGATGCGGAATACATACATTGGGAAGACAAGTCAGACACGGCTAATATCGTCATTTTGGAAGGCTGGGAGCGTGAGGGCGAACGACCTAAGGTGGATCGTACTCCACCGTCTGGCAATATTGATTACTGGACCGAATACTAAGGAGGCGGAACCATGAGTAAGAAACTTTTCGGCAACGGGGTCTATGAAGGGTCGAGGTATATTATGCCCGAACATCTCGAAGGGATGTTGCAACAAGAGAGGGAACAACAGCGTAGAGGAAAACCCATTCTTGACGAGCAAGCCATCGAAGAAATCGTTCGTGCTTTAGCTGAATCATTCCACGAAAAAACGAAGGTTGATCTGGTTGTTTTTAGCCCGTTTGACGACGAGCATTATAGTGGAGTTGTAATTGGTATTAATCAAAGCAGAGGTAAGGTCAACCTGTTGTTAGAAGATGATGAAAGGGAAATTTCAATCGCAGAAATAATCTCGGCAAACGTCTAGAATTGTATGTTTTTGGCTATGGAATTGCCACTCCTTCCGGTATAATTAAAGTATACGCTTTATACTGCCGATAAAGGAGAAATGTAGGGTGTGGGAGCTAGTTTGGTTTCTGCTTTTTTCAATGATCGAGATGTTCGGGGCATTTCTGTTTATGATGCTACTGTTTAGAGAAAGTCCAAGAGAATACATCTGGCAAGCTGCTCTTGTTGCAATTATTATGGGGCTTCAAAGTTACTACTTGCGAGGCGTTGATCTAGGGTTTGTGGCGGTAGTAATCAACATTCTGTTTTATGTGCTCTTGCTAGCAGCAGTGATTAAGATACCAGTGATTTGGTCCGCTATTATAGCGTGTGCAGGGTTCTTCCCTTATGCATTTGCCCAAGCAGCACTCTACGAGTTTTTCCAAGGACAATTACTGCAGTTGATTACCGGTATTATTTTTATGTTACTGGCATACATGCTGTATCGCTTTGGAATAGGCTTCGAAGCGCCATATCATCTTTTAAAGTTCCGTTGGGAGAAGGCATTAGTGGTGCTTGTGGTGTTAGGCTCATTCGCTCTCACGGCCATCACAATGTACCAAAATTCAGTATGGATCAACATTATATTCTTCGGCGCTGCGTCGGTGTTGTTCCTTTACTACGCAATACGCAAGGAAAGGGAAGTAGCCAGTGATTGAAAATGCGGCCGGGCGAGTAGCTCGCCATATCAAATCAGTCGTTCCGAATCATCCAGTCCATGAAGAGGATATGCAACACACGCTAATAATTATTATGAACACAGCCGCTGTTGTTCTTTTTACGCTAATCGGGGTGTTGTTTACGGGCAGGGGATCAGAGGTCATTATGCTGCTCAAATGCTTTGCGTTACTTCGGCTAGTCTCAGGCGGTCTACACCTTGAATCAAGCATGGGGTGTGCGATTGTAACAGCAGGAACAGCGACGTTGCTCTCTACAATAAACGCCAATACTACTTGGACAATTTCGCTAACGGCAATCAGTATGTTGGTTGTCCTCATATATGCTCCATCAGGAATTGAAAATCAATCTCGCATTCCCGAGAGGTTTTATCCTCTTCTTCCAGTAATATCTTTCTTCATTGTTGCATCAAATCTATGGTTTTTATCGTCAATGGCTGCAATAGCATTTTTTGTACAAGCCATGACGTTGGTTATAAATGAGCATTTCATGAAAAGGGGGTGACACATATGTTCAAAGTAGCTATGTATTCAGCAATCGCTTCAAGCCTTGGCGTTATTGCTGCAATTACAGTACTGCCAGCAAGTTTGGTATTCGTTAACAATCCACGACCGTCCAAACGACTGCTTAAAAAATAATGGAGGACCACATATATGGAACCTATATCGTTGCTGGTTGATCCGAAGGGTAAAAATGGCGTTACAGCCGTTAAGATCACCGATATCCTGTACCTGTCTTATATAAGCGGGTACAGAAAGGTTGCATTCTATACTGCGGATGCAACATATTACTTTACTGGAAGCAAAGAATACTGGACTGATGTACTTAACAACAGCGGGGCTAGATTTGTTGGTGTGGATCGCAAAAGCTCCGTCAACGCTGAAAAGGTTATCCGAACGGAAGAAGAACCGCACTATGCCTATTTCGAAAAGTTTCGCCGGATAGGCGAGAAAAGATGTTGGCTGTCTAAAAGAGGGCATGACGATCTAATAAAAGAAATGAGCGTAATTCGAGAAGAATTAAAGTCGCAGTTTGTACCAGTTTATCAATACAAAGAGGGGCTGCCATCATAACAATGGCGCCCCATTTTTTTTCAAACAAACATTATATCATAAACAAAAACAGATATGTTGTCGAATAATGGTGTCGAAAGCAAAGAATTCAGCCGCCCAATTTATGTTTACAAGAGGCTAATAATGGGATTTAATAGAGATGTGAGGTATGAAAAATTTGGGGTTGATATATCATTATTGGTTTATTTTAGCTCTGCGCTAAAAATCGCTCAGAGGAGGGGCTTGCGCCTCCGCCGTTCGCCTAATCCCATTCGTGGAGCTCTTCCATAGTGCAGCCTAGTCGTTTGGCCACGCGAGCTGCAACAGGATAAGAGAAAAATCGTTTCCCGGATATGACCTGAGAAATAAAACCATCTGATATGTCTACATCTCGTGCCAGGTCAGTGGCCTTGATTTTCTTCTTGGCTAAGAGGTATGGCAAACGGCTCCTCCCTGGCTCGGGATACATCCATTTACACCTCATGCCTTAATGATTTCAATTGTTATTATATTCTAATTGGTTTTGAAATAACAGCACGGGAGGGTAATCATGGAAAAAGAAGGGGAACAAACTTATGAAGATAGAGAGAAGATTAATTCAATAATAGATGTCGTCGTGTCTGACAAGAGTGGGCAGGAATACAAACAATTTGTGGAGTTAATAAACAGCGATAAGTCTTTAGATGATCTTGCGTTTGAGTTAGAGAATTTATTTTTGGAACAAACGAGGAAATCTGTGATTTATGCATACAAGATGGGTGCCTCAGAAGCCGCTCGCTCTAAGTAAGAAAAGGGTGGAAAACCTCGGATTGACCGGTGTTTTCCACCCTTTTCTTTTTGACCACTATGACCACACTGTGACCACACAACCATCGCACACTTCGCAAAACTCGCATTCAATGAACGGTGCTAAAAAGCTTAATCGCACGCCTCGCAAAACTCGCATTCAATGAATGACTAAAGAGAACATTAAAGTTGTCTTACCAGAGAATGGCCGCATTGTATTTGTAGGTGAGGCTGGATCCAAATTTGAAATTTCAATAAAAAAGTAAATTAACGGATTTGCAAACGGCTGTACGACAAACAAACTCAACAGGAGAAAACCATCATGATGAAAAAAATATTAATCATTTTACTCAAAATATTCGGAGCCATAGTTATCGCTTTTGCATTATTTATTGCCACTGTCTATTTTGTAAATGTATTTAGCAACAAGTCGGAGGCAGGGAAAATAAAACCCTATGGTCAGTCCGTAGCGGTTGACGGGAAAAACATGAATGTGTTGATCCAAGGAAAAGGTGAAGAAACCGTGGTATTGCTTCCGGGATACGGAACACCTGCCCCAGCCCTCGATTTTAAACCGTTAATTGATGAGCTATCTCCGTTTTACAAAGTCGTCGTCATTGAACCTTTCGGTTATGGATTAAGTGACATAACTGAAAAAGAGCGTACCACGGAAAATATGGTCAGTGAAATTCATGAAGCTCTACAGCAGCTTAATATTACTCATTACACGCTGATGGGTCATTCCATTTCAGGAATCTACGGACTAGATTATGTAAACAAATATCCAAACGAAGTAAATGCTTTTGTTGGGATTGATAGCAGCGTTCCAACGCAGGGAGGCAACGATGATCCATTCCCAACAGATGTGTACAAACTGCTCAAAAAATCAGGGTTCTACCGATTGTTAATGAAACTGGCCCCTGATCAACTGATTGCACCAGCTGTTGATGATGAAACCAGAGAACAAATTAGAATGCTTTCACTCAAAAATACGTTTAATCCGAACAACTTAAGTGAAGGCGAAAATTTTGGTCCCAATTTCAAAGCTGCTGAAGGCTTGACCTTCCCCAAAGATCTGCCTGTCATTTTCTTTTTACAAGCGAATGATACCGAAACGGAAGGATGGATACCTATGCATGAAGAGCAAGTTAAAAATTCAGTACATGGTAAAGTGATGACATTCGAAGGTGGACATTATTTACACCATACCCGATCCAAAGAAATAGCCGAAAACTTCAAGAAGTTTATGAATGAAGTAAAATAAACTTAGAACAAACGTAGTATCTTTCAGAATGGATTTCAGAAAGAATGAAACGCCCGTTCCCCAGTAGAACATAGGGGAACGGGCGTATTTCCTTGCTCATTATTATTAATTTGTTAACGAAATTTCGAACCTTGAACCAGCTTCACCAGCAAATACAATCGTACCGTTTTCAGGCAATGTAACTTCATTTTCACCACTAACCACGGTATGATTCGTACTGATACCCGTCTGGTCATATACAGTGAAAGCACCTTTCGAAGGCATCTTCACTGTCATCACTTTACCTGCGGCTGCTGCCGGTACCGAATACCACGTCGCATAACCATTCGTTTGAATCGTTGTCTTCGATTGTTTCCCTGAATAGAGTGGTCTCACAAGTTCTTGACCGACGTAGACCTTTCCTCCTGCTGAGACGTATTCCACGCCGTTTCTCTCGAAGAACTTATACTCCATCGTATCCCGGCCCGCCAAACCTGGAATTTGCAGTTGGTTCACGGCCGAATTAGCATCAATAATTTTATTAGTATACACATAACCTGGTGCTTCATCGAACATGTGAATGGGGATGATCGGCGTTGCACTGTCATATACCGTTGAGGTGTATTTTTCATTCACCAGGTAATAAATGTTGCCTTCACGCTTCTGCCAAGCGGCTGTTACATCTTCGGATAATGAATTGGTTTCGAGCTTTTCTGCCTTGTATTCCGAGGAGGCGATCTGTCCAAGCCCTGGCACCGACTGGTACGAACGGGACCACAAGTATGTATTCCCGTTATCCTCTTGAGTGAATTTCAACTTTTCTGTACCTTGCTCGTTCACGAAAGAGCCATCTTCAGTATACGTATACTTTTGTTCGGTACTGTTCGGCGACAATAGCTGGGACATCGTCAACTGTCCTTCATCATTCACTTCCAACTTCAATAACGAGCTGCCAACCGCCCCATAAATGCCAGCATACTGCGTTAGCTCTTTCGGCATGGTTGTTTTTACAGGGGCGCCAAATGATTTTTCCGGCTTCCATCCTTCAATAATATCCTTTTCCTCAAGTGCGCTAAGCAACAGTTCGCTGGCAATCAATTGGTCGGTTGTGCTTGACCCACCTGAGGAAGTAACGGCTGCAGCCATATTGTATTCCGGAAGCACAATTAATGACGAATGATAGGCAATCGTATTCCCGCCTTTGGTAACTGCCTTGATGCCGTATTCGCTAAATGGGAACAAGTTCACACTATCCCAACCTAACCCGTACGAAATAGATGAATCGCTGTCCTCTGGCCACACACCTTTTTTGTACTCTTCTTGCGTCATTGCTTTTGCCGACTCACTGGAAAGAATACCTTTGACCTCTCCCGTAAAGATTTGCGAAAATTTGACCAGGTCTTCTGCGGTAGAGTAAATGCCTCCAGAGCCAATCATATTCGTGTTCTCTAGTGGAAGTTGTTCCTTATTCAGCTGCGAATAAGTTACCGCCATTTGGTCAGGATCAATCAGATCCTGCGGCGTTTTGGTATGGCTCATACCCAAGGGTTCGGTGAAATTCTGTTGGATGAAATGGCTAAAGCTCATGCCACTAACCTTTTCGACCAGAATTTCAGCTAACGTAAAGCTATCGTTACTATACACCGAGTAGGCTCCCGGATCTGCCTTCAAATTTTGCTCGGCCAATTGATCCAAAAATGTATCATGTGCATAGGTATCATTGTCCCCATACAGTATGGCACTACCGCTTGAGGTTCCAAGAATCCCGGATGAATGATTCAGCAACATACGAGGTGTGATCTGTTTGTAACGGTTATCTTTCATTTTAAAGTCAGGGATATAGTTCACAACCGGCACATCCAGATCGATCTTGTCTTCGTCAACCAGCTTCATCACAGCGGCTGTGAGCACCATTTTACTGGTTGAACCGATGCCATACATTGTATTAGAAGAAAGGGGGATACGGCCCTCCGGGTCGTTTTTGCCTACTTGTCCGGAGATCACGATCTCTCCCTCATCCATGAGTGCGTACTGCACACTTGTTGTACCGTATGTTTCGGTAAGGAGCTTGGCCTTCTCCATCACCGCTTTTTGGGTCATATTATACGTGAGGTTACTGGTGTTACTGTTTGCCTGTGCGGCGAGAGCATTCATTGGGGCTAACATGGTTAACACCAGGGTTACAGCGGCGAATGAAGTTCGTTTTTTCAGTGTCAATCTCATCTTCTCCTGTCTTATCTGTAGATTAGGTATCTCTGTGGTGGTACGTAAGTTAGTGTACTCTAGGACGGTGAACTGAATATGAATTGGGCCAGAATAAAATGGAAAAATACGGGTTGACAGAAAAATCCCTTACGTATACAATCGTATACATAAACAATTTGTATACAAATGTATACGAAGATGGAGGTGCTTCAAAAATGAGAGAAAGACATATAAATGTGAACGAACAACCTGATCGCCATGGAGAGCGGTCCAGACGGGGTCGTGGGGAAGAAGAGCGACAAGGTGAAGGTTCAAGACGTGGGAGAGGGCATGGAGAGCATCACGGAAAACGGGGCAATGGGGCACAAACGTTTCGCCGTGGAAGAATTTTAGTCTTTTTGGAACAAATGCAGAATCGAAGAGCTACGTTGGCCAGACAGCTTGGTCAGGAGGAGTTCCGGAATATTCATCAGATGATAAGTGGTGAACTGAAAGCCATTGATCAGGTCATTGATGAATACATCCAACTTTTTGAATTACAAAATGAAGAAGAAAGCCCTAATCAGGATCTGGAGAGTGAATAAGAATGGTTCGTCGTTTTTTCTCGTATTATCGTCCTTACAAAAAACTATTTTTAATTGATTTTGGTTGTGCAGTACTAGCTGGTTTACTAGAGCTGGCATTTCCACTTGCTGTAAGCAAGTTCATTAATGAGTTGCTGCCAGGTCAAGATTGGCCACTCATTATCCTCGCATGTATTGTCTTGCTGTCGATCTATGCGCTGAATACCGTCTTGAATTATGTCGTGACCTACTGGGGACATATGCTTGGCATTAACATTGAAACCAACATGCGTTCGAAGATGTTTGCTCATTTACAAAAGTTATCCTTCCGGTTTTTCGATAATCGCAAGACGGGTCATCTGATCGGTCACCTTACCAATGATCTCAACGATATTGGAGAGGTTGCTCACCATGGACCTGAGGATGTATTCATCGCGATTATGACTCTAATCGGATCTTTCTGGCTCATGGCGAACATTAATTTAGAGCTTGCACTGATCACCTTTGTCATTATTCCTATCATGGCCTGGGTCATTATCGTGTTTGGTGGGCGCATGACGAAGACCTATCGACGCCTCTTCGGCGATGTGGGGAATTTCAATTCCCGTATTGAAGACAACGTAGGCGGAATTCGTGTCGTTCAATCGTTCGCTAACGAAGAGCATGAGAAAAAACTATTTTCCGTAGACAACGAGAACTTCCGTAAAACAAAGCTGCTTGCTTACAAAACGATGGCGAAGAGTATATCGGTCAGCTACATGATGATGCGTCTGGTTACTGTGTTCGTTATGATTAGCGGTGCCTGGTTCTTTATCGATGGCAGAATTGATATGGGTGATTTCATGGCATTCCTGCTCTTGTCTAATATCTTCTTCCGCCCGATTGAGAAAATAAATGCTGTAATCGAAAGTTATCCGAAAGGGATCGCTGGATTCAAGCGTTATCTGGAAATCATTGATACCGAGCCGGAAATCGCCGATGCGAAAAATGCCGTGGAGCTAAAAAGCGTCCGTGGAGATATTCGCTTCGAAAATGTCTCATTCGGTTATGAGGAAAATCGACGTATTCTGAATAATATCAGTTTGTCCATCAATCCAGGGGAAACCGTTGCATTTGTGGGTCCTTCCGGTGCAGGTAAAACGACCATTTGCAGTCTGCTTCCACGGTTCTATGAAGTAGAGGAAGGTCGGATTACCGTTGATGGAGTTGATATTCGTGAGGTTCAGCTGGAATCTTTGCGCAAACATATCGGTATTGTTCAACAGGATGTATTTCTCTTCTCAGGCACAATTAAGGAAAATATCGCTTATGGCGATTTAACGGCAACAGACGAGCAAATCTGGGATGCAGCCCGTCGTGCATCTTTGGAAGAGTTGCTTCTTACTTTGCCAGAAGGGATCAATACGATCATTGGTGAGCGTGGTGTCAAACTTTCCGGAGGTCAGAAACAGCGCCTGTCCATTGCTCGGATGTTCCTGAAAAATCCACCGATTCTCATTCTGGACGAAGCAACGTCTGCTCTGGATACCGAAACCGAAGCATTAATCCAGAAGTCCTTGGCGGAACTGTCAGTGGGCAGAACAACCCTTGTTATTGCACACCGACTGACAACGATCAAGAATGCAGATCGCATCCTGGTAGTCAATGCGGATGGCATCGCAGAGCAGGGTAACCATGAGGAACTGGTCGCTGCCGGAGGCATATACAGCAGACTTCACCAGGTGCAATACAGCCATTCTTAATAGCCAAAAAACAAACCGTGCATTTGCGCGGTTTGTTTTTTGTTTTTCAATAAAGTGACATTCATTTGAACTATAAAGTTCATCAATATTATATATTGTTGACAACGTCCACTAAACTGATTATTATAATGTTGACAATGTCCACTAAAAGGGAGGGTTTCACATCGACTCTCAGCAAATAAATGCAGATATGTTGACTGAAATGCGGCGTTTTAACCGTTTTTATACCAATATACTCGGTGTACTCGATAAGCATATCCTGGGAACGGGATACTCCTTCGCTGAAGCAAGGGTCATTATTGAAATTGGCATTCAAGGGGAGAGCATTGCGAACAATCTGGTGGATACACTGACCATTGATCGCAGCTACATGAGCCGAATTGTAAGTAAACTGACCCGAGAAGGGCTGCTGATGAAAGTGGATTCAGCTGCTGACAGCCGCGTTAGTTTGATTCGCCTGACTGAAAAAGGGCAGGAGCTTTACGGTGAGTTGAATGAACGTTCAGATCAGCAGATTGTGAAGTTAATGCAAGGTTTGGATGAGGAAGAGATCAGAGAAGTTTACGCTTCAATGATGAATATTCAGGATAAGTTGAACAAAAGAGCAGGAGAGACAAGACGATGATACGATTCGAATGTGATTACAACGAAGGCGCGCATGAGCGCATTTTGCAAAGACTAATTTCAACGAACATGGAACAAACGAGCGGTTACGGTAAAGATGCCCATTGTGATCGGGCGAGAAGCCTTATTCGACAAGCTTGTGAAAATGAACAGGCGGATGTGCATTTTTTGGTTGGTGGTACACAGACCAATACAACGGTTATTGCCTCCATTTTGCGTCCATACCAAGGCGTGATTGCAGCGACTTCGGGCCACATCGCGGTCCATGAGACGGGAGCGATCGAAGCCACAGGTCACAAAGTGATCACGGTACCAAGCGAGGATGGGAAGATCACGTCAGATCAGGTCAAAGCGGTCTATGATGCCCATTGGAATGATGCAGCACCTGAACATTGTGTCCAGCCCGGAATGGTTTACATATCCCAGCCTACTGAGAACGGTACGATGTACAGCAAGGCAGAGCTGCAAGCATTATTTAATGTGAGCCAACAGTGTGGTCTCCCGTTCTTTATTGATGGGGCACGTCTTGGGTATGCTCTTGCTTCCCGGAATTGTGATACGACTCTCGCTGATCTCGCCCGCCTATGTGATGTATTCTATATTGGCGGAACCAAGATCGGAGCATTGATGGGAGAAGCGGTAGTCATCCTGAACGACAAGCTTAAGCCAGATTTTCGTTATATGATCAAACAAAAAGGCGGCCTGCTTGCCAAAGGCAGATTGTTGGGGATTCAATTTGAAACGCTGTTTGAAGATGGTCTGTATCTTGAAATTTCCCAGCATGCGGTGGACATGGCCATGTTAATTCATGATTCGCTTGCGGAGCAAGGTATTACTTTCCTATATGATTCACCAACCAATCAGCAATTTCCGATTCTGCCAGATGATCTGCTTCAGGATTTACGCAGCCGTTACTCGTTCACATTCTGGGAAAAGGTGTCCGATACACACAGCGTCGTTCGTTTTTGTACCAGTTGGGCAACCCAGCGGGAAAATGTGGACTCACTGATTCGTGATATTTCCCAGGCTCTGAACAAATTGAAAGCTTGTGTGTAATCATTAATCACTAAAGGTTAGTATATATGGCGGAGTAATCCGCCAATGAAGAAGTCGCCATGTTGATGGCGACTTCTTTTTTTGTTTGCTGTTATATGTTCCATGAATGTACTTCTAAAATTGAATCACGACCATTTGATGACAGGACCACTCCGGTATCGTGAAGGTCACAAGGCCGTTCACCTGACTGAATGAGAGACTAAGGTTCTGTGGCGCCAGATACACATCTTGTACTTGTTCGGCAGCCGCAACCGTCACCTCTGTATTGATAAGTGGAGGGATATCCTCGATAACTTCCACACCTTGTCCTCTACGTACTGGAGAGGCATACAGTAGATGATTCACCCAACGGTTCGAGTTCTTCTGAATCTGCAGCGTGGTAACCCCTTGGGCAGGTAGGTTGGTTATCAGCGACTTGTTGTTACTCAGTAAACGGTCCAGCGCGTAACAGATGATTTCCTTGACAGCCAAGCTCCCCTTCGTCGCATAATCTTCAAAAACATTCCACGCGATATAGATTCCATCCTGACCTTCAGCCATGCCAGTTCCCGATTCCTGCAGATCAGAAGGGGTATGCTGGTGAGAGCAGAACGTGAACAAGTCACGGTTAAAATATGAATTTTCCTTACTGCCAAGTACGATGCCGTCTGTCGTGGGCACTGTGTTCTGTCCTTCGGTGTACATGACGAAAGAGGCTGTACGCAGCGAAGGAAGCTCGAAATTCGGACGGAAATAGGAGGGACGGAATGGGGAAACATCCTGATATTCTACACCCAAATCGAATTCAAAGCCCGTACCATCCGGTGAGAGTCCGGAACGGCCAGTGGCGAGAATTTTGCCGCCCCCGGCAAGAAAGGCTGTCAGTTTGGTTTTGATTGACTCTGTAATGCTAATGGCATCCGGCAAAATAACAACTTTATATTTGGATAGATCAGCCTGCAGATCTACTACATCGAAGAGATAGTGGCCTTCCAGCAAAACTCTTACAGCACCGGTATCGTGGTGTTTGTGCTGGTTATGAGGATCGCCTCCGGATTCCCATAAGGCTGCTTCCACTGACAGCAACGCGATATCGGCCATAGCGGTAGTATCTCGGCACCATTCTTCCTTTGCTTCTACCTCGCGGTAAGCTTCCCCGATCAACGAATACGTGGCAAGGTCCATCTGACCACCTGGATGCAGCTGATCTCCAATGGAGCAGCGTGCCCCGTTCGCAAGGCTCAGTGCAGTTTCATAACGCAGCGCGTTGGGGTGCTTGTATCCACCGAATTCGCCCCAAGAGGTATGGAATTTTCCGGTCATGCCGAGGAAATCCATGCCCAGTGTTTGCGCATAACGTGCAGAGAGTGGGAAGTGGTCGTACCCCCAGCCGCCCGTAGGTAGCGATTCCAACTCTAAATGGGTATTTACATGGGCGAGATCCCGCCGCCCTCGGTCGACGTGACTGCTGTTGTGGAACACTGGTAATCCGGGTTTCACTGCATGCACAGTCTCATTCATTCGATTAGCATAACGAGCATACGTCTGTTCCCACAGTTTTTTCATATCTTGAATGTTTCGTGGATCGGAGCCCTGTGAGCGAATCTCGGCAACACAATATTGACAATAACATTCCCTAACACCAACGATATCGAGGAAGATGCCGTCCGCATCATAATTCTTTACGACTTCCTCGACCTGTAGAGTGAGCACGTCAAGATAAGGGGTGTTCATGCAAAATTGATGATATCCCGGTGTCATGAAGTCGGCTGTCCAACTGATTTGCTCCTGCTGATTGCGGATGAGCCACTGAGGATGCTTGCGGGCGAGTCGCTCATCCAGGCCAGCAGAGAGATAGACCGGTGTCTTCACGCCTATCTCATGAGCAGCTTCAATCTGGGCACCCAGAAGATCGAAATTCAGATGTGGATGCATTTGATTGGCGGTTGTCGGGTGATAGGCCCAGCCATGATGGCACTTGGAGAAAATGGTGATGGAATCGACGTATCCAGTCTTAAGCATCTCCTGAAATTGCTGCTTCGAAAAATCACGGCCAATGCCTTCAATGGCTTCTGACGTATGAAAATCGAGATGAACTTGACGAAATTTCATGCTTGCATCCCCCTGGTCATTAAATGATAGAATCATATTATATCTACCACTCTAATCGATCATCAGCTCCGATACAGCTGACAATCACGACTATATATAGCACATTATCTACATTTTAAACAAAGGAGGGATCTCATGCTTGTACTTGAACTTCAAGTTCCGCCGTTTCCGCTATTAGCAGCCATTGGGCACACCGAATGGCAGCCGGGCATCCAGCATGCCCAGCGTAGCTTTGATGTGTTTGATCTTATTATTTGCGCCAAAGGAGAGCTGTACATGGAGGAAGATGGCCTCCGTTACGAGATTGCGGAAGGTATGATGCTGGTTCTTGAACCTGGCAAAGACCACCGTGGCTATAGACCAACGGATGTGCAGACGGAAGTATACTGGATTCATTTCCAGCTTCCCTCTGTGCAAAAGATGATTTTGAAAGAAAAGACGACTTGGGAGCAGCCTTTACTTCAACAAACAGACCAGGATATTGAGGCACCCCCAGGAGTCATTGAAATTCCCAAATTCGCCGGGGTGGATTTACGTAACCTGGAGCCGATAATGAAAGAAATGCTTGATCTGCACCATGTACTCACCCGTCAGCGCTCCTTCGAGCTGCATGTTCTGTTGGGCCAATTCCTGCTGCAGTTACAGAAGGGAATGAGACAGAACAGCCCGCAGGCTCGTTCCTATTTTCTAAGCGAGAAGGTGGCGACTTATCTTGGTCAACGTCTAGATCAGCCGTTTGATTCCGGACAGATGGTGCGTGATCTGCTTTATCATTTTGATTACCTGGCCCGCTGTCTGAAGCAGTATACGGGGATGAGCCCGCTGCAATACAGGCATCACCTGCAAATGGAGAAGGCCAAGCGGTTATTGGCACATTCGGAGCTTCCACTGAAGCGTATCGGTGAATTATGTGGACTGCAGGACCATAACTATTTTACACGGTTATTCAAGCGTCAAACTTCCCTCACGCCTGGAGAGTACCGCAAGAAGCATCAGTTGTATTTCATGGAATAGATATGATCAAACGAAAAACCGCCCGAAAGGGCGGTGGATGATGACGTATTCAATGTCCTGGAATTTCAAATGATCAAGCTTTAAAGTCCTCGCTTCGTACAGGACTAGCATTCGATAAGGCCTGCCGAAGACTATCCGCTCCATGCTCCTGGTAACTAGGAGTCCCCGGTTGTTGGCGCCACGATTCGTCCAAACCGCCAGCGTCTATGGCGTCAAATCCCAACTCTTCGACAAGTTGAAGTACAATTTTCTTTGTATCCGGATCATCACCAGCTACCGGGAGAGCAAGTCGATCCGGTGAGCCGGCAGGCAGTCCACGTTCAAGCAGATTAACAGCGGAAATCCCATTAAAGGCTTTGTTGACAGGATGTTTCAAGAATTGCTCGACCCAGCGGCTTTCAGGTAAGCCACCCTCGATCTCGGCAATCAAGCCGTCACGCTGACGGGGGTAATAGTTCCCGGTGTCAATAATGGCAGCACCAGGTGCAGTTTGGTCTAAGATACCATCAGGGAGATCCGGAATATTCTTTTGTGGAATCGTTACAATGACCAGCTCGGCTCCATGGGCGACGTCCGTTACTTCAAGCGGTTTTGCGCCTGTCTCTTCAGCTAGATCCGTCAAGGTATGAGGACCGCGCGAGTTAGCAATCGAGACATCATGACCAAGTTTGGTGAGACGACGGGTGAGATTACCACCGATATTTCCCGTTCCAATAATTGCGATTTTCATTTATTCCGACTTCCTTTCCCGATTTAATATGGTATGACATCTTCACTGTAACAGAGAACAATAGAGCTGTAAACAACTTCTTGACTGAACGTTACAAATTACCTATACTAAGATTTATTATTTCGTTGAGAAGGGAGGAAATGAAGTGACCAGAGGTGGAAGACCACGAGAATTTAAGGATACGGCTGTGATTGACGCAGCCATGGATGCCTTTTGGTTGAACGGATACGAAGGGTGCTCTACTGAGGATCTATGTAAACAGACCGGTCTCGGGAAGGGCAGTTTATATAATGCTTTTGGTAGCAAACATGATTTATATGAAAAGGTACTCCAGCGTTACCATGAGGAAGGAATACGGGAGCAAAGCGAGATTTTACAGAGCCCCTTACCGTTGAAAGAAAGATTACGCGGCCTGCTGGAGTGGGGTGTACAGGAAGATTTCTCGGAATCAGGGCGAAGAGGCTGTCTCCTAATTAATGCAGCAATGGAACGGGCACGGGTTGATCCTATGGTTGAAGAAGTGGTGACACGGCATATCGGATTGTTGGAGGATGCACTTTGTGATCTGATGGAGCAGGGTGTCCAGACAGGAGAGATTACTTCAGGGAGACCAGCCAAAGAACTGGCAAGCCTGTTTCTAAGCAGCTATTACGGACTTCGCGTGCTTAACAGTTCTTCACAGAACCGTGATCTGGCAAAAAGTATTGTAGAAGGTACATTGGCAGCTATTTACTAGCCGGGTAATCCGGCACTTTTTTTTGCATTAGTTTTGTACCGATCATTACAATAGTGTAGTTTTATAACTCATATGAAAAGGGGAATTGAAGATGCCATTGGCAATCTATGTGCTTAGCTTGGCTATTTTTTGTATGACTACCTCAGAATTTATGGTAGCTGGAATGATGAATACACTTGCGGGGGAATTTGGAGTATCTGTCTCGCAAGTAGGATATTTGATTACAGCCTTTTCAGCGGGGATGGTCGTAGGAGGTCCCTTACTAACCGCTGCTCTGCTGAATATGCCTAGGAAGAAAGCGTTTATTATGCTAACCGGTGTGTTCCTCGCTGGACAGTTGCTTGGCGCGATCGCTGGTAGCTATGAGGTTATGATGGCCTCACGGATCATAGCAGGTGTTGCTTCCTCGGCTGCGTTTGGCGTATCAATCTCGATCTCTGCTTCGCTCGTGGAAGAAAACCAGCGGGGACGGGCGGTGTCGATAATCTTCGGTGGTCTTATGATCGCCACGGTTCTGGGTACACCTGCTGCAACGTGGGTGGCCGATGCTTATGGCTGGCGTTTCAGTTTTTGGGCGGTCGCCATTCTTGTTCTACTGTCAGGAGTAACTGCATTGAGGTTGATCCCTGTATTATCTAGACCGGAGCCCACAAGTTTGCGTCATGAAATGAAATCTTTTCGCAATCGCAAGCTATGGGCGGCTTACCTGACAAGTTTTCTTATTATAGGAGCTACCTTTGCAGCATTCAGCTACTTTGCTCCAATTTTTACAGAGCTGACGGGCTTTTCAACGTCCGCGGTGCCACTATTGTTTGTTGTGTATGGAGCTGCTACGGTTGCTGGTAATCTGATCACTGGTCGACTGGCGGACCGATACACTATGCTGATTCTAACGATAGGGCTTGTTCTCTTGACGTTTGGTCTTCTAACATTCGCCATTGGCGTACATACAGCTGCCGTGGTTATTCCTGCCGTAATCATCATCGGGTTGGCCGGGGTTCCAATGAACCCGCCTATGGTCGCGCGAGTGATACGTACGGGAGGAAGTGGTCTGATGGTGAACACCGTTCATACCGCGATCGTCACCTTTGGTGTAGTGGTAGGATCTTCTGTTGGTGGCTTGGCCATTAGTGCCGGTTACGGCCTGGTTGCGCCGATCTGGGTCGGGGTTGTGTTGGCTTTGGTAGGTGTAATTTCGCTGCTTCCGTATATGCGTGGAATCTTCAAAGTTAAGGTTGCAGATATGGATATAAAACATTAAAAACGTTTGATAAGCCGATTCGGCTTTCAGACTTTATGTTCAACAATATGAATAAAAGCAGCCCAGATACGATAAAAGTACTGGACTGCTTCTATTTTTTTGAAATGTGCCCCGGGACATTTCTTCGTATTATTTATAATACAAATGAATTACCCTAATAGATTATTCTTCTGAGATAAATCTTTTGCCAAGCCACAACATTCCGACGCTAATGATTAGAAAATATAAGGGCATTATCAGCAATGAACCGTTATGCAGAGCACCCATTCCCCATGTCGTAAGGCTTACCAGCAAATAGTAGCCCAAGCTGAATATGGCACCTGCTGTGCCAATTACATCTTGAAAATGAACAAGCGCAAGACTTAGACAATTGGGCAAAGCAATACCTGCGCCAATCAACAGAACAAACATGGCAGTTAACATGCAGATGATTTGCAAAAGATTGGGCAGCATAGACAAGCTGCTTCCAAGGGTTAGGAGCAGAGCACCGCTGGTCATGACCAGACAACCCAAACGAATAATCTTTTCCGGTGCGTAAACGGTCAATAATCTTTTGGAGATCATTGCACCGAACACCGATGCCAAGGCCACAATAATGCCCAGAAAACCATAAACGCCAGGCGACAGATCAAAGTGTTCAATGAAGATGAAGGGAGCTTCGGCATAATAACTGAATAAAACTCCGTTAATACCACCGATCAATACGCCAAACACCATTACGCGCGGCATGGCGAGCATCTTTTTAACAACCGGAAGTATAGCCACCTTGGATCGTAAAGAAACGTTCGTTGTCTCCGGCAGTTTAATAAAAGCATATATGAACAACAAAACGCTCATCAGTACTAACGCAAAGAATACCCATCTGAAGCCAAGGGCCTGATCAATCCAACCACCAATCAGTGGTCCAACTGCCGGTGTAAATGCAATGACAGCAGAGATTTGCGCAAACATCGCATGTCTTCGATCTCCCGATACACTTTCGCGAAGCATGGTTTGGGTGATAATCGAGCCAGTTGCGGCACCGAAAGCCTGTACGAAACGGCTGACGAGAAGCAACTGAATCGATTCCGAATAAAAGCACATCAAGCTTCCGATCCCATATACGATGAGACCGCCCAGCATTGCAGGTCTGCGACCAATCAAGTCGGACAGCCAGCCCCAGCAGAAAACGCCTAAGGCAAATCCTATAAAATAGATGCTTAACGTGAATTGTACGGAACTATTAGATACACCAAGTGCTGCTGCGATATCTGGCAGCGATGGAGTGTAGATGGTTTCGCTGATTTGTGGAAAAGCGATAAGAACAATCATTAAAAGCAAAGATGGTACAGCATATTTCTTCATTATATATTAGCCCTCCTACAAGCTTATACTCTGTTATGACAACAAGAATATGAGCCTAGCTAGGGAAAGGGGGGCATCATGATGGCGAGACGACTATAAATCATCATTTGTTGAATTACCTTTCATCATTATAAGAGTAGGAGGGTTTGACAATCATTGTTAATACTCGGCCTAGGTTAACATGCTTGATATGCCAAGTCAACCAGCTCTAGCTAATCGTACGATTAAGCAGTTTTGTCCCAAGCTCTGAACGTACTAGACTTGGAATTATGAAATTTAATGAAGCTAGCTATTCGCCAAATGGCAATATAGGACAGGGCAACTACATTATTCAGGAATCCAAGAGTCTTGGGATCAATGCCTGAGATGAACAAGAAGTCAAAGAATCGGATCGAGAAGATAACAATAATTAAAACATAAAGAGATACGTTTCTTTTATAATACATCTTGCCATCCGATTTCCGCTCGAATTGCGTCACCAGAATTAATGGGATCGACAGAATTGCACCTATAGCGATCGAACTGATCATTCTGCCTGATGTAAGCACCAATGTAGGGTCGAACAATTCAAACAAAGATGAAGAGATATAAAGGATCGGAATTAATAATTTCCGGCCTGATTCGTGCAATGGCTTCTTGCTACCCTGGATAACGCCCCTTAAGATAAGTACGACAATTAATAATGAGATTGTTAAAGATATTGGATTCATGGTAAGCACCTCGTCTGTTTTTTGTGTAACCTAAGTATCGAGGATATTTAAAATTTATATCAGTGTACAAAGTAATTCGTTTAAGGTGACTTTTGTCATCTTCCCAAAACAAATAGGGCGGCCTCTTCCCAATTGAATCCGGGAAAAAGTCGCCGCTTCAAAAATCTTTTTTTATTGTCTATGTGACAGGGCTATGACCTCGGAAGGCACCTGTCGCTCAATTTGACGAAGTAGAACAACTTGACCGCAGCAATTTTTTACAGTTAGATCGTAACGGCCCTGATGGTGGCAACGGACAACTACTTGTTCGTTATAAGTTCCGTTGGCTGGTACATATCTCTTTTTTAGTGATTTTTTTGGATATGTCCACTCATTCATTGCAGTGCTGGAGTGAGCTAAAAAATATCAAACGGTCGCATCATTTCGTAGTCTTCATGCTCAAGCATGTGACAATGCCATACATAACGCCCGGTAAAAGGTCCGAAACGAGCAATAATCGTTGTAACGTAACCGAAGGGGGTTGCTACAGTATCTTTTAATCCCATTTCATACGGATTAGGAGGACTGGGCGGGCCTGTGAAAATAAGTTTTCCGGTTTTCTGAAAATGAGAAACATCAAAAGGTTGACGATCAAGAATTTGAAAATCAACCAAATGAATATGAATGGGATGAGGATCATCATCAATGATATTGATGATGCGCCAGGTTTCAACCGTATTTACTTCAATTCTTTCGGAAATTCGATCCATCCACATTTTTCCATCTAATAGATTTAAGGAGCGACCATATTGATCCTTCACTCTGACAAGTGTTAAATATCTTGTTCTCTTTGCCATACTTTTTGGGAGTCGTTCGAATGCTTCTAAATAAAATGGAAGTGAGCTGGTATCTATACTTTTTAATGGGACACTTATTCTGAATTGCATGATATCTATTGTTTCAGGGGACGCACTCTTGGTGACATTTTTGAGAATAATAGTTTGACCATAATATTGAGAAAAATCAATGATTACATCTATACGCTCGGCACTTAAAAGTACAAATTCGTTTATTCTTATTGTTGTCTCAAGAAAGCCGCTATCGGTTCCAAGTTGATAAAATGGTTGATTGGATTCCATTTTTAATGTAAGGATTCGACTATTGGATGCGTTTAAAATCCGAAAACGGTATTTTCTTGGTTCTACCTCCAAAAATGGATAAACCTTGCCGTTTATCAGAATGGTATCCGCATCAAAAGGAGGAACAAGGGAAGGATGAGGCAAGTTTGCATCGTTTTGATCCGGTTTGCTGGGGTAGTTTAGAGATCCGTCCGGATTGAAAGATCGGTCCACAATGAGTAGAGGGATTTCATATTTTCCTTTCGGAAGATTAAGGGATTGTTCATTTTGGTCTCGAATGAAATAAAATCCCGCGAGTCCTGCGTAGACGTTCAATCTTGTAATGCCTACTGTATGATCGTGGTACCATAACATTGTAGCTCGTTCAATATTTGGATACGTATAAACCTCTCGTTCAAACAAAGGTCCCGTTTGCTCAAAATTTCTCGTAAACCAAGCTTCGGGGTAGCCATCACTATGAGCTGGCGTTCTTCCTCCATGTAAATGCACAACGCTCCTACCCTCTGGAACAGTAATTTCCGAACCATGAATCGTAGTATCAACGGGAAGAAAGTGCTTATTGGGCAGGTCGTTCATCCATTTAACAAACACGGTTTCATTCTTCATCACTTCAAACGTAGGACCTGGAAATGTTCCGTCATAACCCCATAAACGGGTAGGCCCGAGGTCTCTATGCAGCTTCTGAGAAAACTCCTTCATAGTCACTTCGTAATAAGAACTATTACTGCTTCGCTTCCTAGGAGATAATGTGTTTGGAATAGGCAGTTCATCCACGAATTTTTGTAGTTTTATCTTGTCAGGCATAAGAATTGGGAGCCTCCCTACGGTTAGAATTACTATGTAATTTTATGATCTTGAACTTGTTCATTATGTTAGTTGTATATAACTATTGGGTATGCATTCTATTTGTATGTCATTTATACAAACGAGTAAAACGATAGTGATTTCCGCAATCTTTCACTATATGATAAAAGAAATGGATGATTTCAATGAAAGGGAGCGTCGCTTTGGATCGGAAAAGTGGAACAAACACTCTTGGAAGGGCTTTGGATATTTTATTTGCGTTATCTGAGGCGAATGGAACATTATCAGTTAGTGAGATCGCAGAAAAGGTCAGCATTCCAGAAAGCTCAACCTATCGTTTTTTGCAAACGCTTGAAAAGAACGGGATTGTGGAGCGTAGGGGCAAAAATCAGATCGGACTTGGTTTGCGTATTCTGGATTTAGCTCGTAGCTTGAATCAGCAAATTCATCGTGAGTTGTTGTCACTTGCATTGCCTATTATGATCAATCTGATGGAGTCTACACAGGAAACTTCGTTATTGTTCGTTAGAACTGGAAATGATGCTGTATGCATTCAACATGTGAAGGGCCGAGGTCTTATTCAATTTGTAATCGAAAACGGTAGACGTTTGCCTTTACATCAAGGCGCTTCTGGAAAAAGTATCCTGGCTTTTGAAAATGAGAAGACGATTGAGCAGGTTGTAGCGAATATTACAAACGATCGGAACCGATCGGAATTGATTGATAGTTTGAAAGCTGTCAAGGAACAGGGTTTCGTTTGTACTGAAGGAGAATATGATCCCGATGTATTTGCGATTGGAGCACCGGTATTGGATAGTCATGGTCTTGTCGTGGCAAGTCTATCTATTGCGGGTCCTTTATTTCGCGGGACGAAAGAGAGGATACCCGAAATGATTAATAGCGTTATGGAATCGTCCAAGCATCTCTCCAATCTACTTGGAGGGGAATAGAAGAAAATCACCGATCATAATTAATCCCGATAGAAATAGTGGAATTAATGATTGACAAAAGAATGTTCTTGGTAATATTATTGAAATAAGAAATTTAATTATCGCATGTTAATAATAAATGGCTGACCATAACAGTGGAGGTCTTGTTTTTCGCCTATTGGCGAGAAATAAGGCCTTCTTCTTTTTTAGCAAGAATTCGCAATAATAGTTAAATGATGACTGAAGGATGTAAAAAATTTATTCGTTTATCCGAGTTAACAAATTTGTTTACTGTATTTTGGAGGGAGAGGAAGAACGATGACTGAAGCAGTGGCAGTTGAATTCCAGCATGTAAATAAAAATTATGGCTCTGGCAGTGTGCTACATGATTTTAATCTTACGGTACCGAAAGGACAGATTGTAACAATTATAGGACCCTCGGGTTGCGGCAAAACTACACTGCTCAAAATGATCAATCGTCTTGAGGAACCGAGTCAGGGAAAGGTTCTTGTTGAAGGGCGAGACGTAGGAGCTGCAGATGCAGTCCAACTCCGGCGCGATATCGGATATGTAATTCAACAAATTGGCTTGTTTCCACATATGACTATTGAAGAGAATATTGGCATTGTTCCGAGGCTTAAGGGAGCGAGAAAAGAAGAACGAAAAGAGAGGGTTGATCTATTACTGAACCTGATCGGTCTCCCAGCTGAACAATATAGCAAACGTTATCCCCATGAGCTTAGTGGCGGGCAGCAGCAACGGATCGGTGTAGCCCGTGCATTGGCGTCAGACCCGTCCATTATTTTAATGGACGAACCCTTTAGCGCACTTGATCCCATCAGCCGAGTCCAGCTTCAAAAAGAACTGATCCAGTTGAATCAGCGGCTGCATAAAACGATAATTTTTGTCACCCACGACATTGAAGAAGCGCTGAAGATCGCTGATCGGATTATTCTACTGAAGGAGGGTGAGGTAATTCAGAACAGTACACCTGCGGAGCTGCTGGCCCATCCGGCAAACGACTTTGTGATCGAATTTATCGGCCAGGAGAGGTTTCGTCCTTCTTTTCCAAGTGGGATGGCACAGCATATTATGATTGACGGTATCTCGATAAGTAATATTTCAACAATCTCAGAGGCACTTGAACTCCTGCGCTTGAATCAGGCTGATGCTCTTGCTGTGACCGGGAATTGGGGAGAACTGCTGGGTATTGTAGGAATCGAAGAAATCAGCGAACATCTGCAGCATGATAGCAAAATGAAGGTCGGTGATATTGTGAAAAATGGGACCCGCGCCCTCTTTGAGAACACACCGATCTCTGATGTATTCGAACTGATGCAAAGTCAACGAATATTGCCTGTCGTGGATGATCAGAACCGTTTAATCGGTACGGTAACCCGTTCAGGTGTTATTGAAGCCATTGGTCGACACTTTCACCGAGAGGAGACCAGTGCATGAACCATATATGGGATACGTTAGCTGCTGACTGGCCGATGATCGTTGAGAAAATGGGAGAGCACATGTATCTGTCCCTCATTTCCGTCCTCATGGCGGGAATCATTGCAATACCCCTTGGTATTTATCTGACCAGCCGCAAGCGGATGGCCGATACAATCATTACTGTAGTCTCTGCCATCCAGACCATTCCAAGTCTGGCGTTGTTCGGATTCATGATTCCGCTGGTAGGCATCGGCACAACACCTGCCATTATTGCATTGACCTTATATGCCGTGCTTCCGATGCTCCAGAACACCTATGTCGGTATTAATGGAGTTCATCCTTCTCTGATTGAGGCAGGAACCGGGATGGGCATGACCAAATGGCAGATGATGAAGATGATTCAGCTTCCGATTGCGCGTAGTGTCATCATGGCCGGCGTAAGACTCGTCGCGGTGCAAACGATAAGTCTTACGACAATTGCGACCTATATTGCCGCAGGAGGACTGGGAGATATCATCACAAGAGGCATTGCCATGATCAATACGGTTACCATTATGGAAGGGGCCATCCCCGTCTCGCTGCTGGTAATCTCCGTTAACTTCATTTTGCTGCTTCTTAACAGGGCACTTACCCCAAAGGGGTTGCGGCATTTGAATAAATTTTAAGCTTTTACCTAGGGAGAGGGGCACCAATCATGACAACCACCAACAAAAAAAGATGGAATGTAACCAAAGGAGGCAGGCTACTTATCACCCTTGGGCTGGTGTTGACAACCGTGCTGACAGCAGTGGGGTGCTCGAATTCCAATGCGTCCGGGCGTAACGATACCATCGTACTGGCCACGAAAGGATTCGCAGAGTCTGATATTTTGGCCAACGCCTTCAAACTCTTGGTTGAGAATGACACGAAGCTGAAGACAGAGATTAAGAAGCTGGACAACACACTGCTCTGGAATGCCATTGACTCAGGGGATGTGGATGCCTATGTAGAGTACAGCGGGACGGCCTTGATCAATATTTTGAAGCAGGAACCAGAATTTGATGCAGATAAAGCATTTAAAACAGTCGTAACCCAACTCAAGGAAAAGAACAAATTGATTGCGCTAGACCCCCTAGGGTTCAACAATACCTATGTCTTTACAGTACGTAGAGAAACCGCTGAGAAGTATGGGCTAAAGACAGCTTCTCAACTTGCTGAGAAATCAGGTGAACTGGTTTTTGGAGCCAGTGAGGAGTTTCTGAATCGCCCAGATGCCTGGCCTTATGTAGAGAGCATATACAAACCAAAGTTCAAGGAGACAAAGTCCATTCAGGACCCTTCCTTGCAGTATCAGGCGATAAAGCAAAAGCTGATTGATGTGAAGCTCTCGTATTCAACGGACAGCCAAATCCTGGCCAATGACCTCGTAGCGTTGGAGGATGACAAGCATGTGTTTATTCCGTATGATGCATTTCCAGTGGTTCGTGAGCAGACGCTGGATGAACATCCGGAGTTGAAAGAAGTCCTCAACAAGTTGGCAGGAAAACTGGATGAGAAGGCAATGCAAAAGTTGAATGCAGAGGTGGAACAGGATCAGAAACCGGCACTTGATGTTGCGAGGGACTGGCTGAAAGCCCAAGGGCTAATCAAGTGAATTTCTACATGATGGATCAATAATTAATGGTAATTACGTTGTCTAACAACGAGTTAATAAGAGAGGGTGACGCATTGTGAGTAATGATAAACGGCAGCTTGCGCTGGGGGCAATGATGTTTTTTCCGGCGGGTGAGCATATTTCAAGTTGGAGACATCCCGGGTCTGAAGCAGAGGGACTCCTTGATTTCAATTATTACAAAAGAATTGCGCAGACGGCGGAGCGTGGAAGATTCGACATGTTCTTCTACGCCGATGAACTGTACGTCTGGGATCGATTCGAATCCGGTATTAGCCATGCCAATAGCATTCGGCCGGAGCCGTTCACACTGCTTTCCGCTTTGGCGGCGGTAACGTCTCATATTGGTTTGGCGGCGACCATCTCGACGACCTATAACGATCCGTATCATATTGCCCGGAAGCTGGCGACGCTGGATCATTTCAGTGGCGGGCGAGCCGCGTGGAATATTGTGACGTCTCAGACGGACGAAGAGGCCCGGAACTTCGGTAAGGAACGCCATCTGCAGCATGAGCTGCGATATGAACGTGCGAAAGAATTTATAGAGGCAACGCAAGGACTTTGGGACAGTTGGGAAGAGGATGCACTGCTGTTCGACAAGGAAAATGGGTACTTTGCAGACAAGAACAAGCTGCACAATCTGGATTACGAAGGTACTCATTTTAAAGTAAAAGGACCCCTTAATATCTCCCGTCCACCACAAGGGTATCCTGTTTTGATCCAAGCCGGAGCTTCGGAAGCCGGTAAAGAGGTAGCCGCGGCAACGGCCGAAATTGTATTTGCCCCTGGTGGCACATTCGCAGAAGGGAAAGCGCTGTATGAAGACATCAAGGGAAGGCTTTCCAAATATGGACGTTCTCCCGATGAGATCAAGATATTGCCTGCCTTGATGCCCATTATTGGTGCTACTGCGGAAGAGGCAGCAGAGCAGCTTGCTATTGTGGAGAATCTTACTCCAGACCGACTGGCTTTGGACTTGCTATCACATTACATCGTGGTAGACGTTTCCGGCTATCCGCTGCATGAACCGCTGCCTTTTCTACCTGAAGTAGAAGGCTTTAACCAGAGTAAAAGTGGTTTACAACGTATCCGACGTATCCTCAAGGAAGAAGATTTGACGCTGATTCAGCTTGCCAAACGGATTGTAAGCAAACGGGCTTTTGCCGGAACTCCCGAGCAGATTGCCGATCATATTGAGGAATGGTTCAACAATGGTGCTGCGGATGGATTCAATATTGCCTTTACTCACCTTCCTGGTGCTCTGGATGATTTTGTAGCAGAGGTAGTGCCCATTCTTCAGCGTAGAGGTTTGTTGCGCCTAGAATATGAAGGCACTACACTGAGGGACCATTTTGGACTCAGCAAACCAGAGAACCGCTATTCACAAGAAAAGATTACTTTAGGAACGGCAGAAAGATAACTCAACGAGGAAGTACAAATAGCTCTAATGTGATGATTTAGCAGGAGACGGAAAGCGAGGAGTGACTGTGAAAAAGATTGTTGCCGAACGAGGCGGCGTGCTGCGATGCAAAGGCTGGCGTCAGGAAGCACTACTGCGCATGCTGGAGAACGTGCTCGAGAACGGTGAGAACCAGAAGGAGCTGATCGTCTATGCCTCCCTTGGAAAGGCCGCCCGTAACTGGCCTTCCTATCTGGCAATTGTCGATACCCTAAAGCAATTGGAGGAAGACGAAACACTGGTCATTCAGTCAGGCAAACCGATTGGTGTATTCAGAACCCATCGGCAAGCACCACTTGTCGTAATGGCTAACTGCAATCTGGTCGGCCGATGGGCAACCAGCGAGAATTTCTATGAGTTGCAAGATAAAGGACTGATCATTTGGGGCGGCCTTACTGCGGCTGCTTGGCAATACATCGGATCACAGGGTGTCATACAGGGAACCTATGAAATCTTCCAAAGTATCGCAAGGCTGCACTTCGGCGGCGATTTGCGAGGACGTTTCATTCTAACCGCTGGCTTGGGAGGTATGGGGGGCGCGCAGCCTTTAGCAGGTTATATGGCTAATGCGGCAATCCTTTGTGTAGAGGTTGCGGAGGAGAGAATAGACAAACGAATTGCTGCCGGTTATTTACAGCGAAAGACAGATAGCCTGGATGAAGCATTACTATGGATTAATGAAGCTGTAAGCAGCGGCACAAGCCTGTCCGTTGGACTGCTCGGAAATGCTGCGGATGTTTATCCAGAACTGCTTCGGAGGGGTGTCCAGCCGGATATTGTGACTGACCAAACATCTGCACATGATTTGTTATACGGCTATATTCCAAGCGGATACTCACCTGCATCCGCTGGTGTGGCACGACGAGAACATCCGACGGAGCTTCAAGCCGCTGCCGGAGCTTCAATTGCGAATGAAGTAAAGGCGATGTTGGAATTCAAACAACGGGGCGCGGTTGTTTTTGACAATGGTAACAATATCCGTTCACAAGCAGTGCAATATGGAGTTACGAATGCTTTTGAGATCGATATATTTACGGAAGCTTTTCTTCGTCCCCTTTTTGCGCGGGCTATCGGTCCTTTCCGCTGGATCGCTCTTAGCGGCGAGGCAGAGGATATACGAATCATTGACGATTATATCCTGAAAGAATTTAGTGATAATGACATCGTATCCAATTGGATCAAACTCGCGAATACGTATGTGCCGTTTGAGGGATTGCCGGCCCGTATAGGCTGGTTTGGGCATAAAGACCGCAGCAAGCTGGCACTCGCGGTTAACCAATTGGTTCGAGAAGGAAAACTTGCAGGACCAGTCGCCTTCTCCCGAGATCATCTGGATGCAGCAGCTATGGCTCATCCCAACATTATGACCGAGCGAATGAAAGACGGAAGCGATGCGATTTCGGACTGGCCGTTGTTGAATGCCATGCTCAATTGTGCATCCATGGCTGATCTGGTGGCGATTCATTCCGGCGGAGGGGGCTACTCTGGTTATATGACAAGTGCGGGAGTCACCATTGTAGCCGACGGATCAGAGGCAAGTGATGCACGTCTTCGTACAGCGCTTGACAATGATACTGGTCTTGGCGTACTCCGATATGCGGATGCCGGTTATGAGCAATCGTTGGCCGAGGTTAAAACAAAGGGGATTGCCCGAATTGATACCCATCAATATGAAACCATTTCATCCACTGTAAAATAACATCGGGAAATGGTTCAACGAAATTTTCATCTAGGAGGAGATTTTATGCGGGAATTAACAAGAGATGATGTAAACGCTGCTGTCAAAGGCGGCTCTGTATTTGCCAGCGGCGGCGGAGGCTGGGTGGATCATGGACTGGAGATTGGACACGCGGCACTGAGTATCGGACGACCGAAGCTCCTGTCGGTAGATGAACTGCCGGATGACGCCATTATATTGACATGTACCGCAATTGGGGCACCTGCCGGACGAGACTGGCAAATGCTTGGAAAGGACTACATTAAGGCTGTACAGCTAATCATTGAAAACTATGATGGCAAAATAGCCGGGGTCATGACTCCGCAGAATGGTATGTCCAGCACCATTAACGGTTGGCTGCCAGCAGCAGCCCTTGGTCTTGCTGTTATTGATGCTACTGGAGATATCCGCGCACATCCGACAGGCAAGATGGGCTCACTTGGCCTCGCGTCTTCTATTGATTACGAGACGATACAAGCAGTGGCTGGCGGCAAACCAGAGATTGGCAGCTACATGGAACTTGTGGTTAAGGGAACTCCGGCACGGACCTCCAATATACTGCGTACTGCTTCGGACATGGCGGGTGGGTTTATTGCTGCCGCACGGCACCCGCTCCCGATCAAACATATTAAGAAGCACGCTGCGATCGGTGGCATCTCGATAGCGATTGAGTTGGGCCGTGTCATTATGGAGGCAGAGCCGGATGGTCCGGAAGCGGTGCTAGAGGCCGTGGTACACAAGAGCAATGGAAGAATCCTCGGCAGAGGGACGGTGACGACAAAAAATGTTCATTATTCAGGTGCTTTCGATGTGGGTACGATCGAAGTATCCATCCCCAACCGTAGGCTTACACTTCATGTGATGAATGAATATATGGCTGTTGAGGACGATGAAGGTACACGCCTGACCACGTTCCCGGACGTAATTACTACGTTTGACCTGAAGAAGGGTCTGCCTGTGAGTGTAGGAGATGTTGAAGAGGGTATGGAAATAGCGGTCTTCGCCATTGATAAATCCAAGGTACCACTGAGTTCCAGTGTAAAGGACCCCACCGTATATCCCGAGGTGGAAGAAATGCTGGGCATCGATTTGCAGAGCTATGCTTTTGACAAGGAGAAAACAATCTATGCTTGAGGAGAGCATTCTCTTGCTCAGCTCTAACCAAATTGTATTGGACGGAAGCCGCATGACCATTGAGGATGTGGAGAGTGTGGCTCGTTCGCGGAGATCCGTAGTGATTGCAGATGAAGCCTGGGAACGACTAGTCTCTGCACGTAAAGTAATTTATGAACTAGCTGCAGAAGGCGTTCCTGTCTATGGACTGAATCGTGGAGTAGGCTGGAATAAGGACAAGGTCATCGGAGATGATTATTTTGAAGATTATAACCGGAATTTATTGTTATCTCACAGTGCTGGGGTGAAGCCGGAGGCTACAGAAGATGTCGTTCGTGCTGTGATGCTTGCCCGGTTAAATAGCCTGCTTGCAGGAGCTACCGGTGCTCAGCCCGATATTGCCAAACGTTATGCAGATTTTCTCAATATGGGTATTCACCCGGTTCTACCGCTTCGCGGATCTGTGGGTGCGGCGGATATTACCTCGATTTCGCATATCGGTCTGGCCATGATTGGTAAAGGTGAAGTGAACATGGCAGGCAATCGGATACCAGCGAGCGATGCGTTAATGGTAATGAGTTTGGAACCCCTGCGCCTTGGCCCCAAGGACGGTCTGGCTATCGTCAGTTCCAATGCTCTCTCAGCCGGAAACGGAGCACTGGCGCTCTTCGACATCCAAGAATTACTGGATACCGCAGACTCTGTATACGCGCTGTCTTTGGAAGCCATCCGGGGAAATATTAGTCCGTTGGATGAAGCGGTTCATCTCAAGCGTCCTTTTCCAGGGCAGTTAAAGAGCCTGGCCATGGTCCGGCGTAGTCTGCGTGGCAGCGGACTCTGGAATAATTTTAATCCGGATTCGCTGCAAGACCCGCTGAGCTTCCGTGACGCTTGCCAGATTCATGGTGCGGCAAGAGATGCTTATGCCTATGCGCGCCAGCAGCTTGAAGTTCATCTCAATAGCTCGGACGATAACCCCTGTGTGCTGACGGAAGAGCGGAGAATCTTGTCCTGCGCCAATTATGATCCCATAACATGGACATTAGGCTTCGAGATGCTTGGAAGTGCGCTGCATCATGTATCCAAAAGTTCATGCTATCGCATGATCAAGCTGGGTGACCCGGACTTTACAGGGTTAAGCCGTTTCTTAACTGCTGATTCGAGCAGCTCCGTCGGTTTCTGCACGGTTCAGAAAACAGCAACCTCACTGGATGCAGAAATTCGTCATCTGAGTAATCCGGTTTCATCTGATTATTTCTCACTGGCGGGAGACATGGAGGATCATGCAGCCAATTCTCCTTACGTTGTAAGCAAGGTAAGAGAGATTGTTGATCGTGTTACTTATATTTTGGCGATTGAAGCGCTCCATGCTGCTCAAGCTATTGATCTGCGTATGGATATGACTCTGGGTGAGGGGACAAGAGCAGGTTATGAACTGTTGCGTTCCGAGGTTCCTTTTTTGTCAGAAGACCGTAATCAAACCATAGATATAGAGCGTGCTTACCTTCTGCTTAAGGAAGGGAAATGGCTGAAAGCAGTTCGTGGGAAGATGAATTAATTCTCTCAATAATGATGGAAAGAGGAGGAAGTTACAATGGCACATGTTGATCCCCAGTGGTCTTTACGGGACCATTCCCATGAGGGCTGGCAAATTCGTGCGGAGGTCAGTCCAAAGTGGATTCGCGTAAAATTTGACGGGCAGTTTATCGCAGACAGCAAGGAAGTTCTCGTTGTTACCGAAACAGGTAGACTCCCCGTTTATTATTTTCCGAAGAAAGATGTGAACCTTGACGTATTCATACCTTCAGAAAAGCTGGTGAATGATCCGTATAAAGGAAATCAATTGTTTTGGCATATTAGCAGCGGTGGACGTACGGTAGAGAATGCGGTATGGAGCTATTCGGGTGTGCAACAGGAAGAGGTCTATTTGCAGAATCATTATTCTTTTTCATGGAATAAAGTAGATGCCTGGTATGAAGAAGAGGAAGAAATATTCGTTCATGCGCGGGACCCGTATTCTAGGGTGGATGCGATTCCAGCCTCACGTCATGTTCAAATCGAGTTAGATGGAGTAATTGTTGCTGATAGCAAGCGACCTGTGATTCTCTATGAGACAGGATTGACCCCGCGTTATTATCTTCATCAGGAGGATGTGCGCCTTGATTTGTTGAAGCCCGTTGATTTAACCACAACTTGCCCTTATAAAGGGATAGCCAGCTATTGGACTGCTTCAGTTAATGGAAGAGAATACAATAATCTTGTTTGGAGCTATCAGGACCCATTACCAGAAGTTCATGAAGTTGAAGGACTGTTATGCTTTTATCATGAGTCAGTGGATGCGCTCTATGTGGATGGGGTAAAGTGGTCCCTATCTGCTGATGATCGCCTTCCTTACCGCAATTTAGGATGGGGGGTAAATTGAAATGGTAAATCATCTGGATTCATCTATTGCCTGCTCTCTGCGTCAGGAAGATAAACTAACGTTGAAGGCAGATCTAAATCCGCGCCGGGTTCACATCACGTTTGCTGGTGAGACTATTGCGGACAGCACACGTGTTATTACACTTCATGAGCGCGGCAAGCTACCGGTATATTATTTTCCACAAGTAGATGTGTCGCAACAATTTCTGGTGAAGACCGAGTTGCAGACCCACTGCCCTATTAAAGGGGATGCTTCTTACTGGACCATTCAAGTGGGTGAGCGTATTTCTGAAAATGCAGTCTGGGGTTATGAGAATCCACTTAAGGACATCGAGTCGATCAAAGGTTTTGTGGCTTTCTATTGGAACAAGGTGGACGCCTGGTATGAAGAAGAAGAGCAGATCTTCGTCCACCCGCGTGACCCATACAAGCGAGTTGATGCGATCCAAAGTTCCTGCCATGTTCAGATCGTTCTAGATGGCATCAAGCTTGCAGATAGCCGCCGCCCGATGATTGTATTTGAAACGGGCGTCCCCGTTCGCTATTATCTTCCGATTGAAGACGTGGATCAGAATGTGCTCACCGCAAATGACAAGCATACATCCTGCCCTTATAAAGGTGATGCATCCTACTGGACGGCTGTTCTCAATGGACAGACCTATGAGAATATCGTGTGGAGCTATCTAAATCCAATTCCTGAAATTCCAAAGATTGCTGGATTGATGTCGTTTTATAATGAGCAAGTCGATGTCTATGTGGATGGCGAGTTACAGCCCAAACCAAAATGGTACTATTCTGCACTTGAATTCTTTAATGAAACTGAAGTAACTGTCAGAAGACAATGATGAGTGTGTGATGGGGGTTTCTGTCTGCTGCATAAGCGGATAGCGCCCTTTTTTTGATGATTGGCTCAAAAGCCTTGTCAATACACAACGATCTGAATACCTTATGACATAACACAAAAGAGGAGGAGATTACATGAGTGAAGTAGGATATGGAAATGTTGGAGGTCTTGGTGGATACGGTGGTTTCACATCCATCGGTGCAATCCTTGTTCTGTTCATCTTGTTGGTCATCATCTCTAAAGCGTTCCTGGTTTAATTCCTTTACCTTATGAACAACTCTGCTGGCATTCCGCTGGCAGAGTCTTTTTGTCATGATTACAATTTGAAAGCGT
Source organism: Paenibacillus sp. RU5M (assembly GCF_900221055.1). NCBI lineage: Bacteria > Bacillati > Bacillota > Bacilli > Caryophanales > Paenibacillaceae > Paenibacillus > Paenibacillus sp. RU5M. The sequence continues at coordinate 37,943 of NZ_OBQM01000019.1, read as the reverse complement.
TTGACATATAGAATTATCAATCTATAATTATGGAGTTATGCATTCAACATAGAATGGATGAAGTTAAGGAGAATAGGTTGGAATGACACTTAAAAAAAGGATCTTTTTGCTGTTTTTTCTCAGTGCGTTTATTCCCTTCATTAGTATATTTGCAATTTCCTACTACACCATTGATTCCATTTTTGCGAACAAGATCGATGATGGCATTCGGAGCAATTTACAGCAGGTGACTTCCTCACTGGAGAATTCGATCACCAACCTGAATCATGTTACTCAGCAATTGTCTTACAGTGGTACATTAGGTAAAAAGTTGGATGAGGTGTTGAAACCATCCTCCAATATATTTGAATTGATTGAAACGCGGGATGAATTAAAGAGCGAATTAAATGTCGTAACGTTTACCAACCCGAATATAGGTTTGACATTGTATTATTTTCAGAAGGATGGCTCCACACAGTTCGGAAACTTTCCCATAAAGGACCGTTTTTCACCCGAATCTTTGCCTGTGCTCTCCAAAGCATATGGGATCACCTACTATGGTCCTCATGTCAGTATGAACCGGTTTGATGATCAACTCGTCTTATCCGCCATGCGGAAGGTAAAATTACCCCAGAGGGACGATGCTTATATTTACGTTGAATCCGGTTTTCACCTTGCGCAGGATATATTGGGTTACAATCAGTACAAGGGAGATCTATCCCATCTGATCCTCGATGGAGAGGGAAATATTGTGTATAGTGAGATTCCCGAAGCGATGAAAGTCGGTGAGAATTTTTCCAGCTTATCGAATGGTACAGCATCGGACGGAATAGCTCGCGGTCATCATTGGTTCAGACAGGACTCCACTCAGAACTGGAGCGTTGTGTCGGTGATCTCGCAGGCCAAGTATCAACAGGAGAAAAACCAATGGTTGCTTCAAATATTACTGGTCGCTTTATTTTTCCTTGGCTTTACGGTATTTCTGGCTTGGTTGCTGTGGAAGATGGTTTATAAACCCCTCGGTCTGTTCCATTCGCAAATCAACGGAATGTCTCAAAATCCACAAACGGCAGGCAGTCAGACACGCACGCAAATTCCCGAATTTGATTTTCTGTTAGGCGAATTCTCGAATATGCAGCATCAAATCGGTGACCTCTTTAAAGAGGTCCAGCAGAAAGAGAAAATTCGTGCAGACCTTGAAGTAGAGAAGCTGTTGTATCAGATTAATCCTCATTTTTTGATGAATACGCTGGATACGGTGCACTGGCTGGCGGTAATGAATGGACAAGGGGAGATTGACAAGCTGGTGCAGTCCCTGAATAAGTTGTTGTACTACAATTTGGGTAAATTAGGACAGGTTTCCACGATGGAAGAGGAAATTGACGCGCTTAGACAGTACTTGATCCTGCAGCAAATCCGATATGATTTTGAATTTGATGTGCGTATTTCCGCAGATGAGCAAGTGCTTCAAATACCTGTACCTCGTTTTATACTACAGCCGTTGGTTGAAAATTCACTTTATCACGGACTGAGCGACGAAGGTTTTATTCAAATTGAAGTCACACGCAAAGAAACGCTAAACATTATGATTCAGGATAACGGAGCAGGCATGACGGAGGAAGCGATTGAGAGACTTCTAAACAATCGTGTAGCTGAACATCAAAAAGTAGGGATGGGCATTGGGCTCAATTACGTTCACCGCATGTTAAAAGCACAATACGGTGATCAAGCTCAACTGGTGATTGAGAGTGAATTGGGAACAGGGACAAGCATATTGCTTATACTTCCGATCAAAGGAGAAGATATCTCGGCATGATTAAGGTATTGATTGTGGATGACGATAAATTGGTACGAAAAGGAATAAGCTCCGCGATGCCGTGGAACGAGTTCGGCATGGAGGTAGTTGGAGAAGCAAGTAACGGGGCTAAGGCATTGGATTTTCTGGAATCCAACTCGGTAGATCTGATGTTAACGGATCTGGCGATGCCGGTGATGTCTGGCATTGAACTGATGCGCGCTGCAAGGCAGCTCTATCCCGAGCTTCATATTGTCGTGCTTACCCTTCATCAGGATTTCGATTATATCCAAGAGGCGCTTAGGCTGGGAGCGATCGATTATATAGCCAAAGTTCAGCTCGAGAAGGAGCAGTTCGAACATGTGCTGAATCGAATACATACCCGGATTGGTGAGCTCGCGAATACAAGACGAAAGCTGCCGCAGCTTGGTGAAACTAATATCCATTACCGTAAAGTGTATGCTCTGGTTTCACTGGACCGAAAGTCCGGCCAGAATTGGCCCATTGGACTCGAATCCAATGTAGACGAGGTCCTATTTGAAGTGGAACGGAACAGCTGGATGTGGGCGGCATCCCTGGATGGAGAGGATCAGCTATTCGATAGATTGAAGGGATACTTGGATCAAATTCCCCAAGGAGCCCTACTGGTGCTGTCTGATGTTCAAGAACGGACATGGTCGCAAATTCAAAACTGGATTATAAACTATACAGAAACGTCCTTATTTTATGCGTATGAACCCCAAGATCCGGTTATTGCCGTTTCCTTGAATGAACAAGACACTTCTCCAACAGAACCTCAGGATGAGGACATGGATCGAATTAAGCGAAGTTGGTTTCTATCTCCGTGGACGCATAACGACAATTTTTATAACCAGCTTGTTGAAGAGTTTAAATCCCTAAGGCTGCAAAAAGGGCAATTGATGGGATTACTGTATTCCCTTGTCATGGAGTGGAACCATCTTTTTGCCCAGACTACGCTGGGCAGAATCTCAATGATCCATTCTTTTCAATCCTGGTACGAAGTGGAACAGTGGATCAAGCAGACATCTGAGAGTATTCGAAAGGCGGATGAACAGACTTCGTATTCTCAGGAAATGATAGATGGTGTGAAAAAAGCCGTGATGATTATGCAAAATGATTTGGATCAGGCTTTTACAGCTTCAGGGCTGTCCCAGCAACTCAACATTAGTCGAAGTTATTTCAGCCAATGCTTCAAGGACATCATGGGAAAAACCTTTAATGATTATTCCCGATATATCCGAATGGAGAAGTCGAAAGAGTATTTATTGAACACAAACAACACGATTTTCTGGATTGCAGAGCGGGTGGGTTATACGGATGAGAAATATTTCAGCCGAATCTTTCGCGAACTGACAGGTGTGCTGCCTAGTGAATATCGACAATTAGGCAGAGCGGACAAATAGTGTACGCTCCACATAACCGACTGACAATCCGGTGAAAGAAGGGAAAGCAATGATCAAGAAGATGGCTGCGTGTGTTGTTGTCGTCAGCTTGATTGCAGGTATCGTATTTTTCAGTATTTCTTACTTTCGGGAATCGCCAATTGGACCAGCAACAACCATACCTGACACAGCTGCCACCGATCCATTTGGCAAATATGAACATCCCGTTTCCATTCGGTTGGGATATGTGGTCGACCCAACTGGTACGGATCTCTCTGAAGGAGAGACATTAGAAAAGAACATGTGGAAAACGGCGATTAAACAAAACCTTAACATTGATGTTGAAGTCATGTGGCAGGTATCCAAAGAGAATTTCGGTCAGAAAATTGATTTGGCTATCGCCAGCAATGATTTGCCAGATGCGATGATCGTTAATCAGGTTCAGTTGAATGAGATGGTCAAAGCGGGAGAAATTGAAGATCTAACCAAGGCATACGCAAGCAGCGCTTCACCCGAGATGAAGAAAATTATCGACAGCACCAATGGTTTGGCACGGGAACAAGTGACCTTTGAAGGGAAAATGATGGCTGTTCCGTCTGTGACGGCGGAAGACTTCAGCATGCTCTGGATCAGGCAGGACTGGTTGGATCGTCTTGGGTTGAAACCACCGAAAACGGTGGACGAATTGGAAGCGATCGCGAAGGCCTTTGTGGAGCAGGACCCGGATGGGAACGGAAAACGGGATACGATCGGGCTTGCCTCAAGCACAAGTCTGTTTAACGATTTCAACAACAGTGCTTTTGCTTTTGATCTAACACCGATCTTCTCGGCTTATGGAGCTTTCCCCGGATATTGGCTCGAAAAAGATGGAAAACCTGTATACGGTTCGATTCTACCAGAGACAAAGAACGCTTTGGTCAGGCTTCGTAATATGTATGCCAAAGGTCTCCTTGATCCAGATCTGGGCATTCGCAAAGAGCCAGAGGAAACTGTTATTAGCGGACAGGCGGGGATGTTCTTTCAAGGTTTCTTTGCAGGCTACTGGCCGCTCCCAAGCGCTTGGCTGAATGATCCCAAGGCGAACTGGCAGGCTTACGCGCTCCCACTGGATGCAAATGGAGCATTTCGTGTGAAGGTGGATAATCCCTCAAGTTCTTTCCTGGTGGTTCGCAAAGGGTATGCTCATCCGGAAGCGATCATTAAAATAAACAATCTGTACCTCCGGGATGAGTTCAAGTATGGTACGAGTTTTATGCTGAGCCGCAATTTCTTTGCTCCAGCAGATGAAGCACGATTTGAATCCAAAGCCGTGCAGGAGATTCTGGCCGGAACCAAATCCCCAGCTGATTTCAAGGACAAGTCCGAATATAAGCTGCTGGAAAATACAGTTTCGACGATAAAACAAACCAAGCTAAAGCCTTATGATCAACTTGGCATTTCGTATTGGGATCAGCACAGTGAGAACTTTATGCGTGGTTATTCACTACTCGTGGGTGGAAGAAACTTCTTTGATCCGAATATTCATAAAGTTCGAAGCCTTACCTACAAACGCACGCCAGCCGTGGAGAGCTCGTGGGTTAAACTGTCCAAATTGGAACATGATACATTTTTGAAAATTATTTTAGGCGCTGCGCCGATCGATTCATTCGATCAATTTGTACAGGAGTGGAAGGAACAGGGCGGCGATCAAGTAACTGCTGAAGTGATTGCATCCCAGATTCAACGCTGAAGAGCTAACCTATACAACGCTGAATTCCACACGTTTTTGTACTCAATTCAATCATTCATAGCCGGTAGACTCCTGTTTGAGGAGTTTGCCGGTTTTTCTTTGTGCCACACTCGCTGTGCTAACTTCCCTTATTAACGAGGATAGACAAATGTAAGTCAGTAGGTAAGATAAATGTTCACAACCTCCATGTTGCTCGTTGATCCGAGTGAAAACTGTATACATTTCTCTATCCAAACTAGCGTTTAATCCCTATCTCGATTAAGCTTCTCCAAGTTTTATAATGAAAGCGCAAACAACATGATAGAGAAATAATCAGAACGAAGGGGAGTTGAATTTGATGAGAAATAATTGGTCAATAAAAAGCAAACTGTTGACGAAACGACTGGCTGTGCTGTCCATGTCCGCATTGATGGTTTCCGTCCTTGCAGCCTGTGGGGGATCCTCCAATCCACCGACTGCTGAGGATGCAGGCCAATATGAGGTAACACCTGGAGATCCGTTCAGTGCCTATAAAGACGAAGTGACGGTAACGATGGGGCGTGTTACGACGGCGAACCCGAAATTACCGGCTGGAGATACATATGAGAACAATGCGTATACCCGTCTGGTTAAAGAATCGTTTAACGCACAAATTAAGGATCAATTTGAGGCCAACGGTGAAGATTACAGTCGTCAAGTTTCTCTTGCGATCGCTTCCGGGGAACTGCCCGATATGATGCGTGTCGATTCCAAGGATGAACTTAAAGAACTGGTTGATAATGATCTGATTGAAGATCTGACGGAAGTATACAAACAATATGCCACCGATAACATCAAACAGGTTTACGACTCCTACGATGGCCGTGCACTGGACAATGCCACGATTGATGGCCGACTGATGGGCCTTCCAGCAACCTCTCTGGACTCCGCACCAACTATGGTTTGGGTTCGTCAAGATTGGCTGGATGTGCTGGGAATCAAACTAGATGCTGACGGAGACGGTGCCATCAAGCTCGAAGATGTAGAGAAAACAGCAGAAGAGTTCCTGAAAAAAGATCCTGGGCAAACCGGGAAACCGGTGGGCATTCCTTTTGTGAACACCCTGAATACGACGGACTATAATGGTTCTGCCTACACCATGCTGGGTGTTGCTTCAACCGAAGGGGCGTATCCTCAATATTGGATGAAGGGTGAAGACGGCAGCATCGTTTATGGTTCAACTACAGAGGAAACCAAGCAGATGCTGGGCATTATGGCCGACTGGTTCAAGAGAGGTATCATTGACCCGCAATTTGGAACCCGTACATTTGACGATATCAATGCACTATACACAAACGGGCAGAGCGGAATTGCTTTTGGACCGTGGCACATTCCAGACTGGGGATTGAGCAGTGTTAAACAGATGGATAAACATGCGAAATTCACGGCTTACACGCTGGAAGATGCAGACGGCAAGGTAAACGTGGCACACGCCAATCCATCCGGTCAGTTTATCGTAGTGAGAAAAGGATATGAACACCCGGAACTCGCGATTAAAATTATAAATCTGTTCTACGATAAACTGGCAAATGACAAAGATGTCGCAACTACCATGCCAGAGGCAGCCAAGTATTTGGAAAGCGGCGTAGACGGTTCAACCAGACCTTTTAATATCGAAGTCAACTCGGCAACCTCACTGCTGGATGATTACTCCGACGTCGTTCGTGGAATTAAAGGCGAGATCGGTTTGGATCAAGTTCGTACAACAGAATCGAAGAACAATATTGGCAGTATCCAAACGTACTTGAAAGACCAGGATACGGATGATGTAACAGCTTGGTCGAAATATCACTCACGTATGAACGGAGTGGGGCTAATTGATAAGTTGACCCAAGAAGGCAAATTTAACTGGATGACGCCAGCGTTCTCTGGAACTACACCAAGCATGAAACAGACGTGGGCTAACCTGACCAAGATGGAACAGGAATCTTTCATCAAAATCATAACGGGTGCAGAACCGCTGGATTACTTCGAAACATTCGTCACCAATTGGAAGAAACAAGGCGGCGATCAAGTGATCCAGGAGATCGAAGCCGAGACCACATCCCAAAAATAATTAAGCTAACACTGCTGATAGGCTGCGCTAAGCAGCCTTTCTTCAGGAAAGGGGTTCATCCATGAAGCAGGAAAAATATAAAGCAAGAAACCGCTTGGGCACGGGTGCCATGTATCATATGATGATGCTGCCAGGCATTTTATTTTTGCTGGTATTCAGCTACATTCCAATGGTTGGTGTCATTACGGCGTTTCAGGATTATGTACCAGCCAAAGGTATGTTTGGCTCCGAGTTTGTTGGACTCAAGCATTTTATTTATATGTTCAAACTGCCGGACATCGGCCAAGTGATCAGCAATACGTTGGTGATTGCCATCGCCAAGATTCTACTCGGGACACTGATGGCCATCATTTTTTCCATTTTATTAAATGAAATCCGTTTTAAATTCGTTAAAAAATCCGTGCAGACCATTGTATATCTGCCTCACTTTTTGTCTTGGGTCGTTCTGGCCTCCGTGGTCGTTAACATGTTCAGCCTGGATGGAAGTGTAAATCAGATTTTAGCCTTTTTCGGCTTGGAAAATATTAATTTTCTCGGAAGCAATACCTGGTTCCAACCGCTAATTATCGGGACGGACGTATGGAAGGAATTCGGTTATAGTTCCATCGTTTATTTGGCTGCAATTACCTCGATTGATCCCGGCCTATATGAAGCGTCAGGCATAGATGGAGCGAGCTGGTGGAGAAAAGTATGGCATATTACATTGCCGGGTATGCTGCCTATTATCCTGCTCATGGGGGTCATGAGTCTGACCAATATTTTGAGCGCAGGCTTCGATCAAATCTACAATCTGTATAACCCGGTTGTCTATGAGTCGGGCGATATTCTGGATACCTATGTATACCGGATTGGTCTCGTTGGCAGACAGTATAGTTTTGGTACGGCTGTTGGGTTGTTCAAGTCAGTGATCGGTATTGTTCTATTATTGTCCGCCAACGAATTGGCCAAAAAATACACCGACAGAAAAATATTCTAAGGAGGCGAAACTTGTGTCTTATTCCGCAAGCCTGAAAGACCGAATGGGCCGGTTTGTCATCTACGCCATCGTTATATTGCTGGCTTTGATCTGCCTCCTTCCATTATGGAATATCGTTGCGATTTCATTCAGCAGCAGTGAGGCCGTCTCGGCCAATGCCGTAGGTCTGTTACCCGTCAAGTTTACAACAGCCGCTTATTCGAAAATTATTGAGGATGCGCAGTTCTGGCGATCCTTTGGCATTTCCGTTCTACGTGTGGCTCTATCCCTTATACTCAACATGATTCTTATTGTTTTGATGGCTTACCCGCTCTCCAAATCGAAAAGGGAGTTTAAGGGCAGAAATATATATATGAATGTCATGATTTTTGCCATGCTGTTCAGTGGGGGCATGATCCCTAGTTATCTGTTGATCAAAAACCTGGATATGCTCAATACGATTTGGTCACTTGTACTGCCAGGTGCTGTCCCAATATTCAGTGTCATCCTTGTGATGAACTTCTTCGCCGCAGTACCGAAAGCACTTGAAGAAGCGGCATTCATCGACGGAGCGAACGCATTGCAGGTTCTGTTCAAAGTGTACGTGCCCGTGTCTATTCCGGCGCTGGCGACTGTATCCCTATTCAGTATCGTGGGCACATGGAATGATTTCTTTAGTGGATTGATCTATATGACCAAAGTCAGCAATTATCCGTTAATGACCTACATACAGTCTCTTAACGTAAATATTGCTGAACTTCTGCAATCCGGCACAAACTCAGCTCAGCTCAGCAATCTGACTGAGATTTCGAACAAAAATCTAAATGCAGCCAAAATCGTAGTGGCTGTCATTCCGCTGCTGCTGATTTATCCGCTGCTGCAAAAATACTTTGTAACCGGAATTGTTGTGGGGTCGGTAAAAGAATAATAGTGAATGAAACGGAAATTGGATAAGCAGAATCTGGTTCAAGAGAAAGGTGGTGCGTTATGGGAAATAAAAGTTGGTGGAAAGAAATTGTCGTATATCAAATTTATCCCCGCAGCTTTCAAGATAGCAATGGTGACGGAATCGGGGATCTGAAAGGTGTATTATCCCGACTCGATTATCTGAAGGATCTTGGCATCGGTGCGATCTGGCTGTCACCAGTGTGCAAGTCCCCGCAAGATGACAACGGGTATGACATTTCCGATTATCAGGATATCGATCCGATGTTTGGTTCACTTGAAGATATGGAATTGCTAATTCAGGAGGCGGGCAAGCGGGACATCCGAATTATCATGGATCTGGTGCTTAATCACTCATCAGACGAGCACCCCTGGTTCAAGGAAGCCCGGAAAAGCAAGGATAATCCGTACCACGATTATTATGTGTGGAGAGATGGTGTGGAAGGAACACCGCCGAACGATTTAGGTTCAACGTTTGGTGGATCAGCTTGGGAATGGGTTCCCGAGCTGGGACAGTATTATTTGCATCTTTTCTCTGTTAAACAACCGGATCTCAACTGGGAGAACCCCAAGGTACGGCAAGAGATATATGATATGATTCAATGGTGGATGGATAAAGGCGTAGGTGGTTTCCGTCTTGATGTTATCGATCTGATTGGCAAGCAGCCTGACCTCAAAATTACAGGCAATGGGCCAAATCTGCATGAATATATGCGTGAACTCAGTATAGAGACATTCCAGAAGGGTGATCTGCTAACCGTCGGAGAAACCTGGGGAGCAACGCCCGAGAGTGCCAAGCTTTATAGCAACCCGGACGGCAGTGAACTATCCATGGTCTTCCAATTTGAACACATTAGCTTGGATGAGCAGGAGGGGAAAGGCAAGTGGGATCTCCAGCCGCTGGATCTGCTTCAATTAAAGAAAGTGTTATCCAAATGGCAGACCGAGCTGAAAGGAGAAGCCTGGAACAGCTTGTTCTGGAACAACCATGACCTTCCGCGGATCGTGTCCCGTTGGGGAAATGACGGGGAATATCGTGTGCAGTCTGCCAAAATGCTGGCTACTCTTCTTCATGGCATGCAAGGTACGCCATATGTGTACCAAGGTGAAGAGTTAGGCATGACGAACGTACGTTACCCTATTGAAGAATACCGTGATATTGAGTTGCTGAATCTGTATAAGGAACGGGTCGAGAATGGGTATCCAGAGGAAGAAGTGATGGAATCCATTTATGCAAAAGGCCGTGATAACGCACGTACGCCGATGCAGTGGGATGCTTCCGAAAATGCGGGTTTTACGGAAGGCAAACCATGGATTTTGGTAAATCCGAATTACACGGAGATTAATGCGGAAGAATCTATACATGATTCAGATTCCATTTACCATTACTATAAAACACTGATTCAGCTGCGAAAAGAGCATGAAGTGATCATTTATGGGGATTATGAACTGTTGTATCCGGAAGACACCAACCTTTTTGCTTACACACGAACACTTGGTGATACCAAATTGCTAGTCCTGTGCAACTTCTATGGCAAAGTTGTTCCATTCCAGCTTCCAAGCGAATTTGCAGGGGATAAAAGATTATTAATTAGTAACTATTCGGACGTTGTTTCAGAAAACGCACTTCGTCCTTATGAAGCAAGGATGTATCTGCTTGTGTAATTTCAAAAGAGGGTTGATGGCGAATAGCCTTCAACCCTCTTTTTTGACGAAAAGAAGCTTTTGCAAGAAAACATCAAGCGCCATGGAATGTGAATGTTCCTTGTGGCGAATGATGGAGAAGCTGCGTTCCAGATGCAGCTGTCTGATTCGCAGTTCTTCGACTTCCCCGGTTGCCAACTCCTTATGAACAATCCACCTGGATACCATAGCAATTCCGAGTCCCGCAGCAACAGCTTCCTTCACACCCTGACTGCTGGTGAAGACATAGGACCGCTTGGGACGGATTGCAGTCTGTTCCATAAAATGATCGCTAAACGCGCGTGTTCCCGAACCCAACTCACGAAGAACCCAGACCTGATCCTGAAGCATATTCTGCTCTACCACAACGGAACCGGTGAGGGGATGACCGGAAGGAGCTACAACGATCATCTCATCTTTCATGTAAGGGATAACGTCAAGGTCAATCGAGGCTTGAGCTTCACCCTCCACAAATCCGATATCCAGTTGATTTCCCCTAACCGCAGACAGAATCTCTTGGGTATTGCCAATCGTCACCTGAATGTTGACCTGCGGATACTGCGCTGCGAATTCTGCCAATTTCTTAGGCAAAATGTATTCACCGATGGTGAAGCTGGCTCCGATCTGAATGCTTCCGGTCACCTCATTCCGCAGCATCTGAATCTCCTGCCGAGCTTCATCGTAGCGGGCCTGAATGACTTTGGCATGTCTGTAGAGGATTGCCCCCGCTTCAGTCAGGGACACTTGTTTTGGAGAACGATGCAGCAGTTTGGCTCCCAGCTCATTCTCCAGATTTTTGATATGAAGGCTTACCCCAGGTTGGGACAGATTCAGCAGTTCTGCGGCCTTGGAGAAATGGCTTTGTTCCGCAACGGTAACGAAGACTTTTAACGCATCAGTTATCATTAGAATTCCTCATTTGAACAGTGTATTTTCTTGGTTATAAGCCTATTGAGCTCATTTTAGCATAAGATACCTAATCAATCATAAGTTTTTGTAATGATTAGGATCGCAGATTCATATTTCACTTCCTTCCTGTCTACTTCTATAGTAAGGATATACTTTATCCAACAAGGAAGTGTGGAGCTATGATTTTACAGACACAATTGAGATTCGTTAAAAACATAAAAGGTGTTAGGAACAGGGGATTTCTGCTGGGAATCGGACTGACTTTACTGCTCTCGTTCATTGCCAAGCTGTTGGGTTATCTGCCGCTCTTAAATATTATGGGTCAACTCGTTATTGCAATTCTGCTTGGCATCTTGTACCGGGCGGTGCGTGGCGTTCCGCTGACCGCTCAATCAGGGATCTCCTTTTCGGGAAAACGATTGCTGCGGTTCGGCATCATCCTGCTGGGTTTGAAGCTGAACCTTATGGATATTGTCCATGCAGGATACAAAGTCGTTGCGCTAGCGGCAATCAATGTTGTTGTCACGATTTTTGTTGTCTACGGACTGAGCAAGTGGTTAAAGATCGACAAACGAATAGGGCTGCTGACTGCTTGTGGAACAGCCATCTGCGGTGCAGCGGCAGTGGTCGCGATTGCGCCACAGATCAAGGCCAAAGATGAAGAAACGGCAGTAGGTGCGGCCACAGTGGCGATACTCGGCACAATTTTCACTTTAGCCTATACATTGCTATACCCGGTGTTGGGTTTAAGTGCGAATGGATATGGCCTATTCACAGGGGCTACACTGCATGAAGTGGCACACGTCATCGCTGGGGCTGCACCTGGAGGGCAAGTGGCACTGGATATGGCAGTCATCGTGAAGCTAACCCGGGTCGCCATGCTGGTGCCCATTGCGCTGATCATCGGCTTGTGGAGTGGACGACAGGCGCGTAAGGGAGAGCAAAAATCATCTAAAGGTATCCGCTGGCGAGAATTGCCAGTGCCCTGGTTCATTTTCGGTTTTCTGGCTATGAGTGGATTAAACACGCTGGGCATTATTCCGCAAGAGTTGATCTCAGGGCTTCTGGTTCTCTCCTATATGCTGCTCGCGATGGCCATGGCTGGATTGGGGTTGGGTGTGGATATTGCAACCTTCCGTCGTCTGGGCAAGAAACCTTTTTTGGCAGGATTGCTGGGCTCTATGGTGTTGTCCATTCTAGGCTTCATGCTTGTTCGTGGCTTTGGCCTGAACTAAGGATTGTATTCAAACTTAGGTATTCCCCTAAATGAATTTAATAAAAAGCACGCATTGACCCTAAGTGGATCAATGTGTGCTTTTTGTTGTTTGAAAGAAGCTGGTCATTAGATCCAGAATGAACACGAAAGGAATAGTATAAATTCTTTGTTTGAAAAATTATAAATATTTCCCTCTTTTGGTTCAAAAGTCCGAAATGCACACAGGAAAGTCTGGATAACGATGTATTTTCTGCTCGCAAGCCTTAAGGCTGCTCGTTAACATCCAAAATGGAACATCAGAAGTCCGAATACCGTCTCTAGGGGTCCGATAAGGAGAATTGGAAGCGGTTTATACTTAATCTATTCCATAGATGACAAATCCAAGCAGAAAAGCAAATCAGTTTATCCAAGAAACTCCTCAAGGTAAGTAGCGACCCAATATTATGGTTTCACAATCCTTTTTGAATGCCTTTGCTATTTTTTTGTCATGTACTTTGATAAGGGGGTGATGATCGGCGCAGCGAAAAAATAAGGCAGATCAACCGTCCATTTTCATTGAAAAACCATTTTGCTAATAACCTGAGGAGGAATTGAATTTGCGCAACAAGTACATTATGTGGTCACTCGTATTAACGATGCTGATCTCGAACGTATTCCTGACTGTCGGATTTCCATCTCCTGTATCAGCAGCCGAAAGACCGGACCTGGCACAGGGCAAACAGGTTACCGCGAGCGGGTACAACCAAACATACAGCCCGACCAATGTGATTGACAGTAACCAAGCAACCTATTGGGAAAGTACGAATAGCGCGTTCCCCCAATGGATTCAAGTGGATCTTGGCACCAACACCAACATTGACCAAATCGTATTGAAGATTCCGACAGTGTGGGAAAAGAGAACCCAAACGATAACCGTGCAAGGCAGCACGAACGGTTCATCGTTCACAGATATCGTAGGTTCTGCGGATTATGTATTTAATCCAACCGTTGGGGAGAACTCGGTTACCATCGATTTTCCTGCTGTCGAGACAAGGTACGTTCGCTTAAGCGTAACGGGCAATTCCGAGTGGCCGGCAGCTCAACTGTCGACATTTGAAATTTACGGTCCAGCCAGTGAGGGACCAACGCTACCTGGCCCCGATCCTGTGGATCCCCCAATCATCCCTACAGAGGGAAGCAACATCGCCATCGGTAAGTCGATTACTGCATCGTCCAGTACCTTATCCTTCGTAGCTGCGAATGCAAACGATAACAATATCAATTCGTACTGGGAAGGGGGCAGCAATCCAAGCTCACTGACGTTGGATCTCGGCTCCAATCATAAGATTACATCCATTGTACTTAAACTAAACCCGGATCCGGTCTGGAGCACCCGAACACAGACCATTCAAGTGCTTGGACATAACCAGGATACAACCACCTTCAGCAATCTGGTTTCCGCCCAATCATATACATTCAACCCGGCTTCCGGTAACACGGTGACCATTCCCGTTACAGCCACGGTTAAACGTCTGCAACTGAACATTACGACGAACTTGGGCGCTCCTGCCGGGCAAATTGCCGAATTTCAGGTATTCGGCACACCTGCACCTAATCCTGATCTGACGATTACAGGCATGTCCTGGTCTCCATCTTCTCCAGTGGAGAACAATGCCATCACCCTAAATGCCATCGTCAAAAACATTGGTTCCGCTGCTTCTCCAGCTTCTAACGTCAACTTCTATCTGAACAACGAGCTAGCAGGTTCCTCATCAGTAGCTGCTTTGCAAGCAGGGGCTTCGACTACGGTCTCGCTTAATGCTGGCAATAAAGCAGCTGCATCATATACGCTCAGTGCCAAAGTGGATGAGAATAACCAGATCATTGAAGAGAATGAGGGAAACAATAATTACACACACGCTTCTTCTTTGGTGGTTGCACCGATTACAAGTTCTGATCTGGTAGGCACGGTCTCTTGGAGTCCAGGAACCCCTACAGCAAACAGCACAGTAACATTTACAGTTAATCTGAAAAATCAAGGCAACATGGCCTCCGCAGGTTGTGCACACGGAGTTACAGTGGTTCTCAAGAACGCTGCCGGAGCAACACTTCAGACGTATAGTGGTTCCTATACCGGTACATTGGCACCTGGAGCTTCGGTCAATATCAATGTGGGTACCTGGACTGCTGCAACCGGTAACTACAATGTGACAACTACCGTAGCAGTGGATAACAATGAAGCTCCGGTCAAACAAACGAATAACGTCGTTACAACAGGTTTGAACGTATATTCAGCCCGTGGTGCAAGCATGCCTTATACCCGGTATGATACGGATGATGCTACGCGGGGTGGCAGTGCCACACTGAAATCCGCACCGAACTTTGATCAGGCTCTGACGGCTTCGGAAGCATCTGGGCAGCGCTATATCGCTCTTCCTTCCAACGGTTCCTATGCACAATGGACGGTTAGACAAGGGGAGGGAGGCGCAGGTGTAACTATGCGATTCACAATGCCGGATTCCACAGATGGCATGGGTCTTAACGGCGCACTTGACGTTTATGTTAACGGGACCAAGGCCAAAACGGTTCCTTTGACCTCCTACTACAATTGGCAGTACTTCTCCAGTGATCATCCGGGGGATACGCCAAGTGCAGGACGTCCGTTGTTCCGTTTTGATGAAGTGCACTGGAAACTGGATACACCTCTAAAAGCTGGAGATACCATTCGTATTCAGAAAAACAATGGAGATAACCTGGAATACGGTGTGGATTTCCTCGAAATCGAACCCGTTCAGGCGGTGATCCCGCGCCCGGCTAACTCTGTCTCTGTAACCGATTTTGGTGCGATTGCAAATGATGGAAAAGATGACCTTGCCGCATTCGAAGCGGCGGTCCAATCCGCGGTATCTACAGGCAAGACTCTATATATCCCTGAGGGCACGTTCCATCTGGGCAATATGTGGAAAATTGGTACGCCGACGAATATGATTAACAACCTCACCATTGTAGGTGCAGGTATCTGGCATACGAACATTCAATTTACCAACCCTAATGCAGCCTCAGGCGGGATTTCTTTCCGTGTGCAGGGTAAGCTGGATTTCAGCAATATTTATATGAATTCCATGCTGCGTTCGCGCTATAACGAGAATGCAGTTTACAAAGGTTTTATGGACAATTTCGGTAAAAATTCAAAGGTTAGCAACGTATGGGTTGAACACTTTGAATGTGGTTTCTGGGTAGGGGATTACGCCCACACACCTGCAATCATTGCCGATGGCCTAGTGATCGAGAACAGTCGTATTCGGAACAACCTTGCTGACGGTGTCAACTTTGCCCAAGGCACGAGCAATTCGACTGTACGCAACAGCAGTGTCCGTAACAATGGTGATGATGGTCTGGCCGTATGGACCAGCAACGTGAATGGTGCTCCTGCTGGTGTGAACAATACATTCTCGTTCAACACGATTGAGAATAACTGGCGCGCAGCAGGCATTGCATTTTTTGGTGGCAGTGGACATAAGGCAACCAACAACCTGATTGTTGACACGGTTGGCGGTTCGGCGATCCGGATGAACACTGTTTTCCCTGGATACCATTTCCAAGATAACACAGGTATTCTGTTCTCCGATACAACGATTATTAACAGCGGCACGAGTAAAGATCTGTACAATGGTGAACGCGGAGCTATTGATCTTGAAGCTTCCAATGATTCCATCAAGAACGTTACGTTTACCAATATTGACATCCTCAATACGCAGCGCAGTGCTGTTCAATTCGGATACGGCGGCGGTTTCCAGAATATTGTGTTTAATAACATCAACATTAATGGTACCGGTCTGGACGGAATTGAGACATCTAGGTTCACAACCCCACATAAAGGTGCAGCAATATACACTTATACCGGTAATGGTTCTGCCACATTCAATAATCTGACAACAAGCAACATTGCCAACCCTAATGTGAATCAGATTCAAAATGGCTTTAATTTGATCATTCAATAAATTATTTCAAACAAAAACAGGGAGCTCTATGAGTTCCCTGTTTTTTAGGTTACTTTGATGAAGTAAGGTGAACATTGATTGATCCGGATTTGAAATATTGAAAAAATAGCCGCGCAAAGTAAATTTTTAAGATACCCCATATTTGCTTCTGTAGTGACTTAACGTGAGAAGAGGCCAAATATATGTATAGCTGTGATAATGGGAATAAAAGTTCCCGGGAAGACCTGCGCCTGTGGGATATGAGGTTCTCCAATCGTTCTCGTGCATTGATGCAATAAGCCTTAGAACGCCTTGATTCATCTCAGGTGTAGGCTTGGGTTGGACTGCAATGAGCGCGTCAAGTGCCCAAGCGGTCTGGGAAGGAGTACTTTCCCCTAATGGCACATAGTGCAAGAGTCGGTCACTTTGACAGGATTCTCCCCAGCCACCGTCGGAGTTCTGGATGCTTAAGAGCCACTGCGCTCCTTTTTGCAATGTAACATGGCTTGCTGGTAGTCCAACTGCCGTAAGACCGGTTAATGCAGCCCAGGTACCGTAGATATAACATACGCCCCATCTTCCGTACCATGAGCCATCCTTCTCCTGGTTTCGAATGAGCCATTTTGTTCCACGTTTGATCCATTCAAGCCTGGTATCAAGCCCGGCAAAGTTTCCGAGGTACTCCAAGGTACGTCCCGTTAGGTCAGCCTCTGAAGGGTCTGTAGCCGCAGATTTGGCACCATCGATGGCGAGCCAGGTGAGCATCTCCTTGTTCGTATTTTTTTCGAATGCCGGCCAGCCGCCGTCTTTATTTTGCATGGACAGGACCCAATTCAGCCCACGATTCCAGGATTCCTGAAACGTTGGAAGAGTAGTGGACAAGCTTCGAATAGCCCGTAAAGCTGCTGTTGTATCATCCACGTCTGGATTGATTGTATTCGACTCCGAAAATCCCCATCCTCCAGGGACGGTATTCGGATTATGGATGCTCCAGTCGGCTCTTTTATCTTGCTGACGGGAGAGCAAATAGGAGGCCGCGAGTTGAATAGCCTTATGGTCATCGGTAAGAGAAGCCTCCTGCAATGCGTAGGTGATTAAGGCCGTATCCCATATGGTAGAGGGGGAGTTTTGAATTGTTGTTTGACCTCCTGAAGAACGGCACTGCATTGCCGTGAGTCCGGTTATGGCTTTCGTAATCAGGGGATGCTGCTTATCGTATTTTAGGGCCAATAGGGCAAAGATCATGAGAATTGTACTGCTGGCGTAGCTGTACAATGAGCCATCAGACTCAATCCGCTCTATTATTAACTGTTCTGCCTTTTTTCGTGCAGTGTCGTGGATGTGGCGAGGGTTACCGATCAGTCGGCTGCTTCCGCTTAGAATGTCGTCCTGCATTTCCTGATATCCCGGAGTCGTTAGCTCATCTCCAACATTTCGTGAGTCGGTCAGATCAGATAGATCGGGCGCATGGGGTGGTGTAAGGGCGAAGCACAAGTCGGCCATAATGAGCATGGGAGTGAGGTGAACTCTGGAATAACCGGAAAATTCAAAATAGTTGATGGGAAAATAGGTAGGGAACATCAGTATTTCCAGGGGGATCATAGAGATGGATAAAGGCCATTTCATTTGTCCGGTAGCGGCAAGAATGGCTTTGGTCAAAATGCTGCTAACTTTTCCAATACCTCCTTTGGACTGAATATACTGTTTGGCCCGCTGGATTGGCTCGTCCGTACTCTGGCTGTACCCGGAGTATAGCAGGGCGTAGTACGCTTCAACCGATGCGGATAAATTTCCATCCTCTTCATCGGCGTACAATTTCCAGCATCCATCCTGTTGCTGTTCGTTAAGGATACGATCATGCAACTCCCGGATCAGCGCTTCATTCGGGACTTCCAATATCCGAAAGAGAATGATGACATAAGCATCAATTACCGTACCGTTCTCAAAACAGAAATGCCAGGAACCATCTTGTTGCTGCTGTTGAAGCAAGGAAGTCATGATCCGATTTATTTCCTCATCAATTGCGCTCAGTACATGGCTCATTCCAGGGATACCTCCAGAGGACGTCATTTTTGTATTATATGATGGCAATCAGGGGGAAATGAGGAGCAGAATGAGCGTGGAATCCAGTCCATTTCAGGATTTTCTACAATTTTATATAAAAAAATAAAATTTAGTGTTGAAATTTTTTCCAATAAAGTGTATAAATATCTTTGTTAACGCTTACAAGATTTTGATCTACATCTTTCTCCGATACCCTTCAAAAAGGAGGTGAAAGTACTACGACATGCAATAACTGAAAAAAGGACTTTATGATTTTTTAAATGAAATCGATTTCATTTTGTAGTATTTGATATTCGGCAGTCCAAATTATCATAAATCAAAGGAGATATGTTTATGAAGATATGGAAAAAGAGTGCGTTAGTGTTGCTGTCCACTTTTCTGGTAACGGCGGGTTCATATAGTTCATATATGCCCAAGACTGCGCATGCAGCGGGTGAACAGGTGGAGGTATGGATTTCAACTTCAGACCCTAATTCTGAACCGGCAGTGGGGCTTAGAACAGATGCGAGACTCACCAAGATTGCATCAAAAAACTTCAGCAGCAACTCAGGCAATGCGGATGTTACCATTACGGTCAACGAAAACCAGACGTATCAGCAGATGGATGGTTTTGGAGTGTCATTAACGGATGCGTCCGCATGGCTCATGAACTACAAGCTGGATAACAATAAGCGCGCGGAAGTCATGGAGAGGCTGTTTGGCAACACAGGCATTGGACTTAGCTTATTGAGACAGCCGATCGGCAGCTCCGATTTTGCTTGGGCCGCCTATACCTATGCCGATACGGCAAATGATACTTCACTCAGCCAATTCACGATCGACCGGGACAAGGCTTACATACTGCCCATGGTCAAAGCGGCAATCGCCAAGAATCCCAATATCAAAGTAATGGGTTCCCCATGGAGTGCGCCTGCCTGGATGAAATATTCCAACAATCTGAACGGCGGCAAACTGAAAGCAGAACACTACGGAACATATGCGAATTATTTCAAAAAGTACATTGAAGCCTACCAGGCTGAAGGGGTACCCATCTATGCTGTTACGTTGCAAAACGAGCCAATGTACGAGCCATCCCATTATCCTTCCATGGGTATGAATGTAGAGGATCAGACGGGCTTTATCGGCGATTATCTTGGACCAACACTCCGCAATGCCGGAATCAACACCAAGATTATTGCATTCGACCATAACTTTCTGAACTGGACCTTCCCGAACCAGGTCATTACGAATCTGAAGAACGCAGGCAAAGGCAGCTACGTATCCGGGAGCGCATTCCACCATTATGACAGTGGGGACGGATCAACAATGACCTCCATGCATAACAGTCACCCGGACAAGGAAGTTTGGTTCACGGAGGGTGGTTTCGGCAACTGGAATGATCCGCAGAATGGTACCTCATCTGGTTTCGATAATATGATGAATGAGTTCATTAATATTACGAGAAACTGGTCCAAATCGATCATTCTCTGGAATGCTGCCCTGGATCAAAAAGACGGTCCAGCATTGCTTTCACCGAACAACACGAACAAAGGCATGATTACAATCCGCAACTCGGACAACCGTAATGACGCACCTGAGAATAATGTCACATATCACAAACAATATTATTTGCTGGGTCACTTTAGTAAATTTGTAGTACCCAATGCATACCGCATTGACAGCAACACTGGATCTGAAGTCAAAAATGTGGCTTTCCGCAATCCGGACGGTTCCAAAGTGGTAGTTGCCTACAACTCTTCCAGCTCGTCGAAAAATGTGAAGATCCAATGGGGCAGCCAAAGCTTCGTTGTCACTATTCCAGGCAAGTCCGCTATGACGTATAAATGGAATGGAAATGTTTCTTAAGGGGTAGCAGGAATTCAGATTCCCGCATCCAACAAGCTAGGGGCCGCGAGCAGTCGCGGCTCTTTTCATTTGTTTTTATTTAAAGATCATCCATCGTATACATTTGTTGTGATTTTTACATATTCAAGGATTTTACAATTTTAATATTATGATTTTTTAGTTTAACTGTCCTCTTACATTGGGTTGATATACTAGCCTGAGCTTTTATATGGGAGAGGGGTTAGACAACTTGAAAGACATCAATCAACGCTGGGTAGCGACGATCCTTGTGGCAGTAATGGTTATCCAATCATTCTGGACATTTGCAGGAATCGGACATGCTGCAGCATCAGAAAACCTTAACACCAGCAATTTAGCGAAAAACGTGGTGATCAGCCATTTTTATGGAGGCAAAAAAGACGACGTACTCGACGTGTACGGCAACGACTTTGTAGAACTATATAATCCGACAGCAGAACCTGTTTCGCTGAACGACTGGTCTATACAATTTGCTGATAACCAAAAGAATAACTGGAAAGTAGCTCATCTAGGGACAATGACTGCCCAGATTCCGGCATTTGGTTATTATCTGATTGCGCTTGGCAGCAACGGCAACGTGGGAGGGCAACTTCCACAGCCGGATGCCAGCGATGCTTCATTTAAACTAGATAACAAAAGTGGAAAGCTGGTCTTGTTGAATATGACACAATTGTTGACGACCAGCGATCCGATGTCTGATTCTTTACAGGAACATGTGATTGATTTTGTTGGATATAATGCGGATGCTTATTGGGGAAGTCCGGCTCCAGAAGCGGGCAAACAAAACACCATGCAACGATTGGTGTTCGATCCGCTGAACCCGGAGAAATCCACTAAAGAAGCTGCGTTCCCGAATCACGGAAACAACTGGGACACTCGGAATAACGGAAATGACTTCGAGAAGGTCAAAGACGCGAAGGCTCGCAATTCAAGCACAACTTCCGCCTATGTCATTCTGGAAAGTAATCAAAGGTTAGAAATGCAATCGGCTTCGAGCGTAGATCCTGTACATAACAAGATTGTGTTGAATGCATTTGGAGGCTTGGTTAAGCAGGGACCATGGTCATCCGACGACTTCAGTGTGCTCGGCCTCCCGGCAGGATTCACTGCTGAAGCCAATGCGAACGGAGATCAGATCGAAGTGACCATAACTGGAGACGATACCGGGAATGTGGTTTCAGACAGCCTTCTGACATTTGAGATTCATCCTGGTGCGTGGGATCAAGTACACAGACCAACCTCATCCTTAACGGTGTATCAAGGAAGCAACACCGTAACTTTGGCTCAATTCACACCATCCAATAAGATTGTAGCAACATTGGACTCCTCATCGTCCAACATTCGTATGAACAGCGCGAAGGACTTAAATACCACGATCCAACTCAATCTTAGCGCCGGCGTTCCCGTGGATGGGGTATTGGACTCGAATGCTTACAGTGTGACGGGCCTTCCTGAGGGAGACTGGAGTATTCAGGCTGAGGGCCGAAGCAGTGATCGTACAATTACGCTATCCATTTCGGGTACATCCACTTCTGCTGTCATGAACTCCGTCATGTTGAATGTGACGTTAATGGCTGAGGCTGTGCAGGATCCGGACTGCCTGGCTTCGGAAGTGATCAGCGTCCCCCTGCTTCGGTACAGTCAACCACTTCTTGCTGATGAGAATCGCAAACATGTCGTTGAAAACAGCATCATAGCGGACAATACAGGTTTTAATGACCCTGCCACCAAAGAATATAAATATGG
Organism: Paenibacillus sp. RU5M; assembly: GCF_900221055.1. Lineage (NCBI taxonomy): Bacteria > Bacillati > Bacillota > Bacilli > Caryophanales > Paenibacillaceae > Paenibacillus > Paenibacillus sp. RU5M. The sequence continues at coordinate 15,623 of NZ_OBQM01000019.1, read as the reverse complement.
AAGTGACGCCATGGGAGCGAATGAATATACCTTCCTGCGTGGTACACATTCCTTATTCAAGGCTGATCTGGCAGCGGGTCTTATTCCTTCACCGAATTCGGTCATTCCAGGCTGGAATGAGAAGGAAATCCTTACGTACACGCAAGGCGATGCCCATATTCAGAATGTGGGAACTTTTAACGACAGTACTAATCAAATGGTGTTCAGCTTGAACGATGTGGATTCTTCCGGCATCGGCAGCTTTTATGATGATCTGATTCGCTTTGTTACAAGTATTTATGTAGTCAAATACGAAAAAGACAGCTCTGCGATTACCAATCTGCAGGACGCCGATTTCCGGGACGTATCTCGTACTTTTCTAGATACCTATAAGGATACTCTGATAAAGATTAATAGCGAGATAAGCCCCAAAAACACTAAGTTGACCAAAAGCAATGTAACTCCATATACGAAAGAGGTCATGGACAAAGTCTCCAAAGTGTCTTATGAGGAAGCATTGCAAAAGTTGCTCGGGAAGCGGGCACTTGATGGAAAATTAAACATTGCCGGCAACTCCGATAAGTTTGAAGCCGCTACAGATGCGGAGAAATCTTCCCTGCAAGACGCTTGGGAAGCATACAAATTGCAAGTCAGAAGCAATTTCCTCAATCTGAGCGATGGTGAATTCGATGCCTATTTTAAGATAAAGGATATTGTACGCCGTATTCATCAGGGAATTGGCAGCATTGGGGTTGAACGCTACAATGTGTTAATCGAAGGAGCAAGTGAGGCCAATACGGATGATATTCTGCTCGACGTGAAAGAGCAGACCCGGGACGCCAATTTATCGAAAGATGCTTATCTTAAAACTTCAGTTGATCCCGATTCTTATCTGGGTGTACTCGAAGCAATGAATCGCTCGTATCTGATCAAGGAAGTCTCACCTTTTAAAGGGGATTACACGGATAAGCCGTTTAAGAACAAGCAAGAGCTGGAGCAGTATTTGGTCGATGCAGCCAAGGCTTACGCTTATGCAAGCTCGCGCTTGGACAAGGTATCCGATGAGTTGAACTACCGTTTTGAGGAACGTTTTGTAACAAATATCGTACCCATCTGGGATAATTTGCAGAACTTTATTCTTAATGCAGCGGAGGATTACTCCCACCAGGTCGCAGCTGATTTTGCGCTTGTGAAGGAAGATATGCGAACCGGGAAGCTGATTGACGTTTCCACATTGGATGATTTATCTGTTGATCAAGGCGCTTTGACTCCAGCATTCAATCCTGCAATCACGGCGTATACTCTGAATGTTGAACAAGCAACAGACTCCATCAGTATTACGGCGAAGGCTACGGATAGCCAAGCTACTTTGTCTGCTAAAGGTGAACCCTATGCAAACGGAATAAATCAATCTTTCGGGTTGTCTGTTGGAAAAAATGTAATTCCAATTACGGTGCAAGCACGTAATGGATCAAGCAAGACTTACAGTATAACTGTCGTCAGAGCCGGAGATTCCACCTCAGTTCCACCAACGTCTTCGACTCCTTCAACTCCAAGTGGAGGAACGAATGGTGATCAAACGGGTACCAATGCCAACAGTGGAACGATTAGTGTGAATGGTGGATCGTTGAGCTTGGGCGGAGTCAAAATCAATGTGCCAGCCGGAGCGATGGAGAGCAGCATCGTCATTTCCGTAAATAAAGTAAGCCAAACGTTGAATCTGTTTACCGATTCCACATTGAAACTGCTCGGAGATGTCTATGAGATTACTGCAAGCAAGAGCGGGAATTTCAGCAAACCGGTAACTGTCACCTTGCCATTCGACAAGAACAAGGTGGACTTTGACAAATCAATAGTGGGATTGTATTGGTTCAACGAGCAGGCCCAAAAGTGGGTTTCACTCGATAATATGAAAGTGGATCAAATGAATGGAACGGTATCAGGAACCATTAATCATTTTACCAAGTTTGCTGTTCTGGTATCCGATAAGACCGTAACGCAAGCTCCGGAAGGAACCAAGAATTTCACGGATCTCGTAGGACATTGGGCTTCCGGCAGTATTATGGATTTGGTTGAACTCGGTGTGATCCAGGGTTATCCGGATAACAGTTTCAGACCGGATAAAAAAATTACCAGAGCCGAATTTGTTACTCTTATCATTAAGGCTTTACATCTGCAAGGCTTTGCTGACAAAGGATTTGCGGATACTACGACGCATTGGGCGCAAGACGCAATTTCCACTGCGGCAGGTCTGGGCATTGTGAATGGATATAGTGATAACACATTTGGTCCAGACGAATTGGTGACTCGCGAGCAAATGGCGACAATGGTCGTTCGTGCAGCGCAGATCGCGGATTCAGATACTAATATCAGCTTCTCCGATGGCGCTGAAATATCCGGTTGGGCACGTTCAACACTTGCTGCGGCCATTACCAATGGGCTCGTTAACGGTTATCCAGACGGAACATTGAAACCGAAAGGGAATACAACTCGCGCAGAAGCTGCTGCACTCATCGAAAGAACTATTCAATTCACAAAACAATTCACAAAACAATTCACAAAATAATTAACAAAATAAATCCAAGATTTTAAAAAAGGCTGCTCACCAGCAAGTTTAACTTGCTGGGAAGCAGCCTTTCTGTATTGTTTGTATGTTTTTGTATTGCTTGTATCTTTTTGTATCTGGTTCATTCGTTTTGTTACAACGATATCCCATTTTCGATAATGACGCGATTGAGCTTGGTATTCACCGGATTGGAAATCGTATCACCCACAGGACATTTACTTTCTAGAAATTGTACAAATGATTCAACTTTTTCTTCAGATGAGCTGGTTTTGATATAAAACGTGTATCGGATATCGGAATAACCGGGGCGTACATCAGATCGGTTAAAAAATCCATCAAGATCCAGTTCACCTTCAACTTCAACTCTGAAATCATCAAGTACAACATCGAATTTGGATGCATAGACCCGGGCCACAATGGATTGACATGCGCCAAGGGAGGCAAGTAGAGCTTCTACAGGATTCATTCCTGTATCCGTACCACCGAGGTTTGTTGGCTCATCGATGATCAGTTCGAATTGTCTTGCTTTGGTGATTACTTTAACCCCATCTTGTAGGTGTGCAGTAGCTTTGAAAGTCTGAACATTAGCCATCCGATACCTCTCCTTTATAAAACATTGTATGTAACTTGGTTTAGTATGGATTATAGTTCCATGAATCACAAGTTGTAAATATAAGGATGGGAATAGAATAAGATAGTCACTCTTTAAATTAAAAAATGGATAGCGTATTGGCTATCCATTTCTCTAACATTTCAACTTCTCAGCCGGTGTACTTATTCACTCATAACATGATCATATTTTTCCTTCAAACGTTTGATATCTGCTCTCGGCGGCGCGCCGAACATGCGGGAGTACTCCCGGCTGAATTGCGACGCACTCTCGTAACCAACCCGGAATGCTACATCCGCAGCATCAGCTGACTCAGCCATAAGGAGTCGACGTGCTTCCTGAAGCCTCAGCTGCTTCTGAAACTGAAGTGGGCTCATGGCGGTAATTTCTTTGAAATGTCGATGGAACGAGGACACACTCATATTGGCTGTCTCCGCAAGATCTTCGATTCGAAAAGGTTGCTCCCAATGTCGAACAATATGCTCAATGGCTTCCCGAATCCGGTAGCTGCTGCTGCCTTCCACGGCAATCTGGGCCAGTTCAGCTCCATAAGGTCCCTGCAAAAGCCGGTACAGGATCTCCCGCGTATAGAGTGGGGCAAGGAACGGGATTTCTCCTGGTGTATCCAGCAGCCGAACCAATCGAAGTACAGCATCTTGAATGGAGGGCTCCATCTGTCCAACAAATAGGGCGCGTCTGGCGTTTTCTTTAGACGTGACCTTAATATTACATTCATTCAGTACTTCAAGAATCTGGTTCTGTGTAAACTCAAGCTTCAGACTCAGGTAAGGCATATCAGTGGATGCTTTTATAATCTGACCAATCACTGGCAGGTTCATAGAAGCAATCAGATAATTGGAAGGTCCGTATTCGAATCTTTCCTGTGCCAGCAAGATTTCTTTCAAGCCTTGAACGATCACACAAAAGGAAGGCTTGTAAACCCTGTAAGCAGGTTCACTTATGCTGGAATGCTGATAGACATACAGGGAAGGGATTACCGTTTCCTTAGAGCTGTTATGAATGGAATGGCGCTTGATTAGTTCGGTGAGTTCCTGTTTCTGCTGCACTGCGTTATCGGACATACATATCCTCCTTGCAAGTTGTTCTTGCTTCATTATAAGACTTAACGACCTTAGACAAAAGTGGGCCTGAGAGGATCAGGCAATCAATTAAGACAAATGATATACCGCTTCGCTCCTTCAGTTCGGCATAATAATATTAGGCTCGCAGAATCAAGCAAGGGGACGCAAAAAGGCAATCAGCCAGCAAACCTGTAGTACTTCTACGAAAACAGAAAATTTATCCTGAACAAAAGGAGGTATGGGAATGAGTCATGTATTAGTTTTGGGTGCCAACGGTCAAATCGCCCGCGAAGCGATAGACTTGTTTCTCAAGGAAACCGATGTCAGGCTAACACTCTATTTGCGGAAATCCAGCAGGCTTGGAAATATCGATTCGAATCGTGCGCGTGTGATCGACGGTGACGTGATGGATCAAGTCAAATTGAAAGACGCCATGAATGGCGTGGACGTTGTCTATGTCAATCTTGCAGGTGATCTGGAACAGTACGCCAGAACCATCGTGGAAACGATGAAATCTGCAGGAGTGAAACGACTGATTTTTATCAGTTCTATGGGGATCTACGATGAAGTGCCTGGACAGAAGTACAGCAGTATATTGGACCCTTATCGTAAAGCAGCTTCCATTGTTGAAGCTTCAGATCTAGATTATACAATCTTACGGCCAGCGTGGTTTACCAGATCAAACGAGATTGATTATGAAATAACCCAGAAAGGCGAGCCTTTCAAAGGAAGCGAAGTATCCTGCAAAAGCGTGGCCGTTCTGGTGGTTAAGCTGGCAGAGTCACCAGAACTGGAAATACGACGCAGTCTTGGTGTGAGTAAACCCCATTAATTCAGTGTACTCCTAAATGGAGATAATAAATTCATGTACATTAGTTCACATTCACATCATTTGAATGAAGAAAGGAAGTTATATGATGCAAAAACGAACACTGGGAAATAACGGGTTAGAAGTATCGGCAATTGGGCTTGGTTGTATGGGAATGAGCTACGGGTATGGTCCGGCTTCGGACAAAACGGAGATGATCGCGGTCATACGGGAAGCTGTTGAACGCGGTGTAACTTTCTTTGATACCGCCGAGGTCTATGGTCCATATATCAATGAAGAACTCGTCGGCGAAGCACTTTCCCCTGTACGTGATCAGGTTGTCATAGCGACAAAGTTCGGATTTGACATTCAAGGTGGCAAACAGAGCGGGATGAATAGCCGCCCTGAGCAGATCAGCAAATTGTAATCGAGAGATTGGAGTCCCAGATCAAATGGGAAGAAAATCCGATTTTCAAAGAATTGTATCTCAGTTATTGGATAAAATTAACTTCATAAAGGAGTGTTTTAACATGGAATATGTAAAATTGGGTCGTACCGGACTGGACGTTTCGAGATTATGTCTTGGTTGCATGAGCTATGGAGTCCCTGAACGCGGAATCGCTCCATGGTCGTTGAATGAGGAAGAGAGTCGTCCTTTTATACAAAAAGCGCTGGACTTGGGTATTAACTTCTTTGATACAGCCAACGTCTATTCGGATGGTACAAGCGAAGAAATCGTGGGTCGTGCGTTGAAGGATTTTGCTCGTCGTGATGAGGTTGTTATTGCAACAAAGGTTTACTTCCGCATGAAGCCGGGGCCAAATGGTGCAGGTTTGTCGAGAAAAGCCATTATGAATGAGATTGATAACAGCTTGAAGCGCCTAGGCACCGATTATGTGGATCTGTATCAGATCCATCGATGGGACAGCAGTACTCCAATAGAAGAAACGATGGAGGCCCTTCATGATGTTGTTAAGGCGGGGAAAGTCCGTTATATAGGAGCTTCTTCAATGTACGCCTGGCAGTTTATGAAGGCTCAGCATACGGCGGAACGCAACGGCTGGACCCCATTTGTCTCCATGCAGAATCTATTGAATCTGATGTATCGGGAAGAAGAGCGGGAAATGCTGCCTCTCTGTCGTGAAGAGGGAGTGGGTGTAATTCCATGGAGTCCTCTTGCCAAAGGGCGTCTTACTCGGGATTGGGATGAGAAAACAGCCCGTTCATCGAACGACGAAGCAGGAGACCGACTTGCTGCGGGAATGGTTGATGCCGATCGTAAAATAGTGGAGACTGTCGCTGATATTGCGAACAAACGAGGTGTTTCCAGAGCAACCGTTGCACTGGCATGGGTATTGCAAAAAGAAGGTGTCACCGCACCAATTGTTGGTGCAACAAAAGAACATCATCTGGAGGATTCCGTAACAGCCTTGTCCGTGAAGCTAGATGCGCAGGAGATTGCAAGCTTGGAGGAATACTACGTACCACACAAAATATATGGCATGTAAGTTCCCTCTAGCCCAGTAACGGAAAAAGGTTATCCTACTTAAATTACAATGTGCCAAAGGGTTGCCAATCAAAAAGAATTGTGTATAATTGGAGTCACATCAAAATATTCAAATGTTTTCTAGGGTTCCGCGACAGTTATGTCGGTCTGGTCCGAGAGAAAACTCACAGCCTATTGGTTGTGTCACGGAGGGACAAAAGCCTGGGAGATGAACTGCTTAATGCAGTTTGTTTCCCGGGCTTTTTTATTTTGGCTTCATGTAACTAATAATACACGTAGCAAAATTTGATAAGGAGTGTGTAGAAATGAACAAAACCTGGTTGTCCGTCGTTATTGCAGCTTTATTTGAAGTCGGTTGGGTCATTGGATTGAAACATGCCAGTGGTTTTCTGGAGTGGGGAGCTACACTGATCGCCATTATTGTCAGCTTCACCTTGATGATTGCAGCATCCCGCTCACTTGATGTAGGGACTGTATATGCGGTATTCGTTGGATTGGGTACAGCAGGGACTGTACTGGCAGAGATTATATTGTTTGATGCGGCGATTCAATCTGGGAAAATGCTGCTCATTGGGGTTCTTTTATTGGGCGTAATCGGTCTTAAAATGCTCAGCAAAGGAAAAACAAAGGAGGTACATGAATCATGAACTGGGTATTTCTTATTTTGGCAGGTGTCTTTGAAATGATTGGAGTTCTGATGATAAATAAATTGCACAAAGATCGTAACCTGATGTCAATCATACTATTGGTTGCGGGTTTTGGACTAAGTTTTCTCTTCCTATCGCTTGCGATGAAGACTCTTCCGATGGGAACGGCATACGCCGTATGGACGGGAATCGGAGCTTCCGGGGGAGCTATTCTCGGCATGATATTTTATGGAGAATCTCGAAATGCGTTAAGAATTCTGTTTATTGCCATGGTGCTTGGATCAGCAGTAGGGTTGAAACTGGTAAGTTAATAGATTGATGTTTCATCGTTTGTTCAGAGCTAATTGTTGTTCAACCAAAATGGCATCCAGGGCTGAATTTTCAAAATATGATATACAGAAGTGCTTTTTAATGTTATCCTTATGTGTTACGTTTTGAAATGAGATATACGTCAAATGAATATTTGTTGCGTAAATTAAGGAGACCTAATGACATTTAAAGACTTGAATATTATACCCGCAATTTTGGAAGGCTTAAGCAAAGCAAACTATACTGCCCCTACACCTATACAGGAACAGGCGATTCCGGCCGTATTGGCAGGCAGAGATTTGCTTGGCTGTGCGCAAACAGGTACAGGCAAGACGGCAGCATTTTCTGTGCCTATCATTCAGTTATTAAGCGAAAATTCGAACGGCCCCAAAGCCGCACGCCATATTCGCTCATTGATTTTAACACCAACAAGAGAACTTGCGATTCAGATTTCAGATAATATTAAGGCATATAGCCGTTTTACCGATATTCGTTGTGCCGCAATCGTTGGTGGCGTTTCACAGAAAGTCCAGGAGCGTGCGCTCAATCAAGGTGCAGATATTATTATTGCAACGCCCGGTAGACTGATTGACTTGGTCAATCAAAAGCGTATTGATCTGAAACATGTGCAAATACTGGTTCTTGATGAAGCAGACCGCATGTTGGATATGGGCTTCATTCATGATGTGAAACGAATCATTGCGAAGATGCCGAGCAAGAAACAGACGTTATTCTTCTCAGCTACAATGCCTCCTGAAATCACAAAAATGGTAAAAACACTGCTCGTTGATCCGGTAAAAGTAGAAATTACACCCGTCTCCTCCACAGTGGATCGAATTGAACAGTCTGTGTATTTATTGGAAAATGGTAAGAAACAGAATCTGTTGAATCATATCTTGCAGGATAAATCTATTGTTTCGGCATTGGTATTCACTCGTACAAAGCGCGGAGCTGACCGTGTAACTCGCGATTTGTCCAAAGTGAATATTACGGCGCAGGCCATTCATGGCAACAAATCTCAAAATGAGCGTCAAAGAGCCTTGAATAATTTCAAAAGTGGAGTTACACGAGTACTGGTGGCGACGGATATAGCGGCAAGGGGCATTGATGTTGAAGAGCTGTCACATGTAATCAACTTCAACCTTCCTAATATTCCGGAAACGTATGTCCACCGAATTGGCCGTACAGGTAGAGCAGGGCATAGCGGAATGGCGATTTCCTTTTGTGAAAAGGAAGAACTTCCGTTCCTGAAGGATATTGAGAAAGTAATCAAGAAGACCATCCCTGAAGTAAAAAATCATCCTTATCCGATGACAAGTGTGCCTGCTTTTGTAAAATCGAATCAAACATCGAAGTCTGCATCTCATAAATCTGCTGCCGATAAACCTGCGAAGTCAAAAGCGAATCCGGCTCGCAAACCTAAATCCGAGTGGTTTAAGAAGAGCGGTAAAGCTAATCACAGTAAGCCAAACGGTAGTAAGCCAAATAGCGGTAAACCAAACCACAATAGTACAAGTCACAGTAAACCAAAGAGCAGCAAAGTGAATAAAGCTCTCTAAAATAACGAGCAAATGCCTTCTCCATTTCGTGGAGGAGGTTTTTTTATGAACACAAAATCGATACGATATTGATAATCATTTTCAATAAGAATAAAATAATAGAGAGGAACTTAAAAAATATCCCAAGACCATTGTATCCAAGCAGTGACTTGAGGAAATCAGGAGGCGTAATTCATGTTCATTCAAACTCGCGTTATGGTAGTCGAAAAGGGCCATAGTCATAAACTGGTGGAACGTTTCAGTGCCCCTAGCCCTGTAGAGGAAATGCCGGGACTGATTGATTTCAGTGTAATGGTTAATAAAAAAAGTAAAGAACACGAAGAAGTGATGGTGCTGATTCGTTGGGAATCGGAAGAAGACTGGAAGAATTGGGAGAAAAGCGACGTGCATATTAAAGGTCATAAGGAGAAAAGAGGACAGGAGAAACCCGAGTATCTGATTAGCACTACGGTAAATATGTACGAAGTACAGAAAGTGAAGACAGCTAGAGTATCGAATGCATAATTCGAATGATGAAAAACCGATTTCATGAATTATTCCATGGAGTCGGTTTTTTTGTTGTATGTCCATATAAGTTGCGTAGCATCAAGGAAGCTGTCTGAGAAGATGATGCCTGTGATACAGGAAGAATAGTTGAAATGAAATGCTTGATATTTACATGCAAACGTACATTCGGTATCATTAGATTGGGTAGGGAAAGTTGTTGTCTTCTGCGCAAAGGAGAGATACTGAATTGAAGAATAAGATTATAGAGTACTGTTTGAAGAAAAAAGGTGCAACGAAGGATTATCCCTTCGGAGCCGATCCTGTTGCTATGAAAATTGCAGGGAAAATGTTTGCGCTTATTTTTGAGGACAAGGTGGATAACGTTCGCTTGAACTTAAAATGTGATCCGATCATTGCGGAAAACCTGAGAGAGCAGCATGAAGCCGTTCAACCGGGGTATCATATGAACAAAAAACATTGGAATACCATTGTTCTAGATGGTTCCTTGTCGGAGCAGGATATCTTTGTTATGATTGACCATTCGTACGATTTGGTTGTCAAAACTCTGTCCAAGAGTCTTTTGGAATCCATATCTTAATTAGACCACATGCAATAACAATTTAGACAGCAGGTGGTCGGCGCCAATTGCAGAAAAATCAGCTTTTTTCGAAAAGTAATAGCGGTAGTCCCAGGATGTTAACTTCGTATCCTGAGACTACCGCTGTTTTGGTTACGTGCACATTGCACGTTATCCCAAATTCATTTTGATTAATTCTCCTAATTGCGCAGACATGACTTCGGGTGGATGGGGCATTTCGTTCTTGATCCACCACTCAACGACCCCTACATAAGACATGACCACATATTGGAGAATGATATCCTCACTTAATCCGGATTTACTGGCCTGAGATAAGTGTACTTCCTCCTTGAAATCCTCATTAAGAAACTCAACCAGGCGGTTGCGAAATTGTACCGCTCCCTTACTGGCTATCATCGTCGAGAAGAACAAGTAATTCTTTTCCAGATAGGTAAACCAGGGAACGATGGATTCTTTCCATTCCAGGTCTGCAACCGAATGACAAATTTCACTTAATTCTTTGATATGCCCGTCAATGAGCTTGTCCAACAGATCATACTTATCGACGTAGTGCAGATAAATGGTGCCTCTGCTAACGTCCGCTCTATCCGAGATATCCTGTAGGGTAATATCATCGAAATTTTTTTCTGACATCAATTCAATCACTGCTGCTTTGATGGCTTCTTGTGATTTTCGAATTCTTCGATCCACTTTGGTCATGTGATTCTCACCAAACTTTCTAAAGATAATAAACAAATTTATGTTTAATGTTCACTAATTAACGAAACGCGTTCAATTAACAATGGTAAGCTTTCTTATTCTGTCTATAATTATTAACAGATGTTCATTAATATATCAATATTTGTTTTTATACAAAAACAGGTCAAAACATAGATTTCATAACTAGAGTGGGGGATGAATGATGCAACGTTTATGGACAAAGTCATTTATTCTGATGACGCTGGGTTTGCTGTTTTTATTTACTGCATTTTATATGCTGTATCCCACACTGCCGCTCTTCATTAAAGAGATGGGTGGCAATGAAAAACAGGTGGGCTTGGCCATGGGAGCTTTAATGTTATCTTCCGTCATCCTTCGTCCTTTTGTCGGTGGACTACTGGATCGATTCGGCAGACGTCCGTTTATGATCGGAGGGTTGATTTTATTTATATTGGCGATGTACATGTACAACTGGGTTGGTGGAATTATCATGCTGATTGGACTTCGTATCGTGCATGGAATGAGCTGGGCTGTATCCACAACTTCCATGATGACAGCTGTGACTGACATGATTCCATCGGCTCGGCGCGGGGAAGGTATGGGGTGGTTTAGCACCTCCATGACGCTGGCAATGGCGGTTGGCCCCCTGATTGGTCTGGGGATTATGCAAGGCACATCATATCAGACGATGTTTCTCTTTGCTGTTGGTTTGTCCGTCGTGGCCCTGCTTTTGACGCTGGGAGCCAAAATGCCATTTCAACCACATACGGACAGAAAGAAAATCCAAATCTTCGAAAAATCAGTCCTGCCTGTGATGGCGCCAATCTTTTTTCTTTTCATTGCATATGGTGGAATTACTACATTTGTACCCTTGTTTGCGGAGCAGATCAAAGTCAATTCTGGCACATTCTTTCTGGTCTATGCCGCGACACTTGCACTATCCCGGCCCATTGCGGGAAAGCTATCCGATAAGAAAGGAGAGACAGCAGTCATTCTCCCGGCGCTTATCATTACGATCATTGCTTTGATCGTGCTTAGCTTTGCAACCAGTTTGCTTGGCGTGCTCGCTTCAGCAGTTCTGTACGGGATCGGCTTTGGTTCCGCTCAGCCAGCTCTTCAGGCCATTACGCTCCGCCTTGCCCCCGAGGATCGGAAAGGGGCAGCCAATGCTTTCTTTTCAACGGCGACTGATCTCGGTATCGGACTGGGTGCGATGGTCTTGGGTCTGGTCTCTGAATACATGAGCTATCACATATTGTTTATGGTTAGTGCCTTGTCGGTCCTGGTTTCTTTTCTGCTTTTCATGATCTACGTAAGACGGTTGTTGAAAATCAAACAGACGTTGCCTGCCAAAACGAGTGATTCCGTTTCATTGTAGTTGAATGGTAGTGTGTTAAATCAGAATTGTAGTATAATTTGTGCAGTTAAGAGCAGCAATTATTTCATGATGCGGAGGCTTACTGCATGTTCATTAGAGAGATTGAAGAAAAAGATAATCAAGAAGTAGAGTCTCTGATTCGTAGTTGTTTGATCGAATTCGGGGCCAATAAGTCAGGAACGGCGTGGGCTGATCCGAATCTGGGCGATTTTTATCATCTTTATCAACGCGAGGGCTCCAGGTATTGGGTGGTTGAGCATAACTCAACCGTTGTAGCTGGCTGCGGTATCGGACCCGTGGAGGGATTTTCACATATTTGTGAATTGCAGAAGATGTATGCCTTAAAAGAAGCACGAGGTACCGGAATCTCCTATGAATTGCTTCGGATTTCCCTTGATTTTGCCAATGAACACTATGAACAATGTTATCTTGAGACGCTTAACAATATGGTTGCAGCCAACAAGTTCTATATCAAGAACGGTTTTATTCTTTTAGAAGAACCGTTAAATGCAACGGAGCATTTTGCTTGTGATGCATGGTATATCAAAACATTATAAATTCACACCTCATGCTCAAAAAGCCTGGTTCAAGCGGCAGATTGCCGACGATGAATTAGGCTTTTTTGCATTTTTATATACCCATATACCTTAAAGAAACGTCAAACAGAGCTGCTCCACTATGCGGTCGGGAGAGTTGCCGCGTACGTTTTTTTGAAACAGATACGAATCATTACTCATGGCAGTCAGAAGCATGTCCGTTTTGAACAAGCTGATGGCCTGCGATTCATCGCTCTCTGTTGCCATCTCTTCAAATAATCCAAATAGCTGTTGATGCAATTGGTCATAAAGAGGACTTGAGGTTCTGGACTCTGATCCTTGATATACTGCATTCTCGATGCCCGAGAGCAGCTCCGCATTTTTCTCTCTAAACTGGATAAACAACGTCAGCAGACCCCGCAATCGCTCAGATGGTGGATGCTGTGCGTTCTCCTGCACATATATCTCCACATCATCGAAGAACAGCGCTGCGTTATCTTTGATCAAGTCCATACATAACTCACTTTTATTGCGGTATCGGCGGTATAAGGTACCCGCTCCAATCTGCGCTTCGGAAGCGATCTGATTCATGCTGACCCGCTCGACGCCGTGCAGCTCGAATAATTTGCTAGCCACATCCAAGATACGTTGGCGATTCTCGGCGGCATCCCGTCGTTCCGAGCGAGAGGTTGTATTGGTTCTATCCATTATCGTCACTTCCTATCCTTCAACGTTCAAAATTTGACAAGGGGAGAACCCTCCGTTTAATATCAAGAAGAGGTTAAGCGGAGAGTTCTCCCCTTAATCTTAATCAAAATGAGAGGGATGTGCAACCCATGGAGAGTCATCATAACCACGCTGCACTTCTGGTCATGGATATGCAGAACATCATCGTGTCGCAATATGCGAAGCACGAGGATGCACTGTTCCCGTTTCAGAAAGCAGTAGAAACAGCTCGTAGACATAACGTACCCGTAATTTTTGTGAAGGTTGGTCATCGCGAGGATTCCCCTCCAATCAGTGAGCGTAACAAGTTGTTTGGAAAAAAGTCGAGCCGTGGTGGAGAGAACGCAGCCAATCCGGCGATGAAAGTGGCAATGGACATTCACGAATCGGTACAGCCGCTCCCAGGAGAGCTAATTGTGGACAAGTTCCGCGTCAGTGGATTCTCGGGAAGCAACCTGGAGACCCTTCTTCAATCCCATGGCATTAATACACTTATTCTTAGCGGTATCGCAACAAGTGGAGTAGTGCTGTCTACCTTGTGTGAGGCGGCGGATAAGGATTACGCGCTGACTGTACTTTCTGATGCTTGTCTGGATAGGGACCCTGAAGTTCATCGAGTTCTCGTAGAGAGCGTATTCCCCAAACAAGCTGATGTGATGACTGTAGATGATTGGATAAATTCATTAATGTAAACCAATAAAATGGTCGAAGCGAAGGGATGGTTATGATGAGTGAGTTAGATCTTAATGTTTCACAAAAAGCAGCACTGAGCCTGTTTAGTGGGGATAGTGGTGAAAATCCATTTTCACTGATCAAGCAATTGCGTGAAACAGGTCCTGTTATTCCAGTATCCTTACCAATGGGTGGTACAGATCGCGGGCAGTGGTTGGTCACACGAATGGAAGAAGCGTCACAGGTACTCAAAGATCATGCCCACTTCACAGTAGACCCACTCTCTATCGACGGCAATGAGAATATCCTGAAAGCCTATGTGGAAAACGTAGATCCAGATGCTCCTCCAACGTTCTTTACCGGAAAATCAATGCTCTCTGTAGATGATCCTGATCATCGGAGATTACGCCGACTGGTCTCCAAAGCCTTTACCCCCAAATATATGGAAAGTCTTCGTCCACGTGTGCAGCAGATCGCTGATGAATTACTGGATCAGGTTCAAGCCCAGGGCGAGATGGATTTGGTCAAGGACTACGCCTTTCCCTTACCGATTCATGTGATATCGGATATGCTGGGAGTACCTAAAGCAGATCGCCCGCAGATCCAGACCTGGTCCTCCGCGATTGCACACGGTCTGGGCCTCGGAGTGCGTGAACCGGGAGTGGAGGAACACCTCAAAGCCTTCGGTGACTATACCGCACAACTGGTAGCTGAGAAACGCAAACATCCTGCGGATGATTTGATCAGTCAGTTGATTGCTATAGAAGAAGAGGGCGATCGACTCAGTGAACCAGAACTGCTATCCATGATTACGTTATTGATCTTTGCTGGCCATGAGACGACATCTAATCTGATTGCTACGGGTGCAATGATGTTATTGGATCATCCTGAACAATTGGAGAAGCTTAAGGCTGATCTTAGTCTGGTACCTTCTGCTGTTGAAGAATTGCTGCGTTTTAACGGGCCTGCAACCATTGCTGGACCTCGTTTTGCGACTCAGGATATAGAGCTGGCAGGGCAACAGATCAAAAAGGGAGATATGGTCATCCCCGTGCTGAAATCAGCCAATCGGGATGAACTTCAATTTGAACAGCCAGAGGATCTGGATGTGACACGTCATATTAATCGTCATCTGGCTTTTGGTCATGGCATTCATTCCTGCTTGGGAGCTCCACTTGCTCGTGTGGAGGGAGATATCGCCTTTACAACATTGTTAAGACGCATGCCTAATCTGCGACTTAATGTTCCTCGGGAAAACATTGAGTGGCATTTGGCGCTAAGTTCGCAGAGCTTGGCTGCCTTACCTGTCGCATTTTAGCAGCAAGAGTTAGAGCTAAGCTTCTATTGGTAAGAAAAAAATAAATACACAAAAACCAGCTAATGTTTGTCAAGCATTTCTGGTTGGATGAGTTCTCTTTTCGTGGTATACTTTTTCCGACCAACACGAATAACCTCCACGGC
>NZ_OBQM01000018.1:0-76706 GCF_900221055.1 Paenibacillus sp. RU5M | reverse complement strand
TAACGGCTTGTACTTTTTCTTCTGAACTGAATTTAGTCATAAAAAAACTGCACCTCCAATTGGTAGTTGTGTCTAACAATTGGGGTGCAGTTCATCAAGAGCCGGTGGTTTTTGGTCTTCCCTTTTCTTATCTTCTTCTGTTTAGCGCCGAGAAACAATCCATGTGTCATATTCTCTTTCCACTAACTAAGCTCGCCAACACTGCACATTTCAATTAAAAATGTTGTATTTCAATTTTTAACTATTGAAGCTGCCACAAGGCAGGAACGTTGGATGGTTCCCATCCTGCCAAGGAGGTGTGGGGCTGTAAACATTTATACGTCTTGCCGCTATATGTGACCAGTTGTCCCGCAGTATAAGCTGTGTTGACCTGCCATGCGGATACGCCAGGATTCGTCGTTTCGGCGGCTGTCTTCACACTCACCGCGTTGCTCGCTGCAGACACGTTGCCTGCCGCATCCTTTGCTTTTACCGTAAATGTATACGAGGTATCCGCAGCAAGTCCGCTGATCGTTGCCGTCGTACCGGTTACCGTTGTTGCCAGTGTCGTTCCGTTGTACACGTCATAACCCGTTACACCCACATTGTCAGTGGATGCCGACCAACTCAGCGTTATGCTGGATGTGGTTTGTGCGGTCGACGCAAGGTTCGTTGGTGCAGTTGGCGCTTGCGTATCGCCTCCCGGCTGAGCCGTTGTGCTTACAGTTACAGCATTACTGGCTGCAGACAGATTACCTGCTGCATCTTTTGCTTTTACCGTGAAGGTATATGAAGTACCCGCTGTAAGTCCGCTGATTGTAGCTGTCGTTCCGGTGACCGATGTCGCAAGATTAGCGCCATTATAGACGTTATAACCGGTAACCCCTACATTATCCGTTGAAGCATTCCAGGCCAGCGTCACAGAGTTTGCCGTCACACCTGTCGAACGAGCATTCCCGGGTACGCTTGGTGCCGTCGTATCTACTGGTGGCACTGTACCTCCAGTAGGCAGATCGGCTTTCAGTTTGTTTTGAAGTGTTTTGTTACGGTCACCGCTGAGCTCCCAGAACATCGCTCCGCCGAGTCCTTTGCTCTTGATATAAGCCGTTTTATATCCAACGGACTCCGCATCGTCATAACTGATAAAGCGCTTGTTGGACGCATTATAGAGATATGGCACTTTAGCCGTGTCATTCCAGTAACGCGTGTATCCGTTTTTGTTGATGTAATTGGCTTCCAGATCGTAGAAATCAAAGGAGCCTGCTTCCCATGTTCCAACGGAAGAACCACCCGTGCACGTCTGATACTGGCCGTTGCCTGCTTGTGCGCATCCATCCCAGCCACGACCGTAGAATGGAACACCAAGCACGAGTTTAGCGGCCGGTACGCCTGCATCCAGATGCCCTTGTGCTCCGGCTGCCACATTAAATGTATTGGCATCTGGCACGCCAGCGGCTGAAGCTGCAGGATCATAGTTCAATGGCGCATTATGTGCGCTGATCTTTTGCCAAGCCCCGTTAAAATCGTATGTCATAATGTTAATCCAGTCGACGATGGCAGCAATTTTTGCAAGCTCCGTATTGGCAGCATAGGTCGCAGACGCACCGCTTGCAATCGTAAGCAGATACTTCTTGCCGTCCACAGCTCCCGCTGCATCCAATTTTTCACGGATTTTGCTCAGGAGCAATGTGTAGTTTTGCTTATCTTCAGGACGTTTGCTGTTACCATCGAGACCGCCTGATACCGGGTACTCCCAGTCCAGATCTACTCCGTCAAAATTGTACTTTCTCAGGAAGTCCACGGCAGAGTTAGCAAAGACCTCCCGGGTTGCAGCAGTCGCGGCTACATCAGAGAAACGGTTGGACCACGTCCATCCTCCGACGGAGATAATAGTCTTCAGGTTAGGATTGGTTTGTTTCAGCTTGTTAAGCTGATTGATATTACCTGCAATGGGCTGATCCCACGTATCCCCTGCAAATGTCTTGCCCGTATCGATCCATGGATCGCCGAGCACAATCGTTCCGTTCGGAACATTGATCGTTTGGCTTTTTTCATTCTGGCAGGTCCAGGTTACAGGATTGGGGCCCGAAGGGTCCGGATTTCCATGAATGCCGTTCCAGCAAATATCAGCAAACGCATAGTTGATATGCGTCACTTTGGTTGGGTCGATGTCAGCTACATTATAGTTTCTGCCGTACGCAGCCCAGGACGGATAGTAACCAACAATTTTATAAGAATCTGCTGCTTCGGCCGTAGCAGGTTGGAGCGCGAAGGAAGGAACGATGACGGATAAGAGCAGGGACAGACCAAGGAAAAACTTTGCAGTCTTCTTAAAAGCAGTGCGTTTATTTAAATTTATCATTTAATACACAACCTCCTCTGTCTTTTGCGTGCTAAGTCCATTCAGGAATGGACGATGTGCGTTCGAGAACTGGTTATTCGTATACGCGTCCCAGTTGATTGACCAGGTCATAATGCCTTTGAGACCGGCATAGCCCGCAGGCTGGCGCAAGGTATAGGAGCCGCCGTATGATACTCCTTTGATCAGATAATTCAATGCCTTTTGCAGCTCAGCTGGCGCCGTATAGCCTCCTCCAGCCGCCTGCTGGGAAGCCGGTACACCAATCGCAATCTGGTCCGGTCGCAGAGGGCTAAAGAATGGACCCGAGCTTCCACCTACGTTAAACCCTTGAAGCAGCATATCGGCCATGGCGACATGGAAATCGGCTGTCCCTTGAGCGTAAGAACGTCCATCCAGCCCCACCATCGAACCGGTGTTATAGTGCTGCACATGAAGTAGGGTCAGGTCATTGCGCAAGGCATGAATCACTGGAAGATACGCCCCCCAAGGACCACCATAGTTCAGATATCCGCCCTGTACGTAGGCCGTTTCCGGTGCAGCGGTCAGAACAAAATTGGCACCAAAGTGTGATTTAAGCGCTTTCACGCCGTTAATCAGGTTAACGATCTTCGGCGTCGTTGGACTGCGGAAGTCGGTATCGCCCGCATTTAAAGACAGGGAGCTTCCTTCAAGATCGATGTCGAGACCATTGAATCCGTAAGTCGAAATAATGGATTTCAGGGAATCCTCGAACTGTTGTCTCTTGGTCGCATCTGTGAGCTCAATCGTGCCATTGGCTCCCCCCATAGAAATCAGTACCTTCTTCCCTTGGCTTTGAAGGTATGCAATGTCCGACTTAAACTCTTCTACCGTAGCGTTATACGGAGTAAAAGCGAGCGTTCCGCTGCCGGGTGAAATCGGCTCGGCAAAGGAGACATTAATAACATCATAGGCTGTTGAAACGTTGCGCAGTTTAATGTTGGTAGAGCCATTATCGAAGTTGTGCCAGTAGCCGATCAGCCATTTGCTGCCGCTAGGCCCAGGATTCGAAGATCCGGTGGAAGTGGTAACGCTGAGAGAGGTGCTTGCTGCGGACAGATTGCCTGCCGCATCTTTTGCTTTGACTGTAAAAACATATGTGGTGCCAGCTGTCAGTCCTGTGACTACAGCCGTAGTCGTTGAAGTGTTCGCCGCGAGAGTACCATTCCGGTACACTTCATATCCGGTGACACCCACATTATCCGTGGAAGCGTTCCAGGTAAGATTGACCGATGTATCCGTGACGAGGGATGAGGTTAAACCTGCAGGGACGGTAGGTGGTATCGTATCCGGAGTTGGAGTTCCTCCTCCCGTACCTTCCCCGACGTATTTCCACAATGCAGGCACATTTGAGGGCTCCCATCCGGTCAAAGCCGTATGGGGCTGAATACATTCATAATCTTTATTTAAATAGGTTACTAGATCTCCTTGTTTGTATGCGGTGCCTGCCTGCCACTGGGCAGCGGCGTCTGCTCTTGGTGCAAACCACGTAATAATCAGAAGAAATGCCAAAGCGAATGTAATGACCGGGCGGAATCGAACAGCTTGATTCAAGCAAAATCCCTCCTGTATTCAGATTATTTTCACCTTGCAAACAAAGCTTCACTGGTGCACTTACATGTGATCCGCGATCTATAGAGCTTATAAAACCGTCTGACGATGAGTATCGCTTCACTCCCTTCCCTTATCAAATGGACCTTCCCTCTCGTATTCTTTTTTTTGCAGACATCATCCAAATTTACAGGGAATTTACAGATCCTCATCCTGTATTTAATCAGTAAAATGCAATTGAGATAAGGGATAAATTATTTCTATGGGGGGCGAAAAATGTAATATACCGCACAAAAAGGCCATCTACCAAGTCATTAAGAGACTTGATAGATGGCCTTTTTTTATTTTTATTTTATAAATAAACGGATGTATTACCACGCTTATTTTAACTTCGAGGAGACTAGTTCAAATGACAGCATACCTTCGAAAGGTTGCCACCCATCCTCACCGGATAAAATAACAGGCACAGTATATTCGACCGCTTCCTGATCACTGAGTATTTTCGACCATGGAACTCTCCCCATCACACTTCCGGCCCCAGGTCCGGCACTATGATATTCGAAGTACGCTACCGTCGCTTCCGCATCGTTCTTGTTCCAGTTATGCCAGCCCTCCTGCTTCACATGCGCCCCCATCCAGCAGTTCAGGAAGCAGACTTTGGCATGATTTCGCCACGGTCTGCCTAGATATACGGACTGAACGGGGGCGTTGCTGGTCAGGTCACAATCGATAAACACATAGCCATAACGTGCATCCTCTGGTGTGGAAGCAGCCGTGATCCAGCCATTCACTTCTCCCTCTGCAGCAGCAGCATCATCGCATAAGCGATTCTTCGCAAAAATCTCACAGCCCTGGAACACTGCCGTAGCCGAGCCAAAAATAAAATCCACATCGCCCTCAATGTAACAGTCCTCATAATATTGGCGCAGCTTCCGCCGCTCTGCCCCGTCACGCGGTCCCCCGAAGAAACTCCGGTCAATGGGCTGCTCGGGCAGCGGTCCGGTAAAGATCGTGTCCTGGTGACCTATAAATCGGCAATGCCTGAAGGCTGCCCGGTCCCCATCCACGTAGACAGCCAACGCCTGACCCACCTCACGACCAGGTCCAGCCGAGTTGATGAAGGAAAGTCCTTCAGCGTTGAAATCATCTGCACCAATAAAGGCCGTGTACGAATGAAAGGTATGATACAACTCCCCGTTCGGGAACTTTTTGAGCGCATAATCATCATACATGATGATAGTCTGATCAGCTCCCGCGCCGACGAGGTGAACCATCGGCTTCTCGATGTGTAGTTTTTCAATATAAGTGCCTGGCTTTATGCGAATCGTATACTTTTCAGTGCAGTCGGCCGGAATCGCATCAATGGCAGCCTGAATAGTGGGAAAATCGCCGCTTCCGTCCGCAGCAACCAGGTAACCATTCCTGTACAGATCCACATCTGATCCATGTGACAGAGGTTTGTTCATGGCAATCGCTCCATTTCCAGCGCAGCCAGCAAGAGCGGTGCCATGCCCATAAACGAGTCGCTTACAATCTGCTCGCCGACATAATAACTGTATGAACCATCCCGATCCAGACTGAGCCCTGCCCCGTGACAGATCGCGTTCAGCTTCACGCCTTCCTCCGTTTCTTCCATCAAACGGGACGTCAGTCCATGCCATCCCTTCTCTGCGGCCTGCCTGAAATGCGGCTCAAGGTAACGCAAGCGAACGCCCTTCGCCATGGCATACACAAACATGCTTGAACCGGAAGCTTCCAGATAATTGCCCTTGCGGAATCCCTGGTCCAGCACCTGGAACCAGAGCCCGCTCTCCTGCTCCTGTACACGTACCAATGCATTACACATGCGCTCGAAGATGCCAATGATTGTGCCCCGTTTCGGATGATGAATCGGGAAGTGCTCCAGACTATCCACGATCGCCATCGCATACCAGCCCATCGCCCGGCTCCAGAAGTGTGCGGAGCATCCGGTTACGGAGTCGGCCCAGACCTGCTCCTTCGATTCATCCCAGCCATGATAGAGCAGACCCGTGCGCGGATCACGCGTCTTGCGTTCGATTAGCAAAATCTGATGAGCCACTTCATCCCACAGATCAGGTCGGTCAAACGTCTTAGCATATTGCGCCAGGAATGGCGACGACATATACAATCCATCCAGCCACATCTGGAACGGATAGATTTTTTTGTGCCAAAATCCGCCCTCCGACGTTCGGGGCTGTCCAGCGAGCTGGGCTGCGAGCAGATGCGCAGCTTCAGCGTATCGCTGATCCCCGGTGGTTTCCAGCAATTCGAACAGGTTCTTGCCCTGATTAATCTGATCCAGGTTGTACTCTTCCAGGGAATACGTTCCGATGGAACCATCCTCCTGAACATACAGATCCATATGTCTTTTCATAAAAGAAACATACTCGTCCTTGCCGTATTGCTTGCCAGTGCGTGCCATTGCCATTAACGTCATTCCCTGAACATATGCCCACCGTTCCGAAGGAAACACATGATAGCCCTCTCCATCGCATTGCTGGCAAATCATCTCCGCTATTCGCTCCGACCAAGATAACTGCGTCTGTACTTGCATAAAAGAACCCTCCCTGGACCTTGAATGTTGTACTCAGCCTATCCTTAATGCTCAGACACCTGCTGACGGCAAACTGCCGTCGAATTGCGATGATTCAGCTTCGGTTGGATAATCACCGGATAATCCGTCTGCTCATCACGGATCAACGATACGATCAACTCTGCTGCCTGTGCTGCCAGTTCATCCAGCGGCGGGCCAATGGTGGTTAGCGCCACCTCGGCATACTGCATATCCGGCAGATCATCATAACCGATTAACGAAATATCATTCGGCACATTGTAGCCGGCTTCCAGCAAAGCCCGCAGCGCGCCTCGGGTCACCAGGTTGTTCAAGCCAATAAATGCCGTTGGCGAATCTGATTCAAACGTATAATTCCGAATGGCAAAATAACCATCCTCCCAGGAGGAATGTGCAGGCAGCACATGGCGTTGATCAAAATCAAGGCCTGTGCGCTGCAACGCTTCCCGATACCCTTCAAGCTTGATATTTTGGGAGTTGCCAATGAAACCAATCCGGCTATGTCCCAGTGATTTCAGATGCTCAACTGCTTTGTATATGCCCTCTTTCCGGTCAATCTTGATGTAAGGGGAATTCGGGGCTTCATCTGTACCAAGCACAAAACATGGCATGTTGAGTGTCGCGAACTTTTTCCAGAAGGCATCCCGATTGTCCAGCGCATAATCCCACAGGATACATCCATCCACGCGAAGCTGGCTAAAAACATCCAGCCCATCATCCGCGACGACCAAAATCATCTGGTATCCCCGCTTCTTCAGCTCCGCGTGCAGATTGCCCGATATATTCGAAAACAACGGATTGCTCAGTTCATCAAGAACAAAGCCAATAATGTTGCTTCTGCCGGTGGAGAGCTGCTGTGCCATAATGTTTTTTCGATATTGATGCTTCTCCGCAACCGCAAGCACCTTCTGCCGCGTCGCCGGTTTGATACGGGGATCACCGTTGAGCGCCTTGGATACTGTGCTGTAGCTCACTCCCGCTAATTTGGCAATGTCCTTAATGGTTATCAAAATCAATCAACACCTCTCAACCCTTGGGAAGCTTATTGCTGTGCGGCCTTATACCGGTCATATTGCGCCTGTCTGCCGGCAATAACCTGCTCAATGTTCATTTTTTTCAAAGTCTCAATATAACTGTCAAACTGATCCAGACTGGCATCTCCGCTTATAAATTTGAAGTTCATCTCTTCCACATATGTCGTAATATCCGGCATGGACATGCTCTCTACACTCGCCTCATCCGGCAGAGCATATACGAATGGAAACGGCTCGTGGATGTAAGGCTCCAATTCCTTGTCGAGCTTGGCATGCCATTCGGCCACAACGGAATCCGCCGAATCGGTAGACTGAATGTTCGGCAGATTCACGGGACCAATGCCGAGTTTCTGGATATAGTCATTATCTTTGCCTTTGTCCGTGAATGTCTTCACGCCATTCTCTTCGGTGTACGTATCGTCCTTGATTCCCCACGTATAATACGTCTGCGCTTCTTCACTAACCGCATAATCCAGGAAACGGAAGGCAAGCTCCGGATTTTTGCTATCTTTGGAGATTCCAAAAATCCCACTCACAGGAGTACGTCCAATATAGAACTGGTCTCCATGCGGTCCTTTCAGTGGCAGAATGCCTTTGAAGATGGGCTCCGCCGGATCATAATCCTTGAACAGCGGGCTGTAGACCATCGACATGTACCAGCTAAAATTAAACGTGGCTCCGGTTACATCCTGCGAGATGCGGGAGGTCACCTGATCACTTGTGGTACTGGCATAGTCCACCCCGAGCAGTCCTTCTTTGTACAGCCCGTTCAGGTATGTCAGATATTCCTTGTAGGCAGGCTCATAATAGCTGAAATGTACCTTACCCTGGTCATCAGCATAGAACTGATTGGACAGATCAAGACCAAAAGCAGGACCAAATGCCATCGGCACAAACTTGGATTCCATGGACAACGGTATTTCATCCGCCTCGCCGTTACCGTTCGGGTCGTCTGTCTTGAATTTGCGCAGCATCGCTGTGAACTCATCCAGTGTCGCAGGTTCGTTCAGTCCCAGCTTCTTCAACCAGCGTTCATTCACCATAAACAAGGGCATGTAGTTTTTCGTAAGCGTTTGCTGCGGAACATAATACATTTTACCATCTGGCGTCGTTAAACTGGCTTTGACGGAGGGGGATTTGTCGTAAATTTTTTTGAGATTCACACCATACTTCTCCACCAGGTCATTCAGCGGAATAAACAGACCACTGTTAATGTATTTCATGAGCTGATCCTGATCCGGCAGATAGACGATATCCGGCAATCCTGTTCCGGCCGCAAGCCTTGGATTCACCGCATCTGCATAATTCTGCGGCGGAATGAGATCCCAATCGACTGTTACCCCGGCATTACTCTCAATTTTCTTCACAATCTCGGCAGTAGAGAGATCCACGTTAGTCGTCCATGCGTTAGTCCCGAGAATCGACAGCTTGGCATCTTTCTGGTCCGTTACCGGACCTGCCCCTGTGTAGTTGAACGCTGGCTCCGAGCTTGGTGAAGCACTGCCCTTATCTCCCCCTGCTCCTGTACTGCTGCTGCATCCGGCGAGACTGATAGCAAGAATCACCGCGAGAACACTTTTTCTTCCGGCCCCTCTGATTATCATCCGTTATTCCTCCTTGTTATGAACAACCTTGGGTGAAGCATGGTGATCAATAAGGCTACCCTTTCACGGCTCCGAGGGTAATCCCTTTGACGAAGTACCGCTGGATAAAAGGGTAGATCGTAACGATTGGCAGAATGCTGACCACAATCGACACATACCGAACCTGAAGTGTGGACACCGCGAGCGCACCCGTGGTCATCGTGCCACCCATTTTTTGCATGACCTCCGGTGATGCCATGATCAGCACCCTGCGCAGGAACATTTGCAAGGGCTGCATATCCTGTTTGCCCAGATATAGCAGGGCTGAGAAGAAGTTGTTCCAGTGGAATACGGCGTAATATAGCGTCAGCACAGCAAGCGTTGGCTTGATAATGGGTATCGCCAGACGATACAGCATCGTCAGTTCATTGGCCCCGTCTATGCTTGCACTCTCGAAGATTTCATTCGGAATACCCTCAAAGGCTGAGCGGCAGATCATGACGTTAAACGTAATGACCAGCACAGGAAGCACCATCACCCAGCGGGTGTTATATAGCCCCAGTGACGTAATCAGCATGTAGACCGGGATGAGTCCACCCGAGAAATACATGGTGAAGGCGATGAAAAAGTTCAGCTTTCTGCGCAGGAAAAATTGCTGCCTGGATAACGGAAATGCAGCGAGGCACGTAGCTACAATATTCAGCAATGTACCTATAACGGTGTACCACAGGGTGTTATAGAAGGACACCCACAACTCCCGGTATTGGAGCACCATTTTGTACCCGGACAAAGTGAATCCTACCGGCCACAACGCAACCTTTTGTTTGTCAATCGCATCAACTGAGCTGAATGAAATGCTGATCACGTACAGAAAAGGATACAGCGTAACGACGACTGCCAATATGGTCAGCAGGTAGACAAATCCGTAGAATAACCGGTCACTTCTCGATTTTTGCATACAGGTCTCCTTTGGGTCGGGATATGGTCTTACCAGAGTGACATCTTGGTCAGACGCCGGGTCATCGTATTAGCCGCGAACACAAGCACAAAGGTGATAATAGAGTTGAACAGGCCGACGGCTGTCGCAAATCCGTAGTTCTGTCCTTCAATCCCCATTCGGTATACGTAGGTGGACAACACGTCTGCGGTCTCATAGGTAGCACCGTTATAGAGCAGATATACTTTCTCAAATCCTACGCTCATGATACCGCCAAGCGACAGGAGCAGCAGGATGACAATCGTTGGCTTGATGCTGGGAAGTGTCAGGTGCCATAGCTCCTGGAATTTGTTGACGCCGTCAATTTTGCCGGAATCGTACATTTCGGGGTCAATGCCCATAATGGCTGCAATGTAGATAATGGAGCTGAAACCAAAGCTCTGCCAGATATCGGAGCTGGTGAATATCGTTCGGAACCATCCGGCGTCCATCATGAAGTTCACTTTCTCCATATCGAGCTTGGCAATCAGGGTGTTCACGATCCCGTCCGTGGGTGACAGGAAGTTAATAATCATGCCCGCGACCACGACGGTGGAGATGAAATGCGGAAGGTAGGTGACGGTCTGGGCGAACCGCTTGAACGTCTGATTCTTGATTTCTACAATACAGACGGCGAACAGAATGGGGATGGAGAAGCCGAACAGGAGCGGCAGGAAGGCGAGCAAAAACGTATTGCGCAGCAGCCTCCAGAAGTAGATGGAATTCACGAACTGATCAAACCACCTCAGGCCCACCCATTCCCCGCTGAACATTCCCTGCCCCGGCATGAAATTGCGGAAGGCCAGCAGCATGCCCGGCATGGGAACATACATGAAGATGACGTAATACAGAAAAATGGGTGAGAACATCAGCAGCAAATACTTATCCCGTTTGATCAGGCTGAACAGCGTGGACATGCGATTTTTCACTTCATAGACTCCCCTTCACATTAAAATTACAACGTTTGAATTTTTGGACATAAACATGCCACTTCATGCATAAATCAAATCATCCCCTTAAATACAAAAACCGTTAAACCCCTTTAATAATGGAATATTAATACAAATATGAATCGATTGATGAAGTAAATATAAACTTAAGCCTATAATTACAACGTTGTAATTTTTCCCTAAATGTATACGCTTACATAAACTATTTTTCCCATCTTAGCAAAGTCCATCTGGTTTGGCAACAACAAAAATCAGTGTTTGCCTGCGAAGAGATCTGCATGCTTTTGTCGATCTGGGAGACAGGTTAGCGGGCAAAAAAGCGCGAAAAAAAGGGCAATGAACGTATTTCTTTCGTTCTGCCCGGTTCTTGTCCTGCCTACACCAGCGTTCTGGTGCAGCGCAGGATTGTTACATTTTTTATACGTGTGCCTATGGCTTCAACCTCTTCGGATTCTACATCTGGTTTCGATACTCCATCGGTGTTACACCTGTCACGCGCTGAAACGCCCTGTAGAACTGACTGACATTGGAGAACCCCAGCCCAAAGCTGATGGTGGTCACTGAATCTGTTGTATGGCGCAGTCGTCGGGTGGCTTCCTCCACACGCAAATTCAGCACGTACTGATACGGCGTTGAACCTGTCAGCGCCTTGAAGGAACGCATAAAATGATATCTGCTCTGGTGCGCAACCGCCGCCATCGATTCAATGTCCATTGGACTTGTATAGTCACTGTGTATATACTCCAGCACACGCCGCAGATGGGGGTCGATGAACGCGCCGCCGTGGCTGCTTGTTTGCTGATACAGATTTTGAAGCTGCCCGCAAACCAGGCTAGACCCCACGCTCCTCGCCACACCTATTCCTGCGGTTGCCAGCGTCAGGTTACTCCCATTCGGTTGACCAGTCAGCATTCGTCTAAGATAGGTCTCTACTGCAAGCTCTGCTTCCTGTATCTGCAATGGTTCAGGCGCATCGTCCAGCAAAATGGCGTTCCAGCCTCGAAACAGTCTGCTAATTTCAGCAGGATCGAAGCTTTGTGTTGTCCGAAATTCGGTCTGCACCCCTTGCCTCGCTGAATCCTCCAAGCCGCCAACTGGCGGATTACGAAACTTGATCACGATAACCGCGGAATTCGAACCAATCTCAAAAAAGTGCTCCATCCGGGGATGCGCAATAATCCCCAGTCCTGCTTGTAGTGGATAAGCGTGCTGTTCCTGCACCAGATGGCATTGTCCTCTTACAGGCAACGTAACCTGATACCAGTCATCATGCACATGAGGTTCATTGGTGAATCCGCCAGAAGCCTTCCACAATTCCAATCCATTCAGCATCATATTTAATTCCATCGTTTCCTCACCTGCTGACATTATAGCAAATCGTGCTCACTTTCCAAGCACTTTTCACAAAGACAATATCTGTCTGTATCTTTTATCATGGTAAAAAAAATAATTCGAGGTGATCTCCCGTGGCACAAGCCGCTGTAAGCAAAATGCAAATCAATCACTCCGCCAATTGGGCGCTTGCCGGAGTCAGCTTCGCCCATCTGCTGAATGATGCGATGCAGACCGTTGTTCCGTCTGCTTTTCCGCTTTTCCAGCAGACCATGCAGCTCAGTTTCGCCCAGATGGGCTGGATTGCCTTCACATTGAATATTACCGCATCGGTTCTACAGCCGCTGGTCGGTTATATGTCTGATCGCAAGCCCATGCCAATCCTACTGCCCGGAGGCATGTTGTTATCCCTGATCGGTGTTTTCGGCTTTGCCTTGTCTTCCGAGCTATGGATGCTGCTTGTCTCCGCAGCATTGATCGGCATAGGCTCATCCATCCTGCATCCCGAATCCTCACGCGTTGCCCATCTGGCGGCAGGTCGAGGACGCGGAATGGCACAGTCCATCTTCCAGGTCGGTGGCAACACAGGTCAGGCTCTCGCCCCGTTGATGGTTGCCTTTATCCTGCTCCCGCATGGACAGCTTAGTTTTCTGTGGCTAATGGCTTTTGCCCTAATCGGGATCTTTATCCAGTCTTCCGTTAGCCGTTGGTATAGAGACAAATTGGCGGAAAATCGCAGCCGTCAGCAACAGCCTGTACAGGCAAATGGCATTGTGCAGCCTGCTGCCCAACCTGTAAGTCGGGGATTTATCGCTTTTACAATGGGGATCCTCATCCTGCTGCTGTTTTCCAAATTCGTTTATATTGCCGGCATGACCGGATACTATGCCTTTTATTACGCCGATGCGTATAACCTGCCTCTTTCGCAGGCCCAGATCTGCCTGTTCGTTCTGCAATTTGCGGGTATGGTTGGAACCCTGCTCGGCGGCCCACTGGCTGACCGTTATGGACGTAAACCGATGATCTGGTTCTCCATCGCGGGTACTGCACCATTTTCACTGCTGCTGCCTTATGCGGGACCTGCTCTATCCATGGTATTATGCGGCATCATCGGTTTGATTCTGATGTCCGGCTTCAGTGTCATCATTGTCTACGCACAGGAGTTGCTGCCGCGTCATATTGGGACGGTATCGGGATTGTTCTTCGGCCTGTCGTTCGGCATGGCGGGACTCGGCTCGGTTGTGCTCGGTTCCCTGATTGATGTGACCAGCATTTCATTCGTCATCAAGCTATGTTCTTTTTTGCCGCTGCTCGGGGTGTGTGCTGTATTCCTGCGCCGGGATCGGCCAAGAAACGCCTAATATGCATTGAAACGTCAGTCGTTTTGTGACTACAATAAGGTCAGGATAATGGAGACAGAGGCTAAACAGAAGGAAGGAATAACCCATGATCATTGATGTACAGCATGTTACTTGGAAAAGGGGACCAATCACCCTGCTGAACGATGTCAGCTGGCGTGTAAACGAAGGCGAACATTGGGCATTGCTTGGCCTGAATGGTTCTGGTAAAACCACACTCCTGAACATGATCACCGGATATCTCTGGCCCACAGAAGGTACAATATCTGTGCTCGGACACCGTTACGGGGATGTGGATTTGCGTGAGCTGCGGAAGTCGATTGGCTGGGTCAGCTCCTCCCTTCAGGAGAAATTGTATGGCACCGACCGCACCCAGTATGTCGTGATTAGTGGCAAACACGCCACCATCGGACTGTACGATAAACTGTCCGACGAGGATCTGGATCAAGCACGAGAATTGATGCATACGCTCGGCTGTCAGCATCTGTGGGATCGCGAATACCGTACCTGCTCCCAGGGGGAGAAGCAGAAGCTGCTCATTGCCCGAGCCCTGATGGCTAACCCGCGTGTTCTCATTCTGGACGAACCTTGCAATGGGCTCGATCTGTTCTCTAGAGAGCGGCTACTTGAAAGTATCAGTGAGCTGACGCAGAAGCCGGATACCCCTTCGCTCATCTACGTGACTCATCATACGGAGGAAATATTGCCTGTGTTCAGTCACAGCCTGCTGCTCCGGCGGGGTGAGATCGTGAATAGCGGATTAACCAGTGAGTTGATGAACAAAGACGTACTGAGTAACTTTTTTGAATCACCTGTGGATGTGGACCGACATGGAGAACGTGTATATGTCAGAGCATCGGATAAATAATTTTTTATATCTATTCACAGTCAGAATAGTCGAAGCAGCCCAAAATCTTATCCACATGTGGACAGGTTTTTGGGCTCTTTGGCTATATTATGAATTATCCACAATTTTCTGTGTATTATTTCCGGGCAGACAGGAATAAAAACAACGGAATCCGCTGTCTGCGCAGGTACGTCTCCTCGTTCACAAAATGCTGACGCTGAGGCGCCGATTCCCGCAGATGCTGTACTTGAAATCCTGCCTGTTGTAATGCCATATAGTAGGATTCAATGGAGCGATGCATTTTTTTCACCGTACCTCCAAGCCATTGCTGCTCACGAAATCCCTCCACAAAATACTGATCGACAACCCAGTTGGTTCGCACTCCCGAAGGCTGCAACGTGGACGTGATCACAGGATGTTCTACCGAAAATACGAATGTGCCATTCTCTTTTAACGTGTGGTATACCTTGCGAAATAGGCTGTCCACATCCTCAATATAATGAATCGCCAGTCTGGATATGACCAGATCATATGTATCTGCGGGATAGCTCCAATCTTCGATATACGCTTGCTCAATCTGTGCGTTCTGACCCTTTATCGATTCATTGGCTGCCTGAATCATATTCACTGAACCTTCAATTCCCGTATAACTGCCACCACGGTGGGCGGGACCCAACAGTTCTGCTCCGAACCTCGCATCCCCACAGCCGAGATCCAATATGCTCAAGCCCCCAACGTCTCCGACTAACTCCAGCATTACAGGCTTCTCCAACGTATCATTGGCATTCTCCTGCCACTGCCGGCGTTCCATATACTTCTCGAAATTGGCCCCATCTTCGTAAAAATCCGATCCCCGTTCGCTCATTGCGCAACCCCTCCGTTACTGTAATGAAGTTCAGCTCTCATATTCAGCCTGGAAGATTATACAGAATATCGGCATAGGTTTCTACAGCAAAAAGGCTGTCGCCCGAAATACTCCAGCAGACAGCCCTTACGTATTAGAAGATGATCGTTATAATGGCTCAGCCAAAACGCTGCGTTTTGTACCATTTGCTCTCACGTTTCTTGATCTTGTCCATTACCAAAGAGTAGAAAGCTTTGATCGAGATAAGAATAAACAGCTGCGCATACGTAAAATAGGATACACAGGCGTATATGAAATTACGAGTATTGCTCTGTCCAATGTCTGCCGCGAGTGCAAGATTGATCTGCAATACATATATAAAGTACATAAACGCCCATCCAATGACGAGAAATACATACGCATCTCCGGCAAATTGGAACGGTGAAATCACTTCCGGTTTGAACATCGCAATGATCTGGTAGACTAGATTAACGAGAAAGATGATATCCGATACAATGATGGCGAGCATAAACCAAAAGTAACTGACCGCATAATAGATAACCAACAACTTGTTACGCCAGCTGGACCGGTTGAACAGGTTATGGATATTATCCAAAACAACCTGGTAATTCCCTTTTGCCCATCGTTCACGCTGCTTCATATACACGCCGACCTTTTCCGGCTCTTGTTGATAGGCTTCTGCCTGGGGCGCAAGGGCAATGAATTGCCCTCGATTCAAAATCTCAAAGGATAATGCCGTATCTTCCGTGATCGCTGTAACATCCCAGCCGCCAATCTCACGAATTAGCTCCGTTTTAATAATATAATTGGTCCCCGGAATGGAACCCAGCTGGAATAATTCCCACAGCCCTGTGTGGTAAACCCGCTGTGATGTGATGATCTCCAGATTAATGCATTTGGAAAGGAAGTTCTGTCCCCGGTTCCGAGCTTTATTTCTGCCAAACACGACACCGTATTGTTCCGGGTTTTCCAAAGACTTCTGTGTTAGAAACATCAGGGAATTCCGCTCAGGGGCAGCATCTGCATCAAAGATGCAAATCCACTCACCCGTAGATATCTCTAGACCGTCATTCAATGCACCAGACTTGCCTCCCGTACCCTTACGCTCCATAACAGTCACATTCCGATGTACATAACTGGTTTGGCTCAGAAATGTCCGCAGCTTCTCCGCTGTATCGTCCGTGCAGTTATCCGCAATAACGATGATCTGAACCTTATCTTCAGGATAATTCAGACGCAGGATATGCTCCACGGTAGCTACAATAACCAATCCTTCATTATGTGCAGGTACCATGACGGTTACGGTTGGATAATGATCCATGTTCTTAGGAATCTGAATCCCCTTTTTGTCCTGTTTTTGGATAAAACGAACGGCTCCAGCCATAATGACTATGGATTCAAATACGGCAATCCATATACTAAATATCGATAATAGCAATATAAAATCAGCCACTTACCTTCCTCCGATCGTACTTGCGATTCACCTTGGATCGAAAGCGAAGAGTGGCAATCGTTAATACAATTGTAAAAACCGCGAACATACAGCTGACGGCGATGCAGATCGGGATGAACCATGACATATAGTCCACAGAGCATCTCTCCTTTCCCGCTAGTTTTAGATATACTCTCCAATGAGATCTGTCTCTGTGTTCCGTTCCAGCGCGGCAATAACAGCATCAATATCCTCATACTTGCCGAACTGTTCCTTCTGGAATACCAGTGCACCGGATCGAATAACCGTCTGTAGTTCATTGCCTTTTTTATCAATCATCTGCAGGTCCATCATCGCTTTTTTGATCCGTTCTGTAAGCACTGGCAAGTGCCCCACATCGGTCATCGGGCAAATGATCACAAACCGTCCCCGATCCACATAAAACTTGTAATCCTCATACCGGATTTGCTTTTGGATCGTATTGGACAGCTCAAGCAGAAACTGTGCATATCGTACGGAACCAAGTGACTCCAGTACCAATGGCAAAAATTCAATCTTGAACATGGCCATGCTGAACCCATATTGCTCCGAATAACGTCTGGCAAGATTGCTTTGCTTAATGACCGTATCGGCAAGAGCTTCCTTGTTGCCCAAGGATGTATCTGGATCAATCTGCGGATTACGTTCCTGCAGCTCCTGCAGACGTTCCATGACACGGGCACTGCGCACAAGACTTGCCTTAACAAAAGCAGCCACAGCCACATTGGCCGGGATTAATAGCCACCATGAGAACGTAAGCACATTCACATCTGCATAGGTAACAAGCCAGACAAAGTAAGAGACCAGATATACAAATCCGGCGACGACAGACACTCCGACAGGTATCACAAAACCAAGAACCAGCGCACCAAGCGAGGCGATACTGAATACCACATCCAGTATGGTATAACTCTGATTCATATAAATTTTAAGATAGACAACGAGTTGCTGGATCACGGCTAATCCGATCAAACTGGCATATCCCCATGCAATACGACGAATGGGTGCTTTATTCCTCATAGTTACCTTCTCTCCAGTAGAATTTTGATAGTGATAATTATAATACAACAAATTATGACATGATTAGACAAATATTATGCTAACATAATATTAAAAATATAAAATGACAGAATTATTACTTTTCAAGGAACTTTTGTAATTCAGTCTCGCCAAGTAAAGGGAATAGGTTATCAAACATATGTGTATTGCCATCAAATACGTACCCTCCCGGATAAGCGTTATCCAGACTGCGCAAGGCGATCATATGGTTATACAGCTGTTTGGCCCATTTTGGATCACCTGATTGAACAGCGAGCAGCATGGCGAGTCCATAAACCGATGGAGATTCATAAGATACGGCGGGTGTACGCCCCGTACGTTTATATTGGCCCGGCAACTGATGACGGGTATTGAATTCAGTTTTCAGAAAAGAAATAAGCTTGTCCGGCGTCCGGTTGGTTGCCGTTAAATGGTTGGCGACAATTAGCTGATCGATCAGGTTGACCGTATCATCATATGTATATTCTTTCGTTACAACATTAAAGGTTTTAGGGTAAAATATGCCGTCATCCGGCATGCTTTTCAGCAGAGATTCGTATTTGTTATAGGTTCCTGGTTCCAGCATTTCATGCTCTTCCATCGCTTGCAGCGCCTGCAGATCAATATAAACCAGACTTAATATATCCGGTGAATGTCCATTAGCGAAATCGTGAAAATCAACATAATACCCCTTGGTCTGAACGGATTGCGTCAGTGTACGGACAATATGATTGGCTGTTCCCAGCTTCCCCTCCCGGCCCTGCTCCCATTGATCTGCCGCCTTCAATAATGCCCCGACGATTCGAAAATCATCGCCAAGCGCATTGGTGGTCACATGAGACTTCCCTTCCGCATCCAGCTTCCAGGCAATATAGTTTTGAGGCATCAGGAAATAAGTCTTTAAGAGATCATAACTCTGCTCAAATAACACCTGATCGTTCTTGGTTACGGCGTATTGCATCCACAGTCCGATGGATTCAGACAAAGCCTCCCGACCTGCCACAATATTTGGATCTACTGACGAAGCATCCTGAAGATAGGTGGCCAGTGTGCCATTCGAATTGGTCATATGATTCTGTACAAAAGAGACTGTCGGGGATGGATCGTTCATCACAAACCGCTCCTTCATAAAAATAATCCATGCTGCCGCGATACCAACTGCCAGTATGACCAACCACACCAGTCTTTTCCGGTTCATGACCTGCATATTTCCCTCCTGTGTTGTTACAGTTCTGGGATATCGCTCTTTGCTCATTCAGATTGATCCATATAAGGTCGGCGGCCGCCCTTTTTGACGAATTTCCAATCCACCTCAATATTGTGGCGCATCCGGCGCAGAAGCTTAACTGCAATCTCGATCTCTTCCTCCGTTAAGCCCTCCAGCGTTACCTGGTCCGAATGAACACCCTCCCTGCGGATGAACTCCCAGGCTTCAAGACCCGCATCTGTCGGATATAACAACTTATTCTTTTTATTACCCATTGCCGACTGTTTGACGACAAACCCGTCCGCTTCCAGTTTGCTGATGGCTCTAGCCGCAGTGGTCCGATCCACTTTGATTAATTCAGCGAGCTGGTTGGGGATAATACCAGGATTCTCACATATGCGATAAAGATACAAATACTGTCCACGAGACAAGTTTAGATGTTGGAATTCAACGTTGCTGATTGAATCCAAACAGCGGGCAATCATGCCGATTTCACGCAACACTTCTTTTTTTTCAGTCAATGGATTCACCCCTCTATAAAATTGTTGCATTCGCAACATAATTGATGATATAACTGAATTGAATCAGTTTAAATTTTAACCATGATAACACATCGAACAGGTATATATTCAAGCTATCTACCAGTTTACCATGCCAGAATAGAATTACTATTGACTAAAGGAGAAACATTCATGAATACAACTATTGTTGAAGCTAATAACCAGGAATTGCTCGATGCCTGCTTCGCCATTCGTACCGCTATTTTTGTTGAAGAGCAAGGGGTGCCGGCTGAGGACGAATTCGATGCTTATGATGCACTGGATACGGAAGCAAAACATATCCTGCTCTACGTAGACGGCATTCCTGCCGCCTCTTCCAGACTACGTGTGGTCGAAAATGTTGCCAAATTGGAACGGATCTGTGTCATGATCGATTATCGGAAACATGGACTTGGTCGTGTGCTGATCGATAAGCTGGAGCAGATGGCACTCGCTCAAGGGCTGAAGAAAGCCAAGCTGCACGCACAGGTACAAGCCTCCGGATTCTACGAACGTCTCGGATACACGGCAGCCTCGGACGTATTCATGGAAGATGGCATTCCTCATCTACTGATGACCAAAAAACTGAAATAAATACAAAAAGAGCATCCTCAAAGTTCAAGAACAAGACTTTGGGATGCTCTTTTTGGTTTCTAATGAACCCAGTCAGTGCTATTAATGGAGATTCAACCATTTTGGGATTGTAACGAACCGTACACGCCTTATTTTCTGCTTTGCAAACTAGCTTGCACCTTCTATATCAATTTGAATGCAATAACGTGATTGAAGTTCGTTAGGATTTCTAATTCACGTATTTTGCCACAATAAGGTGAATGAGTTCGTTAGATGTAGCGCCACATTGGGAGAGTATTTAATAAGTATATAACATGACAAAGAAGCCAGGCGTTAACCTGACTTCTTCTCTTGCATCCTTATCCCAAAGCCAGACGACCTGGCTGGGATTCAGTGGCGTTATTTTTCATCTGTTTACTACGCAATTGTCCGCATGCCGCATCGATATCGGTACCATGTTCCATGCGTACAGTTGCGTTAATGTTATTCTTTTTCAACGTATCATAGAAGCCCAGAATGGACTCTTCCGTGCTCCGCTGATACTGACTGTGCTCATCCACCGGATTATACGGAATCAGATTGATGCTGACCATACTCTTGCGGCTGGACAACAGTTCAGCCAGTTCGGCCGCATGTTCACGCTGATCGTTGACATCCCGGAGCAAAATATACTCAAACATAATACGCTTGTTCGTCGTAGCCAGGTAATAATCCACTGCATCCATCAATTGTTCAATCGGGAAGGCCCGGTTGATCTTCATGATATGTGTCCGCAGTTCGTTATTCGGTGCGTGCAGGGAGATCGCTAGATTAACCTGCAGACTGCTGTCTGCAAATTCCTTGATCTTGTCAGGTAGCCCACTCGTGGATACGGTGATCCGTTTAGCCGCAAGCGCCAGTCCTTTACGATGCTTGATCACTTCGATGAAGTCAGTCATGTTCTGGAAATTGTCAAACGGCTCGCCAATTCCCATTACGACCACGTTAGTTACCCGCTCGCCTTGAGCAGCTGCATCAAGATACTGTTGTACATGCATAATCTGTTCTACAATCTCACCACCGGACAGATCGCGGCTCTTCTTGATCAGCCCGCTCGCGCAGAAGCTGCAACCAATATTACATCCCACTTGAGTAGTTACACATACAGTGAGACCGTATTTTTGGCGCATTAAGACCGTTTCAATCAGATTACCGTCCTGCATACGCAGCAGAAATTTCACGGTGCCGTCTGCGGATTCCTGCTTCACATGTTCACTCAGCGAGTTCATCGTGAAGTGCTCGGAAATGACATCCAGGCATTCCTGACGCACGTCCGTCATGTCTGTAAAATCGTGCACACGCTCCTGATATAACCATTCCCAGATGCGGGAAGCACGGGATTTCTTCTGTCCGTGCTCCGGCAGCCAGTCACGTAGTTGCTCTAATGTTAATCCATATATGGATGATTTAATCATGTTATTGTCCTCTTTTCGCAAAAAGCATATGGCTTATCGGTCTATCGAAAAAACCTCTACTCTGTATTGTCCCAAAATTGACGAGGGAACACAAGGGCTTTTGCATTTCTTCCAAGAGGTTTTATCAATGGCAAATCTGCACAGTAGCTTACTTCTCCACTTCAATTCCCAACCGTTTAGAAGTGAATAATACCGGAGGTGTGCAGCAGAACCAGAAGCACCAGGATTGGCGCTATATAACGCAGCATGAACAGCCATACCCGGAACCAGCCTGCACGCAGGCCGGAAGCTTCGGCTGCCTTTTTCCAGAAGTATCCGGCAAAAATAGTAACGAGCAATCCACCAATCGGAAGTAAAATGTTGGACGCCATAAAGTCCATCCAGTCGAACACACTCTTCGAGCCAATCTTCCATTCTGGGAATAACCCGAGCGACAATACCGAAGGAAGCCCAACGATGAAGACCGCAAGTGAGATGGTCCATACCGAACGACTCCGGCTCCAGGATAGTCTCTCCATGAAATATTTCACCGGAACTTCCAGCAAGGATACAGCCGAAGTTAACGCCGCAATCGCTAGAAGCACGAAGAACAACCCACCAAACACGAAGCCCAGCGGCATAGCCGAGAAGGCTGCCGGCAGAGCCACAAAGATCAGCGACGGGCCCTGATCTGGTGCAATCCCGAAGGAGAATGTCGTTGGAAATATGATCAGACCGGCAATGAATGCATAGATCAAGTCACCCGCACCGACAGCAATGGTTGCTGCACCGAGCGATTGATTTTTATCAACATATGAACCGTATGTCACGAGAATACCCATACCCAGCGATAGGGAGAAGAAAGCATGTCCAAGCGCAACAAGCGCAGATTCAGTCGTAAGCTGCGAGAAGTCAGGATTCAGGAAGAAGGAAACTCCCGCACCAGCTCCTGGCAAAGTCACTGCACGAACCATCAGGATAATGAGCAGAACGAGCATCGCTGGAATCAGCACTTTGTTAAACTTCTCGATCCCATTCGATACCCCTTTGGCTACGATCCAGCCTGTAATCAGAACTGAGATCAGCTGCCAGACAATCGGCATATAACCGCCTACAAAATCACCAAATTGCCCAGCATAGTCAGGATTGTTATACAGCGTGCCGCTGAATGACGTCACTGCATATTGCAGCGTCCAGCCTGCAATGATGACATAAAAGGAAAGAATGATAAACGGCGTCAATACTTGCAGCAAACCAGCCGCAAGCCACCCTTTTTGCCCACCCGCTTTGATAAAGGCCGTAGCCGCGCTTCCTCTGCCGCTACGACCAATCGCAAGCTCAGCCAGCAATACGGGCAGACCAATCAATAGGAGACAAACGATAAAGAGCAGGAAAAACGCCGCTCCCCCGTTCTCTCCCGTAATATAAGGAAACTTCCACATGTTGCCGAGACCCACTGAACTACCAATGGCAGCCAGGATAAATCCGGCCTGTGAGAAGCGTTCACCTTTGCCCGGTTCGTCTTGATTCAAATTGGAATTACTGGACTTACTGAAATTCATTATATCTACTCCATCTGTTCTAAGATTTTCCGTTATTATATAACAGTCATCCACTCAGGTCATTCGAAAATCGAAATTAATCGAAATGTTATTTATTTACAGGAATGTCTACATTAAATATGCTGCCCTTGCCTTCTTCGCTTAACAAAGCAATCTGACCATGATGGGCTTCCACTATCCACTTCGCAATCGCAAGCCCTAAACCGTGTCCTCCCGGACCACGTGTACGTGATTTGTCCCCACGATAAAAGCGATCGAAGATTCGCTCCACATCCTCCGGCCTGATGCCAACTCCCGTATCTGCTACAGACAAATGGAAGATAGGACGTCCATCTTTATCCCGATCCGACAGCACCACGCGAACCTCCCCACCCCGTGGAGTAAACTTCACAGCATTATCCAGCAAAATGGTCAGTACCTGTCTCAGTTTCTCCGGATCGCCATTGAGAACCATCTTATCAGACCCTTCCAGCTCCATTCGAATGCCCTTTGCCGCTTGGAGACGCCGAATGGATTGCATCGTCTTTTCGGCAATCGGACGAAAATCGAAATCCCGCTTGACCAGTTCAAGCTCATCCGAGTCAGACCGTGCCAGAACGAGTAGATCTTGCACCATACGTGTCATTCGCCTGATCTCATCTTTCATGTTGGAAAGGGTTCTTCTGGCAAAAGAAGGTGCGTCCTGTCCAAGCTCCAGCTCAAGGGCGTTAACGGATGCCAGCAGCACGCTCAGCGGAGTGCGCAGCTCATGAGAAGCATCTCCTACAAACTCACGTTGTCGATTGTAGGATTTCACAATAGGAACCATCGCTTTACGGGACATCAGCCAACCGATGAGACAGGCAATAAATACAAACAGAATCGCCAATAAAATTAGCAGCATTAGCAGCCTGTGCAGTAGTTTGTATTGCGGCGTTACATTAATACCCGCATAGAGCGTCATTTCTGGATCATTCTTGGTCAGCACGTTCTGGCCGGTTACCATCAGATGGAGAGTCGATGGTGCAACGGGTGCAGCATCTTCCTCTCCGTTATCCAATACATCTGCGGGAACGCTCAGGCTTACCTCTTTAATCTCCTTGGCACGTGGTTTCCAGTCCTGTACAAGCCCCAGAAGGTCTGAACGCATCCCCGGGAACATTTCATTGCCTGAGATCACATTGCCGTCCGAACCGAGGACATAATAGAAGAACTGGTCACTGCCCGATCCCCATAACCTTCGATTATCCAGCGTATCTCCGGCCTTGCCTTCTTGCATATTCTTTTCCACCAAAGCCCGCTCAACCGCAACGAGAGAGAGAAGATTATCCTTCTGACCATTGATGACAATGTAAGATAACAGAACATAGACCACGCCTACAAATAGTGCAAGCAGCACAATCGTCAGGCTGCTGTATGTGAGGGTAAGTCGACCCTGCGTACGACCGAACAAATTTCCTTTAGTTCTTCCTGGGTGGATGCCTTGTTCGTCTCTACCTATTCGTTTTCTATTATTCAAGCTTGTAGCCCACCCCTCGGATGCTATGGATCAGGTGTTGTTTGTTGAATAGCTCAAGCTTTTTGCGCAGCAGCTTAATCGTGGCATCCACAATTTTGGTCGAAACGTCCGAGTCGTACCCCCAGATCCGTTCCAGGATTAATTCGCGGCTGAGGGTAGCGCTCTTGTTCCGTAACAACAGATCCAGCATCTGAAATTCACGAGGGCTTAACTGGATGACCTCCTCTTCCATACTCAGCGTCAGGCTGGAACGATTCAGATACAGACCATCCAGCTCAGCAACCTCTTCCAGCAGCGGTGCATAATTACGGCGACACAAGGCTCTCAGCCTGGCTTGAAGCTCTTCCAATTCAAATGGCTTCACCAGATAATCGTCTGCTCCTGCATCCAATCCCTGAACCCGGTCACACAGCGCGTCCTTGGCGGTTAACATCAAGATTGCTCCAGCATAGCCGTTCTCTCTTAATTTCTTGCATACGGATAGCCCTGTCCATCCAGGCAGCATCCAGTCCAGTACAGCCACATCATAATGAGAATCCATGCAATAGTGATAGGCGTCTTCCCCATTTTCCACCCATTCTACAGTCCCAAAGCCGGTTTTCTCCAACATATGAACAATCAACTCACCCAACAAGGAATCATCTTCAGCAAGCAGTATGCGGTGTGTAGTCAATGTGAACCTCCTAAGAAGCAGTATGTGATAAAGACGAGCACGCCAACCCTGCCCGGTTTAATTTTCAAACATTCTCGCACTTCCAGATGGTCCGTGTCCAATACATCGCGTTTGTAAAAATACCCCAGTCTGTCTTTCTCCGTTTTTTCACCTTTCGGGATTACAGTAAGGGTGCAACAAAAAATAAATCAAAATTAGGAGTGAATGTACAATGAAAAAATGGATTCCTGCCATGCTGGGTGCAACGATGATCTTCTCTGCCACATCGGCTTCAGTATTTGCCGCCACCCCGACCGCTGTAACTCAAGTCTCTGCTGCAACGAATGCCAAGGTGAGTTCGAATGGATATAATATCAGTCTGGATCAGAACTCCCTGTGCTCCAATACATCGCTGCAAAAAGTACTCGGCCTGAGCAAAACGGAATTGCAAAAGCAATTCCAGGCTGGTAAAACGTTGGCGGATCTGGCTAAAACAAAGGGCGTCAGCACAACTAAAGTAACCAACGCCTTGTTGCAGCCACAGCTGACTAAGCTCGCAAGTGATCAGAAGTCCGGCAAGCTCACGCAAGCCAAAGTGGCTTCTATTAAGACAGACCTGACCAAGCAGCTGAATAATTCCCTGACCAAAAAAGTGACCACCGTAACGACGGTAACAACAACGTCTACGACCACTTCAACCACATCCAAGACGGCTGCGGCTACAGCAAAATCAACGGATACCACGTCATCCAATAACCTGACTAGTCTGAATAAATCTGCCGCGGCATCTGCACTCAACCTGTCGCAAACGGAGTTGAATCAGCAAATCAAGGCTGGTAAATCCATCGTTGATATTGCCAAGGATCAGGGCGTAGACAAGAGCAAAGTCATTAATACTGTCGTAACCAAAGAAAAAAGCTGGGTCACTTCTCAACTGAATGAGTCCTGGAAAAACACGACCGGTACTTTAACCACAGAGCAGCAGCAATTCAAGGACAGCGGTTATTTGGCCAAGGCTGCCCAGTTGTTCAACACATCCGCAGATGAGCTGCAAACCCAACTGAAGAATGGAAAAACGTTAACTGCGATTGCCAAAGAAAAAGGCGTGGATTCCAGCAAACTGACGGAAACACTCCATACCTATGCCAAAGAGCAAGTAACCGAGCAATGTAACCAAGCCAGCTAATCCCCTTCCCCATTAACCCCAAACTACCACCAAACCATAAAAAGAGAGGGTCCTGTTCACAGGACCCTCTCTCCATCTATTGCATGATACATCTTTTCACTTCCTTGGCTTTCAGCAAACTTTAAGCTTCCATCCGAGTAAAACATGACCCAAAATTCATCCCTTTTTCAGCTTGGTCACCTATACTTGCACCAATCTCAATCGCCCATGCTGAGGAGGAGAAGGATGAACAC
This sequence comes from Paenibacillus sp. RU5M, assembly GCF_900221055.1. Classification (NCBI taxonomy): domain Bacteria; kingdom Bacillati; phylum Bacillota; class Bacilli; order Caryophanales; family Paenibacillaceae; genus Paenibacillus; species Paenibacillus sp. RU5M. The sequence goes on along the minus strand of NZ_OBQM01000018.1, from coordinate 49,866 downwards.
ACTGAGCTACAGAGATCCAAATACCCGATGGAACAGGCATTTCTGGCTGTATGCGGCTCTAATTTTCACTGGCGGTCTATTGCTGCGTTTGTACCTTGGAACACAATTCAGGGGTTATATCGGAGATCAGTCCCTGTTCGTCGATTGGATGAATGCCGTCCACCAATACGGGGTTCGTGAATCATACCTGTATGGAAAAGATCAGAACTATCCCCCATTGTTTATCTTCATTCTGGGGTTGTACCGCTGGATACTGGGTGGGCTCGGCATAACCGCCTCAGCTGGCAATCTGTCCATGAAAATACTGCCTATCGCCTTTGATATGCTGTCCTTGGCGGTCTTGAATCTTACATTCAAAAAGCTAAGCTCTGGCAAACGTTTGGTGCTGCTTGCAGTTCTTTCCTTCAACCCCGGTCTGCTGGTCGACAGCGCCATGTGGGGACAGATCGACATCCTGCACAGTACATTAATGGTGCTGTCAACCGTTCTGCTGCTAAGTAATCCTCTATTGGCGGGTGTATTGTTCACCGTTGCCCTGCTGGCAAAGTTTCAGGCGATCGTCATTGCTCCGGTCATCGGTATTGTATTACTACGCCAGCTTTATAACAGGCGATTTCACGCCACGCTTCTATTTGTAGCAGGATTAATGATGGCTGTCCTGCCTGTGCTTCTCTATTTTGCTGCAAACGGAACCCTCGGCACCATGCTGTCCAACGCCTACGGAAGCGCCGTTAATATGTATCCGCAGCTTTCGCTGAACGCCATGAATATCTGGTATCACCTGCTTGGTGATCCGGGAACCAACGATGCTACGGTATTGTTTGGCATAGTGACGTATAAAATGTTTGGTCTGCTGCTGCTTACCATTGCCGTGATTGGAGTAGCAGCCTATCTACTGCTAATTAAGGAAATTCGTATTTCATCTCTGCTCATTGCAGGTGCGGCAATGGATCTCGCCTTCTTTATGCTGCCAACGGAAATTCATGAGCGTTACAGCATACCTGCTTTGTTATTCTTGGTTCTAGTTCCGTTCTTTGAACGTAAATGGATGTACGCAGCAATCACCTTCTCCCTGACGACCTACGTAAATATTGCCATGATCATGAGCACGGGCTCTGGTGGCGACTTTGGAGCTGAGGAAGGGCTATCTCGCATCGGTGGTGGGCATGGTAACTTTGGCGGAGGACATGGAGCGAGCTTTAGCATGCACAGTTCAGAACTGACCAATGACTTGATGTATGGCATAGGCATTTCCATTGCGATGATCCATATCGTGATCCTGCTCTGGGTTTTATTTGCCATGACCCGTGAAATTCTGGATGAACGAAAAAAACGGAGCTGAATTTTATTTTGCAAGAATAAAAAAGAGGTGTTCCAACAGCCATTTCCATGGTTGCCGAAACACCTTTATTCCCATTAAATTTTAATTTCAAGCAACTCATATTTGATAATGCCCATCGGCGCATTGACATGAATGACACTGCCTACTTCTTTGCCCATCAGTTCTTTGCCAAGCGGGCTTTCGTACGATATTTTGTTATCAGCAACATCCGCCTCGGCCGGACCAACCAGCATGTATTCAATCTTCTCGGCGAATTCGATATCATTAAGCAGAATGGTTGAGCCAATATTTACTTTGTTCGAGTCGATATTGTCCGAAGTGATGACTCTTGCTTTGGTCAGCATTTTCTCCAGAATCAAAATGCGGGTTTCCATAAAAGCCTGATCATCTTTGGCTGAATGATACTCACTATTTTCCTTCAGGTCACCGTAACTGATCGCGAGTTTCAGACGCGCCGCCAGTTCCTTACGCTTCACCGTCTTTAATTCCCTCAGTTCGTCCTCCAGCTTTTCCAAGCCTTCCTGTGTCAAAATCACTTCATCATTAGCCATTTTTTCCATCTCCTAATCTTGCTTTCTATCTATATTCTAACCTATATCCACTCCAAACGGTTAACATACCAAGAAAAAGAAATAACGCTCCCATTGATGGAAAGATGTGTATGCGTAACCTTTACTGTTACTTACTATTATAGGTAATAAACCTATAATCATCTCAATACGATGTCGCATTTTTTCTATAATGGTCATTATTGCCATATAAAGTCTTCTAACCTACAATAGACGATACTGCTATCGAAGGAGGAAATATTTTGTATGCAACGATTCAATTCATAGGACTCTTCCTGATCCTTCCTGCTGCCTCCGGGTGGATTATGTTGAATAGTTTCCTGAAAAAGGCTTCGGGAAATGGCCGAAAACTTCTCAAGGTGTTCGAATTTATTTCTCTGACCATCACTCTATTGCTTTTCGCAGCAGGTCTTGCAATAGACAGTATGGGTGTTCAGGGAGGAGAACCCTTATCCATGTATGAAGATTCCGGCCTGATGGCATCCAATTACGCCACGCTGAATCACCGTAGTCTTCTTGTCCTTTTGGTCACGTTATTGCTTGGCTTGCTCGCTTATTTAGCAATGTTCACACGTCCAGGTAAGCTCTCACCGATCATTTACACCTTATGCAATAGTATCCTTGTATTAAATATCGTTTGGGGTATCGTCTATATCACGCATACTAGCATTGCTTGGTACACCGAGACGGGTATGTTCTTGATGTTTGCTGTGCTTCTGTTGCAGAGCAGCTATCTATCACTTATCTTCCTATATATTGGTCGATTGAAACGTTCATGGGATGGCTTTATCGAGGCTACTCTGGTTGAATATCAAACGTCTATGGATATGGAGCATTTACCAAAATGGCAACGACTGCTATACCGGTCTATCATTCGCTTTCATACCGCCCCGATAGTGTGGACCATTCTGATGTTTCCTGTACAGCTGGTTATACAACTGATCCTTGTTCTGTTTGGACAACGCCCGGATAGCGCCATTCGCGTATTTCTGGATACAAGCAGCTTCAATTACTCCAGACTGCCAGCTCCACCGCTCAATATGATTCCCGGTGATGGGCACTATCTATGTACAGTTGCAGCCGGTGGACATCAAAAATGGGTCAAACCTGTGCGAGCAGGCATACGACATGGCCACATTATTCACGTTAATCGGCAACTCATGATCGCCAACGCATTCGAGCATGTTATTGAGCAGTATACGCCGCGGTTCCATGGCTTAGTTCGAGGTGTGTACAATCGATATGGATATCCAATCAGTAAACATATTCGTTCAAAATGGACCGCCGATATCGTCTATCTATTGATGAAACCGCTCGAGTGGCTATTCCTCATCGTCCTTTATACAACAGACGCTCACCCTGAAAACCGAATTCATATCCAGTACAGTGAGATGCGAGGAAAATATACACGTTTCTAGAAAAACGGAATTTTAACTGTACCGGTACAATTGAAGCAAACTAGTGTATTCATTTCATCCGTTCACTTTTACAATGAATTCAGGGTAGCAGCAATTAATAATACGCCCACTACATGACTCGAGGTGATCTGGATGAATGTTACATTGACTCCATCTGAAATACAGGCCTACCTGAAACGGATAGGCATTCATGATATCAAGGAACCCACACTAGCGTTCCTATCTGAAATTCAGCAGGCACATGTGCAGTATCTATCCTGGCAAACGGTCGATATTTTTGCAGGTCGGCCTGCGGGCATCGATCTTCAAGAATCGGTCCAGCTTATATTGCAAGGCCGCAGTGGTTACTGTTTTCATCTGAATGGCGCATTCAGCGTTCTGCTTCGCTCTCTGGGATATACGGTGCATTGGCATCGTGCCGGAGTTCAGCCATATGGAGAGCAGCCACGTGTGAACTCGTTCCATCTCGGTCTGTCGGTCTCTTTGCCAGATGCAGACCCGAATGTGGAACGTTGGATTGTGGATGTCGGTCTGGGCGGCATGCCCTTCGAACCGCTTCCTCTTCGTTATGGAACTTACGGATCGGCCCCGTTTACTTATACATTAATGCCTTCATCTGTTGCTCCTGGCGGATGGAGACTTGAATATGAACCCAACGGGCCAAGTGAGGGTGTCGATTACGCTCCCGAAGAGCTTACCAGCCTGGAAGAGTTCATGCCCAAGCATGAATTCTACAGCCAGTCAGCCGATTCGCCCTGGCATAACGCATTTTTGCTCCGTCAGAGGCATGCTCTCCAAAGCAACGAACTACGTGGATGTATGCTCCGGACGCATGACCGTGAAGGTATGCGCAAAAAGGAAATTCAAACCTACACCGAGTGGAAAGCCGTATTGGCTGAGAAATTCCACGAACCGTTGGTGAATTACACAGAAGTGGAACGCAAAGAAATGTGGGGACGGGTACAGGCTGCACATGAAGAATGGAAAAGAACACAGCAGGTATGAAGCGGCACGGGCAGACCCGATAAACCGATGATTATAAAGGAAAGTGTGCAATCCATGCCGAATACATCGTCAGGTGATAAATGATGATAACGATTCAAGTTCTTCAAGTTCCGGCAGAATTGCCCGAGGCATACTGGAACCTTTTTGTATCGCACGTATCTGAGGAAAGACGAGGACAAGCTTCACGTTTTGTACATCAGGCGGACGCCTATCGCTCTGTTCTGGGTGAAGTGTTGATCCGTGTGACGCTGAGCAAGTTGACTGGCCTAAGGCCGGGAGAGCTTTCGTTTACCCGTAACAAATACGGCAAACCTGCACTCAGTAACTATGCTGATGTTCAATTTAATGTCTCGCACTCTGGCGATTGGATTGCTTTAATCTCTGGCGGTGACGATGCTCTGGGTGTGGATGTGGAAAAAATAGCGCCTATCGACATGAAGATTGCGGAGCGATTCTTCTCTCTCACAGAGAGCCAATTTCTGGCTAGAGAGCACGCTGAGATACAGCTGGAGACCTTCTACCGCCTATGGACACTGAAGGAAAGCTACATCAAGGCCGTCGGCATGGGCCTGTCCATGCCACTTGATTCATTCTCCATGATCCGCAATGCTGACGGGAACTGGCACTCGCCAGAAGCAGCCGCATATCCATTCCTCAGCCTGCGGCTGGATCACGGTCATATGTTAGCAGCTTGTTCCGCAGGAGAAGATTTACCCACCCAGCCGGATGTCATCACAATCGAAGGGTTGTATCAAGCATTATTATGAAGGAGGGGTTTATAAACCCCTCTCCTCCAATAACAATCATGCTTAAAAATCCCTGGCGAGCCCGCCAGGGATTTTTTCAAAACTTGGGACTATTGTGATTCCTGCGTCAATGGTGGAGATTTCTTTTGCCTCCGGAAGAGACCGTGACCACTGGATTTTCGTATCGTTGCTGCCGCGTCAGCATCACTGATTTTCAGGGCAAAGCATAGGCCAATTAACAAAAACGCAGCAGCCCCGAGCAAAGCCAAACGGTACGCCAGCATATTCGGCTCCATCGCTCCAGCCGCAGTCACCGTCGTTGTACCTACGCCAGCCAGAACAGCAGACAATAACGCCATTCCAATGGCGGAACCCAGCCGATTTTGCACCGTGAACCAGGTGGAGGCTCGTCCCATGGAAGGAGGCGGTATTCGGGCAAAAGAAGCAATCTGTACCGCGCCTACCGTCTGCCCCAGGAAGATCCCCACGCCGAACAATAAGGAACGAATGAACCACGGATTCGTATCCACTGTAATCTGACTAAGCGTAATGAAAATCACAGCCGTGCAGATCAAACCCATGGATATCAGCTTACGCGGACCCAGCCGAGGATATGTCCAGGGCACAAGCTGCGAAGCGATCATAAGTCCCAGAGCTTCAGGGAATGTGGTTAGTCCTGTCTCCAGCGCAGAGGCGTTAAGCACGTTTTGATACATCAGCGGAAATACATACAACATGCCCAGCAGACCCGCTGCTCCACATACCGACACCAGACCCGAATAGCGGAATAAACGGTCTTTCAGCAAATGGAGATCAAGCAAAGGCTGCTTCGCGCGCAGTTCGGCAAACACAAGCAACGTGAGCAGGATGATTCCCGTCAGACCAGCTCCAATAATAAGAGGGGAAGTCCACCCTCGCAGTGGACCCTGACTAAGAGCATACATCGTCAGAGCGAGTCCTGGGGCAGATAATAACCACCCCGGTACATCCAGTCGACCGGCTCCCTGTTCTTTGTGCTCCTTCAGATAAATCATTCCGAAGATTACCGCTGGAATGCCGACGGGCAGATTCACATAGAAGATCCATCGCCAAGAGAGCTGGTCCACAATCAATCCGCTCACAATCGGCCCCAGGGCCGGGGCTAGCGCGATGGGCAGTACGAGCATTCGAGATACCTTGGCCCGTTCCTGGGGAGGGAAGATTCGAAACAGCATCGCCATCCCCACAGGAGTAAGCAGACCACCCCCTGCACCCTGCAAAATGCGAAAGAACGTTAGCGTACTTAATTGATCGGCCGTCGCACACAGTGCAGAGGATACCGTAAACAGTGCCAGTGCCGATAAGAAAACTCGTTTCGTTCCCCATCGATCACCAAGCCACCCGGCGACAGGCAGGAATACAGCGAGACTCACCAAGTACCCCACGTTCAAGGTACCCGAAGCAGCCGGGGGAATCCCCAGCTCCTCACTAATGGTTCGTAATGCTACGTTCAAGACCGTTCCATCCATGGCCACCATAAACATCGCCAACACGTAGACGATGCTGACAATGACTTTGGGATTCAGACCGAATTTCATCTGCTAGCCTCATGAACAGCTCCAGGCATACCGATTTCATCACAGAGGCTTAACGGTTTCAGATCTGTCCATTGCTCGGCGATGTAATCGAGACATACCCGGCGCTTGGCCTTGCCAAGCATCACGGTCCAACCTGCGGGCACTTCAAGGGATGCAGGCCAGAGGGAGTATTGCCCCTCCTCATTGATTAACACCAGATAGTTGCTGTCTTCATATTCAAATGGGTTGCTCATCGCCTTATCCTCCTATTTATGTTGAATTTCACGCTTGTTCAGCTCTTCAAGCTTGGCGGCCAGTGTTCGGCAGATTTCCTCCAGAGGCCCAGGCTGACAGAGGTCCTTGTGACGGCAAGCGATATCATGACGTTCCAAACGGCCCCCGATGTACGCATTCCACATTTCCGGTTCAATCGGGTCGAACCAGTCCGGAATAATGGTGGATCGGAAGAAGATCAGATCCCCCTCGAATCGGGATGGCGTGTAGGCCCCCAAGATCCGTACGGAATTTTCATAGGTCTTCCGCAGCTTCATGATCGTTTCTTCATCCAAACTTGCCAGCGCACTGCCCTCACTGCGCAATATGCGCATAGCCGTTGCCATATCCAGCCGCCCATCTCCAATGCTGTCCGGATCGTAACCACCCAATGCCAGTAATGCCGTTAAGGCTTCTTCCTCATCCGGTTCTCCGCGAATCGGCAGATAGTGGCTCGGATACGCATCCAGCATTGCGAGAAACTCCACTTCTTCCCCTTCAGATTGCAGCTGCACCGCCATGGCCTGCGCAACATTGCCTCCAAGGGACCAGCCCAGCAGGCGGTAAGGCCCCTCAGGCTGTACCGTGCGGATATGACGGATGTAGTCTGCTGTCATATCTTCCAGTGTAGACGGAAGTTCCTCAACCTCAGCAATTCCTCTGGCCTGTAACCCGTAGAGCGGATACTCCATGCCCAGATGTTTCATCAGCCCGGCATAACACCAGCTAAGTCCTCCTGCGGGATGGACACAGAATATAGGCAGATGCTCCCCATGCGTTCTGAGCGGCAACAGCACTTGAAGCGAGCTTTTTCCGGAATCCGAATCCATCTCCAGTCGCTCCGCCAGTCCCGCTACGGTAGCTGTTTCGAACAAAATGCCGATCCCCGGCTCCCTTCCCATCGCTTCACGAATGCGACTCATCAAGCGAACAGCCAGCAGCGAATGGCCACCCAGCTCGAAGAAACTGTCGTCGATACTTACACTGCGCATGCCCAATACTTCGGCAAACAAATCACAGAGGATCTCCTCCTGCGGGTTACGAGGCGCTCTGCCACCTGTCGTTAATTGCATTTCCGGTGCGGGTAGTGCCTTGCGATCCAGCTTGCCATTCGGTGTAAGTGGCAGGCTCTCCATCGCTACAACCGCAGATGGAACCATATAATCCGGAAGGCTGGCAGACGCATGACGACGCAAAGCATTCGATTCCGGGACTGCCCTTGTATCCGAAGCCGGAACGATATAAGCTACAAGACGTTTATCCCCCGGTTGGTCTTCACGGACAATTACAGCAGCCTGGGCTACGCTTGAATGCCTTGCCAGCACCGCTTCAATCTCGCCAAGCTCAATACGGAATCCCCGTATTTTCACCTGCTGATCCGCCCGGCCCAAATAATCGAGCGAGCCATCATGCAGGCGCTTCGCCAAATCTCCTGTACGGTACATCCGACTGCCTGCCGGACCGTATGGATCAGCAACGAATCGCTCAGCTGTAAGATCAGGTCGATTCCAATAACCACGAGCCAGACCTGCTCCGGCTACATACATTTCTCCAGTTACTCCTGTCGGTACAGGCTCCAGTTGATCATCCAGCACGTATACCCGAAGATCCGGTATGGCGCATCCAATCCAGCTGCTCGCACCTTCCGTAGAACTGCATGCATGCAATTCTTGGTAGCTGACATGAACCGTCGTCTCGGTGATGCCATACATATTGATGAGTTTTGGCACATCATCAGCATGGCGTTCATACCAGTCATCCAAGCGACCAAGCTCCAGTGCCTCGCCTCCAAAAATGACATAACGGAGTGCAAGCTGCTGTCCCCAGGCCGGATTTTCCCTGTCAGCCTGCATGAGTTGGTAGAATGCGGATGGCGTCTGGTTCAATACGGTCACCTTTTGCTCAGCAAGCAACTGCAGGAACGCTCCAGGTGAACGGCTAATCTCATGAGGAACAACGACTAATCGCCCTCCATGCAGCAGCGGTCCCCAGATTTCCCAGACGGAGAAGTCAAATGCATAGGAGTGGAACAAGCTCCATACATCACTCGCGTCAAAATGAAACCAGTGCTGCGTGGCATCCAATAAACGGATGACATTGGCATGCGGAATAACGACCCCTTTAGGCTTGCCTGTCGAACCCGAGGTATAGATCATGTAAGCCGGGTTCAGAGGTGTTACACGCCCATTGCGTTCACTATCCGCAGGGTTTCGATCATCCAGCATCTGCAATTGCTGCAAAGTATGCGAATCGTCCATATTAATACACTGAATTTCCGCCACCTGCGGAAGCAAGGTATATGCCTCTGTACTCGTTACCATTACTTTCGGTGCTGCATCTGTCAGCATATGTGTCAACCGATCTGCCGGATAATTGGGGTCAAGCGGCAGATAAGCTGCTCCTGCTTTTAGCACAGCAAGAATACCCACAACCATTTCAACGGAACGAGGCAAGGCTAGCGCAACCATTTGTTCCGGTGCCACGCCTTGAGCGATCAGTAATCTGGCAAGCTGATTGGCTCTTGCATTCAGCTCCCTGTAATTCAAGGTGATATCCTCACAGGTCATGGCAGTCGCTTCCGGATGAGCCGCTGCTTGTATTTCAAAGCGCTCGGCTATGGTCAGTTGCGCATCCTCACTCAGCGTAAAGGACCATTCTTTTTCAAGCTGCGTCTGTTCAGTCGGGGTCACGACATGAAATCTGCTGATTCGCTCATCCAACTGCTGCAATGCATCTTCAAGCACCTGCATCAATCGGACCACAAGTTCACCTGCAGTAGATTCCCGGAAGAGATCTGCACTATATTCCAGCACACCTTCAATTCCGCCTGGAGATCCGTTATGCTCACGCTGCTCTGTCAGCTCAAGGGTTAGATCAAATTTGGATGAACCCACACCATGCATGCGGGTTTCCGCCGCAATACCCGGTAGATCAAGACGAATATCCGGTGTATTTTGAAGCACAAGCATCACTTGGAAGAGCGGATGTTTGGAACGGGATCGAGGCGGATTTAATACTTCAACCAACCGTTCAAAGGGCAGATCCTGATGTTCATATGCTGCCAGGTCGACTTCTCGCACACGGGCCAGCAGCTCGCGGAATGTTGGATCACCTGAAGTATCTGTGCGCAGCACAAGGGTGTTAATGAACATACCGACGACTTCATCCAGCGCATCATCGCTCCGTCCGGCAATCGGTGTTCCTATCGCGATATCCGTTCCTGCACCCATTCGGGTAAGCAGCAAGGACAGTGCCGAGTGCAGCACCATGAACAGGCTGACTTTATTCTCACGTGCGATGACCATCAATTGCTCATGCAAACGTTGACTGATCGTAAAAGGTACCGACCCACCGCGATAACTGGACACGACTGGACGTGCGTAATCCGTAGGGAATGTAACCTGCTCCGGTAAATGGGCCAGCTGGTTGCTCCAGAATTCCATCTGTCTTGCAATCAGACTGTCCTGCTGGTTCTCATTCCCTAGCAATCTCTCCTGCCACACCGCATAGTCGGCATATTGAATGCGCAGCGGCTCCCAGGCAGGTGAAGAACCCCGCAAGCGTGATGCATAAGCCACCGACAGATCGCGGATGAGCGGTGACAATGACCATCCATCCCCGGCAATATGATGGAGCAGCAACAACAGCACATGCTCATCCGCGCCGGTTCTGAACAACTCGGCACGGATACCCGGTTCAGTGGAGAGCTGGAAGCTGTAGCGTGACGCTTCTGTCAGAAGCTCGGGAAGCTCCTGCTCCGTAGCAGCGGTTATATTCAATTTCACTTTGACGTCAGCAGCATTCAGAATATGCTGGCTCGCAGAACCCATTTCAGGCGGATACAACGTTCGTAATGTCTCATGACGGTCTACAATATCCTGCAGGGCGTTCTCCAGAGCATCCGTATCCAGCTTCCCGGCCAACCGGGCAACCAGCGGAATATTATACGTCGGATTGGCGCCTTCCAGACAATACATGAACCACAACCTCCGCTGGGCAAAGGAGAGTGGAAGCTCCCCCTGACGTGAAACAGGCTGAATAACAGGTCTCACCGAGTTTGCCTGATCCAATCGTTTGGCAAGGCCTGCGGCGGTTGGAGCTTCAAATACACTGCCAATGGTCAGATCTGCACCGAATACATCACGGATACGTGCTGTAATTCGTCCAGCCAGCAGGGAGTGCCCACCCAGTTCAAAGAAATCATCGTCAATGCCCACACGACCAACACCAAGAATCTCAGCAAACAGACTGCACAGAATTTCTTCTTGTGGCGTACGCGCCTCCCGTCCATTGGCATTTGATAGCAAAGTAGGTAAAGGAAGACGTTTGCGATCAATCTTTTTATTCGGTGTCAACGGCATCTCGGGCAGTAGTGTGAATGCAGCAGGCACCATGTAATCCGGCAACGCATCCGCCACGTAAGCTCTTAGTTCTGCCAGATCCATACGATTCTCGAGTTCAGACTCACCCACTACGTACGCTGCCAATCGCTGGTTTCCCGGTTGGTCTTCGCGAGCCATGACCGTGACCTGAGCTACGCCAGGATACCTGGAGATTACCGATTCAATCTCGCCCAGTTCTATCCGGAAACCTCTAATTTTGATCTGATGATCTGCACGACCCAAATAATCGATAGAACCATCCGGCAGCCATTTCGCCAAATCTCCTGTACGGTACATCCGACTGCCTGGCTGACCGAAGGGATTGGCTACAAAGCGTTCTGCGGTCAGATCAGGCCTGCCCAAATACCCGCGCGCAAGCCCTTCGCCTGCGATATAGAGTTCCCCTACTACACCCGAGGGTACTGGCTTTAAGCCTTGATCCAGCACATATAGCTGCGTGTTGCGAACCGGACCACCAATCGACGGTTTCCCCATTTCCCCTGTGTCGAACGAGGCAGCTGTGGAATAAATGGTTGTCTCGGTTGGGCCGTACTGGTTATTGACGTGACACCCCAGTTCCTGCAAAGAAAGCCTCAGTTCCTCCGTCAGCGCCTCTCCTCCAGTAATCAAGGTTAGCCCATCGAATCGCCCTGGCCGGCTCGTCACCAAAGACTGCCATAACGTAGGCGTAGCCTGCATGATGGTGGTTCCCAGCTCTCTCATCTTCCCAGCCAGAGCTACCGGATCAAGAATCGTCTCTTTGTGTGCAATATCCAGCCGGGCACCCGTTGTAAGCGGCAGAAATACTTCCAGTACGGATATGTCAAAAGCAATCGTAGTCACCGACAGCCAGTGGTCCTGCGGACCAACCTGTAATCTCGTCTTCATATCCTCAAGCAGATTCGCCAGCCCCAGATGGGTTACGGCTACGCCCTTGGGCTTACCTGTGGAGCCAGAAGTGTAAATAATATACGAAGGATTGTGCAGAGAAGCTGTACTTGTCAGATCTTCACCTTCGGGATTACTTCCAGGACGGCGACTCACTGCCGTAGCAGTATTCGGTTCATCCATGACCATCATCGGTACACTGGATATTGTCGGCAGACTGGAAACATGGTCCATCACCGTCACCACACAAGCAGGCTTGGCATCATCCAACATGTAGATCAGACGCTCTTCGGGATAGTCAGGGTCAAGCGGCAGATAGGCGGCCCCCGTTTTGTGGACAGCCACAATGGCAATGACCACTTCGAGCGAACGAGGCAGAGCAATGGCCACCCGCTGTTCCGGTCCTGCCTGATATCGTTGTATCAATTCATGAGCCAACTGATTCGCTCGTTCATTCAGCTCCGCATATGTCAGAGACTCCCCTTCGAATGTCAGCGCCGTTGCAGAAGGTGTGCGGCGGACCTGCTGTTCAAACAGTGCTGCTGAATTGCTATCGGCCGTCACCCCTCCCGTTCCATTCCATGTCACCAATACTTGTTCACGTTCGGCAGGGAGCAGCAATTCCAGTCGTCCCACCGTCTCCGTCTCCATGCCTTCCTGCATTACCAAGTTCAGCAGCTGCATATAACGAAGCTGATGGTTCTGCAGTTCGGAATCATTGTAGATAGACGGGTTCGCATCAAAATCAATACTCAGCCCATGACCATGCCCTTGGTCCACCACATGAATGGACAGATCGTCTACCGGGCCCGTGGACAGGTTGTGAATCATGCCGCGCTGCCCTTCAAAGTTTAATTCATGGTGGAATGGCATGACATTAATCATGGGTCCGAACAGGCGACGATTCTCTCCAAGCAGCTTCAGATCACGCCGCAGATCCTGATGCCGATAGCGTTGATGTTTTCGTACCGCCCGAATCTCCTGTACAACCTGTCTCAGCAACTCTGACACGGTCAGATCCGACTCTACGTTGAGACGCAGCGGAAGCACATTCATGACCATACCCGGAACCCGCAGGGATGTTGATCCCAAACGGCACATCACGGGCAGGGCCAGCACAACATCGGTCGCCCCTGTCATTCGGTGAACGTAAATGGACGTTGCCGCTACAAACAAATCCGGCCAAGTCACACCGAACCTTGCCGCTGCCGCCTGTATTTGCTCACGCTGCGAGTGTGTAAGCAGACCGCTCTGTCTCAGGAAATAGGTAGAGGTTCGCGGAGCCCGTTCCCCCAGACTGACTACATCCGGTTCATCTGCATACCGATCCATCCAGAACTGACGATCCTGCTCTTTGTCCACGGAGCCAAGATAAGCCTCGTCTTCCTGAAGAACGGCCGTCCATGAGCCAAACGATGCCCCCTGCTGCACTTGATCTACAGCTTCTCCTCGTACACTTGCGGAGTATAGGCTCGCCACCCTGCGGGTAATCAGCGAAACGCCGTATCCATCGATTGCGATATGATGAATTCGCTGGTACCAGTAATAACAATCATGGCTTACCTGGAACAACGCCTCCGTGAAGAGTGGACCTGTCGCCAGATTGACGGGATTGGCCAGATCATTTTTCATCCAGGCCAATGCTGCTGTGTGGGGCTCCGATTTCTCCCTCACGTCGATGACATGAAATGTCCAATGATTCGGGTTGCTGTTCAAAGACTGCCATGGGCCTTGTTCATTTTCGCCATAAACCATATTCAGTGATTCTGCTTCCGAAACGGTCTGTCGCACACTTTCTTCGAATCGTCTGGCGTCTACGCTACCCTCGATGACCACATACTCGGCGGTATTGTACATCGGATTGTCCGGATTCAACTGCTGAGCGAACCAGATGCCGGACTGTGCAGAGGACAGGGGCCAAGCCGTGTCCCGACTGTGCGACGTATGCACGGCCCCGCTCAAAAGTAGTCTCCGTTCGGAAGCACCTTATTTTGGGCCTTATCCAGCAATGCTGCCCATGCAGCCAATGTAGGCAGCTCCGCCAGATCCACGAACGTTACCCCCGCTCCTTCCACTCGAAAGCGCTCAGCCAGACTCATAATACGAATGGAATCCAGTCCCCACATCTGAATCAGATCATCGTGCTCTCCAATGTCGGCAGGCTGCTCCTGGAGCATCGCTCCGACCTGATTCCTTAATTGTTCCAACGTGACTAGTTCAACGCCATGACTTCCGTCCTGAATTCGCTTTGCTGCGGATGGCGTTTGTTGCTCAGCCTCTGAAACAGCCACACGAGCAGGTGTAGCATAGGATTGCTCACCTTGCTCACCCGCTTTGGATTTCAGTGCTCCTTCATTTCCGTCAGCGGCAGAATCATTTAGCGATCCAAGTAAACGCCCGGTTGTCAGTGTTACCGCGCACCTTTCTGCTGCATACGTCAGGGCCATGCGATGTTTTTCCGCCGAGAAGTCAGCTACTGCATCCGCAACCAGGAACGCCTGAATGTCTCTCATAAAGGCTTCACAAGAGGTCATCAGACATCCGATATGTGCATAAATACCGCAAACGATCAGTTGATCGCGGCCATCCCGCTGCATTAGTTCAAACAGGTCTGTTTTCTGGAAGGCGCTATATCGCCATTTGGTCATGAACGTATCCTGCGGAGCGGGTGCGAGCGCATCAATAATTTCTTTTTGCACAGGTCCTCCATCAATTCCCGCACCCCAAAAGTCCAGCTGTAACCCACGCTGCTCCGGAGTCTGTCCGCCCGGTTGTGCGGAGTAGACCACCGGAATGCCAAGCTCATGACACTTTGAACGAAGTTGTGAAATATGATCGATCAGCTCCACAACAGGGGATTGCCCTGCCGTAAAGGCGTTCATAAAATATTGCTGCATATCATGAATCAGGAGTACCGAGCGCTTCGCATCCGGTGTCCACATTACCTTGTTGACGGGAAGCTCCGACTCTACAGGCATTGCATAGGGTTGAATCTTTGGAAGTGCCATGAATATCCCTCTTTTCAGCTTTATTTATCACAATCATGTTCATCACTGCGCTGTAATGCTATCTATCAGAAATAACAATTAGGATATGGGCTGTTTAGCCGTAATCATCTCACGCAACGCTTTTTTGCTTACTTTGCCAACTTGAGTTTTGGGAAAAGACTGCACAAACTCAATCCGATCCGGTATTTTATAGCTCGCCAGGCCCCGGTTACGCAGAAAAGATTTCACTTCGGCAGCTGACGGAGCTTCACCGCTCGGCACGATAAATGCACAGGAGCGCTCGCCCAGATATTCATCCGGCATGGATACCAATGCCGCATCATGTACGGCAGGATGGGCCAGCAGATGATTTTCCACTTCCTCGGCAGCCACTTTGTCGCCGCCACGGTTGATTTGATCCTTCGCCCGTCCTTCCACAACGAGATATCCATCAGCCGTAAGACTGGCAATATCTCCGGTACGATAGAAACCGTCCGTGGTAAACGATCTGGCATTATGTTCATCAGCCTTGTAGTAACCTCGAATCGTATAAGGCCCTCTTGTCAGTAAATGCCCCGATTGTCCTTGTTCCACATCCATGTCCTCTTCATCCACAATTCGTACTTCATCATACGGAGACATCGGCTTGCCCTGAGTGTTAACAATCACATGCAACGGATCATCCAGACGGGTGTAGTTCACCAGCCCCTCCGCCATGCCGAACACTTGCTGTAAGGTGCAGCCTAGGACGGGTTGGACACGTGCAGCCACCTCGGCGCTGAATTTGGCTCCACCAACCTGAAGCACCTCAAGTGAAGGAAGTTTAATCCCCAGGGTAGCCGCCGCATTCAACCATATGAGTGCAAGTGGTGGTACAAGAGCCGTTATGGTTACCTTATGGCGCATAATGAGTGGAAAAGCTTCATCCGGGCTGGACCCGCGTGACAGTACAATGGTTCCACCCGCATACAGCGTACCCAGAAAGCCGGGTGAGCTCATGGGATAGTTATGTGCTATAGGCAGAACGGCCAGGTAGACACTATCTGGGGTAAGTCCGCAGACTTCCACACTTCTCCGCAAACTGTAGATGTAGTCATCATGAGTGCGGGGAATCATTTTGGACAGCCCGGTACTTCCACCAGACAACTGTAGAAAAGCAACATCCGAAGAAACTGGCTCATCCGGCAGTGTGACTGGTGCTGTATAAACATCCTCCAAAGCCGTAAATCGCCCCGCTTCTCCCGCCACGAATACATGCCGAAGTCCCGGAACCTCTGCCTGAACCTCTTCGGCCAGTGTGCGGTAATCAAACCCTCCATCCTGATCAGGTATCACGTATGCTACGGCCTCAGAGAAACGGGCAAAATACGTAATCTCACTCTTCCGATGTAAGGGAAGTGCATATACAGGCAGTGCACCAATGCGGAATAAGGCAAAACACACCTCGATAAACGCCGTAATATTGGGCAGCTGGATAATAACTCGATCATGCTGTCGTATTCCTTTGGCATATAAGCCAGCGGCCAGACGATCCACCCGATCGTTCAGCTCCGCATAGGTTAATTGTTGTTCACCACTGATAACGGCTACTCGATTGCCATATAGTTCTGCGCGCTGGCGGAGCATTTCTCCAAACGTAATTCCTTCCCAGCAGCCTTCCTGACGATAACGTTCGGCAACTTCCTCAGGCCAGGCCTGAAATCCTGACAGCATCATTCATTCCTCCTTCATACTGGACACAGATGAATCCAAACCCATGGCGAGCAGCATTGTTCCGAATTTCGCTGAGGTCTCTGCCAGCTCCGCTTCGGCTGTAGAACCTGCCACAATACCCGCACCAGCGAACAGTTTAAGCGTGTTCCCTTCCACTTCCGCACATCGGATCGTTACAGCCCACTCGCCGTCACCCTCACTGTCACACCAGCCCACCATGCCGGTGAATAATCCCCGTTCAAACGGTTCCTGTTCTCGGATGGCTTCCCGAGCGGCCTGTACAGGCGTTCCACAAATTGCTGGTGTAGGGTGGAGAGCAAACGCAAGTTCCAGTGATGATGTGTTCACATTAGCAAGCTCCCCGTGAATTTCCGTAGATAAGTGCCACATGGTTCGTGTTTGGATCAAGGAGGGTTCTGCCGGGACGGATAGCTGCTTACACAACGGACGCAGCGCTTCCGCCACAGCCTCAATGACTACTGCATGTTCATGGCGATCTTTGGCGGAAGCCAGCAGTGCTTTTGCACGGCGACGGTCCTCAGCCGGATCATCACTCCGGGCAGCAGACCCAGCGAGTGGATTGGCTCTCACTTTGGACCCTTTCCGGGTAACTAGCAATTCGGGACTCGCTCCGATATAAGTCCGATGAGTTTCTTTTTCCGCCTCCACATAAGCGCGTTTATTCGTTGTTATATCACCTTTTGCTAGAGAGAGTTTCGTCATCGGAACAGCAAATGTATATCCGTGTGTGTTATCCCTGAACAAATTACGGAGTAACTGATGCGTGTTCACAATCGTCTGTGAAGTCACATGCAGTGTACGGGATAACACCACTTTGTGGAGATCGCCTTGATTCAGATCCATCAAAACGTTGTTTACGCTTTGCTGAAATATGGCTCCGGCAGGTTCTTCACGTACCGCGCAACCCACCGCGGCTGGACGTTTTTCCACCAATGCTCTGGAGTCCGGGGATAGGGGTTCAGCCCATTGGATCTTTTCTGGTACGAATAGCTCCGCAGAAGAATGTATCGGATCGAACGGAATGGCGCCGACCACAATCGGTTTCGTTTGGCCCGAGCGTCTCGCCTTTCCCATCAACTGCTCCATCCGGTTAATGAAAAGCTGCGTTTCTTCATTCCGCTTTTGTTCACTAACATTAACCGCGCCCATGGAGTCAGGTGTATTCCCTTCCGATGCCTCCATGGCAGACCATCGAATTTGTTCCCCTTGAGCTAACAGGGTATGTTGCGGTGAAGACCAGAAAAAGGACGTCCCTTCCTGATATTGTTCCAGAAGGTGTAAGGCGGAAGTTGCAGCAACCGTACCCGCTTTTGACATGATTATCATCTCCTTATCTTGATTCAGGCACCTAGCGTGGCGCCTCCGTCCACACACAAGTTATGCATCGTAATATGTCTAGCCTGATCCGATACCAAAAAAAGCACACTATCCGCTATATCCGATGGTAACGCCAGCCTGTTCAGTGGTATGCCCAGTCGGTATGCTTGCTGGGAACCCGCGATAACGGCCTGTGCTCCCTGCTCATCCGCCCACAATGCACGCTGCATATCGGTATCCGTCGAACCTGGAGATACAATGTTACAGCGGATATGGTCTGAGGCGTATTCAAGCGCCAAACATTTGGTGAACATGGTTGAAGCCGCTTTGGAGGCCACGTAGGCAGACATGTGCATCCGGGGCACGCCAGAAGCATTTGAACCGACAGTAACAATCGCCCCCGACTGACGTTCGGCCATGTAACGCACCACAGCACGTGACATGTAAAATACACCATGTGTATTCACGTCAAAAGTTCTTGTCCATTCTTCATCAGGGAGCTCTCTCACAGCCCCCGTGTATAGTACTCCCGCTGCATTCACCAAAATGCCAATCGGACCTAATGTATTCTCAATACGCTGGATTGCATCTTCGACGAATTGACGATTAGATATATCCACAGGACAGGCTGTTGCTTGATAACCCTGACTATGCAGATCTGTGACCAGTTGATTCAACTGATCCTCTCGTATGTCGACAGCTGCAACAATAGCGCCCTGCTCGGCAAGCAATCTCACCACGGCTGCACCGATGCCTTGCGCAGCACCGGTGACTACGGCTACTTTTCCATCAATCCCTGTGTAACTCACTCCTGTTCCTCCCTTGCATTACTGCTCCCTCTCCTATTGGAGGAGATATGTTAGCCTGCTGAACACGATTGGATATCCGTAAATCCGTAACATTTCTGTCCACTTGCCTTTCGCCCAATATCACGTACCGATACCTCTGATTGAGAAATACTGTCGTCTCTTTCCTCCTACGACTCCGGGCTGCAGGCAAAACGCATCGTACGACTAATCAGAAACGGCAATACGGATACATGGTTTTCTTCTTCAAACTCGGTATATTTAATGTCCAGACCGGGCTGATTCAGCGCAGACAACCGTTCTGTAAGACTCGAAGCCTTATCATTGTTGCGCGCAGGATGTGTCTTCTCCTGTTCACCAATGCCAATCCACACCTTGACGTTCACGGGATGCTGCTCCAGCCGTGCGACAAATTCCTGTTCCTCCGCCAGCATGACGTTCTGATTCCAGTGAAGCGAAGGGCTGCCCGCAATGTAATAGCGAAAAGCTTCCGGTTTCTTGAACAGCGTATGCAACACGAACAATCCACCAAGGGAATGACCAAAAATAGCCTGTCTGCTCCGATCAATCCTGAACTGCTGTTCCATATCCGGCTTCAGCTCTTCTTCAATAAACTGCAAGAATTCATCGGCTCCACCCTGTTTTGGTAAAGGTGTTCCATCCGAATTCTGGGTATATTCCGTTGTGGTCTGCGGGGTAAAGTCATAGTAACGGTGCGGTGAAAAAGGACCGGCCGTTGGATACCCGATGCCAACAACAATGGCCGGAAGTGCTCCGGTCTTCTCCGGTCTGCGGCCCTGTACACGAACGGCTTCGACCATCGTGCCAAACACCGAGTTGGCATCCAGCAGATAGATCACCGGATATCCCGAAGGCGGTGGTGCTTCTGCCGGTTGGAATACCATGATTTGATAGGCATGATTGCCGTTGCGTGATTTCATGGTCCATTGTTCGGCACGGGGAATCTGTACTGTACTGCGTGCGATATGTTCAAGGGTGCCAGATGCGGGTTGATTGGGCTGAAACGTCATTACGGATGGTTCCTCCTCGTTGTTCTGCGTATATAAGTTGAATATTGAATTACACATACACTCCACCGTCAGAATAACCTTCCAATCGCTGTTATCTCCAGATTTCCTCTATCCCCTCTTATAAAGGGAGAAATCCGGAGATAGCCTATGCTTTCGACGTAGCTTTCTTTCAGAAAGCTTTCAGGCGAACGCTTCGCTTCTCCAGGTTTTTTCTGACGTCTCCGTTTCTGTGTAGTTCATAAACTCAACTTATACTGTTATGTTTAATATAATTATTGAAATGTATGAGATTGATTCTCATTACCAATTATAAAAGAGTAAATCCGGCTGTCCCATGGACGATATCCAGAAATGATTTTGATTATCTCCATATTCCCACATTTCTGTAACTGACTTGGTTACTCCTAAAATAAAAAAACTCCCTCACGGAATACCTGAAACGCTGGAATTTGTCCGGTTTCTGGCACTCCGCAGGGAGCTACATTTCTCATATTGTGATCAATACATCAATGGATTGCCTCTATTATTGCGTTAACGCCTTCAGCGTGTCGTCAATGACATGACCATAAGCAATCAATCCACCGCCCAGCCACGGAGCTGGCTCTACTGCGTACACATTTCCAGCTTTAACGGCTGGCATGCTATTCCATACTTTGGTATCCGTCATTTCCTTCATGCTCCCCGGACCCTGTTCCACCGTGAAAATAAAGTCGGCATCAATCTCAGGCAACACCTCGGTCGATACCGTTGCGCTGTTCTCCGTTTGTACCAGTGTTGGCTTGCCAAGCCCCAATTGCTGATATACAACGTAACCACTAAAGTAGTTACCACCCATCATACTAATCCCGCGAGGTGCAAAACGAATGATCGCTGCTTTCTTGCCTTCGGTAACTTTGGCGAGCTTGGCCTTAGCATCATCTACCTTCGCATGATATGTTGCAATGGCTTTTTCGGCCTCAGCCGTTTTGCCCAGCAGATCACCGATCACCTGCAAAGACTTCTCTACATCACCCGAAGCATTCGTAAATACGTAGGTTGGTGCAATTTTCGAATAACTCTCATATACACCGTTCTCAGCATATTGGGCCGTGTGTAGAATAATAAAATCTGGATTGTACGCCATTAGTGCTTCAGGAGAAGGCAAACCACTGGAGAAATCCAGTGTTGGCACTCCGCTCAACTGGTCCTTAAGGTAAACATGGCCTTGCGTACCACTTGCCCACTGAGCTACCGGTTTAACGCCTAGCGTCAGCAGAGAGTCTTCCAGATAAGGTGCAAAAACACGCTCCGTATGCTCAGGAACGATAACATCATGTCCCAGATCATCTTTGACAGTTCGTTCTCCTTTGGTTTGTTCCGTGTTCTCTTCGCTTACAGCAGTCCCTGATGAGGCCGTGGTGGAAGCCTCCGTTGTTGGCTTCTCTTTCTGTGCTTCTCCCTCAACTTCTGATTTTGAACCACAGGCAGACAGCAGACCCGTAATCAATACCAGTACGAGCAAGGCCGAGAAACCGGTACTACGAAATGGACGAACGGAACTTTGTCCGTTACCTTTTTTCTGTTGAAACATGACATATCCCCCTTGATAAACATTCTCATTTAGATAGATGGATTATATGTCATGTAGCCCGGGAATCACCATGGACGTTATCCAGATATACATTTGGACAATATCCCGTGAAAATCAGGAGCGCTTCATCCAGCATGCGCATCACGCCTACGGCAGAGTAGTCAAACCAGGGGTCACCTGTGATCAGATGAATCTGGTATTGCCTTACTGCCTTAAGCTGACGCCATACCGGCGAGTGCTGTAGACTAAGCCAATACGCCCGCGATGCGGCCTCAGGACACACCATAACAAGAATCCGATCTGGATTTAGCGCAGCCAGTTGTTCCAATGTTAACCGTGTGTTGGCCTGAACATCGGGAAACGTCTCCAGTTGTAATCCATTATTGTACAACACCTCTTCAATGCCCGGATTTCGATACAGATAAAGGTGCTGACCATACACCCGGACAACGATGACCTTCTCTCGCCCCACTTTCTGTTTTACGGAATCCCGTGCCTTCTCGACTCGCTGATTGTATACGCTAATCCACTGCTCTGCCTGTTCTTCCCGCTCCAAAAAAGCAGCAATCATGCGTAACTGCGCACGCCAATCCAAGTGATACTTCGGTACAAAACAACAAGGTGCAATCTCAGCCAGTTTGGCCTGATCCTGATCACTGATCTGATCCGTACCGACAATAGCGTCCGGCCGGATATGAACCAAACGCTCCACGTTGGCTTCAAATCTCAAGCTGGTATACGGGTCTGTCAGTCTCAAGTGTGACTGAATCTCTGTTCGGTGCGCGTTATAATAATAAGCGGTCCATTTGGGGTCAATCGGCGCAGCGACAGGCATGACATTAAGCGCCAGCAGCTGTCCAATAATGCTGGAGGAGCAGGTGGCGATGCGTATTCTCGCATTTTTGGCATAATCCGAAGGAGATACGCCCACTTCTTTTTTAAATTTGCGGCTGAAATAATACTCATCGCTATAGCCCACTCTCAGCGCGATTTCACGAAGTTTGTATCCTGTTTCTTTCAGATATCGTTTCGCACGATTGATGCGAAGATCGGTCAGATATTCCATTGCACTCTGCCCGTAGGTCTTCTTGAACAGGTCCACGAAATATTTCGCACTGATATTGGCTTTGTGGGCGAGATCCGCAATAGACAAGGGTTCGTCATAGTGCTCATCCATATATACTTTTACCTTGGCAAGATCCGTCTTGGGACTGCGGCCGGTAACGGGTAAGTGCGCAGGGGTCTGCGAATCATTTTCCAGTAACATGAGGCCACTCCTTTCGATCTGCTTGATCGGTTTGATATGAAATGTACAGGGCAATACAGCCGGTACTATATTAGACTAACGAAAATGATAATCATTATCAATTAAAATATCACATTCTTTTCCATTCAGTCAATCCATATATGGAAGAATGTACACAGTTCGATGTTGAGACTATCGCGTAAAAGGCAAAAAAGCTAACTGCGTGTTTTGGGCACGAGTTAGCTTTTGATGACGAATTTTGCAACATTAAGTTTGTAAAAATTTGAATTGAATTTAATCCCGGCTCCGCAGCTTGCCGAGTAGACGAATAATTTCTAGATACAGCCATACCAGCGTAACCATCAATCCAAATGCACCGTACCACTCCATATATTTCGGAGCACCGTTGTCGGCACCACTTTCAATAAAATCAAAATCAAGTACCAGATTCAGTGCGGCCACAATGACGATGACGACAGAAATGCCGATTCCGATCAGGCTGTTGTCATGCAGATAGGGAACGGTAATCCCGAAAAAACCAAGAACAAAACTGAGGAGATACATAATCATGATGCCTCCGGTTGCTGCCACAACCCCCAGCTTGAAATTCTCCGTAGCTTTGATCAGTCTTGTCTTGTATGCCATCAGCAGAGCAATAAAGACGGCCATGGTCAGCAAAGCAGCTTGCAGCGTAATGCCGTTATACAAGTATTCATACGTAGCCGAGAGTGCTCCGAGGAACATCCCTTCCGCAACGGCATAGATCGGCACAAGATAAGGCGCTGCAACAGGTTTGAATGAAATAATCAATGCGAGGATAAATCCGACAATCGCCCCTCCATATGCAAGAGGAAGCACTTCCTGCCCATTGAAAAACATCATCCAAGATGCAAATGCACTGCCCAGCAGGATTACCAGCGTAATAAACGCCTTGTTTACCGTACCGTTAATCGTCATTCTAGTCTGATATCGATCATCTCCATAGCCTCTGGAGTCTTCAAACGTACTATCTTTGAGTGTGGGGTTACCGCTACGTCCGATCAAAACAATCACCTCTTCTATGTATTTGGTTAATCCTGTACTACCATCTCTACGTTCTACATTGCCATTTCTACGAACTACATATTAAATTGCATATTGAAAATATAAATTCTAATGCTTCCAGGCAGACGTGGGATGCAATCCGGAGATCACATCCTTGTCTGTTGACGCAAGGCATGGGCTATATGTCCCAAAACTTTGCGAAGAATACTTTACGCTTTATTCAGCACATTCCATCATTTGATTCCAATTCTTAACGCTCTTGGGGCATATTCGAGATAATTATTTGTACAACACTTTATCTACATTGTATTTCGCACGCATCGTGTTGATGATATAGGTCTCGTAAATTTCGCGATCCACCGGATCTTCAATAACGCACACTTCAATGGTGGTTACTTCCTCGCGGTGTGACTTCATTGGTGATACGGTATCTTCAAAATGTTTCTTGATGCGCGGTCTTAATTTTCGTGCTTTCCCGACAAATAACAACTCATCAGCAGCATTGTAAAACATAAAGATACCGCCCTGTTCCCGCGTAATCAGGTGGAAATCGGTGAATCCATAAATGTGGCTAAGCTGTGGATCAGCCTGCTTCGTGATGGTGACATCTGGTGTTGGCACAGTAATATTAATCAATAGGTTCACTTCCTCATTATCTATAGGTTTACATCCTATCATATATTATAAAGGGAAACCATTTCATTAATAAGAAGCAAGATTCAAGCTTTTTTCAACTATTACGACAAATATTTCAAAAAAAAGGTTAACTTCCCTGATTCAAAGTGGTACTATAGGGGTATGAGGAAGAATTTGGGCACTAAGACATATGTCTTTATATCTACTTCCGTCTATTGTACCCTATGATTGATCATCTTTTTCATACTGAATTCTGTTACGTGCGCACGACAAGAGTACAGTTAGCAAGAACCTAGCCTTATAGTGTTACGATTCATCATCTATTCGACCCTTGCAGCAAGCAAACGTAGAAAGATCCTAGATTTACGAAGATAGTATAGAACTGGATTGACCTAGAAAGCCTGCAATTATAGCCGTACGAGAGTAAATAGACACACGTAGAAGGACAGATAGCTATCGATCCTAGAGAGACTAGTCATGCAACGCCAACCTAGAAAGTTATAAGCAGCAGCACTATAAAAGATGGATCACGTTTCACCCCAGCCCGGCATGATGCCAGGGCTTTTTTACGTTTGCGCAAACAACCAACCACCTCCGCAGGGAAACAGAGGTATCGTGGTTCTTTCTGCGGGGGTTATAATATGGCAAGATAGCAAATAAGGGAGTGATGGGATGTATTCCGATCTGCAACTGACGGAGGACCGCCCTGTATATATACAAGTCAAAGATTATATGAAGCGATTGATGCTCAAAGGCGGCCTGCAAGCCAAACAAAAGCTTCCTTCCACCCGCGAACTCAGTACACTCATGAAAGTAAGCCGCAGCACGATTCTGCTGGCCTATGCTGAACTTGAGGAGGAAGGCCTGATTTACGCGATCAAAGGCAAAGGCAATTACGTAAGCTCCACCATTGATGCACCTGAGGCAACATCCGGGTGGCAGCTGGACTGGAACGAACGTGTCAGCGATTATGCAATCCAGGCAGAGCAGTATGATCTGATGAAACATGGCTCTGGCTCAGAGCGTGGTGAGATTTCATTTACCAGCATCGCGCCGGATGAGAAGCTGTTCGACATGCACAATGTCAAAAGAGCCTTTCTCGACCGGATGTCGCTTGAAGGGGAAGTGCTGCTGAATTACGGATATGCACAAGGCTACAGACCTCTTATGAAGTATCTGCTGCGCTATATGGAAAATAAAGGTGTCGACCTATCCGGCAAAGATATTCTGATTACCAACGGATTTACGGAAGGTTTTGATCTGGTACTAGGCGCACTTCGCAAAAAAAGCGGCAGGGCCCTGTGTGAAAACCCGACACATCATACCGCTGTTAAAAATCTGAGGCTTCATCAATTCTATCTCACCGGTGTGGATATGGAATCAGA
Organism: Paenibacillus sp. RU5M; assembly: GCF_900221055.1. Lineage (NCBI taxonomy): Bacteria > Bacillati > Bacillota > Bacilli > Caryophanales > Paenibacillaceae > Paenibacillus > Paenibacillus sp. RU5M. The sequence continues at coordinate 23,931 of NZ_OBQM01000018.1, read as the reverse complement.
TGGTCTGGACCTAAAGCAGTTGGAACGGGAACTTGCAGCCAACCCGTATGATCTGGCCTATCTTGTGCCCTCCTACCACAATCCTACCGGAATCGTGACATCCCCTGCCAAACGGACAGAGATCATTCGGTTGATGAACCAGTACCAGGTGCCGATTATTGAAGACGGCTTTAACGAGGAATTGCGGTATTCGGGTTCACACGTCTCCCCTCTGATTGCCAGTGTGGGCAAAGGGAATGGACTCGTGTATCTGGGCAGCTTCTCCAAGATATTGTTTCCGGGACTGCGGGTAGGCTGGGTCATTGCGGATGCAGAACTGATTGATTACCTGGAAAGCATGAAACGGGCGCGCAGCATTCATACCTCGACGCTGGATCAGTCCCTGCTCTATCAGTATCTGAGCAACGGCAATTTCGAGAAATATTTGAAGCGGGCCCGCACAGAGTACAAGCGAAAATATGAGCTGGTCGTCCGCTGCTTGCGGCAGTATCTGCCGATGTGCCGGGTTTCCGGTGAAGGCGGACTTCACCTGTTCGTACAATTCCCACCAGAATACCGCACGAGGGAGCTGCTGGCGGCTTGCAAGGCAAAAGGCGTTACCTTCATGCCCGGGGATACCTTTTATCTTGAACCAGGCCAGGGACAAAACACGATGCGTTTGGGCTTCTCCCGAGTCAGCGATGAGAACATTCGCAAAGGTATTCGCATCATTGGCGAGACGGTTGCTCAAATGAAATGAGGAGGATTCACATGAAAGTTGGCGTTATTATGGGTGGCACATCTTCGGAGCGGGATGTTTCTCTGCTCACCGGACAGGAGATGATCAACCATCTGGATGGACAGAAGTATGAGGTTATTCCGGTGGAGATCAATAGCAAACGTGATCTCATTGACAAAGCAGCAGGATTGGATGTGGCACTGCTCGCTCTGCACGGCAAATACGGCGAGGATGGTACGATTCAAGGTACGTTGGAGTCGCTGGGTGTTCCTTACACAGGCTGTGGTGTCCTCGCGAGCAGCGTATGCATGGACAAAGATATGTCCAAACGCCTCATCCAGCATGCGGGTGTACCTACTGGCGAGTGGCTTCAGGTAAGCAGTCTGGATGAATTGTCATCAGTCGCTGTGCAGCAGTTAACGTATCCCGTTGTGGTAAAGCCCAATTCAGGCGGTTCCAGTATCGGCACGCAAGTGGTGCAAGAACCCTCGGCTCTTCATGCGGCTGTAGAAGCGGCTCTCGTCTGGGACGAAGTCGTCATGATTGAGCAATATATTGAGGGTGAGGAGATTACCTGCGCCGTTCTGGATGGTCAGATGCTTCCTGTTATCTCGATTCGTTCAAATGCCGATTTTTTCGATTACACCTCCAAATATAATGATGGCGGCGCTGAGGAGCAGGTCGTCCAATTGCCTGCGGATTTGCATAAACGTGTAGAAGCTGCGGCATTAACCTGTTACCGGGTGTTAAAATGCAGTGTCTATGCTCGCGTGGACATGATGATTCGGGATGGCATGCCATACGTGCTTGAGGTGAATACGTTGCCAGGTCTTACCCGAAATAGCCTGCTGCCCAAAAGTGCAGCCGCTGCTGGTATCTCCTTTGCCAGTTTGCTGGATTCCATCATTGATCTCTCGTTAATAGAACGCCAAAAGGAGGCAACTCGATCATGAGTCTGAATGTAACGATTCGTAACAGTTCCTCTGAAGATCTGCAAGATATGGTCATTCTTATGGATCAACTCGGTTACCCAACCACGTATGCCGAGATGAAGGAGCGTTATTCGCACATCGCTGCGGATTCAAACTTTGCAACGTTGGTTGCCGAGGTCCGTGGCCGTGTCGTTGGACTGATTGGCCTCCAAACATCTTATCTATATGAAAAAAACGGAAGACACTGCCGTATTATGGCTCTTATCGTGCATGACCAGTTCAGAAGCTCCGGCATCGGTCGTCAGCTTATTCTGGAAGCAGAACAATGGGCAGCCACTCATGGCGTGGATTCCTTGTCTCTAAACAGCGGCAATCGCCCGGATCGTGAAGCTGCGCATGAATTCTACCAACAGATGGGCTTTACCGCAGGAAGCACCGGCTTTAGCAAAAAGCCGCAGGCTTTGCAGCATAGCTGACCTTCGGCGTAAAACATAAAATGCCCATTTCCAACGTGTTCAGCTGGAAACGGGCATTTTTTATAATATACGACTTACTTATGGCCGGTCGATGAAAATCCAGCCTGTTTCTTTTTCCTTATCTACAGATGCCCCAAGAGACTCAGCCATAAAGCGCAGCGGGACATAGGTCTTGCCGTTTTTGCCTACATAGGCGGGTTCAACCATTGTTACTTCCTTGCCTGCAACGGTGGCCTTCTTGGAACCCACAGTCAGGACAATCTCATCGCCGGTGATATCGTCAATAACGATGATTTTATCCGAGCCTTTGGTCCATTTCACTTCAGCATCCAATTCCTCGGACAGATAACGAAGAGGAACAAATGTTGTATTTTTAACAGTGACTGCGCCATAGGCTTCGTCGTCCGGATACAACATGACATATTTACGAGTGATTCCCGCTTCATCTTTCAACAGCTGATACACAAGTGAATTGGAATCAAAATTGCGCAACATCTGACCTGGAGTGATATCTCCCTGCATCAGATCAATTGCACCAGCCGTTTTGTCCACGGCATCCACAGTTACTGGTCCACCAATATTCCACAGTTCACTGTCACCATATACGGATACCGATTTGATCGGCAGATCTTCAGAAGCAGGCAACGCTACTTTGAAATCATAATTCTGTTTACGGATATTCAGTGCGCTGTCCAGATAAAAGTCCAATTTGAGATTGGTCTCAGTTCCGAACACCGTCTTCAATTCAGGTGTTTCGGTCAACAAGTTGGCTAGTTCCTTGTCGTAATTGGCAAGAATCTCGTCAAGACCGCCCTTAATCATTTCATACAATGAAGCAACTTCGGCATCCCGTGATTCGCTAATCGTAGAAGGAAGGGCACTGCCGTCGCCAATATCAACCGTGTTGAATGTAACGAGGATAGGGTAGAACACATCATACAGATCTCCAATCAGATCCTTGAGTCCTTGCTCATCCTGAGCAACACTTGTCAGAAACGGTTTAACCATGGCAAGAAGCTCTTCTCCACTGATCTCCACATGCAGCTTGGAGAGGCTCAGCGATTCACCGTTAACCGATTCCTGTACCGGCGTTACGGAAATATTTTTCGGGTTGGACAAATGCTTCAGCGCAAAGGTGAGCAATTTCGGGGAAAGCTCCTCGATCTGCTTCTCCAATGCCTTCGTATCTAGCATAGGAAGTGTGTCATCCTCCAAAGATATGTATAGAGGCTTTTGCGCTCCGTCTACATCAATGACCATTTCCGATTTATCCATCGACAGATGGAAAGGTAATTTCTTTCCTTGCATACTCAGTGTACCTTTGACAGACGCCGTGTTGGAGTCCTTCACTTTGGCATCTTCAATATCCAATGAAACGGAATTAATGAGTTCAATCATTTGAAGCGCATCCTCATCGACGAGGTTTGCTGTAGGTTCAATTTTTATATGCATCGACTGTTTGGATTCACCGGACTTGACGGTTGTACTGTTGACAACGGCTTTGCTAATATCTACGCCACCTACGGCCTGACATCCCGTAAGCGCAACCATCATCAAAACGAGTGGTACGGCAATCCACTTCAATAGCTTGTGATTTTTGATACAATCTCCTCCTTAGGAAAAATGTGGTTCACTCCTATTATGAGGGTTATAGGTAATTGTTGTAAACCGGATCGGTAAATAAATACCAAAAAAAGGCCGAACGATGGTCCGACCTCGGGTATGACGTATATTTAAAATTTGGTGTAATTGGCTTCAACAACACTATGCCTAGTCCAATCATAAACAGTTCAGTTTATTCTTTTTTCGTATCCTCTGCCTCAGTGTCCTCATCGGATTCTTTACCATCGGTACGTGCAGGGGTTTCAAATTGATCCGGTTCGTCGTCTTGAATGGCTTTGTTCTCTTCATTCTGGTCTTGTGTCATATCGTATTCCCTCTCTTCTACCGGATTTTAGGCAACAATCTGTGCCTTGTTTCTATCAATAACCGGAATAATGAAAAATTAAACAGACAGAGGTGGCAACTTAGAAAATATAAAAGACAATTCCGTTTCCGCTTGCAGCCGTTGCCTGATATAAAGCCTGAACATCATTCAGTGTCTGAACGATCTCCTGGAATGTCTCCTCTGCGTCCCAATCCTCCATGACAGGATACACGCCCTCAGCTACCATTTGTTCCAGGCTAAACCGTTTCTTCAATTCTTCAGGTGTCAGTTGTTCTAACGCCATGTACGCCTCGAGCACCTGTTCATTGTTCAGCAGGAACAGATCCATGTCTGAATAGTTGCCCAGATATTGTTCGCCTGCCAAAGGGACCACATATCCCAGAGGAGGCTGCCCCTCTACCACTTCACCAGTCAACGTAAACTGAAGCATCTGCCACATTTTATCGATATCCAGCTCGACCGAACAATCATGAACACTGACTTCACCTGACTTAATGGATGCAATTAATTCATTGGTGACAACAAGATATCTGCCGGACATGCCCATACCCTTATCCCTCCTATGTATGTACTTCCCTTCTTTCCCATTAACCGTGCATGTTGTACAAGAATCGGGGTAAAGAGGTGGAAAGGAACAATAATCTTCAAGGAGGAGCGGAATCCATGAAAAAGTTTGATTACAGCCTCAATTACGAGGAGCTTGATCTGCGCAAGCAGCCTGAACTGTATACCGTTGGCCGGGGAGAGCAAGGAGTATTAATGGTGGAGCCCTACAAAAGCGAGATTCTACCGCACTGGCGGTTCAAAACACCTGAAATTGCGAAAGAATCCTCGCAAAAGATCTACGAACTATTTTTGGAGTATAAGAAAAAGGATGACTTTGTCGGTATGGATATGGCGCGTAAGTTTCTGCAAATGGGCTATACGCGGGCAAGGCGGTATACGAATCATAAAGGCGGACGCAAATACTCGAAGGAGGACGGCTCCACCCTGCCTTATCAGAATGATAAGGTGAAGGCTGAATCAGCAGCCATTTTCAAAGCACAATGGGAGATCGCCAAAACGGATCCGGATTATGTGAAAATGAAGCAGGAGCACCGGGAAAAGTACGAGTCGGAGAACGCGCAGAAGCATGGGTGAAAATACATGATTTATGCAGACGTTCATTTTGATATAATGCAATACATCAAGCTTCACACACGAGATTAACGATGTATACCCATCCAAAGGAGCCCTCATGAACCCACCTAGCCACCATTTCGTCCTGGCACTTGTTTGCATCACCCTGTGTCTGTTTATTCTGCTTCCTTTGCCTGCCTCTGCAGCCAAGTCTGAACTTGCCAGACAACATGAAATGACAGCCTTTGGCCCGCTACAAAGCGATGTTGACGGGATGCAGCCGGGATGGAACCTGGGAAATTCTCTGGATACGGTCGGACCTGATGAAACGTATTGGGGCAACCCGCGAGTTACCCGGGAACTGATACAGCAGATCGCTGCTCAGGGATACCGAAGTATTCGCATTCCCGTCACATGGGATGGGCATATTAGGGACGCACCAGACTACACTGTTGATCCAGCCTACATGGCTCGTGTTCAGGAGGTTGTCCAATGGGCGCTGGATGCCAACCTCTATGTCGTCGTGAACGTTCACCATGATTCCTATCTCTGGATCAGCCAACTGGAGAATAACCACGATCAGGTGCTTTCCCGTTATAAAGCAGTATGGACTCACATTGCCAAGCAGTTCAAAGATGAACCGCGTAAGCTGATGTTCGAGAGTGTTAACGAACCGCGCTTTAACCGCGGAGCAACAAATGCCGGAGATATGGGCTCGGGCAGCAATATTGATGAGGCACGGCAGTTGGAGCTTTTGCATGAATTGAACACTGCATTTGTTAAGTTGGTACGGGAAACAGGTGGAAATAACGCCGAGCGTCCGTTGGTCCTGCCTACGCTGGAAAGTTCACCAAAACAGGTGAGACTCGACAGTTTGCAACAGACGATAGTGGGGCTGAAGGATCACAATCTGATTGCTACGGTGCATTATTACGGATATTGGCCGTTCAGCGTCAACATTGCAGGGCATACCACCTTCGATACGGATACGAAAAATGATGCGGCCAGCACGTTCAATAATGTGTACAACACACTGGTTGTTCAGGGCATTCCGGTTATTCTGGGCGAATACGGCCTGCTCGGTTTTGACAAACATACGGATGTCATCGAACAGGGAGAGAAGCTGAAATATTTTGAATTCATCGGTCATCAGTTAAAAGAAAAAAAGATCACGTCCATGTTATGGGACAACGGTCAGCATCTGAATCGACAAACATTCCAGTGGGCTGACCCGGATTTATTTCAGATGATCCAAGCTTCCTGGACAGGACGTTCTGCCGTAGGAGAAAGCGATCTGCTCTATTTCAGACAAGGTTCGCCTGTGGGAGACAGACCATTGACGATCAAGTTAAACGGAAACAAGCTGGTTGCCCTGTATGCGGGTGAGGAGATGCTGAAAGCTGGCACGGATTATTCGTTCAGTGGCAACACGTTAACCGTCAAATCCACTGCGTTATCCCGGATGATCAGCTCAACTCAGAAGCTTGGGAACAATGGGATACTCACAGCGAAGTTCAATCAGGGTGCAAAATGGAAATGGAATGTGATTGTGTCCACGGAGCCCGAGTTGGGCGACGCAACAGGTATAGTAGACTCCTTCTCCATTCCCACCCAGTTTCAAGGTGATCAGCTTGCCACGATGGAGGCTGTGTATACATCCGGTGAGAACACAGCGCCACAGGACTGGACACCGTATAAGGAATTCTTGACCACATTTGCTCCTTCTTATGAAACGAATGAAATTAAGCTACAGCCCGATTGGCTCAAAGAACTGCACGCTGGACAGATCGAGCTGACATTTCACTTCTGGAGTGGTGAGCTCATTCGCTACACTCTGATTAAGAACGGAAATCAGGTGACTGGCGAGGTACGAAATTGAGCCTGTTCGCGGGTTAGGATTGTACGACCCGTTGATTGCAATGGGCTCTGCTGGATGCAGCAGCGTGACCTACACAGTATTGAAGATTGTTCAAATAGAGACGCTGCCAGTGGGGTATTTCAGCTGGCAGCGTCTTTGAGTTTGGTAGGTTTGGTATGGTTAAGCCTGTGCCTTTTGCGGCTTGCCACTCTTCGAACGGGGCCGAAGCATACCCCCTACAATCCTCAGCATTTGTCTGCGCGGCATAAGGCGGGCGAACTGGGCCGTCCAATAATTGGAGGCACCTGGCACAGCATACGGCTTGCCTGACTCCAACGCCCTCATCGCCACTTCCACAACATGCTCAGGCGTATCCCGTTTGCCTACCGAGGCCTCTTCGGCTCCTACTACGTCAAAGAATGAGGTATCGGTTGAGCCAGGGCATAGAGCCAAAAACTTAACGCCTCGTTTCCGGTTCTCTTCATACAACGCCTCTGTAAAAGAAAGAACGAAAGATTTCGTAGCCCCATATACAGCCATGTATGGATCAGGTTGAAAAGCAGCTGTTGAAGAAACATTGATGACGGTACCGTTCCGTTTTTGCAGCATACCTGGCAGGAAAAGATGGGTCATATTCATGACTGCGAGTACATTCAGCATAATCTCTTCCTGCTGCCGTGCACCATCCACCTGCTCAAACATTCCATGCGTGGCAAATCCCGCATTGTTGATTAATACATTAACCTGTATGCCCCGATTCATACATTCCTCATAAACGTGTTGTGGTGCATCCGCCTGGGATAGATCCGCTACGATCACTTCCGTCTTCACTTGATAGGTTCGCTCAATCCGTTCTGCCAATTGACGCAATTTGGACTCCGATCGGGCCACCAAGACCACATGTTTTCCTTTTGACGCCATCTCCAATGCAAAAGTCTGCCCAATTCCTGAAGAAGCCCCCGTAATGAGTACCCATTGATTTTGAACCTGCTTCATATCTCATCCACCTTTTCAGAACACTCGTTTTTTATTGGAAACACTGTTTCCTAATGAAATCATCGTACTCTCTTGTCTTCGTACTGTCAACTTCTTTTGATCATTTGACGATTTCCAGCGTAAAACAGTAGAATGACGATAAGAAACACGGTTACCGTTAAACAACAATATGGATGTATGAGGATGAGATAGATGAAAGATCACAATTCGGGTTCCAAAAAATCCGCTCACACGGTCACTACCTTTCAGGAAGCCAGACTCCAGCACTCCGAAAACCTGCGCCAAAATATTGTGCATGCCGCCGCATCCTTGCTGCAAGAGCACGGCCCCGAAGCCGTTACAGTTCGGCGCGTGGCAGAACGAATGGAGTGCTCCACCAAAATCATATATAACCTCTTCGGCAAGAAAGAAGGGTTAGCTAAATATCTATATATGGAGGGGTGCTCCCTCCTATCCCAATCGTTTGAATCCGTGCCGCAGCAAGCATCATTCGAGAATTATTTTCGCGATCTCGCATATGCCTACTGGGATTTCGGAATTACACAATCCAGCTTCTATCAGCTGATGTTTGGCGGTTCTTTTGCAGAATTCAAACCAGATGCAGAGAGTCTGCAAGGAACAGCAACTGCACTCAAACAAATTACGTCCCTGGTTGCGGTCTCAATTGAGCAGGGAATGCTTAAGGAGAACGATCTCTTGCTTGCAGTTCGTATGATCTGGGCCCCTCTGCATGGCGTCATCCACCTGTACCTGGGAGGCCATATTGAGAGTGAAGAGGCCGCGAAACGGCTATATGATCATACGTTGTCCATGGTTATTCTTTCTCTTGTTGGAGTATCCTCCAAGGGCTAAGCCATGAATGGATAAGGAAACGAAAGAAGGAGCAGGCACTTCATCGCTCGGATGAAGGACCTGCTCCTTTTTATCATTATATATACGGGATTACTATCGCTAATTAACGTGCGGTTTCGTTTTCAGCTTCCCAACGCGAGATTTCAGCACGGACTTTGGGAGCCACTTCTTTGCCGAGCAGTTCAATAGCTCTCATTACCTCCTCATGCGGCATCGTGCCGAGGGGAGTGTGTAACATGAAGCGTGTAATACCAACTTCTTTACGTAGATAGATAATCTTTTGAGCAACGGTATCCACATCACCGACATACAGCGCGCCTTCCAGACTACGTGCCGCGTCAAAGGTTGCACGGCTATAGTGTCCCCAGCCGCGTTCACGGCCCAACATATTCATTACTGCCTGAGCTGGAGGGAAGAATTTCTCCACAGCTTCATCTGTTGTATCCGCAATGAAGCCATGAGAGTGAGAAGCAACGGTCAGTTTGGAAGCGTCGTGACCTGCATGTGCAGCTGCTTTTTTGTACAACTCCACCAGTGGTGCGAATTGAACAGGACGACCACCAATAATGGCGAGAACAAGCGGTAATCCAAGCAGACCCGCGCGGACAACCGATTCCTGGTTACCGCCACTCCCGATCCATACAGGCAGCTTCTCTTGTACCGGACGCGGGTAGATGCCTAGATTATTAAAGGAAGGGCGGTGTTTGCCTTCCCAGGTTACTTTTTCCGAATCACGCAGTTTTAAGAGGAGCTCCAATTTTTCATCAAACAACTCATCATAGTCGTTCAGATCATAACCGAACAATGGGAATGATTCGATGAATGATCCCCGCCCTGCCATAATCTCTGCACGCCCATTCGAAATGCCGTCCAGCGTTGCAAAATCCTGAAAAACCCGTACCGGATCAGCCGAAGATAGCACCGTTACAGCGCTGGTTAGGCGAATGCGTTTGGTCTGTGAAGCTGCGGCAGCCAGAATAACAGCTGGTGATGAAGCGGCATAGTCGGCACGGTGATGTTCTCCCACGCCGTATACATCCAGCCCCACCTGATCTGCCAAAACAATCTCTTCAACGACATCGCGAATACGCTGCGCATGACTTATAAGTTCTCCTGTGTTTACATCTGGGTTCGTCTCCACAAATGTACTGATTCCGATTTCCATTGTCTATTCCTCCCTGGTATGAAGCGATCCGTCGTTCATCTAACCTATTGTAAGTAGATCACCTTTTGTTATTTATCTTAATATTGAACTATTTTGAGGAAAAATACAAGTGCCCCCTGTTCTCCAGAGGGCACTTTCGTGAAATATTCTTCTCAAAATCCAATGATTTCATGATTATTTCTTTTTCCCAATGTACAGCAGATGAGACGAGATTCCCAGTATTGACGGGTCTTTGGCCGCCTCAATCATGTACTGGATCAACTCATCGTATTCTCCGCGTTCTTTCCAGTATTGCTGCTGCTCTTCTGTGAGCATGGCTCTCAGACTGGACGATCCAATCAGGTCTACCGTTTCGAATCCGTGCTGCTCCATAAACGGGTTAATATCCTGAATGTTGAAATAGTACGCCCCTGTAAACCGTCCTTGATCCAGATGATCGAATGTCCCCTTTTCCACAAAAGACCGGATAGCTTCCATGTGGTCATGTGGTTTCCATTGCTGCGGGAATTGCAAAGAGGTAATGCCCATTCGCATACGGCTCTGCATCGCTACAAACACAGTTCCCCCACGCTTGGTGACCCGATGCAGCTCCCGTACCGCAGCCACTCGCTCTTCTTCCGTCTGCAAATGATACAACGGCCCCAGCATCAGAGATGCATCATATGTCTCATCTGCAATACCGTTCAGATGGGTCGCATCCAACACATGAAATCCGTCAAACTGCTGTGTCAAATCCAATTCCTTTGCCTTCTGCCGAGCCATATCGACAGATGCAGGGGTCAGGTCTGACAGCGTGACATGGTATCCGAGTTTGGCAAGCTCCATCGCATATTTGCCTGGTCCGGCGCCATTGTCCAGCACAAGTCCAGTTGCCGGAAGTGACTCTCGGACATAATGCATATTAATGATGAACTCCAATGGTTCACGGTCCAGCCTTCCCCACTCGTCAAATCTGGAATAATACTCAATCACACGTGATCTTTCCATGATTCTGCACCTGCCTTTTCTCAACATTAAGGGCATATAAAAAAACAAAAACCTGCCACCTCAACTAAGAGGCGACAGGTCTGACCTTCGCGGTACCACTCTTCTTGATCCATGAACAGGATTGGAAACATCATACTCCAACCTATCCTGCCATAACATCTCAGGACCTGATGACGGAGGTTAACCGTCAGGATCTACATGAAGTCAGCGTATAGCATCATTTTCAACATCCAGCCCTTTCGTGTGCTGAACAATGACGATATTCACGTAACTACGGTTCGATTCTGCTGCTCACAGGTGAGTTGGGGAAAGGTTGGACTGCCTTGCACCGAAGCGACAGTTCTCTGGACCAAACCTTGTGCCTTAATACTCCTGATCATTGCGTTTGACTGTTAAATTTTATCCAGTATAGTACTTCTAAATATTTCCTGTCAATTCTTATTTTCCAGTTGCACAGCTACTTCACGTTCCGGTTCTTCTGTGCTGTACATCCACGGATATACGATTGCTGAATCCGATGTGTAATTATTATACCGATCAATACCCAGGTTTTTTCCGTCACCGGCAAATTGAGTTTTGGCAGGAGTACCATAACTTCGTTTGCCCTTCTGGATCGTATAGGTCTGATTAATTCCACCAAAATGTAGATCATCACTATATCTCTCCACGTACAAATCACCGTCTTTACGGTAATATGTCCAATGGATTATAGAACCGCCCAGATTTGAATCAAGGTACTGTGGTTTCTCCCCAATCTCGGATAACATAATCGGCTCAAATTCACCCTGAAAATAGTTGACTTTATGGCGAGCGTACAAGGTCATTGGTGTATCTTGGTTGATTTCTAGACCAGAGGTCACTTCGAAGCGCAGTTCCGCTTCATGTGCCGGATCGTCCGACGGCCATACCCCTCCAATTAACTGGCTGCCATTTACATCAAGTGTGTATTGCAAATATGGTAATTGCATGAAATATTCGCTATGAGTAACGATCAGCCTGATTTGGGTGGGTGTAATTATGGCTTCCTTGATGACTGCTCCATCCGACTGCTGATCCAGAGGTATATTTAGCACTCTTTTACTCGTACCACTAAGCATCTCTGTTTTATCCAGACGTATACCAATATCCAGTGATTGCTCCATTTTGCCTTCTTCTTTACTGTAAGCCAGTACATAACTTGCTGCTTGTTGCTTCAACTTCTCCAAGTTATAGAACTGTTCCGATATATATTCACCATGTTCTCCCGGCTTTCCATATATGCCCGCTGCATTCCCTTCCAAAATCTGTCCTTTCTGATCGTATATCTTTAAATACGGAAAGGCATAGTCACGAACCTCCGGTTGATCAAAGGTTAATGATGTAGACAACATCATCTTATCTTCCTTTTCATTGAATGCGCTCACTACAAGTTCACCCAAACCATCCTTATTAATATTGAACACCTGTGATTGTTGCTGAAAAGGATTTAGGGTAATTTCCTTTTCTTCCGGAACTAATATTTGGATTCCACCTACAGTGAAGTCGACATTCGCTTCTTTTCCTGATGGTGTCCACTCCGTCTCAAAGTACCCTTTAAACTTTCCATTGGTCTGATCAGGAACATGGTAGTATCTTCCTTCGATTAGCTTACCACTCTCATCCCGCAGGCCAATAGAAGGGAATTGTAATGTATCACCTCCGTACTTACCAGGGTCCAATGTATACAAAATAACCGTGCGATTATCATCGGAAAAGGCTGTATCCAGTGTTAAAGTCACACCGTTGACCGTTACGGACTGATTCAGTTTCTGTCCAAGATCCTTTTGCATGGCATTCTGGATACCACTACGGTCATTTAAAATTTCACCCCAATTATAATGGACTGCTGCATATACTGGCGTCGCCATGAGAATAACTGCAGCGGTTCCTATCAGTGCAGTCTTTTTCCATTTGATCTGTTGCGGCAGATGTTCTTTATTCTCTGATACATGAAGCTCTGGGCAACGCTCCTGATCCTGTTGAATCTGATTCCACATGGCATCGAAATCGGGATAGCGAATATCTGCATTATTTTTCAGATGACGAGACAACAGATTTTCCGTATGCTTCACTATACATTTCCCCTTTCTGATGTTGCTTTCTGGCTTGATCCCATTTTTTCCTAAGCAATCGAATTCCCTTATATACTCTGGACTTCACCGTTCCCAGTGGCACTTCCAGAATCTCTGCAGTTTCGGATAAACTTAATTCGTTCATATAACGCAGCAGAATCGCTGAACGTATCTTTTCAGGTAGCTCATGAACCCATTGTGCCCAGACCTCGGACTCCTCCACATGTTCGATCAACGTATCAACCGGATCAGCAGTTCGTTGAGGGGTGAGAATAAACTGCCTTTTCTCCCGCTGCTTGGCTGTGCGTTCCCTCTTCAGAAAGTTAAGACAATGATTCACCGTAATTCTCATCAGCCATGTCTTCATGTATTCAACCTTCTGCCAATCCTGACGAAATACCGTAATAAAAACATCGTGGCATACATCTTCGGCATCCTGAGCATGATGGAGCATGTAATAACAAGTTCGGTACACATCCTTGTTGTATATCTCAAACAATTCCTTTTCGTTCAAAAGCTTTCCCTCCTTTCTCTGCATCAGCCTTCTCAAATCTATAGACAAAGCCGATCCTTCAAAGGTTCATTCTTACCCTTTCTCCACACAACAAAAAAGAACCTTCACTTCCACAGCATTGCAGAAATGAACGTTCTTTATGGTTTAAGACAAGGCCAATAACATGGCAATCCAGCGTGCCAAAAGGAGATGCTAGATTTTTTTCACAAACTCGGACTTCAGCTTCATCGCGCCCAGGCTGTCGATTTTGCAGTCGATGTCATGGTCACCGTCAATCAGACGAATGTTTTTGACTTTGGTGCCCTGCTTAACTACCAACGAGCTGCCTTTCACCTTCAAATCCTTAATGACCGTAACGGTATCGCCATCATTCAGGACATTACCATTCGAATCACGTACTACTTTAGTTTCTTCCGCATTCTCTTGTTCAGACGCTAGCGCCCATTCGTGCGCACATTCTGGACACACCAACAAATTACCGTCCTCGTACGTGTATTCGGAATTACATTTGGGGCAATTAGGCAAATTAGACATATGTATTAAACTCTCCATTCATTTTGTGGCTTCCTCGCAAGTATACGGGAATGCAATCTATTGTTCCACATAGGCTACGGTGGTTAATTGATTTAAACTAAATTTAAGATTGCCCCACCCCCTGATTTAAGGAAGGTTCCTTATACTGAAGCAATAAAAGAAAAATGGTGGAGCATCACAACGAAATACTATTCTTAAAAGTCGTGTCTTACACGAAATGCTGATATATATCCTATAAAAGGAGTTTCTGCTCATGTCACCCTATGTTTTTCCTGTCCAAACGGCTTTCTTTATTTTTGTCCTGATCGCCATGTTTCTGCTGGTTCCTTGGTTGATCTACGGATATCGGAAAGATGGATTTTTTAGCTGGTCGCGGTTTGGGGTCAGCTTCTCATTTATTTTCTACCTACTGGCTGCGTACTGTCTGGTTATTCTTCCTTTCCCGACCACTCGTAATACATGTGCACAGCAAGCAGCGGATACCGTATATTACAACCTTGTTCCGTTCACCTTTATAAAAGATATTATGAAAGAAACACCAATCATCTGGTCTCAACCCGCCAGCTATATGGGAATGATTCAGGGCAGGGCTTTTCTGCAGGTTCTGTTCAACGTAATGCTTCTCATGCCACTTGGCGTGTATATCCGTTATTTTTGGCAAAAGAGATCGTACTGGAAACAGGCTTTGTTAAGCGGATTCGGCTTATCCCTGTTCTTTGAGATTACCCAGATCACCGGCTTCTACGGTTTTTATGATTGCCCGTACCGGCTGTTTGACGTGGATGACCTGTTACTGAATACTTCAGGAACGATACTGGGATTTTTCGCCGCTCCCATCTTGCTTGCCTTATTCCCGTCTCGAGCAAGTATTCAGGCGAAGAGCGAGCAGATTCTGGAACAAAACAAGGTCTATCCTGTGCCTCAATTACTGGCACTTATCATTGACGGTGTAGTTGTTGTATTCCTGTCCAATCTGATGTCCATATTTAATTGGAGTAATACAAATGTGATCGTCAGTGCGCTAAATACGGTGATCGCCATGCTGTTTGTATTTTTCTTTATTCCATCCTTGCGAGATGGCAAGACTCCAGGGTCTGCCCTCATGCGGTTCAGATATATTAACCGGGAAACTGGCGAGCCTTCAAGCGCATCCCTGTTCAAAAGGTTGCTGGCACTTTATGCCCCTTGGATCTTGGTCACCGTAGCTCAATTCATAACTGATTATGCCTTTCTGAACGAAAATGTGATGCTCGAACCTTATAAGGTGTGGATCTCTGTCGGAATTTTTGGTCTGCATATGCTTATTCTCTTGGTGTTGTTCGTTCATGTCATGCTGGTGCTGTTCTCCCGGGGCAAGCGAGCGTTTTACTGTGACGATGTATCCAAGACAAGAGCTTCCCGAAAATAAATTCTGGGCTCATTCCACTCACAGCACATAGGTTCAGGTTAAAGATATTACCGTAGCGTTTGCCATTAAAGTCGACAAGTTCAATCCATCGTAAAAAAAGGTGTGCCTCGTCAGCCAATGACGAGACACACCTTTTGTCTATGTTGAGATGAAGTTCAGAGGTCGCCGAACTATAGCCCCAGCAGCTCACGTTTGGAAGCTTCCGGATCATGGACCAACTCCAATTCATGATTAAAAATCAGCGTAGCGCGATTATCTTCGTAGGCAGGCCAATCAACTCCCGATGTCTCAGGCTTGCCCTGCTTGGCAAACGAAATCCATGCATCCTGCACTTTACCTGCAAGTTTTACCGCGGCAGCATCCGGTTCGGCATTCATAAACTTCAATACAGGTAACGTATTAAAAGCAAAGAAGATATCGATGCTATGGATTGATTTATGCAGCAGTGGGTGCTCCGGCATCACCCAATCAAACCGATACATCCATACAGGTGCATGTTTCTGCTGAGCAGCCGCATATTGCACAGCCGAGCGCCAGAAGAACAGATCCGTCATCACCTGGGCCTGGCCATCTGCAGTTTTGGGATAATTGTCCGCAATGGCAGCCCGATTCTCCAGATCAGGTGTCATAAAATCAACAGCCTTCACCATGTTGATCTCTTCGGAGTAAGGCACCTGAGGCTGAATGAACAACGAGCCTTCATGCAAAGTAGTTCCAATCAGTACAGGGATATCCTGTGCGGCTCCCTCTTCTACCGCCTGAAGAGGCGACTTCGGAAGTGTAACTCCATCCAGTACGGGCTGGAACAACAGGGCCATCCCTGCACCGCTTTGTTGTTTGACCGTCTCGCCAGCAGCGATGATTTGCTCCACTGGAATGGATTTGAGTTTATGCAGGTCATCCGGTGTTACACCCAGAACCTTCAGCATGCCATCACGAATGACTGAAGCCTGCTCTGCTGGCATGACTTGTGAGGCTCCACTTTGCATAATGGCGCGTTGGAATAACCCTTTGGCTGCTGGCATCGCCATCAAAGCCGCAATACTCATGCTGCCCGCAGATTCTCCGAATACAGTGACGTTATGCGAATCACCGCCAAAAGCTTCGATGTTGTCCTGTACCCATTGCAGCGCAGCAATCTGATCCAGTAAACCCACATTAGATGCAAAACCATCTCCAAGCGGAGCCAAATGCAAGAACCCTAGCGGCCCCAGGCGATAGTTGATCGTCACGACGATAACGTCTCCCCGGAGGACAAGTTGTGTTCCATCGTACATGGGCTGGCTGCCAGCGCCTGAAACGAAAGATCCGCCATGAATCCATACCATTACGGGAAGTGGATCATGGCTTTCTTTTTCGGGTGCCCAGATATTCAGGTAAAGGCTATCTTCCGATTCCACCGGAGGCTGTCCAGATAGGCCCTCGGCTTGAGGATTTCTTGGCTGTATATTTTCAGGACCGAATTGTTTCGCCTCCCGAACTCCGTCCCACGACTCGGGTGGGATTGGAGCCTGAAAGCGTAATTCACCCACGGGTGGTGTAGCATAAGGAATGCCTTTCCATACACTCGCTCCATGCAGAAGCTCTCCTTGAACCGTGCCATATCTTGTGTTTACTTGAAGTTCCCTCATGCGCACATACATCCTCTCTACTGATCGATAGTTCCAGTTTACGACTGGTATTGTTCAGATCTGGGTGTAACTTTGAGCTGATGAAATTCTGTCTCAAGGTTTATTAAATAACGTACACGAAGAATAATTTTGTATTGCTTCAACGCCCTTTCGTACGTACTGGCAGGCGCGTTTCCACTTATCTGAGTATAGATCTCCGCGATACCCATTTACAAGTTTGTCCAGATTCAAGTACCACTGCTACGTTTCACGTGGAACTTTTACAGCAATAATAAAGACTCCGCTTCATTTAACGAGCGAAGTCTTCTATTGCTGTCCTGCATATTCCATCAAATCACCCGATGTATGGATCAATTACCGCCGTTTACTTTTACCGGATAAGGAACCGTATATTCTGCGCCTTCAATCCAGCTCCCGGTTATATGATTACGTCCCTTAACGACAACCCGATCACGGTATACATCCACATGCAGACTCTCACTTCCCTCCAGATGCTCATCCTCATCCGTCCAGAGATAAGCTACAGAGGAAGCATTAAACATCGTTGGCAGCTGTCCGCCACCTTCGTACATGGTACGCTGAGCCTCTAATTGCCAATGGGTGTGCCCAGAGAAGAGGATGACCTGCGGATAACGACTTAGCACAGCCTTTAATGCTGCGTCCTGACTCACGCCATACCAACCCTGTTCCTTCATGGAACCCGCGACTGTATCCATCAGTGGTTGATGGAGAAAGACAAAAATCGGCTGCTCCGGCAATGCTTGCTCCGACAGTTTCGATTCCAGCCATTGCAGTTGATCGGCAGACATATCACAATCTTTTGGATGAGGCTGCTCCGTACCCAAGAAGATATAATGATACCCGTCGATCCAGTGGTCATGATACGATCCGTTCATACCTGTGATTGCTGTAAAATCACTCAGCCGCTTCTGCCATAACTCTTCAATTGAGACGGAATTCTGGGGTTTTTCAATACCATGAGCCTCGACCTGGCCCATATCCCCTGAATGCCCCAACACCTGACCCACCTCGTGCTGGGTCATTGTGGTCAAGTTCAGCGGCGGATCTCCCCATAGAATGGCTCCAATATCATGATTGCCTACAGTGTAACGGATTTGAGGCAGTGATTCGCCGTGAGCTTCCAATATACGCTGCAACTCTTGGTATTCTTGCGGCAGTCCACGATCGGTCACATCGCCCACATGCATAATTCCGCTGCTGCCATGGCTATACGTTGCGATGTCTTCCAGCGCTTTCTCCAGATGACGGTTATGGATATGATCAGCCTGCTCTCTCACATGAGTATCTGTGATGACCTGGAAGCTGATTATCGGTTGTTCGTATTTATTTTCATTATCCATCAGGAATCACTCCATTTCAGTCCAATAATACCAATCAGAATAAAGCCCATCCAGACGATCGACATCGCCTTCAGACGTTCACCCAGAAAGTAATGTCCCACGATCCCAATCAATGTAATGCCTACACCCGACCAGATGGCATAAGCAACACCCAGCGGCATATACTTCACAGCAAAATTCAACAGGGTAAAGCTCGCTCCATAACAAGCAAACATAAGAATGGAAGGCCATACGCGGGTAAAACCATCCGAGACCCTCATCAGAATCGTACCGCTCAGCTCCAATCCAATCGCTAGGGCAAGTAGTATCCATCCCGTATACGAATGGTTCGTCATCGGTTTACCTCGACTTCCAGCAATTCATCAAACGAACGAACCGTAAGATCCGCGAGCTTGATATGAGCAGGTTCGCCGACAGCAATCTTCCAGGCAGCCCCGGCAGCACGAGCCATCTCCATATCACCATCCGTATCGCCGATCACGACAACTCTTGCAGTAGGTACACCCAGACGCTCACACGCCAGCAGCAACATGTCAGGAAACGGTTTTCCCCGTCCAACCTGATCCGTTCCTACAACTACGGTGAAAAAAGATTCAATCCCCATCCACTTCAAATGACTTAGGGCATTTTCTGTCTCATCCGCTGTGACGACACCCATTTTCAGTCCTTTGCTGCGACAGTGCTCAAGAAAGGCAAGAACGCCTGGGAGGGGCTGAGCAGGGCGCTCCTTATTCATTGCGTATTCTGCCTGCAGCAAACATTCCCTCACAATAATTTTCGCTTCCGCCCAGCTTAATCCTGCACGATAGCCATGCCAAGTTAATACGGCGTAGACTTCCTCCATCGTTCCCATGGCAAGGGGTCCTCGCACATCATAACCGTTCATTCGTCCCTGCTCATCATGGAATGTTCCCCATATATGAGGAATCTCTACTGCATTGAACTGAAGGCCACGGGCAGCAAGCTCTTCCCGGAAGTTCTCCATCACGCAATCGGTCCAGAAGCCCCACATGGCTGTAAAATCAAGCAATGTCCCATCCTTGTCAAATAAAATAGCCTCAATTGGGGTAGAAAGGCTCCCAAGCGTTAATTCGGGCATTGGTTACGCTCCTTATCTGCTGAATTACTAAGTCAGAAAAGCGGCACATGACTGCACCGCTCCTCTAAGTTAAACTTGTTTCCCTTGTTATTTCACGCGATCCAATTCTTTTTGAGCCTTTTCTTTGGCTTCCTTCAGCGCTTGTGCCGCTGGAATGTTATTAATCTGTACCT
The DNA here is from genome assembly GCF_900221055.1 of Paenibacillus sp. RU5M. NCBI lineage: Bacteria > Bacillati > Bacillota > Bacilli > Caryophanales > Paenibacillaceae > Paenibacillus > Paenibacillus sp. RU5M. The sequence continues at coordinate 4,070 of NZ_OBQM01000018.1, read as the reverse complement.
GATCTGCCGCATCCTTCAGTGCATCATTGATTTTGCCTCCGGTCGGGTCCTGGAACGGAGCCGAAGCATGGGAAGCCTGCTGCAGTGGAACCTTGATTTGCGGGTTCTCTTCACTGAACGTTTTGAAAGCAGGATCTTCTTGAGCAGATTGACGAACTGCAATGTAACCTGTATTCATGGACCAAGCTGCTGTATTCACTGTTTCCGAGAAATACGTCAGCCATTTATAAGCTGCTTGTTGCTGTTCTGGACTCGCTTCGGCCGGGATACCTGCCATGATCGCACTCGCTACAGGTTTGCCTTGGCCTACACCTTCCCAGCCCGGTTGTTCCATGGCTGCAACGATGCTGAAATCGAGATCTCCCTGGTCACCGCTGGAACCGGTGTATCCAGCTGCTTTATTTTTCATGACATCATCAATGGTTTTGTACCAGTACTCCCAGCCTTGGCCGCCAAAATGAATACCCATGGTCTTGTCCTCATTAATCCACTTGCGGAACAGCTCCCACGTCTCTACCCATTCCGGTGAATCAATCGTTACGGTCTTGCCGTCATCACTCAGAATCTTCCCGCCTTTGCCCAGCACGGCGTCGATCATGTTATCGCTACCCCACATCGGCTCCCAGCCGTAGAAGGTTGTCTTGCCATTCTCCTGCTTGCTCATCTTCGCTGCCGCTTCAGCAAGTGCCTCCCATGTGGTCAGAGTGGCAGGATCGATATTATTATCTTTCAGCGCATCCATACGGTAATACATAATCTGAGTTGTTCCGTACATCGGTAAGAAATATTGCTTGCCGTCTACTTTTCCCTGCTCCAGGAAGGTTTGCACGTAATCTTCCTTGTTAAAGCTCTGATCGGCGGCGATCAGCTCATCCAGAGGTGCATAGTAGCCTTTGCGCGCCCAGTCGATATTGGAGCTTAGTACAGCGGCGGGTACTTTTTTCGAGGCAATGGCAGCCTGCAGTTTCTGTTCGGTCTCCGTGTAATCGGCTTGTACAATCCCTTTCACAACAACTTCGTTCTGGGATGCATTGAAGGCGTCAATCGTCTTCTTCATGTTATCTCCCAGGTTACCACCCAGACCATACCAGAACTCAATCTCGACCGGACTACTTGATGCAGAATCAGCTCCATTCGCAGCTACTGCATCTGAACCCGTGCCCGTGCCGCTATCGGCAGAGGAACCACACGCGGTGATCAGGGCAAAACTCGCAGCCAGTACCAGCGACATGCCCCCTCTCCACCTGAGCTTTAATTTGTTACGCCATTTCATACTCGCTTGACCCAATTTCATTTTGATTCCTCCTATATAAAGTATGTTGTGAAAATCAGTTCTTGTTCACGCCGGCAGTAATATTCACACTCTGCATGATCGTTTTCTGGGTAAACAGGAAAAGGATAAGCAGCGGTGCGATGGTAAAAGCACTGGCAGCCATGATCTGCGGCCATGCCAGACCGTAGGCTCCACCTTCCACGAAAAAGCTGCGCAGACCTGCGGATACCAGTTGCAGATTGGGGTCTTTGGTAATGAGCATCGGCCAGAAATAGTTGTTGTACTGGTCAATGAATGTAATCAACACCATCACGGCAAACGACGAACGAACCAGCGGCGTCATAATGGTCCACAGAATGCGGAAGTGCGACGCTCCATCCAACTGGCCGGCTTCCACCAATTCGTGGGATACCTGCATGAACGCCTGACGGATCAGGAAGATAGAGAACACACTGACACAGTTGGACACAATCAGTCCGGTATAGGAATCCAGTAATTTAAGTTCGCTGAGCACCAAATAACTGGGCAAATAAACGGCGGTACTCGGAATCATGTAGCCTACCAGAATCAGTCCGGTGAGTACCCCTTTTATACGAAAACGCATATGGGTGAGTGCATAGGCCATCATGCTGGAGTTAATGACCTGGATCAGACAGATCGCTGCCGCTACCCCTGTACTGTTCAGAATGTAACGGGCAAATGGAGCAGACTGCCACGCATTCACATAATTGTTCCAGCGGAACGTTTCGGGCCAGAAGGTTGGCGGGAACTGCCAGATCTCGTCATTCGTTTTGAAACCGCTAATGACCATCCAGTAGAACGGAAATGCCATCGCCAGACTCACCAGAGCAAGCAGCAGATAGCGAAGTGCGGTAGCAAATCCTTTTCCTGCACGAGGGACCTTCCGTTTCTGCACTTCCTCACGACGATTATCTTTTCTTGTTTGGTTGCTTAGAGTGGTCATGTTCATCAATAGTGCACCAGGCGTCGGCCGAGCAGGAAAGATACTCCTGACAGCAGAACGCAGATCAGAATAATAACGACGGCGATGGAAGAAGCCTCGCCCACATTGAAGGACTCAAATGCAGATTGATAATACATGTAAAGCAGTGTTCTTGTTGATCCCGCTGGTCCCCCTTGCGTCATCACGTTGATCTGGTCGTAAGCCTGAAGCGACTGGATCGTCAGAATGATGGACAGGAAGAACGTGGTGGGTGAAATCAACGGCAGTGTAATGCTTCGGAACTTGTCCCAGCTGCCTGCCCCATCAATCGATGCCGCTTCAAGCAGATCGGATGGCAGGTTACGCAATGCGACCAGATAAAATACCATAGACCAGCCAATCGATTTCCACAGCGTGACGATGAGCACAGCTACCAGTGCCCAGTTCTGATCTTTCAGCCAGCCGATCGGGGATATGCCGACCCAGCCAAGCAACAGGTTGGCCAGCCCCACTTCAGGTTCGAAAATCCATGACCACGCAATGGAGACTGCGACTGTCGGAGTCACCCAAGGGGAGAACAGCAGCGTCCGGAACAAGCCGGAGGACTTAATCTTGCTGTTCATGAGCATGGCCAGCGCCAATCCACCCACAATCGTAGGCACTACACTTCCAAGACCGAACAACAGCGTAACTTTTAATGAACGGTAAAATTCAGAATTGGTTAGCAGATAGCTGTAGTTATCCAAACCGACGAATAATTTGTCAGGACTCATGAAGTCCCAATCCGTAAAACTCAGATAAACAATGTATCCCAAAGGCCCCAGCCAGAAAATGAGTAATGGGATAAGGGCAGGAAGGGTGAAGAGAACCGCTTCTGTCTCCCTCCATAATTTCACACGCAATTTGCACACTCCTAATCGTCCAAATTTTATTTAATTTCTCTAAAAATCATGTCTTCAAACTCCCTTTAATCTCTTCTGTACAAAAATGATTGTATAATACATTTGAAAAATGTAATTCCGGGTTATGTTAAAATAACGCGAGGTCATGTAAAATATGAAAAGGAAACAGGGAGTCCCATCCATATACTAGAGGTGAGATTGTGGGAAAAGAAGCTGCCGAGGACCAGAACCATTCGTCGTTGTCCTATCGGCCCGAGCTGAGGGAGAAAGTCATTGACGCCATTGCCAATACCATGGATCTGTATGGAGTCAATCATTCATTTGGTCAACTGTATGGCATTATGTATTTTGAGGATCGTCCCATGACGCTTGAAGAGATGAAAACGTCCATGAACATGAGCAAAAGTAATATGAGTTATGCTGTACGTTCGCTTACCGAATCTCAGATGATCTATAAATTGGAGGAAAAGCGGGAACGCCAGGATCAGTATCTGGCCGAAACCAACTTTTTCCGTACGTTTCAGAACTTCTTCGGGGCCAAGCTTCAACGGGAAATCGACGTGATGCAGGAAAGCCTTCGGGAGGTCATTCCGCAGTTATCGGAGATTATTCTCGCCAGAACAACTCCGCCGGAGGAACGGGAAGACGCTTTGCGGGATTTGCATAAACTTCAGCATGCGGAGCAGTATTATGAGTGGTTGCAGGGATTTGTAGATCAACTGCGGGATGGAGTTTTTTACAAAGACGCTCCACATGAAAGTGATTAAACACGCTAAGGAATCATATACGCCTTATTATGAATAGCATTCACTTCGTTCGTTAAACTAAAAAAGCCAACTCGGCGAGCAACGATGTGCTGAACTGCACCCCATTTGTTAGACACGACTAACAATGGAGGTGCAGTTTTTTTGCCTAAATTCAGTTTAGATGAGAAATTGAAAGCCATTCATAG
>NZ_OBQM01000017.1:0-95344 GCF_900221055.1 Paenibacillus sp. RU5M | reverse complement strand
CTGCTCCACCACTTAGCTTAACGAGAACCCTTTTGTACCTTGACAATGATTACACCCCCATAAAATAAAAACACTAAAGCAATAAATGCTTTAGTCAGATTGTCGAGAAATCCGACTCTCGAAAGAGAACTGGGTTTCTCGACAATCTGAAAAGTAGCCGATCTCGTAGATCGGCTACTTTTCAGATTGGTAATATTGAATTATTGTATCCCGTTACCTCAGCAGTGAGGAATCTTAAAGCCTAAAATGCCTCCAATTCCCTTCGGAAACCACTTCTACTGCTCCATCGATCACCTTGATGGCGGTCTGATCATCGATTGCATATGCCGGCCCTTGAATCTCTGCGACCCAGCTCTCAGCTGCAGCCATAGTGTTATCTGGCAGCATGACGTGATCAAGATGCGGAAAAATTGCAAAATCAACCAGTCCCTACGTTTCATATCCCACCGGTAGGTGAAGTCCACCACACAAAATATTCCCCGACCTTAGGTGCCATCACCATACTGCCGGCGCTCATTCCCACATAAATGGCCTTCAGTGAAGGCAAGAGTTCTGCCAGTCCGGATTGTCGCATCCAATGGCATAGGAAGAGAGCATCGCCATTCGATACCAGCAAGACGTCTGTCTCCCGGACCAGGGGCTCCCAGTGGTCTCTATTGATGCTTGGCAGTGCGGTGAGCTCCAGCACGCCTACAGACTTCCAGCCGAGGTCGACCATGGGATTCTCGGATTTCCCGCTGATAAACTCTCAGGTTTTTGACGCGAGGGCCAACCCAGGGATGTCCGTACATCGCCGTGGGAATGCACAGGGCATTGGAGTCAGCAATCGGCTTGTCCAACATGCCAACTAACGCATTCTGTATACTTTGATTATTAACGCCTGCAGATGTCAGTAATAATTTCATACCCTCACTCCTAGTCAATTGACCTTCATAAAATCCCCTTATTATCTAGTGTTCGATAAAATGGCTATCCTGTCCTGCCTGTTAGTTGAATAAAAGCAGCCGATCATATTGATCAGCTGCTTCTTCGTATTCTTGAACTATCGTTTCCCGTTAGTTTAATCTATAAATCTGACGGCTATGATCCTTAGCGTTATCTGGATACAAACTTTTTAGCGAATGCTACGCACAATACGACACCAATGTTTACAAAAAAGATGAGCCATCCAACTGACTCATGTAGAATAAGAGCTGAAAGTAACAAGCCAAAAAATGACTGTAGAAGCTGTAACTGTCCACCTCCTACAATTCCCCCCTTGTGCAAGGCCTCGATACCAAAATACAAAGCCAAGAGCCAATATACATACTAAAAAGCGATACATATACAAGACTTATGAATGAAGAAACGCGTATATCTCCCCAAGATTGCGGCATATACAAAAATGAGAGTAACAACATTACTGGGAGCGATATGATTAATGCCCAGGAGATGACTTGCCAGCCACCTAAACTTCTAGAAAGACGTGCGCCTTCCGCATATCCATAACCACACACAATAATTGATGCCAACATAAGTCCATCCCCCACTGGAGAAGAAGCTTCCCCGCTTAACAAAGCAAACCCTACCACCAAACCACTGTCTAAAGCTAATAGCACCCAAAAAAATGGCCGCGCACGTTCTCCGCCTCGTAAAACTCCAAATATAGCGGTGGAGAGAGGCAACAGACCGATATAGATAATGGCATGAGCGGATGTAATATATTGTAGAGCCAGCCCTGTCAATAGTGGAAATCCCCACACCAAGAGCTACAAGAATGAGTGGGAGAATATCTCTTCGGACAGGAACCTTTTGCTTGAATAAGAGAAGGAATATACCAGCCAAAATCTCAGCAATTGCTGCACGCGAAACGGTGAGAAATATAGGATCAAAATCCATAATGGCTAAACGTTTTTGAATCAAATTATTGTGAATGATCTAACAATAAATACTCCTACTGAACATTATCCTACACTGTAAGTAGAATTGATCTCCAACTTCTTCTCTTCTCCAGGCAAGTGGGGAACTTTGTGTCACTAAAAATTGACACAAAGTTCCCTACCAAAAACTAAAAACCCCTTGTTTTATAAGGGGTTTCTTGGTTGGCGACTTTATGTCATTCTACTTAGTAGAACAAAAGCAGCCGATCACGTTGGTCAGCTGCTTTGTGGTTTAATTGAGCTATCGTTCCCGTTAGCTTAATGGAAAACTGTATCTTGATTCACTTCTTAACGCTTATATACTGACGTTCTTTCCACTCGAACTCATTCCCCAATTGAAATGTGGCTAGTTCAATCACGAGGTCGAGTTCTTTTTTTGGAGCATCTAAAAATCTTTCCTGTCCGTGAGCCCAGCAGCAATACAACTCTAAGTCTTCACCTATTCTCAGATTGCTGCGTATATATTTGAAAAGCTCTACTAAGCACTTTTTGCTTGTCTGAAATAAAATCGGGTGAGAATATTTAATCTCGTCATTAATCTCGAAGTCACCACCTTCGGGGTTCACTTGGTAAACCAATGGATGACGGAAAGGATGTGAGGATTGCATGGTTATGGGACCGGTTATATATAATCCTGCTGCATCCTCTTCCGTATCGTAAACCTCCATAAGTTTATCGCCCTTTGGGTATTTCTCCAGTAGTATTTGCATATTGAGTTGATCCTTAGCGGCAGGGTTTACATTCGTAACATATTCATTAATAGTCATAACTGTTTTTTTCTTTCCAAATGAGCCTGTCGGAAGCTCATAGCTTGCAGCAATATAATAAAATAGTGTCACAGTATCAACCTCATCTCCGATCTAAAACTATTTTCCAAAGCTTTTATTCTATCTAACTGCTCCATTAACCTCCAGTTATCTTAATTAAAAAGGAGCAAACTGCTCCTTGCTATTCCTCAACTAACGTTTCCCGTTAGTTTAACGGTCTAACCCAATTCGGTATATGATGGGCAAAATATTGCCCCACCTTAGTTAGTTCTTTCATAACGGGAGTAATCTTCTTATCATCAAGAAACCAGTTATCTTTATTAATTCCAGTCTTGTCCGTTAAAGATATCACTAAAAAAGCTGTTTCGTTAAAATCAATCTGATAAGTCAGTAAGGCTCTTCGTGCATGATACGATTTACATACTAATATCGCCTTAGTGGGCTTAATCCCCATATGATGAAGTACATGCTTCGAAAATCTAGAGTTCTCAAAGGTGTTTGTTGCTTTATCTTCACGTAGAATTGCACTTTCGGGTACGCCTAGTTTTATTCCAATGCTACGAAGGAATTCCCATTCTGTCGTTTTTACATTCGATGTCGAGCCACCTGAAGGCAATATATAAGGTGCAAACCCCTGATGAAATAGTTCAGCTGCACTTTCCATCAACTGCGCGGATGGCTTCCTCCCGGAACCATGATCACATCAGCGGAATCCATAGTTGTTTCAAAACATAAACTCCGTAATACAATCAAATGGATATGACACTTATATTCCTCCCCTCATTATTCACTATTGTTATATTGCTATATATTGGAACTAAACTGCCCGTTAGCTTAATGAATTAACGAGTGAAAACATATTAGACAGATGCCTAATAGGAAACAGGAACAAGTTCTTGTCCCTTAACAAGGATACGCCAGTACATCTACATTTTAGCGTTTCCTAGTTGAAATATGCTAAGACACCCAATGGTATATAAACAATTTAACATTAATACAATGTATAGGCTGTTGACTAAGTTTACTTAAGGGGGCAATTAAGAATGCTTAATTTCCAAAATGAGCGTCAGATGATACCGCATCCAATTCTTTTGGAAGCAAAACAGAGTGCAACAAATCAAATTCTGATTACGTATGATCAGCGGACAGATTTAGGATCAGCAACCCATATTTCAAACTACTGGATCAGGAGTACTATGGAAACACCTACCGGTATTGCAACTGTAGGAATGAGTGACGCACTGATGTCTTCAAACTCAATACGTCCTGATATGGCACAGATCGTACCCGTCGATAACTCAAACATGAGATTTCATATCACGTTTAGGGTTAATGCAGTGTCAGGTGTATTGTATACCGTACTGCCTTGTTTTGTTAACCTTGAGGGAATGACAGGTTATAAGGGGGCGAATTGGGGCCCCGCAAGTAGAAATGTACTTATTGGTATGTAGATAAATTATAACGCATACTCATTTACTCATTGTTAAGTGCCAGAAAACTAATCAGTGTGGGCAACTCTAATTAGCAAATGGTCACTTCGGACCCAGAGACAATAGGAAAAAATAATTGCTGAATGAATTAGTAGCCCTCCATCTCCTACGAATTGCAGCCCTTAGAATGGACCTTGGAATAACCTAATTTATCCGATGAAATCTAAGGGCGGCTGCATTTTAATGTCAGTGAAAAGAGGACAGAAAAAAGTATTATATGAGATTAGGATCGAGGGCATATGCTTACACGTCAACGAAGGCTGGACTTACGGCAGAATCATGGAGAAGTATGGTACCTCAAAACGACACTGGCTCAAAGTATAGACTGCATCTCATTCAAGTTGCCTAGCTTTTTTTAAAACGTCCTCTACAAAGGATATTAGTTCAATAATATTGGTATTATTTTTTTAAAGGTACAGTAAACCAAAAGGAGTACTCGTTCCCTTTTGACCGCAATCCTGCTTTTCCACCCTGCTGCTCAATAATTTCCTTCACTAAAGATAACCCTAATCCTGATCCTCCTGAATCCCTACTGCGGGATGAATCTACCCGATAGAATCTCTCGAATATTAGAGATTCATGTTCCTCAGGAATTGGCTGGCCTAAATTCTTGACGATTATTTGGTAGTTTGACTCATTCTGCTTTCCTGTAATCTCAACCCATCCACCCTCGTCATATTGCAGTACATTGGTCAGAAGATTGTGAAGCACCTGTTTTAGGCCATCTTCATCTCCTACTACTTCCGCTGCTTCAGTCTTGAGATCAATAATGACCCCGCTATTCTTGAACTCCAATGAAAAGTGATCTACACAGGATTCAATCAGATTTTCTATAGAGAGTACATTCATCTTATTCTCATTGGAAATCTTCTTTCCTTGCCACACATTTAATTGGTGTAACTGCTCAACTAAACGGGTAATGCGTATGGATTCTTCGTGAATGGATTCAAATAGCTCTTTATTGCCCTGAATAACCCCTGTGCTTAAAGCTTCCAAATATCCGTTTATATTCGTTAATGGTGTCCGCAGTTCATGTGAGATATCAGACAGCATTTTTTTTCTTAAATCCTCTACTAGTTTCAATTTCAGGCTCAATTGATTAAAGTCAGCTGTTAACAGACCAATTTCATCGTGAACACGAATCGATAAGGGGTTTGGCATTTCCCCTTGAGCCAATTGTCGTGTTGCATGACCCAATTCCTTGAGAGGAAGAATCAACTTTTTTACAAAAAAGTAGTGGATGAACGCTGCAATCAACACAGCCGTCAGACTTGCTTTAATTAAAAAAGTCTGCATCGTTTGATTGAAAATGACGCTTTCCCCTGGAGTCACAGACGGGGAATTAGCAAACAACAGACAAGCATAGTCTTTTACCGAAACTCCTGCGAACCAAATGGCAATACCAATGACCGCGACATTGATCAGTGTAAACTTCCACATGATGTTGTTTTGTAATAGATTATTTTTGAAACGCAACAAAGCGATACCCCATTCCTCGAATAGTTTCGATTAGTGCGTTGTCCCCATCCCATATCAGTTTTTCTCTCAATCTACCTATATGAACATCGATCGACCTTTCTGTTACTACCTTTTCATTATTGGGATACAGTTCATCAATGATCTGTTCCCTAGTTAGAATTTGATTGGGATGCACCATAAGAAAATACAAAAGACGGAACTCATGCTGTGTGAGTTGAATGGTTTCCCCATTATAGTGTACTTCACCCCGTAACTGTTTGATGGTTACTCCGCGGTATGTAAGTTTGCTACACCGCTGGCCCGTTCTCCGCAAAATGGATTCTACCCGTGCAACCAATTCACCCGGACTGAACGGTTTCGTTACATAATCATCGGCTCCCGATTTCAATCCTTCAATCCGGTTATTTTCCTCTACTTTAGCTGTTAACATAATAATAGGAATTCCTTCCTTCAAATCTCCTCGAATACTCTTACAGACTTCTTCACCACTTATTTTAGGAAGCATTAAATCTAAAATAACAAGGCAAGGGTCATTTTTTTTAAAGGCATCTAGAGCTTCCTCCCCATCTCCAGCCTCAATTACTTCATACCCTTCCTTTTCCAGGTACAAGACGATCAGCTTTCGAATTTTCACATCATCTTCTACTACTAAAATCCCGGTTCCCTCTGCTATCATTCCAAACACCTCCAAATTTACTTAGCGTATTTCTTTAACTAGTTTTTCCATCATTTCATAATTCATTGGACCTGTAACTTTTTGCTGAATAATACCCTGCGAATCAATGATATAGCTCGTAGGAAGAGCATAAACCTGGTATATTTCCCCTATGCTATTTTGTTTATCTAATAACACTGGGAATGTAATCCCAAATTCATCTAAAAACTCGGGAATTCTATCTACACTTTTCTCTGAAGTTGTCATATTTATTGCAATTACTGTGGTATTTTCATTTTTATACTTATCATAAAATTTTTGCATATCCGGCATTTCTGCTCTACAGGGCGGGCACCAGGTTGCCCACATATTGACGATTACTTTTTGTCCTCTGAAATCAGAAAGCTTAAAACTTTTACCATCCAGATTATTTAACACAAAGTCTGGTGCAACGTTCCCTTGGTTAATACCAATACTCAGTGAGGAGTCATCTATTCCCTCCATTGCTGGTTGGCTACTAGCCAAGTTTGCTTGACGGTCACCATTTTTCTTACTTGTATCATAAATCCCCCACCCAACCAAACCGATTAGGATAACAATGACGATAAAATTTTTTTTCATAGAAAAGATCATCCCCTTTTATTAGAATATTGGCGCGAAGGAAGCAAGCCAAGCACTTAACTTTTGCAATTGGCCCGAAAATAAAAGAAAGCCCATCGCGATCAAAATCCATCCGTTCAGCAGTGCCAAAAGCGGTAACCATTTATTTATTTTTCTCATGATACCCTTAGATTTGGTAATTAAGATTGAAATCAATAAAAAAGGAACTCCTAAACCCAACGAATAAAACAACAATAAAAAGATTCCATGGTACATCGTTTCAGAAGATCCGGCCAACAACAAAATTGAAGATAAAGCCAGACCGACGCAAGGTGTCCAACCCGTTCCAAAAGCAACTCCCACGACAAATGAATTCCACCCGCTTCCATTCTTTGGAGCTTTGGTTTCCTGCTGCTTTTGAAACATGAGAAAACGAAGATTTAAAATCCCTGCAATCTGTAGGCCAAATATAATAATGAGTAGTCCACTAATCTTTTCTAACAACCCTCGATTCGCAGTGAAAATTTGTCCAATCATACTCGCGGAAGCACCCATAAGCAGGAAAACCACAGTAAAACCAAGGATAAAGAGAGCGGAACGAATCATCAGTGTTCTATTAGAAACACTGGTTTTCTCCCCACTCCCATAAGAGCCTGTAAGATTAGCAAGATAAGCAGGCAAAAGCGGAAAAATACAGGGTGAAAAAAAGGATAGCGCCCCTGCCGATAAAGCAAATAAAATTGAAATATTGTCCATTTGTAATTCCTCCAGCAAAGTATTCTATTCTTAACAACCATAACGCAGGATTGTTAAGATTCATTTAAGCTCTTTTTTTATAAAGTTGTGAATAGTCAAACAACATATGGCAACTGCTAAATAAACAAGCTGCTCACTAGATAATCCTAAGAAGACTACTACAAAAAAACTTTTAAAAAAGCAACTTAAAATCTGTCCGATGCTGAACCAGAGAATAAGTTGATTGATTTCTTGTGGATTATCAAAGCCCTCTTTTCTGCAATACATCCAAACCAATAGTACGGTTGCTAAAACAATTTGACTGAGATCATACAAAAATGATGATGTTGTCGGATTGTTAAAGATGAGCTTGAACATAGAATAGAACATTATATAAGATAATAATCCTGCCGCCAACACTTCCGCATACACCCAGAAGGTAATTCTACGCTTACTACTTTGAATAGATAAGAAAATAAGAACTACAATCGCCGATAGCAAGATCCCACGCCCACCCCCGGTAAAATAAAGAATGTAGTACGGATTATTCAAAACAGCGACGGGATTAAAAATAATCACACTAAACTTCCAAATCAGGAATGCCCATAAAAATACATTGGTTATATCATTTAGTATAGGCTTGCTTAAATCGCTCTTACCCTTCAACCAATATTTCATGGTTAAATATGCTGTCAGTACAGAAAAGATTATTGCAATCCAATTGTATTTAATAATTAACGGCCCCCAAACGACAGCTTCTTGCATCCTGTTTCCCCCTCCTTTTTTTATTACTTTATAACCTAATTGTTAAGATTCGTTTAACTAGAATACATCTACTATTAGGCATCTAGCCTATCAGTAGGTTTATGTTCTTTGTTAATGGTGCAGCTGCATACAGTATGATGAAGCCTTAGGTCAGAAAAAAAAAGTCCTGATACAAAAATATTTGTTATTCCAAGTGAAGTCTTATATTAATGTGCTTGTATCTACTATTGAGGTTTTAGCTACAGTGCTTTAAATTTAGGTATCCACCTAATCGGCAAACGATACAAGTTCTTGTCCTTGGCTCGGACACGAACTTGTACCGATAACATAAAAAATTCGCTAAATTAGCGACTTCAATAGGACTTGTCCTTCGACACTATAGCGTTCTTTTACTACAGAGCCTAAAAACATTGATCAAAGGGTCATCGAAAAGCAATTCATAAGGACTTCCATGGATATCCCCTCTCTTTATCAATTTATTGTATTGAATAAAGCATCCAATCCTTGGGACATATTACAGAAGTAATAATATCCCTTGAAAAGAGGATTATCTCAATGTTCAATAAAGAAAAAATATCAACTATACAAATGGGTGCCATGTGTTGGCTGTTGATTATGGGAGACATGCTGTTTGTTTATCCTTCCTCAATTACTTCGTATGCCAAAGAAAGCTCTTTGATTTGTGCAATCGCCGGTATTCCACTGGGTGTTCTACTCATGCTTGTTTTTTTGAAAATCCATAAGGCAAGTGCAAACAATGGTTTTATACAATTTTGCATAAAAATGCTTGGCACAGGAATGGGCACAGGAATGGTATGTATATATTTGTTTTATTTCGCGATCAGTGCGTCTTCCCTAATTCGGAATGTAGCTGATTTTGTAAATACACAGTTGTACCCATATACCCCACTTCAAATTATCATGCTCATTTTTACGCTTACTACAGTGTGCTCACTCATCCAAGGAGTTGAAGTTTTAGGGAGGGTTAGTGAGATAATGGCACCAATCGTGTTAATGTTCATTATTTTCTTCTTGCTTTGCTTAATTCCTAAGATGGAAATTAACAATTCATTACCACTTTTTTCATTAGAATTAAAGTCTTTAGCTCAAGGGTCCGTATTGAGCTTTGTGTACCCTATTGGTGAGATCATACCTATTTTGCTTATTCTCCCTTTCGTTAACAGTCAAAAACACACCAACAGAGATCTTCTTATAGTAACTGGTTTTGGTAGCTTCATTCTTTCAATGATCGTAATGACGTCTTTACTCGTTGCAGGTCCTTTTCTCACTCAACATAATTTCTATACAACATTTTTCTTAGCCCAAAAAATAAGTATTGGAAAAATATTAGAGAGAATTGAGGCCTTAATCGCATGCGCCTGGATTATTGCGACTTACATTAAAACTGTGGCATATATGTATGCTTTCATCAACGGATTGAGTGAACTGTTTAAACTAAAACATCACCGTACTCTGATTCTTCCATCAGGTTTGTTAATTTTTGGTCTTGCAGGTTTTATTGTTCCTGACCAACTATTCAATATATGGTTTGCGCCTTACTGGTTAGAATTTGAATGTACTATTTGTGTAGTAGTTCCTTTATTCTTGATTCTGATTTACCAGTTAAAACAATCCAACATGGGGGAATTACAATGATATGTTGCTTGAATAAGCATCAAATCGGCATTCGGACTATGTTCTTGTCCATTCCGGCAATCGGTACAAGTTCTTGTCCTCGGCTCGGGACACGAACTTGTACCGATAAAATAAAGAAGCCGCTTAAATAGCAACTTCCATGGGACCATGTTTTTGTCCCTCGACATTTGGTGTCAGTATACCGTTATCCCATACTTAATTGAAGAGAAAGATGTTGAACAAGAATTGAGCTGCTTTTAGCCTAGCAGCCCCGATCTCAATCATAGAATGTGTTGAAGTTACATACCTAATCGGCATTGAAACAAAGTTGTTTCAATACCTTGCATACTTCGTGACCTTTAAATTTTGCGGTTTTTGACGTCGATTCACAGAATACGCATTGCCCTTTGTCTTTAATTAACGGAGCAAATTTGGATATTGGTAGGTAACTTTATGATGTCATTCGTACTCATTCAGTTTCTTTCATTGTTTCAATACTTTATGCCAATTTATTTTTTGCAATTATATTTTCAGGGTCAATTTTTAAGATGCGGATGTAACAAGCTCTTTCTTTTTCTATTAAATGGATCAAACTATAAATTTGAGCTAATAGTAACAAAATATCTATATCAATCGGGTCTAATGATGAGGCATGTTCTAATAGTTTAATTGAGGTCTCATAATTGCCTTGCCTCTCAAGCAACTTACCTTTGAAATAAAGCGCAACAGTATTATTTGGATCAAAACTTAATATTGAATCTAAATAATATGCTGTTAATTCAAATTGATTTTCTTCAAGATAAATTTTTGCGATTTGTAACCTTACATCGTAATCTTCAGGTTCTGATATTAGGATCTTTTTAAAATAGATAATAGCTTCCTCTTTTTTTCCCATATGCTTTAACACTAATGCTTTGTTATACATTGCATTAGTTGATGATGGATCTATCTGTAAAGCCCAATGAAATTCTTCGAGCGCTTCTTGATTATTGCCCAATTCATGAAAAATTAATCCTAGGTTAATATGGGCCTCTTCTTGATTAGTATTAAGTGCTAATGATTTTTGATAGTATTCTATTGCTTTCTTAAATTCCTCCTTTTTTTGATAACAAAGGGCAAGATAATACAGAGCATCTTCAGAATTTGAGTTTATCATTACTGCACGTTTACAAAAAATTAATGCATCTTCAATATTGCCTAATTGTAAATAGACATAACCTTTATTAAAGTATAATCTTTCCCATGTAGGGAATAGTCTAATTGCCCTGTCGTAAACTTCAATTGCGGCATTATATTCTTTTAACTCTGTAAGACATCTTCCCATGTAATTCAGTGTATCTTGGGTATCTATATTATCATTGAGAGCTTTTTTAAAGTAAACTAATGCTGCATCATAATTACCTTCTGCATAGTACTCTTCCCCTTGTTCAAAAAAAGTCATTTTTTTGCATCTCCTTTTTATAGTATTGACCCCAACAAATAAGTTGTTGAGGTCAAAAATACTAAGATCAATTGATAATTAATTATCTATACATGTCCAAATCATTCCAACTTCTATTGTTATCATTTCTTTGATCTCTTTTATCTCGGTGTAATTCTTTTGTACTTTTTTCCCTTTGAGACCTTGAACCAAATTTATCATTTATTTGTTTCTTTTCTCTTTTTTTCGCCTCGCTCCCTCTCATTCTATCGTTCTTAGCCATTTTGTCTCTATTTGCGAAATACTGATATCCTTTTTTAATTCCATATCCTTCCGCTATACCAAGTCCTACTGCTGCAGTTACGCCCAAAGCGACTTCACCCACACCTGGTATCGCATACACACCAAGTGCCCATGCAAAATCTCCATTAGGATCAACACTGTTAATTGGATCATTGGCAGCATAAATGTACAAATTTGAATCGATTGGCTCAACATTATCTTGGCTAATAAAACGACCATCTTGTGGGTCGTAATATCGGTTGAATAGGTAAAACATATCCGTTTCTTCATCGAAGTAATAACCACTATAAGTGAATGGATTATATAAAGTTCCTGTCTTACTAGTTAAATTACCCCAAGGGTCATATGAATAGCTGGAAACGATATTACCATTAATATCGGTTAATCCTACTACATTTCCGTGTCCATCATAATTATAATAATACGTTTTTCCATTCTGTGTTTGACTTACCCGCTTACCCAAAACATCATACGAATATGATACATTTAATCCTGTTGTAATATTGTTTTCTACAATAAGATTTCCTGTACTATCTTCATACTGGTATTTGTAGTCATTAAGGATAGAACCAGTACTGCTTTTTACTATTTTCTCAGTCCGTTGCCCCTTAGCATTATAGCGGAACTCAACGGAGCTACCGTCTGGTTGTGTTTCTTTGGACAGCTTGTCATCCGTATTCCATTCAATATGAATACTACCTTGTTCAGTGAGTTGGCCTTTTTCGTTATACGAGTAGTTCAGAGTACCATTGGGTCCATTTACATTCGTTAATTGGTTCAAATTATTATACGTGTATTTGGTAACTCCAGTAGCATTTGTCATCGTTAAACGATTACTGGTGTTGTCATAAGAATAACTCGTTGTCCCTGTATTATCCGTATAATTTTTCAAACGACCAGTCTCATCAAATTCGTAACTAGATGAGGATGATAGGTTATTTGTTACGGTTTTGATTCGTCCATTCGAATCAAGATCATAAGAGTATCCCCATAATAATGTTGTCCCTTTTTTGTAATCAACATTCTTGAGTCTATTCGTATTATCATACGTTAGAGATTGGACTACACCATCGGCATCTGTCCGTTGGACTGAAGTGACATTGCCATTCGGATCATAACTAAGATCTTCTATAGTTTTTTGGTTAGAATCCTTGACTTGTTTAAGTTGATTTGCTTTATCATAAGAGAAAGACATTCCTTGCCCCCATCCATTCTGTGGGTTCCAGGCAATCAAATTTTGATTGTTGTCATATTGATAAGCAACTTGAGGTGAACTTTGTACTACCTGACTTTTAACATCATTTGTCGCTGTATGATCGTAGTTGGTTGTTTGGCTAGCACCTAGTACAGTGTCTTTTATCGATATAATATTTCCATTCGAATCATACGTAGGATCATAAACCATTTCGGGCGTGGAAGCACTGGCTGAAATTCTTTCATCTAGATTCTCGAGTTCATCAAGCCAATTATACTGATAATTTGAGACATGTCCATTTGGCTCCGTTACTTTTACCAATTGGTCTGCACCGTTATATTCCATCGTGGTGAATTGATTCGCTGCATCTTCACTAATAACTTGATTGATCCCTTGTGAATCATATTTGTAGACTGTTTTATTATCATCAGCATCCGTTGAAGACGTTCTATTTCCATACGAGTCATAGGTATAACTCGTGCTTTGCAATAATGGATTTGTAACTTTAAGAAAATCACCAAATATATTGAATTCATAGGTCGTCTTTTGATTTATGGCATCCGTATAACTCGTGCGGTTACTATAACTATCATATGTCGAGATTTCCTTATGTTGTTCTGGATCCATTGTACTTGTAATGTTACCATTGAGGTCATACGTGTTAATGGTATCATTACCTTTCGGATCAGTAATTACCAGCTTGTTATAATTATCATCCAAAGCAAAGCGGGTGACCCTTGATAACGAGTCGGTTATTTGGGTTACCACATAATTCGAATTCGAATTATATGTCGTTGTATTTCCATTCCGATCCGTAGCTGTTGACACAAAATTCGGTAAATCATATGAATATGTGGTTCCAGGTCGACTTGCTAAATCAGCATTTGCTCCCTCACCAAAAGGTTCTTGTACCTTCTGCAATAATTCATTATTGTACGTAAATGACGTTTTCCGTCCACTTGGATCTGTGACTGTCGTTAAGTGATGGCTCGAATCGTAGGAAAACTTGGTTATTCGATAATTGGTTGCATCTAAATAAGCATCAACATTTGCCAGATTGCCAGCGGTATCATACCCGTAGTTAATTTTACGACCAACGAAATCTGTGATATTAGAAATTTTCCCTGATACATTGTAATTCATCGTAGTGACCCGATTGCTAGGATCTGTTATAGAAGTAAGTTGGTTTGAGCTGTTATATCCATATGATATTTTATTTCCATGGAGATCTTGTTCATACAACAACTTTCCGGTATACACTTCTGTATAACTATCACCATTTGCATCAAAATGCAATTTTGTACCATCTTTATAAGTTAAGTCATAACCATTAACGGCTCCGTATGATTCGGTGGTTCGTGTGATTTTTAAATAAGTTCCCGGCGGAGATTGGTAACTATCGGAAGTTGAATTATAGGTGAATTCATGATAGGTACCGTCAGAATCTTTATAGACCAATTTACTCCGGTCATAACGCTCCATAATAGCTTCGCTGCCCGAATAAGACCAACCATATCCGAGTGGGGAATCTTCTAATGCTTTCGAATTATAGGTTCTTGTAAAGTCAACTCCCATACCACCACGGCCTTTTAGGCTTAGGTCATTATATTGGATAACATTGTTACCTGTAGTCATATTCGTATAGCTTCGACCACCGACCAAGTCATGGCTATCGTATGTCCAATACTTTTCAAGCCCAAGACGACTCCCGTTAAAATACGTAACAGACAGCATTGGGCGATTTGTTGCATTCAATGTAGAATCGCTCGAAATAAACTTTTTATACGAGTTTGTAGATTCAGATAAACTTTTCAACAAAATTCCGTAGTTTGCACTTCTCCATTTATCAATTTGATTTGTGACATCCCATTTATAATTAACCCCAAGATCAGTTAGATAACTAACTTGATTTGAATCTAATAAAGTGCTTTTGTAGTCGCCCCCCTTATTAGTCCAAGCTGTTGTTCCATTTGTGGTGTTCCAATTTGTGCTTTCCTCTAACCAGGACTTGCTTAGTTCGTATGCACCAATTTCAACATTAGTGTCATTAGCCACGCTGGAAAGCCATAAATTCACATCGGCGCTTAAGATATTTGCACCCACTGGAATCGATGAAACATTAAACTTTAATAAAGATCGAATGACATTGTTTTGCGTGGAGTCTTTGTATAATCCAACGCCTAATGAGGTTTCGGTTCCACCGGTTTGTGTTGGGAAATAACTGCGGATGTTGGTGTCATTCCCGTCGGCTGCATTTGGCTGAAACCGGATAATTGTAGGATCAATCGTTACGGGATAGACCCTCTTAGGATTTTCAAGCCAGGCTCGGTCAGGAATGATGTCAACAAAATATGTAGAGCCTCGTTTAACCAATTTCATATTCACGTCATAGGAACGTGCTTCCTCAGGAATACCATCAGATTGTTCTATCTTCTTGTACCCTTCTGGAATATAGGAATCATACATAAACGGTTGTTCAATATAAAAGACTTTTAAGTGGCTTTTCTTATCAACAAAATAGATTTTCCCAGTACTATCTTGTTCCATACCCAAACCTTTTATTTTGAATTTATATGTGAACTTTACTGGCGAGGAAGCGGAAGGTGCCTTATCCAGAACAATATCTTCCTTTAATTTGCGGTCCTCAACTGTGTAATTTATATTGGTGTTGTCATACAAGTTATTGAAACTTAACTTATTATTCTTGTAAGAAGCAGCACCTTCATGGGAATTTTTAACAAATCCAGAGTCTAGATTGTCAGATTGTGATGCGGGGTCCATCACAATGGATAAACCATCCATACCAATGGTAACTAGATTTTTGTCTAAATTGCGCTTTTGAAACTTTACTTCAAAATCGTTTGATTTATTTTTTATGACGTTATTGTTAGTATCCACAATCAAATTATTATCAAATCTACTCCATTTATTGTTGTTACTTTTATAATGAATGGGCTCTTGATATATTTGTGTTGTCAATGTTCCGTTTGAATTCAGAAATGTCTCCGAATCCTGGGTCCGACGATCCTCCAGTTCAACTCTAGATGTGGTGATTTTTTTTGATAGAGTAGCTGGAACAGAACTTGCTGCATTTGCCTTTAGCGCTCCCGTTGGAATTGTTTGAACGGCAATTGTGATTGCCAGAAAAAGCGATAATCCTCGGTAATACTTTTTTTTCTTTCCTTCAAATAAACTCATGTGATATTCCCCTCGCGTTTTTTCTAAGATGCATGACTAAATTTATTCTCTAATTTTTCCTCCTTAACACAAAAATACACAGCTAAATAAATATATACTAATTTACGTAAAAAACTAGTTGTAAATTATTACTGGGTTCCCAGTAATATGAGGGATCAATTAGAAGAAAAATTGAGCACTATGAATAAGAATCGAGGACTAAAAATTCAATAGAGATGGACTTATCAAAAAAAATGATCCTCAAGAGTAAAGCAACAAGGGGGATTTAGGGGAGTAAACTAATAACACAAAAAAAGGATCTAGTTGGCTCCTTTATTGTGACTTAGATATTTCA
Organism: Paenibacillus sp. RU5M; assembly: GCF_900221055.1. Taxonomy (NCBI): domain Bacteria; kingdom Bacillati; phylum Bacillota; class Bacilli; order Caryophanales; family Paenibacillaceae; genus Paenibacillus; species Paenibacillus sp. RU5M. The sequence goes on along the minus strand of NZ_OBQM01000017.1, from coordinate 78,849 downwards.
AGTTGATATTTTGTGAAGAATTGCGACGTTGTCTGATGGATACGCCATCTAGAAAACACTAACATTTCTTTTGCGTAATTTCTTAAATACGAGTACTCCTTATTGGACTTAATAAAACTTAATATCTTTTCGGCAAATACTGTTGGATTCATCTCTTTTGTATTTATTTCGAGGTCATATTCATCAAAATTTCTTCTTGTGTGAATGGCCCGCTCCAGATCCGTGAGTGATATCGTTCAACAATTGACCGGGGTCGTCCAAAAGTCAGAATAATTTCATTAGAACTCACATAACCTATACCTTTATGATAGCAGTCGCATCTCCAGAGACGCTTTTAACAGAATCTGACCTGATACTAATGGAAGAGGGTAGCCCTGTTCATGACTTCACACTGAGCCTATGTGATGCTCTTCTTCAGTGGTCCGGTCACCATTAAGCTACGTATATCCATGAAGCAAAACTCCACCCATATAGGGCGGTGGTTACAAGGTGGATAACTATTTTAAGTCATTAAGGAGGATGCTTCATACATCAAAATTTGAATATAATCCATTTTAGTCCCGAGCATTTCAATATATTCAGCAACTTATATCTTGCTTTACAAACTTGAGTTCCCTTTCCTCTTCAACAAGCGATGCTTTCGAGCCATTGCGGAAGAGGAACGCTAACTTGCTCTTATCCATTACGGTAATCGGTACAAGTTCTTGTCCCTAACAATTACAAAATCAGCACTAAGTACGATATCTGCATATGTTTCCCCTCCTTTGATCCAAAATCACATCCAGTTTCCTCCCCCTTTTCTTTGCTAAAGTGCTTTTACAAGTTTGTTTTATCTAATTCAAATGAGATCACAGTTTTAATTGAAGTACTTCCGAGCATTAAAGCTGGTTTCTTTGACTAAAAACAGCATTCAGTGTTTCAGTCACCCAAAAGGACACAACACTTCTACTCAGATCTTCATTTAATTGAAATGCGAAATCTGTCCTGCATAATGCTACTTATTGAGGTTTTAATTACATGGCTTTTCATTTATACATCCATCTAATCGGTAATCGGACTATGTTCTTGTCCATTCCGGCAATCGGTACAAGTTCTTGTCCTTGGCTCGGGACACGAATTTGTACCGATAATATAAAAAAGCCGCTAACATAGCGACTTCAATGGGAACATGTTCTTGCCTCTCGACAAGAAAATAGCTCCTAGTTGATCAATAATTATGGCTTCATAATAGTTGTGTAGGTACACAACGGGTATCCTCCACTGTCCTTCCTCTCTCGCTAGTACAAACCATTTCTTTTTAATCACTGCTCGGTTTGTGTAAAATCGACCATTAAACAAAATCCCTTGAGCTGTTATGGTAGCAATTCCAACATCTGCTTTTAGGTGATTTGTCATCCCCTCCACCTCCTTTATAATGTATCGAAGGTTTCCCATTGTTTAGACTGAATTAGAGGTGTGGCAATGAACGAACCTGTTTTAAGATTAGTAGGACAGCGTGTTCGCGAATTACGGAAAAAACAAGGATATTCGCAGGAAGAATTAGGCGAAATGGCTGGTTTTCACTTCTCCTACATCGGGGGTGTTGAACGTGCCGAGAAAAATATTACCTTGTTAAATCTCCAGAAAATTGCGGATGCTCTTCAAGTCAATGTCCATGAACTTTTTTATTACAGCAAGTATGTTAAGACTGGAAAAAGTGATAAAGAGAAATTGCTAAACGAAATCAATGAGAATCTTTGGCCTATGAAATCTTCCGATTTAAAAAAGGTTAACCTGCTCTTATCTGAATTTTTCGATAGTTAACACAAAAAAGCCGTTGTATCTGACATCGGCTTTTTTGTGTTTCATCTATTCCTTCCAGGTTGCTTCACTTTGTATGTTAATCCAAGAGTATTTATTATTCTGCTGTACTAATCCCTCCATCATATTACGCTCACTTATTAATGTTAAAAGCAAATATTTCGTTTGGATGTTCTTCACATATAGATGCTCATACACTTGTGACAAAGAAAAGTATCCTCTAGCTGCATATAATCTTACTTGTTCCATATTAATCTTTCCACTTCGTTGTAGTAGCTTACCCCCTCCCATTTTATATGCAGCATCGGTATCAATATTTGGATCTGGAATTACTACACTTAGCTTTCCTACAGATAAGGTTACTTTGTGCTGATTCGTACGCAACATCTCCTTACATGCCAGATTACGTATAGATTCCCACTGTTCAACAAAGCTAGAGTATATCCTTTTATAATGCTTCCATTGGCCTAAGAGGTCATATATGTTTTTGTTGGTTAAATTCTTTCTGTATACACTGAGTTCCTCTTCACTGTGACCACCAATTCCTCTAATTGGAGTAAATCTTAAATATGCGTTGCCAGCCGTACTGAATTCTTGAAGCAATAATTTCTCTGTCTCATTTAATTGTTTTAATTTAATCCGGACCACTTTCGACAGAACTCCATGATTCTCTAATAAGTCGAATAATTGTGGATTTTTCATATCATAGTGTTTATTTGCAAGGAATTTTCCAACAACGCCATGCTCAGTCCATTCAAGTCGTTGAAGTCCCAGGGATGATTGATATTCACCAATGACTTGTCTCAGCAAGTGTATTTTTGCACCTGTGGAGTTCATCTGCTCATATTGTGATGATTGAACAAATTGAATGATTTTCTCTATACTCACTAATCTATTCTCCTTTGTGATCAGATTAGTGAGTGGTATTGACCATTGTTATTTGTTTTATACAACGGATATTTTGAAAAAACAATGAGAGTATTATTTTTATGTTTAAAGAACCTCCCCTTAAAATAAGAGGAGGTTCCAGGAATTTAGATTTAATTAATAGGTGTACGTACTTTGTTCTTTAATTAATGACTAATTAATTTATACAGCAGAAACGTTACCCAAAAAATCCAACACCATTTTATCAGCTTCTCCGTACTACGTTTCATCATCAAACGACTCCTGTAATCCTGGAAGCACTTACACCTATATATGCATTATAATTAGAAACTTGGTTGATTACAACCTGTCCTGAGGCTACTTATCGCCTTTTGACACATAATCCATCTTCCCTATTTAATTCTTCTAACATAGTAATTAGAAACTTGTACTTAAGTGTTTCGTAAAAGAAAGTACAAGGAGGTGATAACATGTCAAAGCCATTAAAGTCAGGTAATTCAGCCCCAAAAACAGGAGATTATAAAGTTCTTGGTCCGAGAGGTGGTACGATTAAAACCGGTGTTACTGTAAAGCAAGGTGATACGCTTCCACCAACTCCAAAGAAAAACCAAACATACAAAAAACAATAGTAATGAGAGGGCTACGCCCTCTTTTATTATAAAGAAGAATAATTAATTTTAGTAATAGTATTTTAAAAGAACATCCTCTTTAGGGTAGTAAATAAAAAAGGAATCATTTATCTTTTCGAGCTTTCTAGATTCAGACAATACGTGTCTTTCACTGTCTAGCATATAATGAAAAAATACTTGTAGTTCCTGCCCGTGTGCCCATATGCATGAATAAAAAATCCCCTCTGGTTTCCATGAGGGGGTAAAACCAAACCTTCATGATAACATGAAGGTTTTTTCAAGTGTCTACTTAAAGGGGATAATACCAGCTATTCCTCGTAAAGTATACGGTTTTATTTATATCAGATTCGTCATAGAATTACTGCTGATCAGCCAACCATTAGGTACTTTCTTTCTGGCTTTCTTCAATTCTCCTCCATTATACTGTCGATTACGTAACAAAGTTTAATCGATAGTTATTTTCTAATAGGGTACTCGCTATTCAGAATTTTTGTTCAGATTTCACCCTCACGACACAACTGGGGGCTTGATGTAATGTAGGATCATCTGTTTCATCAGCATTAATTGTTGACGAGGTTCCACATCTGCTTCGAGCATAGGTATATTCTGATGGAGGGACAATTTACTGGAGAATAACCCAAATGCGTTAATCACTGTTGTCAGAAGCTCGCTCGGTTGAATATCGTGTCTAACGGTCCCATCGCGTTCTCCCTGCATAATAATCTTGTTGAATTCAGCAGAAATACTACGTTGAACAACATTGATCTCCTCTATTTGAGCCACATCCAATGATGAGTGCATAGCACCATTCAAAAGATCTTCAAAAATGATTACTCCCAAATTGCTATCCTCATTCATGAATGAAATAAAATAATCGAGTAATGCATCCATTTTATCAAGGCAGGTTCCTTGCATCTCTGATATTTGATGAAACACGTCCCTTGTTTCATTCAAAACCTGAACAACGATTAATCTCGCAAGCTTTTCTTTCTTGGGGAAATATCGAAACAAAGTGGCAATGCCAATATTCGCAGCTTCAGCAATGTCATTCATCGTAGAACGTTCAATCCCTTTTCTCAAAAATACAGCCTTGGCAGAATGAATAATATGAACTTGTCTCTGCTCTTTCGCTTCTGCTCTTTCTTTTTGATATCTATCTCTTGGATTCATTGGCATATTTCCTTTCCAGCTTGATACTGTGAAAATTATACTCCTGCTTTCCCGTCACCTGCAAGAGCTCCCACGTTGACGACTAGTGGTTACTTGCGTATACAGAAACACAAATTTGTCTCTTAAAAGTTATGGTGATATAATTAACTATCATAAAGATAATTCATAATATCATTATATCAAATGAAGACACTTATAGGAGGTTTTACTTTGACACGTTTAAAAAATAAGGTAGCCATTGTGACAGGAGCAGGAAGTGGTATGGGTCTGGAGGAAGCACTGCTTCTCGCCAAAGAAGGTGCAAAAGTAGTCCTTACAGATATTAATGAACAAGCGGTTTTGACAGCTGCTGAAAGCATCCAAAAAGCAGGCGGTACCGCCATTGCCTTGAAGCACAATGTTGCTTCTGAGGAAGACTGGATATATGTTGTTTCGGAAACGATCACACGTTTTGGTAAAATCGATGTGCTCGTGAATAACGCCGGCATCTCACTTCCGGTTGCCATGCTTGAAACGACCGTTGAGCAATGGCAAAGAACCATTGATATCAATCTGACCGGGACCTTTCTGGGTATGAAACACACCATCCCTCAGATGCAAAATAATGGATCGGGCTCCATTATTAATATCTCCTCTATTGCCGGCTTGACAGGTAGTAGTGGCGCAGGTGCGTATACAGCTTCCAAAGGTGGAGTGCGGATGTTATCGAAAGCTGCAGCTGTCGATTTTGGACCACAAAATATCCGGGTTAACTCAATTTATCCGGGCTACATTACTACGCCAATGAGCGAACACTTGTTTCAAGACGATCAGATGTTGCAATGGTTTTTGTCCAAGACTGCTTTGCCAAGGGTAGGGGAGGCACCTGAAGTCGCACAGGCTGTACTATTCCTGGCTTCAGACGATTCTTCCTATATTACCGGAGTGGATCTGCCTGTTGATGGCGGGGTTACTGCTAAATAAAATTGTTGAATCTACACCCTATTTTGCGAAATGGAGTTGACGATATGGCAATGAATAAATTGAAGCAATGGGATTATAAATATGATGTCATTGTCATGGGTACCGGGGGAGCGGCACTTGTGTCCGCTATCCTGGCGCATGATCATGGAGCCAAAGTGCTCATTATCGAAAAAACTGCCCAGCTGGGAGGCACGACTGCCTTCTCTGGCGGTGTGCCTTGGGTACCTCTCAATCGATATATGCGTGAAGCGGGGATTTCCGATTCTCGTGAAGAAGCTTTGACTTATATAAGACGTTTAACAGGAGGAAAAGAACCTGCTCCTGAATTAATTGAAACCTTTATTGATAACGGTTTCAAAATGATTGATTATTTACATGATTACACCCCTCTTCGCTTTTCTGTACCTAACGGTTATCCAGAATATTATGCCAATCTCCCGGGTGGAAAGCACGGTGGGCGTTCTTTAGACCCTCTCCCCTTTAATATGGATAAACTCGGCGATCTGGCATTCAAAATCCGAAGTAATCCAACCTTCCCTCCACTTACATTGGAAGAGGGGGGCGCAATTAACGGAATCGATTTTGAGAAAATTGTAGAGCGTATGGAGAATAATACAGTGACGATGGGACGTTCCCTGATCGCTTCCCTCCTTCAGGCTCTCGTGGATCGAGAAGTGGAGATCTGGACTGAAGCAGCGGGTAAAGAATTAATTGTGGATGATGATGGAGCTATCATTGGATTAGAGATGGTACGCGAAGGTGAACCCTGTTATGTCGGAGCGCATAAAGGCGTCATATTGGCTTCGGGTGGCTTTGAATGGAATAAAGAATTGGTCAAGACATTTCTTAAGGGACAAGTTACACATCCCCTATCTCCTCCAGGCAATGAGGGAGACGCACTGATTATGGCTATGAAAGCTGGGGCAGCTCTTGGAAATATGAGTGAAGCATGGTGGTATCCCGCAATGCAAGATCCTACCTTTGAATATGAGGACCATATTTTGAATCAGCTCGGTGGTGGTGGACGGACAGGTCCCTACAGCATAATTGTCAATAAACATGGCAAGCGTTTTGTAAATGAAGGCAGCACGTACAACGATCTCCCGAAAACATTTTATACGTATGATCCAGTCACTCTGGATTGGCCCAATGAACCACCGGTCTGGCTTATTTTCGATCAGAAAATGAAGGATCACACCATGATTATAACCATGATGCCTGGAGAAAAAGCGCCTGAGTGGGTTAATCAAGCGGATAACCTGCGAGATTTGGCACAACAAATCGGGATAGATGCGGATGGGCTTGAAGCGACCGTTACACGCTTTAATCAATATGCAGCACAAGGTGAAGATCCCGATTTCCACCGAGGCACTTTTTTCTTTGAAGATTTAAAAGGGGGGGGCGGAAATCCCCAGGCTAATCTTGGGCCAATCGACCAACCACCTTATTATGCACTACCTATTTACTACGGTACGTTGGGGACAAGTGGCGGTCCAAGAATAGACGCTAATGCTCAGGTGATTGATCATAAGGGTAAACCTATAGAAGGACTGTACGCCGCTGGCAATGCTGCTATGGGAATTATGGGGCAAACCTACGCAAGTGCAGGTGGAACTCTTGGACCTGCACTCACATTTGGGTATTTAGCAGGAATCTCTGTCAGCAGTCGGCAGAGTAAAACGATATAACTAAGGAGGACAAGTCTAATGCCAAATGGTTCTCATCAAATTCAATTGGAAATACCTATTCATACAATATGGGATTTTGTAAGAGACATGAACAAATGGGCTCCTCTTGTGCCGGGTTATATTGAACACGAAATTTTAAACGAACATCAATCGACCTGGTCATTCAAAGGTGATTTAGGGTTTGTAAAAAAGACGGTAAAGCTCCAAATTGACATTACTCAATGGCAAGAGCCTACGAGAGTCAGTTTTGACCTGACCGGTTTATCTGACAATTTTTCAGGTAACGGATACTTCGAGGCGGATGCGATTAACAAACATTTAACGATGATGACAGGATACCTCGATATCACTGCCAAAGGTGCAATGGGACCTATGATTAACTCGATCTTAAAAAACTTTGTTCCAAAAACAGCTTTCGAGCTATCTGAGGCTATTGCTGCGGAAATTATTGAGATCGAAAAAGCGGGTTAACTTTTGTAACTAATGTGCAATCATTTTAAAAACAACAAAACGACCAAGCTCTATAAGGAAGATAGCTTGGTCGTTTTGTTATCTTACAAACATGCAGCGATGGTTTCTCTAATGGCAGCAGGAATGTCTGCTTCTTTAAATTTCAAAATGGACATGGTATCTTCAGGATTCAGATAAGCATCCCGATCCTGAATCATTGCTGTATAGCCCAAATGTATTCCATGTTCTTTGCCAGCTGCTGTGGCGTGAGCGTCGGCTTCATCAAAGCCTGGTTTCATTTGTTCCAAAGGTAAGACAGTAATCTGAGTTTCTGTTTGACCCAGAACATCTGCAATGATCTGATAAAAATCCTTAAATTTCATATTCATTCCCGATATGGCATAGCTACTCCGATGAGTTCCGTACTCGATAGCCCCAACTGCTGCTTCGGCTACTTGCTGAACCGTAACCATAGCGGTACCTCCACCAAGCACCGGAACAAAGCTTTGGTCTCTTACCTGATCTACAAACATCGTCCAAAGGGGTGTTCTGCCCGGCATTTGGCCAAAAATGTAAGGCAAGCGAAGAGACATGACATCCATTTCTCCTTCACCCTCCATAAAGGCGATCTCTTCCTGAAGAAGTCTTGTTCTTGGATAAGCGTTGTCTTTCTTCAGATTCAAGTCCTGCCAAGCTTCTGTGAAATGGGCAAAGTAAGAACCAAACAATACAAATTTTTTGACACCAGCCTGTCTTGCCAAACGAGCAAGTCGCTGAGTAGGAAGTACATTGGCTTGATAGAAAAATTTCGAAGCGGGCGCATCCGGAACTGTGCGTTCGTCTGCTCCTGCAGCATATACAAAGGCATAACAGCCGTCCAGTAAGGCTAGAATCTGTTCATCACTCATTGCCGTTATATCACCCAACTGGCATTCTACTTCCTTCGGAAGTAAATCTTCTGCAGGCATGGGTGGTAAAGAAACAGTAGAGACCGAATATCCGCTTTTCAATAACTCCTTCGTTGTATAGTAGCCAAGAAATCCGGTTCCACCTAATATAAATACTTTTTTCATGATGTCACTCTCCTGATCTTATGCTTTGATGATTACAAATTCATTATATAGGTTAAAATAACCTATTGATGTGAATTTTTTCACTAAATCATTCAAATGTCTTCTCCTTCCCTTTACATATCGGGTACAATAATATGCGTTAAGTTTATTCAACTGGAGGTTTCATCATGGATATTAGCATTCTGATCTTATCTCAACTGATTCAAGGAAATAAGCATGGCTATGAGATCAAAAAAAATATTAATCTTCTCATGAATCGGAGTAAACCTGTTAACAACAACAGTCTCTATCCAATGCTGAAGCAATTTGAGGCAAGTGAGATTGTAACAAAAACAGTAACAGCACAGACGGGGAAGCCAGATCGGTTCGTTTACTCCATAACTGAACTGGGAAAAACGGAGTTTTATAAGATTCTTGCTGATCTGTCACCTGAGCTGGTGACATCTGACGATGAGTTTTATATCAGGCTTACTTTTTTTGATCTTCTGAGACCTGAGCAGCAACAGAAAGTACTTGAATATCGCAAAACCTATATTCTTGATCAGATCCATCGCTTGAATCAAATTGTTCAGACGATAGGCAGTTCAATACATATGCCCTATTCTCCCTTGCTCTCCCGTTATACAATCAGACAAATGGAATGCGAACTGGAAATCCTGGATGAAATGCTTTGTGAAATATAAAATGCCTATCTGAAAATGGATTTGTTAAAGTCAATAAAACGATGTCTCCCTCATGGAAGACATCGTTTTATTTTTCAAATTTCATTTTCAGACGACTAAGGACATAAAGCACGACAACACAAACGGGCGTAGCACATGCATAGACTTTTATGGCTGTCGTAACTTGAGGTTTCCAGTTAAAGTCGTTATCGCCTACAATAAGTACTAATAATAGAAATGAAATTCCTATGACAATCCAAAGCGTTTGGATTGTCTAAAATAGATTTGCATATATTTTGCGTTTCACCATTCTATCATGTGTCCTCCTTATGTTTACACTACCTTGTTGTCCACTCCTCTGATTGTAATGCCTCCTTAGAATAGGCCTTGTTAGAATTTAGCAAATATCTGGCATCAACAATCCGGATTGCGGAACTATTATGAGTGAGTGTTTGAAATTCCGGCCATGCCGTGACAATGACGCAAATATCGCTGCTCACAGTGATCTCACTGAGCGAATTCATCATTCGGATCGGAAAATCGTAATGTTCTCTGAAAGGAGACATGGCGACTGGATCATATGCAGTCAAGTTGGTACAGCCCTCGTCTAGCAACAGTTCAATGATACGAGCAGCAGGAGAATTCCTTACGTCATCGCTTCCAGGTTTAAAAGAAAGTCCCAGTATACCAATTTGTTCGTCACGATGTTTCAAGAATCGAATGATCTGTTCCACAGTGAAATCGGCGATATCCTGATTAACTTTCATCACGGCCTCCAGCATCTTTGCATTATGACCATACTTACTCGCAGTGTATTTAAGCCCAAGGGTATCTTTGGGCAGGCAATAACCGCCAAACCCACAGCCTGGATACACATAGTGCGACATTCCAGCAGGAAAGCCAGACCATCGCTTGTCCATATGTAAGAGGTTAAACATTTGGGGAATGTCAACATCTCCTATTTTCTCAGCGATCATGGCTTGTTCATTAGCAAAACTGATTAGAGTCGCGAGCAGTGCATTCGAAGCGTATTTGAGGTATTCAGACGTCTCAGGAGAAACTCTTATACAAGGACTTTCGAAGTGAAGATATACTTTTTCTAATAATCCGGCAGTTCGCGAATCTACTTCACCTATGATTATGCGATCAGGCTTGAGAAAATCTTCCCATGCACTTCCTTCTCTCAGAAATTCAGGATTATAAGCGAGTCCAACATCACGCCCGATCTTAAACCCAACGCTCTCCAACAGAGGCTTGATTATGCCACGTATGGTTCCTGGAGGAATCGTCGATTTAACAATAATCCCTTTAAACTGATCAACGTTCATCAATCTCGAAATATCATGGATTGCCGAGACTAGACTGGACAGATCGAGACCTCCTTCTTGATAAGGAGTACCTACACATATAAAGATTAAATCAGCTTCTGATATCGCTTCCTCCATGCTTTCGCAAAGGGTAAAGCCTTGATTCATATGAGTAGATAGTGCTTCTTCCATATCTGGCTCATGGAACGGAATTTCCCCCAGCTGCAAGCTGTTTCGTTTGCTTACATCAATATCAAATGCGTAGACAGTATAGTCTTTCTCGGCAAAACCAAGTGCAGCAGCTAATCCAACGAATCCGAGTCCGATTACGGCTATCACTGGTGGTTTAATATAAATCATAATCCCACCCCACAACTGACAAGATAACGCCTGATTCCCTCTTCAAGCGATATTTCAGGATTAAAATCAAGTTCTTTTCTTGCCTTGTCAATATTGGGACAGCGTCGTTCCGGATTGTCCGTCAAATAATGGGGGTCTGGTGAATTGGAATATGTAATTTCCGGCTTATTTCCCGTCAGTTGGAGTGCACATTCTGCAAAGAGATGGGCCAGATCAGTTACATTAATCTCGTCTGCATCCGAGCCAATATTAAATATATCAAATCTGTGGTGAGTTAATACCAATAGATATCCGATGATTGCATCAGCTATATAACAATAAGTTCGTGTAGGGGTCCCGTCAGAAAGAACATTGATGTCAGATTGCTCTTTAATGGCTTTGGTAAAATCCGATGCAATTCTGCGATCATTCAAATCAAGCCCTGGACCGAAATTATTGAAGGGACGCACGATTCGGATCGGGAGCTTGTTCTCGCTGTGATAAAGAGAGCACAGCGTTTCTCCAAATCGCTTGGATTCATCATAACAAGCTCGTGGCCCGACTGTAGCCACATTCCCATTGTATGTTTCAGGTGTGGGAATGAACTCTGCATTCGGATTTCCGTACACTTCACTGCTAGAAAAAAATAATATACCCTTCGGAGAAAAAGGCAGACAACTGTCGAGTAGCCGTTTTAATCCAAATACATTGGCCTCCAACGTATCCAACGGATATTTTCGATAATAGGTGGGCGATGCAATTGAAGCCAAGTGAAAGATATAATCTGCATCTTGCGTAAATGGAGTGAATGAATCCTGAGTAACATCGAATTGGATTGCCTTCACGGGCCAGCCCTCTGCCTCCAGATCCTGAAGCCATTGAGGAACACCACGGGGAAAACGATCTAGGATATTAATCTGCTTCACTTCAGCCCCTTTTTTTTGCATGTTGAGCAAACTCAGGACAAGATAATAGCCAATGAACCCCCCGCCGCCAGTAATCAGTATCGTTTGCCCGGAGAACAGATGAGCCTTAGTAAATTTCTTACCAATATAGTCCATATCATCCTTCACGATACGATGTAACATGTCCTGCTGTTCCAAAGGAAAATCATCTACTGGGCTCTTCAAAGAGTTGGTTATTCCCATACTTTCCATGGCGCGTTCCCTTCTTTCCATCGTAGTTCGAGTTCCTGTTTATCCCGCAGGGTATCCATGCATGCCCAAAAGCCTTCATGTGGATAGGCCATTAATTGCCCCATTTCAGCCAACTGTACCAATACTTCTCTTTCCAGCTCCGTATCGTCTCCTTTGATGTAACGAAGCACTTCAGGCTCCATAATGAAAAAACCGGCATTAACCCATTCCTCGGGATGATACCCTTTCTCCTGAAAAGACGTAACCTTCCCTTCCACACATCGCATCATACCGAAACGACCTTTCGGTCTTACGGCTGTAACGGTTACCAGCTTTCCATGATTGCGGTGAAAGCGTAGTAACTCATTCAGATCAACATCTCCAACCCCATCCCCGTAGGTCAGCATAAATGTCTGATTTTCCAAATAGGGTCTAAGTCGTGCAATTCTGCCACCGGTCATGGTGTTTTTTCCAGTATCTAGAAGATCCATTTTCCAGTTTAATATTTTTGACGTATGCAATTGAGTCGTATTACGAGTCATATCTATGGAATAATCGTTATAGAGAAACGGATATTTCAGAAAATAATCTTTGATATAGGAGCCCTTATATCCAAGAGCCAATATAAAATCATTAAATCCCTGTGCGCTATACATATGAAGGATGTGACAGAGAATTGGCATATCGCCTATTTCAACCATAGGTTTGGGGCGAAGATCCGTTTCCTCCGAAAGCCTTGTACCCAAACCACCACATAGGATTACTGTTTTCATAGTGTGTGGCCCCCTTGGCTCGTCTGTTTGCGGGCAGAGGACTCTGCCTTATCCAGGATTGCATGTTGCCATGTTATTCGTTGAATGCTCTGTTGAAAATTAACGTGTGAATCGACTGCTCGGTCGAACTTATCAACAAAAGTCGCAAGTTGGTTCACATAATAATTCATCGGGATGAACTCCTGCAGCACGGAATTTTCTTTTGAATCCAGCAGGCGTATTTTCATTTTGTAAAAACCGTTAATGGGCCTGAAAAAATCAGGAACCACCACGTTTTCTTGTTCAAAATACAACGTGTGTGACGCTTTATATGGCATTTCAAATGAGGTGATACATCGTGATTCTAGTCCGTTTGCATAACGAAGGCTGGCAGAGAAGGTCCAGTCACAACCGTCTGGACCTGCAAAATCGGAAGCACCCGTCATTTCACTTCCCTCTAATCCAACCAACTGCTGCATCCACTCGAGCCAATAACAGCCCAGATCATTGAAACTCCCCCCTCTCCGCGACTTCACACAGCGATAATTACCGATATGCTTATGACGGGCTGGAATAGAAATACGAGTTTCCGTTCTGTTCAACCGTCCGTACTGCCCGGAATCGACAATGGCTTTCAGTGACGATTGCCATGGATGGTGAGCGGTCATGATGCCTTCCATAAACACGTGGGAACGGTACTGATACATGGCCTGTTCGAGTTGCCTCGCTTCAGTTGTGGTTAACCCTGCCGGCTTTTCAACCAATACATGCTTTCCAGCTTCCAGAGCCTTGATTGCCCACTCCGTATGCAGATCATTGCTTAAAGCGATATATACAGCGTCGATATCCGGGTTATCGAGTACGTCCTGAAGATGATCCGCAACCCATGGAATCGAGTATTGGTCTGCGAGATGCAGCGCCTTGGAACGAGTGCGATTGGCTATTGAAGCCAACTTCACTTGGGGGACATATGGACTGGCATCGAGTATAGCCTTGCTAACAATACTCGAACATCCCAATATGCCTAGTCTGCATGTGGCTTCTCTGGAATGGCTCATATATGTGCCAGTGAGGAAGATCCATGCAGGTATAACACATTACACTTGGAGCACGCGGGTGAGAGCTGCTTGCCCAGAGAACGACGTATACGATCGTAGGCATCTGAATTCCAGATTTCAGATAGTGACTGCTCCTGCAGATTACCGACCGAAAATTCGGAGAAAAATTTACAAGCGCTAACATTGCCTGTTGGCGTAATATCGGCGCGGGTGCTCAAAGCGAGACAGTTGGTGGCGCATCGTGAGGTCATTGAGTTCCCACTGACGAAGTCCTCGATTTCGTCAAAATCAAGGCCCGGCTGATAGCGTATGCGTGTCCTCCAGGTTTGAGCATTGATCTGCCTCAAATCCTCCATTAATGCAGGAACATTTTCAGGCTTGATATGATATTTGAACGCATGCCAGCTACTCCGGCGCTGGTCTTCCAATGGATTAAGCCATTGGAACTCTTCCTGGAAAAAAGTATCCATTTCATCTGAAGTCTCATGGGAGATGAACCATGGAAAACAGAGCAATACAAGATCAATTCCTTTCTTTTCAAAGAAATTCATCAGTTCGTGCAATCTGCCAATCATGCTGTCATTAATCACACTGTGTACGGATATTTTTCCTTGGAACTTCCCCTGCTCTCTCAATAGAATCAGCCTGTCAATCTGCTCCATCACTTTGTTGAATGAACCTTTTCCACGAATGAGATCATGTTCTTTCTCGAATCCCTCAATGGCAATCAGAAGCTCCAGGTCCGGTGAAATCCGGCATAGCTCCTCTTCATATTTTTGGATCAGATAGGCGTTGGTACATATCGTCGTCTCTCTTGGATCTTCTTCAAGCATTGCGAGGATTTGCCGGATATCCCGGTGGAACAGAGGCTCTCCTCCCCACAGGTACAGTCTGGATTTGGTTGCTCGTGTTTCGTTCAGCACTCGTTGAAAAACCGCCGTGTCCATATCCCAATTTTGTTCCGCTTTGTCCATATCATGATGATAACCCGACTCATTCCACTGATAACAATGCTTGCAACGCAAATTACAACGGTTGGTCAGCTTCAAGGCCACCACTTCCGGCATTTCGGTCTTGAACGCAGGGTCCAGTTTTCGCTTTCTGTGCGGAATGACTACATTCTTCATCGTTCGCTTTAACACTTCAAACGCTTTGGCGTCCAGTGCGACTTTACTGCTGGGCTGCATGATATCCCTTCCTTTCGAGATAGGCTTGGTTGGTAAGTTAACGTATGAGGAAGTCAGGCCATTTGGGGTTTTTCATTGTAAAAAAGGCAACACCCCTGGCAGATCGGCAACAGATGCTTGCGCAGGTAACGGCGGTATTGCTTGTACTTTTCACCCTTCCAGATGTCAGCGATACTTTCTTCATTCACGTTTCCCAGTGTGAGATCATAGAAGGCATGGCAGGAGGTTACATCTCCTCTGGCGTTAATCTCCGTGCTAATCCAAGGGAAAGGGCAGCGTTTTTTGATATTCGTCATAGAGAACCAGTCAGCTGAAAAATATTTTCGTATATTGTCTTCTGACATCACTTTGGGATACGTATTGATATATTTGTTGTTTGTATTACAATAATTTGTGATTTTCTGGATTTGCTTCGCAATCAGCGCAGCATCAATATCAGCAAAGATAGCAGGATCACAGACAAAACCTTTGGATAAAGGAGCCTCTTCTACTCCGAATTCCTTGCGCAGAATCCCGCTATATTGTTCATGATTCTGTTCAGTAATATAAGCCTGCAGCTCAAGGCTCACACAATCCAGTTTTGATATATCAACGGCTTCAAAGAAAAATCGTTCCAGATGTTTGTAATTCGTCGGGGTGACGACCGTACTGATTCCAATTTGTGGATATGAACTTCCCGCTTTTTCCCGTAAAGCAAGAAGCTTGTTGATGCCTCGAATGGCCTTTTTAAACACCCCTTTACCTCGTTGTTCGTCATTAATTTCCTCGGGACCATCCAGAGAAACCCATATTCGCTCGGGCGGATATTGAATCAGCATTTCAGCATGTTTCTCGAGCAGTGTGCCGTTCGTTGGAAAATGGACCTTGCTTCCTGCTTCATGAATGGCCTGAAGGACCTCTCCAATCTGGGGATGTAATAAAGGTTCACCTCCATATAACTCATAATATGGTTGCACAGGTTGACAGGTTTTGATAATGTCCCGGATGACATCAATACTGAGTTGATTCAATACTTTGTATTCTCTGTAGGGTCCATTCTCTCCCCACTCATAACACATCCGGCAGCGAAGATTGCAACTTTCGAGTAGTTGAAGAAAAACCCATTTAGGCAGTGACAGATCGAGCTTGGGTACCTCTAAAGCCAAATTGTTCTGCATATTATCTTCCCCTTCCGGATTGCACCAAACGATCGGCGTACTCGGTCGTATAATCTTGAATTCGGGCCCGTTTCGCCATCAGGTTATCCGAAAGTTGCTTCAACACATCCATGGAATAGCCCCGTTGTTCCCATTCGCTGTAATCGATACCCAAACCATGCGTTTTCCAAATGCTCGCATTTCTCTTTTCGTGTTCACCAAAAGGCTCCAGCATCACAAGTGGTGTTGCGGAAGCCAGCGAATCCATCAGTGCTCCCGCGCCTGGCTTGGACACAACGGCAGCTGCGCCCTTGATGAGCGAATATAATCCATGGTGATCAACAGGGGCCTGGTAATTCGGTTCGTTGCCGTAAGAAAAAATGCCGAATGGCGGGAACGTATGCACACCGCTCGTATTTCGATGCCAGGCACGCCACTCAGGATCATTCATGGCATAGCGTATCTCTGAGGAACGAGGCTCGTTAATCTCTTCAGAAGAATAAGCCACAATATCGATCCCGTATTCGATATTTGCATTTTCCAGCTCTCCGACCTTTTCTCTGAATGTGCCAATCCCCCAGCCTCCGCCATGAATGACGAGTCTCTTCGAGCGTTCTGCATACGGAACAGGTTCCTTGCCGTCCACATCTATTCGGTATTGAATATCCAACTGCAAATCACTGTATAATCCGATCTCACGATATGGATCCGCATAATGAGGATTCAGCTTCCGCAATTGCTTCCACGAGGGTGACAGGCTGGAATCCACATATAACAAATCAGCTTCAATCACCCGGTTACTACGCTTGCGCAATATGTCTAATATGTGAACCCAGTGACCTGACAAAACTATGAATCGCGAGATTCCTTCCTGAAGCCAACGCTGGATCATGCTTTCTGCCAACTCCAGGTCCAGACTTCCCCTGATATCTCCCGGAATTTTCTGAGAAGCCAAAGCAACCGCAAAATTATCTCGATAGGCATGTCTGCTCTTGTCGGTTTGCAATTGCTTGTCCTTGTTCATTAAGCTTTCGAATACTTCTACGCACGTATCTATTCCCATAGCTTGCAGTTTGCGTGCGATTAACAAACCTGGAATATAGAAACCAAGTCCGAAGCCTGAACACAGTATCATTACCTTTCCGGTCATATACTCCATCTCCCCAAGGATTAATCGAAATCTAATTCACACTTGAAGCAGCGTTTAAGCAATGATGACCAAACCTGCTTCTGAGAGAGCCATTTTCAGTCCTGTAATCAACTTGTCCATATGCGCCTCATTTTCGTAAATCACCGCCACGTATAACCGTCCTTTTGTGCCTCTGGAGGGCGTACTTTCATGCTTTGGAGATAAAAGAGTACCTGAGGAAAGGGGGACAACGCCAGTCCACCTTCCCTGATCATATAAAAGCTCTTTTTTACGAAGATTGTCCAGAACAGCTTCGTAATTGAACTCCCAGGGCACAACCAAGTTGAATTGTGTCAGGCAGCTGTGAAGCTTGTCTCTCACCATGGAGCAATCCACCCCATGTTTAATCAAGCTCATTGATTTGCGAGCATTGATCTCAACGAGCGGTTCAACGGTACCGTCCTGCAGAAACATCGAATCCACACAAACATCTCCAAAGTATCCCTCCTCAAAAAGCGAGGAACCAATCTGCTGCATCTGATTCATATATCCAATGTGATGGAGACGATCCAGATTGGCTGCGCCTATCGTGAACGAAGTTCCGAACGCATATCCATTATTTTGAAGCTGTTGAATTGATACCATCGTCACGTTGCCGTCTTCACTTATGCGAAATTGGCATGAAAAATCAGTTTTACGATGAAGCAAGGGTTCGAGAATGAAGCGGACCGTTTTACCGTCGGCAACCTGAGTCTCCAGATATTTTGCAATCCGGAGCAATGACTTGTCAGAATCAACAGACAGATTACCTTTTCCCGACACGCCAAATTCATCTTTCAACAAGATCGATCCTGCACGCAGCATCCGTGATCCCTCTTCAATTAAATGAGAGATTCCCTCAACGATTACACCAACGTTCCTGATATTTAACTTGTCACGCATAGCGAGCGAATAGGACTTGGCATTTATCTTTTGAACAATACGCTGCACAGGGACCCTGGAAGCCAGCTTGTGTCGTTGGATGACTTCCTCAACACCTGGTAACATAGCGAATGCTTCCATTTTCGATCCTTCAGGAAATGATTGTAATAACTGCTCTTTCGAAGGGCACATATTAAACAGTTCAAAGACATTAAACTTCTGATGCTCTGGTGTCAGCTCAACATTAGCAATCCATGGCTGCCGGTTCGTACTAATATCAAATCCAATGGATCTGACATAGTCGAGCTGGGCTGAGTCCATAACGTTACGTGTGAGTAAGATATCTCCGGCATTGCAGAATACAAACAAAAGTTCATCCATCGCTTCTGTAACTGCCATAGCCTGGCGATCAGACAAGGATGGAAGAACTACCAGGTTCGGCTCTCGCCAATATCGCTCTGCCTCGAAAGAACCACAATAAATAGTTGGAGTCATGCACTTGCCATCTGCCCAATAAACTGTGAGAAACGGTCTATCGATTGCAAATGTTCAAGATCAAACTGATCAAAGTCAACTTCGATGTCAAACTCCTCTTCAATGCGCAATATAAAATTAATGATCTGCAGTGAGTCCATTCCGGCATCCTGACTTAAATCAGATGATCCTTTAAGTGTATGGAGCAAGCTTGGATCTTCCTTAATTTCAGCAATGATCTCTATAATTTTAATGTTCATGCTTCGTAGCCTCCCTTTTTCTTAGCACAACAACGATATCCGTTTGGGGAACAAACAAATTGTAATTCGTGATATGAATCTGTCTTGTGTCCGTTACAGATTCAATTGTGAGTTCTTCGGGCAAACATTTTTGAATATGAGCAATAAAAGATCGTTTTGTAAATCTCCAGATAACCCCATCAATTGATGAGTTCGCCATGTAGCCTTTTTCTTCTGACTGGCTGTGCATTGACTCGAGAACTACCGGATCAGCAATAATGATGGAACCTTCATCACGGAGCAGTCGGCTGCACTCCTTGAACGCCTTTTTATGATTTCGGATATGATGAAAGCTTCTTGCAAACAAAATGGTGTTACAGCACTGATCGGGTAGTGGTGTCGGTTTGTCAATGTACGCCTGAACGTATGCATCGTAACGCCCCAGACGCTGACCAAGCTTCAAGGAGTTCAAATTCGGGTCCATATTAATCCAGCGGATATCCGTTTGTTTTTTTAAAAATTTGTTTAACAGACCTGTGCCACAGCCTACCTGAAGCACATCTCCTGTTAGAGATGGCAGTATTTTATAAACATTTCGAGGAATCGGGAAGTTCTGTACAAACATCGCAAGTTCATATAACAGTGGATAACGTTCCTGTAGACGAACTAGTTTGCTGGTGTAAAAAGGATTACGTTTTTTGTTTCTTTTAAAATCCCATTTGTTAACATAATAAACAGGACTTAAAATTGCGAAAAAAACAGCAAAAGCTCCTTTGACACAAAAGATAGCCATATTCCTTGAACGGTCTTTGGGTGTGCCTCCAATCATATGTTCAGAAGTTCTGAAGATGATCTTACCCCCTCTCTTAAATGTTACAAAATGGTGTAGAAACCAATTATACCAAACCAAAATAAGTCAATATATGGTTGAATACGCCAAAAAATATAGATATACTCTCCACATGCAGTTATCTTCCCAACTTTGACTTGAATGACGAAACGGAGATGAATCAACATGCAGAAATCAATCGTGTTCGAAGGTAACTATTTTTTTGATTCTTATAACCCCATTCATATGGAACTAACCAAAGAAGTGCCTTTTACTGTACGCCATGAACATGATTTTGTTGAGATTGCTTATGTATATGAGGGTGAAGGAATTCATCATATTGACGATAAGTGCATTCGAGTATCCAAGGGAGATCTTTTTGTCATCCCCCCGGGGGTTTCACATGTGTTTCAACCCCTGGATCTGACAGATCAGTCCCCGCTGTATATCATGAATTGCCTTTATAAGCCTTATCTGGACAAACCATTTTGCAGAGATCACGTTTCGGCCTGGTCCCTGTTCCATGAGCGACATCATGAATTTCGTGATGTATTCGATGAGATGAACTGTAATCAATTGAACGGGTCTCCCCAGTTGATATCCTCACAGTGTACTCTGCTAAATAAATTATTTTATATTCTTTACTTTAGCGAGCAACTTGAGGACTACAATCAAACAGAGATGAATGAGTATGCAATACATAAAGCCATTCAATTTATGGGTACGCATTTTAAGAATGCATTACCTCTGGAACAAATAAGTCAGTTCGTTTCCATGAGTACACGAAACTTTCAGCGGCTGTTCAAAAAATCTACTGGAGTAAGTTATATTCAGATGCTGCAGGATATTCGTATTTTATACAGCTGTAACCTTCTTAAATATTCAGCATGGAGTATACAGACGATTGCGCACACGATTGGTATTGAGGATATGAAATACTTTTACCGACTTTTTGGCGAACGATGCGGTACGACACCAGGAGAATATCGAGAGCATCAGAGGAATTCGAATCTGTTTCTTCGGGGGGTAACGTCATGATCAATGTTCAACCACTAAAAAGTTTTTCCAGTTCAGTTCTTGTTACTTCCTGTATTGATGACCATATTACAACTGTCGCTGTTTGGGCAGGTAAAGAGACAAGGGCCATGTACGCGGATGCGTGGAGATTTGTTTATCAGGAAAATCCACAAGAACTGCTTATGAATCGAGTCTCCTACCCCAAACTCAATTTGGAACTTTTGGAGCAAGTTCATGGATTACAGGTTTCTTTCACAGAGAGGGACTTTACAGGTACAACATTGAACAGCAACCAAGATGAAGAAGTTTATTTGGATCGACTGGAAAAGGAGCTTTGTTCTGGAATGCCTGTGTTAGTGGGGATTGACGTATTTTATTGTCCATGGTCAGAAACATACCTTAAATCTCATGCTCGCCACTCTAGTCTGGCGGTTGGATTAGATCGACCGGGGCGCGAAATTGATCTCGTGGATTCCTATTATGGAATAACTAGCACGGCGTTTGCACTGGATGTTTTTTTGGCTGCATCTCCGTACTACGCATGTTTTAGTTCAGACCCGTCTTTCAGTTTCAATCCGGACTGGAGAACACTATTATCTATTAGCTTGTTTAACCCTGATCACGGAATAACCCCGCAGGATGTTTTACAGGACTTGTGCACTTTTGCGTTGGCATATTTGGAGGAAGGCATTGTAACAGCAGAACCGGAAGCCTACATGATTCCTTTTATGCATCAGTTTATGAAATTCCCGTTAGCCAGAATGAGATATTCTTCTTTTTTGTTATATATGTATGAAATCTCGGGTGAACAGAAACTCCATGTACTATCGGGGCAATTCACGGAACTGGCAAAACGATGGGAGGCCATGATGCAGCAGGTAATGAAGTGTTTTTTCTCCGGCAATTCCATAACCCAACGAGAAAAAATGTATCAGAAAATGCTTGGAATGATAGCCAAAGAGGAAGAATTATTTCGGTGCCTTGAAAATTTGGCGTAATTAACTATATCAGATATCTTCGTCACCCTGCTATGTTAGGAGAAGTAAACCTATGAACAGGAGTGAAATCAATGTATGAGCACCACCAGAGTGCTTTAGACAAGTTAGTACAATTATTAAAACCGGACCCCACCATTCTTGCCGTTGTTACTGCTGGCTCTATAGCTCAAGGTAAAGCCCGGGAAAGCTCCGATGTAGACGTCTACATCGTGGTTACAGAAGAGTCGTTTAAAGAACGACAGCAGCTGCATCAGTTAGCTTATACCAACCATGATGTGTGTGATTATCCCGATGGATACATTGATGGTAAAATAATCAGTCAACGCTTTCTGGAACTTGCTGCGGTACAAGGAAGTGAGCCTACACGGTATTCTTTTCTCGGTTCCAAGGCTGTGTATTCGCGGATTCCGGATTTGGACGATCTTCTCCAAACAATTTCAACATACCCTGAACAGAATCGTGAACAAAATCTAATCGATTTTTACTCTCAAATTTATTTGTATGCGTTTTATTTTGCAGGAGAAGCTGCCAAAAAGGACAACTCTTATCTGCTCTCCCACTCCGTCAGTAATCTCGTTTTATTCTCAGGACGCGCCATTCTGGCAATCAATCGACAACTATTTCCTTGTCATAAGGGGTTAATGGATGCAGTACAAGCTACTCCCAACAAACCTGAACATTTTGTACAGCAGGCCAATGATTTGTTGTCTGCTCCTAGTTACGAGAAATGTATGGATCTTGCCAAAGTAATGCTTGGTTTTCACGATCCAGGTATTTCATTTGAACAGGCCTTAAGTCTGTTCGTTTCGAACAATGAATGGAACTGGATTGACCATGAGCCGCCACTGACGGATCGGTAAATGAGAAGATTTTTTATGTTTCAATTAGGTTAGATAATAAAATTTAACTAGAAAAGTAAATCAAGGAGGGATTTTAGTGGATTTCATGAAAAAATTTGTAGCATTAACACTTGTTTCTACGGTATGTTTAACTCCTTTTTCTTCTCAAGTAGCACATGCTACCTCGCAAGAAGATATACAGACTGCTATTAGTAATGATTTATATGGATAAGAAATATCGGAAATTGTAAATATAGATGGTATAGATTATTCATATGACTATGCTTACAATGAGGACAGTAAGAGAACTATAACAATTAGCGATAATATCACTAGTGAAATAAATGTAGTGATCTATGATGACGCATCTTCAACTATCTATTTAAATGATGAACCTATAGGAATGATAAATAATGAGAAAATATCACATAACTACTCGAAAAATCAGTTAGCTCAATCGATTAACAGTGATTCTTGGGTCTATTTTGGCTCAGGCTCAAATCGTATATCATGGGCAAAAGGAACCACTACAGCAGTAGCCGCCGCGGTAATAGCTGTTCCTTTAGCTGGATTGGGAGCTGCTGGAGTAATAGCTGCAATGGGTTTAGGAGCATTAGGCGTTCTTGCTGCTAGTTCCGTTGGGGGAACAGTAAGCACCACAATTTATAAATTTAACTCCCCGTTTATTAATCAGTTTAGATACGATTGGTCTTTTACTGCCAGTACAGGTGACTACTACGAGGTCTATACTTATTTAAGATAAAGTATATTTATCGTCTATTACTGATCGCTGAACGTAAGGAGGACATCTTTGTCGAAAAACGAAGCAATTATACAAAACTGAGGAGATTCATCCTTACTGCTTGGCTTGTAATAGGTATTATTCTTCTCACTTTAGTAATTACTGTAGGCAACAACAACTTGGAATTGAGACCTTTGATCTCAACATTGGTCAAGATTTATATAGGAACGATGCCTGTTTGTATTGGGGTGTTGTACGCTCTTCGACGTCGAAATAATCGGAGCTGAGTTTCAACTATCATTATATAAAGAAGAGCTATCTCAGGTGTAGATCTTAACTATTTCGTTCTCCAAATATAAAACAAGAGCCCCGGGTTCCCACTAAATAGTGGGTAACCCGGGGCATTGATGTATGAGTACTCTTAAAGGGTAAGGCCACCATCAGCCACGATAATGGAACCCGTCATATAGCTTGATCCATCAGAAGCCAGGAATGCAACTACTTCAGCGAGTTCTTCTGGTTCAGCAAACCGTCCAATTCTCATATTAGGGAACTCTTCTGGCATATATTCACTATCTTGTAGCATTTGAGGAACAGCCGCTGTCAATGTTGTAGCTACACCACCAGGACATATCGCGTTAACACGGATTCCTTTTCTGACGTATTCGAGTGCAGCTGCCTTTGTTAAACCGGCAACGCCGTGTTTGCTGGCTGTATAAGCAGCCAGGCTGTGTTCAGCGCGAATGGCTGTTGTAGATGCAGTATTAATGACATGACCGTATCCTTGTTCGTCCATCACCCGAAGTGCGTGCTTCATTCCGAGGAATATCCCCTTCAGATTGACATCGATGATTCGATTAAAGTCTTCCAGGGCCATGCTATGAAAACTTTGGAATTGTTGGATGATTCCAGCGTTATTGAATGCTACATCAATTTTTCCGTAAGTATTAATGGCTTGTTGGATATAATTCTGAACATCATCTTCTTTTGAAACATCGGCTTGTACAAAAATGGCTTCGCCATCTTGCTCCTTTACTAGCGCCAGTGTCTCATGTCCAGTTGTAGTATTATAATCGACCAGAACCAGCTTAGCTCCTCTGGCTGCCATCAGAACGGCACTTGCTCTACCTATTCCACTTCCTGCTCCTGTAATTGTAATGACTTTCCCTGCCAGAGAGTCAGATTTCTTGTTTGCAGAAACCGCTGGTTTGTTTTTCGGAGTATCTTCTGACACAAATGTAATGTCAGCCAAATCATTCTTTAATGCTACCAGTGTAGCTTCAGGAATATCGACTTGAGGAATCGCAACCAACTGATTTAATGTGAAATTGGATGCCATTTTAAACGTAGGAGCATTAATAAATTCCGGTAGATGTTTGGTGAGAATCACTACCGCTTCTTCATTGTTCAGTAATTCCCCGATTCTAATATCTTCATTGTAGGCCATTATTCTTACTCCTCCGATACATAATGTGTGTAAAATATTAAATGATAGTGTTACTATCATTTTGATTAGTATAATATCATTTGTTGTCAAAACATGCAAACTCGTATGTGACTACTGGTTCTATTAATGGTGTGTGAAACAGGAATAAGTCGTAAATCATGATCCAATTGAATCGTCTCTTCCTCGGATAAGAGCTCGTTTCCAAACTCCAGAATGATACTTAGAGGGACTCCCATTGCGTCTTGTTGCGGAGAATCTCCAAGAATAGGGATTGCCGCTAGAATTAACTTTTTGCACGTTTCATTTTGCCATAGGACGCCCAGTTGTACTTCCAGACTGTACTCATCGATAGAATCATCCAGCACGCTCTCACGATCCGA
This sequence comes from Paenibacillus sp. RU5M, assembly GCF_900221055.1. Taxonomy (NCBI): domain Bacteria; kingdom Bacillati; phylum Bacillota; class Bacilli; order Caryophanales; family Paenibacillaceae; genus Paenibacillus; species Paenibacillus sp. RU5M. The sequence continues at coordinate 53,596 of NZ_OBQM01000017.1, read as the reverse complement.
AGCGAACTCACCAAATATGCTGCTGAGCCAGGTCACGCAAAGATGAAACCACTGCGCAACAGCCGGTTCGACCATACTTCTTAGCCCACTTGAAGTATGTGGTCTTGCCAGCGATAATCCATGTACGCCCTTGGTAAAGATATGCATCTCGAACGGGACCTTTGCATGGTTAAGGGCTTCTGCAAATGTTAAAGCGTTATGGACTGGAACCAGCTGATCCTCGTACGTGTGAAATAAGAACGTTGGCGGTGTTAACGTATTTACAGCCTTATCCACGCCTGGTATAGAAGCAGGGAAAATACGGCTCATCGATTCCACAATGCATGGATAACCAAGGATCATGGCATTGTGCCTAATTTTCCCCATCGTTCCTAACGCTGCCGCATACAGCTATTTTGTCTGGATCAATCCCCCACTTCGAACTATTCTCCCAAATCAATTCCAGTGCTTCTTCTGCATCATTCAAAGGTTTCGGAAATACAGCGTTCTCATTAATCGAATATTGTAACGTAAAAGCCTGGTATCCCTCCGCTAGAAAAGCCATCCCTATCGGTTCTGCCTCACGCTCTGAACATGCTCTGTATGCCCCACCGGGTAAAATAAGAACAGCAGGTCGATTACCCATGTTAGGCATTTCTGGTGAAGAATCCAGTAAATAAGCAGTTAGACTAACGTTCGTATTGGTGAGATCAAAAGTTGTTGCCTTCATATATCCTCCTATATAAACCTAAAATTTCATTTTAATTATATTAAAGCGTTTTCAATTCATATTTTGGAATATCTTCTTTCTTCAAGATCTTTGAGGACTTTAGGGAATTCTTTATCCAGTTTGTAGAAGAACAGACAGATTGCAATTACGACCATTACCACAATAGGTACATAGATGTTCAATGCAATAATAGCTTGTTTAGCTGCATTCCCCTGCTCGCTCGCCTGTTCCACGTAACCGCCTAAGGCAAGCAACCATCCAATCATGGCTGCTCCTAAAGCAGTACCCACCTTGTTACCAAAGGCATTAACACTATTCGTTAATCCAACCATTCTTTTATGGAATTTCCATTCTCCATATTCAATCGTATCCGTGATGAGTGCTCCTCCAACTGCCATGAGAGGAATTGTACCAAGGGTTTGGAATATCGAACACACAAGTCCTAGCATAATACTCTCGGGTGCAATCAATCTGGCCGTTGCTCCAATCAAACCAATGATGACCCCACCAAGAGCTGTGTTGCGTTTGCCAAACTTTTTAATAAAGGGTCCGGATAAGCTAAAACCGATGACGACCGGAATTAGACCTATGCCTCCCATAATGGCAATCAGATTCACATCTCCCCAGATGTACTTGGCGTAATAGGTTCCTGCAGCAACACCTAAAGCGAACAAAATATTAGAAAAGGTCCCAACAGTGAACATCAGAAGCCAGTATTTATTGGAAATTAACATTTTCAACCCTTGTCCTAGTGGAATTTTCTCCTGAAAAGCGCCAAGTTCATCCAATTGTACATTGTTATATTTCTCTCTGTTGGAGAAAAAGGCGATGAGTATTCCTGCTGCAGCCACGAATGCAAAGATCCCGGCTAATATAGTCCATTCCCTTCTGCCACCACCCATAGCGTTGACAATAGGAAGAAAAGCAATCGCCACAACCATTCCTGCTAAATAACCGCTACTTGATCTGATAATACCCATTAAAGATCTTTCATAGGTGTTGCGTGTAGTCAGGGCCATCAAACTTGAGTATGGTATGAATGTAGGTGTATAGACCATAATGTAAAATACCAGATTGGTTATAATGGCATATACAATTTTACCTGTGACGCTGATATCCGGAACTGAAAATAACAATAACAACGATACAAACATCGGAATGCTCATCCAGAGTAACCAAGGACGTGCTTGCCCATACTTGGATTTAGTCCGGTCTACGAGCACGCCCATGCCCACATCAGCAACTGCATCAAGTAGTTTGGTAACCAATAGTACGGTTCCGACAATAGCTGCCGATACTCCTACAACATCCGTGTAATAATACGTTATTAGTCCCAGCAATCCGCTTGAAATGTTGAGTCCAAACTGCCCCATGGAATCTCCGATTAGCCTTTTAGTCGGGATTTCACGTTCAGGTTGGTGAGGTGTGTCTGTGCCAACGGTGACGTGTTGGTCATTTACTGCAACTCCCATAACTTTTCCCCTCCGATATACTCTTGATGGATACGTACTGAAATCGCTTTCATATCTTTATTGTAAGATTCATACAGGAATACGGATATAACGCGTTGTTAAGATGAAATAACGTAATCCAAATACACACATCTAAAATTTGCAAAAAACAAAGAGACGCAAGCATTGCTTGCGTCTCTGGATTGTATATATGACCCGACCTGATTCCGGGTACTAATTAATTCATAATCTCTTTATTCATTTCATTTACTAAACTCAATCCCGTCATAGATCCGTTCATCGTAAAAATTTGCCTCATCCTTGCTGTGATATGGATACCATACCTGGGCAAAGAAAGGGTTACGCTTTGCTTCTTCATCATAATTCCACGGATCTGGCATACAATGCGGGCACCAGTGTCCGCCCAGGAGAACCAGTGTAGGGCTTGCTTCAAACTCATGATCAAAAGCACAACTCCAGCCCAAACGTGTCGATAGATCTCCTTTGGTCATCCGGGTAGATGTACAGCTCCCCCCTCTGAAAGCAGCAGCACCTATCATATCGTCCAAATCAAGTTCCGATGCAGGTTTGGTCTCATTGTAGCCATGATTGAGCCTAATAGGAGTGAGTGAAGGTTTGGAGGGTGTGAACTCCTCCCAAGTAGGGATGTTTTCCCATGCCTTTTTGGAACCAAAGAATGATGTAATCCGCTCAGAAATATTGTGTTCCATCCAGTAAAGTGTACCGAACTTCTGCTTGGCAACCGGTCTCATAATCATATTCTTCATCATCCAGGCTGGTACAAACTTCGCTGCTTTCAACTTGAGAGGTGCACTCTTTTTCAGGTCATCCAAAAATTCTTCTATGGAACTGCTTCTGAAGTGCAGATATTCTTCCAGAATGTCGGAATCCTCGTACCATTGCCCATGGAAGTTGCGAGTGGCAAACCAGTTTAAATCTACAATTTTGCGGAAATCCTTGATACCAAGCACACCAAAAGTTTTTTGCATAAACTCATAGTTATCCGTTCTGTAGGCTTCTCCTCCACCTATATTGTATATTCTGCGCCAGAATGATTCGGGCACATTTTCTTCACATGCATTGGCAAGTAGACGACCTGAATCCTTGGCAGTTACCCATTCAAATACACCATTGATGGGCTCGTGGAACATAATCGGGTCCATCCCGTCTAAGATGCCACTGTATAATATGCCCGTCTGTCTTAAAGACACCCAGTACTTCAAACCCGATTCAATGACTTTGCGCTCGGCAATCGTTTTACTGACTGCATAATTGTCGTAGACACTTATTTTGATTGGATCACCTGTTCTCCCCCAATGGTGAGGGGGGTTCCGATCGCCCGTCTGGGCGACTGTGCCGATATAGACGAGTTTAATCCGATCGGGATCAGGCTGTGACTTGATCGCTCGCAAAATGTTCTCTATGGCTCCGACGTTAACCTGTGTGGTCATTTTGGGGCGATAGTCAGCCATAGGTGATACCATTCCACCGACATGAAGTACATAATCTGCTCCGCTAACACACTTCAGTACATCATCATAATTGGTCAAATCGCCCCAAATGATCTGTACACCCGGCTCACTTTCATAGGGTAACATCTTCTCTTTGTCTTTAGCCGTAGGTAAAACCAGAACAATAATATTAAATTTGTCCCTGCGCTTCAACAGTTCCTTAAACCCTTCATGGCCCATATTGCCGGATGCACCTGTTAAAAAAATATTTTTCTTAGTTGTATTCAAGCTCATGATTGTTCTCCCCACTTATACGAATTTCCTATTTAAAATTCATCAGAATGAAACCGGAAAATCTTTTAATCCGCGAATAATCATGCCTGGGCGCCATTCCAATGATTCCTCAGTTGTGTTCAGACGAATATCCGGCATTTTGCGCAGTAGCGCATTAATTGCAATCTCCCCTTCAAGTCTAGCTAAGGGTGCTCCAAGACAAAAATGAATGCCCTTTCCAAAGGCAATATGATTATTCACCTTGCGTGTAATATCAAATGTATCGGGCTCGGGGAATTGCGCAGGATCACGATTTGCAGACGAAAACGAAACAAAGAGCATATCCCCTTTTCGAATATGTTTTCCCCCATACTCTGCATCTTCAGTGGCCCAGCGTATGTTACTCACTTCAGCCGGTCCGTTATACCGAAGGATCTCCTCCAGGGCTGGATGAATCAATTCAGGATCATTCAGCAGCAATTGCTTCTGTTCCGGGTTATCCAGCAACGCAAGCATACCGTTCCCGATCAGATTCACTGTTGTTTCATGGCCTGCAATGATTAGAACGAAGACAAGAGCATATAGTTCTTGCTCCGAAAGAACATCTCCCTCCTCCTCAACGCTGATGAGGTCGCTGATCAGGTCTTCCTGAAGATGTTGGCGTCTTTCTGTGATCAACACATGCAGATAGTCTACAAATGCCTTCATGACCTCATCGCTCTTTTCTTTCATGTCTGGATTGTTGAATCCCTCCATGATGGTATTGGACCACTCCTGGAACTTGTCCTGATCCTGTTGAGGAACCCCCAACATTTCACATATAACCATGATCGGAAGGGGAAAAGCATAATTTTCGATCAGATCCATTTCCCTTTTTCCACTCGCCAGCACCTTGTCAAGCAAATCATCGCTTATTTCTATAATTCTACCGCGGAGGCGCTCAATCATACGAGGAGTAAAAGCTTTCTGTATCAATCTCCGCAGCCTGCGGTGATCTTCCGGATTCACACTAAGCAAATTACGAGAAATAATCTCTTGATGTGGCGGAGCTGAGCCCTCAGCATTTTCCATGAATGGAGAGTTCGTCACAAAGCGTTTATCCTGCAGAATCTCAACCGCATCTTCATAACCAGAAATCATCCATGCAAAGTGACCACTGGGCAAAGGAAAACGATGCACTGGATCTTCCGTGCGTAACTTCTCATAGACTGGAAAGGGATTTTGGATAAACGATTTATCCAGAAAATCAACTTTCGACTTGGAATGACCTTTGTTCTCATTGGTAAACATTACAACGCCTCCCGAAAATATGATAGTTAGAATATCAATACAATATTTATTCTATCATCACAGAATGTGACTTTCAATTTTTGTAAGCTGACTACACTTTATACTCTGAAATACGCCTGTTTAAATCCAAAGTCACTTCATACATTGAAGTTGTCGAGTCTGTAACCTGTTGTACAATCTGTATCTGTTCCTCAACAATACTTACCATTCTCCGACTCTCCGTATGTGCCATTTTGGCAATATCCGCAAGCTCTATAACAGATGCATTCACTTGCTCACAGCCTGCCGATATCTGCTCCGATGCCGAAGATACTTCCTGCATTTGATCCGTCATTGCTTTTGTCGCCATTGTGATTGCTTCAAAAATATTGCGAGTTTTCTCCAGTTTCCTTTCGGTTTGATACACTCCTTTCCTTCCCTCTTCAACAGCAACTACCGTAATAGCTGTGTCCTTTTGGATATTGCCTACTACCTCGGATATATGATTCAATGAGTGTTGAGTCTGATCAGCAAGTGTTCGTATTTCATCTGCAACCACAGCGAATCCTCGTCCTTGTTCACCAGATCGGGCAGCCTCTATGCTGGCGTTCAGGGCCAGGAGGTTGGTTTGTTTGGCTACGCTTTGTATAAGTCCAACCATTTGATGAATGGTTACTGAATGTTTTTCCAGAGTCTGTACGGATGAGGTGACGTCCACCATGGTCTGACTGAGAGATCGAATGTGTAAATCGACTTCTTCCAAAAATACTTTTCCTTGACGGGCTTCCCGTTCCGTTATTATGGCTTGATCCGCAGCCTGCATATTGGAGTCTGTAATCACCGTAATACCTTTGGTTACTTCTTCCATAGCGATCGCTGTTTCTTCCGCGGATTGTAACTGATGCTGAGTTCCCTCGGACACTCTTCTGGCGGATTCCTTCATTTTCTCTATTGAAATCGTTGATTTACCCATATGATCCGATAAACTTTGACTGGAATGGGTGACCATATCTGCAGTATTTTGTGCAGAGTGAATGAATTGGGAAAGGCCTGATCGCATCGTTTCAAATATGGAGGCCAGTTTGCCCATCTCATCTCTTGACTTCAATTTAACAGGTTGGCTTAGATCTCCCCGTGATATCGTTGTTGCACCTGTAACCAATTGCTGGATGGGACGAGTGAGTGATCTGGCAAAAAGCAGTGATAGCATAATAACCGCAAGAACCACGCCGATCTGAAAATAAAACGATTGATTGTACCTGGTCTCATTTTCAGAGATCAATGCTTCTAAATTGTTATTGATTTGGCTAACGTGACGCTGCTTAAGATCAAGCATGAGTCTACTCAGCTTTTCTCCACTAGTGGTATCTCCTTTATTGATGAATGCGTCATAAGCTGTCTTGATCTGTGCAATTTGATCCGATGAGTGAGGATTCAAAGTTGCGTATTTACTTAACAGAACATTGAAATTCTCAAGTAGCATGTTCACCGTGGGTTCAATAGAAGAATTGGTGGCATAACCCGTTGCCGGGAGCATGATCTGAATTTGATAATCCGTCAACGTCTGTAAGAGCTCTTGAGCAGTCAGTGCAGATTGGAGCGTCACCTGATTCAACTCTTGTAATTTGGAGCTTTGCATTTTCATATTGTAATTCTGATAAGAGACAGTAAGTACAAAAAGAAAAATAACGAATCCGAATGAGAGTAAGCTTTTGATCCGAATGTTCATTAACAATCCACCTTTGGCATAAGTACTGGTTCAATTCAATTCGAAAATGCACATAAGGCTACCCCTATGTGCATTTCATTTTTTCACACTGAAATTATTGAATCATAATATGATGCATCCGATCGATTTACACTCACTGGTCAAGCTGAACCATCGCCAACTTGCGATCAAGTTCATCCAACTGTTCTTCAGGTGCGCTGAAGGATGGATAACTGGCCAATTCACGTATACTCGCTTCTCCCATTGGCCCAATGGTTTCTGGATTCAACGTAGCAAAAACTGGTGAAAATCCGCTTAAAGCTTCGCGGCCTCCCTCATTACGAAGCAAGTCATTGAGTGGAGTGTGTGTGCTAAGAATTTTCTTGTATGCTTTGGATGGAGCATAGCTTACTTCATACGTACCACTACTCACTTCAATTACGGTATTCTCTTCTTCCTGTGTGACAGGTAATCCGGAATCGGTAAGGATAACACCGTTCAGGGTCACATTCTCCATTTGAGCATGTGGTAGTTTTATCGTAGCTGTTGCATTGAACGGTATGGAGAAGCTGAAGAACAGATGACCTTGCTCGTCGAATCGCCATTCACTCTTGTACCGCCCCGCTGCTGTATCTACATGAGCTTTTACCCATTGGATTCTAAAATCAGGCAGAGGTGCCAATAATGCGTGACGGAATCCCGGCTTGTCCTCGACAGGGTTGATTCCTGCCATATTCCGATACATCCATTCCACAACTGCTCCATAAGCATAATGATTAAGGGAGTTCATGCCATCTTCGCTGATTTTACCGTCCGGAAGAATAGAGTTCCAGCGCTCCCAGATCGTTGTCGCCCCCATATTGACCGCATACAGCCAGCTTGGATAATCATCATTAAGCAGCAGTGTGTATGCAATGTCGTTGCTTCCATGCTCGGACAGAACCCGGTTCAGATAGGGTGTTCCCACAAAGCCTGTTCGCAGATGGTTCTGGTCCTTGCGCAGACGCATGCGGATGTCTTCCTCGATCCGCGGAGTGTATTGTTCAGGCACCAGATTCATAAACAAGGCTACCGCATATGCCGTCTGCGTATCTACAGCGAGACGTCCATTGCTAGTAAAGAATTCATCCTTTATCGCTGCTCTAACCTCTAGTGCCAGTTGCACATAGGTCTCCGCGATGTCTTCATGCCCCAGAACTTTGGCTGCCTTCGCTACAATATCTGCTGAATATGCGTAATACGCTGAAGCCACAAAATGAGTATCCGTTCCACCCATTGGAGAATCGGGATTATCCCCGTCCAGCGCAAGCCAGTCACCAAAATGGAAACCTACTGTCCACAGTCGTTTGCCGCCTGATTCGTCATCGTTACGCTTGATGAAGTCCACCCATGCCTTCATGCTGTCGAACTGTTGCTCAAGAATCCCCTTGTCTCCAGAGTGAACGTAACTGTTCCATGGAATAATGGTGGCTGCATCGCCCCAGGCACTAGACCCACCGCCCTGCACTCTCCCAACCGGAATAACCATAGGGACCATACCGTCCCGATCCTCCTGCTCCATCCATAGATCATGGCCATATTTATTGAAAAAAGCGTAGGTATCCATGTTGAAATTAGCCGTACCTGAGAAGACCTGTGCGTCACCTGTCCAGCCCATTCGTTCATCCCGTTGCGGACAATCCGTAGGTGTATCCAGGAAATTACCTTTTTGACCCCACAGTGCATTCTCATATAAACGGTTGATCCCTGAATGGCTTGTCTCCAAATATCCGATGCGGTCCATATCCGAGTAAACAACACATCCTGTAAAATCGTCCAAGTCCAACTTACCAATCCAACCCTCTACTTTGATATATCTGAAGCCGTAGAAGGTAAAGTAGGGTCGAATGATGGCTTCATTGCCATCTGATGTATACGTATATTCCGCCTTGGCCGATCTAAGATTCTCCCGATAGAAATGACCATCCTGAAGTACTTCGCCATATTGTAAATGAATGACTGATCCACGCGGTGCCTGAGTGCGAAATTGTAGCCAGCCGACCATGTTTTGTCCCATATCAATGACGGTCTCCCCAGCTGGGGTGGTGAGGACCTCGATCGGTTTTAATGTTTCCTTGATCACAACGGGGAGACTCTTTCTAGCCATCAGACGCTCGTAGCCTAGATTCGTTTCTTTGACTGGATATTCCTCAGAAACATCCAGAGTAGCATCATAAATTTCTCCATCATAGATGTTACTATCCAACACCTGGGAGCGGGTAGCGCGCCAGGACGTATCTGTTTTAAATACGACTTCGGTACCATCTGTATAGGTAATAATGATTTCGGAGAGTAGTGCAAAATGGTCTCCATACAGTTCCCCTGTTGTATCCCCTTCAAAGCCAAAGCGACCTTTGTACCAACCGTTTCCGAGGCCTACATCAACCGTGTTTGTACCTAGCTGCAGCATATCTGTAATATCGTAGGTCTGATACTGCAACCATTTGTGATAGGCATTATAATGGGGAGCCAAATATTCATCTCCAACCTTCGCGCCATTAAGCGTCATCTCGTAAACACCCAGACCACATACGTAGGCACGGGCTTGTACCACTGAACCCGCAATTTCGAAGCTTCTTTTCAAGACAGGATGGACTGAACTGTCCAGTTCAGGGGTGATCCACTGAGCTGTCCACGCCTCTTCCTGCTTTGCGGTTTCAAACCAAGCTGTCTCACTGATGGCATCTTCACCACGTTCGTTCCATACCCGTACTCTCCAGTAATATCGGGTCCTTGGAGCTAACGTCAGAGACGGTATATATGCGAGTGAATCAATGTCCTCTTTTTTACCACTGACAAAAACGATGTTAATGAAGGCTTCATCCAGCGCTATTTCTATTTGTGCAGCAATCTGTTTAGTTGCCGTAGTCTCCGTAACAACATAAGACAAGCTTGGATATTCTATTGCGAATCCTAACGGATTGGATACATGATTTGTTTTTAAATTTGTGATTTTCATGATTTTACCCTCCATTATCGTTGAATACGTTCTCACAACTTTGTTCTGCATTATTGAGATTGGATTGACCTGTACCACTCGTTCACTTCGTCCGTCATTTGTTTTCCGCCAGATTTGAGCCATTTCTTAACAAAATCATCAAAAGCCTCTATAGGCTGCTCGCCATAAATAATAGAATTAAAGGTATCCAACTCCATCTTTTGCAGATAGGTGTTCCTTGATCGCATTATTTTCGTCGCCGGTCCTTGAAACAGGTTTCGTTGGTCTATTTTTTCCTGAGTCGCCTCAACAACGTCTGCCTGTGTAACCGGCAACTCATCCGGGTTGTTCGGGTCTACCCCCATGCTGAAAAAGACGGCTCGATCATAAGCATTCAGTTGTTCACCCTTGCCTAGTTTTAAAATGGCGTCTTTAAATCGTGAGGGGTAGCTTGCATATTGGCTAAACAATGTATATTTGGAGGTATTTACTTTTCCTCCTGGAATTGTACTGCTCTCACTGTTAATAGATCCATCCTGTTTCAGAACATAGTCATACCCGTTTTGATAGGCGCTAAGAAAGAACGGATCATCGGTTACAGTTGCTTCATATAAATAGTTCTGGTATTTAAAAAATGCCTGTAACGCTTCTTCAGAAATGTCTTTGCTAATAAGGAGAGCAGCACTGTAAGAATTGCCCGCCAGTCTCCCTGCTGTTCCATCAGGACCCGTTGGTATCGGATTAGGAATAAATTCTGCTTGAGAATCTCTAGCTATGAGCTGCTTCACCGGATAGTCAGCAAACCATCGTGGTCCTGCAACAATTCCGACCTTGCCGGCAATTACGTTTTCGTTAACTTGACTGAAATCTTGTAATGCAACGTTGTTTCCCATATATCCTTTGCTTTGCCATGATCTCAGTCTCAACAGTGCTTTTTTGATCTCCGGTTGAATGCTGCCGTACATCAACTGTCCCTTTCCATCTTCACCCCATATTTCAGGAAGGGCTCCATAAGCCCCGAATACCCATGAGATATCTCCTGTTGGGGAAGCCAGATACTGATCCTTGATGGCAAAATCAATGCCGTAGGTATCTTTTAACCCATTCCCATCCGGATCATCATAAGTAAAGGCTTTCATGATTTGTTCGAGTTCATCCAGATTACGCGGGGCTTCAAGTCCCAGTTTATCCAGCCAATCTTTACGGATCCATAGTACAGCTTGTGAAGCTTGTTCAGTAATAATGGGGATTGCCATTCTTTTTCCATTTTCAGTGAACGGTTGCCAGGCTTCAGGAACTTCAGCCATAGCCGCTTTCCAGGTGGGAGAGGCGTATTGATCAAAGGCTTCTCCCGCATCCAATACCTTTCCTGAAGTCAGGAACTGATTCGTCGTATCCATGACTTTAGATGAAAATACATCAGGAAGTGGGTCATCGGAAGACAACATTAATCTAAGCTTCATATCGTAATCCTCCACCGGAGCACTCCATTGTGTGCGAATATCCACCCCCAATGTCTTCTTGGCCCAACGTATATGTACGTTATCGGACGCCGTTTCGCTGTTTTTGTATACGGTGGTTGGTTCATCCATCTTCACGGTGGTTAGGACAACCTCATGTTTAACAGGTTCCTGTTGGGGAGTTGTTTCATCACATGCCGTCAATAGAGCCAAACAAAGGACGGACAGAAGCAGGGATTTTTTCCTCCAGCTCATATTCAAAATTCTCCTTCATCTATTTCATCTTAATCATATCGTGACAAGTATGGGATCGAAATAACGCTATTTCAACATTCCATAATTCAATCTTAACTTACACTTCTATTACTCTTTGTTTCACTTGTGTTTCTCCTTTAGCCGCCCTACAATGAGATATATTTACATCATTGGCAGGGGGAATAACGGTGTGAAGCAGAAGTACAGAACATTCCTGAACATGGTGGCAATTACTTTGATTATGCTTGCAGCAGTATTAATCATGTACACCTTCTCTGTCCAGTCCAGCTTGGATGCAGTCAAAAAAGATATTGAGGCCAACAACCTTAATCGGGTTCAATTTGTAGTAAATACACTCGACCAGAACATAGATCGGTTAAATATGCTTGCCATTACACTGGAAACGGATAATACAATTGCTCTCCTTCAATCGATCGACGTCATGAGTGCATTTGAACAGGTTCAGCTCATTCAGAATGTTGAGGCCAGAGTGAAACTTCAAAGTCTTTCCGAAGGATGGAGTAACAAAATATCCATCTACTCCATCCTCCTCAATCAATGGATTGTATCTTCGGAAAATCAGATGCGGTCTCCTGAGAATGATTCACCACAGTCAGGGTGGAAAATCGATCCTGTTTCAGGGGCATTTTATAAATACAAGACGAATTCCGAGCTAATTATGCGAATGGAGTTCCCTCGGGGCAATCTGGAGGAACTTGTAGAAAACTCACATCAGGGAGAGAATGAGGCCGTATTCTATCATCCGAATCAGGGATCCATTACTCGCAAAAACGCGAATCCCTTGACCTCCCTTATTTTAGACCAAGTCGTCACTAATCTTAAGCCTGCTTCCGGTACCGAGACAGTCTCCGTTAACGGTTCTGACTATATCGTCAACTATGTGTATTCGCAACAACTTGAATGGTATCTTATTGACTTTATGCCTCTGGATAAGGTGTTGCAACCCATTAAAACCAGCCAAATCTGGTTCTACTCCGCCTGTGTAATGCTATTTATGGCAGGGTTGACAATTATCATTGTTCTCTTTCGGAAAGTTCAGATTCCTATACTGGTTCTTCTGAAGGGAGTTCGACTGCTGAAGCATGCTGAATTCTCTTATCGGATTAAGAGGCAGAGCGGCAATGAATTTGATTATTTGTATGGACAGTTCAATGACATGGCCGAACAGATCGAAGACTTGATCGAGAAAGTATATAAAGAAAAAATCATAGCACGAGAAGCTGTGCTCAAGCAGTTGCAGGCTCAAATCAATCCGCATTTCCTTTATAATTGCCTGTTTTTCATCAATAACATGACGCGACTTGGCAACGAGGAAGCCGTTACGGCCATGACCCAGAATCTTGCGGAGTATTTCAGATATACGACCCGCCTGAATGAACCGATGACCCGTTTGGAAAAAGAACTGGGTATCGTCCGGAATTATCTTGAAATTCAATGTCTGCGTATGGAACGACTCTCCTATCATATTGACCTGCCCGATGATCTCAGTTCTATTCCAATTCCAAAGCTGCTTGTCCAGCCTCTGGTGGAAAACAGTATTATCCACGGAATTGAAATGAAGCGTGATTCAGGTTATATACAGGTTAAGGTAGAACGGACCGAACGAGGTATCCTTCTTACTGTTGAAGATGATGGAAAAGGGATGACACTTGACGAGATCAACTCCCTTATGGTTAGACTTGCCGAACCTCCTGTAGATACCATAGGTTGTGCCCTGTGGAACATCACTGAACGTCTGCGTATTCATGATCCTGTTCATTCAGGTATCCAATTGGATCAAAGTCCACTCGGCGGTATGCGGGTGAGAATTCACTGGTCCCTTCCCACAAATGATCGAGAACTTGAATAATAAAGTCTATACAAAATGCCTCATACATCACTTGAATTTTGATGTATGAGGCATTATTGATTTTTAATTGACAGAAAAGTGTCATGTTTGTTAGCATAGTCTGAGTTAAATCGAACAAGGAGGTTTTTCCAATAGAACCCCGGCAAAGGCTTGAAAACGAGCGCAGCGATCTAAAATTGAAGCGGCGCACAAGTATTATTGAAGCAGCTCAAATCGTTTTTTTTAATAAAGGTTTCGAACAAGCAACGATGCAGGAGATCGCCGCTGAGGCGAGCTTGGGCGTCGCTACCATATTCCGTTATTTCCCCAAAAAAGAACAGTTAATTGTTGCGGTCGCTTCCGAAATTGTTCAATCCGAGATCGAAGTGTTCGAGGGCATTCTACACGATCAAGGAACCTGTTATGACAAGCTGGAAAGAATCTTTGATACACTTATTTTCTTCCAACAGGCGGAACATCAACGGAACTCGAAATTAATTGAGGCATTCGAGTGTTACGTCTCCATGTCGAAGCTTCCTCTGGACGATATGGAAATCTATCAGGCCAATTATAATAAACTGATTACCCTGTTTACCGAGCTTGCGGAACTTGGTGAACAGGACGGGTCCTTGCGGACGGATGGCAGTACTCGTGAAACCATTAATACCATGATTAATGTGTTTGGAAATTTTTCCAAAAAGATGGCGATGTTGAACGGTATTGATGCATTCCAGACCCAAGTAAATGAAGTGCAGCAGTTCAATATCCTAAAAAAACTGTTCCTTGATCATTTGAGAGCCTGAACAAGAGGCTCCGACTTCAGGATAAAACTGATTGCCAGACTATGAGGACCACTGTGAGAGCATATGGAGCAGCCGCCTTCGATGATGTGTACATTGCGAACAGAGGTCTCTTCTAGAATCATGTTGCGTATCCACTCCGCAGTTTCCTCTTCCAGTGTCTGGGCAATAATAATCTGGTCGTGATCAATGCGATGGATATGGCTCAAAATATCCTGTAAAAGTTTCTTAACAATTCTCTCCTTGCTTCCCCTGTATTTCACTCCGGAAAGCACCTTTCCATGTCTAACATATAAAATGGGACGAATTCGAAGCATACTTCCTAGCATATGTTGAATGCTGCTAACCCTGCCTCCCTTGTGAAGATAATCGAGATTATCAACGAGCACATTTAACTGGATTTCATGCCGCGCTGTCTCAAGCCATTCGGCGATCGCAAGGGCACTTTTTCCTTCTGAAGCCATTTCCGCTGCTAAAAGTACATTCATGGCTGTCCCGGCGGATACATTCAGTGAATCTACAACCGTTACCCGTCCTGCGGGGAACTCTCTTGCCGCCACCATGGCGTTCTGATACGTCGATGATAGATGAGAGGACATACTGATAAACAGTATATCCTCTCCGTTCTCGATGACCGGACGGAACACTTGAATGAAATCTGCAGGCGGAGGTGCAGCTGTCTTCGGCAATTGGTCGTATATCTCAACCAAATTGTACATGTCTTTTGCATTGATTTCTTTTCGATCAACATAGGACGTGTCCTGAAAAACAATATATAAAGGTACAATTCCGATATTATATTGGTCCATCCAATCCTGTGGGACATCCGAGATACTATCTGCAAAAATGCGTACTTTCGACATGCTACGCCTCCCCCTAACCTGATTTCTCTTTACTCATCAAAGTTGAACTTTCCGATTCTTCATCTTTTTTCGATGAAATGGAGGTATCGATAGAATGAGTATCCTTCATCACGGATTCTCCCTCCACATCAATATTAGGAAGAATTCGATCCAGCCACTTCGGCAAATACCAGGCGCTTCGCCCTAACAGGGTCATCACCGCCGGGACAAGCGTCATCCGAACGATGAATGCATCTACCAAAATACCAAAGGCAAGTGCAAGTCCCATGGATTTGATCATGGCATCTCCGGCAAAGATAAAGCTCGCAAAGACGGCGATCATAATCAAACCTGCGGCACTTACAACAGGACCACTGTGAGTAATACCACTTCGTATTGATTTCACTGCATCTCCCGTATGGTTATAATCCTCTCTCATGCGGCTTACCAAAAATACTTCGTAGTCCATAGCAAGTCCGAAGAGAATACCTGTAACCAGAATTGGCAGGAAGCTCAGTACCGGCCCTGGTTCGGGAATGCCAAAGAAATTTGCCAGATAGCCATCTTGAATGACCAAAACGATGACGCCTAGGGTTGATCCAAGGGTGAACAGGAATCCAAGTACGGCTTTGATTGGAACCAGAATGGATCGAAAAACCAGCATGAGCAACACGAAGGCGAGACCTACAATCAATATTGCAAATTTCGGCAATGCTTCGTCAAGTTTCTCGGAGATATCAATATTGACTGCCGTTCCCCCGGTAACCATAATTTCGACATTATTATCTTTCATCACCTGTTCCGCTTCCGCACGAATAGTTTGGACCAATTCGGTCGTTTTGATATCATGAGGGCCTGTCTTCGGTAACACCGTAATGATTGCGGCCTTCCCGGAAGGACTCGGAATTAAAGGATTGACACTTGCCACATCAGGCAGATTTTTGATATATGAAGTTGCTTTGGCAATATCCGCTTGTGGATCTTCCGTTTTTGCTGTTCTAGCAACTACAACCAGTTGACCATTAAATCCTTCTCCAAAGCCTTCCGCAAGCAGGTCATACCCTCGACGTTCTGTTGTATCCGTGGATTTTAAACCGCTATCTGGTAGGCCGAGTTGCATATGCAAGAACGGGATAGTACAAACCGTCAATAAAACGATACACAGGATGGCAGTGAGCCAAGGTTTGCGTGTTACAATCTTGCCCCAACGATTCTCTGTTCCCTCTGCTTTTTTGGGACCAGACCATTTCCGCAGCCATTTGTTCTCCCGTGCCGGACTAATTCGATCTCCTGCAACTGCCAATACGGCAGGAACAAAAATGACAGCAATTAATACTGCTACGAATACACTTACAGCTGCCGCCAATCCCATCATGGTTATGAATGGAATCTGTACGACCGACAGACCAACCAGGGCGATAATAACGGTTATTCCTGCAAAGACAACGGAGCTACCTGCTGTTGCATTGGCTTGAGCAATGGCTGTATTTCGCTCAAATCCTGCTGCCAGTTGTTGACGATATCTGGACATGATGAACAGAGCATAGTCGATCCCTACAGCCAAGGCCAGCATAACAGCCAGTGTAATGGAGAATGAAGCCATAGAAACTACATTTGAGCCAATGACGATAATCATCATTCCTATACCGAGTCCTACAACTGCGGTTAGGATCGGTAATCCTGCTGCGAGAAACGATGTGAATGTGAAAGCAAGGATCATGAACGCAATCAGAACCCCGATGACTTCAGAAGCACCTCCTATCTCAAGCTCAGAAAAAGCTACACTCCCTGCAAGTTCCGTTTGAATTCCACGATCCTGCAGTCTCTCTACAACACCAAGAACATGTTCTTTGGAATTCTCTGTTACTTCATTGGCTGGCTGACTATATGTAACATCAGCATAACCAATCTTCTTGTCTGCACTTAACGTACCGGCGTCATACGGACTGACGATAGATGTTACCGATGAATCCGATTGAACCACTTTTAATGCTTCTGTAATCCATTTTTTGTTCGATTCCGATTCCAGTGTTGCCTTTTCAGACTTGAACACTAACCTGATCTGTCCACCATCACCGGAGGATGGAAATTCTTCATTCAATATGATTCCAGCCTGTTCCGATTTGGTTCCCGGAATGGTCATCTCTCCTGTAAAGGACGTTCCCAAGCCAAGACCCAAGGCGGCCACAAGCAGTAAAAGCATCAATCCTCCTGCGATCACCATTTTCCTTTTTCTTACCGACCACTCACCGAGTCGAAATAATAATTTTGCCATATTCTTTTGACGTCTCCCTTCGTTGCTACAGATCTGGGCCATCTTGATGTTGGACAACCTCGTGACTTCATCATATCTAAAACTGAACAAGAAAAAACGTACATAAGGGCATGCCCTTGATGTACGTTTGGGAAGCACCAATGGGCGCTTTTAGTATTCGCTGACCATTGATATGGAAAATAATATATTAATATAAAATGTATTTACAAATGTAAGATGCCCCTTTCCACGGATACAGCGACAGCTTCCGAACGTGAATCTACGCCCAGTTTGTTATAGATATTGGTCAACTGTGCCTTAACGGTTCGTTCTGCCATTCCCATATCAAAAGCAATGTCTTTGCTGCGAAGGCCCCGTGCCACTGCCTGAAGAATGATTAATTCCTTCTCAGTCAACGATAGTGCGTTTTTCGGTTTCTCTTCTGCCGCGGGCTTGTGCCGATATGCAAATACTCTGGCGGTTATTTCAGGCTGCAGCAGTGTCTCCCCACGCAGAGCAGACTCCAGTGTGCGGAATAAATTCTCTCTGCTTGTATCCTTAAGTAGATATCCTTTGGCTCCCAATCGCAGCCCATTGATCATAAGTTCGTCCTCATTATATGTGGTCAAAATAATTACGGGAATCTGTATGTTTTTTTCGTTCATGATCTTCAAAGTATCCAGTCCACTCAATCCTCCGGGCATATTCAGATCCATCAGAATGACGTCTGGTTTCAGCGCTTCCATCTGTTCCAACGCTGCGTTTCCTTCCTCGGCTTCTCCGACAACATCGTAGTTGTCATCGGTCCCCAGGATTAATTTCATGCCTTCACGTACAACCCAATGATCATCTACAATCAGAACTTTATGCTTCATTATTTCCCCTCCCATACTATACAGGTACAGACAGCTCTATTGTAGTACCTTCATTGTTGCTCTCAATATGAATTTGCCCGCCTATAAGCCTAGCACGCTCATGAATACCGATCAGGCCGTAATGCCCTGTCTCTTTACCAATTTTTCCAATGTTAAAACCTCTTCCATTATCCTTAATAACCATGTGAAATTGTTGATGATTATCCCAAATGTTTACGGATACACTACTGGCCTGCGCATGACGTGCCACGTTGGTCAGTGTTTCACTCAACATATGCAATACATGCTCCATTTTAGCTCCGGACAGAACAGATTTTATGTTAAATTCCCAATTGACATCAACTCCTGTCGCTAATCTAAAGCGTTGCAGTTGATCATGAATCGCCTCGTTAAAGTTGACGGCAGGTGTAGCTCGGGTTCTTAGATCGTCAATCGCTTTTCTCGCATCGCCCAGTGTCTGTCTGGCCTGTCCCATGGATGACAGAACAATCTCATGAGCTCGGTCGATGTTCCCTCGGCTCAGATATGCGTCTATCGCTTCCAATTGCATAATTAGTCCGGCTTGCCCCTGAGCCAACGTATCATGCAGATCCCTTGCCATTCGTTGACGCTCGTTGGCCAGCGTCAGCTCTTCCACCTTCTGGTGGGTCAGTTCCAGATCACGCAGAAATGTCTGCGTACGAACCCTGGCATTAACCTGACGATAGTAAAGGAGCGCATACGCCATAACAACGACAATCATAAGCATAAGTAACGGGATGAACAATGCAAGATCCTGTACATTCTTGATCCACAAGGTGATCAGGCAAAAGAAAAGATACAGCACAAAAGCTACAAAAACCACCTTTTTGGTTTCAAAAAAAATAGCTACGCTTTGCCCTATTAATACAGGAATCAAGCCAATAAGTATGACGGGAAGCCCATCGGGCATGATGATCGAGCTCCCAAAAATAAGGCTTCCCTGGATCATTAGATACAGTGCTCTGGAACGGTTGATAATATCGTTCACACGCCAGTATAGATACATGTGAATGACCATAATCATTATAAAAAACAAGGTGGGCACCAGGAGGGGAACAGACATAGTTTGTAACGCGACAGTGACGATGGTCACCAGTACGGTCCATATGATAATGGGAAGACGGGAGGACGTAATCTTGTCATAATCCTCATCCATACTTGATTGAAGGAAGCCGGGGTGGTTGGACATATGTTTCATGGAATCACCTCTCATCCAGTCATTATATTACGGATTGTCTATGGGTTATATGTACTTTAGTGCATGCCCTTTCGTACATCATTAGCTTGCTATGTAATAATAGTATAAGAAAATCGCCCATAAGTCATTCTTATGGACGATTCCACTTTGTCTACTGCTTTTTAGTTCATCTACTCTTTACTGGCGCACGGCTGCATTCAAGCCTGCAAGAAGCTGTGAGAGTAACTCTTCTGTAAGTGCTCCCCCCGTAAAAGGAATAAGAGCTCGCAGTGGCATATAACGCATGGATGCTTGAATCATCTCTGAAGAGACTGCATCTGAATGGGCATTTTCATCACCTTGTGGAGCAAATCCCTGCAATTGTCCCAGTACAGCCATGGTTTTCGGATTAGAGAGTAATTCTCCCAGGGCTGTGTTACGGTCGTAGACTGGAATGATTTCAGGTGAAGTCGATTCTACATGAACGGTCTTTTGCAGGATGATTTGACGAGATGAAGAACCGATCAGGAGATCATACTCACCACTCTCAACATGCCAATCCTTCAAGTCAATATTGTAATACGCAAAGCTTCGTTTATCTAAAGTAAAAGTAACAGTCTTCTCTTCATCCGGCTCAAGAGAAACCTTGGCGAAACCTTTCAGTTCTTTTTCAGGGCGGCTAACGGTTGTCTGCCGATCATGAACATATAGTTGTACCACTTCTTGACCATACCGTTGCCCTATGTTTTTCACGTTAACCGTAACAGTGATTATATCTGTATCCTTGAATTCCGTTTGGCTTGCGTTCAGCTGTGAATACTCAAATTGAGTATAGCTCAAACCATAACCGAAGGGGAATAAAGGTTCAATATCTTTGCCGTCATAATAGCGATAACCCACATAAATGCCTTCTCTATATTCGACCCGATCCCCATCACCAGGGAAGAACAGCGAAGATGGATTATGCTTTAAGGATTGCGGGAAAGTCTCTGCGAGCTTCCCACTGGGATTAACTTCTCCGAATAACAGATCAGCGATTGCTCCTCCTGCAGCCTGTCCACCCAGGTACGCTTCAAGTACAGCTTTTGCATTGTTAAGCCAAGGCATAACAATAGGTGAGCCATTGCTGAGCACAACCACCACGTTAGGCTGGACAGCAGCAACGGCTGTTATAAGTTCCTGCTGGTTCACCGGAATATCCAGATGTTCTCGATCATATCCCTCGGACTCATAGCGGTCTGGCAGACCAATGAACAACACGGCGACATCAGCTGCTCTTGCGGATTCAACTGCTTCGGCTACCAAAGTCGGAGCACTCTCATCAGAGTTGAGGTTGTAACCTGACTTATATGTTATTGTTGCGTCAGATCCAGCTAGCTGGACCATCTGTTCAAAGGCACTATCCAGCTTGGTTGGTTTGATATGGGAACTGCCCCCGCCTTGATATCTAACTTTGTCCGCTAACTCTCCGATGACAGCAATGTTGCCTTGTTTTTTTAGCGGGAGAATTTGATGTTCATTTTTTAATAGAACCATCGTTTCACTTGCTGCTTTTCTGGCAATCTGATGATGTTGTTCCTGGTCGTAAGTGGTATCGGGACGGCTGTTATCAACCGTTTTGAAAATGACAGCTAAAAGTCTCTCCACGGCACGGTCCAATTGCTCTTCAGTCAGCTCCCCGCGGTTTACCGCTTCTACAATCTGTTTTGGTCCTTCTCCGTTGGATGATGGCATCTCAAGCCCCAGACCTGCTGCAATACTTGGTGCAATTTCACTCACCGCAGACCAATCGGTGACAACAAAACCTTCATGACCCCATTCTTCCTTCAGGATAGTAGTGAGTAAGTACTCATGCTGGGAAGCATACGTTCCATTGACCTTATTATATGAAGACATAACCGTCCATGGCTGTGATTGTTTGACTGCTTTCTCGAATCCGGTCAAATAGATTTCTCTTAATGTCCGTTCATCCAAAATGGCATCTGTCGTCATGCGGCGATGCTCCTGGTTGTTTACTGCAAAGTGCTTCAGAGACGTTCCGACTCCCTGACTCTGAACACCTGTGATATGAGCAGCGGCCAGTTCTCCAGTCAGATAGGGGTCTTCGGAGAAATATTCGAAGTTGCGTCCGCAAAGTGGGGAACGCTTGATATTTGCCCCTGGGCCGAGCAGAATGGCTACATTTTCTGCCTGTGCTTCTTTTCCGATCGTCGCTCCTACAAGTTGAACAAGGTCACGGTTCCATGAACTGGCCAGGCCAACGGCTGAAGGAAAACAGGTTGAAGGAACACTATCGTTCAAACCCAGATGATCTGACTCGCCTGCTTGCTTACGCAATCCATGAGGACCATCTGTCATCATGATCGAAGGAATTCCTAACCTTTCTACAGCTTGTGTAGTCCAGAACGTACTTCCTGAGCATAGCTCGGCTTTTTCAGTCAAGGTTAATTGCTTTACCAGTTGTTTGATGTCACGATTCATCTTCTATACACTCCTTCATCTCCCGGCAGGGTCTCCTCATGAACAGCAGATCCTTGTATGTCCCACCGCGCGTTTAAGCTTTCATGTCTATACTACGGGAAAGAAAAAATGATTGAAATATCTCTTTCTTAATGTTGCATAACGCAATCTGAATGATAAGGATATCTAAAGATGAGTATCGTTATCTTAAGATCGGAGGTGATTGGAGTGCTCATCCATTGAAATGAGTCCACCTCCACTCTACAATAAGTGGTACAGTCAACTTTGTTGTGAGAGGGGGAAAAACTATGTACGATTTATTAATTGTGGATGACGAGAAATCAGTAGTTGATAGCCTGGCATTGACCATCCCCTGGGAAGAACACAGCATCCAGGAAGTACACAGAGCATATTCTGCCGCTGAAGCTTTGGACATTGCGTCCAAACACGCGATTGATATTATGATTACCGATATTCGTATGCCTGAGATGGATGGTCTTGAACTGATTTTGGAGATTAGAAAGTTTTCTCATAAAATACGTTGTATTATTTTATCGGGTCACGATGAATTTGAATATGCCCAAAAAGCAGTCCAGTATCAGGCAGCGAACTATCTTCTCAAGCCGATTGATACCGATGAATTGATTCATTCCGTAACGGCTGCGATACAAGATATCGAGCAAGAATGGGAAGAAATCAGCTCTTTTCAACAAATACAGCATGCCCTTCACGCCAATTTGCCATTGCTTCGGAACCAGCTTCTCAATGATCTTCTTCAGAACAAAGCCATGAGCGATCACATTCTTGCAGAGCGGCTGGGTATGCTGAATCTCCCGTTTAGATCGGCCGATCCATTCAAGATGATGGTCATTCGAATGGAGGAAGAATTCTCCGGCTATGATCTCCGATCTTTATCGCTGTTAGAGTACGCCGTCTCCAATATAACGGAAGAGGTATTTCAGAATCCTTTTAAATTATGGCACTGCATTACGGATCAGGGTTACCTTGTGTTCCTAATAAAAAATAATGACCGTAACGTACTCGACTCGGTAGATTCCTATGCGATCAGACTGCAAAATAATGTACAAAAGTTCCTGAAGGGCGCTGTATCGATATGTTTGAGTAAAGAGCATGCCTTTCCTGAATCCTTATCAGAGCTGTACATGGCTTCCGTGTCTGCCATCAACCGCAATGTTGGCGAAAACAAAAGTTATTTCATTACTTTAGACAAAAAAGACACCGAATCTCATGAACAACAAAATTTGATTAATCTGCACGAGCCCCCTTTGTTGCCCAATCTGCTGGAATCGGGGAACTTTGACGAGGCGGTCAGCAAAATTGCCAGAATATTATTTTTGAATGATGCCAGAAGAGAGCTTTCGCATGATCAATTATTTATGGTTCTGCTCTATCTGTCTTCTACGTTTTCCATATCCTTTAAGTCACAGGAAGCAACGGTTGAGGAGCTTCTTGGCGAAGAGTTTGATGTTCTAATCAGAAAGAAAAGCCAATTATCCAGCCAACGAATATATATATGGGCAGAGAAAATGATTGATCTGCGTAGGAAAAAGACCTCTCATCAATTGAAGAATGCCCATGAGCAAATTACTTCAAATGTCAGGACGTATATTCAGGAGTATCTTGCTGAGGGAATCTCACTGCAGATGATCGCAGAACATGTTGGCCTTCATCCAGTGTATCTTTCCAAGGTATATAAAACAGTTACCGGAGAAACCATAGGAGATTATTTGTATCATTTACGTATGAAGCGCGCTTCATATCTCCTGTTAAACACCGACTTGAAAATTGCAGATGTCAGCAAGGAGCTCGGATTTTTGGCTCCTCCGCATTTCATTAAAATCTTTAAAAAGCACTATGGTTGTACTCCACAGGAATTCCGCACCAGATAAACGTAATGACAGAGTACCCATCAGTATTGACGGTATCCTTAAATTACATAGAGAAGAGCCAGCTTATTGGCTGGCTCTAACAAGTGTCACATTACCCCTCTGACTTTTCAAACGAAAAACTTAGAAACTCAATGCTTTTATTCCCAGAATATGTTAAATACAAAGCATGCGTCCCCTTTAGTTCTATAAGCACACTACTTAATGTCCAAGTATCCGATGCATCGACTTTGATTGCAGCACGTTTTTTTCCCGGCTCATCCGAGATAATCAGTGTTCCACTTCCCTGGCCTCTTGTCTTTACAGTGAGTCTTGTTGTACCTTGAAAATTAAAATATTTATAACCGATAAGCGTTCTATTGCTAATATTAGTAATGAAGCGTTCATCAGCCCGATGTGTAATGTGTGGTTTTATCTTTTTACTGCTTCCATTAGTCAAGTGAGGCATTCGTCCATCTGTCAAGTTACAGGCAATAACAGCTGGATACTCCCCTGATGCTTCCAATGGTCCTCCGTTCAGGGCACACGAAGTCATTTCAACCTGTGGAATGGAACCATCGTTCAGAATGTTGATTCGTTCTGCACATACCTGTCTGGAATTAGAACTCATATGTGTATGTCTGTGATAAAAAATATACCAGTTACCATCGATACATTCGATGCTTCCATGGTTATTTCCCGTGATTGCAAGTCGATCTCTAGGATTTCTGCCATTCATCCCAATGTCTCCATTGGAAATAATGACTCCACCATATTGAAAGTCCCTGTCGGGATAAATACTTGTAGCATAGCAGAGTTCATGATTTACAAAAGAAGAATAGATAAAGTAATATGTTGATCCAATCCTTCGTATAGAACTTGCCTCAAAAAAAGCATGTCCTTCAAAATCCGTATTTTTGGCTTCCATCTCACAAGGTATAATTCGTTTGGGCTCACTTTTAACAGTTAGCATATCTGCCTCAAGTTCTACCACATTGGCCCCCATGATGCCCTGCGCCTCTGATTTAATTTCATCCATGGTTCTATGGAGCATTCCTTGCATAACTTTATTATAAATGCCTTTTACCAGTTTGCTATTCGTCGGCTCTACTGGAAGCGCCCACCCGTAGTAAAGATAGATTTTTCCTTCGTCATTGATGACCGCCGGGTCAAATGGAATAAAGCGAAGCATGAGACTGCCATCCGGGTATTTAACATCTCCATAGTATTCATATTTTCCAGCAGGAGTATCGCAGACGGCGACAGAAATCGGCCCATTGAATCCTCCTTTACCCGAGTGCGCTGCTAAACAGTAGTACAAATAGTATCTTCCATCGTTTCCTTGCACCACATCTGGTGCGTATAAGTACTTTCGTTCTCCTCCACCCTTTACAACCTCTGTTGAATGCGGGTCCTGCGAGGCACTATAAATCGTTCCTTCGTATGTCCAATCCGTCAGGTCTTTCACATCGGCAGAATACACTACATAATCCAGTTCACAAAACGTAGTTCCTCCTTCTCTGTCATGGGAACCATACACATAGACTCTGTCATTAAAAACGTGGGGCTCTACATCCGGGATATATTCATTTAACGGTAAAAAAGGATTCATAACCCTCT
The DNA here is from genome assembly GCF_900221055.1 of Paenibacillus sp. RU5M. Classification (NCBI taxonomy): domain Bacteria; kingdom Bacillati; phylum Bacillota; class Bacilli; order Caryophanales; family Paenibacillaceae; genus Paenibacillus; species Paenibacillus sp. RU5M. The sequence goes on along the minus strand of NZ_OBQM01000017.1, from coordinate 28,238 downwards.
CCATATGCTATCTCCTCCACAGGATCTCTATTTACAACGAAGCTTCTGATCCTTTTATTTAAACGTTGCTAAGAGCCTCTAACAATACTTGGCGAAAATTTTTCATATGTCGCCGATATCAGGCATCTTTTGTATGTATCTATTTTAAAGGAATAATCGTTATCCTTAAATAACTATAAAGAAAGACAAAATAACTATATCTAAACTTACTCTTGGATACCTTTAAGAAATGGCATGGCTGCGAACTAATTAATAAGTTAACGAAATTAGAATAAAACAGCGTCAGCCAGGAGGATATTTTATCTTCCATGGCTGACCTCTGAAGAAATATATATTTAAACTGACCAAACAGCAAACTATTTATTATCCGATTGATGTTCCATTAGGGACCTCAATATCTGGGGTTAATAGCACGACATCCCCCTTCTCAGGAATTCCACCTAGCACCAGTACCTCGGAGTTAAATCCGGCTATACGACGCGGAGGAAAGTTCACTACCCCGACGACTTGTTTCCCTACGATATCTTCGGCCACATATCTTTTAGTAATTTGTGCACTAGATTTTTTGATTCCGATCTCTGGTCCGAAATATATCTCAAGTTTAATTGCAGGTACTTTTGCCTCTGTAAAAAATGTAGCGTGTGTAATTGTTCCAACACGAATATCCAGTTTCAATAAATCATCAATAGTTGCCATGTAAACATTCTCCTCTTTTACTTTTAGATTTGACTGCCCAGTTCATTACTAACCAATTACTTTTGATCATTAGCAACGGTATAGCTCCATGATTTTGCCCGAAAATACCCCCCCATACCTAGTATAGTCATCATTCCACCTATGAACTGAAAGCCAGAAATGGATTCTCCCAAGAATGCATAGGCAAGAATTATAGCAAGAATAGGCTCTCCGATGATACCTACAGAGACCGTAGTCGCGCCCAAAGATTTCAACAGCAGATTAATAAGATATTGTCCAAAAATAGTAGGAATCAACGCAAGTAAAAAGAAGTAGATCCAATCTGAAGAGTTATATTCCATTAAAGAGGTATGGTTTAACAAATTGTAAACCAGCATCACGCAGCCCCCAAGGAAAAAAACAATAACACTGTAGATGTTTGCATCTATTTTATGACTCACCTTTTGTCCTGCCAGCATATATGCCGAAACCAGAAGCGTTCCTAATAAAGATAATCCATCTCCTATTAACGCTTCCCTTGATACTCCAATGTCTCCACACGCTATAATGATTGTTCCTGATAAAGCAGCGATCAAACAAAGAATTGTTACTACGGTAACCCTCTCTTTGAATAAGAAGTATGAACCAATCATGACAAATAAAGGCTGCAACGATAAAATGACCATGGAGCTTGCAACAGATGTATACACTAATGACTCCATCCAGGACAAGAAATATAACCCTAGAAACAAACCGGCCAAAAGAACGCTAGTCCAATCCTTCTTACCCATCTCCATGAGACGCAGTTTTTTCCAAGGAACAAAAGGAAGCATAAGGATCACCGATATAAACAATCTGTACATCCCGGCTACAGAAGTTGGCGTATCAGAGGACTTTATCATGATTGACGAGATCGATATGGACAATATACTGATGAAAAGTAAAATATACGGATGTGATAGTGATAGTGATTTATTTTTTTTCACATTGAATCCTCCAAGATGTTGTACCCCAGTCTGTGCACAGGATTGTGGTGATAAAACAAAGATTGGATATAATAATATCATCATTTTTATTTGTTTTGTGTAATAATATCGCTATATTATATATAAAAATCATCCATATCAGAAAGGACGACGTTGAATGTCAAAGCAGCTTCACGAGACCATCTTCTTCCCGGATGCTTCATTTCCATACATTATGTATACAGCTACTTCTTCAACAATGGTTCCTGAGGGACGAGGATTTAACGACTTACATTGGCACGAAGAACTTCAGATTACTCTGGTTACCCATGGAAAACTGATTATCAGAGTGAATGGTATGGACTATGAATTAGAAACAGGACAAGCGATTTTAATTAACAAAGGTGCCCTTCATGTTACGACACACCTGACACATAACGGTCAGTATGTGAGTTTTAATTTTCCAGAGAGGCTATTGGCGTTCTATGCAGACAGTGCGATGGAGAAAAATTATGTATTACCTTATACAAACTCTTCACTAGTATCGTTAACCTTCAAGGAAGATGTTGAATGGCAGAAGGATGTATTAGACATGCTTTGGGATTTAAAAAAAAGATTTGATGTGGAGAAAAAATGGGGTTGGGAGTATGAGGTTTCGATCCAAACGGTACAATTATGGCTAATCATCATATCACATATTTCACTGGCTTCTGAGGAAGCACCGAAATACGTAAAGCTGCAACAAGAACGGCTTCAATTAATGCTTAGTTTCATTCATCAGCATTACTCCGCTAATATAACGCTGCAAGAAATTGCAGATGTGGTCCACTTGAGTGTTTCGGAGTGCAATCGGAGCTTCAAGAAAACCATTCATTTGACACCTTATGACTACTTAATTAAATACCGGATCAAGAAAGGCATGGAGTTATTAATTTCTACAGATTATACAGTTACCGAGATAGCTGAGAGAGTCGGTTTTAACCATGTAAACAACTTCATCCAGTCTTTTAAAAAACTTTATAACCGGACACCTAAAGATTATCGTAAATTCAGAAATGAGACTACTTTATAAGGAAAACGGACCGCTAAATTAGCTGCTGTATTGGGACAACGCAAAGTTTTCGCCATAATTATTATAAGTTTTCGTCGTAATCACGATGAACAAATTATAGTATGTGTTTATTCGTGATTTCAACAGAGAAAAATCCCAATGACTCTTACAATTACTGATTAGATAACTACCTAATCCGAAATGACACAATGTTCTTGTCCCTCGACAAAAAAGGACAACCATTGCCGCACCCCATCATTTTATCCCGATCAAAAACCCGTTAATCTCATCATATCATAGATTAACGGGTTTTAAATAAACTTAGTTTTTTGACGTAATTCGGTGAGCATCAAATTGAACTTTTTGAAATGGAAATAAGTTTGAAATTTGATTTTGTTGCGCTTCTCCGACATGTCTTGCTTTTTGTGATGCGTCCATCCTAATTAATGTCTTTTTCTCTTGTCTACTAAGAGGTGATAATACTCACTGGGCTATTTTACTGACATCATTTCTGAATAAAGAATTTTAATATGGATAACTTTTGTAAGCTAATAACTCTGAGAGCTTTACCAGATATAAATCCATTTCTCCTTAGTTCAGCTTCAAAATATCAATACAACTATATGATTGATGACGTCAAAAACGTATCTTTTCCCTTGATTTATATAAAATCAGCGTTCAACGCCCTTAGCCTTTTTAAAGGCCAAGCTTTCATACTTGAAGACATTTTTGATCCGATTCGAAGCAGTATTTGCAACGCGAGAGATTTAGCTTCATATTGGGTTAATTGCAAAATGCCATTATGGCTTGTGAATTGGGTTAAAAGTAATGTTCCACCTAAAGCACATTTCATAGTCATTGACGGTTATGATGGAGTAATTGATGCATATGTCAGCTTCTTTAGAGAACCACTTAACTCAACTATTCGTATAACATCAAATTACTCAGGTGAGGCCTTTAGATTCGGACTAATATGTGATTGGGAGTCTAGAAAAGAAGAAATTATTATAAACATTGATTGAAAATTTTACTCAAATTACTTAGCCTATGCTGCGTTTATCTTGAGTTATAAGTAGTTCTAGGATGAAGAGGCTGCTGTACGACATGAACCTTAAGCCTACCTAGACTTGCCGGCGGTGTAACCATGTTCTTGTCCAATTCGGTTGTGTCGCTCCAAACCAGTACAATCTACTGATAACGCAGGTGAAATATAAAAACGTATGGTATTGTAGATTATGCTAACAAGAGTTATGCAGAATTATAAAAGAATCGCCATGGTACTTAAACTGTACCTCTCACGGATCACGGTGTGCAGCAGCCAATCGCATACGATCAGCTGCTTTTTATGTTGGAATGAGCTAACGTTTACCGGTAGCTCATTCCCATTCCTTCCAAAAGACCCATGCTCCATTTTTAAGCGAAAAGAGTGATTTACACTGCTTACATCTCAGAATTGAACCAGAAGGATATTTTGGATTATCGATATACAGTTTGGGAACACATTTCTCGTACCCACATTTTGGGCATATCTGTCTCATACTTTTCTTTGTTTTCAATTTCTTACCTCAATTTATTATTATATTTTCTTTATTTTAACATCCTCCTTTAAACTAAAGTGCTCTTTTCAAGCAACATGATTCCTATCATAAACCTGTTTAGATAACATTCTAATCTGGAATGACCCGATGTTCTTGTCCCGCAACATTACACCAAGTTTTCTTTGTGCCAGTTGTTTCATACTAATTTTAATTTTATTACAATGGTTTTACGTGGCATATGCACAAAATTAGGACATCCATATAAATCGGTAATCGCACTATGTTCTTGTCTATCCCGGCAATCGATATAAGTTCATGTCCTTGGCTCGGAGTATAGATTGTTATAGATAAAATAAAAAGCCGTTAAATTAGCGGCTTCAATGGGAATATGTTCTTGCCCCTGGAATTTTTTTCTCTTGGCGGGTATTTGGAACTAAGTGGTGTTAAACAAGAAGACCTTAAGCGTTTCTTTCTCATAATGACCTTACTTCAATAGCTAGTACGATGCTCTACCAGAAGATACCACACATTATTTATTGCTCTTTAAAGTAATCTCCAATATGTTCCGATACTCTATAAGCATTTGATTAAGTGCTTTCCCCGTATTCAGATGTTTTACTACTTGATTTTTGAGATACTGAGAACTTAACTCAAGCGCTGGATAATCTTCGCTTAGAGAGCAAAGCTTATTTTTAAAGTCACTTTCATTCCGCTGCACATGAACAATAAACTGATCCCTTTCGTGCTCATTTTTAAATAAAAGAATGACTTTAAAAAAACTTTTACGTGAAATCCCTTCTTTATCGTTATTCTCAATGTAAAAAAAATCGCTCAGTTTATGAGTCGTACTACCTTCAATGAAATATCCAAAGTCATAATCCTCTAAAAACTGAGCCCTACTCTTTTCAGGAATAACCGTTGGGTATCGACCACTATCAAGAACAACGATTTGTCCCCTAAATTGTTGAATACCTTGATATTGAATATCAAACTCTCGATACAAGGTTTCTGGGTCGTTCATCGCATAGGCGTAAAAATCAGGGTATTGCTCAAGTCCAGCATTCTCGTCCTCATAAAGTACAATTTTAAATTCAGGCTTATAGATGTTGGAGTAAATATAACCCTCTGAACATTCATCTAATACCCATTCTTCTTTGTGTTCAAGCCGCTTAATAATTTGTTCTAAAGGAGAGTTCATCAACATAAACCTTTTCTTCCAAAGATACTCAATATAGTTTATGTCTGCGACTTTATCTATATCAGTATTTGTATCCCCTATCCTTGTATAAATGTGACCCGAACGAACCTTTCTTCCGTAGCTTGTAAAATCCTCAATCAGGAAGTAAGGGGTAGTTGTGCTATTTTTTATAATAATAACATCTATTTCTTCTTGCATAATCATTAAAGATTGCATTTTAATACTAGGACGAATTCCAGCGGAGAATTTTTTGTGTTTTAAGAAATCTATCATTTGTTGCTGATTTCTTCGATTTTCATCATCTTTAACTCCCACAATTTCGAACGTTTGGTCTCTAATTCCAAAGATAATATAAGAATCTCGGTCAACTAAGTTATTAGCCATACAAATTATATCGTGTAATAGGTTAGCTGCATTAATGTGATACTTCTCTTTGAAATCCCAATATTCTCCTTCACGTTTAGTTTGAATTAACATTAGAATTTCTTCCCTTAAGTCAAGACTATTCATTTGATTTTCCTTTCAACTTTTCTATATGAGTGCAATGTTAAAAATAATTCAGTATTTTAAATTCGAAATAACTTTTGAGCAAGACTAACAAATTGAAAGAAAAACATAGCATACAACTGCAATTGATTATTTTAAACATAAGCTTGAACATCTTAGTGCTCCAGTTTCCATAATAAATATTCACATTTCTCATTTAGTGGATTCGACATATCTTTCTTTCACCCTCTTTATTTTTATCGGTTATTAACCACTTTTCTAGTATGGACATGGTCCTGAACAACAATGTAGGTAATTTGAGGTTAAGTTTGGAGTTTTTCTATGGAATCCATTGCTACTAATGGATAATACCGAATTGAAAACTGTAAAGTGACAAAATGATGAACAAAAAAGATTTTATGTATCACGAGATAGCTCTGTTGAGCCATCTTCTAATTCGAACGGCTCCCGTATACTTAAAAAGTATTTTATTCAGTTAAGAATGGAGTTAGATGATGAGGACGATGCCAGCAGAACATTCAAGCTCTTCTACACCTGAAGTGAAAAGAAAAACATCATCAGGAGTTCGTCAGTCCGTGTATCAATCCGTATGGAGGTGGCATTTTTACGCTGGTATTATTTTTGCGCCTTTTTTAATAATTTTAGCTTTTAGCGGCGCGGTCTATTTATTCAAACCTCAGATTGAAGGCCAACTTTACAAAGATATGTTGACAGTGCGCGAAGTTGGGACAACCCCGATGGCACCAGAGAATATTGTTGGAAAAGTAATCAAGGGTTATCCAGGTACGGTGGTATCTTCAATCACACTGGAAAGCAATAGAGAGACAACCTATAAGCTTTCCGTCACTAGCACCGGGATTTCCAAGACGATGTATGTGGACCCTTACACGGGTCATGTGCGCGGAGCGATGGATAGCAGCAAGACGTTCTCTGCCTTTTTCAAAAAGATGCACAGTGAACTTGTAATCGGAGGGACTTTCGCGAACCGACTTGTAGAACTTGCTGCATGCTGGGCCATCATTCTGATTTTAACGGGACTATTCCTGTGGTGGCCAAGAAATAAAGCAGGCATTTGGGGAACGATTTTGCCACGGCTCAGCAAACCGGGAAGTCGGCTTTTTTGGCGTGATTTGCATGCTGTTCCTGCCTTCTGGTTATCTCTGTTGATTCTGGTGATTATTTTAAGTGGACTTCCTTGGTCAGGTATCCTCGGGGGGCAGATTGACAAATTAGCCAATTCAACGAATACAAATACCCCTCCATTCGCCTACAGTTTTGGAGAAAAACCGGAATCCGTTACAGTAGCGAAAGATATTGCCGAGGATCTGCCTTGGGCAGCTGAAAATGTTGCCGTTCCTGTTTCAATGGCTGGAGGATATGTTCCACTCGGTCTTAACGACATAGCCCGTATCGCGGATGATCAGCAAGTTATCAAGCCCTATACAATTACCAATCCTTCCGGAGCAACGGGTGTGTTCACCGTATCTACTGCTCACTCCAAGCCAGGTCATAACGCTACACTGCATATTGACCAATACAGTGGCGCGGTCCTGACCGATGTTCGCTTTGCAGATTATGGAATTATGGCCAAGCTGATTTCGTATGGCATCGCCTTTCATGAAGGCAGATTATTCGGTCTTGCCAATCAACTACTGGGTCTGATCGCTTGTCTCGGCTTAATACTTATATCCATTAGCTCTTATGTCATGTGGCGAAAGCGAAAGCCCACGGGTAAGCTCGGAGCGCCGTCCAAACCCAAAAACCCTAAAATTACAATAGGTGTATTGATAATCATGCTGGTATGCGGTGCTGTCATGCCGCTTGTAGGCTTGTCCATTTTAATCGTTCTTGTTCTTGATCTATTCATTCTCCGCAGAATCAAGTCGCTCAGGCACTGGTTCTCGGTCTAATCACTAAGGGAGTTTATATATGAATATAAAAATAAATCGAATGTACAAATGGATGTCGCCTCTACTGCTTGTTATATTGCTGTGCGCCTGTACTGCCAAGGTTGCAGAAACCGATGAGAGTGGCCTCCCGCCTCATATAAGTGTGAATCTTCAATTGCCGGAGACACTCGCAGTAGGAAGCTCCAACGTTTTTTCGGTACAAGTGTCCAAAAGTAATGTGCCGCTGGAGCATGCGGAGACAGCTGAATTTGTAATATGGCCAGAAAACAATGAGGATTCTGCGGTAACGATCAAGGCCGATGAATCCTCCCCCGGCTCGTATTCCGTCTCTTATGTCATTGAAAAAGAAGGGTTATATGTTGTGCGATCACGAATCCAATTCGCCGATGCTCAGGTTATGCCAACCAAACGTTTTGCTATTGGAGATCAGGCCATAGAGCGTCTTGCACAGCTTGAGAGCGATCAGCACACGAATGTGCCTGCTCCAGCAGCCGGACATCATTAAACAGACAATCCCTCCTATACACCCCTACTTCAACTTTTAAATAATCCTGGGCACCCTTACGACAAATCTATTCCATATAAAAAAAAGAAGTCGCTATATTAGCGACTTCTTAACCTGCTCAAGCTTCACTCTGCTCATCTAATCTCGTTATCTAAAAAAAGAATCTTGCTAAAGCTTCATCCTTTGTAGACGCAGAGAATTCAATACAACTGATACGGAGCTGAAGGCCATTGCTGCACCAGCAAGCCAAGGCGCCAAGAAACCCAGGGCTGCAATCGGAATGCCAATGACATTATACGCAAGCGCCCAGAAAAGGTTTTGCTTGATATTGCGCATCGTTCTTTGGCTAAGCTCAATGGCATCCGCGACACCGCTCAGATCACCACGCATTAGCGTGACATCTGCCGTTTCCACCGCCACATCCGTTCCGGTGCCAATGGCCATGCCGATATCGGCTACAGCCAGAGCCGGGGCATCATTAATCCCATCCCCCACCATCGCAACCTTCCGACCACCTTCCTGAAGACGCTGTATTTCCGTTGCTTTGCCCTCTGGAAGCACTTCAGCCAGTACGGTCACGATACCAGCCTGTGCAGCCACCGATCGTGCTGTACGCTCATTGTCTCCTGTTATCATGATGACATCGATACCCATGGCTTGAAGCTTTTGAATGGCTTGTTTTGACGTGTCTTTGATCGTATCTGCAACCGCAATCATGCCAGCACACTGTCCATCTACAGCTACGAGCATCGTGGTCTTGCCCTGTTTTTCCAGCTCAGACATTTGAGTGAGCGCTTCTGGCGGAACGGCCACATGTTGATCGGAGAGAAGACGTCGTGTACCAATGAGAACGTCCTGGCCCATTACAGTAGCTTGCACTCCGTAACCTGGCATGTTCTTAAAGTGCTCTGACTTCGGAAAGAGATTTATTCCCGCTGCTTTGATCCCTTCCATAATCGCTTCAGCCAGTGGATGTTCAGAGCTTTGCTCCACCGCACCTACCCGGTTCAGAAGCGCTGTTCTTGTCCAGTTCGCAGCAGTTTTAACGTCTGTCAGAATCGGCTTGCCGTTTGTCACCGTTCCTGTTTTGTCCAGTACGACCGTTTGAATGTGCTGTGCAGATTCCAAATATTCTCCGCCTTTGAACAGAATGCCGTACTCGGCTGCACGCCCGGAACCCGCCATAATGGAGGTTGGAGTGGCTAGCCCGAGAGCGCAAGGACAGGCGATGACCAACACCGCAATCGCCTTCTCCAGAGCACCACCGAAGTCATAAGGACTGATCAACAGGTACCAGAACAAAAACGTGATGGCTGCAAGGCTGACTACAATGGGGACAAAAATTCCTGAAATTACATCGGCAATCCGCTGTATGGGGGCCTTGGAGCCTTGCGCCTGTTCCACAATTTTAATAATTTGCGACAGTGCGCTGTCTGCGCCCACACGTGTTGCCCGCAAACGAAGCATACCGTTTTTGTTCAGTGTAGCGCCTGTGACGGAATCACCTGGTTTCTTGTCTACGGGAAGGCTTTCACCGCTCAACATGGATTCATCAACGGATGAGAATCCTTCTTCCACTACACCGTCTACAGGTATCTTTTCGCCAGGCTTCACGATAACAAGATCGTTCATCAAGACGTATTCAGGTACGAGACTGATTTCCTGACCATCTCGAATCACTCTTGCACTTCGCGGAGCCATCTCGATTAGGCTTTTGATTGACTGAGTGGAGCGTCCCTTGGCTAAAGCTTCCAACCATTTGCCGAGCAGAATAAGAGTAATCAGTACCGCACTGGTTTCAAAATAAAAATCAACCGGAGCTTGTGAAGCAGCATTCGCAGTATTCGTTACAATTGCACTACCTCCATGATTGTGACCGGATAATCCGCCCGTGCTGGTTAATGAAGTCAAGTAGAGACTATAGAAATAAGCCATACTCGTTCCCAGAGCAACCAGTACATCCATGTTGGCACTTCGGTTTTTCAATGCCTTATATGCACCGATGTAAAACTGGCGACCCAGGAAGAATTGCACAGGAGTAGCGAGTATCCATTGAAACAATGGATTCATAAATACATCAGGTACCCAGATCCAGGAAGTAAATGAAAAGTGACCTACCATCGCCCATAATAACGGGAGAGAAAGAATAGCCGACAGAATCCAGTTCCATTTTTTTCGCTGTAATTCCTGTTCTCGTAGGGAGACGGTCTCTTCTTCCGTTTCTTTTAACTGGGCAGTGAAACCCAATTGTCTGATCTTGTGGATGAGATCCGAGCCCTTCAACGTTCCTGAAATGTATTCGACATGACCCGTTTCCAGTGCCAGATTCACATTGGCACGAGACACACCAGGCAACTTGGAGAGGCCTTTCTCAATTCGCGCTGAACATGCTGCGCATGTCATACCTGTAATATTCAAGTCAACAGATTCCGTGACGGTCTGGAAGCCAAGAGCCTCCACTTTGTTCTTAAAATCATGTATACCGATATTGGCGGGATGATAGGATATTGTCGCCTTCTCCATTGCGAGATTGACGTTAGCCTGTTGTACGCCCTCCATACGAGATAATCCCTTTTCAATACGAGCTGAACAGGCTGCACAGGTCATCCCTTTAATATGAAGGGTTGTTTGCCACAGTGCAGGATGATCATCTGTATTGGTTGATGGCTGTGTTGAATTTGAGGTGGATAGCTTGTCCATATTTCCGGTCTCCTTTTTTTGAATATGTTTGCTCCATCCGTTCGTCTAGAACCATCATACTTGAATAAGAACACACACAGGATGACTCATAAGAGCTATCTCCAGGCAGTTATAGTTTACAAATGAAAATAATATATGAACTTTTTCACCAAACCATAGCAGTTTGGTTCCAAATTCATGTCTTTGTAACAATATCCATCCTAATATAGCTAGAACGAGCCATGTTCGCTTTCTCCTCCAATGTTCATACTGGATAGGAAAGAAGGTGAACGATGAATCATGCCTCCAGCTCTGGAAATTCAGCATGGTACGGCCGGTTATGGCACTTCCCCCGTTCTTCACAAGCTAGACTTTCAAGGCTATCACGGGGAGATGGTTGCGATTACAGGTACGAATGGCGCGGGAAAAACAACGCTGTTTAAAGTCATCCTCGGTCTGATCCCCATGAGGGAAGGCTCCATGAACATTGGCGGACGACGGATGGAACACAAAAAAGATTTTAAATGGGCGCAGAAAAAAATCGGATTTGTGCCTCAGGGCGTACAGAAAGGAAATCTGCCCATCACGGTTTTTGAGTATGTAATGCTTGGCAACTGGGGAACGTCATTTGCTTATTGGAAGCGTCCTTCCATAACAGATAAACAAAAAACGACGGAATGGCTTGAGCATGTCGGATTAACGGAACTGGCCAATCAAGATTGCAAGGATTTATCTGGAGGACAGCAACAACGGATGAATATAGCACGTGCTTTAATACGCGAGCCTGACATCTTGCTTTTGGACGAGCCAAGCACTCATTTGGATACGTTCTCAAGAGATTTGCTGTATAGACTTATCGATGAATACAGGCAACGGGCACCTCAACTGCTCACACTCATGATCACTCATCAACTGGAAGAAACGGAACATTTGCATGACCGCATTTGTCTTATGAAGGACGGGACGCTAACGGATGTTGGTGGTACTGCATGACGTTAATCGACTACATACATATTCCATTGTTCCAGCGGGCATTGATCGCCTGTATGATCGGGGGTAGCTGTTTGTCCCTCGTGGGTATTGTCGTGATTCAGTTCCAACTGACGGTTGTCCGTTTTGCTCTGATGCATTTGGCTCTTCTCGGAGGCGCATTCGGATTGCTCATCGGCATGAAGCCTATGCCTGGAGCCATGCTGGCTATTCTTGCCGGCTCGTTGTTATTCGGTCCGTTATCTGCCAAGGTTAAGCTTGAACCCGCCATAACCGGAGCATTCCTCATGACAGGTTCGCTTGCTGCGGCTTTAATGCTGTTCCATATGGGGGGAATCCCTGCGATGGATGTATTTGGTCTGTTTGCAGGCAGTATTTTGACGCTCACTTCTTTGGATATCTGGTTGCTAGGTGGAATCAGCTTGATTATCGTGTCTCTGTTCGTGGTCTGCCACAGAGAAATTCAATTAGTGCTTCATCATGCAGAACATGCGGAATGGTTAGGTATTCCCGCCGCCAGAATCCGCAATGTGCTGCTGTTTCTGACTGGAATCTCGATTGGAATTGCGATGAAGCTTGTGGGAGCTTTGCTGATTGACGCACTATTGCTACTACCTGCCATGGCAGCTACAAGAGTAAGCAGAACGTATAAGCAATTACTCTTGTTGTCATCTCTTTTTGGCACATTGACTGCTGTTGGAGGTTATATCGCTTCACTCATCTTTAACTTGCCAACGGGCGCTTCCATAACCATGGTCGGTGTCATCATCTTAAGTCTTTGTTATACGTTTACTCGAAAATAATGATATGTGGAGGTCTAACTCTGATGAAAAATAACAAAACCATACTAAAAAAATTCTCCCCCCTGCTGGTGCTTGTCATGGGTACCATTCTCTTCACCGGGTGTACAGGAAATGCATCCAGTACAGTAACCGAAAATGCTCAGGACACAGAACCAAAGCAAGCTGAAACGGTCACTCCAAAGATTGTTGCATCCACAAGCTGGACAGCATTACTGGCTAAAACAGCTGGTGCAGACAGCATCTCGACCCTTGCTCCCGTGGACATGAAACATCCCAATGAGTATGATTTTAAACCCACCGATATTGAAAAAGTAAATGATGCGTCAACGGTTATTTACTCTGAATATGAACCGTTTATGAAACAAATATTGGAGGCAGCTGACGTGCCTGAGGAAGCTAGGCTTATCGTGATGACAGAGAATACACCGGACATGCTTCGCGAACAGATTACTACCATTGCGGAGAGTTTGGGAACAACGGATACTGCACAGCAGGCTTTGAAGGAAATCGACAGCACATTTGAAGCAGTCAATGCTGAAACGTCCAAGCTGGACACCGAATCCAAACGAGTGGTTGCTCAGGCTTACATGGTACCTGTAGCCAAAGCTCTCGGATACGAGGTCGTAGGCGAGTTCGGTCCGACTGAAGTGACACCGACACAAGCAGCAGAGCTTGCGGCTATGAAGCCTGCGCTGATCATCGATAATCTCCATTTTCCTCAAGGAGCGGAAATTGCAAACATCGCCGATCGTCCAATTGTAGAGCTTCGCAACTATCCCGAAACCGCCGAACAAACACTAGTTCAGCTTATTCAGGATAATGCCAAAAAGCTGGGATTAACACTGGCTGATTAAAACTTAGAATGTGATAAATATAAAGAGTCCGCCCTTGAATTTGAAAAGGTGCGGATTTTTTTGCACCCATGTTTAATGTGTTATTTTTATTAACATGAATTTGCATTATAATGTCTAATATTTACATTTTGTAGATGATAAACGCATGTGGAGTTATATAATATGACATAAAATGGTTGACTGACCCTAAATATCGTGCTACATTTTCACAAATACGTGTTACTAATTAGGTAACCAACATCATTTACAATCTCATCCGAAGTTCATTACTAAGGTTAAAAGGAGTTGTCGACTATGCATTTGACTGTTCAGGAACGCGAAAAATTAATGATGTATCTTGCCGCAGACATGGCTGAAAAAAGATTATTACGCGGCGTTAAACTGAATTATCCCGAAGCTATTGCTTATATCACCGGGTTTGTTATTGAAGGCGCTCGTGATGGCAAAAGCGTTAGTGAACTTATGGAGGAAGCTCGTCACCTCCTGACCACTGAACAAGTAATGGAAGGTGTAGCTGAACTCCTTAGTGAAGTACAGGTGGAAGCCACGTTTACAGACGGTACAAAACTGGTCAGTGTACATGATCCTATTCCACGTCCTTTAGGTGGGATGACTCCAGGCGAGTATGAATTTGCTGATGATCCCATTGTGCTGTTACCTGATCGCAAACGAATAAGCCGTTCAGTTACCAATACAGGCAGTAGACCTGTTCAAGTTGGATCTCATTTTCATTTCTGCGAAGCCAATCCCGCCCTTTCCTTCAATAGAGAAGGAACAAAAGGATATCGCCTAGATATCCCTTCTGGTCTATCCGTTCGAATTGAACCTGGGGAAACAACGGAAGTTGAATTAGTGGAGATCGGTGGTTTGAAAGAAATACATGGATTTGCTGGTTTGACCAACGGGAGGGTTGAATGATGAAGACAATCGATCGTGCAACTTACGCAAGCATGTATGGACCGACGACTGGCGACCGCATTCGTTTGGCAGATACTTCGCTCAAAATCGAAATTGAAAAAGATTTCACGGTTTATGGGGATGAATGCGTGTTTGGTGGAGGTAAAACCGTTAGAGATGGTATGGGTCAGCATCCACTCGCCACGCGAGAAGAAGGCGTTATGGATACTGTCATTACCAATGTTGTCATTATTGATAGTTGGGGTATCGTAAAGGCTGATATTGGTATTAAAGATGGTTTAATCAGCGGGATCGGAAAATCAGGAAATCCGTTGGTCATGGATGGTGTCACTCCGAATATGTACATAGGTGTAGGCACAGAGGTTATTTCTGGAGAAAATTTGATTGTTACTGCTGGTGGTGTGGACAGTCATGTTCATTTCATTTCCCCTCAACAAATCGAGATCGCGCTGCAAAGTGGCGTTACCACCATGATTGGAGGAGGCTCCGGCCCGGCTACAGGTACTCTTGCCACAAACTGCACATCAGGTGTCTGGCATATCGAACGAATGCTCCAAGCAACAGATTCTTTGCCTATGAACTTTGTGATGTTAGGACGTGGCAACAGTTCGAGGCCGGAGGCTTTGAACGAGCAAGTTCTGGCTGGTGTAGGCGGACTTAAAATACATGAGGACTGGGGAAGCACCCCTTATGTAATCGACAAGTGTTTAAATGTTGCAGAGCAATATGATATTCAGGTGAATATTCATACAGATACATTGAACGAAGCGGGCTACGTTGAGGACAGTCTCCGGGCTTTCAATGGTCGAGCTATTCACACCTACCATACGGAAGGTGCCGGCGGAGGTCATGCCCCAGATCTATTGCGTGTAGCATCCATGCCCAACGTTTTACCTTCTTCAACAAGTCCTACCATGCCATATACACGTAATACGATAGATGAACATATGGATATGCTGATGATCTGTCATCATCTTGATCCGCGGATTCCTGAAGATGTGGCCTTTGCTGCCTCCCGTATCAGAGAAACAACGATTGGTGCAGAGGATATCCTGCATGATATTGGTGCAATTAGTATGACAAGTTCGGATTCTCAAGCTATGGGTCGTGTAGGTGAGGTAGCGATCAGAACCTGGCAAACGGCTGATAAAATGAAAAAACAGCGTGGCCCCTTATCAGGTGATAACCAGGCAGATAATAATAGGGTTAAACGATATATTGCGAAGTACACCATTAACCCTGCGATCACACATGGGATATCTCAATATGTTGGATCAATCGAAGTTGGAAAAATGGCCGATCTCGTATTATGGAAGCCTGCATTCTTTGGTGCCAAACCGGAAATGGTCATCAAAGGCGGCATGATTATTCATAGTGCCATGGGTGATCCGAACTCTACCATTTCAACCCCGCAGCCTTACATGTATAGACCCATGTTTGGTAGTTATGGAAAAGCTCGTTCAGCCATCTGTGCCACATTTGTTTCTCAAGTAGCCATTGACAAGGGAACCTTGCCTTCACTTGGACTCACGAAGCAGCTGAAACCCGTTGTCGGTTGCCGCACGGTCGGCAAGAAAGATATGATCTTGAATGGAGAAACACCTGACATTATGGTTGATCCAGCAAATTATAGCGTATCGGTTAATGGTGAGACCCTCGTGTGTCGTCCCGTTGATGAACTTCCATTAGCACAGCGATACTTTCTTACCTGATACGGTCATAAATAAAATCCGGCTATCCTTAGCCGGATTTTATAATTTAACTTCTTCGCTTCGCGTATTTGTGAACTAAACTTTGTGTATACGCATGCCTTTCGGATGAAAACAACGCTTCCTTGGCAAAATGATCGATGACTCGCCCCTGCTGTATCACCATAATTTGATCGGACATACGCTGGATTGTAGCCAGATCATGTGAAATAAATAAACAGGCAAATCCGATATTTTTTTGCAACTTCATAAGCATTTCAATAATCTGAGCTTGTGTAATCATATCCAGACTGGATGTGGGTTCGTCCATAATGATCAGGGATGGCTCACTGCTTATTGCTCTCGCAATAGCAACGCGCTGCTTCTGCCCTCCACTGAGCTCATGAGGGTACTGGTTCAAGAGATCACTTGGTAGCTCCACCATATCCAGCAGCCGTTCGGCACATTTCAACCTGTTCTTCCTGCAATCCTGTACAATTACAGGTGTTCGATTTTTAAGGTTGTCTAGCGGTTCCATCACGGAATCGATAATCCGTAGTCTGGGATTGAGACTCGATGCAGGATTCTGAAATACCGCCTGAACTTGCCCCTGAAAGACACGACAGGCGGAACCGAATCGTGGTTGTACCAACTCTTTTCCTAGAAACCACATTTGCCCGGAATCCATCTTCTCCATTAAAAAAATACAGCGTGCCAGTGTACTCTTTCCGCTCCCGCTTTCTCCGATCAGCCCCACACATTCTCCCGGGTGGAGACTGAAAGAAATTCCGTCGATCGCCCTTGTCTGTCCAGCATAGGTCTTGATCAGGTTCTGAACGGTAAACACAGATTCTTCACTCATGATAATCGACCTCGTTTCGGAACGACGTCAGGTTGAGCATAAGACAGCATGGATTCGGCTGCCAAAAGCTTTTGCGTGTACGGATGTATGGCTTGTGTCAGCACGTCCTCAGCATTGCCTGATTCCAAGATCCGACCTTCCCGCATAATGGCAATCTGATCCGCGTAGCGTCTAGCCAGCTTCAGGTCATGGGTGATGAACAAAATGGAGAAGCCTGTTTTCTCTTTAAGTCGAATGAGCAAATCAAGTATTTCTGTTCCGGTAACCCAGTCCAGTGCAGACGTTGGCTCGTCCGCAATTAGCAGTTTTGGCTCAAGCAGCATCGCCGTCGCGATGGATACCCGCTGCAATTGTCCGCCACTTAGCTGGAACGGATAGCTGTCAACAACCCGTTTGGCAGGCAAGGAAACGTCATTCAGAGCTTCCGCAATCCGTTCCTTTCGTTCCTGGCGTCCCCATGTATAATGAACCCTAAGCGTCTCATCCAGTTGTTTGCCTATTGGAAGAAACGGGCTAAACACGCCTGTATAGTCTTGAAATACATATGCAATTTCTTTGCCGCGCAGCCGATTCAACTGTTTCTCGGGCAGCTCCGACAAAGACTGGCCGTTAAACAGGATTTGTCCTGCCGTATGGCGCACCCCGTTTGGAAGCAAACGACCGATGGACAAGCTTGTAAGTGTTTTTCCGCTGCCGCTTTCCCCAATGACAGTCATCCACTCGCCATCGTTAATGGACAGATCCATATCGTGAATAAGAGTCTGCTCTCCGGCCACAAGCCGAAGTCCGTTTATTTGGAGTAAACTCATCCACTTCTCACTCCCTGCTCCGTTTGATATCGAGCCCATCGCGAACACGGTCTCCCAGCATGTTGGACCATAGCACCACAAGCATGATCGCGAGTCCAGGGGCTATCATCAGATATGGTGAGCTATGAAAGTATGCCCGTCCCTCATTCAGCATCGCCCCCCATTCTGGTGCAGGAGGCTGTGCCCCCAATCCAATATAGGAGAGCGAGGCAATCATGAGAATGATTTTACCGATATCCAGCGAAGCGATCACAATCACATGAGACAACGCATGGGGTAGTAAATGCTTCCACAAAATCTGATGAGGGCGTAATCCGCTCAGACGAGCAATGGTAATATACTCCTGATTTTTCTCCGCGATCACGCTATTACGAACGATGCGAGAGTACGTAATCCATTTGACCGAAACGATGGCAATCATCAGATTGAAGATACCTGGTCCCATCAGTCCACTGAGCACAATGGCAATGATGAAATCTGGAAACGCAAGAAAAGCATCCGATATTCGTTTATAGATTCGATCCAGCCACCCGCCTGCATACCCGGCCATTAAGCCTGCGGGAATCCCGATCACGAGTGAACTCAGGAGAACCATCAGACTGGTTCCTACCGTATTCCTTCCTCCGAGCAGCAAACGGGAGAACAGATCTCGACCGAGGTCATCCGTTCCTAGCAGATGGTCCATACCTGGAGGCAGAAGCCGCATCGCCAAGTTTACCGCATAGGGATCATAAGGAACGACATAAGGCGCACAGATCAAGATCAAAACAACGAGCACCAATATGATGATGTGAACGCTCATTTTTGGTTTTTGCACCGGAGGGGTAAGTCTAAACTTGGTTTTAAACATAATTATCGTTCCCCCTTCAACCGGATCTCGGGGTTCAGAACGTCATTCAGAAGGTCAACCAGCATGTGCATGATCGTAACGATCAGGCCCATCAGGACCATATAGCCCTGAATAACCGGATAATCACGACTCTGAATGGCGTCAACAATGAACTTGCCCATACCCGGATAGGAGAATAACACTTCAATGACGACTGTTCCCCCTAGCAAACTTCCGATACTTACACCAAACATCGTGACTACGGGTGTGAGTGCATGACGGAAGGCATGTCGAAGGAGTACACTGGGGCCGCCTATCCCTCTGGACCGTGCCCCCCGAACAAAATCCTGACCCAGGCTTTCCAGCAAGCTGGATCGAATGAGGCGCACGTATACAGCTGCCATGGTCAATCCCAGTGTTAGGGATGGAAGCACCAGATGCGCAATGCTCCCCGTCCCCATAGAGGGAAATAGATGTGTTCTCACAGAGAAGCCTTCTATTAAAAGAAGCCCCAGCCAGAAGCTAGGGACTGAGGTGCCCAGTACAGCCAGAAGACGACTGAACCGGTCGATGACACGATTGGGATATAAGGCGGACAGTGTGCCGAGCGGAATGGCGATGACGATCAGCACAAGCAGTGAAGTGCACGTCAACAGCAACGTTGCCGGCAATTTGTCCAGTAATTCCTCCGTTACCGGACGATTGGTCATATACGATGTGCCCAAATCGAGTCGAACAAGACGTCCGAGCCACTGCCCGTACTGCACGAGCACAGGGTCATTCAGCCCCAAAGCCTCACGCTGCTCTTCTATTTGGGAAGAGGTAATGGCTACATCATCGGAGCGCAGCATTTCCCTTACCGCATCACCGGGTGCCATTTTTACGAACACAAAGCTAATGAAGGACAGAAGCAAAATAAAGAGAATGAACTCTATACTTCGTTTCAGGAGCTTGTTCATGTCTATTCCACATCCAGTTGATTCGTCAGCATGTAATACTCACTTTTGCTGGTTACCCAATTTTTCACCCGATCTTTATACACAACGAGTGTATTGGGATGAACCAGGTAGGAGTAATAGGTTTCTTCATCAATATGCATCAGAATTTTTTTGATTAATTCATTTCGTTTATTGGTATCCACCATCTGATCTAACTCATCAATCCACTGATTCAGCTCTGAATCATTAATTTTTCCGAAATTCAGCGTCCCGTCGGGTTTGAAGGCGATATTGAGGAAGTAACTGGCATCCCCACGTGGTGCAATCAAGGGGCTGTATGTGCCTAGATCCCAGTCATCTTTGGTGAGCAAATAGTCTTCATAATTATCCACGAATTCAATCGTAATATCGATACCGATTTCTTTCGCTTTTGCTTGCAGTACCTGAGCAAACAAGGGGAATTCCGCCCGTGATGTATACGTTACAAGCTTCAAGCTGAGCGGCTTTCCATCTTTACTGACCTTACCCTGCTCCACCTGATAACCCGCCTTTTCAAACCATGCCAATGCTGCTTCGACACCTGTCGTTTTGGCTTCATAGGAAGGAATAAAGGAGAAGCCTGGCATGAATGGCCCCGTTGCAAGCGTAGCCTGTCCACCCATAATCACGTCCTTCAATTCCTCACGATTCACGAGGGCATCAAAGGCTTTTCTCATATATTTGTCCTTGAATTCGGGTTGGTTTGTATTAAAAATAAGCTCGTGTGTCCGCAAGCTTGTGACCGATTCCAAATGAAGAGTGGAATCACTTTTCATCGTTTCCAGACTTTCAGTTGGTGGGCGATATACAATATCCGCATCTCCCGACATCAGAGCCGAAAGGCGCGCACTCGCATCCTCATTAAAGTTGAATGAGACACGACTGAGCTTGGCAGCTCCGCCCCAATACTCATCGTAGCGCTCCACCTTGAGTGAGCTTCCCGCTGTGAAGGATGTAACTTTGAAAGGCCCAGTTCCAACAGGTGTTTTGTCCGGGTCAGCCGCATTGACATCCAGAATGGATACGTTCGGGTGAACGAGCTCGGATGGAAACTGCGGGAAGGGTTGTTCGGTCGTAATGTCCAGCGTTTGACCGGATGCACTCATCTCTTTAATCTTCAAAACCTGTTCTACACCCGGATTCACCTGGATTGCACGTTCAAGAGATTGTTTAACAGCTTCGGCATCCAGGGCCCGTCCATCCTGGAAGGTTACATTTTTCTTAATCTCAAATGTCCAGTGCTGTCCGTCCGTCGTGTCCCACTTCTCAGCCAGCCAAGGCTCGATCTGCAGATCCTCACCCAACTTAACCAAGGTTTCGGTAACTCCGGCTCTTAGCGGGGTATAATCCAGATGTGGATCAATCGTCTGGCTTGCAAAGTTAAATAAAAACGTAACTTCTTTGTCCTCAGTTCCTGTGGATGCTGCGGATTGTGTTGCTGTCTCCTCGGATGCACTTGAGCATGCCGAAATGAAAAAGAGTGTACACAAAACCCAAAGCATCGTTATTCTCTTTGTCTGCAACGTTGTCTAACCTCCGTTAATAAAGCTTTCGAATGAGTAAATAGTACGTGTTTTATGGTACTTTATGTTACGAATATTCGTAATAGCCCCTATGAGCTATTAAAGCTAAAATTTGTGACAAAAAAAGCTCAAGCTATTGAAATCAATTTCCATAATTCAAGCCAACAAAAACGTAAAATGGCAGAAGCATTTCTTCATCCCTGATGCCTGTTAGCATCCCAAACAAGTCCTTGCTCAAGAGCGTAACGGGTTAATTGAACCCGGTTTTGCAACTGTAACTTTTGCAGTATATTTTTTAAGTGATTCTTAACCGTGTATTCCGATATGTCATATTTACCTGCAATTTCTTTATTCGTCCATCCTTCAGCAACACCGTATAGAATATCGAGTTCTCGAGTCGTCAACCGTACTTCAGATTTCTTTTTTTCGATCACATTAACTTCTTTTAGAATCTGATAGGCAACGTCTCTAGACATGGGAACTTCATCGTTAATAATGGAATGCAGATATTCGAGCCATGTGGTTGGCTCCAGATTTTTGAGCAGGTATCCTTGCGCCCCTCTTTTGAGCGCCTCAAGCAAATGAAGCATGTCGTCTGAAACGGTGATCATAACAATTTTCACATAGGGGAAGGTCAGCTTGATTCTCCGAGTTGCTTCAAGTCCATCCATAATGGGCATTTGAATATCCATTAGAATGAGATCTGGAAGCCACTTCTCCATGAAGTCAATCGCCTCTTGACCATTGTTTACCATACCAATGATCTCAAAGTGATCGTCTATACTTAAAATTTCACGAATGGCTTCCCTTGCATGTGCGTGATCATCAACCACCATTACTCTTGTTATGATCTTTGTCATACTAGTCCCCCTTTTTGAATCTCAACGATGGTTTTTCCATCCTTACGATACATGTTCATAATCCATCCCATCTCATTGCAACGCTCCTTCATAATTCGTAAACCGAACTTGTTTTTCTTGGAAAACGGATCTCCTTCAAATCCTATACCATTATCCGATACAGTGATTTTCCAACTATGACTCATCCCTACTGCAGTGATTGATCCTTCTGTAGCTAACGCATATTTATCCATATTAATTAACGCCTCACGTATACAAGCTAACAGCTCTATTTTTTCTTTATCCCCTTGGTGATGCTCCTCCAAATCCCAGTGAATATCGATTGGCGTGCGGATGTCTTTGGACATCGCATGAACTTGCGTCACAAGTGATGGAGTGGTCTGGTGTACAGGATTTTCGTCCCGATCAAGTCGAAGATTGGTGATTGCTTGTCTGACATAACGGTTCACTTCATGAATCGTTTTACGAATGGATAGGACGTTTTGTTCTTGCTGTTCCCCGGCATTTCCCATTTCAAGCTTTTCAGCCTTAACGGATAGCAAGAACAGGGATTGGGCAATTCCGTCATGAAGTTCTCGTGCCAGTTCTTCACGTGCTTCAAGAGCAGCTTTGGCAGAACGTGCACGTTCCAATTCTTTCTGAATGTTCTCAAGGATACGAAATAGCTTGGTTAACAATGTAATCGTAACGAGATAAACCAACACCGGTGTTAACCAATTGCCCAAATCCATTGAGATATAGGGGAGTAAAAATTGATGTCTGACATATTCCCAAATAGCGACTGTAATGGTTGGAATGAAAAGAATCATCCATTTAATTTGTTTATAGGACATGATGCTCCTCCTGTGTTTTAATAGAAAAATATTAATGAGGCAAACGAAGGATATAACCAAACCCCCACAGGGTTTGAATGAGATCTTCACGATTCGATACATACTCCGATAATTTGTCACGTAATCGTTTAACATGGGTATCTACGGTTCGATAGTCCAGTTCTTCATTTTTCTCCAACTTCCAGACGATTCTAAGCAAATCCTGTCTGGAGAAAGCGATCTCCGGATGAGTTGCCAAATGGTAAAACAAATCGAATTCTTTGGGTGTCATATGAATCTCTTCATCTTTTACCAGCACTTTCCTTGAAACTGGATTGATCAAAATGGATGAAACCATCACCTCGCTGGCGGAATGATCGGGTATAACGTGACCGTAGAACCCGGTAAAACGAGCCATTATCGATTTGATCCGAAGAACAACCTCTCTGGGGCTGAATGGTTTCATCACAAAGTCATCTGCTCCTGCCTTAAACGCCTCAATCCGATCCGCTTCTTCAGACCTGGCTGTCAAGAACATCACAGGAATACTTGTGCTCATTCGCAGATAATTGCATATTTCAATACCTTTAATATCGGGAAGCATCCAATCCAGGATGACTAATCCATAGGAACCGTTATGAAGTTTACTCAAAGCTTGTATGCCGAGCGAGGCCTCTTCAATAATAAATTGTTCTTTCTCCAGGTACATTTTTAGCAGTCTCCGGACCCGATCATCATCATCCACGATCAGTATTTTATTTTTTTGCAGGGTCCCTTTCATATGTCATACCTCCATCTAATCTACCTGAAATAGTAGTTCGTTTACGTCTTTCTCTAGTGAGACATGAGTAAAATGAGTTTATCGTAAATAGCATACTGTTAAATAACTAAAAAAAGCATGACTCTATAGAGCCATACTTTTAGAGGATTCACATTCAATTGCAAACAATGTATGAACGATGGATGGATAGGGTCTCCAGAGGAGGATTACAGCATTCTTCTGACAGAATTCCGTGTATTGAACAGCTACATCCTTATTCAGGATAGCTCCGGTTTAAGTAAGTTCACTTTATATGTTCGCAAAATTCGCACGCTAAATGGAGAAATAAGAACTTCATATCGTAGGATACAGGAAATTAAAAAATCATGCACCGGTTCTCTAAATATAGTACTAATATAACTCACGGAATCTTCCCTTAAATCGTTTTACCTACTGCTAGCTTTTCATATATGAACATCTACGTTTCTGTCGATATTAATTCTCAAAATTTTAAAGCGCTTAATTGTCCAAACTTGCAATCTTACATCACCGTGATCAGTCTTAATTAGAACAACATTGGGATTAGTCGTTTTTTCACATAGCCCCACATAATTTTCTCCGCTTACTAAATGTACGGAAATTTCTATATTGTGGTTATTTAAAGATGATAAAAGTGTATTAAGCAATTTTACTTTACCTCCTAAATAAGACGAAAAAGTACCCTGTCGGAAGGCTACACCCTAAACCTTTTATGCAATCAGGAAGAAAAATAATTATTTTTCTTCCTGAATTTTAGGCTCTATAGTTCTTGCTTAGATGTTTTGCTATATACTCTGCTTACCCAGAATTCATCAATTTAAACCCTGTATAATAATTTCATATTGCATAGTGTTCTATCACCGTTCCAGTCCGTGATATCGTCTTTTTTTATTGTTTTCTGATACCTAGTTGCTTGCTGTCGTAAAGCATTCGAATAATGTATAGGTTCACATCTTTTTTGCACAGTACAATCTTTCGGTCAAATATACCTATAGGAAGTTGGCATTTTTATCAATGAGGAAGGATGAGATGGCCTTTAAAGGTAATACGCTCGGACTCAGCCGATCTGAAACGCCAGGCATTCCCAGAACAGTCGATAATCTCGGGGCTTACGTCACAACGGATACAACGCAACAATTCGGCAGTTATCCACCTGGAACAACAAGTTTGTTCGTCAACAACAGTTCGTAGGCTGTTCTTCAGCTTCCTGCGGTCAGTACGGTTTTGTATGCAGAGCTGTCTTGGGCGGAACGTATATTGACGGTGCAACGAACAACTCAGCGTTTATTAACAATCCTGTTTTATTCACTACGCCGCTTGGTCAGACAAGTGTTCTGCCCGATGCAACTCAAGTTACGTCTTTAATGTTCTGTGTGATGCTATTCTGTTATAACCAAAATTTAACTATAAAATATATTATGGTAAATATAGAATGTTTAACCCAATGGCTTTATATCGCCTATGACTCGAATAACCCGACTGCGGTACCCACATTATGTGGCGATGATATCCGCAGATGCTCTTTGCTAATAGCGATGGCCTCCCCTGCCTTCGCCCATCTGTCCTTTATTCACCGTAACTCCTGCGAAATACGGAGGGTGAAATCCCTTTCCATTTTCGAAAGGCTTTACTGAAATGATATTCATCATTGTATCCGCACTCACTGGCAATTCGCTTAAACGTGTAATTCGTATAGGTTAAATAACGTTCTGACCGACGCAGTCTCACTTCTGTTAAGAATTCCTTAGGTGACTGTCCCAGATGATTCATAAATATTTTACGAAGATAAGATTCAGAAATGGCATGTTTGCTTGCGATGTCTCGGATGTAGAGTTGTTCCGCATATCGCGTCTCTAGTTCTTCCTTAATTCGATAAAAAATCGAACTTGTGTTTTTCGTCTCAGTCAAATGATCAGGTCGGTGTAATAAAGCAATCAGCTTCATAAGTAACGCACCACTTTCCATCTCACGAGAGTTATTTCCCAGTAACCACGATTCCGTGATTTCATTAAAGGCCTGATCAAGCCACAGAGCTCTCTCTGATTGTTGTCTACTGAAAAAGGGAATCTCTAACCGATGAATGGGCTGAGGTAGCTGCCACTGAGAAGATTTATACGGAACTCTGCAGCAATCAAACAAGATCATGCTAATGGTCAAGGGTGACTCTTGAGAACTTTCCATCCTCATCTCTGCACCAGGCTCCATATAAAATAACATTCCCTGCTGCACGTCATAAGTGTGATCTTCTGTATGGAATATCCCTTTACCTTCATGAATCCAATAAAAGGTGTGTACCGACGTATTGTTGCGGATATCCGACCAATCTATCGGTGTTTGCTTTTGTGAGCTCCATACGATTCGAACCACCAAATCTATGGGATTATACATTATGTTCAACCTCCTACATAGACTATCCTACCTTGTTTGTCGATGTAAATAAACTCAAACATGGAGCGATTTTGACATGCCTTGGATCGAATTGACCATGGATAAGCTCTTTACAATTCGTTAACTTAAATGTATTACCGTAAATCGCATTGGACATGGGAGGATTTTAAAAGATGATTAGACTTTTCGATACGCATCATACTCGGATCAGTAGTGAACTTGAAGGTCTGTGGGAGTTTTCTCCCGTAGATCTTCTAGGCGAACGGCCTGAAGAATTTCCTTTTAAGATACCTGTTCCAGGGTGCTGGGAGACTCATCCTCATTTTGGCGCCTACAGAGGGAAAGCTGTATATCGAAGAATAATTTCGGTATCAAGCCAGACTCATATCCGATTGGAATTCAAAGGGGTAAGCCATACGGCTGATGTGTATTTTGATGGAGCGTTAGTTACATCTCACTACAATGCTTACACATCGTTCGATGCTGTAATCCCCAATGTGCTTGCTGGAGAGCATGAAATTTTAGTGTACGTGGATAACGCCTTCAGCGATGCATCTGCACTACATTTCCCGAATGATTATTACACCTACGGTGGTCTGATTCGCCCCGTTGTACTGGAGGAAATAAGCGATGTTTACATTGAGAATGTGATGTTTACTCCCCTGCTGCAAGCGAATCAGTGGAATGGGCAATGGAAAGTAAAGATCCGTAATATCAGTCAATCTGCTCAACAAGTCCAGCTTGTTGGAGAGCTTGCCGGAACAGAATCCATGCTGGGTCAAGGTGAGTTAGCACCTGGTGAGCAAGTAGAATTCATACAAACGGTATCTTATCCGGAGGTTCTGGAGTGGTCGCTGGAAAAGCCAAATCTCTATAAACTACAAGCTAAACTCATCGTTAATGAATTACAAATAGATGATCTGATTGACCGGATTGGATTCAGACACATTACTACTTCTAACGGAAAAATACGTTTGAATGGACAGAACATCAACCTGAAAGGCGTTAATAGGCACGAAGATCACCCGCTGGTAGGTTGCTCCTTCCCTCTTCCACTGATGGTTAGGGATATCGATCTCATACAACAAATGGGATGTAATGCTGTTCGGACAAGCCATTATCCGTATGATGAACGTTTCCTGGATATATGTGACGAGCGAGGCATTGTGATCTGGGAAGAAAATCATGCTAGAGGGTTAAGCCTGGAACAGATGCGTAATCCTAATTTTGCCTGGCAGAGCGAGCAAGTCACGCGGGAAATGGTGGAACAGCACTTTAACCACCCTTCTATTATCATCTGGGCGATATTAAATGAATGTGCCAGTAACACGGAGGAAGGCAGAGTCCATTATGCCAAACAACTTGGGATTATTGGCGAGTTAGATCCTAGTCGTCCGCGTTCCTTCGCATCTCATCATCGTGATCAGGAGCTTTGCTTTGATCTTGCAGAAATTGTATCTTTTAATCTTTATCCTGGGTGGTACACGGATGAAAACCCATTTGATTTAGCCAAAGCAGCAGTCCAATGGGCTAATCAAATGGGTGGAGCAGGCAAGCCGATAATTATGAGTGAATTTGGCGCAGATGGGTTCTACGGCTTTCGAAGCGCCAATCGGGAAAAGGGATCGGAAGAACGGCAAGCCGACATTCTAAGGCATTGTTTGAATGCCTATCTGGATTCACCGGATGTTTGCGGTATGTTTATATGGCAATTTAGTGATTGCAGAGTCACCGAAGGAGAAGGCTGGTTACTGACACGGTCCTGTACTCGGAATAGTAAAGGAATTGTGGATGAGTATCGCAGACCGAAGCTTGCTTATGAAGTTGTGCGTTCTATGTATAGAGAAGAAAATGTCGATGGACACAGTTGATATCTAATATAGCACCTCGAGTAGTTCATAGCACAAGGTGCCAAAACTCTTTGAAAAAACGACCGCTTCCCAGTATCTTGAACTGTGACCCTGTTTGTGGCCACTTTTAAAAAGGACCTTCGTTCTCAAGCGGCAATCAGATGGCTTCTGTATTCATCAGGAGTCATCTTTTTTAATGTCCATTGGTACCGTTCGGTGTTGTAGTAGGTGATGTATTCATTGACGCG
>NZ_OBQM01000028.1:0-1547 GCF_900221055.1 Paenibacillus sp. RU5M | reverse complement strand
ACAAAAACCAGCTAATGTTTGTCAAGCATTTCTGGTTGGATGAGTTCTCTTTTCGTGGTATACTTTTTCCGACCAACACGAATAACCTCCACGGCTATGGAGGTTTTGGTTAAATATGGATTACACTTGGTAGGGCTGGCCTTTCTGCAAGATGGCGAAAATGTGATGTAACAGCTTGTTTGCGCAGGCGATCACGGCCACCTTGTAGGGCTTGCCCTCGTTTCTTTTTTTCTCGTAGTACGAACGGATTCTTGCATTCGCATTCTTTCGCATTCCACATTGCACCGCTAGATATAGTGAACGTCTGAGCCTTTTAGAGCCTCGTTTCGTGATTCGTGTACTTGTCGCTGTGAACTTTCCTGAACTGAAAATCCCTGGGTCAAGGCCCGCAAACGCTACAAGTTGCTTCGCATCACTAAACTGTTTCACATCACCTAGTTCAGCTACAATGGCTGCGGCCAGTTTCGTTCCAATTCCCGGGATACTTTTCACCAGTCCGACTTCAGGCAGATTTTCTGCGAGTTCCTCCATTTGTTTTTCGAGTTCCTCCAGTTGCCGAATCATCGTCAACAATAAAGAGACCATTCCGAGCAGTGCCTTGCTTTGAGCGGGGCTACGCCGAATTCCTCTCCATTCATCTAGTACTTCCTCCAGTTTTCTCGCTTTTTCATTGGCCCATCGCTTGGAATGGGATCGTCCCGAATTACCCTGAATGACTTCATTCCAATTCGTCACACTTCCCTCCAAACAATGAGACAGCACCATCAATGATGTTGTTGAAAACACATTGTAAAATATCTGCTCATACGCCGGAAAAACTTGCTCCAGCAAGGCTCTGCTGTTCAGCTTCGCCTGCACAAAGATTCCCGTGACAAACTCATGCTGCCGCGTCAAATGCTGTAGCTCTGTAAACGTCTCATCCCAATTTCGATGCGGCTTCACGTCGCCGCGATAGTACATCTCTGCCAGATGCCAAGCATCTGCAGCATCTGTTTTAACTTTGCGTAACTGCGTCCCCTTCGCTCGCTTGGATTGCAAGGGATTCACAATGTAGTAGGTGTAGCCACTCCGATTCAGACAGGACACCAAGGCACGATGGTAATGCCCAGTCGCCTCCAAAACAACCACTGGAGCAACACCCGTTTCGGCTTGAAGGGCCCCTAACACCTCCGTAAATTGTTCGAATCCACTCGCAACATGTTCAATGACGATAGCTTTACCAACGGGCTCATTTCGTTTTTGAAACGCCTGTATCACACTTGAACCTTTAGCGACATCTACACCAACAACAGGTTCCATGTCCTCACTCCTTATCTTTCGTTTCGCCGGTCCTTTCCACGATGGTTCCAAACCCATAGCTTCGCTTGTTATACGGGGTCAACTGCCCCTACCAGCCCAAACATGGTCTTTTGGAGGTCGTGGGAGAACTGTTTTTGTTACGAGGTCCTAGCCCCTAAAACCGCCACGTTCTCCCGGCTTCCCCCATCGTAAAACGACCACAAAAAAAGGCCAACCAGTAATTACTGGCTAACCTGATAATACGAAAA
>NZ_OBQM01000016.1:0-99516 GCF_900221055.1 Paenibacillus sp. RU5M | reverse complement strand
TGCACCCTCGCAAACTTTTTCTAATCTGATTAAAACACAAAAGACCCGTAAGAGGGCACTTTTTTCAAAGTGTCTATCTTACGGGTCACAGTTCAAGTCGGCTGAAGAGCAACCCTTTATTTATGTTTCCGATATAGAAATTCACCGGATATCTCATACTTGAATTAGATACTCAGTACGCCACCGTTGCTTGCATTCGTTACCAGTTTGGAATAACGAGCGAGGTAACCGGTTTTTACTTTCGGTTCAAAGCCTTTCCAACCTGCGCGACGACGTTCGAATTCTTCGTCACTGATATGCAATTCGATGATGCGGTTGTTCAGATCAAGTTCAATAATGTCTCCTTCTTCAACAAAAGCGATCGGACCGCCTTCAGCAGCTTCTGGAGAGATATGTCCGATACTGATTCCGCGGGATGCGCCAGAGAAGCGTCCGTCGGTGATCAAACCTACTTTGGCACCGAGGCCCATACCTACGATCTGGGAAGTAGGAGCGAGCATCTCAGGCATTCCTGGTCCGCCTTTTGGTCCTTCATAACGGATAACGACAACATGTCCTTCTTTTACTTTGCCGTTTGCAATACCTTCGAGCGCTTGTTCTTGGGAGTCGAAGCATATAGCAGGACCTTTGTGATATCCACCAACCGAAGCGTCAACAGCACCAACCTTGATGATGGCGCCTTGTGGTGCAAGGTTACCAAACAATACAGCCAAGCCGCCTTTTTCGGAATGCGGGTTATCCAGGTGGTGGATGACATTGGTATCTTGGATTTCCTGACCTTCAACGTTCTCACGGATCGTTTTACCTGTTACCGTGATACAGTCGCCATGAATTGCACCTGGTTTCTTGAGCAATTCGTTCAGAACTGCACTTACGCCACCCGCATTGTGAACGTCTTCGATGTGAAGATCGGAAGCAGGTGCCAATTTTGCCAAGTGAGGAACGCGGTTAGCAACTTCATTGATTCGCTCGATTGGATACTCGATGCCTGCTTCATGAGCCAGTGCCAATGTATGAAGTACCGTATTCGTGGAACCACCCATAGCCATATCCAGTGCAAAAGCATTGTCGATGGCTTCTACAGTAACGATATCGCGTGGTTTCAGATCCAATTTGATGAGTTCCATCAGTTGTTTAGCGGATTGTTTAACAAACTCACGACGCTCAGGAGCAACAGCCAGGATGGTTCCGTTACCTGGCATAGCCAGTCCCATCGCTTCAGCCAGACAGTTCATGGAGTTCGCAGTGAACATACCGGAGCATGATCCACATGTTGGACAGCCGAACTGTTCAAGTTCAAGCAAGCTCTTATCATCGATTTTACCAGCTTGATAAGCACCTACGCCTTCAAAAACGGAGGTCAAGGACAGAGCTTTACCATTGCTGTCACGACCTGCCTTCATTGGACCGCCGCTGACAAACACGGTAGGGATATTACAGCGGAGTGCGCCCATCATCATACCTGGTGTGATTTTGTCACAGTTCGGGATACATACCATGCCGTCGAACCAGTGTGCAGATACAACGGTTTCCACGGAATCCGCAATAATGTCACGGCTTGGCAGCGAGTAACGCATACCAATGTGTCCCATGGCGATTCCGTCGTCAACTCCGATGGTGTTGAATTCGAATGGAACGCCACCGGCTTCACGAATAGCTTCCTTTACAATTTTACCGAATTCCTGCAGGTGGACATGGCCGGGCACGATATCGATGTAAGAGTTACATACGGCAATAAATGGTTTGCCAAAGTCCTCTTCTTTAACGCCCGCTGCGCGGAGCAAACTGCGGTGCGGTGCACGGTCAAAACCTTTTTTGATCATATCGGAACGCATCTTCTTGGCTGACATGGTGTATTTCCCCCCAAATTTATAATATTGAGCAACATGAATGGAAATATAAATGGCAGTGCATCTGTCGTTTAATTTCATCCGTACTCTAAAAAAAATTGACCAGTGATACTGGTTTCGAGCTTCCCGTAGTTTGTGAAGTTCTTTGCTGCTTTAAACCCGTGAACAACCCGGTTTTTCTATAGAGTCTATCACAACCGTCGTCATAATTCTACAATTCAATAGAAAGAAGCTTCAATCCATTAGTGGAATGAAGCTTTCTTGATTTGATGCACTGCATCAGGTGATCTTTCACCGCTACCTATGGGGATAGACTAACTGCTCCCGCCTTTGCGGCCAATCTCCCGATAGAATTCTTTATTATGAGTTTCTGAAGTCGCTTCTCCACCTTTTTTACCTATCGTTTGGTAGAAGCTCCGATCATGCTTTTTGGATGTGGCCTTGCCACCTAATCTACCCGCTTCCTCGCGACTCATTTTGTGTTCAGACGTCTGTGGACGTGCCATTACAAATCACTCCTTATATCATAAGTAGATTGTTGTAGCGCGTATTCCTACTTACCACAACATTTCCAGCCTGAAACAAGTCGATTTGGATGGAAAGGAGCAGGATTTCAGTTCATCTGAACCAGGATGCTGAACGTTTTAATACCCCCTGACGATTGAAGTGAACGCGGGAAATATCGGGCTCAATGAGAGGCCGAAAGGCATGACGGACGGCTGGGTGGGCCAGCGTTATAGCGAACAGTAACGCAATGGAGACAATCACCGGAATGTACAAGCTGGTCTCCATATAGTTGTAAACCCCGGACCAGACCGCCAAGCGAACGAGAAATCCATGTAAAAGGAACACATACAGAGTGCGTCGTCCCAATTCAGTCAATCTGGATGTTAATGAAGGGACCCAGGCGAGAAATAATGCTCCTGATCCAATTTCAAGTGCATAGATTCCGAGGCGGTAAATCCCTGCAAACCACTCATGATGTCCAAGCTCTGCGTAAGTCATGCTTCCCAGTAACCAGCCTGGTGAAATGTTGAACCCTCCGAGTCCAATCCAACCAAGAAGAGCAGCAGATAACGTACCTGCAATTCTTCGGCCCCAGCCGGATCGCAAATGGGAGCGGATGGACGCTCCGTAGTCATACCCGATAACAAAGAAAGGAAGGAACACAAACGTTCGGCTGAAGCTCAACCAGAAACCATCAATGGGTAAATATCCGGCACACACTCCCAGCATCACGGCACCCAGTAATCTATAGATCGGTTTCCAGGAGAGTGTAAGACGAAGCAACAGCCGCCAGCAGAAATGACTTGCCAGAAACCAGAGCAATAGATAAGGTGCAAAGAATGACAAACGCATATGCGGTGTGTGGAATACGGTGAAATCCATTACTGCATACAGAGACTGAAACAGAAGGTACTGTAATGCAATTTGCTTAAGTACATTGCGGCCAGATGTACCTTTGAGTGAATGTCTGGCAAAGTAGCCGGTTACCCATACAAACAGCGGCATGTGAAACGTATATATCCACAGAAACAGAGCCTCTGCTCCTGCAAAACGCGTAATGATTGGTTCGAGAGCATTGCCTGCTAGTACACAGACAATGAGCATGAAGCGCAAGTTGTAAAAAAAGGAATCCTGATCATTGTGAATGACGGTCGGTTTGTTCATGTTGTAGCCCCCCTGATAACCCTTGGCGATTGCAATCTGCTTCTGTAATAAGGGTAATATGGATGTGTAACATTAATTGTGATA
The DNA here is from genome assembly GCF_900221055.1 of Paenibacillus sp. RU5M. NCBI lineage: Bacteria > Bacillati > Bacillota > Bacilli > Caryophanales > Paenibacillaceae > Paenibacillus > Paenibacillus sp. RU5M. The sequence goes on along the minus strand of NZ_OBQM01000016.1, from coordinate 95,911 downwards.
TATTTCACAAGAGTAAGCGCTATCCTTTCTCAAAGCTGTGACAACAAAATGAACGCTCCGGGATTGACAACGGTTGCATAGAGGCTGACAATGGGGAAAGAAGATGAGAAACTGTAAATATAAGGAGGGGAGAATTCATGTCGACGAATACCCGCCCTAGCCCTGAAATTGTTACGTTTGGCGAAAGCATGGGTTTGCTGACAGCAAAGGATACAAGAGGTCTCGAATATGCAGCGACATTAGACAAATCATTTGGCGGCGCAGAGAGTAATCTGGCTATTGGTGTATCCCGGCTTGGGCATACCAGCGGCTGGTTTGGCCGCCTGGGTAATGATCCGATCGGTAACATGATCTTGAAGGCAATTCGTGGTGAAGGTGTAGATGTATCCAGAGCAAGGATGAGCGACAAAGAGCCCACTGGTTTGATGATTCGTGAGAACGCTTCCGGGAAAGCTTCGGTGCACTATTATAGGAAGCTATCCGCTGCAAGTGCGATTACTCCTGAAGACCTGGACACGGATTATATCGCGGGTGCGCAAATCCTTCACGTTACAGGCATCACCGCAGCAATAAGCGCGTCGGGACTTGCTACTGTTGAAGCTGCTATACATATAGCTAAGCAGGCTGGTGTGAAAGTGAGTTTTGATCCGAATCTGCGTCTTAAACTATGGTCAGCTGAAGAAGCGCGTCCCGTACTGCTTCGTCTGGCTGAGCAAGCGGATTATTTCTTGCCGGGTCTGGACGAGATGAAACTTCTGTATAACGAAGAAGATGATCAAAAAGTACTTGAGCGTTTGTCCGCCATGAATGCAGTCTGTATCGTGAAGGGCGGCCCTGATTTGACCTACGTATTGGTGAATGGTACCCTAACGGAAGTTCCGTACTTCAAGGCAGATCATGTCCTGGATACGGTTGGGGCAGGAGATGGATTCTGTGCGGGCTTTTTGTCCGGCCTTATTAAAGGATATTCTCCGCAGGAGGCGACCCGTCTCGGGAATTTGACCGGTTCCATGGTTATACAGGCTGTTGGCGATTGGGAGGCGCTCCCGACGTTGGAGCAGGTCGAGGCCAAGCTGAACAATGTAGCTCATGTTGAGCGCTAGTCGCTGCTGATATCATATATGTCTCATCTTCGTTCATTAATGTAAGGCTTGTAATAGACAACCACATTGACAAGGGAGAGAATGAAATGAAGAAGCTTCAGCTGCTACAAAAAATAACAGACAGTGGGGTTGTTGCGGTTCTGCGTGCAGATTCTGCTGATCAGGTTATCGCAATGGCCGAACAAGCCATCGCGGGTGGCATCAAGATTATCGAGATTACGATGACGGTGCCTAGTGCCCTCAAGGCCATCGAGAAATTAAGCCGTGTATACCATTGGAACACACAAGATCCAGAGAAATTTGCCATTATCGGAGCTGGAACAGTGCTTGAACCCCAGACAGCGCGTGCCGCAATTATGTCAGGTGCCGAGTTTGTTGTGGGTCCTTCCCTGAACCCGGACACTGTGAAAATCTGCAACCTGTACCGGATTCCGATTCTTCCAGGGGTGATGACCATTGCGGATGTTCAACGTGCATTGGAACTTGGCGTGGATATTGTGAAGTTGTTCCCGGGTAATCTCTACGATCCGTCCATTATCAAAACGATGAAGGGACCTATGCCACAAGCGAATTTTATGCCGACCGGTGGGGTGTCCTTGTCCAATCTAGGTGACTGGATTAAAGGAGGCGCTGTTGCTGTAGGTATTGGCTCGGACCTTACAGCGGAAGCAGTGAAGACGGGGGACTTGAGTCATGTTCGCCGCAAAGCGGAACAATATATGGATGCTTACCGCAAGGCCAAGGCTGAATAGCGATGAATGATGGAGAAGGGGAGCCTCAGGAATGAAGGCTCCCGTTCTGCAAGCCGCGGCACCTGCGGAAGTGCAGAAAGGTGATGAACGTTGAGAAACCGATATAATACAGGGCGCAAGAAGAGGGGCATCGGGAAATTCCTGCTCGTTCTTCTGGCGCTCATTGTCATTGGATGTGGGTTTGTGGCCTGGAAGCTTTTTACGCCTTATGGACCACAGGAGATGGCTCAGACAGCCATGGAAACTGCAAATCAGGTGACTGTAACTGAAAAAGACAACTGGATTGATTTTGTACCGGACAAATCTGTTGGGGTGAGTGTTATTTTTTATCCTGGTGGATTGGTTAAACCGGAAAGTTATGCACCTCTTGCCCATGAACTTGCGGCAGCTGGACATCATACCATTATTGCGAAAATGCCTTTTAATCTCGCGGTAATCAAGCAGAATCTCGCAGATGATATTATTAAAGCCTATCCAGATGAACCATTTGTTATGGGAGGGCATTCTCTTGGTGGATCAATGGCAGCACGTTATGCGGCTTCCCATCCAGATGCACTTCAGGGCATCTTTTTCCTCGCATCTTATCCGGATGAAAAAGGCAGTGTGAAGTCACTGGGGATACCCGCGTTATCCATTTTGGGTACGAATGATGAAGTTGTGAATGCAACAAAGTATCAGAATGGTCGGGCATATTTGCCAGAAGATACGGTGTATTACACCATTGAAGGTGGTAACCATTCGCAGTTTGGTGACTATGGCCACCAGAGTGGTGACGGCGAAGCTGGGGTCAGTGAAGATGAACAACTGTCTCAAACGGTTAAAACGACTGTGGGCTGGCTGGATACAATCAAGTAAGCTGCAATTTCAACGGTGAATGGAACGAATCCATAGCAGACGGGAACTGGGGGTGATACGTATGTCCATGCTTCAAATTCATGGTAAGCAAGTTACCTGCCGAGGCATTCTATTTGATAAAGATGGAACGCTGCTGGATTTCTTACAACTATGGGGACCGTGGGCGGAGTCTTTGCTGAATCAGCTGGAATCACAGCTGTCAGAGCTTGGGGCCTCGTTCACGGTGGAGCGTGAGCAAGTTCTGGGTACGGTCCGCAATCGTGAAGGTCTTCTGATCGGATATGATCTTCAAGGGCCATTGGCTATTGCCACAGTGGACGAGAGCAACGGTTTGCTTGCTGGGCAGTTGTATGCCGCAGGCATGCCATGGAACGAAGCAATCACTACGATCCGCCGTTTTTCCAGTGTCGCCATGGGTGAGGTACGGCAGAGAAAAATGGCTGAATCGCTGCCTGGACTAAATGTATTTTTACAGAGCTGCAAGGAAGCATCGATTCCCATGGCAGTCGTCACTTCGGACAGCACAGCTGCTGCCGAGGAGCATATGGAGTGGATGGGCATCCGGTCGTATTTTACATCGGTTGTTGGAAGTGACCGGGTGACTCGGGGCAAACCGGATGGAGAGGCTGCGGTTCTGGCTTGCCGGGAATTACATATTCTTCCTGAAGAGGCTGTTGTGATCGGTGACAGCAATGGAGATATGCAGATGGGACGTAACGCAGGGGTGTCCTATAGGATTGGTTTCTGTCCAGAAATCGATAGAAGCCACTATTTATATGACGCCGATGCCATTATTCAAAATTATGATGAGTTAAAAATCATCTCTGAACGTTCCTCACAGGGGTGATCTCATAAAGGAGGAGAGAGGATGAACGCAACAGAACAACTGGCTGCCTGGATTAAGGAAAGTTCAAATATTGTTTTTTTCGGAGGGGCCGGAACTTCAACGGAAAGCGGGATTCCCGACTTCCGCTCTGCCGCTGGCTTATACCAGACAGAGCAGCATTCACCCTACCCACCGGAAGAGCTGCTGAGCCGACATTTTTTTGATCAGCATGCTGATATTTTTTATGATTTTTATCGAGGCAAAATGCTTCATCCCGATGCGATGCCCAACGGCTGCCATCGACTGCTCGCCAGATTGGAGCAGGAAGGAAAACTTCAGGCGGTTATCACGCAAAATATCGACGGGTTGCACCAGAAGGCTGGCAGCAGCAATGTTCTGGAGCTTCATGGTTCGATCCATCGAAATGCCTGTATGGATTGCAAGAGATTTTACGGGTTGGATGACATTATTACGGCAAAAGATACGGTTCCTCGTTGCACTTCATGTGGTGGCGTGATCAAGCCGGATGTCGTGCTGTATGAAGAAGAACTGGACCAGACGATATTATATCGTTCGGTTGACGCACTGTCTGCGGCGGATTTGCTGCTGGTAGGTGGAACTTCACTAACGGTGTATCCTGCCGCACAATTAATTACGTACTTTCAAGGGAAACATACGGTCTTGCTTAACGCTACACCTACGGCTTACGACAGGCAGGCTGATTTGCTGATTACAGACCCTATTGGTGAGGTAATGAATAAGGTGGACCAGCTTCTTGGTTAAACGTTAGTCAACATTGTCCGAATAACCGCATTCTCCGGCATACGGACCGGGTACTAGAGGCGGAACCTGGGGAAAGAAGGGATTCATGATGGTCTACGTAGCCAGCGATGCACGCTACGAAACAATGAAATACAACCGCGTTGGACGTTCAGGTTTGAAACTGCCAGCGATTTCACTTGGGTTATGGCATAATTTTGGTGGCATTAATAATGCGGAGAACGGCCGAAATATGATTACCCGTTCGTTTGATCTGGGCATTACGCATTTTGACCTTGCCAACAATTATGGTCCGCCGGCAGGTTCGGCAGAGCAGTTATTCGGTCAGGTTTTGGCACAGGATCTGAAGCCATATCGAGATGAACTCGTCATCTCCACCAAAGCCGGGTACTATATGTGGCCTGGACCTTACGGTGAGTGGGGTTCTCGTAAAAACCTGGTTTCCAGTCTCAATCAGAGCTTGAAGCGCATGGGTCTCGATTACGTAGACATCTTTTATTCTCATCGTTATGATCCCGAAACACCTCTGGAAGAAACGATGATGGCGCTGGACCATATTGTTCGTTCCGGCAAAGCATTGTACGTCGGTATCTCTAATTATCCTGCTGAACAGACGAAGCAGGCGGCCGAGATTCTCAAAGGTCTGGGTACACCTCTGTTGATTCATCAACCCAAATATTCCATGCTGGATCGCTGGATTGAGGATGGGCTGCAGGATGTACTTGATGAGTATGGAACAGGCAGTATCGCTTTTTGTCCATTGGCACAAGGCGTGCTCACCAACAAATATCTGAACGGTATTCCTGAAGATTCACGTGCGAAGGGCCCGTCTGTATTTCTGAATGAAAACAACATCTCGCCAGAGACATTGCGCAAAGTACGTGCTCTGAACCAGATTGCAGCCTCACGTGGTCAGAGTCTGGCCCAATTTGCTCTGGCCTGGGTATTGCGTGATGGCAAGGTAACTTCAGCACTGATTGGTGCAAGTCGTCCTTCGCAGATTGAAGAGAATGTGGCTGCTCTCAGCCAGTTGGAATTCTCCTCAGAGGAATTGGAGCGTATTGAATCGATTCTCCGTCCGGAACCAGATCATAAATAAAGTTCAAAAGGTGCATCTTAGCCATAATGGCGGGATGCACCTTTTTTGTTCCTTATTATGCAGAGCTACGAGATAGGAGATCCTACTTTTGATTACAGAATTATCGCTGGTTCGGTGGTACTTGGCGTGCCGTCTGATGCAAGGGCCTGTTAAGAATGTTCTCCCGGTACAAACTAGGGGCTTCCCCGTGGAATCGTTTGAACTGTTTGGAGAAATACAGCGCATCTGGCAAGCCCACGGAGGCCGACACCTGTTCGATGGACAGTTCCGGACGTTCCCGCAGCAGCTGGCGCGATTTGTCGATCCGCAGTTTAAGCAGGTAGGTAACTGGTGATAGTCCGGTTTCCTGTTTGAAAATGCGGGACAGGTAAGCACGGTTATAGCCAAGACTGGCCGACATTTGCTCAATCGAGACAGGGTAGGCATATTGAGTAGACATGTATTGAATCATCTGTTTTACAGTTCGTCGTATGGAAGATTCACCTGGTATTAAGGTTTGACCCTGAGAAAGGTGATTCTGTGCCTCGGCTAGAATCATATATAGCGTACCCAGCGATGTAAAATGAGAGCTTTCTTTCCGTTCGGAAAAAGCCATCTGCATCACGGATAACCAATCGGAAATACCGCAGGAAGGACCGGCATGAAAGACGGATTTTTCCGGACGGAAACCTGCTTCCTCTATATGCTTGGCAGTCTGGCTGCCGGTAAAGGCCATCCAGCGGTATTGCCAGGGATTCCGGGCATGGGATTGGTAGCTTACAAGCTGCCCTGGTTGAATAAGGAAACAATCTCCTGCGGATAGTTCGTAGGTATGTAGTTCAGTACGGAACGTACCGGCTCCTTTTTCTACATAATGCAATAGATAATAATCGTATAGCTTCGGGCCAAGGGCGTGACCGGGAAGGGTCTGGCTTGCCCCTGCAAAGAGGACATGCAATGCCCCTTTTTCATAATAAACAGGATTGGAGGCAACCGAGTAGCTGAGTGCTCCACTTTTGCCAGAGGTTTCCGGAATTTGTTTTATCGGATCCCCCGTTAGACCTTCCTTACGTTGTTCAGTCATGATGACATTCCTTTCCTTCCTGGATGTTCCATTCATTATACGTCGAAAGGTCACATTTATCCATATGGAACACACATGGTTGCATTTCAAGAGGAACCGCCTTCTTGTATAATAACATTAAGAAAACCAACAACATTGAGATGGGGTGCAGCAGCAATGAACATAAATGAATTGAAACAAAAGTTTATTGACAAGTACGGAGAGAGTGGAGCGGACATCCGTGTGTTCCATGCCCCTGGGCGGGTGAATCTGATCGGTGAGCACATTGACTATAACGGGGGGTACGTGCTTCCGGCTGCGCTTGAATTCGGTACCACTTTGATTATCCGTGAGCGTGAGGACAACAAGTTGCAGTTGGCTTCCACGAATATGCCCTATGAAGGAACGCTGGATACGTCCTCCATTGGCAAAGAGAAAACAGGGGAATGGACGGATTACCCGGTAGGCGTCATGGTTGAACTGCAAGGCAAAGGCGTAAAAGTAACCAAAGGTTATGACTTCCTCTATCATGGAGAAATTCCGAACGGCGCAGGACTTTCCTCTTCCGCATCGCTGGAGGTTCTTACCGGGTTTGCTATCCAGTCGCTTGAAGGTTTGAATGATATTGATACGGTTCAATTGGCGCTGCTGTCCCAAAAGGCAGAGAACGAATTCGTTGGCGTCAACTGTGGCATCATGGACCAGTTCGCTGTAGCTAATGGAGCAGAGGATCATGCGATCCTGCTGATGTGTGACACCCTTGAATATGAAAAAGTACCATTCCGTACGGGTGCCTACAAGCTGGTCATTGGTAACACGAACAAACGTCGGGGGTTGGTGGACTCGGCTTATAACGAACGTCGCTCCCAATGTGAGCAAGCACTTGCCATTTTAAAAGAACAACTGCCTGCACTGAACTATCTGGCGCAACTTACACCTGAACAATTCGTTACACTACAGGATCACATCAAGGATGAGAAGGTAAGACAGCGTGCCCAGCACGTCGTGGAAGAGAATGCACGTGTACTTGCATCAGTGGATGCACTGCGTGATAACGATCTGGAAACCTTCGGCAAGCTGATGAATGCTTCTCATGAATCCCTTCGTTATCTATATGAAGTGAGCTGCGAAGAGCTGGACGTGATGGTTGAAGAAGCTCAACGGATTCCAGGCACTCTAGGTGCACGCATGACAGGAGCAGGATTCGGTGGATGTACGGTATCCCTTGTGCATGAGGACGATGTAGAGCGTTTTGTAAGCGAAGTTGGAGCGGCATATGAAGCACGCACCAGTCTCAAAGGCGAGTTCTATGTATGCGGAGTAGGCGACGGCGTTAAAGAATTGAAGGAGGCGAAGTAAGATGGCGATTTTGGTGACAGGTGGAGCAGGATATATTGGTTCTCATACGGTAGCGGCTTTGTTGGAGCGTGGCGAAGAGGTAGTTGTACTGGATAACTTGCAGACAGGGCATCGTGAAGCTCTGCTGGGCGGAAAATTGTATGAAGGTGATCTGCGTGACAAGGAACTTCTGGCGAAGCTGTTCGCTGAGAACTCTATTGATGCAGTCATCCACTTTGCAGCTAACTCACTGGTTGGCGAGAGTATGAAAGATCCTGTGAAATACTATGACAACAACGTGTTTGGCACATTGTGCCTGCTGGAAGCGATGAATGCAGCGAATGTACGTCGCATCGTCTTCTCCTCCACGGCTGCTACTTATGGCGAGCCGGAGAAAGTGCCGATTGAAGAGAGCGACCGCACAGAGCCTACGAATGTATATGGTGAAACCAAGCTGATGATGGAGCGCATGATGTCCTGGTTCGATAAAGTACAGGAAATCAAATACGTCTCCCTTCGTTACTTCAATGCTGCTGGAGCCCATGATAGCGGCAAAATCGGTGAAGATCACCAGCCGGAGAGTCATCTTATCCCACTCGTACTGCAAACGGCATTGAAACAACGTCCACACATCGCCGTGTTCGGTGACGACTACGCGACTGAAGACGGAACCTGTGTACGTGATTACATCCACGTAAGTGATCTGGCGGATGCGCATCTGCGGGCCGTAGATTATCTCCGTAAAGGGGAGAACAGCAACGTGTTCAACCTGGGCAACGGTCAAGGCTTCTCTGTTAAACAGGTTATTGAGACGGCTAAGAAAGTAACCGGACTGGATATTCCGGTTGTACAGGAACCACGTCGTGCGGGTGATCCAGCTGTACTGGTGGCTTCGTCTGCCAAAGCAAGATCCGTACTGGGTTGGAATCCAAAATGGACCAATCTGGAGGATGTCATTCAAAGCGCATGGAGCTGGCATCAGTCCCACCCTGACGGCTACGGAAAAAACTAGGAGGCGAACATCGATATGTCACAGACTCATATTGCAGCAGGTGCCACAGAGCGGACACCGGAGCAGCAGGAAGCACTGCATGCCATTGAACGTCTGGTAGCATTTTCCTTGCAGAACAAATTGATTGAAGAAGCGGATCGGGATTACAGCCGTAATCTACTGCTAGAACAGTTTGGGTTCTCCGAGCCGTATGCAGGAGTATTGAACGAGACGGTGTTGGATGGCCCCCAACCATTGCTGGATACGCTGATTGATTATGGATTCGAAATTGGACTTATACCTGAAAATACAGACACGTACCGTGATTTGCTCGATGCGAAAATTATGGGTCAATTGATGGCACGTCCATCTGAGGTGGTGCGCGCATTCCGTCATACGGAGCAGACCGAAGGCATTGAGGCGGCTACCTCGCAATTTTATGAGCTTTCAATTCATTCCAACTACATTCGGATGGACCGTATCTCCAAGAATGTGTATTGGACACAGGATACAGCTTATGGAGATATGGAGATTACAATCAACCTGTCCAAGCCGGAGAAAAGTCCAAAGGAAATCGCGATGGCAAAGCTGCTTCCGCCTCCGGTATATCCGAAATGCCAACTTTGTCGTGAAAATGTGGGCTATGCGGGACGGGTCAACCACCCGGCCCGTCAAAACCTACGTATCATTCCTTTGGAATTGAACGGCGAACCTTGGTTCTTCCAATACTCGCCATACGTGTACTACAACGAGCACTGCATTATTTTCCATCACGATCATGTGCCGATGAAATTAACCAAGGATACGCTGCGTAGGCTGCTGGCTTTCGTGGGGGAATATCCGCATTACTTTATCGGTTCCAATGCCGATCTGCCTATCGTTGGCGGCTCCATCCTGACTCATGACCATTTCCAGGGTGGACGCCATACCTTTGCCATTCAAAATGCGAAGCCAGAGGCGGTATTCCGCCATGCTGGTTCGCCGGGGCTTACGCTTAGTCTTGTGAAATGGCCAATGTCCGTTCTGCGGCTGGCTTCACACGATCCTGCAGAGTTGCTCGAAGCGGGGAATGCCGTTTATGAAGCATGGAAGGTGTACAGCGATTCTACGGTGGAGATTGAGGCCTTCAGTGAGGTTGACGGAGAACAGATTCCACACAATACAGTGACTCCAATCGTTCGTCGCAGTGCGGACGGAGGATATGAGATGGACCTCGTTCTGCGGAACAATCGCACGAATGATGAACATCCCGAAGGGATTTTCCATCCGCATCGTGAAATGCATCATTTGAAAAAAGAGAACATTGGACTCATCGAAGTGATGGGGCTTGCAATCCTGCCAGGTCGTTTGAAAGAAGAGCTGGACAGCATCGCGGATATTCTCGCTGGGGATACCAAACTTGCTGAGGCGGCCAAAGCTTCCGAACATGTGTTGAACAAACATCTGGGCTGGGCAGAAGAACTGATCGAACGTTTCGGTCCCAACCTGCTGAACAAGGAGCAAGCTGTTGCGCTTGTGCAACAGGAAGTCGGCTTGAAATTCGCCGAGATTCTGGAGCATGCAGGTGTGTACAAATATGATGAGGCGGGACGTCAAGCCTTCCGTCGTTTTGTAAGCATCATGGGATATACCGAATAAACATAATTAACGAGGAACACCAACCCATACAAGGGCTGGTGTTTTTGGTTTGTTTGACATGTGCAGTTGTAACTGAATCGTGAAACCGCGGAACAGTTACATCTGTTCGCAGGAACTATTTGGGTATACTTATCCAACATATATAAGCTTGGCGTCCATTCCAGAGCCACAGGATGCTGCTTAAGACGGACTTACATGGACGACGTTGGTTGGTTCCAACCAGCGAAATGACCCGTGCATACTTGCAAATCAACGGGTTGCTATAAAGTGAGTGGCTATCGATTTGTTTTTGTATAATCGGGGGACTATAATGGGAGTTGCACTAAAATATGAATCTCCATTGGAGGCGACATAGATATGAGATCATTTCAATTTTATAATCCAACCCGATTGATTTTCGGTAAAGGTCAGCTGGAAGCACTGAAAACTGAAGTACCGAAATACGGCAAACGGGTTCTGCTTGTATATGGTGGCGGCAGTATCAAACGCAGCGGTTTGTACGATCAGGTGATCGGATTGCTAAAGGAAGTTGGAGCTGAGGTTACGGAGTTGGCTGGTGTAGAACCGAACCCACGTCTTTCGACGGTTCACAAAGGCGTAGACCTCTGCAAAACGAACAACATTGACCTGGTCCTCGCTGTAGGCGGCGGCAGTGTATTGGACTGTGCCAAAGCGATTGCCGTAGGTGCCAAATATGATGGTGACATGTGGGATTTTGCCCAGCGTAAAGCCGTTGCACAGGATGCTCTTCCACTGGGAACCGTGCTGACAATGGCTGCAACTGGCTCGGAAATGAACTCCGGATCAGTTATCACGAATCAGGATACACAGGAGAAGTTGGGCTGGGGCAGCGCGTATTCGTTCCCTGCGTTCTCAATTCTTGATCCGGTAAATACATATACCGTTCCTCTGGACCAAACGGTTTATGGCATGGTTGATATGATGTCCCACGTACTCGAGCATTACTTCCATCTGGATGCCAACACACCGGTTCAACTCGGATTCTGTGAGACGATTCTGCGCACAGTTATGGATGCAGCCCCTCGTTTGGTTGAAGACCTGGAGAACTATGAACTGCGTGAAACGATTCTGTACTGCGGAACGATGGCATTGAATGGTGTACTGAACATGGGTCTCGCTGGTGACTGGGCTACTCACAATATCGAACACGCGGTATCCGCAGTGTATGACATTCCGCATGGCGGAGGGCTCGCGATTCTGTTCCCGCATTGGATGAAGCATAATGTGGACGTAAATGTGGATCGTTTCAAACGTCTGGCCATCAATGTGTTCGAAGTTAATCCTGAAGGTAAATCGGACAAACAGATTGCTGAAGAAGGCATCGAAGCGTTGAGCAAATTCTGGACATCCATTGGTGCGCCTAACCGTTTGGCTGATTATGATATCGATGATAGCCAAATTGAAGTGATGGCTGACAAAGCCATGCTCTTCGGCCCATTTGGTAACTTCAAAAAATTGCAACGTGAAGATGTTGTATCTATCTACAAGGCTTCTCTATAAGAATAAAACATAAAAACACAGCGATGTGTTCTGGAACCGCACGTCTCCTTTAACGGAGATTTGCGGTTTTTTGTTGTGAATAAGAGCGAATTGGAGAATGTTCCAGGAACTGGACCATTTTGCAACCAGAATAACCATTATCGGGTCTATAATACAAATGAGGAAAGATTTTGAAACATAACAGTGGGTTGCTACGTATTTATTTACATGAGGAATGCCCAGTTGGATGGAATTGCGGCAGAAGAGAGGAGGAACGGGGAATGGAGTCAATCTATTGGGGGTGTCTAATCGGAGGAGCCATATTTGCAGTCGTCAGCCTTGTGCTAGGTGACTTGATTGATGGCTTGCTGGACGGGGCCTTTGAATTGCCAGGCCTTGATTTTTTCAAACCTGTTGTGCTGGCTGGTTCCATAACAACCTTTGGCGGAGCCGGTATTATGCTGACACGTTATAGCTCGATAAGTGCGATTTCGGCACTGATACTATCCCTGCTTATAGGTATTGCTGCAGCCATGCTGGTATTCTTTGCATATATCAAGCCGATGCGTAACAGTGACGTTTCCATTGCGTTTTCCATGAAAGAGCTATCCGGGAAAATTGGAGAAATTACCATTCCGGTACCGGAAAAAGGTTTTGGTGAAGTCATGATCAAGATTGCTGCCGGTAATACGGTGCACACGGCATCCAGCTTTGAACATCGTCCCATTGCGGCGGGAGCGCGTGTTGTAGTTGTGGATGTAACCGAAGGAGTGCTGCGTGTGTCGGAATGGGATGAAGATGTACTTAAAGATGTTTAAGGTAGTTTAACCGTTAGCAGTGTAAGCAGTCATGTATGAATAAGGGGAGAGATGTGGAATGAGTGATTTGAATTTGGATATGGATGTATTGTTGATTCCTGCAATAGTTGTCGGTGTTATTCTGATTCTTGGTTTGGCGTTCTGGGCGAGGTACAAAACGGTTGGGCCGGATGAAGCCATGATCGTTACGGGTTCATTCCTTGGAAGTAAAAATATTTCCGACGATGACTCCGGACGCAAAATTAAAATTGTTCGTGGAGGCGGCGCATTTATCTTGCCAGTATTCCAGCAGTCAGAGTTTATCTCGCTGTTGTCCCATAAGCTGGACGTTTCCACACCAGAAGTATACACGGAACAAGGCGTACCGGTCATTGCCGATGGTGTCGCCATTATCAAGGTCGGTAGCTCAATAGAAGACGTGGCTACTGCAGCCGAGCAATTCATCGGTAAGCCGGTAGAATCGTTAAGAGGCGAAGCACAGGAAGTTCTGGAAGGGCATTTGCGGGCCATCCTCGGAACGATGACGGTGGAAGAAGTATACCGTAACCGCGATCGCTTCGCGCAAGAGGTTCAAGGTGTAGCTGCCAGGGATCTGAAAAAAATGGGACTGCAAATTGTCTCTTTTACCATCAAAGATGTTCGTGACAAACAAGGTTATCTGGATGCCCTCGGTAAACCGAGAATAGCAGCCGTCAAGCGTGATGCTGAAATTGCGGAAGCGGAAGCGATGCGGGATGCACGTATTCAGAAGGCCAATGCAGAAGAGCAAGGGCAAAAAGCCGAGTTGCTGCGTGATACGAATATCGCTGAAGCTGCAAAAGAGAAGGAACTGAAAGTAGCGACGTTTAAGCGGGATCAGGATACTGCTAAAGCAGAAGCGGATCAGGCTTACCATATCCACGAAGCGCGTGCGAGACAAACCGTGGTGGAGGAAGAAATGAAAGTTGAACTCGTTCGTAAAGAACGTGAGATTGATCTGCAAGAGAAAGAAATTATCGTACGTGAGAAGCAGTATGATGCTGAAGTGAAGAAAAAGGCAGAAGCGGATCGTTATGCGGTGGAGCAGGCTGCCGAAGCGGATAAAGCCAAAAGAATGCGTGAAGCCGATGCAGTACAGTACTCCATTGAAACGCATGCGAAAGCTACTGCGGAGCAGAAGCGTCTTGAAGGGCAGGCTATGGCGGATGCAGAACTCGCTAAAGGTACAGCGGATTCAGAAGTTATTCGTCTGAGAGGACTTGCAGAAGCGGAAGCGAAGGAAAAACTGGCCGAGGCGTTCCAAAAGTTCGGCGAAGCTGCCGTGCTCGATATCATCGTCAAAATGCTGCCTGAACTTGCTGGTAAAATTGCGGAACCTATCTCTGCGATTGATAAACTGACTGTTGTGGACACAGGTAAAGGTGAAGGCGCCACTCGTGTAAGCAATTATGTAACTGAGCTCATGGCGACGGCCCCTGAGATGCTCAAAAGCGTCTCCGGCATTGATGTGGAGCAGTTAATTAAAGGCCTCACCAAACCTAAAACAACAGCACCGGTTGCTATCCAACAGAGTGAACCTGTAACGACTCCCTCTATAATCGATAAGATTGTGGAAAAAGCTGGAGTTGACGAATAAGACAACGAATTATAAAGCAGTCATGCTCTATTGACCTTAAGGCGAATTTTTGTTACTTTTTAAGCGAGACGTCCGGCGCGGTTTGCCCGCTTCCGGATGTCTTTTCTTTCTTACTAGGGTGTGACTGAATCACACCTAAGATGGTGTGAAAAAGAGGTGCAAATATTGAGTAGCCTGCAAGTAGCCAAAGCGCTAAATAATAATGTAATTATTGCACAGCATCCTGAACATGGAGAAGTTGTCGTGATTGGTAAAGGCATCGGCTTCAATCGGAAAACGAATGATATTATTCCACTGATGGCTGTGGAGAAGATGTTCATTTTGAGAAACCAGCAGGAGCAGGAGCAGTATAAACAGCTTCTTCCACAAGTGGATGAAGCATTGATCGAAATTATTAACGAAGTCATTACGTATATTGCAGAACGTACGGACGTTCCTTTAAACGAACATATTCATATCGCACTGACCGACCATATTTCTTTTGCATTAAAACGCAAAGAACAAGGGATTGTTATCCAGAATCCGTTTCTATATGAGACCCGTGAAATTTATCCTGACGAATATCGTATGGGTGAATATGCGGTTCGTTTGATTAAAGAAAAACTGGGCGTAGATCTAGGAATGGATGAAATCGGTTTTATTGCGCTTCACATCTACAGTGCCATGACCAACCAAAATATTTCCCAAGTTCGCGAGCACTCGCAATTGATAACTGATTTGGTGAGCCTGGT
The DNA here is from genome assembly GCF_900221055.1 of Paenibacillus sp. RU5M. NCBI lineage: Bacteria > Bacillati > Bacillota > Bacilli > Caryophanales > Paenibacillaceae > Paenibacillus > Paenibacillus sp. RU5M. The sequence continues at coordinate 80,823 of NZ_OBQM01000016.1, read as the reverse complement.
GTCCACCCAACTGGATTATTCGTTTGAGACCGAGTCACTGGATTATTCCCGGTTACTGACTCATCTTCGGTTTGCCTTAGAGCGTGTCCGTCGGGGAGACAAAGTGGAAGAAATCCACAAATTGGATTCCCTGTTGAAGTTAGAATATCCTGAAATGTACTCGCTTGCATGGAAGCTAACGAAGGTGATGGAAAAAAGGTTGAATCTCCCAGTGTATCCTGCGGAAGTAGGTTATTTGACCATTCATTTGCAGCGCTTGAATCAAAGGAAAGAAGAAGAGAGTAAGTGAAAAAATTCCATCATTGGAATTCTGGTTCGACAAATTTCGTGTAAAGGCTTGCATCGTTTTTGAAGTGGTGCTACAATGGTCTCCGTAATCAAGCAACTGAATAAACACAAACGACGTGTTACTGATTCGATCAGGCATGAGTTATCTAGAGCGTGATTGTTCTTACCTTATACCGGGTATGCTATACCCGAAGGTTGGACCAATTTGCTTTGTTAACTCGTGCCTTTTTTGTTTTCCCTTGCTTGCTTCACAACATAAAAATTTAAAAGAAAGGGTGGATACGACGCAATGTTTAAAAAGCTTTTTGGTGTATTGCAAAGAGTAGGTAAAGCTCTCATGTTGCCCGTAGCGATTCTTCCAGCAGCAGGTTTGTTGCTCGGGATCGGTAACATGTTTGTAAATCCGGATTTTCTGCAATATGCTACAGCGCTAGATACCCCATGGGTAAGCTCGATCGCGACGATTATGATGAATGCGGGTCAAATCGTATTTGATAATCTGGCATTGCTGTTCGCTGTCGGTGTAGCCGTCGGGCTGGCCGGAGGCGAAGGGGTCGCAGGTCTTGCGGCCATCATTGGTTACTTGGTCATGAACGTGACTCTGGGTACGGCAGTTGGTGTTACACCAGCCATGATCGGTGAAGTACCCGGTTATGCCAGCATCTTGGGTATCCCTACATTGAGTACTGGCGTGTTCGGAGGTATTATCATAGGTATTACCGCCGCGCTATGTTACAATCGATTTTTCAAAATCGAACTGCCGTCTTACCTTGGTTTCTTTGCAGGTAAACGTTTTGTCCCAATTATCACTTCAGTCGTTTCCCTCTTAATCGGGTTGCTTCTGGTAATCATCTGGCCTCCGATTCAAAATGGGCTGAATGCTGTATCTCACTTCATGGTAGATACAAGTCCGACATTGTCGGCATTCATTTTCGGAGTAGTAGAACGGTCACTTATTCCGTTCGGTCTACATCACATTTTCTATTCACCATTCTGGTTTGAGTTCGGTGAATATGTGAACAAAGCTGGAGATGTCATTCGTGGAGACCAGCAAATCTTCTTCAATCAACTGCGTGATGGTGTGAATCTCACAGCGGGGACGTTCCAAGTTGGTAAATTCCCGTTCATGATGTTCGGTTTGCCAGCTGCGGCTCTTGCGATGTACCATGAAGCAAGACCGGAGCACAAAAAGTATGTTGCAGGGATCATGGGATCAGCTGCGCTGACTTCGTTCCTCACAGGGATTACAGAACCGCTTGAGTTCTCTTTCCTGTTTGTAGCGCCAATCCTGTTTGCAGTACACTGTATCTTTGCAGGTTTGTCTTTCATGACGATGCAAATTCTTGGAGTCAAAATCGGGATGACATTCTCCGGTGGATTCATTGACTTCCTGATCTTCGGGATTATCCCGAACCGCACGCCTTGGTGGGATGTTATCATCGTAGGTTTGATTCTTGCAGTGATCTACTATTTCGGATTCCGATTGATCATTCGGAAATTCAACCTGAAAACACCAGGTCGTGAAGAGGCAACACCTGAAACAGCTTCGGGTGGTGGAGGCTCAGGTTCAACGGATGATCTGCCTCACAACATTCTTGCTGCATTCGGCGGGCAAGAGAATATCAAACATCTGGATGCCTGCATTACTCGTTTGCGGATTGAAGTAAATGAGAAATCCAGTGTAAATAAAGATCGTTTGAAACAATTGGGTGCATCTGGTGTACTTGAAGTGGGTAATAATGTACAGGCCATCTTCGGTACACGTTCAGATACGATTAAATCTCAAATGCAGGATATCATTGCAGGGCGGACACCGGCACCGGCTCCAGCAGCTGTGGCTAAGCCAGCTCCTGAACAGGAAAAGGCGCAAGGTGAAGAAGGCGAACGGATTATTGCAGAAGACATCGTTATGCCAGTTAACGGCGAATTGATGGATATCACAAACGTTCCTGATCCGGTCTTTGCTGAGAAAATGACAGGCGATGGCTTTGCTGTTCTGCCTCATGATGGCAAGATTACTTCTCCTGTATATGGTAAGGTGTTTAACGTATTTCCAAGCAAACATGCCGTGGGCATTATGTCTGACGGAGGCAAGGAAGTACTTGTTCATATAGGTGTCAACACGGTGAAGCTGAAAGGTCAGGGCTTTAACGTGCTTGTGCAGGAAGGCGACCTGGTATCGGCAGGACAGCCGATTATGGAAGTGGATCTGGAGTATGTGAAAGCTAATGCTCCGTCGATCATCTCTCCGATCATTTTCACCAACCTGCCAGAAGGCTCGACAGTAACGCTAACGAAAAGTGGGTTACTGAAAATTGGCGATCAGCCGATTATTGAGATAAAATAAGAAGTGTTACGACGATGGCAAGCAAGTGTAAATATATGCAATGCCTAAACTAAATTATTGAAAGTGAGATGATTGTAATGCAACAAACATTCAGAATTACAGACGAAGATGGTATCCACGCACGTCCGGCGACAGCCCTGGTTAATACAGCAAACAAATTCAAAGGTGCAGAATCCTTTGCAGAAGCTAACGGTAAAAAAGTAACTTTGAAATCCATCCTGGGCGTACTTTCCCTTGGTCTGGAACAAGGCGACACCATCAACATCATCGTTGAAGGCGAAGGAGAAGCTGAAGCTCTTCAAGCTCTGACAGACGTTATGGTTAACGAAGGGCTGGGCGAAATTAATGCTTAATGTCTCTGGGATCGCGGCTTCGGCGGGTATTGCTATCGCCAAGGCGTTTATCTTGGAGCATCCCAACTACTCTGTAGAAAAACGCGAAATCAACGACGTTGACGCAGAGATCGCGAAACTCGACTCAGCTCTGGGCAAGTCCCAGGCTGAGCTTGAGGCGATCAAAGAGCGTACTTTACAAGAGCTTGGCGAGAAAAAAGCTGAGATTTTTGCTTCGCATTTGCTCATTCTGAATGACCCGGAACTGATTGATCCGGTTAAAGCGAAAATTGCAGATGATAAGATTAATGCGGAATTCGCATTGAACGAAACAGCAACGCAATTTATCGAAATGTTCGAAAACATGAAGAGTGCTTACCTGCAGGAACGTGCTGCGGATATGCGTGATGTAACCAAACGTGTGCTAAATCACTTGCTTGGTATCGAATTCATGAGTCCGGCTGAGATCAGTGAAGAAGTGATCGTGCTTGCGGAGGATCTTACGCCTTCCGACACGGCTCAACTGAACCGTCAATATGTTAAAGGTTTTGCAACCAATATTGGTGGACGTACTTCTCACTCCGCGATCATGGCTCGTTCGCTTGAAATCCCGGCTGTTGTTGGAACCAAGGACATTCTGGCTCAAGCGAAACAAGGTGACATGATTATCGTTGACGGTTTGGACGGTCACGTACTGGTTAATCCAACGGATGATGTTATTGCTGAGTATCGTTCCAAACAGGAGCAATACGATGCACAACGTGCGGAGTGGAGAAAACTGCGTGATGAGCCAACGGTAACGGTGGACAACGTTCATGTGGAACTGGCAGCCAACATTGGTACACCGAATGATGTTGCTGGTGTTCTGGAGAATGGCGGCGAGGCTGTAGGCCTGTACCGTACCGAGTTCCTGTACATGGGCAGAGACAAGCTTCCTTCCGAAGACATTCAGTATAATGCTTACAAGGCTGTACTGGAAAAAATGGAAGGCAAACCTGTTGTTGTTCGTACACTCGACATCGGTGGAGACAAAGAGCTTCCATATCTGGACCTGCCAAAAGAAATGAATCCATTCCTCGGTTTCCGCGCAGTTCGTCTGTGTCTGGACCGTCTGGACATTTTCCGTACTCAATTGCGTGCATTGCTGCGTGCAAGCGTACATGGTAACCTGCGTGTAATGTTCCCTATGATCGCAACACTTGGTGAATTCCGTGAAGCGAAAGCTGTCTTGCTCGAAGAGAAAGAGAAGCTGGTTGCTGAAGGTATTGCTGTTTCTGACAGCATTCAACTCGGAATTATGGTCGAAATTCCTTCGACTGCAGTTCTGGCGGATCAGTTTGCCAAAGAAGTGGATTTCTTCAGTATCGGAACGAACGATCTGATTCAATACACGATGGCTGCTGACCGTATGAACGAACGAGTGGCATATCTGTACCAACCTTACAACCCAGCTATTTTGCGTTTGGTTAAAATGGTTATCGATGCAGCGCATCGTGAAGGTAAATGGGTTGGCATGTGTGGTGAGATGGCCGGAGACGAAACAGCAATTCCATTGCTACTCGGTCTCGGACTGGATGAGTTCAGCATGAGCGCAACATCTATTCTGCCAGCTCGCAGTCAGATCACCAAGCTGTCCCGTGCAGACATGCAAGAACTTGCTGCCAAAGCACTCGATATGCAAACGGCTGAACAAGTCGTTGAATTGGTTCAAAGCATTCAAGCGTAATGTAATTTTACGGGGTTTCCACCCGATTTTTAGGGTTTCTTTTTCCGATAAAAAAGCTGCAGTCTTGCAGCGATTTTGCCGGTATCTGTTGTTACAGCAGATACCGGCTTTTTTTGTTTTGGGCCGATATCACTATTCTGCAGAGAAGTTACATTTTTCCGTTTGTATCTTGGTTGAAAATCATTATCATTAAGATATTCGAACAATTCAATCAATGGACATCATGCTGAGGGAGAAAGTAGGGTTACCATGAAGGTCAATGAAAAAAAGGCAGGCAAGATGCTTAAATATAGCAGTATCGATTCGTTTGAAGTGTCCTCAAATGGAGAAATTGTTCATGCAGCGACAGCGGAACACTTCGCTATTCTTTGTATAAGTGGCTCAGGAACTTTGGTATCGAACGAACACATATCCCGATTGAATGAAGGGGAAGTCTATTTGCTGGCTCCTGGACAGAGGTTCAAGCTGGCGGCAGATGAGCAGGCGTTAAAAGGCTGTATGGTCCGTTTCGAAGTATACGAATATGGCGGAGAACAGCAGATGACCGCTACCCATGCTTTCATGGAGGGTTTGTTTTGGTGCAAAGATCCGCATCAACTCGCGCTCTCTTGTGATCGATTGCTTCAACTGGAGGTCGCTGGTGACGAGGAACACTTCAATAGACAGGCCGCATTATACGGTTTGATGACTTCACTTGTTCAAGCGGAGGCCAAGCCGGAAAGCGTTGAGTCTACCGCTTCTGCGATTGCCCGTGTTGCCGATTATATGAATGAACATCTGGATCATGAGTTAAAACGAGATGAATTGTCCAAGCTTGCTGGCCTGAGTCCAGGATATTTTTCGTGGGCATTTCAGCAATATACAGGAAAGACCCCGACGGCCTATCTGATGGATGTCAGAATGAAACGGGCCAAGGAGCTCCTTTTGTCAGGTGATGGTGTAAAAGAGACCGCGGTCCGAGTCGGCTATGAAGATGAATTTTATTTTAGCCGCAGATTCAAACAGAAGATGGGACTTTCGCCTAATGCGTTTGTCAAAAGCCGCAGATATAGTATCGCAAGTGTCTCTGATCCAATCTCGGGCAGTTTACTGGCACTTGGCCTGCTTCCGAAAGCTGCTGCCTTTTATCCAAATCATGAATTATACAACCGAATGACTCGTCTGCATTCTTATGAGCTGGGGGAAGGGCAGATCTGGCAAGAAAATGTGGATCGATTGCGTGCGTCGGAGCCGGAGCTTATTTTCTGCACTGACATTCTGGGCGAGCGGGCGCGAAAAGAGCTGGAGCAGATTGCGCCGACAGTTGCCATCCCTTGGTTATCCGCAGACTGGCGCGAGCAGCTTCGAATGATTGCAGAAGTCATGGAGCATCGGGCAGAGGCGGAGGTGTGGCTGTCAGAATATGATGGCAAGGCGGAAGCGGTCTACCGCAAAGTAAGACGTAACATCGGTGGAGCTACCGTCAACATATGGCGTATCACGGATTCGGAATATCGGATATATGGCAAACGCAATGCTGGCGCGGTCCTTTATGATGATTTTAGATTGGCAGCTACGCATCGTCTCGATGACATCAATGTTTTTGAATCGGTGACTAAAGAAGCTCTGGAAAAATACGACGCAGATATGCTGATTATCATGGTAGATTCCACACAGCAGGCGGCCCGGGAATGGAAGGCGCTTCAGGCCAGTGAGCAGTGGCATCGTTTGACAGCGGTTCGGCATGGACATGTGTACGAGGTGGGGACAGAAAAATTGTTTGAGTATTCAGCTTGGTCGCATGATCGGGCGCTATCCTATTTTATGCGGTTATTTGGCTGACTAAAGTCCAGTTCACTCCGTTTATATATCCATGTTTAGCTGAAGCAATGAATGATATGATACGTATTGAGAAAGAAAATCATTATCAGTGTAAAGAGGAGGTGACATTCCATTTCTGGAAAGCCGCCTTGGAATCTAGAGCAATTGTTTAAAGCACCTCGATTATACCCGGTTTCCGAAGATCAACATACCGGCGTACATGCTTGCTTCTATGAGGGTGTGTCATATAAAGGTCGTGCTACTCGCATATTTGGCTACTACGGCATCCCGCGTCCGGTCTCTCCTAACGAGGAAGTTCCCGCGGTAATTTTGGTTCACGGTGGTGCGGGAACAGCTTTTAGCAGTTGGGTGAAAGAATGGATGGCACGAGGGTATGCTGCGATAGCCATGGATCTGGAAGGGCATGTTCCATTCGGGGATGAGGAGCACACCGAACGGATGGAATGGCCTTCACATTCATGGAGTGGTCCTGAGAAACAGGGTGTATTTGCAGATTACGAACAGCCTGTTGAAGATCAATGGATGTATCATGCCGTAGCCGCTGTAATATTGGCTCATTCATTGCTCCGCTCTTTTCTGGGTGTAGACAAGCAGAGCATAGGTATAACAGGAATTTCATGGGGAGGCATCATCACAAGTTTGGTTGCGGGGTTAGACACCAGGCTTTCTTTTGCCATGCCCGTTTATGGCTGTGGGTATTTGCATGAACCGGGTTCCTATTATGGGCTTAGCTTTGCATCGATGCCGGAGGCAGAGGCAGAACGTGTTCGTCTATTATGGGATCCATCCACATTTCTGTCGGAAAGCCGCTTGCCGATGTTATGGCTTAACGGTAGTAATGATACCCATTTTCCGTTGACCATATTTAACAAGTCTTTTGAGCAGCATCTGGAGTGCCATCCGAACAACAACAGCAGACTAAGCCTTCACCCGGGTCTCGGGCATTCTTATAAGGAGGCATGGGCATGCGAGGAGGTCTTCGCTTTTGCGGACAGCATCGTTAAAGTGAAAGCTGCGCTTATTGAAATTTGTGAGGAGAAGCACGAGGACGGTTGGTTTGTCGTTCGGTATGATTCATGCCTTCCTGTCCTGGAGGCCAATCTTTATTGGTGTGTGGATGATCGCAATTGGAGAACCGCAAGATGGGAGTCCATTCCCGCTTCGTTGGATACAACGAACTGCAAAGCGCTCATACGTCTTCCACAGCCTGGAAGTTCGTTTTTTATGAATCTAAGAAATGAAATGGGATGGATCACAAGCACACGTGTAATGAGAAATGAGAGAACGGCAGAAGACAAAATAATAGAATAACCAAAGAATAAGGGGATCTGTAGAAAATGAAACAACGAAATCAACGCTACTTCACGTTAACAGCAGTTTTGCTTGCGGTGCTATTATTGATTGTGGCCTGTGGCAACAAAGAGAAGTCAGGTTCGTCTGAGGCAGAACCGACGAAACAGGAACAAGCGGCTTCGGAAGAGTCCCAAGATGCCACGTTTACATTTAAGGATACAAATGGTGAGCAGACATTACCACAAAAGCCAGAAAATATTGCTTCCACAGTGACATATTTGACGGATCACCTGATTGCACTTGGCATGACGCCACAAGCTACGGTGAAATCACAGAACGAAGATTTTCCGTTATATTTGAAGCCATTCTTGAATGATGTGGCTATCATCGGTGATCAAGGTAAGGTCAGTGCAGAGAAAATGCTCTCTCTTGGACCAGATCTGATTGTGACGGATACGAACAGCAAAGAGCAATACGAGAATTATGCCAAAATTGCTCCAACGGCCATGCTTGAGAATGGATATGTGGCACCTGATTGGCAGACGGCATTTCGAGCTACCGCGGCGGCCTTTGGTCTGAACGAAAAGGCAGAAGAAGTGATAAAAACCTATGAAACGCATAAAGCTGAGGCGATCCAAAAAGTTCACGCCAAAGCAGAGGGTAAGACACTCATGGTATTGCGGATAAGAAATGATATTCGGTATTACGGAGACATGGACTACAAATGGCTTTATGATGATTTCGGTTTCTCCAGACCGGCTGTTTTCCCCGTGACAAGCGCTGAAAGTCGCTATGAAGTATTGTCTAATGAAAAGTTGCCAGAAATCGATCCGGATTACATTATCCTTATCAATGATAATGAAGAGATCTATAACAATCTGCAGACCTTGGGGATTTGGGAAAACATGAAGGCTGTTAAAAATAATCAGGTATTCCAGGTGGCTTCAGATTCGTGGTTTGGCGGGTATGGACCCAATGCGGCTACTTCCATGCTGGATGACCTGAATCGTTTGTTCGGCGAATGATGAATGACCGGATTCGTGAGGAACTGGGGAAGCACTTTAATCTTGTACAGGAACTGAATGGTGTACCCGTGGCATCGCTATGTGGAGAATCTATTGTTGATCCGGAGGCAATGAGAAGCTTTTTGTCCGCCTATCAACAGTTAATCGAGGGACAGGATCTAACGGTTGCCGCAGCCTATTTCACCAGTTGGTTCGGGGATGTGGCAGCTGCGCTGCAATATACCGTATCCGTCCATGATGCAGCTCCGAATTTTTCGCTAGCCAATCTGAGTATACATTTGATGAAGGAAACCGGGTATACACGAATTGCTTTTCAACTTGAGAACATGGATGTCACTCTCGCTCCGAAGGATTCGGAGGAAAGAACGGTCTGGCTTGAAGCAGAATTAAGACGTCTTTACAGTCAGACTGCACGTCCCCTCATGGAGTGTTTGTCCAAAGCTTCTGGGTTGCATGTCAGCATGTTGTGGGGGCAGTTGCCAACGGCTCTGCAAAACTACAGGGAGAATATTCATAATACGTATCAAGACGATGAAGCTCTCTTGCGTCAGTTTGCCGCTGATGAACTGGTGCTGCAAAATGGTCTGGAAGCTGATGTATTTGGTCTGGCCAAGAATCCGCTTCGTGTCAGGGTTCGGATGATTGATCATCCGCTGGAGCCTACGAAGAGACTTGCGATCAAAAACGTCTGTTGCTTGCAATATTTACGACAAGGTCGCTCCTATTGTTACACCTGTCCGCGATTGGGCAAGAAGGAACGGGCCAATTGGAAGCCCTAGACCGGAGAAGATAAAATAAAGCTGACAGGTTAATAAGCAATAAAGAAAACAGCCGCGCAGAAAGCAAAATGCGGCTGTTTTTGGCATTTATTAATGATTATCAACGACTGAATATGTTTTCATTAGTTTATTAGAGGTTAGCTTTTAACTGCAAGCACAGTTCAGTACAGGTTTACGGGCTGCTGTTGTTTCATCCAGACGGGTAACCGGTGTGCCGTAAGGGGCATTGAGTACCAGTTCAGGCGTTTCTTCTGCTTCCTTGGCAATGCGAATCATCGTATCGACAAACCCATCAAGGGTTTCTTTGCTCTCGGTTTCGGTTGGTTCGATCATGATGCACTCCTCGACGTTCAGCGGGAAGTACACGGTTGGCGGGTGATACCCAAAATCAAGCAATCGTTTGGCAACATCCAGTGTACGTACACCATACTGTTTCAACCCCCGGCCAGACATAACGAATTCATGTTTGCACACGCCTGGATACGGAATCTCGTAGTAAGGTGCGAGACGGGCCATCATGTAGTTGGCGTTGAGCACCGCACATTCAGATACCCGGCGTAAGCCTTCAGGTCCATAAGTACGAATGTAGGCATAGGCGCGGACCAGAATACCGAAGTTACCATAGTAAGCTTTGACCCGGCCAATGGATTGATCACCTTCGCGATCCAATGCATATATACCCTCATCATTTTTGATGACCATCGGTTTCGGCAGAAATGGAATCAAGCGGCTCTTCACACCAACCGGGCCGGCACCAGGTCCACCTCCGCCGTGCGGAGTACTCATCGTTTTATGCAAGTTCAGATGCACCACGTCGAAGCCCATATCGCCAGGTCGGGTGATGCCCATAATGGCATTGGAGTTGGCTCCATCGTAGTACAGCAAGCCACCTGCCTGATGCACAATGGAGGCAATCTCCTGAATGTCTTTTTCAAAGAGTCCGAGTGTATTCGGGTTAGTCAGCATGAGCGCTGCGGTGTCCGAACCAACAGCTGCGCGAAGTGCGTCAAGATCTACCAGACCGTCTGCGCGGGAAGGAATCGTTACCGTTTCGAAACCTGCTACGGTTGAACTTGCCGGGTTGGTCCCATGAGAAGAATCGGGTACGATGACTTTCGTACGCCGTTCACCACGACCTTCGTGGTAAGCACGGATCATCATGAGCCCGGTCCATTCGCCATGTGCACCAGCGGCCGGTTGCAGCGTAACGGCGTCCATCCCGGTAAGTCCGGCAAGGTCATTTTGCAACGTGTAGAGCAGTTCAAGTGCACCTTGAATGCTGGATTCATGCTGATATGGATGAATTTTGGCGAACCCGTTGTAACGGGCCACATCCTCATTAATCTTCGGATTATATTTCATCGTACAAGAGCCCAGCGGATAGAATCCGTTATCTATCCCGAAATTACGACGAGACAGGGCAGTGTAATGGCGAATGACGTCAACTTCAAAAACCTCAGGCAATGCTGCTGCTTCCGACCGAAGCATTTCCCGGGGAATCAGGGAATCCACAGCTTGACGGGGAACGTCGCATTCGGGCAACGAATAAGCGACCCGACCCGGACTGCTGAGTTCAAAAATCAACGATTGCTCCGGTGCTGGAGAGGCAGCCTGGTTAGTGTCTGTTGTGATAGTTTCAGGTTGGCCCGAAGTGGAGATAGAGGTTACCGTTTCCGATTGTCCTTGTGCTGATGTCGTCGTAGTTGTCTTTGTTGTCGTTTCCTGAGTCACAGCGATCCCTCCAATACACGTGCGAATTCGTCGATCTCTTCCTTGCTGCGTCGTTCAGTAACTGCAATCAGCATATGTCCGGCGAGCTCGGGATAATCACGGCCAAGTTCATACCCGCCAATGAAACCTGCATCGAGCAATTTCAGTTGCAGTGGTTCCACATTTGTTCCTTCAGGCAGTTGGATAACAAACTCATTGAACGTAGGGGCGGTAAACGTAAGAGAGACGCCTGGAATTGCGGTAAACGTATTAAGGGCATAATGGCTCTTTTGCAAATTCAAATCAGCAACGTCGATCATGCCTTGTTTACCCATAATGGACATATATACAGAGGCGCTCAGCGCGAGCAACGCCTGGTTGGAACAGATGTTGGACGTCGCCTTTTCACGGCGGATATGCTGTTCCCGTGCTTGCAGCGTGAGTACAAAACCACGCTTGCCGTTGCGGTCCGTTGTCTGGCCTACAATTCGGCCAGGAATTCGGCGCATATGAGCCTGGGATACGGCGAAGTATCCGCATGTTGGGCCGCCGAGTGAAGCGGCGATGCCAAGGGGCTGCGCGTCGCCAACGACGATGTCAGCACCCAGCTTGCCTGGGGCTTCCAGCAGACCCAGCGATAGCGGGTTGGCGCTGACCACGAGCAGGCTCTTGTGCGCATGCGCAAGGTCTGCGGCCTGTTTTACATTTTCCACGGCGCCGAAGAAGTTCGGGCTTTGAATCATGACGGCTGCGGTGTCATCGGACACGGCGGCTTGCAGGGCATCCCAGTCTGTTACACCATTTTGATATCCAATCTCAACAATCTCCAGATTGAGGCCGTGAGCATAAGCTTGCAATACCTGACGAGATTCGGGGTGCACGGTACGTGACACAATCAGCTGTTTGCGGCGGGTTGCCGCTGCGGCCAGATTGCCTGCTTCCGCAAATGCAGTTGCACCATCGTACATGCTGGCATTGGCTACAGCCATGCCTGTCAACTCACAGATGTAGGATTGAAACTCGAAAATCGCCTGCAATTCTCCTTGGCTGATCTCGGGTTGATAAGGTGTATAGGCTGTATAGAACTCGGAACGGGAGATGACATGATTAATGACGGAGGGAACGTGGTGATCATAAATGCCTGCACCCAGGAAACTGGCGTGTGTCTCGAAGTTGGCATTCGCTGCCGCTTGCTTCGACATATGACGTGTCAGTGCGTATTCATCCAGTTTGGAGGAAACAGGCAGTTCGCCCTGATAGCGAATCTCCTGTGGAATGTCATGGAACAGATCCTCAATCGTTTCCACGCCGATGGTTGCCAACATGGCACTCTGATCCTGCTCGGTCATGGGGATGTAGCGATGCTTGCTCATGCTTGATCAGCTCCTTGAGTAGGTGTCTTTGGCGCACGTGTCCGTTTATGAAAAGGGGTCTTCACGACCTCGGCTTTCAGTTTCTTGCCACGAATCTCAATCTCCAGCGGGGTACCCAGTGCAGCATATTTGCTGTCAATCAAGGCCAGCCCCAGATTACGTTTTAACGTAGGCGACTGGGTGCCTGTGGTTACTTCACCAATCTGTACGCCTTCGGCGTAAATGGGATAATGAGGACGAGGGATGCCGCGCTCCAGCACTTCGATGCCGACCAGCTTTCGGGCAGGCCCATCATTTTTTTGCTGCAACAGGGCTTCATGTCCGATAAACGGTCCTGCATTTAGCTTCACAAACATACCTACGCCAGCCTCCAGCGGTGTGATGGTTGCAGACAATTCCTGTCCATACAGGGGCAGCTTGGCTTCAAAGCGCAGCGTATCCCGGGCACCCAGTCCTGTCGGAACGAGTCCGTGATCTTCTCCGGCTTGCATCAATCCGTTCCAGACCTCAGCAGCTTGTTCCGCGGGAACGTAGAGCTCAAAGCCATCTTCACCCGTATATCCGGTGCGGGATAACAGCAATGAAACGCCACATACCTTCGCATTTGCCACAAAGCGGAAAGGCTCAATCGAAGACACATCGGTGTCTGTCACCGTTCTGAGAATATCCACTGCCAGCGGACCTTGCAGAGCAAGTAGCGCCGTTTGATCCGAATCATTAGTCATCGTTACGCCTGGCGTCATGTGCTGTTGCAGCCATGCCCAGTCCTTGTCGATGTTGGAGGCGTTAACCACCAGCATATAATGCTGGTCTTTCAGTTTATAGATCAGCAGATCATCGACCACGCCGCCATCCGGATAACACATTAACGTGTATTGGGCCTGCCCGGGAACGAGTGTTGTTACATCATTAGTGGTCATGTGCTGTAAAAAAGCTTCTGCGTGTTCACCTTGTACGGTGAATTCGCCCATGTGGGATACATCAAATAATCCAGCACGTTCTCGCACCGCTTCATGCTCTTTCTGAATTCCACTGAATTGTACCGGGAGCTCCCAGCCACCAAAATCAATGCATCGTACGCCTTCATACTGCTGATAGAGTGGAAAGAGTGGGGTTCTAAGCAAATCGGACATCCAATCACCTCGTCATGGGCCGTCAACCGGCCGAGTGTATAACCGTGGATCAATGAATCTGGCATCATATTTTATTATAAAAGTAAGGTAAGGACGCTATGGGCAGCGCCGCTCTATAACCTGTTTTCGTTTTTTTGGGAAAAAGGAAAAGGACAGGCCAAAGAATCGGCATGCCAGAAGCACGCTGTATTCTTAGGCTCTGTCCTTGGTACCTGAGAGTTACCCCGCCGCATGATGCAGCAGGTTTCCCCTTGGGTGATCATAACGCCCATACAGGGCGATTAGATGCTCTCCAGAGTTGCGTCCCGTAAAAGTCCTTTTGCCTGAGAGATTCACCTCCGCTTGTCGGTGGCTTACTCCTTCGGCGTTACCGCATGTACACCCTGATTCGGGTGTCAAGGGTAATCTCTCCCTTTACATTCATCCGCGGGTATTGCATAGACCAATTAAACACATTTACTACTCTCATTAAAGCCTGAATCGTCTATTGATGTCAAGAACGATATCATAGATATGAACAAAAAATCCGAATGAAATTTTTAATTAACATTTTAATGTACGTCTATTTATAAAGAGTGCGCTTACTTTTCTAATATTCACCATTATATGTAGGGAGGGTCCATTTGAGTTACAGGCATATAAGGAAGAAAAACAAATAAATTGTGAGGTATCTTGACATTTGAATCGAAAATATCATACGCTATGTTCTGGGAAAAAGGTTAAGGTCAAAGAAACGCATGCACTCATTAATGAAAAGCGAGGCGGATATCGATGAGCGAATTGAAAAGTGATTTCCTGTACAGTGAAGAGCACGAATGGGTGCAGACCGTAGGGGAGGATACCGTACGTATTGGCATTACCGAGTTCGCGCAGCATCAGCTGGGTGACATTGTGTTTGTAGAATTGCCTGACCTTGAATTGGATGTAAAAGCGGAAGACGGCATTGGAACGATTGAATCCGTCAAAACCGTTTCGGATTTGTTTTCTCCTGTCAGTGGAACGATTATTGCTGTGAATGATGCATTGCAGGATTCCCCGGAGCTGGTTAACAACTCCCCATATGAGGAAGGCTGGATGATCGAGATTCGTGTTGAGGGCGACCTCACAGCAGCACTTTCCACATTGATGAACGCGGATGCGTATCGTAAACATACGGAATAATATTAAGGTACAAATTTCCGCTAGATACGGAGTTTCAGCTTAATGGAAAAGTTCGTTTAACGTAATAAAAATGAATCGATTGATTATAGATCCGGATGGTGATACAGCTCATTCGGAGAATACTTAGGCGCAATTGCCTCACCTGGGACAGGGTGAGGAAATTGCGCTTTTTTCGTTGTTAACAGACGAATGGGATGGAATGAATATCAATTAACGTGTTTCATCATTATTTCTAATTGAGATAGAAACAGCTCGTTCAAATAGAATAAATTTACAATTTCATTTGTCATTAAAATGGGGCATTTCGTGGGTATGATACATGAAAGGGAATAACAGGTTCCATTCCATATACAAGGTTCAAACATGGGACAATCCTTTAAATTTAAATCTTGTCATCAACGTTCATGACGGAAGTAGGTTTTCATTTCGTTGTAGAAGATACCGTTTTCATTTACGATATGGTTGTAAATTAAGATTTATTGAAGATTTGTACCTTTGTTCATCTGGATCATCGTTGTCAAAATTCAGTGGAATTAAGGTTTAATATGTTGAGGAGGTTTTCAATATGAGTTCAGTGGACGCAAAGTCCGAAAAAAGCGGAGGAATACGGGTCGGCGTTCAGAAGTTTGGACGTTTCCTGAGTGGTATGGTTATGCCGAACATGGGTGCATTTATCGCCTGGGGTTTGATTACGGCATTGTTCATTCCAAAAGGATGGTTCCCTAACGCAGATTTTGCATTGCTGGTTGATCCAATGATCAAATATTTGCTGCCTTTGCTTATCGGTTACACAGGCGGTACCATGGTACACGGCCAACGTGGTGGTGTAGTCGGTGCAATAATGACCATCGGGGTTATTGTCGGCAGTGACATTCCAATGTTCCTTGGCGCCATGATTGCCGGACCATTGGGAGCTTGGGTCATTAAGAAATTTGACAAAGCTGTCGATGGCAAAATCAAATCAGGGTTTGAGATGCTGGTTAACAACTTCTCCGCTGGTATTATTGGTGGGATTTTGGCCCTTCTAGCCCTTAAAGGCATCGGGCCTTTCGTTGAAGCGATTAGCAAGGTGTTATCGGCTGGGGTAGAAGCTTTGATGAACGCTGGTCTTCTCCCGCTGGTCAACCTGATCATTGAGCCAGGAAAAGTATTATTCCTGAACAATGCCATCAACCATGGGATTCTGACACCGATTGGTACGGATCAAGCAAGAGAACTGGGGCAATCCGTATTATTCATGCTTGAATCCAACCCAGGACCTGGACTCGGCATTTTGCTGGCATACTGCTTCTTCGGTCGCGGATCAGCCAAATCTTCCGCTCCAGGTGCTGTAATCATTCATTTCTTTGGCGGGATTCACGAGATTTATTTCCCTTACATTCTGATGAGACCGATACTGATTCTGGCTGCGATGGCTGGTGGTGTGGCGGGTACATTGACCTTCATGCTGACAGGAGCTGGTTTGGTATCTGCACCGTCACCGGGAAGTATCATTGCCTACTCATTGTTAACACCTAAGGGCGGATATCTTGGCATGTTTGCCGGGGTAGCCGTAGCTGCGGTTATCTCCTTCCTCGTGGCATCCATACTGCTCAAAACAGGTAAACAGAAGGATGACGAAGATCTGGATAGTGCTTCCAGCCGCATGAAAGATATGAAAAATCAGGGCAAAACGGGTAACCTCACCGTTGATAAAGACAATCGTGAAGCTGACCGTGCAGCCGATATTGCTTCTTCGGCAGTAAAAACGGATATCAATAAAATTGTATTCTCCTGTGATGCAGGTATGGGTTCGAGTGCCATGGGTGCCTCGATTCTGCGGAAGAAAATGAAGGCAGCCGGTGTGGATGTCGCTGTAACCAACACGGCGATCAGTGAGATTCCACAAGATGCCGACATCGTCATCACACAGAAAACATTGACTGACCGGGCCAAATCCGTGGCTCCAAATGCAGAGCATATTTCCATCGATAACTTCCTGAAGAGTCCTGAATATGAGGCACTGGTGGAGCGCCTCAAATCCGACTCCTGATGAGTAATATTACAAGGAGACAGCGTGAGATCGTGGAGTTCCTGCTGGAGCATCCTCATGAGGTAACTGCTGGCGATATAGCTGTTGCGGTCAAAGTAAGCACTCGTACCGTACATCGAGAGTTGCAGATGATTGAACATTGGCTTGAGCCCCTTGGCATGAGATTGGAAAAAAAATCGGGAACCGGGGTTCGAATTGATCCCGGTTCCGATGATTTGGCCGTATTGCGTCAACAACTTGAGCTTAACGAATATGTGGAGTTTACGCCCGAAGAGCGTAAACTCTTCATGCTTTGTATTTTGCTGGATGAATCCGAGCCTGTGAAGCTGCTTGCATTGGCCTCAGATCTGAAGGTAACCGTGTCTACGGCAAGCAATGATCTGGACGATCTGGAACCACGCATTCAGCTGGCTGGCTTGAAGCTGGTTCGCAGGCGTGGATATGGGGTCAAGATCAATGGAAGCGAGCTGGCTCATCGCATGGCTATTTCCGCGCTCGCTCTTGAATATCTGGATGAATCCGATTTGTTCGGTAGACAGGCGGAGCAGGGAGTTTCCAAAGTAAACAGCAAACTTCTGGAAATGATAGGGCATGAGGATGTACTTACGGTCGAAAATGCATTATGGCAGCCGGATATTGAGTGGTTGGAAAATATCCCGGAACGTCAATACATGAAGCTGCTGATCCAATTGTCTGTAGCGGTCGTGCGGATTCGCAAAGGTTTTGGCATAGGTCGGGGCACACAACAGGACAAAAATGACGTTGGAAATCCTCTGCAAGATGAGCGGAAGGTGCCGGAATATTTGGCTTCACGGTTGTGCGGCGTTCTATCTGCCCAGCTTGGGCTGGAGTTTGTCGGCGAGGAGCAGGCTTATTTTCACAGGCTGCTAGTTGAAATCGAGCAATCGATTCATTCCTCGCGTCTACTGCCCATAGACGATCTGGTCTTACTCGACATGGTTCGTTCCCTTACAGATCGGATGCAGGAGAAAACTCATTATTCGTTCCATGAGGATCGTCTGCTTCGTGAAGGTCTGATTGCCCATATGGAGCCGGTGCTGGAACGTATGGATGGGCGGCAGCTTATCCGTAATCCGTTGCTTCAGCAGATCCGCAAGGATTATGAATCACTGTTTGAGGATGTAAAGAAAGCCGTGCGAGAGGCTTGGCCCAATACGGATGTGCCGGATGAGGAGATCGGATTTTTGGTAATGCACTTCGGTGCTTCCATTGAACGGCTGCGGGTGTTGAAGCGTGAAATCAGGGCTGTCGTCGTCTGTACGAGTGGGATCGGATCTTCACGGATGTTATCGAGCCGTCTGTCCAAGGAAATTCCCGAAATTCGGATTGTGGACAGCGTGTCATGGTATGAAGCCGCACGTATACCGAAGACGGAATATGATTTGGTTCTCTCTACTGTGGATCTGCCGATGGATAAACATCAATACTACAAGGTGAGCCCACTGCTGACGGCAGAAGAAAGTGAACGTTTAAGACACTTCATCAGGACAACGACGCTTCAGCGGGAACATAGTCCCCCACCTGAAGCAGAATCAAGGACAACAGGACGAATTTCCGATCCGGTTGGACTGGAAGCGACCTTGATTGAAATCGTACAGATAATCGGCAAGTTTCAGGTGTTCCCGCTGGATAATCAGGAGATCGGATTTTTAGAAACGGCTTACGCCATGTGCAGCGTTTTGCATCAATCCGGTGTATTGAATAATCCAGATGAGATTGCCAGGCTGCTGGAGGAGCGTGAAGCTGTTGGAAGTCAGAAGATTCCCGGAACTTCCCTCGCTCTGTTTCATACACGCAGTGATGGCATTCACAGTCCTTCAATTACGCTGTTCCAATTGACAGAGCCGCTTCTACGCACGCCGGAAGACCCGGCAGGTGTCAGCCATGTGCTCTTGATGCTTGGACCCAGACAGTTACCGAAGGAAAGTTTGGAGGTACTGAGTGAGATCAGTGCGCTATTGTTGCAGGAAGAAATGATTGCATTACTTGAAAAAGGCAACCGGGATGATCTTATTCATTACTTGTCCCAAGAACTTGCGGGATTTTACCGCAGCAAAACCGAAATTGGAGGTATTCAAACATGAGTGTGTTAACTAAAGATAAAGTCATCATGAATGCAACGGCTCAGGACAAATACGAAGCGATTCGTATGGCAGGTCAAATTTTGAAAGACGCGGGACATATCACCGCTGAATACATCGACAAAATGCTGGAGCGTGAAGAGATTGTCTCCACGTATGTCGGCAACGGACTTGCGATTCCACACGGCACGAAGGAATCCAAATCATTCATCCTGTCCACAGGCATTTCCGTCATTCAGTTCCCGCAAGGTGTTGATTTTGGGGAAGAAAAAGCGTATATGGTAATTGGTATCGCCGCTCAAGGTGGAGAACATATGGAGATCCTGACCAGCATTGCAGTCATCTGCGCCGAGGAAGAGAACATGGAAGCTTTGCGTCATGCTCAAACCGCTGAAGAAGTCATCACTATTTTGGAAAGTGAAATGGAACTATGAAGGCCCTTCACTTTGGAGCAGGTAATATTGGACGTGGCTTTATCGGTTTGATTCTGTCCCGTGCAGGCTACAATGTTGTTTTCTCCGACGTTAATCAGGAGCTGGTTAAGGCTCTAGAGCAGCGTGGAGAGTATACGGTTGAACTGGCTAACGAGGCCAAAGACCTGGAGAAAGTTACCGGTGTGAGTGCAATCGATGGAACCAATCTGGATACCGTTGCTCAGAACGTTGCAGAAGCTGAACTGATCACAACTGCAGTGGGCGTGAACATTCTGAAACATATTGCTCCCGGTATTGCCAAAGGACTTACGTCCAGACTGGGAGCGGGCGATGTCTTCCAGCCCCTTCACATTATTGCCTGTGAAAATGCAATTGGAGCCAGCACTCAGCTGAAAGAACATGTATATGGCCTGCTTGATGAGCGGACTCGCCTGCTTGCGGATCAGTACGTGTATTTCCCGGACTCTGCCGTAGATCGGATTGTGCCGATTCAGCATCATGAAGATTCATTGCATGTACAGGTAGAGCCTTTCTATGAATGGGTTGTTGACCGTTCACAAATGGCTCCTGCGTTCAAACCGGTTGAGGGTGTAATGTATGTGGATGATCTGGAGCCTTATATCGAACGGAAGCTGTTTACCGTAAATACGGGACACTGTATTGCCGCTTATATTGGATATGTGAACGGGTTTGATACAATTCAGAAGGCTATTGCCGATGAAAAAGTCAAATCCATCGTATATGGTGCCTTGCAGGAAACCGGAGCCGTTTTGGTGAAGCGTTTTGGATTCAATGCCGACGATCATCAGTTGTACATTGCCAAAATATTGGAACGGTTCGTTAACCCGCATCTGACGGATGAGGTAACTCGTGTAGGACGTTCTCCACTGCGGAAACTGTCCCCGAATGACCGTCTGGTTCGCCCAGCTCTCCAGGCTTACGAGTATGGAACGGAGACAACACTTTTAGCGATGGGTATGGCCGCTGCCTGCAAGTTTGACGTATCCGAAGACCCGGAAGCGGTGGAACTCCAGACTACGATCCAGCAAAAAGGGATTGAAGCAGCACTCAGCCAGTATACGTCCATGGATGAGAGTCATCCTGTACTGAAGCAGGCTGTAGCGCATTATCAACAAATGCAGAAGTAACGTTCTGTATTTCCATACAAAATAATATTGATTGAAGAAGAGCCTCACAGGGTTAACTGTGGGGCTCTTTATTTTGCTCTGTCTTCTTTTTATACGTATCCAGACATGCCTCGCAGATGCAAGACTTCCTGCGCTGTTCTGCCGGAATGGGGTCAAATACCCCTTCTGGGAACACAGCCCGGTTACACCAGCATTCTGAATGAGGACGACCAGCCGCATAGGAGCAGCCATTGGCCTCACCGCATAAAGGACATACAAGAACTTCTGGAGTGACTTTCTTTGTATCCTGCTCAACAGACATACGAGTCTTCCTTCCCCGATAAATTTCTAACCACGAACGATCGATAGGTTTATTAAAGTATAGCAACTCAACCCATTATATCAATCCTGTGGTTATTCTTCAGGGGGCAATTCAATCTTCAGTCCTTCCACATGCTTGCGACTCATCAGTTTGCGTTTCTTGCGATTCTCTTTGGTCTCCAGCACAATGTCGAGGTCATAGTCACCCGGATATAGTTCATTTGCGGAGATGTGCAAAGTTAGACGTTTCTTATGAATTTTGACTTTACGTCCACGCAGCATGACTCCGATATTTCCGCGACTGTCCTCCACATCACAGACGATGCCTGACTGGTTCAGATAAGCTGCATAGACGCGATCCCCTTTTCGGAATGCTTTGGCTGGGGAAGCGGGTTTTAATGTTTCAGGCCGATCAGCAGATTGCTTTCTAGTTCCAGTCTGTACGGACGGGCTGATAGGTTTTATCGTGTTCCTTGCTTCATTCAATTGTTCTTGTTCAACCGTGCTGTTTATTTGCGATGACGTTGAACTTACGTTAGGCACGGATGGAGAGGAGGTGGAAGAGACACTTTGCGAGACACCCTGATCTGAAATGAGCTTGGAGCGCTCAATAATACGCTGTGGCATACCCAATTTCAGTGCAATGGAATAGGCATAGCTGTCCCCGGCTTCTCCGATCCGCAATCGATAAAGAGGTTGAAGAGAGACCGTATCAAATTCCATTCTTGCATTCTCAAATCCAGGCGTGGATGCTGCAAAATGTTTGATTTCCCCAAAATGGGTTGTAGCGATAACGGTAGCTCCACGGCTGTGCAGCTCCTCCAGCATGGCGATCGAGAGTCCCACTCCCTCACCGGGATCGGTACCGGAGGCCATCTCGTCAATAAGCACAAGTGTTGATGAATCGGCTTGCTCCAGGATGCCAATCATGTTGCGAATATGTGCAGAAAAGGTACTGAGTGCTTGCTCCATGCTCTGTCCATCGCCGATATCAACAGCAATTTCATGATACACGGCCATCTCGCCATCTTCAGCGACAGGCACAAGCAGACCAGATTGCATCATCAATGTGAGCAGACCCAATGTTTTAAGTGCAACCGTTTTGCCACCCGTATTCGGCCCGGTAATGATTAGTGAGGAATATGTTTGACCAATTGCAAAATCAAGCGGAACCATGGATGCACCCATAAACGGATGGCGGGCATGATGAAGCCGAACACGTCCAATGGCATTGACGCGTACAGTTCGTCCATCCATGGTGGCCGCATATTTCGCTTTGGCAAATAGGAAATCCAGAATCCCTACCGTTTCCGTATTTAACGAAATTTCACGATTATAAGACTCTGCGAGGGAGGTTAAGTCACCGAGGATTTTCATCTCCTCCCGTGATTCCTCGGCTTGCAGTGAAGACAGCTCCATTTGCAGACCTACTAATTCAGCAGGCTCAATATATACGGTTTGGCCACTTCCTGATTCATCCAGCACACTGCCTTTAACGTGCTTGCGGAATTCTTTCTTAATGGGCAGCACGGTTCTTCCACCACGCTGACTAATCACATTTTCCTGCATGATGGAGCGGTGTTTGCTTATTAGAGAATCCAGCTTGCGCTTCATGCGTTCCTCATTCACCGTCATTTTTTTACGAATACGTATCAGCTCCTTGCTCGCCTGATCCTGAATGCGTCCACTATGGATACAGCGTTCAATCTCGCTGAGCAGGGATTCCATCCATATCATGGATGAAGCGTAGCGACTAACTGTGGGGGCCACTTCGGATTTGCCCTCCATGTATTTCATAAGCTGTGCGCAGCTGCGCAGAAATTGGGCGAGATGACTGAAATCACGTTCCGTAAATAAATAACCGGTGCCGAGCAGATCCATGATGGTCTCCATGCCATCCAGTGAAGGAATGGGCACACTGGCACCGTAACGAATCAAAGCAGCCGCTTCAGCGGTCTCTTCCAGCCGCATTTGAATCAGAGAAGCGTCCACCATTGGCTTCATGTCTCTTGCGTAACGTTTGCCCAAATAGGATAGGGCACAGGCTGCAACGTTTTTTTGAATTTGGGGATAACCCAGACTGGTTAACGTTTTTTCATTCATGCTTGATCTCTCCTTGGATATAAAATGGAATTTCGGTTAAAGCGATGGGACATATTCCCGGAAAACGCAAAAAGGGCGGAGAATGAACAAACGTCATTCTCCGCCCTTAACGTACGGGAAAGTAGGGCCCGTTATAGGTCTATACAAAAAAATCCACGCTGAACACAGCGCGGAAATAGACCCGGACACGTACAATCCCGGAGGCGATTTATGATATCCGCTGTTCTTAACTAAGTACAGGGTAATGGCGCATCATGAAATACACATATGCCACAAGGCACAAGTGAATCGAAGGCCAAACTCCTGAATATGAAACTAGTTAGTTAAGAACGCTCACCGACATCAAAATCTCTCCTTTGATTGAGGAATATGCAACCAATATAAACTGGAAATTGCCTTGAAGTCAACCTTCAATAATAAATAGTGGACTTGAATAACAATGGGTTTTAAAATAACAATAGTAAATTAATCCAATGAAAGCGATATTATACATACGTTTTGCATTAGATCGGGTAGTGATTCCGAAATCGTTCTCGATCAAATAACGCAAAATGCACAAAGGAGGATGCTCTTTTTGCCTAAATACCTGCTGCGTTTGCTCTGTTTTACCATGATTCTCGGAGCCCTTCCGGTCATTGTTATTGGTTCAGTCTCCTATTCGATTGCTTCACGTGACATTGAACAGAAGGTCCGGGAGAGTAATTTGCAGATTCTGCATCAGACCCAAATGCGGGTAGAGCAAGTATTGCGCAGCCTGCAATTATCGTCCATCCAATATGTGAATTCTCCACTGGTATTACAAGCGATGAAAAAACCGCTGGACAGCAGCGAATTTCAGGAAATTCGTGATCTGACTTCCGGATTTAATAATCTGCAATCGGTTACTAATATCGATCAGGCCTATCTCGTGAATCTGGATGAAGACTGGGTCGTTTCGATGCGTTCCTTTGGAAAATTGGATGATTTCAGTATTCGGGACCGGATAGGCTCTTATTTGAAATATACAAACAGCCTGTTCTGGGTAACGCAAAATGTGAGTTCAACCAAAGAAAGTGTGCCGGTATCGGCGGGAGTTGGTGAAGCAACGCCAGAACACGCACCTACTCTTATTTCATCCGACAACGTGGTAAGTATGGTATTCAAGATTCCGATGATACCAACGAATGTGAAACCCAAGGGATTTTTGGTTATAGACATAGCCGATACAGAGCTAAGTACATTTCTAAGTCGAAATCCGAATTCAGGAGATATGTACGTCCTTGATCGGGAGCAAAAATATTTTCTCAACGATACAGAACAAGACGGGAAATACGACACGCTAAATCAGGAAATCCATGAAAAGGTACAAACGACAGGACAGTCGGAGGGTTTCTTCAGTGCAGAGGTCGAGGGAAGTCAGGTGGCAGTTAGCTACCGGCAGTCCCCACTCAATGGTTGGTTGTATGTATCCGTTGTATCGCTGAGTCAGATAACCGCCCAATCGCAGAAAATTGCATTGGTTACGGGAGTGGCTACATTAGTCATGTTATGTTTGACGGGATTAGTAGCCATCTACGGCAGTCGCAAGATGTATTCTCCCATTTCCAGACTTCTGCAGTTTACAAAAGGACTGGATTCTCCATTGGCTCCGTCGGGACGCCGTCAGGATGAATTTATATACATCGAAGAGCGATTATCGACCTTGTTCAGCTCGGAAAAGACGATGCGTGAGCAGATGAAGGGCCAGCATGTTCATTTGCAGGAATTTTTTATGACCAAACTGCTTACAGGCAAAATATCGGAAGATGACTTCAGATATCAGGGTCAGTTATACGATTTTCCAACCTCATGGTCCAGACTTGGGTTACTTACACTTCAGATCGATACCCTTGAAGGGACAAGGTATGAAGAGCAGGACCGGGATCTGCTGCTGTTTGCGTTAAACAATATGGTCGGTGAGCTGCTGCCCTCTGATATTCGTTTTGCACCTGTCATGATTGATGACGCCCAGGTTACGGTATTGGCATCCGTGTTGGATGATGAAGTACAACTAAAAGAGTGGATGCACACTCAAGCGGAATTGATCCGTGAGCGGGTTGTGACCTATCTGAATCTGCCTGTAAGTATCGGTATTAGTCGTTCCTATTCTGCAATAGGTGATTCGCCACGGGCTTACCAGGAGAGTCGTGAGGCTCTGCAAGGCAGGGTAAGTCTGGGCAGCCGTATTATTTTGCATTACGAGGATATTCAGCCGCGAGGTCAGACGGAGGCAGCGTTATATACACAGCTCAGGATGATTGAAGACCAGTTGGCTTCTGCACTCAAGCAAGGGGACGAGGAGAAAACCGATGCGTACTTTAAGCGGTATCTCGGATTGCTCTCAGACAAGAAGCTGCACTTCAGCGAATACCCCGTTATCATGGTTCAACTGTTGTCCCGTGTGTATCAGCTTGTACAGGAGCAGGGGGGGAATGTTGCGGAAGTGTTGGGCGAAAAGGCCTCTATGGCTCGACTACTCAAGTTATCCACATTGGATGAAATGACGAACTGGTTCCGCAAATGTTTATTTCACCCTGTCATTCGATTCTGGCGTGAACAGGAAGAATCTCAATATCTGAATATTGCCCGGCGCATGATTCGGCTGATCGAGGAGCGATATGATCGCGAATTGTCGCTGGAAGCTTGCGCAGAAGAACTGAATTTTCATCCAGTCTATCTGAGCCGTGTGTTCAAGAAGGAGGCTGGTGTGAACTTTACGGAATACCTTGCCGAATACCGGATGGAAAAAGCCAAAACCTGGCTGCAGACGACCAACCTGAAAATATCGGAGATTGCCGAGAAACTCAATTACACCAACCCTACTGCTTTTATCCGTACATTTCGTAAAATTACGGGAACTACCCCCGGAAAATACCGGGAGCAGCAGCGATAAAAGCAACCTGCTCTGCCTGCCATGGCAGGCAGGTTTTTCTTTGTTTCAAGGTCAGCCTTTATTCTGCGTTTGCAGCAGAGTTAAGACAGGAATATCGGAGGTTAAATGTGGTTCATTCAGGGGAGCATTCCAGAATTACAAATGCCTTAAACCCTTGCTGCATAAGGGAAAACAAGAAGCTAAAACGAGACGATAGCCAGTTACCCATTTATCCTCCACAATGAAGACATGAATTCAGGAAGTGATATTTTGTAATCGTTTCCAATGTGGGGAGGAAGACACTATGAAAGCCGAAACGGCGGCTCGAACACGACCCGCTACCCGCAGTGACAAAAACCTGCTGTGGAGGGACATCATCAAAAACCGGTGGCTTTATATTATGTTGATACCGGGCGTGCTTTACTTTGTTATTTTCAAATACATACCCATGTACGGCATTACGATGGCTTTTCAGGATTACACGCCTTATAAGGGCATTCTGGGCAGCGACTGGGTAGGGTTCAAGCACTTCCAGCGTTTCTTCGGGGAACCGCAGTTCTGGACTTTGTTCCGGAATACGTTTTTGCTAGCGATTTATAATATGGTGTTCTTCTTCCCGCTGCCAATTGTATTGGCACTCATGATGAATGAAGTTCGCCGTGAACGATTCAAACGCTTTGTACAGACGCTGGTATATGTTCCGCACTTTGTTTCCTGGGTTGTTGTGGTTGGTGTGTTCTACATGCTGTTCACAACCGAGGGCGGCGCTATTAACGAATTACTTTATAACCTGACGGGACAAAAAGTGGCTTTCCTGCTTGAGCCCGGCTGGTTTCGAACGATGATTGTTGGACAATCCATCTGGAAAGAGGTAGGTTGGGGCACGATTATTTTCCTAGCGGCACTCTCCGGTGTAGATACACAGCTCTATGAAGCTGCACGGATGGATGGTGCCAATCGCTGGCGTCAGACATGGCATATTACATTGCCTGCCATCCGCAGTACAATCATTATTTTGCTCATTCTGCGTCTGGGTAACTTCCTGGATACAGGCTTTGAACAGATCTTCCTGATGCTCACGCCGACGAACCGGGATGTGGGTGAGGTATTTGATACCTACGTCTACACCAAAGGTCTCACACAGGCACAGTACAGTTATAGTGCTGCTGTTGGTTTGTTCAAGTCGGTGGTCGGACTGGCACTTGTACTGGGTGCCAACACGATGGCCAAAAAATTCGGGGAGGAAGGCGTCTACTAACGCTTGGCAGCAGACGTTCTTCACCAGACAGGAGTGAACATTAAGATGCAACAGGATAAAACGTGGGGCAACCGGATCTTTGATATCCTCAATCATGGTTTTCTACTTTTGATCGGAATCGTGACCGTTATCCCGTTCATTTATATTTTGGCCGTCTCGTTTACGAGTCCGCATGAAGTGGCCAAGGGAGGATTCATTCTTTTTCCAAAAGAATTCTCCCTCGCCGCTTACCGTTACATCTTCTCTACAGACACATTGATTCGCAGTCTGGGTGTATCCATTTATATCACTGTAATCGGAACACTGCTTAACCTGTTGTTCACTTCGCTTATGGCGTATCCGCTTTCCAGAAGATACTTGCGTGGACGCCAGCCGATCTTGCTGGGTGTACTGTTCACCATGCTGTTCAGCGGTGGGATGATTCCAACCTACTTTGTCGTAAAATCATTGCACCTGACGGATACATTATGGTCTTTGATGCTGCCTACAGCGATTAGTGCGTTCAACCTGATCGTACTTAAGAACTTCTTCCAAGCCATTCCGGATGAACTGGAGGATGCCGCCAAAATCGATGGATGTAACGATGTGGGCGTATTGTTCCGTATTGTTCTGCCTTTGTCGATGCCAGCAATGGCTACATTCTCTCTCTTTTACGCGGTGGCTCATTGGAACAGCTTCTTCAACGCTGTCATTTATATCAACGATAGTGAAAAGTGGCCCGTACAAGTGTGGCTGCGTGAGATTGTCATCCTGGCTCAGAGCCGGATCGGGGATACCAGTATCGAAGAGACCGAGATTCAGCCGCTCACCATACGCATGGCCGTTATCGTGTTCTCCACGATTCCAATCATGCTGGTGTATCCATTCCTGCAAAAACACTTTGCCAAAGGAGTGATGCTGGGATCGGTAAAAGGTTGAAATTGCGCATGGTTGTACATCAAAACGGGTTCATGACTGTATAAAAAAGGGGAGGTTTTCGTTTGATGAAAGCAACAAAAAAGAAAGCCGTAGCTGTCTTGAGCACATTGGCATTGGTAACAGGCCTGCTGGCAGGATGCGGATCGGATGAAGGTCAGGCTGCCGAGGGCGGAGTGCAGAACGTGTCCATTGCAATAGCACAGGTGGGCGACGTACCGAGCAAAGGCAATGAGGTCCAGCAAAAGATTGAGGCGTATACGAACACCAAACTGGACATTCAGTGGATTCCGGCTTCGGCTTACAATGACAAAATCAATGTCATGATTGCATCCAGCGATATGCCCAAAATTGTGAAAGTACAGTATAACCCAACCGTAACCAGTGCGATGCGTAACGATGTATTCTGGGAAGTTGGACCTTTGCTGAAGGATTATAAAAATCTGTCTGCACAGAACGAGCGTTTCTTTGACAATATCAAGGTGGAAGGCAAAATCTACGGGGTACCCGTATTCTCTGATATTGCCCGTGCAACGGTGATTTACCGTAAAGACTGGTTTGATAAGTTGAATCTCAAGGTACCAACGACACCGGATGAATGGTATGAAACGATAAAGACGCTGGCGAACTCCGATCCGGATGGAGACGGTCAGGATAATACGTTTGGATTGATGCTTTTCAAAAAGTATAACGAGGATCAATATTCCTTCACTACACGTCTTGGCGTAAGTTTTGGTGCACCAAACAAGTGGAAGGTAGAAGATGACGGCAGTTTTACGCCGGAATTCATGACACCGGAATATATGCAGGTGCTGGATTTGCTGAAACGTTTGTATAGCGAGAAACTGCTGAATCAGGACTTTGCCGTATTTGACTCCACAGAAGCGGAGAAGAAATATGATACAGGTGTTGTCGGCATGCGTATCGGTGTCGCCCAGAACGGAAAGAGCCAACAAGAGCGTCTTTCTAAGAATGACCCGGATGGCGTAGTAGACATTGCAGGTTTGCTTGGCGTGAGTGGTGACCGTGTGGCAGGGCAGACGGGTAACTCCGGTATTCTGGCTTTTCCGAAAGCGACGGTGAAATCGGAAGACGAGTTGAAAAAACTGTTGTCTTTCCTGGATAAATTGATGGACCCGGAGATGGCGACGCTGCTGATGCGTGGTATTGAAGACAAACATTACAAGAAAGCTGGCGAGGACCAGGTGGAGATGAGTGACTTCGATGCATTCCAGCGTGAAGTGAAGCCATATCGTGATAACTTGCCTTACGTAGAAGGATACAATGTGCCGAAATTGAAAGATACCGAACTCGGTGAGAAGGGTACGGAACTTGCCAAAGAGCTGGCCGAACATGCTGTGCCAAACCCTGCATTAACCTTGTATTCGTCTACTTATGGCGACCGTGGGGCAGATCTGGATCAGATGATTGCAGATGCGCAGACCAAATATATTATGGGCAAAATCGATGAAAATGGCTGGAAACAGGAAATCGAGAATTGGGGCAATGCGGGCGGTACCAAAATTCGTGAGGAATATGCCGAAGACTACAAAAAACAGGCTAAATAAAAAGCCGGAAGCGGAGGAACATCATGAAAGAAACCCTGCAATTCACACCGGTACGGATGGCTGAACAGTTCATGGAAAGTTATCGCAATCATGAGTTATATCCGACCTGGCATTATGAAAATGGTTGTCTGCTGAAAGCGCTGGAAGAGCTGTACACCCATACCGGAGAACAGAAATATTTCGATTACATTCATGAACTAATGGATAACTTCATTCAAGAGGATGGCTCGATTCGCTCCTATGCAGTCGAGGAATATAACCTGGACCAGATTAACCAGGGGAAATCGCTGTTCCTATTGTTGGACAAAACGGGTGAAGAAAAGTACCGTAAAGCCGCGGATTTGCTCATGGTACAGCTTAAGGGACAGCCTCGTACGAGTGAAGGCGGATTCTGGCACAAGAAAATCTATCCGTTCCAGATGTGGCTGGATGGGCTGTATATGGCAACGCCGTTTCTCACGCAATATGGTGCGGTTACTGGCGAGGAGAAGTGGTTTGACAAGGCAGCATTACAGCTGCTGCTGGTGGAGAAACGTACACGTGATCCACGCAGTGGTCTGCTGTACCATGCCTGGGATGAGAGCAGGGAACAGCGCTGGAGCTCGGGAGAAACCGGATGCTCTCCGCATGTATGGAGCCGGGCGATGGGCTGGTATGTGATGGCGGTAGTGGATACATTGGATCATCTGCCTGTAGATCATGAGCAGCGGGGTCAGATTGTGGGGATTTTCGAACGTGTAGCGAATGCACTTGTACCTGTACAGGACCAACAGTCCGGGTTATGGCCTCATTTGCTCGATCAGCCGGGGCGTGAGCGTAATTATTTGGAGGCTTCGGGAACCTCAATGTTTGTGTATGCACTTGCGAAGGGCGTACTTAAGGGTTATCTGAGTGGAAAGTTTAAAGCGATCGCAGAAAAGGGGTATCAAGGTCTGCTGCTGCATCTGCTGCAAACGGACCGTGAAGGTGTATTGTCCCTGACGCAGTGTAACGGCGGAGCAGGGTTGGGGGGGACCCCGTATCGCGACGGGTCATACGAGTATTATGTAACTGAATCCATTCGGATTAATGATCCGAAATCGGTTGCTCCATTTATTTTGGCAGGAGTGGAGATAGAACTAGCGACACGCTAGTTCTTTTCTTCAGACTTATTTATGATAGCGCATTCATGGGGCGTTTTGCATCAATCCAAGGAGCGACTTCAAATCAGCACAATATAGATCGGAACGGTTCAGTCCGTCTATATTGTGTACCCGTAGCGATTTAATCAAATGAGGCAAAATGTGAACAATTTGGTTATCCAAAGGAGAGATGGTTCATGAGTCCAAAAGGTCGGATGTCCCGTTTAGGCGGATTGGTCGTGGTTGGTGCAATGTCCGCCGGGCTGCTTGCAGGCTGTGGGGGAGAAAAAGCGCCTGCGGCAGGGGAAGGCAAGCTTCCCATTTCGATTTCTTTGATGCAGGTTGGTGATGTGCCGGCCAAGGAGAATGGGATTGAACAAAAGATTGAGGAATATACGAATACGGATGTCAGTGTACAGTGGATTCCGCAGTCTGCTTTTGATGATAAAGTGAATGTCATGGTAGCTTCGGGCGAGATGCCGACCATCATGCGTGTGAATTATGTACCCACAACATTTAACGCAGCCAAAACGGGGCTGTTCTGGGAAATTGGACCCTATCTGAAGGATTATAAGAACCTGTCTGCCCAATCCGAGGCTTATTTTGACAATATCAAGATCGAAGGAAAGGTCTACGGGGTACCCAACTTCCGCGATATTGGGCGTACAGCCATGGTGTACCGCAAGGACTGGTTCGACAAGCTTAAGCTGGATGTACCAAAAACGCTGGATGACTGGTACGAAGTGATGCGCTCCATTCGCAAGGATGATCCTGATGGTAACGGCAAGGAAGATACGTATGGAACGGTACTATTCAAAAAGTACAACGAAGGAGTATCCTCTCCGCTGACACGGATCGCCGTAAGTATTGGTGGGGTGAACAAGTGGGGTGTGGACGATGCGGGTAAACTTACCCCTGAATTCCTGACCACAGAATATGTGGACACGATGAAGCTGTTCAAGCGTCTGTTCAGTGAGGGATTGATCAACAGTGACTTCCCAGCGCTGGACCCTTCTGATGCGGACAAAAAAATCGACTCCGGTCTTGTAGCTATGAAGCTGAACGGTGTTGCTCAGAACGGAAAGTCGTTTCAACAGCGGCTGACACCAAACGTGCCTGATGGCGAGATTGATGTGGCTCCGTTCCAAGGACCGGATGGCATTCGAATTGCCGGGGAACCAGGGAACTATGGCATGCTTGTCATTCCCAAAGCTTCCGTACCGGACGAAGAACAGTTAAAACAGGTGCTGACGTTCCTGGATCAACTGATGGACGAACCACTGAGTACGCTTCAGCTGCGTGGTCTGGAAGACGTGCACTATACGAAGACTTCGGATGGCAAAACCGAGTTCAAGGACTTCGACGGGTATCAGCGTGAAGTGAAGCCTTATCGTGACAATCTGCTAAGCATTGAAGGATATAACGTGCCTGAACTTGTCGATGTACCAATCGGTATGAAGGGCACGAAGATGGCACGTGAGAATGAGCAGTATGCTATTCCAAATCCGGCGCTGACCTTGTCTTCTGCCATCTATACTGAGCGAGGCCAGGAGCTGGACCAGATGATCTGGGATGCACAGACCAAATACATTATGGGCAAAATTGATGATGCTGGATGGGAGCAGGAAGTGGCGAACTGGAGAAAATCCGGTGGCGACCAGCTCATTTCCGAATTTGAAGCGTCTTATGCCCAGCTAAACGGGAAGTAATTTGAAGAACAAGTTGTGTTTTGCGTGAAATGACGTGAAGCATGGCTTGTTTTTTTATGTTCTTTTTCATCCCTAAGATTATGGTTAAGTGACAGAACGGGTATAAAAGGTAAGGAGCATTTGTTCACATTCATTTTATTGCTCATCGAGAGGGGAATATACAGCATGATTGATGACCATCACAAGTTAGACGTATTAAACGTAGTAGATACATACCAAGGAAGAGATCTGGGTGTCACGATGGAACCACAAGCCTGTAGTTTCAAAGTGTGGGCGCCTACCGCAGAGCAGGTAGATGTGCTGTTATCCCCGCCTTCAACAGGGGGAAGTCCCAATGAACAGAAGAATCAGGATGAACAGAAAGAAATACCAATGAACAAACAGGATCAGGGCATCTGGTCCCTGAAGCTCGAAGGTGAGTGGAACGGTTATCGTTATATGTACAGGGCAACCTTTGATGACGGAAGACAGGAGATTGCGGTTGATCCATATGCACGGGCTGTGACCATGAATGGAGAAATGGGAGTCATCGTCAGGCTCGAACAGACCCACCCGAATGGCTGGAATGAGGATATTCGTCCAGAACTGGCGAGCCCGGTAGATGCGATCTTATATGAGCTGCATGTGCGCGATTTCTCGATCCATGAGTCATCCGGCATGAGGCACAAAGGAAAGTATCTTGCTTTTACCGAGACAGGTTTGCACGATTCAAACGGGAATACACTGGGGATCGATCATTTGGCTGAGCTGGGAATTACTCATGTACATCTGCTACCGGTTTTTGATTTTGCGACAGTGGACGAATCGAAGGAAGATGACGGGACTTCCGATTGCTCACGTTATAACTGGGGCTATGATCCGCTCCACTACAACGTTCCAGAAGGTTCTTATGCATCCCGTGCAGATGAGCCGGAGACAAGAATTCGAGAGTTCAAATCGATGGTACTCGCCCTTCATGAGAAGGGGATCGGAGTCATTATGGATGTGGTGTACAATCATACGTTTGATACGGTAGCCAGTTCATTTGAGAAGCTTGTTCCAGGATATTACTACCGTCAGAATCCGGATGGCACGTACAGCAATGGATCTGGTACAGGCAATGAAGTGGCTACGGAGCGCCCGATGGTGCGCAAATTCATTATCGACTCCGTACGATACTGGGCAGAGGAATACCATGTGGACGGGTTTCGTTTTGACCTGATGGGTCTGATGGACACTGCAACGATGAAAGAGCTCGCAGCAGAACTGCATGCCAAAGTTTCTCCGTCCATCCTCTTATACGGTGAACCCTGGGGAGCGTTGGAATCACCCCTTGGGGATCAAATGACACTTAAGGGAGCACAGCGTAAAGCCGGATTTGCTGTATTTAACGATAACCTCCGTGGAACGATCAAAGGCGATAGTGATGGAGCGGGAACCGGATTTGCTACTGGAGCGGAGGGAAAGGAAGATGATATATGGACAGGCGTACGGGGAGCCATTACCGATTTTACGGATAACCCATCTGAAACAATTAATTATGTAACCGTACATGATAATCTCAACCTGTGGGACAAAGTCGCCCAGACACAAGGATTGCACGATACACTGGGATTTATCACATATAGTGAGGATGGTCGTGTGAAAGGCGGCGCCAACGTGGAAGAGGCTGTACAGCAGGCGAAGCCGTATTTGCACGTTGACCCCGATCGTATACTGGAGAACGAAACGGTCCGGCGTTGTCTACTTGCTAATGGCATCGTATTGACTTCCCAGGGGGTTCCTTTGCTTGCGGCTGGAGATGAATTTCTGCGAAGTAAATATGGTGATGCCAACAGTCATGAGAGTGGGGATTCAGTCAATGCCATTCGGTGGGAGCAAAAGCAGCAGTTTAAACCTGTTCATGATTATTATCGTGGTCTGATCCGTCTTCGATGCGAGCATCCTGCTTTTCGTCTTCGTAACCGGGAAGAGATTGAGCACCATGTTCGATTGCTTGAAAAAGGAAAAGGGCTGTTGGCCTATGAACTGGCAGGAACGGCTGTCGGAGATTCATGGGGACGGATAATCGTTATATATAATGCTTCCAAAGAAACCCGTACAACCTCCGTTCCTTCAGGTACATGGAATGTGGTCGTAGAGCAGGGGCAGGCTGGTACCGAGACGCTGCGTACGGCCAAGGATGGTCAGGTCAGCATTCCCGCTATATCCATGACGGTTATGTATTCAGGTGAATGAACGTTATTGCACCCTTTCTCCATTGTGGGACGAGGGTGTTTTGTTTTCTCCCGCCTTTTTTTCATCAGGACAGGTACAAATGCTGTCAATCTATGGCGCTTGTTTACATATGCTGTATCTTGAAAGCGATTGCTATGTAGATTTGCATCACATTCAATATGCTAATTGAAAGCCTCTGCTCAACCGATATGTTGAGTACAGACAACCCCGGGTTGACAAATGACGTCTCGCTCCGTAACATCGGGACAACACGAAATCAATGGATATAAAGGCGGTGGGAACGATGCCGGAATGGACATCTTTTCGTTATGAAGGCAACGATCTTGGCTTAACATATACGCGTACAGCAAGCACATTTAAGCTGTGGGCACCTACAGCTCAGCAGGTTTCTATACTCATTTTTGATGATGAGGGACATTATGATGCAAGTGGTAAAGTAACCGAACATGATGACGGACAGCAACGGTCGATGACCCGTGACCCGGATGGAATATGGAGTGTGCAGCTTGAAGGGGATTGGGCCGGACATTATTATATGTATCACATTACGCATGATCAGCATATTGCAGTGGCACCCGATCCTTACGCTCGTGCTGTATCGGCGAACGGACAGCGAACAGCCATAATTGACCTGGATACAACCAATCCAGTGGATTGGGAAGAGGATGTGAAGCCCGTATTTCTACGTCCGGCAGATGCAGTTCTATATGAATTACATGTGCGTGACTTCTCCTCCGACCCTCATGCCGATATTCCGTATAAGGGCAAATATTTGGCATTTACAGCTTCCGGGTTGACGGACAGAGGTGGCAACTCCATCGGTGTAGATCATCTTGTTGAACTCGGCATCACGCATGTGCATCTTCTGCCAGTAGCGGATTATCAGACGGTGGATGAATTGGCAGCGACAACGGACGCCGGTACGAATGCCAAATTGCCATACAACTGGGGATATGATCCGCAGCACTATAACGTGCCGGAGGGTTCCTATGCAACCAATCCGCGTGATCCTGCGGTTCGAATTCGGGAGTTCAAGGCTCTCATTCATTCCTTGCACCGACAAGGCATTCGTGTCGTGCTTGATGTGGTTTATAACCATACGTACAGCGTGGATGATGGACCTTTTGAACGAATTGTACCAAGTTATTATTATCGTTACCGTGAGGACGGCACATTGAGCAATGGCTCGGGTGTAGGCAATGAACTGGCTACAGAGCGCCCCATGGTGCGAAAATATATTTTGGACTCTCTCCTGTATTGGGCAGAGGAATATCATGTGGACGGGTTTCGCTTCGACCTCATGGGTCTGATTGATACAGACACGATGAACGAAGTGACCCGTGAGCTGAGAGAACAGATTGATTCGGCTTTTCTGATCTACGGGGAGCCATGGACAGGCGGAGATTCACCTCTGGATCGGAAAACGTTAAAAGGAACCCAGCGCGGTCAGGGATTTTCCGTTTTTAACGATCATTTCCGCAGTGCCATCAAAGGGGATAGTGATGGTATCGGCAAAGGTTTTGTTACAGGAGCAGACGGTAGGGAGTACGAAATTGCCATGGGTGTAGCTGGAGCGCTGGATGATTTCACATCTTCACCGGTGGAATCCGTCAATTATGTAACAGCACATGATAATCTCAACCTGTGGGACAAAATCGCAACAACGATGTACCTCAGGCATGATCTCGGTTACCCTGTATGGAGAGACGGGCAGCCCGTAGAAGGAGGCAGTGCGGAATCGGCGGTTAAAGCGGCGGACCCTTATCGTTATGTCGATGCGGATGATGTACTTGATCATGAGATGGTCCGTCGTTCCTTGCTCTCAACAGGGATTCTACTTACCTCACAGGGGATTCCATTTCTTCATGCAGGAGATGAGATGCTGAGATCCAAAGCAGGAGATCACAATAGTTATCGCAGCGGGGACGCCGTGAATACGATCACTTGGGCTAACAAAGCTCGATTCAGACCTGTTTTTGACTATTATCGCGGCCTGATTCATCTGCGCCGCACACATCCGGCCTTTCGCATGATTAACGCCGAACAGGTAAGGAATCATCTTCGCATGATGCGAGCAGAAGGAAATGTGGTTGCATTTACACTGGATCACGGAGCGAATCAGGATACCTGGAATCAGATCGTGGTGATTTACAACGGTACAGGTCAGCAGCAGCAAGTGAGTCTGCCGGAGGGTGACTGGCATATCGTGGTGAATGATCACCAGGCAGGTACAGATCTCATTGAGACGGTGAGCGGAACCGCAATGGTAGAACGATGGTCACTGATGGTAATGTACGACACGGAGTATGCTGGCGGTGCTGAACCCGCTGTGATTGAGATTCATTCGCCGCGTCTTGTTTACAGTGTCGGAGAGATTGCCGGTTTGCGAGCATCGGTCAGAGACCGTTTTGGTAATGTGGTGGAGAACGCATCTGTGAACTGGAGCTCTTCGAACCCACAGATTATTGCGATTCAATCCGATGGGACAATTCATACGGTGGAGACCGGAGAAGCCACGATTAGCGTCCAATGTGGCACGATTACCACAGAGTGTACGCTGCAGGTTGATTACCTCCATCCGGAACGAATTGAAATTATCGGGGAATCCGTGATGTACACAACACGTGTCAGTCGATTCCGCGCCTTGGTTCTGGATCAATTCGGCCAGCCTTTGCAAGGTATGAATATACGGTGGAGCTCGTCTCATCTGGATCATGCAGCGGTTAGTACAGCAGGCATTGTGCGTGCTTTAACACCAGGATCTACCCAGATTATCGCGGAGGCTGGAGGGATTAAGGCATCGCTGAATATCAAAATCCACAAACCAATTTCGCGAATAGTGACTCTCCGATATGAACGGGAAGATCAGCATTATGAGGGATGGGATGTCTGGGTATGGGGCACAGGCATGGAGGACGGAGCGGTCTCCTTTGAGCGAGTAGGCAATGCAGCAGAAGCCCGTTTTC
This sequence comes from Paenibacillus sp. RU5M, assembly GCF_900221055.1. Taxonomy (NCBI): domain Bacteria; kingdom Bacillati; phylum Bacillota; class Bacilli; order Caryophanales; family Paenibacillaceae; genus Paenibacillus; species Paenibacillus sp. RU5M. The sequence continues at coordinate 43,072 of NZ_OBQM01000016.1, read as the reverse complement.
GGGTGGCTGCAGGACTGCATCATCTGGGCTTAATCATTCGGCTGAATGAATGGGAAGCCAAAGATACCTGCGGAGACCGTTATGTTGATATCGGACCTGAAGACGGCGATGTGCACATTATCGTTCACAGTGGGTCGGATCAGATGCAGGTTATCCGTGAAAGTGATGTAGAGGATGATCGTAACAGCGCATAGCTGGTCAGGTTATAACTTCATACAAATGGTTGAAAAATATAGGCTTAACAAGCGGTCGGAAGGTATTCCGGCTGCTTTTTTGTTCATCAGAAAGAACCATTTTCACCCGAAAAATAAAAAAACTGCACATGTCAGTGTTTGAGATGGTCTTTCATTGGGGTAAATATAGATATGGCCCCAGATTCGGCCACGCACGAAAAGGCCATTCTGGTCTAAGAGAGAAGCTTACGGCTTCCTAACAAATATGAAGTAAGGATCCCTTGAAGGAGGATGTTCAATCATGAAATCCAACGGAAAAATGGCTCAACTTACGGCAACACCAAGAACTGAAAAGAAAGGTGCAGCATTGCGCCTGTTAAGACAAGGCGGACGTGTTCCGGCTGTCGTTTATGGCCCGGGATTAGAAGGTGCCGCGATACATGTAGATGAAAAAGAAGTGCTGAAAGTAGCACGTACAGGTCGCTCCGAGATGTTCAACCTCAATCTTGAGGGTGGCAAAACGGTTCCAGTGCTGATCAAGGATCAGCAGGAACGTAACGGACGTCTGCTGCACGTGGACTTCCTGCAAATTTCGAAGAACAAGCCGATCAGCGTTAGTGTATCGATCGACTTCCAGGGTACCGCAGCCGGCTCCAAGGCAGGCGGTGTGTTCCAGACACAGGAAACTCAACTGGAGGTCGAAGGACTTCCGGCTGATCTGCCAACCTCCATTGAGGTGGATGTTAGCGGACTGGAAATTGGTGATCGTTTGACAGCTGGAGATATCAAGCTCGAAAAAGGTCTGACTCTGGTGACGTCAGGTGATTCCATCATCGCTTCCGTGATGCCGCCACAAGCGGCTGAGGAAGAGCCTACGGCTTCTGCTGATGAAGCAGCACCGGCAGCACCAGAAGAACCAGCTAAAGAAGAATAGGGAGTCAGAATATTTATTATTCTGTATCTCAACCAAGCCCGGTCATCACGACCGGGCTTTTTTATATTGGAAATGGACAAGTGGAGTCGCTGGAGATGCGCGATAATGAATGTCGTTTTGACTTATGACAGATGGCTACATAGTCGAGCTATTCGGTATGATAACGTTGCCTGTTTGCGTGAAACAGCGTTACAGTATACTATGATTCGGAGCAGCAACAATACACTTTGGAATAATTTGCACAAGAAAGCAGGTTTCGCAACATGTTTGATCCGACGATTTATGACAATTTGAAAGTAGGCTTCGAAAATTACCTATATGATCTCGATAATTTGGATGAACTTATTTCCATAACAGATCGGAAGGATCAGCTTGAGATGGCTCGTATGTCCAGAGAGTTCGTGCTGCAATTCTGCCTGAGAGATTGTCCTGAGGTAACTGGCGAAGTGGTACTGAGCACATCGCTTGAGGATCTCGCGGCTGAGATTTTGGAGACACCAGGTGGTCCATCAGGTTGCCGTTTGCGGCTGCGGTTCAGAATGGTTGTTAAGGAGCCTGAGACTCAATGTCCGGCGATTAGCCCCATATTACAAGAGAGCTGGCCGGAACAACGAAAATTGCAGCATATTCATTATATATTTGAAGATCAGCCAGCAACTTACGCCGTCACTGCTGAAATACATTTTGACCGTAGTGTGAATGAAGATCAGATGGGAGATATCCCTGATCTGTGCGACCATATGGTCAATGTGATGACTAAATTATTGCAATTGCACAAATAACCAAGCGAAAAAGTCTTGTCTCTGCTCAAAGAGACAAGACTTTTTTTATTTTTTTTTGAATGCCAAATAGGCTATCAGGCGTAGGTATAAGGACTTGAGGTTAATATTTTACGCAAGCAAGTAAGAGAATGTATATTTAATAAGCCGAATAAGTGCGATTGAACTATATACATAAGGTGAAATTGCGAAAGTGAGTTTGGGACTAAAGATTTAGTACCGGACTAAAGGAACTAGTTTTCCTTGCCGATAAAATATCGAAGGGGAGAAACTACATGACAGAGAAATTAATTCGTCTTCTGCGTATACTTCAGGCTATACAAGCGAATCCCGGAATTTCCGCCAAAGAATTGGCGTTGAAATGCGGTACCACTGTGCGCACGATTTATCGCGATCTCCGAATTTTGGACAGGGTTGCCCCTATCATGAATGAAGGTTATGGCAAGGGATATCGGTTCATTGGTGAATTTGCCATGTATCCTCTGGATTTTACCGAACAGGAAGCGATGGTATTCTCGATGCTTCCATCCGTGGTGGATACTTCGCAACTCCCGGCTGAATTTGATTCAGCCTTTGACAAGGTGATGACAGCTCATACCAAAATGAAATCGAGAAACAGTGACATTGTAGAAAATATTGCAGGCATTATTCGTATGGGTACACCTGCATACCGGGAAGAAGGGAAGTATCCCAACTTGCTTATTCCAGTCATTGAAGCCATTCTGGATCAACAAACGATTCGAACCCAATATCATACGCTTACGAAAAATGAAATAACGGTCCGCGACATTGACCCCTATTACCTCATTCCGCGCGATCAGCGTTTCTACTTGATTGGTTATTGCCACTTGCTGAAGAAAGTACGTTTGTTTCGGATCAGTCGCTTTCTGGACGTTATCCAGACCAATACCCATTTTGTTATGGGTGATTTCAACATAACGCAGTTCATGAAAAATACGTGGTCCATTGATCGTGGGGATAAACTGATTCATTTTAAAGTAAGGTTCAGTAAAGAGGTGGCCCCCTACATAAAAGAAGAAGAAATGTTTGTTCGTCCACGAATGACTGATTTGCCTGATGGCGGATTGTTATTTGAAGTAACGTTGAACAGTAGTCGTGAATTCCTGAAATGGTTATATCAATTTGGCCCCGAAGCGGAGGTTCTTGAACCCCGCGAATATCGTAAAGAAATTCGTAAACAACTCATAGAGTGGATGAAGCATTATGCGGAAGATCAATAATTTCAACCCTTCTAAATTCAAAAAAATGTGTAAAAGGAGCTTTTTCGATGAGTACCAAATTATTTGCAGCCATGTATGGAATGGAACATTATCATGGTGTAGAAGCTTTAAATGTAGGCGATATCCTGTTTCTGGTCAAAGACCCCGACAATCGGGTGGACTCTCGAGCCATCAAGGTAGTGGTTCCACCCATTGGGACGGTTGGATATATTGTTAATAATCCGCTGCTCGCTCCTCATGGTTGCTGGACAGGCTCGGGAATCTATGATGCTTTCCGCCAACAAACCTGCGCTAAAGTAAGGTTTGCCATGAAAGATATGATTATTGTGGAGTTAATTGAAATGATGTACGTTCCTGTTCCGCATATGGATAGTTTTATTGCAGACTGGCAGTCACGTGAAAAAGCCTAACGAAATCACAAGCTTATACAAGATTTATCCGCGGATGAGTCTTGTATAAGCTGCTTCAAGATGCATGGCTGTCCGGGCCCAACTGAACTGTTCAACTGCACTGGCACGGCCAGCTTCTCCAAGCGAACGAGCGAGAGAAGGATTGTCTGCGAGTTTAGACAGGTAAGCAGCGAAACTTCGGGGATTGTGATACTGTCTCACAAGGTATCCATTACTCCCCGATACAATGATTTCACGAATGCCTCCATTGTCTGAAGCAATGACGGGTAGTCCTGAAGCCATAGCTTCAACATTAACCAGCCCGAAGGCCTCATGTTGTTGGGAAGGGCACACTAGACAGTCCACAGCCCTGTACAAACGGTCAATACGTTCATGAGCGATCTGACCTCGGAAGGCGGCATCCACCTTTAATTTTCGGGCAAGCTGTCGCAGCTTGCGGACGTAAACTGGAGGTCCTTTCCCTGCAATGATCAGTTGTACGGATACCTGCTGCTGAATAAGAGCTACGGCACGAATCAATATGTCCACACCTTTGCCGGGAATCAGTCGGCCTACATACAGAATGGAGAATGGCCCTGTAATACCAAACTGCTTCCGCAGAAGCTGCTGCTCTCCTTTAGCTGCAGGCAAAAAGCGGCTTAGGTCTGCGCCAAGTGGTACAACACCCATCCGTCGTTTCAAGGATGGAAATCGGCGACCCAGCCTTTGTCTGAGAGATTGACTGTTGACGGCAATCCAGTTCGCTTTTTTTAACAGCGCTAATCTTGCAGGACCTGGTTGTGCAAAAGTTAACGAGTGAAGATAGAGCACCACAGGTAACGAAGGGAAGGCGCGTTTAATTGCAGCCATACTATGAGGTCTGTTGTCTACCTGGATCAAATCGAAGGGCTGAATTTTCAGAAAACGGATCACTGCCCTTGTGTACTCGCTGGGACTGGTTGCTGGTACACGACGGATCGTAATGCCATCTAATTGCTCTGTGATGGCAAGGCCGGGCATCTGACGACTTAAGATCGTCACCTGGTGACGGAGTGCAAGTTCGCGAGCAATGCCGAGGAGGCAGATTTCGACTGATCCGTTACCTGGGACTGGCAATTTTTCAGGCGCTATCAGGGCTATTTTCATCATCAACAGGCTCCTCCTTGTCCATATTCGTAACAATCTACTTTGGTCATATATCCTATGTGCATCGGGTGGATTTGGCTCCTGTGGAACTACGCGTGAGGGGAAATTGCGTTTTTGTGATATACTGTACGGGATGCAGTGAAATCGTTGCGCGTATTTAGAAGCAGGAGGAAAAAAATGTTACATTCAACACTCAGCCGCTTTCGACTGCTGTTGTGGTTGCAGGGGCTTTCATATGTGCTGTTGTTATTTGTTGCTTTTCCATTAAGGGAATCAGGAATCATGCCTCAGGCAGTCACGTGGTTTGGCAACATCTATGGCTTTTTATTTCTGATGTATTTATTATTTATGGTGAGTCTTTATACCACGCAAAAATGGCGTTTACGTCGTCCAATTGCTTTGTTTTTTGTCTCATTTATCCCGCTAGGCAATTTCATCTATGATTTGCTGGTCTTTCGCAAGCTGGACCGTAGTCAGTCAAATAAAGCTTGACTTTGCTTATCGTTATGAATATGATGAGAACAGATTATTGAACCTGTTTCAACTTAAAACTAAATATTCCTGATGTTAAAGGGGAGTAGCTTTCACAGTAAAGTCGTCAGTTCGGGATTATATCCCCGGCTTTATTGGCAGCAATTTTGTTGTTAGCGAGACCTTTACCAAGTTTTCATACTGGGTAAAGGTCTCTTTTTGTGAATAAAAAGGACCTTACCAGTAATGGTAAAGGTCCTTTTTTTTGTACATCATAAGGATACTAAGGAGGAGTCAATTTTGGATTTGTCATTATTATTGGAGTATGGGTGGGTTCTCGTCGTATTAGTAGTCCTGGAGGGATTGCTTGCAGCGGATAATGCATTGGTTCTTGCCATTATGGTTAAGCATTTACCTGATGATAAACGCAAAAAGGCGTTATTTTATGGTTTGATGGGAGCGTTTATTTTCCGATTGGGTTCGTTGTTCCTGATCTCGTTCCTCGTGGACGTATGGCAGGTTCAAGCGATTGGTGCCCTGTACCTGTTGTACATCTCCATTAACCACATTGTCAAAAAGGTGTTGGGTAGCCGAAACAAAACAGATGAAGCGGCTGATTCCGCTCCCAAAAAACAAAAAAAACAATCTGGTTTCTGGATGACTGTATTCAAGGTGGAAGTGGCAGATATCGCGTTCGCGGTCGATTCCATTCTCGCAGCTGTGGCGCTGGCTGTTGCCTTGCCGCCAAGTGGTCTTCCTCCGATCGGTGGACTTGACGGTGGCCAGTTTATCGTCATCTTCCTCGGCGGATTTATCGGTCTCGTCATCATGAGATTTGCGGCTTCCTTCTTCGTTAAGTTGCTTCATTCCCGTCCAGGGCTTGAAGTTGCAGCCTTCGTTATCGTCGGCTGGGTTGGGGTTAAGTTGGCTGTTATTACACTTGCACACCCTTCACTGGGCGTTCTGGATGAGCATTTCCCGGAAAATAAAATTTGGAAATTTGGATTCTACATTGTGCTGATTACGATTGCAGTATGCGGTTGGTTCCTGTCTTCCAAGGTGCCTGAAAAAGAAGATGAAAATCCTGTGGAAGAATTGGAAAAACAAGCAGGGAAATGATAAGATGCAAATTCAAATCTGTCAAAACATGTACCATCAATAATCGATATCTAATCTCATGATATGCATGAGTAAGCAGGGTCTGTTCCTTACAGACCCTGCTTTTTTTATATAAGTTATTGGCACGAAGTTAAATCTAATGCATATGAAAAATAGGGAATTTTCCAAGAAAAGGGTTGACACATCGAAACGAGTCCGCTTAATATAAACATAATATTAATGAAGGGAGGCCGAGAGATATGATGGTTGGTTATGATTTGAAATTCACAAAGACACTACGAAGCACAGACACAATTGTATATCCAGTTCATCGTCTCTTTGGCCTCATACGGGCGACATAGGGGAAGATGCATATCGTTTATCCTTGGAACGTTATTAATCGATATGCTACTCTCGGCGTATATAGCAATGGAGAACAGATGCGGCATGTTCATGCTGCTTTTGTTTTCTGTTATTGTCATGAAGAAGTCACGGGCGAACTGTCCGTGGCTTCTTTTTTGTTGTACTGACTATGGATATGAATTCGGAATAACGTTAGGTTCAATTTTGAAATGAACCGAATTAGCTGAACGTATAGGAAGGAATAATAAACATTTATGAATACACAACCTAATTTATTTACGACTCAAAATGAACTCACAGGTGGCTACCGACATGAAGTCAAATTGCCTGCTGGGGACTTAACGGTATATGCGGCACAACAACTATTCTCGTCATTGGACTATAAGGTGTTCGAGATGGCGAACAACAATCTTCAAATCCCGGGCATTTCCTATATGAGCTATACGCCTGACGTGCATGTCGGTGTAGGCACCTGCATCGGTACAACGGCGGTATGGGATGCCAAGAGTGGCTATGTATCTCCATCCATCGTAGGCAGTGATATCGGCTGTGGCATGCGGGTGCATATGACCAATTTGCATAAGGACGACCTGAAGGATGTGAAGCTGCGCCGTAAACTCGTGAAAGCCATTGAGAAAGTGCTGCCGATGGAGGCAAATCAGCGCGGTCATTACTCGGATATTCGTTTGGAGCATATTGTGCGAAAGGGTCTGCATGGATTACCTAAAAAATATATCCCGGACAGCTATACACCCAAAAAATCAACTTCCATCACTCATGTAGAGAGCAGCAAATTTGCCTTTGATGAGGAAGTGTTGAATCTGGTACCGGATATGACTTGGCATCGGGCTCATCGCCAGTTAGGAACTTTGGGTGGAGGCAATCATTTTGCCGAGATTCAAACGATTGAGATTGCGGAGGAAAATCGGGAGATTGCGGAAGCCTGGGGTCTGTACGATGGACAAATTGTTGTCATGATTCATTCCGGTTCCCGGGCTTGGGGTGGGTATGTAAGCCAAACTAGTTCATCAGCGATTGCGAAAGTGATGCAGCGAAATGGTCTGGGGACATCCGATCCAAGACTGGTTTTTGCTCCGCTTGAACATGCGGAAGGTCTCCATTACGTCAATATGATGTATTCTGCACTGAATTATGCTGTGGTGAACCGCCATCTGATTGCTTATGCAATTCGCGAAGCTTTTCGGGATGTGTTTGGTCCAAAATGCGAATTTCGAACCCTCTATGATCTGATGCACAATTATGCATGGGAGGAATCGCACTCGGATCAAGGTTCCGTTTTTGTACACCGCAAAGGAGCTACACGTGCATTACCTGCTGGTCATCCGGATAATCCGAAGCCATATCTGGCAACAGGTCATCCCGCGCTTATACCCGGTTCAATGGGGACGGCTTCGTATATCATGGTAGGTCAACCCGAGGGGAAGGATAACTATTATTCGATTTGTCATGGGGCAGGACGCATTCGTTCGCGTACAGCAACGAAGCGCCTGGTTACCGTGGAGGATTTTGCCTCGGCGCTGGGTGTGGGAACTGAAGATGAGATTGTGGTGAACCAGCGTTCGCTTGAATCGATTCTTGATGAATCGCCGCAAGCTTATAAAAATGTCGATGAAATTATTGATAGTGTTACCGGCGCAGGTCTGGCTCAAGTTGTAGCCAAATGTAAACCACTTGCCGCTGTGAAGGGAGCTAAGTAATGACGATAGAGAAAGAACAATTGAATCATAATAGAGTCATCTATTCCTATGAGGAGCAACAAGACAGTCAAATCCGAAACGAAGGCTATGCCATATATGCCCGCTTGATTCGCGGCATCATTGAAGCGCTTGGCAATCGATACGGCGTTCGTTATGAACTCTATGCAAGTGATGATCCAAACAGTGAATACTGGGATCTGCTAAAAGAAGATCTGCAAAGCAACAGTACGGAAGTGGAATTGGTTGCCCGGATTTTCGAAGATCTGGAGCTGCGTACACTGCATTATGAGGATGATGGAGATGCACCAACCTATGGGGTGCATTATTCGATTCGCAACAATGTATTTGCCTATCCGCAGTGGGGCGTGGCTCTCGTCCGCATTCCTTTCTTCCGGGAGAATGGGATATACAATGAGGATTTTGTTTTTGCTACAGGAGAAGAGGAATTGAAGCAATTTCTGGGCAGTGTAAGGGAACGGGAACGGCAGCAAAATATGAAAAAAGTCACGGTGTACACGGATGCTCGCAATGGCAGTGATCGTCATGTGGAATCCATTACCCGCTCTGTGGGGCGGGATGAGGTCGTGCTTTCTCCGCAAATTAAACAGGATATTTTCCGTTCGTTGGACCAGTTTTTCGAGGCAGATCGTTCCTTTTATCGGGACTATGATATTCCTTACAAACGTGGCATCCTGCTGTACGGCCATCCTGGAAACGGAAAAACGACCCTCGTGAAATCCATTGCGGGAAGCATTCCGGGGCCTGCGGCATATTGGCAAATTACCGAATACACAAACAGTGAATCGGTACGTGAAGTGTTCGAAGCAGCCAAACGTTTGGCTCCCATGGTACTAATTATTGAGGATATCGATTCCATGCCGGATGAAGTTCGTTCCTTTTTCCTGAATACATTGGATGGGGCAACGTCCAAAGAGGGCATTTTCCTAATTGGCACCACGAATTATCCGGAGAAAATAGACCCAGGGCTCATGAACCGTGCCGGTCGGTTTGATCGGGCTTATGAAATACCGCTACCGGACGAAGGGCTGCGCCTGCAATATTTGAACCAACGCGGCTTTGATGTCTTCGCAGGGGAAGAAGGTACGCTGGAAGCTGCACGATTGACGGATACCTTTTCTCTTGCTCAACTTGGAGAGCTGTATGTCAGCGCAGCGCTGGAATGGCACCAGAATGGCCAGACAGACATTGTGCAGATCATTCAGTCGATGCGAGGAGAGTTGGACAAGAGCCATAAACATAACTGGCTGGCTCAGCCAGGTAAAGGCCGTGCAGGTTTTTATTAATCGAATATAACCATTAAAATATTCTCACCTCAATTGGTTATACTAAGGCTGTCTGAATCAACATACAATGACTTTTGGGAGGTACATAACGCAGTCTTGAACTGTGTAAGATGCCCGGAAGTGACGCAATCTGTTTATAATGCCTTGTTATAGGCTGTAGAACAGAGAAAAGGGCATATGAACAAAAGGTAATATACAACAATTTTCATGCCAATTGTTTAAATGCTTCTGTAGCGGTTAATAGTAGACAGACAACAACAAAAACTTTAATTAGAGGTGAATGATATGGGTTGGTTATGGTCATTAATTATCGGTGGTATCATTGGATGGTTGGCAGGTCTGATTGTTGGTCGTGACATTCCCGGCGGCGTTATCGGTAACATCATTGCCGGTTTTATCGGCGGATGGTTAGGTGGAGTAATCCTGGGAGATATGGGTCCAGAAATGGGCGGATTCTACATAGTACCGGCATTAATCGGTGCCATCGTACTTGTAGCAATCGTGAGCTTGATCTTCCGTTCTATGGGCCGAAGCCGCGGGTAACGAATTCAAGAATTCTTGAATATACAGTTAGTCGGCAACACGCACTTTGAATAACTGTTGATATAACAGATGCTTCTGAAGAGGTTGATGGAAGTCCACGGACGTGGCTTTCCATCAACCTCTTTTTGTTTTAAGATATAGGTACAACAGAAAGGGATGAGTGTGCATGGAAAAAGCTACATTTGCCGGCGGATGCTTCTGGTGTATGGTTACACCATTTGAAGAGCAACCAGGCATTCATGGTATTGTATCAGGCTATACCGGCGGTCACGTCGATAATCCAACATATGAGCAGGTCAAAACCGGGGAGACCGGTCATGTCGAGGTCGTTGAAATCACGTTTGATCCAGAGGTGTTTCCGTATGAACGTCTGCTGGAGCTATATTGGCCCCAGACGGACCCAACCGATGATGGAGGGCAATTTCAGGATCGTGGAAGTCAGTACCGGACAGCGATCTTTGTCCATAATGAACGTCAACGTGAGCTCGCAGAGCAGTCCAAGCAGGAACTGGCAGCAAGCGGGCGGTTCAATCAACCGATTGTGACGGAGATTCGGGATGCAGTTGTGTTCTATCCGGCAGAAGATTACCACCAGGATTACCACAAGAAAAATGAGAAGCATTACAAAGAAGACCGTGCGGAATCCGGACGGGATGAATTTATTGAAGAAAACTGGAATAAATAATTAAGTTCATTAGATTAGCCAAATTGCATCAGATCTTATTGAAAAAGCCGGGAGAGTTCCAACAGGAACTTCCCCAGCTTTTTTTGATTGTTCAATGATTAAGAGAATGTTATCTCAATGGCTACAGAACTTATCTACGTTCTCTGCGTTGATGGGAGAACTCCCCTTTGCCAATCAAGAGTAGGGTGAAAAGGTGAACGATACTATTATAACAGTTTGCCCAGAGAGGAAAAACAAGAGGGGGACTCTACATCGTTGTGTGAAATAACAGAACGCCCTGTTAACCGTTAGTCGGTCAACCAGAGCGCTCCATTTACTATTTAGCTGAGGCTGTCTTCAATACATACTTGGATAATGCATCGTCATTGATCTGATAAATAATATGATCGTTGTACGTTGAATACCCATCGAGCAATCCAGGAGAGGATGCAAACGTATATTCATGTACTGTATCCAATGTTTGCGGATCGAGAATATAACCTTTTTTGGCGAAATCAAGTTTATACTGCCCGTCCTGTGTACGATCAACCTGCATGAGAATAGGCTGCTCTTCCTTAAATGTACGTTCAGTCACTTGGCCTTTCATGGTGTACAGCTCCAGCTTTTGGCCTGTAAACAGAGTGTAACTGTTGCCTGCGGTCTGAACATAGGCATCACCGGCAATAGCACGGCCCCAGGCGAGTTTGCCATCGGTGCCAAAGCCCATCAGCTTGTTACCCGTGTTGGCAAAATTGGCACGCATGATCACGGAGCCATCTTCCAGAATGGCCAGTGATTCACCGCCACCGTCACCCAGAGTGTTGGCATTGCTCGGGAACTGATAGAAGGAAAGACGATTCAGCGTACGATCGTAAATCTCCACTTTGGGATTAGCGGCCTGCTGCCAGAAGCTGCCCACTTTGGTTTGTTTGCTGGCATCGACTACGATTCGATCACTGCCTGCTTTGAGTACAGCACCGTTGATTGTTTTTTCCGTAATCAGTTTTCCCTTTTTGTCATACAGCGAGATGGCTGAACGAACGGAACCGTTCGATTGAACACCAGGGCTCGAAGCGATCAATAACGTATCGTCGTCCAGAAGGTACATGGATGATGAATTACTCATGTTTTTGACCCAGTTGGTTTTGCCGGAAGTATTGAACGAGTATACCTTTTTGGTTCCATCCGAATATTCCATATATACGTAAGCTGTGCCGTTGCTGGTATATAGCGAATTGGAGTAGGTTGTATAAGGCCCACTTTTCTCATGGAAAATAACGTTCCATTTCAATTGTCCGGTCGTGGCATCCAGCGCCTGAAGCGAATCCAACTGCCAATCCAGCTTCGTATTGCTGCTTGTTTTGGTTACGGGCTGGGAAGAATGCACATACACCAGATTTTTCGCAGGTACTGCGTTCACTTCGTTGACGATAACGTCTTTCTCCGTATTCACTTGCGTGAGAGAGAGAGAAGATGATGTCCATGAAGGCTTAGGCAAGGGTGCATTTTGTTCTGCGGCCGCGTAGCTTGGTGTATGCAGGCTGAAGAGGAGCGTGCCACTGAGAAGAAGCGCAGCCCATGTTTTGGACTTTCGTTTGTTGGATGTATGCAAGTTATAAACCACCTTTCTTCGATTCAAAATAGAACCGATTGTTGAATTCTACCATTTCACACATGTGAAATTCAACCTGAGTGTCTGTAACCTTTTATGATTGAGGTGTAATATTAATGTTGTTTGGAGAATTTCGAGGGTTACAGGGAATTCATCTTCTTTCTGTTACGAGAGAAGTCTGCTATATTTAGTCGGGTGACGAGGGCTAAGAGGGAGATTAGCCTGACAGATTAGAGGAACGACAAGGAGAACAGACATGAACTGGAATGAAAATATGACCACTGTGGGTATAGGCGTTATCGTCCTTTTACTGCTCATTGCCTGGATCATTCGCCGTGTAATTCGGCGAGGGCAGCGCATACGAAGTGAGGCCAATCCGCGTAAGATTACGATTAAGGATATCGATAAAATGCAGGATGGATCGGAATTTGAACTGTACCTGTATCATTTATTCCAACAACTCGGTTATGCCGAAGTACATAAGACCACAAGCAGCCGTGATTTTGGTGCGGACCTTGTATTTGTGGATAGAGCAGGCAGACGTAATGTCATTCAGGCCAAGCGTTACGGAGCAAATCATCCGGTTGGACTCAGCGCAGTACAGGAGATTTACACGTCCATGCGTTATTATGAAGCAGATCGATCCATCGTTCTCACCTCAGCCAGATATACGGAAGCATGCCGGACGCTGGCAGCGGTCAACGGGGTGAAGCTGCTGGACCGTGAAGATCTGATGGACCTGATCATGCTGTTTAAATCCAGAAGAATGGAAGAAGCACTGGAATTGATTGAGGAAGACGATCAGGAACCTGTGGAAACATGGCAATCACGGCGAAAAAGAGTTCCACGTTAATCACCTTCACTTGTCTGCCTGCACATGATATATTGAGTGCATACCAACCAAGGGAGTGTGTTCAATTATCATGGCACGTACACAAACGCAAAAAGTATTGCGCAAAGCAGAGCGGTCAGGACAGTGGTGTCCAGAGCAAAGTCGGAGAGTAAACGGAGATTATGGAGCGTTATCCCAGCATGTTCGACTCATGCCCACGAAACAGGAAAAATTGCAAAAGGTCAAACACAAGAAGCGGACCCAGGATGGTGGTGCTTCTTTTTATTTTGTCTGTGATGTGCGGAGTGCTGCATAAGCATCAAAATTTTAAAAAAAGCTCTTCCTTCGATTGGTATGACATCCCTTGGACTGTTAAAATCAATGTATATCTTTTGAATTGGATCAATTATAGCTATACATCCTCCTATCTTCGATGAAGGGAAGAATTCTACATATGACAACAGCGCTTCGCATGGATAAAAAAATCGTTCGGCGTTTTTTGCTGCAGACGCAATCTTTATTGGGACGTTGGCCCGCCGTTTCCTTGCCTTCGGGTCCTGAACAGGTGATGCAACTGATTCGCTCCCTTGGCTGCGTGCAGATTGATCCTGTCGCTGCCGTAACCGGAAATCAGCATTTGGTGCTGGGCGCTCGTGATCCGGGCTATACCTCCGAATATTTACATACGTTGTTGAGTGATCATAAAGTGTTCGAATATTTTGCAAATGCCGCATGTGTTATTCCGATCGAAGATTATGCGATGTTCGAACCTGTACGTGCTCGATTAAGGGATCGTCTGGCTCCGTCATTGGAAGGGCTGGGAAACACGGTGCAGCATGTGCTAAAACGTTTGGAAGAAGAGGGGCCGTTACCCTCCAGAGCTTTTCGTGCCGTCGAACGGGTAAGCGGATATTGGGACAATGCGGATGTACCGAAAACGAAGGATACTACGCTAGCGTTAAACTTGCTGCTGGATTCGGCTGCCATTCGTGTCGTCGCAAGGCAGGGCAATGAACGTTATTTTCATATTACTGAATCTGGATTGTTGGAGCAGGGCGAATCCACGACAGCGGAAATCGACTCTTTGACTCAAAGGCAAGCTTTGATGGACAAATACATATATGCTTATCGGGTCGTGGACGTGCGAGATCCACGATTGGGCTGGATGAAATCCACCGCTGCTGAACGTCGGAATGATATGGCTGCACGAGTCGCAGATGGTTGCATGATCCCGCTGGAGGTAGAGGACGTTTCGACGCCTTATTATATCCGTGCAGAAGATGAAGATTTGTTGCGTGAGATGGAAAGGGAAGAAATGCATTATGATCCATCAGGTCCGGTACGATTCCTGCCTCCACTGGACAACCTGCTGTGGAGACGGGAACGGATTGTGGATTTATTTGATTTCCATTATAAGTGGGAGATATACACACCAGAGGTGAAACGAACTTACGGATATTATGCCATGCCCATTCTTCACGGCGATCGGCTGATTGGACGTATGGATCCGCGACTCGATCGCAAAACGGGCGTGCTAACGGTTCGGTTGTTATCGATGGAAGAGACTGCTCCGCCTGTGGAGGAATGGATCGCGGATTTTCGGGAGGGACTCCAGTTCTTTGCAACGATGCATGGAGCGCGATCCATCACGGTAGAGAAGACGGAGCCGAAGGGGTTGAAAAAGCAACTCAAGTCGATCTTATAGAATCGGTAGACGTCAAAAAGGGAGCGAAAGCTCGCTCCCCTAAGGCTGAATTTGGACCTGTAATAAGCTTGTTACGCCAGTCCCACAGCAATATTGCTTTTCAATTAACGCAGATGTGGTACTTCAACATTTGGATCAACATCTGCTTCATAATCCACGCCGTCGGTTTCGAAACCGAACAGTTGGAAGAACTCCTGACGGTATCCTACCAAATCGGACAGATCGTAGATATTGTCGGTGGTCAGCTCGTTCCAGAGCTTCGCCACTTCTTCCTGAACATCCGCTCTCATCTCCCAATCGTCAATACGAATACGCCCTGCTTCATCGGTCGGAACTTCTCCTCCCGCATAGAGGCGATCAGCGAACAAGCGTTGCAATTGCTCGATGCAGCCTTCATGCAAGCCTTTTTCCTTCATGACTTTGTACAATGCAGAGATATACAACGGCACCACTGGAATTGCGGAGCTTGACTGGGTTACCAGCGCTTTGGCTACGGTTAGGTAAGCACGTCCGCCCTTTGCACTCAGACGATCATTCAGCTTGTGGGCTGTCGCTTCTAGATGGTTTTTGGCCTGACCGATGGAACCATCACGATAGATCGCATGTGTAAGTTCAGGACCGATGTAAGAGAAGGCAATGGTTGTTGCATTGTCGGCGAGTACGCCACCTTGTTGCAAGGCATCCATCCACAGTTCCCAATCATCTCCGCCCATCACGGTCACGGTCTGGCGAATTTCTTCTTCGGTTGCCGGATCAAGCGTAATGGAAGTCACTTCTCCCGTATGGAAATTGACTGTTTTGTTCGTGTACGATTGTCCAATCGGTTTGAGCACGGAGTTGAATACTTCACCAGTATTCGGATCGGTACGGCGTGCCGACGCTACGCTGTAGACAACCAGATCAACCTGACCGAGTTCACTGCGAATCAGTTCAACGGCCTTTTCTCTTGTTTCATTGGCAAAGGCATCACCTGTGATGCTGTATGATTTCAGTCCTGCCTCTTCCGCAGCTTTCTCAAATGCAGCGGAGTTGTACCAGCCTGCTGAAGCCGTACGTTTTTCAGTGGCACTGCTTGGGCGGTAAATGCCGATGGTGTTGGCTCCGGCACCAAATGCGGATACGACGCGCGAAGCAAGTCCATATCCAGTGGAAGCTCCGATAACGAGTACGTTCCGCGGTCCGTTCAATTGCGGTTGGGATTTTACATAATCAATTTGTTCCTGCACTTGTGCAGCACAGCCTACAGGATGGGAAGTTGTACAAATAAAACCACGTGTTCTTGGTTTAATAATCATTCATTTGCATCCTTTCATATTCAACTCTGGTTCATCATTAATGGATAATGCTCTGGTACATACCTCCTTATTGTAAAACAATTGCCTCCGAAACGGAAACCGTTTCGATGGATTTGGCTAAAAGACGGTATCCGGCTTCGCATCCGGGATGATATTATATAATTTGAATTAAACATTTACACGATAACGGAGAGGACAGAACAGATCTGGAGAAGCGAAGCGTTCGCCTTTATCACTGGATTTTCCCCTTCTATAAGGGATTCGAAAAAATCTGGGGATAACAGCGATCGAAAGATGGTTTTGGCCACGTAGTGCTCTAGTGTAAAATCATTCGTTCAACTTATAGTAATTCCAGGATCGAAACGAAAGGAAGACTAGCCATGCTGAAGGAACGGATTGAATTTCTGAGCAAAAGAAAGCAAATCTCCCGCAAAGACCTCGTGGAAGGTCTGGTTACGCAGGCTCACTTTGCCAATATTCTGGCCGATCGTTACCCACTCCCTGAAGATCTGGCAGAGGCTATTGCGTCACGTCTTGGCGTTACAACTTCCTATCTGTTAAATGCTTCTGCACAGGATGACGAAACACTCGCGCGGGCAGAGGCTATTTTTGAACAAATGTCAGTTCCAGCTTCGGTGATAGCAGAAGATATCGTGCACGCACTTGAGGATCGGGATGATGCGCTGACAGTAGAGCTGACCACGGCCTTAATGAAAGCGGTCTATTACCAACAATTAAATGATGCATCGGCTCATGAATATATACATACATCTTATTTGAATTTTTATCTGGAGAAATACGGCCGTCCTGACGATGTAGATCTGCCGCGTCCGTTAGCCAAGGCGTTATTATATTACAAAGTTCAGTACTATCGTTCCAAGATTGCTTCTGTAGATGTGTTAACGCATGCAACCAGGCTCAGTGAATTGGCCCTTCCGGGAAGTGAATTCTGGCTATCTGTGCAAAATATCAAGATGGAAGCCCACATTCAGGTCAAACAGTACGAAGAGGCCAAGCAGGTGTTCGATCTCATAATGAGACATGTCTATGATCAGCGGCTGTTTCATCGCTTATCCGGTTTATATGTGGCTTACAGCGGATATTGCTTTGCAATGGGACTGGTACAGGAGGCGCTCTCGGCATTAACCATGGCAGAGGCGAATCTGGTGTATGCCGGTAATCAGGGCGATCTGGTCACGGCAATTGCGAATAATCGGATTGTCATGTTAACCATGACGGGGGAACTGGATCAGGCGCAGTCGGAGATCGAGCGATTCGAATCCCTGTTGCAGCAGGAACCCGAAGAAACCCAACAGGCCATGAAGCCGTTAGTGAGTGTGTATCGGTGTGAAGTGGCACTGGCACGAAAAAACTGGGGTGTACTTGCACAAAGTGTGGATCAACTGTTGAATAGTGCAACGACTCAGGATCAGCAGATGAGCGCAACCTTCTACCAAAGCCATCTGGCTCTTGCACATGGAGATCGTGAAGTGTTCATGGAGCGTGCGCTTTCGTGTCTGCCTTATTTTGAGTCCGTGCAGCATGTCATGCGTCTTGAACCTTTATATGAGGGAATGGCCGTGGTGTCCGAGGATCAGCGAAAATATAAGGAAGCCGCCATGTATTATCGGAAGCTGGTCTACCTGTTACGCAAAAAATAGATTGAAAATCGGCTTGGAACCGCCATTTTTTTGCATGATTTTGTTCAACACCGGTGCATTAGGCACAAAATATGCCTCCCAACCTTTCATTCAAGAGTCGTTTTCGGCTCTTTTTTTTGCGGAATCAACCGAAATGTATGTTAAAGAAACGAAAATCCAGTGGATTAATCACCGGTTTTTTCGTTTCTTTTGTATGCAGTCAAAAGGGTATTCAAGGACAAGCCGTCCTGTTTATACTTTAACTATAACCAAAAACAAAAAAACGAGGTGTTCATTATGGGATGGTTTGGTAAAAAGAACAAGCAGGAAGATGCGATTGCGAAGGCGGATAAAATGATGAATAAAGGACTTACCGGCATGATGATGAAAGGTTTTGTATCAAAGGAACATCGGGAAGCCATCAACCAGAGTCTGGATTCGGCGAAGCAGGCACAACTGGCGGCAAGTGGTTCCCTTCCCTTAACTGCAACAGCCACGGTAATCACGATTACCGATACGGGTAAGCTGATCAATTTTGATCCAATTGTTGTGCTTGTTCTGGATGTAACAGAGACAAATGGCAATCAGTATCAGCGAACATTGGAAACACTGGTGTCCAAGATGCAGATTCCACGCGTGGGAGATCGGGTGGGACTGGGGCAAAATCCAGCGAATCCGACAGAGTTGATCTACATGGGATTGTTGTCCGAGTAGAAGGTGCTCAAACTGCAAGATGGTAGGTTATCATTTAATGAATGCAATTAACAACGAATAATAGAGATAGAGAGGGTGGGGCAGATGGTAGGTTTCCTGAGATTAATAGGTGTGTTGACTGTATTCGGGGTGGGATTCTCCCCATTTCTGGCACAACAGTTGTGGAATGATCCTTTTATCATTATGCAGGCATGGTGGTATACACCAGCGATTTTTGCCGGATTTGGGCTGATCTTTATTCCCACCATTTTGGCTAATATCTTCGGCGTCGGGAGAGTGAAATCAGGATTATCGGCGGTTGGTGTCATTAAAAGCATCCAGCAGACGGGTACGTATATTAATGAGCAGCCGGAAGTTCGACTGGGCCTGACCGTCTCGCTTAAAGGGCGTGAGAAATACGATACCGAGTTGAGAACCATTATTCCGTTGACGTCCATGGCTCAGTTCCAGCCGGGCAGCTTTATTCCGTTAGTGGTCTCCGTGAAGGATGAACGGAAGGTAGGGCTTGATCTGAAAGGACGACTGTCTCAGGAAGATATGCAGCAATTGCTGGATGAAAAGATGGTGCAGCATGGCGTGGCTCCTGAGATGATGGATATTGCACGAACGGGCGAGAAAGCGATGGCCAAAATTTTGGATGTTACTCCACTTGGAAGCGGAGGTAATGGCAAAATCAAACTGCAGCTTACGCTTAGTGTAACGAAGTCAAATGGAGAGACATTTAAGGTCACTATGCCAAAGGAAATTTATCCATCTACCCTACCTCAGGTTCAGCAAGGTCATATTATTAACGTGATCTACTCGAAGCAGGACCCGTCAAAGTTGGTGCTGGCACTGAATGTACAGGAGGGACAGTTAAGTGACCTCTTCTCATCCTGATGCTGTATGAACAAAAAACCTGTAACATCACGATGCTAGTGATGGTGCAGGTTTCTTTTGTGTATTTTATTTTGGGGAAAATCTGGATGAGCTTAGCTTAAGATCAGACGATGCCCAGGCGCATCCGATAAGAGAATAGGACTCGTCTCGATTCTCCATCAAAAATGCGTGTAGCCAGCTGTCTAAATTCGTCTGCTACCTCGAGCAGATCAGTGGCTCCGAGTTTCACTGCCGTTTGCAGACCTCCTTGGCTTAGTGCCAGATTGACGTATCGGTCCGCATCGAATGTTTCCCGATGATGAAACAAAATTTCACGCGAATAACGGAACAAGCCGGACTGCTGAATCTGCTGCAAATGTCCGTCTTTACTCCATTTATGTGCTTGATTTTCCTGAGGAGCCAGACTGGCAGCTCGATGATCTGCCTCCGTATTCAAATGCAGATAGGCTTGTTCCAGCTGCCAATCGACCACTGGTGGCCAGTCACAGTCGTAGGCAGCAAATATGCCGCCTGGACGCAGTACACGCGCAAATTCGCGCAGTGTGGACTGGGGCTCCATCCAGTGGAACGACTGTGAGCAGGTCACGATATCCACACTGCCATCAGGTAGTCCCAGTTCGTGGGACAGGCCGGAGACAAAGCGAAGATGGTCCGGTTTGCCTGCGGCTTCCCATTTGGACTCTGCGACAGCTCTCATATCATCGCTTGGTTCGACGCCAATAACACGTTCTGCCTCATTTAGCCAAATCCATGACGATAAGCCCGTACCACAGCCAACATCTGCGACCAAGCGAGGTTTGCTGCCCAAATAATTCGTCAGAATATCTACGACCTCGGTGGGCGCAGCGGGCCGGTTCTGGTCATATAACGTACCGAAACCTTTGAATCGTTCCACATTGTTACGTCTAATGTCTTGCATGGACAAACCTCCTTCAGGAAATGGATAGATAGCAAAAAAGTAAAAGAATCAACAGATGATCAGAGCTACATTATATCATTCATTTTCCAACCTGTTGTTAACGACCTGTTGTAAATGTTCTACCGCTTTGATATGTCGCCTAAGCAGTTCCTGTCCAACGTGTGCAGGCTTGATTACGGTCAGGTCAGATCCAAACGACATCAGGAAGGAGTACAGCCATTCTCCCTCATTGAGTTCAAGGGCAATGCGCAGCCTGCCGTCGGGCTCTTTTTCAACGCGTGATGGTTCAAAAAAATCATACACCCTATACGCAATAGAGTTGGAGAACGACAGTTCCAGAGCGATTTGGTTGATAGAGACTTGTGTCTCATTTTCCGTTGATCCGATGTTCATGTTGTTTCGGGGAACCCTCGGCAGAAATTTCAGCTGGGTAATGCGTTTCATTTTGAACGTCTGAAATTCGTTTCGGTCGTGCTCGTCGTGAATGTACCCCTTGAAATACCAAGTACTGTTCTTGAACAAAAGTTTGAGAGGTTCAACCGTCGGAACACTCTTCTCTCCATCCGAATTGACATAGTGAAACGTAATCCATTGATTGGTGAAGATCGCCTGTTTGACCTGATTGAACAGTTCCCTCTCTTGCAGTGGAATGCTGCCCCATGGCGAAAAGTCGAACTCGATCCAATCCAGCTTGTGATCAAACAGGGCGGTTAAACGTTTGAGCATATGGGCAGTGTTAAGGTGAGGGATGGCGCTGACGCTATATAATCCAAGCAAAATTTCATTCTGATCATCTTCGGACAACAGGGATTTGTCCATGACAAAGTTGTCCATGAGATGGATGCCGCCATGCTTTCCGGTTGTCGTGTATACGGGAATACCCGCCGCACTCAGTCTGTCGATATCACGATACACCGTGCGCACGGATATCTCGAACAAACGCGCGAGCTCGGGTGCGGTAGCTTTCTTTTTCTCTAATAACAGCAATAGCATTCTGAATAATCGGTTATTTTCCATGCCGACATTATACCATGACAATAGGTGTCAGGGTATGGGTGGTACACTGGATGTATAGTGTTAGGAAGATCAAGAAGGAGGAATTGATGATGTCGATGAAAGAAGGATTTTTCTGGGGTGGCGCTACGGCTGCCAATCAGTTTGAAGGTGGATGGGACAAGGGTGGTAAAGGCCCAAGTACTTCCGATATGATGACAGGTGGAACGCACACGACACCACGGCGGATTACGCCTGTACTGGAAGAGGGTACGTATTATCCGAGCCATGAAGCGGTTGATTTTTATGGTCATTACAAAGAGGATATTGCCCTGATGGCTGAAATGGGCTTCAAAATGTTCCGCATGTCCATTAACTGGTCCAGAATCTACCCGAACGGTTATGATCTGGAGCCAAACGAAGAGGGATTGCAGTTCTATGACAACGTCTTTGCCGAGTTGAAAAAGTACAACATTGAACCGCTCGTGACCATTTCTCACTACGAGACACCATTTGGTCTGACCCAGAAATATAACGGCTGGGCTTCGCGCGAAGTGATTGATTGTTATATCCGATATTGTACAACCCTCTTCAACCGATACAAAGATCAGGTGAAATACTGGCTGACCTTCAACGAGATCAACTGTCTGACAATGCCAATGGGGGCTTATATGGCTGCAGGTATCCTGTTTGAAGGCAAAGAGACATTGATCGATGGCGTTGATGATCCACAGACCCGCTTCCAGGCGCTGCATCACCAATTTGTTGCAAGTGCAAAAGCAGTGAAGCTGGGACATGAAATCAATCCTGATTTCCAAATCGGCTGTATGGTCGCTTTCATGACAACATATCCGAATACATGCAATCCGGACGATATTTTGCTCGCGCAGAAGAAGGACCAGCTGTCCAACATGATCTGTGGAGACGTACAGGTTCGTGGAGCATACCCTGGATTCGCCAAACGTTTCTTCGCCGAAGAAGGCATCCAGATCGAGATGCAGCCGGAAGATGCACAGACTCTGCGTGAAGGCTGCGTGGACTTCTATTCCTTTAGCTATTACATGTCCTTGGTCGAGAGTGCGGATGAGTCGTTGGATAGAGCAGAGGGAAATCTGCTGGGCGGCATCAAAAATCCGTATCTGGAAGCTTCCGACTGGGGCTGGCAGATCGATCCGAAAGGATTACGTTACACCCTGAACCACCTGTATGATCGTTACCAAATTCCATTGATGGTTGTGGAGAACGGGCTGGGTGCAGTGGATGTAGTGGAGGAAGATGGCTCTATTCAAGATGACTATCGGATTGATTATTTGAGAGGTCACATTGAACAAATGAAAGAAGCCGTTGCCGACGGTGTGGAGCTTATCGCTTACACGATGTGGGGATGTATCGACTTGGTCAGCGCATCCACGGGAGAGATGAAGAAGCGTTATGGCTTCATTCATGTGAACAAGGACAATGATGGCAATGGTGATTTCAGCAGAACACCGAAGAAGAGCTTCCACTGGTACAAAAAAGTCATTGAATCCAATGGCGAGGAGCTCTAAGTTGCCACTGTAAAATAGATTCATAATGACGTAAAGAACCTCACTGGTGCTGGATGCACCTGTGAGGTTCTTTACGTTTGGTTTGTTTTCAAGCATGGGTTGGATCATTGCATGGTGAGCGAAAAAACCTAAGCGAGAGGTTTGGACTGTAACAGGGAAAGGCGTTCCAGATGTCGCTGATAGAACCATATGCATACGGCAAGCCAGCATCCACTCAGAAAGTACCCACCCACTACATCACTGGGATAGTGTACCCCCAGATAAATTCGGCTCATTCCAATCGTCAGGATAAAGATTGCGCTCACGATAATCATGAGTACGCGTCCAGTCGCTGTCGGTACATGCTTCCAGATCAGGAAGGCCAAGCCGCCATACAAGCTGAACGCTGCCATCGAATGGCCACTTGGGAAGCTGTAACCACTCACCTCAATAATCCGGTTAATCGTAGGTCTGGCGCGCTGGAATACCAGCTTAATCAATGCATTTAGCAAAGTCGAGCCTGCAATGACACAGGCCAGGAAGAGCAGTTCGCGTTTGTGCCTGAGGTAGATATACAGCACAAGCATGGCGAGAATGGTAATGACAACCACAGGCACTTCGCTGCCAATCCAGGTAAAGAGCTGCATGAACCGTGTCATTCCGGGTGATTCCATGCCCTGAATCCAGCCAATCAAGGTATCATCAAAGGTGTGAATCTGATTGTCGCTGATGGACAGGGCGATACTTACAAATGCAATGAGGCATCCCGCTGCAACGAGCAGCGGGATGGAGATATTCTTTTTCCAATTCTGATTCAAGTGACGGTTTCCTCCAAGGTGTCTGAATTCTAATGATGCTCAATACAATATTCGTATTATGCTATAATCTTACAATAAATATCGCTTCAAACAAAATGTGAACGATTACAAGATGGGTGTTGCAATCTGAGCCGGGGGTGAAAGGATGAAGCGCTTAGTATGGTTTGCATTGATTTTGTTGTTGGTTGGATTGGGTTACACAGTATTCCCTGGGGAAAAAGCTTATGCTTGCAGCTGTGTAGAATCGAATGCTCAAGAGAAACTGAAGACGTCCACATCGGTTTTTACAGGTAAAGTTGTGAAAAGGGGTGGGACGCAAATATTCAGCCCTGACCGATTGAGAGCATATACCTTTGAAGTGGATACCGCATGGAAGGGTGTTTCTTCTAAACGAATGACTGTCATGGGTAATGATGCCGGTTCGGAATCTTGTGGGATTCAATTGGAGAAGAACCAATCCTATCTGATCTTTGCTTATAAGAATAAAATGGACGATAAGTTGCATACGAATCTTTGCAGTGGCAATGTTTCCATTGATCAAGCTGGAGACGCGTTAAAGCTGCTGGGAGCAGGAAAAGTAGTGAGTCAGGATGATTTTGAAAAAACCGATCAAGGACGAAGTTGGTCATTTTATCTCATCATATATGGTGGGGTTATTCTATTGCTTGTATTGGTAAGTGGCTGGATCTGGAGAAGGAAGAAGCGCGCGTGATGTTAGGATCTGAATTAAGGGAGAATGGCAGTACGGCAACGGAAGAGAAAAGAAAATCCCCGTGTGGAACGTTGAGATAAACGCGTTCCATGCGGGGATTTTATACATTTTGTCGGATAATCGTACCGATTCAATTAGTTTAACTGCAGCATATATTCATAAGCCGTGATACCGAATACTCGTTTAAAGTGTCTGTTCAGATGAGTCAGGTCGACAAAACCACATTCGGCTACAGCGGAGTAAACATCCTTATGCGTTTCAATGGACTGTCTGGCACGCTCCACCTTACAATTCAGAAAAAACTGATAAGGCGATATGCCGGCATGGGACTTGAACTCGCGGATAAATTGAAACTTGGACATGTTGAATTCCGCACTCAGGTCGTCCAGCTTCAGAACATCTTCAATACTGCAAAACATCATTTCTTTCGCTTTTCGAACCAGATTGTCCTGAGGCCGCCATAACTTGGTGTCCATTTCCGACTGGGAGAGTAATTGCAACAGGCCCAAGAGCAGTTCACTGCATCTCGCTTCATCCTGTCCGTTTTGAACAGCATCATTCAGCATCAGGATGCTTCGTGCAAGCACAGGGTCATAGACGATGGGGCTATTAAAACGCAATTCCTTTTTCCCTAGAACCTCTTCGACCAAATCCGGCTTCAGATATAGCATGACATAGTCTATGCCGGCTTTGTCATAGGAACTTCCATCATGGGACTGCTCCCGGTTGAATAACATCACGCCGTTTTTGTGGGAGGCCTGATAATGTCCGTCCAGATGGTATTGCTGAATACCGCGAAGCGTGACTCCTACTGCATATTCCTCGTGGCAATGCTTTTTATAGGTGAAATCCGTAAAGCTGGCGGATAAAGCCAGTACGTCCTGTGATTTCTTATAGTTAAACAATTCCATGCTGCACACACCTCCCGCGCGTTAGATGATTCCTGATACCATGATGGCTGAGTATAACAAAAAAAGGGCCATTAGAATACTCACTGCTTTTTGATGACGATTGAGTAAGGTTCTGAAGATGGAGCCAAACACGGCCCAACTGGAATAGGCCAAGAAGCCGATGATGGTAATAATGATCACGAACAGAAACGTTGACATGGTGCTATCGTAGTACGGCAGAACATAACTGGGAATGACAGTGAACGTGAACAGAACCACTTTTGGATTCACAAACTGCATGATTAAACCGTTTAGAAACCCCGTAACTTGCTTCGATGCCGTCTCGGTGGAACCCATTTTATAGACTTGATAAGCCAGATATATCATATAGACACTACCCACGATCTGCATCACATGGAGAATGCCAGGCAATATCTCAGCGAGAAGATGATTAAGAAGAGCAGAAGCAGCTAGTAATAAGCCAAATGCAACGGTGGCACCCCACACATACTCCATCGTTTTCCGGGGGCCAACCTGCCCGACGGAAGTGAGAATCACAATATTGCTGGGGCCAGGTGTAAAGGTAACGACAATACAATAGATGAAAAAAGATGTAAGATTCATAGGGCCTCCCCGAGTTGTAGTTACATGATCATACTCCGGGGAGGCATTGGCTTATAGTACATTATTGCAGCAGAATGCACATGAGTAGGAAAAAAACATAACTTTCCAGCTAATAGAAACGTCATAGAAGTAACTACTCTGATATCGAGGTGATTAAATGAAAGCTGTAAGTAAGTTGCTGTTCCTATGTATGATACCTCTTTTATTGTCTGCCTGCTTAAAAAATGGGGAAGGTATCCAACCGATCAATAATTTGGATCTGAGTCCTCCAGTTGAAATTTCATTTGAAGAGGCGGAAGCTAGGACCCCGTTTGAAATCAAACAACCGTCAGTTCCTTTCCAAGTTACTCAAAAATCAGCGAGGATTTTAGATACCAATGGTACATTTGAAGCAGTCGAAATCACGTATGCAAATACCGACGAAGGATTGAACCTGATCACTATGATTACAAACTCAAAGGTGGATACGCCTCCGAAGGGGAAGAAAGGTCAAAAATTATCTAATGGCTCTCAAACATGGGACCAAGGAGACGGTAATGTAAGTGCCATCTATTGGAGAAACGAGGGTTTAACGTACTCTCTTATTTCAGGGAAAAACAACAATCTTGAACCGTTATACGATTATCAAACATTAGTTGAAATAGCAAATACATTAAAATGAAGCATAAGGCAGTTCTCTTTTAGATTGAAAATAACACCAAAAGACTCAACCTCACTGTATGTAGAGAGGAAGTTGAGTCTTTTGGTTACTGTATTAAAGTACCTGTTCAATGAATAAAGACTGAAAGGTTAATTTACATTAAGGCATCCAGAAAACGAGTTGCGATGCCGAAATAGATAAACAACGACAATATATCATTCAACGTTGTGATTAATGGGCCGGAGGCGACCGCAGGGTCTACTTTGAAACGACTGAGCAGAAGAGGAATACAAGTACCGGTCAATGTTCCGATAACCAGGGTGAAGAATAGTGATACTCCAATAATCGCTCCGAGCAGCCAGTCACCTTGCCAGAAATAGGCGATGACCGTGATCAGCAAACCGCATACAAGTCCAATCATGGTGCCTACTTTAATCTCTCGGCCAATAAGCGCGAGCACTGTAGCCTTGTCCAGCTTTCGTCCAATCAAGCCACGTACAACCACTGCAAGGGATTGTGTACCCGTATTCCCCGTCATACCGGCTATCATGGGCATGAAGAACGCCAGTGCCACAACCTGATTCAGTGTGTCTTCGAAAAAATCCACGATGCTGCCTGAGATCAGTCCGATAAATAACAATAAAATCAGCCAAGGAAGGCGACGTCTGACGGCAACCAATGGTTTGGTATCAAAATCGATATCTTTACTGCCGCCACCCATCTTGGCGATGTCTTCACTGGCTTCGTCCATAATAATATCAATAACATCGTCCATTTGGATAACACCGCATAATCTGCGGTTCTCATCCACGACAGGCAGAGCCATAAACTCATAACGCTGCAACAGTTGTGCGGCCTCTTCCTGGTCCATATCGACTGTTGCATGGATGACACGCCGAGTCATCAGCTCTTCCACTTTGGTGTTGTCATCTGCCTGAGCAAGGGATTGATAACTCACGACTCCAACCAGTTTGCCTTCATCATCGGTGACATACAGATAACTGGTCGCAGGAATGTGCAGCGTAGCCTGCGATTCTCTCAGTGCTTCCTTTGCGGTTTCATGCGATAACAGGGTACGGTAACGATCGGTCATGATTCGTCCAGCCGTTTCCGGTGGATAGTTCAACACGGAGCGGATAATGGCTGAATGGTCGAGATTCATATTGGATAGCAGTTCTTCTCTGCGTTGGAGGGGCAGATCATGCATGAAGCGAATCAGATCACTTTTGTCCATTTGCTGCATGACTTCAAGAGTGCGCTCCGGGCCTAACTGTTCGAATAGATGCACCTGTTCGTGAAGCGTGAGCGCTTCTGCCATGTCGGCGAGCACGTCCGGTTTGAATAAGAGCAAGAAGCGTTTCGTCTCTTGTTCAGGGAACTTTTTATATACCAGAGAAAGGTCGTAGGGATGAAGTTCTTTGGCCCATTTGTAAAATTCGGTCAGGTTTTGGGTTTGCACGAATTGCACAAGGAGCTCCGTAATCTCTTCAACCGAAAAATCTTTTTTGGGATGGGATCGATTCATATGTAGTCTCCTTTCTATATGGGTTCAACAAATGAATATTTACACTGGCACTCCGATGACAGAACAACCTTCCGATCGCTGTTATCCCCAGATTTTTTTGATTCCTTTCTGAAAAAGGGGAAATCCGGGGATAAAGGCGAACGCTTCGCTTCTTCAGGTTATTTCTGTCCTCTCCGTTATTGTGTAAATGTTTGGTTGAACATATTTCAACTCCGTATTCTTAAACGAAATGGAATGGAAGTTAAACAGCGACCACAGGAAATGCATATTGTAATCTTGCTAATACATTCGATATGGGCTTACAAATGAATGCTGCCGGGATATACTTGTTGTAGAAAACCCGATGAGGAGGAGACATGTGGAATCGGTTGTAAGAACACAATTATTATCTCTGGTCGAACCGGAATATCAGAAATTCTCGGCTGCGCTCATTCCGAATATCACGAATCTGCTAGGTGTGAGACTGCCTGAAATACGCAAGATGGCGAAACAAATCGTCAAAGAGGACTGGCGTGCCTATCTGAAAACCGCTGATGATGATTATTTTGAAGAAGTGATGCTGCAAGCGATGGTTATCGGTCATGCCCAAGCAGATATGGAGGAACTTCTGCAACATATTGCCTGGTTTGTTCCCAAAATAGATAACTGGTCAGTATGCGACAGCTTCTGCGGTGGTTTGAAATATACAAAGGCACATCTGGATCAGGTGTGGCATTTCTTGCAGCCCTATCTGGTATCCAACCAGGAGTATGACATTCGCTTCGGGGTTGTGATGCTGTTGAACTTTTATATGGAAGAAAAATATATCAGCAGAGTGCTTGCTTCATTAGATACCATTCATCACGAAGGGTACTATGTGAAAATGGCAGTGGCCTGGGCGATTTCCATCGCTTATGTGAAGCAGCCTGAGGCCACGCTGCGTTATTTGCAGAACAATAACTTGGACGACTTTACGTACAATAAGGCTCTTCAGAAAATAACGGAGTCCTATCGTGTTGATCCCGAGACGAAGCAGATCATCCGCAGCATGAAACGAAAAGTGAAAAAAACGGTTCGTGTGTAGTATGTGTGCATAACGAGAAAAGAAACCAGATATAAACCTACGAGGGGAAAGGACGATAGACGTATGAGAAAGAGCATCAAGTGGACCAAAATGGAATTAGACGGTCGTCCGTGGGTATTGCTTGCCACCGAAAAAGGGTTATGCCGGGTCATCATGCCCAATGAAACGCTGGAAGATTGGAGTAGTTGGATTGGCCGAATTGCTCCTGGAGTGGAGCTCGAAGAGAATGAAGCAGCGTTGAAGCATACCGGCATGATGGATTGGATGGAATCCTATTTTGCCGGAGACAAGGTGGCTTTCACAGACGAAATTCCACTTGATTTGATCGGAACGGCATTCCAACAGCAGGTATGGGCGGAGTTGGGGAATGTTCCTTATGGTGAGACAAGAACCTATGGCGACATTGCTGCTGCGGTAGGAAGACCTTCAGCGGTGCGAGCTGTTGGGGCAGCCAATGGAGCCAACCCCATTCCGGTACTGCTGCCGTGTCATCGCATTATCGGTGCCAACCGCAAGCTGACCGGTTTTCGCGGAGGACTGGAGATGAAGCGAAGACTGCTGGATATTGAACAGATCGAAGGCGTGACGGATGGCGGCCATGCGCGGTTTAATTTCTGATCATCATATTTTCATATAAAAAAGAAGCAGTGAACTATTAGCTAAGTACTTAGCTTGGTTCTAAATATGTACAGGCACTTCCCTAGTGTCTGTTTTTTTTGCATTCTCTAATGTTAGAAGAATGGAAGATGAACGGAAATATTGCGAAAGTAAAGTTTTTGTCTTCCTTCTGGGTTCACGCCGCTATTTTCGCATATACCACATTTTGGGTTATGATGGACGTGTATTACTAGGAAGGCGGAGTCACAGTTCGTTTATGAAATGGATGATCAGGTTATCAGGACTGCTTACGCATACCACCAAGGAAAGGGAAATCGAAGCGAAGAAATGAACAATAATAAAAATACAATTTATTTAAAAATGAGTATTGTGTTGATCGTTGCTACCATAGGTTGTCTACTTGTTGTTCACTACTTGCGTACCAAAACAAACACGAACATGTATCAATTTTTAACGTGGGACATTTTTTTGGCATGGGTTCCATTCATCATTTCATCAACGATTAGTTATGTAAGCAATAGGAAACTTACAAGAACGAGCATCGCACTAGTCGGGGTGATGTGTGCATGCTGGCTGTTCTTTCTACCGAATTCGGCATATCTTTTCACAGAAATTTTGCATGCATTCAGATACTTTGATCCTCAAGGGGAAACTAAATTCTGGGTTAATATTGATTTTTGGTATAGCCTTACCCTAACGTTTGTCGTAGCCATACTTGGTTTACTTCTGTCCATTTGCTCCATACATCAAGTCCACAAATTGTTAAATAAACGATTAAACCCATTTAGCGGTATGGTAGTTGTAGGCGTTGTTTTACTTCTGAGCAGTCTAGGGGTATACATCGGGAGATTTAATCGGTGGAATAGTTGGGATGTCTTGAAGCAGCCTGGCCTCATTTTAAAGGATATCATGACTGATTTAAGTGCAGGCAACAGCATTCTGGTTGAATTTGTGGCTATGGTATTTGTGATTCAAGTTTTGGGATATATTACACTTCGTATACTAATGGGGAAGTCCAATAATATCTAGACGATAATCGTATGGAACACCAACGTTTTAACTATTTTTGCTGAATGAAGTCCTATGGTACCATGGACCACAGAAGATGAATCGGTACTCGATGCTAGATAGACCGAGTGGAAAGAGGGAGTGACCATGTTGAAGCAAGAATACTGGTTAACCAACGTATCATTGGAGCAAAGTTATGTAATGGAAGACGGGCAGGTAACTGGCACCCGGACGAGCCTTGGTCATCTGCGGATTGAAGATGGAGTCATTGCAGCCATCGTGGATGGGGATACGGAATTAACAAGCGAGTTGCCAAAGGTTGATGGTAAAGGATTGCTGCTGTTGCCTTCGATCGAGGAAGCCCATATTCATTTGGATAAAACGTATTATGATGCACCATGGAAAGCGGTTCGACGCATCTCCAGCATTTTCGAACGTATCGAAGAAGAGAAAGTGTTGCTGCCCAAGCTATTACCCGATGCAAAGCGTCAGGCGGAGAGCATTCTGAGCCTGATTCAGGGATATGGTTCCACCCATGTGCGCAGTCATTGCAATATTGAACCGGTCAGCGGGTTGAAACGGCTGGAAGCGACAAAGCAGGCATTGGAGACATTTTCGGGCAAAATATCCTCTGAAATCGTCGCTTTCCCGCAGCATGGACTTCTCCGCTCTAATTCGGTTGAGCTCATGCGTCAAGCCATGGCGGAAGGGGCTACTCATGTAGGTGGACTTGATCCTCACACCGTGGACGAGCATATTGAGAAATCGCTTAACGCAATGGTCGAACTGGCTGTTCAGTATCAGGCAGGCATCGATATTCATTTGCATGATTCTGGAGAACCGGGTAAACAAACGTTGCTGCAATTGGCTGATCTGACCGAAGAAGCAGGACTTCAGGGTAAAGTTACCGTAAGCCATGCGTTCTGGTTCGCCCGTGCGGAGCAGCAAGAAGCGGAAGATATGGCCAAGCGATTGGCCTCCCTTGGTATGAGCGTTGCTTCGACCGTGCCTATCGGTAAAATGATGATGCCACTTCCGATGCTCCATCAACATGGGGTGAACGTGAAGCTGGCGACAGACAGTCTGACGGATCATTGGTCACCGTTTGGGAATGGAGATCAACTGGAGAAAGCCGGCCGTTTTGCCGAATTGTACGGGTATAACGATGAACGCTCCTTGGCTCAGTCTCTTGCATTTGTCACAAGTGGTATCACTCCACTGGATTCAGAGGGACAACAGGTATGGCCGAAGGTAGGGGATACAGCTAGTTTTGTACTGGTAGAAGCAAGTTGCTCGGCAGAGGCGGTTGCCAGAAGGTCTGCGCGACAAGCGGTATGGTTTGAAGGAAGACTGGTAAGTGGATCGGTAGAATAGAGCATACTGGAATGGATGGACCACGGGAAACCGTGGTTTTTTGTTCTGGACCTGTAAGGAAAGAACTGCTAATCAGCAGGTGGAAAAAGAGGAAGGAACTGTTCGCATATACCGCTTTTTGGGTTATTATGGACGTAGTTATCATTTAATTTACTATTTAAGTTGAGGAGTGGTACCTGATGATCAGAGAGGCCGAAGCAAGGGATGTCGAGGTTATTGAAAGGTTGTACAAAGAATTATTACCAAACAACCTGAATACGAAGGTACTGGCAGAGCGGATTGAAGAAGTAAGGGATAATCCCAACAGTTTCTTATTTGTTTACGAAGTCGGTGATCAGGTTATTGGGACTGCGCATTTACATATTTGTCTGGATGCTTTAGTGGAAAATAGACCTTTTGGCGTGGTTGAGCGGGTTATCATTACGGAGCATGTGCAGAGCAAGGGTCATGGATCTGAACTTATGAAGCATATAGAGGATGCATGCATACAGAAAAATTGTATAAAGGTGTTTCTCACCAGCGGTTCATCCAGGTACGAAGCACACGGCTTCTACACGAAGTTAGGATACGATGGGGAATCCAGCAAGGCTTTTAAGAAATATTTATAAAACAGCTCAAGCTTGATTGTATATTCGTATCCATTTTTTTTATGAATAGATGGGAGGATATATAGATGAAAGACATGAACTATTATGAAACTTTTATTGCAGCAGCAGAAGATTGTCCTGTTAAAGTGGCAGAGATCCCCAAAGCCAAAAACGGCGGCAAAACCGTTCCAGTTATACAATATGAAATGATAACAAACCACCCTTATCAATATACGCAAGAGGATGTCATGTTTGAAGTGTTCGCGCAGCGCAATGATATACCCGACGAACAAAGATCCATAGAGAGAACTAAGTTTTTCTCTAAGGGACAACCCTGTCTTCGTACTTCTTCGTTGGGTAAACGTTACGGTTGGGGCATTCATCATAATTCACAAGGGAAAGTGGCGATCTACGCCGTTGAATCCGAAGCATATAAAGAGTTCTTAAACGACAGCAGTTTAAAACATGTAAAGGCGATGCGTTCGAGCCGTCAATAGCTCTATTTGTTGGAGCACCAATGCTAAGCAGTCAGAATTTAAAAGATAACTATAGGGAGGCAGTATGATAGTAGACCTCACTCCAGTAACATTGGCAGAGAAAAGTATGTTATCGAATCTGTATCAACTGTACCATTATGATTTCAGCGAATATACAAGCGAGGATATCAATCAAGAAGGTAAATACGATGTGAATATTGACTTCATTTGGGAAGGGGATAACAGGTGGAGGCCATATTTCATTACGATTTCTGGCACTATAGCAGGTTTTGTTATTGTGCTTCTTGAAAATTTAGATACCGATCCAGATCCTACACATGTAATCTATGATTTTATGATCCTGAAGAAGTTTAGAAGAAGTGGAGTTGGATATGCTGCTGCGATGCAGACATTTGAGTTATACAAAGCCAATTGGGCACTTGCTCAGATGGAGAGTAACACTCCTGCAATAGCGTTTTGGCGAAAGGTGTTAAAAGATTATACAAACGATCATTATACGGAAACATTCAGAGACGATGCCAGAAAGTATATTCAGACATTTAGTACGAAGGAATAAAAACAAACATAGGTTAAGGAGAAAAAAATGAAAATTCGTTCTGTCTCATTAGCTATTTTGAGGAAAGAAGATCGCATTTTGGTTCAGGAAATTAACTTCCCGGATATTTCAACTACTTTCTACAGACCTATTGGTGGAACGATAGAGTTCGGTGAGAACAGTAAGAAAACTCTGATCAGGGAGCTCAAGGAAGAGTTGGATCAAGAGATCGAAGAGCCCCGATTAATTTCCTTTATTGAAAATATTTTTGGGATAGAAGATGAATTAGGTCATGAAATTTATTTTAACTATGAAGCATCATTTATAGATAAATCTCAATACAATCAGGAAGAATTTGTTGGATTAGAAGGTTCTATCCCCTATAAGGCATGTTGGAAACCAATCACTTATTTTTCAACAACAATGGATGATGTAAAGCTAGTTCCTGATGGACCGTTCATTCAAAGGAATACGTTTGAAGAGAAGAACGGGATTATTCGTTACTACATAAAGAAAGATTAGCGTTGTACGCGTATGACAATATCCTGATCATGATTGCCGAACCCGGAACCATAAAGTGTTAATCCCCCGACGTTAGCCCCCTCCTCGTCAACTGTGAAACGAAGCGTCCAGAATGGTTGCTCCAGTTGGATATCCTCGATCGTCACGTCTGACATCCGCTCTCCATCCATATACGTACCCGAGGTATCAACACGAATTGTCTTTAATAATCCATATTGATTCACATTGCGATGCCACCATGTTGGTGTATATTTGCCTCGGGCAGCTCTTCCGAAGTCAGCGGGGCTTGTCCACGTTCCAAGCGAAATGCCGTTAAACGTAAATCGGATATCCGATGGCCAATGATCTCTTAAGCCCGGGGCTTCAGAAGCCAGTTCCACTGAAATTTCAATGGCGTTAGCAGTCTGATCGGGAAGCATATAGTTAGGCGTTTTGTATTCGACATAACCTCTTCCAAACCAAAGGATGGCAGCGTGAACCCGCTCAGGATCAAGAAAGTAGCGTGGGTCGTCCCAAACACCAATTTCTTTCTCGTGCGTTCCAAGACCACAGGTAGGATGGATTTCAAATGCAGTATAGTGACCCACTGAAATTGTCTGCTCTCTAACCCTTGCTGTCCGGCTGGGGGATGGTAGTTCGATCTCGATGTTATTTTGTTTGAGAAAACACAATTTGTGGGTGCCTCCATTCAGGCGTATCCTACGGCTATCAATCAGTCCGGCTTGCTCAAGCTTCCGTATATGCATCGTGACGATGGAGGGGCTAAGTTCTAACGCAGCCGCAATATCCTTGACATTCATTTCGCTAACTGCAATCAAATCCATGATCCTCCATCTAACCTCGCTTGCCAGGGCTTCGTATAACGGTATGAATTTAGGATCTCCGTTCGCTTTAATCATCCTTAACAATCTCCTAACCTGATTTATTGAAATCATATATATATTAATTTAATGAATTTAACTGGACTCTTCAACTCTAATGCATTGAAAGTATGTTTGCGATAGTGTTTAATTTTTTTATCTACTTATGAAGTTGGATTCTTAAATATATGAATTATAGAAAAAGAGGTGGCTCAAATGAAATACAATAATCCGGTTATTAAAGGATTCTATCCTGATCCGAGCATCTGCAAGGTGGATGACACTTATTATCTGGTGTGCAGTTCTTTTCAGTATTTTCCGGGTGTCCCGCTTTTTGAAAGCAAAGATTTATTGAATTGGACCCAAATCGGTCATTGTTTAACTCGAAAAAGCCAGATTCGTCTGGAGACGGTGGGCAGCTCTGGAGGTGTCTTCGCCCCTACAATTCGATACAACAATGGGCGATTCTATATGACCACGACGAACGACACGACGCGTCAGAATTTCTACATATGGACTGACGATATATACGGGGAGTGGTCAGAACCGATTATTGTGGATCAAGGGGGAATCGATCCGGATTTGTATTTTGAAGATGGTAAGGCCCTCTTTATGAGCAACGGGACCGATGATGAAGGGATTGGGGGAATCGTTCAGTGTGAAATTGACATTGAAACAGGTCGCAAAAAGACTCCAAGCCGTTCAATATGGCAAGGATCAGGCGGACGTTATCTGGAAAGCCCACATTTGTATAAAATCAATGGATACTATTACCTCATGGCATCTGAAGGCGGAACCGAATACGGTCATATGGTCACGTATGCGCGGGGAGATTCTCCTTCCGGTCCTTTCGAACCCTATGCCAAGAATCCTGTTCTAACCAACCGTAATCTGGGAGGTTATAAACTACAAGGGGTTGGCCATGGCGACCTGATTCAGGACGAGGAAGGCAACTGGTGGATTTTCCATTTGGGATTCCGTCAGAGTGGACAGTGGCTTACCTATCATCATCTGGGCCGGGAAGTATTCCTTACGCCAGTTACCTTCGACGAGGAAGGCTGGTTTACGGCAGGGTATGAAGGTACGACGCTTATGAGTTTTGACACTGATCGTATTTCCGACACAGTCATTCAACAAGAGAAGAAAAGCTATACGTTCGAGAACACGGATTGGAATCTGGACTGGTGTTATCTTCGTCATCCCAATACAGAAAATTACTTGTTAGAGCAAGGCAACTTAAAGTTAAAAGGAACCGAAGTGACACTGGATGTTCCAGCATCCCCGACATTCATTGGCCTACGCCAAAAAGACTTTGATGCGACCATCTCTGTTGACGTTAGTCTTACGAATGGCGAGGCAGGCATCACCATCTATATGGATGAACAGCACCATTATGACTTGGCCATTCGCAAAGAGCAGAGCGGGTATAAGGTGATTGAGCGTTTGAATATTGGGGATATCAAATCAGTCGAAAATGAAGTTGAACTGGGAAGTGATCATCATGCCACATTGGTTATACAGGCAAGCCATGAACGCTACAGCTTCCTGATTCATGCAGATGGCAAGGACATCCTCTTAGGTACAGCACAGACGAAATACCTTTCTTCAGAAGTTGCCGGGGGATTTACAGGGGTGCTCATTGGTCTTTACGCTAGTGGCGAAGATTCTGAAGCTGAGTTTTCTAAATTTAAGTGTGATTATCTTTGAAAAGGTAAGGGGAGGGACATTTGTTCCTTCTCTTTTTTGTCATTTCTCGTGATTTCTCAAACAAAAGTGTAGTAGCACTTGTTTATGTATTATATGCCGCAAGCAAATAACGAGTTGTATGCTGAGAGAATAGAATACATAGTACACCATATTCGGATTACCTGCGAGGAATAAGCTGTAGTAGAGAGGGGAAAAGGCATGAATGATAGTACTTCATATTCTTTAGTCGTTGCGAATCAAACTAGCTATGCCAAGTACTTTGCGACGTATAGAAAGAATATCTGGTTTAGACCGAGCTGGGCATCTCTTCAAGAAATGATGCTAGACGCAAGTGATTGTTATTGGATCTATCAAGACAATCAAC
Source organism: Paenibacillus sp. RU5M (assembly GCF_900221055.1). Taxonomy (NCBI): domain Bacteria; kingdom Bacillati; phylum Bacillota; class Bacilli; order Caryophanales; family Paenibacillaceae; genus Paenibacillus; species Paenibacillus sp. RU5M. The sequence goes on along the minus strand of NZ_OBQM01000016.1, from coordinate 5,790 downwards.
GAGTGGGCGGGATTTCTTTGACAAGCAGTGAGCTCGGATCTTTCTTCATGATTCCTCCGTCCATGTTGACTGTAGATCTGGTTCATTTCTTAAAGAATTATGCCATTCAAAATTCAGGGGGTCAGTCAAAGGTAGATGCATACAATGTTCTGGCTGAACATATTGATGTGTTGAAGTCGGCTGGTTTCGAAGTGTTAAACACAAGAAAATGTATGATTAGACCTACAGAGAAGATTGAAAATGACCTCCATACTAATTTTATTTCTATTAAACCCAAATTGGAGCATTTGCCAAGCATTGTTCAAGTCATGAACGAATCATATCGTGGAGGAATGGATGAAGGGAATCTGGATACATATCGGAATGACGTGAGTTATTATTTTGAACATAACCGTCAGGATGAGCTGTTGAATGCATCATCGGTTTTAGTAGATAAAAAGACGAACGAAGTCGTTGGGTTTTGTTTGATTTCGATGTGGGAGGATATGCCTCTTGTGTATGATATATCGGTTAAGCCGGGCTATAGTAATCAGGGTCTAGGAAGATATATGTTATACAAGGCGATTTCTCATTTGGAAGGTTTCTCTCCAACCATTCGTTTGTTCGTTACTATGGGAAATAAGGCTGACTATTTATATACCAAATTAGGTTTTCTTTCAGGAGAGGAAGCATCTCACTTGGTTTATAGAGTCGTGTAGAGAATTGATGATAGATACTATACTTAATGAAATCGAAGGGAGGACTACATGGAAGATCAATGGAGAATTGCAGCGTATGATCCTGCTTGGAGGCACATGTTCCTCGAGACCGGAATGAATTTTAGAGAGGCGTTGGGAGAAAAGGCTGTGCGGATTGACCATGTCGGATCAACTTCCATCGTCGGAATGGATGCCAAGCCGATCATAGATATACAAATTTCCGTATCTAAGTATGATAGTTTGCTTAACTACAAGCATGAAATTGAAGCGGCCGGCTTCGTATTCAGAGAAGAAAATTCGGATAAAACCAAGCGATATTTTCGCGAAGTACCCGGAAGCAGGAGAACGCATGTACATGTAAGACAAGCAGGGAGTTTCTCTGAGCAGATGAACTTGCTTTTTAGAGATTATTTGAGGGAACATCCAGCGGATCGATTGAAATACGCGGAAGATAAGCACAGGCTTATGGCATTATACAAGGACCAGCGTCCAAAATACGTGGAAGGCAAAGGACCGATGGTGTGGAGCATTATTAGAGAAAGCTCATATATGGTCTCAAGAAATCGGGTGGCAACCGGGAGAATCTGACGCATAGGAACATTCATTGTATATGGATAACCTTATGGGAGTGATGAGATGAAAATTGGAAGAAAGCTGCTGACGACTGTTCTAACCATCATTAGTTTTACTTTAATTGCAAGTATCATATCCATGAATGAATCCTACAGCTTTGATTTTTATATTCTTATTTATCTTGTATATGCGACTCCCCTGATCACATTGATCGGGTTACCGTTATCTTTATTGCTGGACTATCTGTTGAGCAGAATTCAGTTCGTTAATCATGCCTTGTATCTAAGTTTGAGAATACTGGGTTACGCATGTGCTGGAGTCTTAGGTATGTTTATCTATTATTTACTCATGGGCGCTGGAGAAGAAATTTTAAATTTTAAAGAGTCGTTAGTTTTGACTTTATTTGGCGTTCTAGCTGCTATACTATTTGTGTTGATCGATGTGGGATTGGAAGGTTTGTTAACGGTGCGAAAACGGAAGAAGGAGTCATAACAATTGCTGATTTAATATTATTATTCAGGAGGAATATAAGATGCCAACCCACTGTGCACTTCTTGTTATCGATGTTCAGGTAGCCATGTTCGATGAATCAGATCCCGTATATCAGGGTGACGTATTGCTTCAGAAAATACAACACGTCATTTCCAAGGCTCGGCAAAAAGGTCACTCCGTTATCTACATTCAGCACAGTGAAGGAGCAGGCAGTCCCCTTGAGCGTGGAACGGCAGGTTGGGCGATTCATCCGTCCATTGCGCCGATCACGGGTGACCTTATTATTGAAAAGCAAACCCCGGATTCGTTTCACGAAACAGATCTGAATCTGAAATTGCAAGAAAACGGAGTGACGGATCTTATTCTGACTGGCATGCAGACGGAAATATGCGTGGATACGACTTGTCGCAGAGCAAGTAGCCTTGGCTATGCAGTAACCTTGGTTCGTGATGCTCACAGCACATGGAATTCCAATATTCTTCAAGCTGAGCAAATTATAGAACATCACAATTCTGTTCTGAGCATGTTTGCGAATGTGGTGGATACCGAAAATGTAATGAATGGATGAGATGGATTGACGTTTAATAAAAGAATATTTAATCTTTCAGCCTGGCTTGCTGTGTTGGCAGTCATTTTTATTCCTGGAACAGCCTACACGGAGGGTACTTTACGAACAGAGTATGGTTTTCCATTCCGGTTCTTTACTGATTATCACTATAAGACACCTGATGATACGATCTGGTTTCTTTCCAGTGTAAATGTGAATGCCCTTCTTTATCTGTTTAATGTCCTGTTTATATACGCTGGAATTCATGTTTTACTCTATGTAAAGAAGAGAATAACGACGCCAAAAGAGTAGGAGCTGCGACGATCGCGGCTCTTTTATTTTTACCATATCATGGGTTATGATAGGAGGCACGAATAGAGTGAGACCCAGAAGCAAGGTTATGGACAAGAAATGATGCATGCGTTAACCCGATTGTTTTCCGAGCTTGGTTATAAGGAAATCAGAATCAATGTGGCGCTCAAAATTGGCCTGCATTACGATTTTGGACCAAATGGGGATTTGATCAGATTAGCGGGATTTACGGAGACCTTGAATATTCAGATAAGACTTTTGCCAATATGGAACTGATCAAAACAGTTAAAAAGCATGATATATAAATTGAACTAAACATTTACACGAGAACGTAGAGGGCAGAAATAACCTGAAGAAGCGGAGCGTTCGCCTAAAAGCTTTCTGAAAGAAAGCTACATCGGAAGCATACGCTATCCCCGGATTTTCCCCTTTGAAAAGGGATTCCAAAAAATCTGGGGATAACAGCGATCGGAAGGTTGTTCTGTCATCGGAGTGGCAAGTGTAAATATTTTTTAGTTAAATATATAGAAAAGGAGAATGGCTAAATGGAATCTTTCTTTCGTTATAACTGGATCGTGCGTGAGCAATGGTTTCAGTGGTGTGAGGATGTACCGCTTGAAGAGCTGCTTCGGCCTCGAACAGGCGGGGTAGGCAATATATTGCAAACGTTTTTTCATATCATTGATGTAGAGTGGAGCTGGCTCCAAGTATTGCAGGGCAAACCGGATGGTATGGAGAATTTTGATAATTATAAAACACTGGAAGCCGTACGACAATTCGATCGTAAGCTGCGACCTGATGTGGAGGCATTTGTTCTATCCTGGGACCCCGGCATGGAAAAGAGACCTTGCATCGATCCCGAATTGGATAGCACCGTCGCCAAGGAATCGTGGGGAGAAGTGATGCGACACGTGATTGCTCATGAGATTCACCATATGGGGCAATTATCGGTATGGTCCAGAGAACTGGACAAGAAGCCTGTGTCTGCCAATTTCATTGGTAAAGGACTTATTACACCTGACAACTAGAGAGAAGAGGAGACACTATGATTCATTGCAGAGAAGCTAGAATTGGGGATGGCGAGGGGATTAGCCAATTATCCCATCAACTGGGTTACACCAGTACAACAGAAGAGATCATCGAAAGGTTGAATCGAATAAGCTCAATGACTGATCATTATGTTTGCGTAGCTGAGATCGATTCCCTTGTTGTGGGTTGGGGGCACGTACAGGGAAGATATTCTATCGAAAGTGTAGCTTTTGCCGAGATTGGTGGCTTGGTTGTCGATGAGCATCATAGAGGTGCGGGAATTGGTAAAAAGATCATGAGTGAATGTGAGAAGTGGGCACGGATGAACGGGTTTAACAAGATTCGCGTGCGATCAAGCGGTAAAAGGGAAGCTACGCATCGGTTCTATATTGCCATCGGATATAATGAGACGAAGTGGCAGAAGGTTTTTGATAAATCATTATAAAGATCTATGGAGTATCAAATGCCGTTATTTCTAATTTCACAGAGAAGGGTCGGACAAAATGAGTATAACGCTGGAAAATATCCGCTGGGTCGAGTTGAACGAAGAAATTCGCTGTCTGCTTGAAAAACCATACAAGATGCTTCCCCTGTCACCAGGACTGGAAGCAAACGTTGTGAAGATAGAATGTACAGATCACAATTATGTGTTAAAGATCTGGAACAAGGACTCCAAACCCAATATTCGCAACCAGTATGAACTATTATCTGAACTATACGAGAGTGGAATACAAGTCTCCCAACCGTACGGTTGGGGCATGGATGTGGATTCTAATCAAGTCCTGTTAACAAGTTATGACGGGGAACCTATAGCCAAGTTAAGCAAAACCAAGCTGGAGCAATTGGCTCAAAAGTTAATTCAAGTCCATGGTTATGATGTAAAGGATACAGGTAACGCGGCTGCAAATTACATACCACAATATGATTTCGTTGGATATTTTTTTCCCTCCATTGAACTGCATGAGGATATGCATCAGATTCTGACGACCCTTCTTCAACGAACTGAGTTGAGGCAAGATCATTTGATCCATGGTGATTATAACCTGGGAAATGTTCTGGAGGCAGGTGATCAATATGCGATCATAGATTGGACAAATGGGCAGCGCGGTGATCCAAGGTACGATATGGCATGGTCCATTTTTTTGATGACGGTCTATGCGGGGGAACGAAACGGTAAGATGTACAGTGCTCTATTCAAGAGTCTGACGGAATACACACCAGATGATGCGGAAATTTTTGAAGCGATGGCTTGTTTGCGCTGGATCTTATTAAAGCGAGTGTCTAATGTTCCAATGGGCCCGGGTGTGATGCAGCGGATTAAAAAGATTATTGGCAATAATTCATATTTAAATGATGAACTGCTGTAGTATTGTCCTAAACTGTCCTTCCCTGCATACCTATGGTATAGAGGAGTGTGATGGGTATGGAAGAGAAGGTGCAAACCTATTTTGAACTGAAACAGCAGCAAAAAGAAATTGAACAACGTCTATCTGTGTTACGAGATGAGATTGTCGGGTATTGTGAGGAGCAGGGCGTCTATGAGACGCAAGTTGGCGGATACGCCGTGAAAACGGTGCTTCAGCACCGCAAGGAATATGATGATCAGAAGCTGTATGCTTCCCTTCCCGATCCGGACATCTGGCGACTGCTGTCCAAGGTGGACAGCCATAAGCTGAAAAGCCTGATCAAGCTGAACATACTCACTGAGGAGCAGATTAGTCCAGCTTGCACGGTGAAGCTAGTAACATTATTACAGGTGGACAAGTTGTAACCCTTCGCACGGCATTATATATTAACCATTCTATATCGTTATCACAAAGCACCTTCCAAGGCATATTGCTCTGTTGCAATCATCGACGGAATACGGAGGTGTTTTTGTTTTTGCGTGGAAGCAAAAGCTGGCCTTTGTATTCGATCAGCAGCTAAGCCAAAGAAGCCGTTCTGGAGTAACATTAAGGAGTATCAGTCATACTTTCTTTGTCATTCACACATATATGAAAACGCTCCCCGAGGAGCTGATTGAATCGGTCATGAGGTGGCCGGTTTTTCGTATTATCAGGTTAGCCAGTAATTACTGGTTGGCCTTTTTTTGTGGTCGTTTTACGATGGGGGAAGCCGGGAGAACGTGGCGGTTTTAGG
>NZ_OBQM01000014.1:0-146020 GCF_900221055.1 Paenibacillus sp. RU5M | reverse complement strand
GAGAAGCAAGCTTCTCTTTAAGTCCGCTCGACTTGCATGTATTAGGCATGCCGCCAGCGTTCGTCCTGAGCCAGGATCAAACTCTCCAATAAAGTATTGAAAAGAGCGATAAGCTCATTTTGAAACTGACGAGATTAAAAATCTCATTTATTTTGCTTTGAAATCATACAGTCCGAAGACGTGTACCGATTTCTCAGCGTCGATCTTGCAAGCAAGATCGTTACTCACTCGTTGTTCAGTTTTCAAAGATCAAACTTGTTTCATTGCCGTGTGTTGTTCACCTCAGCAACTTTTATATCTTATCACATCCGAACCAACTTTGCAAGCTCTTTTTTTAAGTTTCTTTCGAAGCTTATTTCATTCGCTTGCCGCACCGTGTTTCTCGTGTTTTCTTGGCCGGAATAAGAATATACCATGTACAAAAATAAATTGCAACCCTTAATTAATATTTTTCTATCTCCGTTTTATGAGAACAAATAGAACCGTTATATCTCCCTTCTATTTATAATCAATCTTTGTCTTGTAATCAGACCCCATCTGCTACACTCAATAGATATGACAATGTTGATTATCATTAACTTATAGAGAAAGGGTAGCTCAAGGGATACTTAGTCTTGTATCGCACATATCTATTAGCCTCTATAACAATATATGAAATCAGATTTTAAGAAAATACATCTGATAGATATTAACTCTCTCCATGAGAGATAAGTAGTTACTCGTGTATCTGTTCTTTCATATAAAAGAATAGTTATTGAATAATAAAAGGAGTGGCGTATATTGTTAGCCAACCTCTCACCACCACCTTCTCCCCCTCAGCCCCTGAACCTTCCCATCATAACTGTATCGTAATACCGACCGTCCGCGTGTCGTCGATCCTTTTTCACAGTCCCCTCTATCTCGAAGCCCATTCTTTTGTAAAGCACCATCGCTTTATCGTTCGTCCCCACCACGTTCAATGTCATCTTCTCAATTCCATTCGTGTCTGCCCAATCTATTGATAGTTCGAGTAGTTTCTTGCCGATCCCGTAACCCCAGAACTCTTTCCCTACACAAACGCCAAATTCAACCTTATGAGAAAATCGCTTTAGATCAACACCTTCACACCTGGAATACCCGACGATTTGTTCCTTTACAATAGTAACGAGAAACAGGTTTCTCTCTTTCTCCGAGTCCAAACGGATTATTTGTTCACATCTAGCTGGATCAATAAAGCCTTCACCTTGCTCACGATCCATATACTCGGTTTCTCCATCCATCTGTAAACGAAGTGAAGACAATGCCTCAGCATCCTTTTCCATTGCGGACCTAATTGAATAGGTCAATCCTTTTACGTTAAACTCCTGTTGATCGATGATCATACGTTGTAGTCCGTCCAATCTATTTTATTATGCTTACCCTATTGATGGCTCTACCCCACCTCAGACGGACTCTTGCCCGTAAGCATCTTGAACACCTGACTGAAATACGTCGCGTTGCGGAACCCAGTCATTTCACTAACCTCGTAGACCATGTAATGCCCTGACTGTAATAGTTCCAGCGCACGTTGAATCCGATACCCATTTACATAACTCACAAAGTTCTCTCCGGTCACCCTCTTGAACAGCTGACTCAAATATTTGGGGTGTACAAACAGTCCCTTGGCAATGGCTTCAAAACTAATCTCTTCAGCATAATGCATTTCAACGTACTGTTTTACCTGCTCCACTAGTTTATTGGTTTTTTTCTCGCCCATTTCTTTACGTATCTGTTCCATCCAGTTTCGAATAATACCATCCATCCAGCATATCAGATCCTGCAGCCCATATTTCGATTGAATTTCCCGCAAAAAGTGGCTCATCGAGAGCGGTGGTGCCAGCATGGGATAATGCCGGTTCCAACTATGAATTAACGTGTCGAACAGGCTCACAGCCACAACCTGCACATCCTGAATACTGGTACCACCCCCTTCTTCCAGCAGATTGCGAAGGTGAACCCATATCTCCTCTGCCAGATCAGTCCTCATACCTGCCCATGACTCACTCCATTGTCGCAGCAATTGCGAGTAATCCGTTGCGCTCGGGGTTAACGCATCTGATGAATCATATCGATATACACGGCTCCCGCCTTGAAACTCTGCTTTCTCCAGCGCCTCTCTGCTCTCCAGATAGGAGTCCATCACTTCGCATAAGTGCTCTTTGGACGTTCCAATACCTGCGCTCATTTCGATTTTGAGATACGTAAAAATCTGATCAATCATCCGTTCAACAATGGACTCAAATTGCTCTAGCGGGTCCTTCTCGTCAAATAGAAGCAGCACTAACACCTGGTCCGAGTAATCCACGATCTCAACCTGGCAGTCGTTTATCTGCGAAATCTGCTCTTTGACGGTCTCCTGAATAATATCAGCTGCCCCATATCTTAATAGCTGCCAGTCCCTCTCTTTCATCTTTGTCAAAAATGCAGGCCGGTACAACTGTAGACTGATGGCGCGCACTTGAGAGGGTATACGAATGCCCACATAATCCATACGCTCCGCAGGTAACTCCTCTTCCCGGTAGCGTGTGGTTAACAGCTCGTGGAGAAACAATTTGCGAAGATAAGGAACCACCCGTCCAATCTCCTGTTTGTACGTCCGCTCCAGCTGCTCACGCCGCTCACGCACATCCTCTTCCAGTAGCACCTCACGCAGAACAGACTCAATCTCCTCCACTTCCGCAGGCTTTAGCAAAAAATGATTCACTCCCCAGCGCATGGCAGCCCGGGCATTCTCGAATTCGTCATATCCGCTAAGAATGATGATCGGCAGATGGGGATGGTCCCTCCGCAACGCCTGCGTGACCTCAAGTCCTGTCATTCCTGGCAAATAGACGTCCGTCATCACAAGATCGGGGCGCAGCTGTTGGAACAGCTCCAGTGCGTCCACCCCATTGGAAGCTGTTCCTGCAATGCGGAGGCCGATGGATGGCCAATCAATATGGTCGGTCAATGCTTTTACAATATGCGGGTCATCGTCTACGAGCATAATGGTTTTCATTCATTTTCACCGCCCAGCCATAAGTTTAATTGTTCTTCCGTCTCAATACGCGGCAGTGTAATGGTCACTTCTACTCCGCCTAATTCACCTGCACATATATCAACGCCGTACCCAGTGCCACAATATAATTGAATGCGTTGATGTACATTTCGTATCCCAATGCCAGTCGTCTCCTCCAACTTCCAGCCCTCAGGCAAGCCCTGTCCGTTATCCTTTATGCAAATGATGATTTTGGATGGTGGATCGTTGCTCTCCGATTCCCGTATATCCACCTGTATGCGAAGTTGTCCTTCCTTCGGATGCCCATGCATGACCGCATTCTCGATAAAAGGCTGCAAAATGATTTTGGGAATGTAACAGCCTCGCACTCTCGGATCAATCTGTTCCTGATAATCAATAGAGAAGGGCAGCCGCTCCGACTGAATTCTGACATAACAACGAGCATGCTCCAACTCATCCCGTACCCGGATGAATAATCTGCCACCGCTCAATCCAATACGCAGCAGTTTGCTGAGTTGTACAATCATGCGGCTGATGTCCTTGGCTTCATAATCGAGAGCACGCCAGTGGATCATGTCAAGTGTGTTGTACAAAAAATGCGGTTTGATTTGCGCCTCCAGTAAACCGGTCTGTGCTTCACGCTTCGCCCGGCTCTCTTCCTTGACCTGCTCCATCAACTCCGTCAACTGTGAAGCCATATGGTTGAATCCATACGCCAAATGGGCATATTCCTCAGTAAACGAAAGCTGAACCCGGGTATTGAAATCCCCCTTCTCCAGTTGCCTCATCCGCTTGATCAACTGACGTAAAGGACGAACAATCCGCCAAACGAACAGATATGCAAGTACCGCTGAAAATAGTAATCCCAGCACAGCTATTCCAAGGACCTGCCATCCGGCCTGCCTCACAGGAGATAACAGGGTGTGAACAGGGATGGTCTGTACCAGTCGCCACTGAAGCATGGCAGGTCTTGAATACAGAACCAGCTGAGCTCCACCAGGCTTGCCGGAAACCACTTCAAATCCGTCCTGCCCATGTTCAACATGCTCCTGAATCCATGCACGATCGACGACTGGTTCGCTTTCCCCAGCAGCAGCTACATTAGCAGATACATTAATAGAAGGAAAAATTTTTGAGGCTCCATGAATTAAGCTTGAATCCTCAGCAGAATTCACCCCTAAATTGTCATCGCCCATCTGCATGACGACGTTGCCTGCGGTATCCACCAACAGCACCTGTCCATCCAGCACCATCGGCATATCCGCAAATCTGCGTACAATATCGGCGCGACTCAGGCGAATGAGCACGTAGGCTACCGTACCACCCCGGCTGTCAAAGATTCGCTGGGCGTATCCGATTAGCGATTGGCCTGATTCGTTTTCCCGCAGAGGTACCCAAGCCGCATCCGCATGCTCCAGTGCAGCAAACCATGAATCACCGGCAATCGTATCCACTGAATAGATGCGGTCGGCCATCGTGACAGTGACACCGTTGAAGGCATCCGTATACAGCTCCACTGAGGTAATACCTTCACTGACTACCACCGTATGATCCAGTATTTTGGATACCTCACGCCGTTGGTGGATCTGTGTCAGCCTTCCCGTTCCCTTCGTTTCCAGCAGATTCGACAGCTCACGGTTGCTCGCTAAAGAATAAGCCGTGCCTGTCACACCAGTAATAAAATCAAACCCGCGGCGTGTACTCTCGTTCAGAAGAGCAAGTCGTGCTTTGCTGATCTCGGTAAACGTGACGGCAGAGAACGACTGGTATGCCAGCCAAACAATAACCGAGACGAGCAGCAGGTTAAACGCAATAAAGCAAGTCACCATCAACGTGGAGAGCTTGCTTTGTTGCAGCTTATGATTTAGGAATACAGATAATCTTCGTTTCCGCATGGAATCAACTCGTTTCGTCTTGGAATTACCCTTTGAGCCCAGAGGTCGCGATTCCTTCCACGAAATACTTTTGACACACGATAAATACGATAAAACAAGGCACCAGTGACAGCACTGACATCGCAAACATCGGGCCCCAATCGGATTGGGAACTGGAATCGAGGAATAGACGTAAGCCCAGCGGCACCGTATATTTGCTGACATCACTCAGATAAATCAACTGGCTGAAGAAGTCATCCCATGTCCACAAAAAGGTAAAGATCATCGTCGTCACCAGCGCCGGAAAGGCCAGCGGGATGATAATTTTGGTATAAATTCGTACAGGACCACATCCATCAATCGTCGCCGCTTCATCCAACTCTTTGGGCAATCCCCGAAAGAACTGGACCATCAGGAAAATAAAGAAGGCATCGGTCGCCAGCCATTTTGGCACTACCAGCGGCAGATACGTATTCACCCATTCCAAATGGTTAAACAGAATATATTGAGGGATCAGCGTCACATGGTGTGGCAGCATGATCGTCATCAGCATTAAGCCAAAGCAAATCGCTTTGAACCGAAAATTCAATCTGGCAAAGGCATACGCCGCCATCGAGCAAGAGATGACATTGCCAAGCACAGCGCCCAGCGACAGGACGACCGAGTTGGTCAGAAAACGAGAGAAGGGATTGCCCTGAATTCCTGTCCAGCCATTGATGTAGTTTTGCCAGTTCCATTCTTGCGGCCAAAACCAAGTTTCGGTGAAAATCATATGTCCCGGTTTGAATGAACTGCCCAGTATCCAGAGCACCGGGTACAGCATGACAAAGGCAATGACCGAGATCAGTACATGTTTGGCGACTACCCACGCAGCAGAGTTTCGTTGTCCAATCATGATTTTCCACCATCCTCATAGTGCACCCACAGCTTGCTGCTGCGGAATACCAGCAATGTAAAGACACCGATCAGGATCACCAGCACCCAGGCCATGGCGGATGCATAACCCATCTGGAAGAACGAGAACCCTTTTTTGTACAGGTATAGAGAGTACATTAATGTTGAATTGACTGGCCCCCCGCTGCCGTTACTGATGACAAAAGCCTGAGTAAATGATTGGAAGGAGGTAATCAGCTGCATCACGAGATTGAAAAAGATAACCGGCGACAGAATCGGCAGTGTGATATAAAAGAATCTCCGGAGTGGGCCTGCTCCATCAACGGCGGAAGCTTCGTCATACTCAGGTGGAATCTTCTTCAATCCTGCCAGGAAAATAATCATCGACGATCCGAACTGCCATACGGACAGCAGTACGATCGAATACAGGGCATAATTCGGGTTGGCGACCCAATCGGGTGCCTTAATGCCGACCATGGCAAGCACCCCATTAAGCAGACCGTCACCGCCCAGCATTTTGCGCCACAGCATCGCAATCGCGACACTGCCCCCAAGCAGGGTTGGAATGTAATACACCGTACGGTAAATGCCAAGCCCACGAATGCCCTTGTTCAACAGCATCGCCACCAGCAGGGCAAAGATCAGCTTGATCGGTACGGATACGGCGACATACGTAAATGTGACTTTGAGCGATTGGATAAACAGTTTATCCGATGTAAACATCGTGAAGTAGTTATCCAGACCGACCCAGGAAGGGGCGGCCAGGATACTGTAGTCTGTGAACGAAATGTATAAGGAAACGAGCATCGGCCCAAGTGTCAGAAATAATAAACCAACCAGCCATGGGGCCAGGAAAAGAAGCGCTGCTCCATTATGGGCATATTTCCGTTTCACCCGCCGGGCTGTCACACGCTCGGTTCGTGCTTGACTGACCTGTGTTGTACTCATCTTCGCAACCTCCCCGCGGAATATGAAGTCTGGAACCGTTCAAGTGTTATTGACTTGATGCAAGTGTCGCCTTGGCCCCTTCAATGAACTGGGCAATCACATCCGGTGTGTTGTCTTGACCAAAGGCAATCTGCTCGCTTGCACTCTTGAAGCTGGTATCCACTTCGGAAAATCCTTGCGGGTATGGCGGATCAATTTCACTGGAGTTTTTCGATACCACATCGATAAATTGGAAGATAGCTTGCTCCGCTTCTGGCAGTGTAGGCTGCATCTTCTCACGGATGCTGGCATTGACGGGTACTCCGCGTTCCGAGCCTAGAATGGCGGTAGCTTCGGGATCATTTACCATGAAGTCGATAAACATTGCCACTTCCTTCGGATGTTTCGTTTTGGCATAACCGGACAGGAACTGACCTGCTTTCAGGTATTCACCGATTTGCTTTTCACCCACACCGTGCGGAAGCACTTGTATCCCAAGCTTATGATCCTGGTTTTTGTTAACCTGCTGGAACGTCAGCAATTGGTTAGACCAGGCAAAGTCCATGGCAGCTGTACCAAGTGAGATCGGGCGTGTCTCCAGTGCATTCGTAGTGGACGCCGTCACTTCTGCGGAGGTAGCACCCCCGTTCTCACGAAGCGCCCCCCACATGTCAAACCATTGCTGAAGCTCCTCGCTGGTCGCTGTCAACGTCCCGCCATCAAATAGTCCCTTGCCTGTTTGCCGGATAAATACCTCAAACATGTTAGTAGTTCCGGATACATCGGCCGAACCGTAGAAACCGTCACCCTTCTCTGCTGCAATCTTGGCAGCTACGTCACTAAAATCTTTCCACGTCCAGCTTTCCTGCGGCTCCTCGATTCCGAGCTCCTGGAATACGGTGGCATCATAGATGACACCTGGCGCATTTACACCCAATGTAATCGCGTATAATTTATCGTCAATCGATCCGGCTTTGAGCATGCTCTTGTCATGATCCTCGGTGCGCAGCTCCTTGCTCTCTGCGTATGGGGTCAGGTCAAGCAATGCACCACGCCGGGCAAAATCGGTTAGAAAAGCGTAATCCATCTGTATGATATCCGGTGCATTTGAACCGGCTACCTGTGTGGTCAGCTTGTCAAAGTATCCATCCCAACCGGAATATTCCGGCTTGATGGTAATGCCAGGGTGTTTTTCTTCAAACAGCTTAATCACTTTGGTCGTAAGATCGTGTCGAGTCTGTGATCCCCACCAAGTCATACGAATTTCAATATTGCCGGAAGTGCCCCCTTCTTCTCCTTCATTGGATGAAGCAGATGGTCCTGATGACCCTCCGGAACAGGCTGTAGCGAACATTAACAGGGATAGGCAGAATAAGGTTACCCACTTTTTGGTATTCAACATGAATGAATTTCCTCCCCTTTAGCTTTTATGGAATCGCTTACAAAAACTATTGTAACGGCCTATGGCTGCTCATGACATAAACAAAAGTAAGCTTTCCTGTCAAAAAAGTAAGGGGTTGGGACAAATGTCCATTCAATTGTCTTCAATATTCTTAGTGATTAAATAACCACCAGGAATGACGCTCCCAGTGGTTATTCATATATACAGCATTCTTCGTGCCGCGTACTCTACCTCGCTCCATCTCACCAGTGGTCATCCAGCCGTCTGCAATGAAACGTTAGAGTAGCTATCATGTGAGATTTCGATCAAGGTATCCTGTAGTTTTACTGACACTTTCAGGATTGCGTCACAGCAGTTGATGACACCTTAGGCTGGGCCAGATGTTTCTTCATCTTCGCCACTTCGGTTCCTGCCAGCATCATAATGCCAATACCGTGATTGTCATTCGTTACCGTGAGCAGGTCCTTATTGTAATATTCTGCAGTAAAGGCATATCTCGAACCACTGCATACACCATGTACATTACCCTGACGATCAATCGCTTTACGGGTTAATCCGTTCCAGGCCCGCTCAGCCGCTTCAATGTAACGTTCAGGTTGATATAACCAACCAAAACGTACTCCCCGTGCAAAACCATAAGCAAACATCGCTGTACAGGAGGCTTCCTGGTATGTTTCCGAATCATTCAATACCTGATGCCACAATCCACCCTCTCCTTGCAGAGCTGCATATCCTTCACATAATTCATTAAAGAAGGCAATTAAAGTCGGGCGCTCCGGGTGCTCTGTCGGCAAAGCTTCCAATACCTCAGACAGCGAAAAAAGCGTCCAACCATTTCCCCGTCCCCACGGAATTTGTGTCGCCTGTCCATATTTAAAATCGTATACGTGGGACATGATCTTGAATTCAGGCATGAACAGATATTTCCGATACAATAAAAATTGTCTAGCAGCTTCATCCAGTGCTGAATTATTTCCCGTCAGTCGGGCATACCGCACAAGAAACGGAGTGCTCATATAAAGGTCATCTGCCCACATCGTATTCTCGGCAAATTCACCGATACACTCACGGTAAAATGCACCGTCCTCCTGTCGCTCCAACCGGGTCAACATAAAATCTGCAATTCGATCGGCAATCGGCAAAAACGTCGGCTCCTGACATTCGGAATAGGCTTCCAGCATGGCTGAGCCAAAGGAGCCACAGTTATCCAGCATTTTCATCATAACCAGCTGCTGGTTAACCGCTGGGAAACCATACTGCTCCCGATCCCATAATGAGTACTCATCCATACGGGTACACGCCTGCACATGTTCTGACGCATAACGCGTAATGTCGGGCCGCTGCAAATAACGTCCAGTTTGCAACAGACCATATACGGTGACACCTAAAGGATAGTCCCAGCGACCATAGTTGGTTACACTGCCTACGGTCCATTTGTTACTGAGCATTGCATTTTCATAATAGGGGCGTATCCACGCATCCGGTCTGTCCAATCGCCAATATATGCGTTCCTTCCGTCCTTTAAACACCCGATCAGTACGCATTAGATCCTGCAAATCAGGTTCTACGTCCTCCGATTCAAAAGGTCCTAGATATAGCCACGGCTCTCCAGAAGCTCCGTGCACACGCTGGGGAAGCTCCAGTTCCAATTGCTCTCCATTCACCGTTGCATTTATTACAAAATTCCATGACTCAGCCGTATCGCTACATTCACTGCGAATCAACAGGTCATTCCGTCCAAAAGATCCGGGTATGTTCACCTCGAATGGACCTGCTTCCTTCAATTGCACTGCCGATACACCGTTCAGCCATATATTCAGTGGTCCGGAAGATTGACCAGACAAACGGATCGGGCAATCACTTGAATCCCTGTTGATTAACCGTGTCCACGCATAGACTTGCTGACCTGGAAGATGTCCGTATATTCTCTCCATGGATGGTTGCGTCTGTTTCTCCTCTGACCATTGCTCGTCAGGCAGCCAATCGAGTCTGTGATCCTCTTCTGACCCGAGCAGATTCCATTCCGGATGATTCTCCTCCGAACTTATCGGTTTGGAATACACCCATCCGGCCTGTCCCTGTCTCTCCTGGAAAGGAGCAAGCACATTCAGAATACGCACTTTCCCCTCGTCCGAGCCAAACTGGCATCCAAAGCCCGCAGGTGTATACTTCATCTCCAGCAACAACATATTCCATCCCGGTTTAATGTCGATTCCCAGTTTCACAGTCGCGTCCAGGTTGATCTCATCCATGACCGTGGAGCGATATACCAATTGCTCGTTAAAATAGAAACGAACCGGTCCATAACAGCGGATCAGCACATCCAGATTTCGATCTTCATCCCCCCATATCAGCGCTGCGGCATAGGAAATCTGTCCTTTATGTGCATCAGGGAAACATTTACTCAAATTCAGATCATACAGACCCTTCTCATTTTGCAAAATACCAGACTTCTGAAATACGCGATATACAAAATCAGCCTGCGCGTTGGCACCTATATACCTCTCTGCCAGCACCTTCAGCACCTGATCCTGATCTTCTCCGAATCGATAATACATGCTCTGCGGTTCACTGAAATACGTTGTCATTGAATGCCCACATTCCTCTCCCGATGGAATACATAGGTATAGCGCTTAACCTTTGTGAGAAAATCCCTTTTTGGTGAACGTTGATGATCCTCGTTTATCTTTGGAATAGCCAAATAATAAACCAAGTATAACTGACCTGCTTCCCGGTGGCTACAGATTTTTGATTACGCTTACAAATAATCCTTCATGTTCTCATTCTTACCCTAAGAAGAAACCACGGACTACATAAATGTAGTCCGTCTCATCTAAATTCCATTTATCCGTAAATGACAAAGTGAACGATAAGTTTCTCGTTTTCTTCAGATACAGATTTGGTTAATCCTTCACCATCCGCATCTGCTCGAATGATAAAATCATTTTGACTTATATCATTATTACGCTTATCTAATAATACCAGAGTAATACGGGTATCAGCTTCCACAGTCACTTTAAGCTTAAGCGTATGACCATCATTGCTAATTTGGCTGCTATCGATTGTATAAGACTCACCATCAATTTCGTAAGAATCGTTTACGCTAAACTGAAAAGCGTTGGTCGAATACTCGATGGTACCATCTACAAAACTTTCCCCTACATTATAATAAAGAGAAAATGCAGGATTAACAGTTTGAACCTGGAGATACTTCGCTTTGGAGTTGTTCGAATCGAAACCATAATTACTAGACCTTATAGTTGGCACGGCTACTGGCTTATCCCCGTTTACAAGCGTAAAAGTAAATACATGCGCCGCATCTTTAGGAGACTCATTACCTGCTGAATCCTTGGCAGTAACCACAAATGTGTAGTCTCCTGGAGTCAAATTTTTCAATTTGGTAAGCGCAAGTGAACCATCCGATTTGCTTTTGGCAAGGGGAATTCCTTCTTCCAACTCTCCTTCATCCACGACTTCATTTGTATTCGTATCGGTCCATCTATAGAAAGTTACAACGGCTCCTTCTTCACTTACTGCTCCAGAATCCCCCTGAACTTGATCCCAGGTTCCGCTGTAATTATCGATAATGCTAAATTTGCTTACATCCACCGTTGGTGCTGTTGTATCCGCAGGTACAGATGGATTCATGTTCCCGCTGTCGCTACTTCCACCTGATGAGGACCCGCTATTATTCGAACTGGTAGATGGAGCCGGAGTAGGCACGGGCGTTGGTGTTACCTCTGGTGTTGGTGTTGGCGTAGGCACTGGTTCAGGTTGCGGACCTGTAGTTTCTTTTATCGATTGCAGCAATCGAGAAGCCGTCAGTGCCGCAGCTTGACGATCGGCTTGTAACACGGGTTTAAACATGTTGTTTTGATCGCCGATAATGAATCCCGCCTCGAGCGCCGCTCCGACCGCGTCTTTTGCATATTCCGAGATGCTTGCGCTGTCCTTGAACGTTAACGAAGCAGCTTTGCCCGTTACGTCTGTTCCCTTCGCTCTCATCAGGGTTACGACCATATCCTGTCTGGATAATGTCTTACCACTCCCGAATTTCCCACTTCCCATGCCTTTAAATATACCTGCTTGATATACCGCTTCAACAGAAGCATAGGCATAGCTGGTCACAGGAATATCTGTAAATGATGGATTGGATGGGACGTTATTGGTTACATCCAGCTTCAACGTCCTGGCAATCAGGATGGCAAAATCCTGTCTGGTAATCATACCGGACGGATTAAATTGGCCATCACTGAATCCAGTGACAATCCCTTCGTTTTGCAACTCTACTATGGCATCTTTGGCATAGGATTTATCGATATCGGTAAATGATACTGCGGCGTTAGCCTGTGTCGTCCACAAAGGTGTTGTCAACAAGGACGCCGCGAGAATCGAGCTGATGAAATGATTTTTTTTCAAAAGAATGCTCCCCCAATATGAAGTAAGTTCGTGTCATTCCAACGCAAAATCCAATCGAGGATCTTCCTTAAATAATATGGACATGTACGATAATGCACATTATATAGAGAGGCTCTGAACCGATTCTGAACAAATCGCCTTATTTCGACAACGTGGGGAGCAAAGGTTTAAAAATAAAAAGCCTCCCACTGCACTTTCCTTATAAGGAAGTGAGCGGAGGCTTTCGTTTTATTTTGATAAAAAATTGTGTACAAGGCTGACCTACTGTTAAATTTCCACAGCTACGCCATAATGGTCAGAGACCACAGGGCCGTTCTTTCCGTTGAGAACTACTGTCGAAGACTTCGCCTGTACCGGACGATTCGAGAAAATATAATCAATACGCAGATCTCGTTTGTTATCCGCCCATCCGGCAATGGCTTTGACCACGGTTGCACCGTCATCCTTTTGCACAGCTGTCGTGTACAGGTCATTCCAGCCCTTGCTCATCATATAATCGTAGCCTTCCTCACGTACTTCCGCGACATTATTGAAATCACCCATAATATACAGCGGCTGGTCCATATATGGAGCGAGCTTGCTCTCAGTCAGTTCCCACTGCCCCTTGAAAGGCTCTTGTTCATCATCCCACCAGTTATAGTGTCCATTCACAAACCAGGTGGCTTCACCTTGTACTTCAGTCTGAACACCTACAATTTTGCGTGTGCGGTAGTTATCGTAATCCCGCATGTGGGATACATACTCTCCAAAAGCCTTTGTGATCGGCGTCCGGCTCAGGATAGCCAGCCCTTCATCGTATTTTTGGAAACCGACGTGGGCGGGAATCCATGTCCAGTAATAGGTCTCGGTCAGTTGCGTAAGCAGAACGTAGGCGTAGTTGTCTTTTTTGATCACAGCATCCGATTCCGTAGCAAAGTAATGTTTCAGTTCCTCCGCGGACAGCGTTGCTTCTTGCATTGATTGATTAACCTCTTGCATGGAAATCACATCAAATTGGTGTGTATTGATAAAATCAGCCAGCTGACTGATCTTGTTCAGTTGGTCTTCTTCTGCCCAAGCGTGCGTATTTAACGTAAGTATTTTCATATGCTCTCTCCTGTTGTTTAAAATTAAGCCGAATCCCGGCCTGCATCGTTCCTGAAAGGAATACATACGATAAGCATACACAAGACGAGCCTATTATGCATGGTTTATGGTAAAAAATAGAGATCGGTACTCTTGGGTTTCACCTATTAAAAAGTCCCATCCAAGTTCTCAGAACCGATGCACGGAGCACATGATAACTGATATGATGGATACATGAAATGTACACCATTACGTCAAGACGTGGTGATTACTGAACCTATGATTTCCCCAGGAGATGGAATGATGAACATACCTATTGACATGAACATGGATGATGCGCAGTGGCAACAGCTGATCAGGCAGGTCGCTGAACATTTTAACAACCTGACGATTATGCGCGGATTTCAATATTATAAACAGAAACGCGTCGGAACATTAACCTACACTGAACAAAACGGAATTTTGGCTGAAGTGCAGGGCTCCGATGATTATGAAGTAACCCTGAGCTTGCAATCGTTGAACACCAGTCACTGTACCTGTCCGGTTGGTTCTCAGTGCAAACATATGATAGCCGTTCTAATGAGTTATGCGGAGCAACTGGGCCGACCCGTACACGGCATTGTGAACGCCCACTCCAGTACGGCACTGAAACAGGCTCCAAAACCTGCTGTTATAGCAACTTCTGGACATTCAGATTACGCAGCGCACGAAGAGGATCTCACCATCCCTGATAACCAGTATAGCCAGATCAAGGAACGTGCAACGGAACTTGCAGAACTTGAAATTACGGAATGGCATGAGCTGTTTCGGGCATGCCTGAAACGACTCGGGATAGGTACGCCAAGTACATCGTATGTACAGGCCGCAGCGGACGAGCTCTATTCCATCAAACCTAAGCTGTCCGCTGGCATGGACCAGTTATTTGAGCTGCATGTTCAGTTGCACCTGATTCGCTTCTGTGTGCCTGGCCGCAATTCAATCACACATACACCGGTGTATCTGAGCTATCCTGCTCAACTTGCCGTGGATGCGCTCCAGAAAGGATTGGAACAGATCTTTAGCCGTCCGTTGGATTTCTCTGGTCTGAAGGGCACGAAGCTTGAACAACTTTGGAAAAGGCTTGAGGAAACCTCATCTTACCTGCGTATGCAGATGATATCCGAGACATCCAGCATGATGTTCTTCACCCCGATGTATCGACAGCTTTGGTTAAACTGGATCGTGCCTCATCTCCAGGAAAACCGGAAAACGCTAGAGTCAGAGCTAGCGTTTCTACAGGAAATGGAAAACGGACTGACTGCTATTTCCAAACCCGCCAAACCTGGTGAGAGCGTGCTGAGCGTATCGAATCTAACGGAAAACGGGCGCAATGCGCCGATTAAATCTGTCACTCTGCCCTTGCCGCTGGTATTGGCGCAGAGCTGGATGTATTTCCATTTGGGACAAGATGATCAGGCTTGGCAGCGATTGATTAGCGGAGGCTCGGCATATGGCATCCCGCCGGAGCATCTGCTGCATTTTCTTCATGTGCTTGCAGATTCTTCAGACTGGAAACGGCTAGGCGAGTGGTTAGTACAGCTCGGACCTCTGCTCGCGAACCGACGGAACTCCCCTCTGAATGATTACATGCAGTTGTGGGACACAGCCATTCATCATCTTCCTGATGTAGAGCACCGCATGTGGGACACATTGGTCAGCATGCTGCCTCATTCCCGGCCAGCTTATGAAGAAGCAATGCATTCCCGGGGACAGTGGCGGCGGTGGATTGATTTTCAACTGAGCACGGAGACAGAGCCGCTAGAATTCCGGGTAGCGGTGCTACAGCCGATTGAAAAGGATGCACCCGAACTGCTTTTGCCTTTCTACCATCAAGCAGTGGATCGTTATATCGGACACAAAAACAGGGACGGATACAAAGCAGCAGTGAAACTGTTGAAGCGTCTGTCCAAAATTTATAAAAAATTGAAGCAGGAAGAACACTGGGAGCAGTTTATCACCACATTGGCTGTTCGCAACAGCCGACTGCGCGCCCTACAGGAAGAGCTTCGGAAAGGTAAGTTGATCTCATGAGCCTAATGCACCCTTACACCGAAACAATTGAGGTCCATGTTGCATTGACAGGATACGGGGATGCCTTGTTTTATGGAGCGCTGAACACCCATCACTTTGTATCGGGACAATCACTCAAGCAGCGATTATTTGCTTGGCATGCCCCTTCTTTCTACGGTACAGAACTTGAAACAAGACAGATCGAAGAGATTGAACTGGTCGTCCTGCCTGCGGAAGAAGTTATTCCTTTCTTCAGCGAAATGCACACCCTTCTGCACATTGAATGGAAATGGGACGAGCAGGCTGAGCATTTGATCCGGCTGGCCCCGGTACTTGCAGCATCGATTGAAAATCGTAAATACATCCCTAGCTTCACCGCATTTCGTACCGGACAACTGCAATGGACCTGGGACCCGGACAGCTTGAAAAAGCAGGATCGCACCGCTTTTGGCAAAGCCCTGGAACAAACGGATGAGAGCTACGCCGAAGGACTGAGTGCTGCCTATTCGGCTTCTGTGTTCCAACGATGGTACAGTACAGAAGAAGCGGCCACCGATCTGCGGCGAGAATTCCCGCAGTTGTTTCCACAAAGCGGAACAGCTCCGCAAACAGCCGGCATGGATGCCCAATCCTGGCTGGTGTCCATCGGCTGGAAAGCAGACGCAGCCCCATTCCGTCCACTCCTGCAATTGCTGGAGCCGGAAGATGATGAACCGGCTTGGCGGCTACGGCTGGTATTGCAGAACAAACTGGATGCAGCCGTACTCGTTCCCGTGAGGCTAGATTCACGTGGCCGGTTGGAAGGTGAATGGCCTGACGTGTGGACGCCGTTCATCCTTGATCGTTCGGGAGGATGGCTGGAGCAGCTGCGTGCACATCTGCCCCGAATTCGCCGCGCTATCAGTGGCATTCGGGATGTGCTCAGTGATCCATTGGAAGATCAGGATGCTTGGCTGTTCCTGACGCAAGACAGCGGACGACTACTCGAAGCTGGCTGGCAAGTGCTGCTTCCGGGTTGGTGGGAAGCTGCACGCAAGAAGAAACCCAAGCTACGTGCCAAGGTGAAACCGGAGGAAGGCAGTGAACGGGGACAGTCGTTCTTTGGACTGGACTCGATCATTCATTTTGACTGGCGTATTGCGATTGGGGATACGGATCTCAGCGAGGAAGAATTCGCTGATCTCGTGGCCCGTAATGAACGGCTGGTCCGCTTCCGTGGAGAATGGGTTCCTCTTGATCCGGCCTTGCTTGAGCAGATTCGCCGGGCCATGGGCGGTGTGGATCAGGAGCAAGGACTGTCGTTTCAGGATATTCTTCATCTTCATCTGCTGCATAATGAGCAACGCGAATATCGTAACCAGAAACGCAAGGAAGGACAAGAAGAGGATGAAGAACAGCCACAATCCAACGAGAACATTCGACTTGAGGTGGAACTGAACGAACACCTGAACCGGGTAATCGCACAGCTTGGCGGCGGGCAAGGCGGCGCTCCTTCCCTGCCTATTCCGGAAGGATTGCATGCTGAGCTGCGTTCTTATCAAAAGGAAGGTTTCGCATGGCTTGGTTTCCTGCGTAGATTCGGTCTCGGGGCTTGTCTTGCGGATGACATGGGACTTGGAAAAACGATACAGTTCATTACGTATTTACTTCATCTCAAAGAGCATGAGCAGCGCTTGCCTGGCCAGGCCCCGGCCCTTCTCGTCTGCCCCACTTCCGTATTGGGGAACTGGCAAAAAGAAATCAGCCGCTTCGCGCCTTCAATTAACGTCAGTTTACATTACGGGGCACGAAGACTGAGCGGAGAAGAGTTCCGGGAACAGACTGAACAGGTAGATATCATCATTACCTCGTATGCAACAGCTACTCTCGATCAGGAGATGTTGCAGTCATATACGTGGGCATCCATCTGTCTGGATGAGGCGCAAAATATTAAAAATGCCCAAACGAAGCAGTCCATGGCAGTACGCAGCTTCCCGGCAAAACACCGTATTGCACTGACTGGTACGCCGATTGAAAATCGGCTGTCCGAGCTGTGGTCCATCTATGATTTTATTAACCCAGGCTATTTGGGCAGCGCGCGGGCATTTCAGACTCGCTTTATCAGTGCGATCGAGAAGGATAAGGACGAGCAACGCATGCAAGATTTGCAGCAGCTCGTGAAGCCATTCATGCTGCGCCGCAAGAAGAAAGATCCGAATATTCAACTCGATCTGCCGGACAAAAATGAGATGAAAACCTACATTCACCTTACGGGTGAGCAAAGTGCACTGTATGACCAGTCCGTTCAGGAACTGATGGACAAAATGAAAGAGCTGGAAGGCATCAAGCGCAAAGGTGCGATTCTGTCTGCCTTAACCCAGCTCAAGCAGTTGTGTGATCATCCCCTGCTGCTGACCAAAGAAGCCTTGCCGGAAACGATCTCCTCGGAAGGCTCTGTAACAGAGTATGACCTGTACAGTCCGCAGGATATGGCCATGCTGATCAGTCGCTCCGCGAAGCTGGAACGACTGATGGAACTGGTCCGCGAACTACGGGATGAGGGCGAACGGTGCCTGATTTTCACACAATACATCGGCATGGGACAGATGCTGCAACAAGTATTGAGACAGGAGTTGCAGGAACCTGTGCTATATCTGCATGGGGGTACGTCCAAGACAGGAAGGGATCGCATGATTGATGAGTTCCAGTCCCGGACGTTGCCTGCGGCAGAGCAGCCGTCGGTCTTTATTCTATCCATCAAAGCAGGCGGCGTGGGCTTGAACCTGACCGCAGCGAATCATGTATTCCACTTTGACCGCTGGTGGAACCCTGCCGTAGAAAATCAGGCTACAGACCGCGCCTATCGGATGGGACAGACGAAGGATGTTCAGGTACACAAGTTCATCTCGCTGGGCACACTTGAAGAACGCATTGACGAGATGCTGGAGAGTAAACAGCAGCTCAGCGACAATATTATCACCAGCTCTGAAAACTGGATTACCGAGCTGTCGACGGATGAGCTGAAGGATCTGTTCACCCGGCGCCGCGACTGGTCGGGTTAACTCCAGACTGGGTTGATGCAACATACGCAACCTTGTAAATAGTAGAATACAAAAAGAGCGAAGTGTCGGAAATGCATTCCGTCTTCGCTCTTTTTTTACATTCCTAGCGCATGTTTCCGATGATAGACGATCTTGAATCCTGCATTTTCTTGATGAAGTTAGTCATCACATCAAAGGTTTCATTACGTTTGTTAGATAAAGACTGCAAACGCAGCATATCCATCTGTAGTGAATTGCCCATCGCATCAATTTGGTTTTTCAGCTTTTGAGCTTGGGCAGTATCCCCGTTCTGAATAGCTGCCTGCAATTGTACGTTCAGCTCTGCAATCGCTTGATTTCGATTTTGAACTTCTTGAATTTGTGCCTGTAATTGGATATCCAGCAATTTCGTGCGTTCTTGCTGAACCATCATCAAAGCTGTTTCGATATCCATGCTGCTCAGATCAATAGCTGAAGACCCCACCGGATTTACCGTAGATACACTTGCTGCAGAAGCAGAAGTTACGACGGATACAGCTGCAATGGCAGCAATAACTGTGGAAGAAATGACTTTGCTTGATTTTTTCATAACGTACACCTCCCTTTATATTTGTAGATACCCCCCATTAACTGGCATCTTTCGACATCATATATCGAAGGTCCTAGATCCTACAACCTATAATTGCGAAGTTGAGACTAAATTGATACAGGTTGATGGGTAGTTCTACAGAAAAATGTGGTAATTCCCTAAGATGAAAAAAGTGAGTTGCTGTGCTACAATAGAGAAATTGTGCATTCACAGACAGACATGTGGGTAAGGACTTGAATCTATCCCGATTCATCCATTATTTATCCATAACCATGCTGCCATTCTAGGGAGGTTTATGGAACAATCATGCTCATTATTGGTATCGCCGGAGGAACCGGCTCCGGTAAAACGACGGTAGCTCGCTCCGTCATAGACCGTCTTGGATCGGGCAAAGTGACTTTCATATCCCAGGACAATTATTACAAAGACCAGTCACAGCTCACCCCTGAGCAACGTCGACTCACCAATTACGATCATCCGTTTGCATTCGATAATGATCTGTTAATTGAGCATCTTACCCTGTTAAAACAAGGACAAACGGCATATGCTCCCGTATATGACTTCACCATAGATAACCGTGCCGCTGATGAAACGGTTGAACTGGCACCGAACCATATCGTTATTGTGGAAGGACTGCATGTCCTGATCGATGAACATCTGCGTGCCCTTCTGGATATCAAGGTATTTGTTGATACGGATTCCGACGTGCGTATTCTGCGCAGAGTACTGCGGGATATGGAAGAACGCGGCCGTACGATTCAATCCGTGTACAAACAATATCTCGAAACCGTCAAACCGATGCATGATGCTTTTATCGAGCCTTCCAAAAAGTATGCAGACATCATCATTCCCGAAGGTGGACATAATGAAGTCGGCATTCAGATGTTATCCATCCTGACTGAGAAATATCTGACTGGTGAAAAGTGGAATGGCGCATAATTTAATATGATGTTGCTGCATTAAGCGCTCTGCCCCGCTCACTTCCCAGTGGGACAAAAACGGGCATCGCTCATACAATATCACCACTAAAATCCAGGTTGCGATTAGCGCAATCTGGATTTTTTGGGTATTTCTATTTTATAATGGACTCCATAGCTGAAAGGAGACATCACAACATGGCTACTTTGGAAGAGTTTATACAGCATGATATCCGCGTTGGTACAGTGGTAGAAGCCGAACCTTTTCCAAAGGCTCGTATCCCTGCCATTAAAATGACCATCGATTTCGGCCCACTTGGCCTTAAACGTTCGAGCGCCCAAATTACGAAACATTATACCCCTGACATGATGGTAGGCAAGCAGGTTATTGCTGTAGTCAATTTCCCGCCGCGCCGAATTGCAGGTTTTGTATCCGAAGTACTGGTGCTTGGCGGCGTGCCTGGCGAAGGTGACGTTGTATTGTTAACGCCGGACCAGACCTTACCGAACGGAACACCGATTGCCTGATTTTCATCATATCGCTATTTCTGTCTTTTCAAATGTTTGGAAATCGGTTATTCTTGAAGTACATTATTGAACTAAATAGGACTGACACCTTAAAGTATAAGGCTATGAATCTTCGGATTCGTGGCCTTTTTTTGCATTTTTCGAGGTTAAATGGGCCCTGAGGAGGATATCTGCACACCTGGAGTGGATGGAATTTATTGAAAAATAATGCCAAAAGCCGAGTTTTACATGGTAGAATATTGATGATTATGACAAATTTAGTATCTAGCAGTGTGAAGCAGTGGCGTACATACACAAAACAGGTAAACGAGAATCGAGAGGAGCAGTATTCATGAAAAAGATGATGATTTCCGGGGTAACCGCATTGGCATTGTTGACAGGGGGGATTGTAGGTTTGGGAGGAATCGGAAGTTCGGTAGAAGCCGCTCAGGCCACACTAAAATTCAAAGATGTCCCATCTACACACTGGGCCGCTGCGGCGATCAATTCGGCAGTGGAGCAAGGATATTTTAAAGGATATGCAGATGGAACATTCAAACCAAGCTCGCCTGTCACCAAGGCAGAAATGGCAAGTATTCTGGGGCGCCTTGCAGAGCAGCCTGATGCCACCATTCAAGAACAAAACAACTTCACAGACGTACCGGACTGGGCAAAAAACGGCGTTTCCATCGCGATCCAAAAAGGATTCATAAGCCCTTCCAAATACAATGGGAAACTGGATGCGCAAGCGGCACTCCAACGTGGAGAAATGGCCTCATGGTTAACGCAAGGACTGACCGCAGTTGATCCTGAGTACAAACAAGCACTATCTGATGTAACCAACACGGTTGTGCCTGTGAAAGAGTACTTTACGGGTAAGCTGGCAAGCTCGCAAAAAAACGCGGTTGCGGTTGCCCTGGGTACGGGATTGATGAGCGTCGCAAACGATAAAACCTTCGGTACGGATCGCACGACAACACGAGCTGAGGTTGCTGTTCTCATTGCTCGTTATGCATCCGTTGCTAAAACTAAACCTTCGGACTACAAGGGTTTGAATGAACTTCGCCAAGTTGGTTTGACTGGAACAAACATAAACATTATTGCGCCTAAATATAAGAAGACACCTGAGAAAAAGGTTTCACCAAACGTTGATTACAGCGAGGTTACAGACGACTTCTCGAAAGTTCGCAATAAAAATATTATTACAGACACTAAATATGCCGATCTCAAGATAAAGAATTGGATTATTGTTAATACCTTTGCGAAGGGTGCAGAAAGAAGTATTTATTATCCTGTTTTTGTGGATGAAGGATACACCCTCTTACGGGGAGCTTATTATTCTTTTGCAGAACTTGAATTGAACGTGAAAAGTACTACCATGAATGCACTTCAAGCTGGAAGTTTACTTAATTCAGCAACAATTAATCCTATGAATTCTCCAACTTCAGATGCCTTTGCTGCATATGCTGGTCCTAGTATTAATGATGTCACAAAAAATAGAGGTGTATTCGCTGTTAATAATCCAGTCTACTGGAGTAGAGGCCTTTTACATTTCGATAAAGAGATAATTTCGGATGTCAGCCTTGTGGCCAAAGAAGGTCCTACTTACAGCGTAATAGCCACATATTAGAGGAGAGATAAGGTTTGGGGCAAAAAACATCTATTAAAAAATTGATGTTGTTCGTGCTGTCACTCGTAGTATTTGTATCATCAATAACTCAAGTCCATGCAGGTGGGGGGCCAGGAACTAAACCAGAGCTGAAAACATTCCATATGGAGCCTTCTACACCTGCGAAGTCACAAAAAAAAGTTATCCCTGTTGAAGGGAAAAGGAAAACCAATATCGGAGTCTATATATACCAAATTGATAGCCTAAGATGGAAAGTAGATGGCCAGTGCAACAACTTCGAAATAGAAAACGATCGCACAAAAAATCTTCCGGTATCTTCAACAATCTGTGTCGATCTTAATTTGAATAAAGATGTATATATTCCGACTGAGTACTTTGATAAAGCTGGTGAAAAGCGTACTACTGCAGAAATAACTGACAAATCTAACGAGCCTCACTACATGGATAATACAGCTTACTATGAACCTGGACAACCGATTTTAGTTTCTGTTGAATCATTTACTGGTCGTAACACAAAATTCACCACGCAAATTGGTGGCGCAATTGCACCTATCAAAACTGAGGAATATAATCCACCCAAATGGAATGTTGACTATCAATTTAACACAGATTTATATTGGAAAGCATTAGCCGAGATCACCAAAGAAATCAATCTCACAAATGGTGGACAACTTCAACTTAAAGAAAAAAAACAATTAAATGCAACAGTTAAAACCAGAACAGGTGATGGAAGCTTTGGTGCTGAAACCAATGTGAATAGTGGCAATGGTAAAACAACTTGGACCTCTTCCAACCCTTCAGTGGCTACAGTAAGTTCATCTGGCCTCGTTTCAGCTGACGCTAAAGGGACAACAACTATAACAGTATTGTGGGAGAAGGATGATTTCGAGTTAACTACGACTACAGTTGTGGGTGTAGAGGAAGATCCAGGCGATGATGGTGGTAACAACGGTGGTGGCGGATCCTGTACACCAAACATCGGACCACCTTCTCAAGGAACCACGATGAACATGAGTGATTTGGATCCGAATGCGAATGGAGTAATTAAAGCAGATAATAGAGGCGCTGAAAAATTCGATGTGTTAAAAGGGATCCCTACATCTGAATCTTTGTACACCAATGCATTTGCAGACAACTACCTGTTCAAACAAGCATGGGCCAAAATGACGGGGAAAACAACGTATGTTTGTAACGTTACGATAACCTATGTCAGAGAATGGACTATACCCGGCCCAGAGGTTTGTCCACCTAAAGGAGCTTGTTCCCCTGGCCCACCAATTAAAACAGGGGATAGCGTAACTCAGCCTTACAACTTCCAGATCACAAGGGACTACTCTTACTGGAAAATTAACAATCTTGAAGTGTACAAGATCGCTAAAGCAACGATGAAAAATTACGCTTTACCTGGTGAAACGGTCACGATGACGCCTTCAGGATACATACCACCAACTTTAGAGTCCAAAAATGATGAAGCTGTAGAAAGACATGTAACGCCGGGCCAAACGAGTGCAATCTCATATACGCCACCCAAATTAACAGGTGGTTTGAATTCACCCCCGGATGTGCCTGATGATACTTCTCGATTAAAAGGAATGGCCGAGTCAAACACACCTCAGAGTAAAGTGAATAATGACTTGGTTAAATTCAATAACACCAAGATTATGGATGATGCAGAAACAACCAAAGATGGCCCAATCCCAACGAATATTCCTAATCCAACGACCATCGGACAGGATGTTCTGTATAAGTCCAATAACATGATCAGCAATACACTCCTGAATAAAGAAAATACGACCAGTTCTGGTGAGATCCATTACGATTTAATACCGGGTAACGTAAACGGTGGTTCAAACAAAGTGTTACCGATTAATAGCATCAACACCGTTACGGTTCATACCCCTGTCGTCAACTATGCCTTAGTCTCGGATGATCAACCACACAATCAGAAGACGATTCCAGATACCACTCGTTCAGCACTGATTCTGGAACGACCATTTATCGTGCGTATTCCCACATCAGGACAGCATTTGGACGTAGCAAGTTACCCGGGTTATGGTAATCGTGACTATGCTAAATATTTTCGCATCAAACAGGTTCGCTTCCCGTTTGATGCCTATAACGCAGACCGGAGCCAGTTTATCCCTACCAAGACATGGGTAGATATTCCGGTGAATCAGTTGGATACCACCTTTTATCTCCCGGTTTGGGTGGATGAGGGCAACTACCAAGTCGAATTCCGCAATATTGCGGAGAATGCACCAGCGACATTCACTGAGCAACCGGATGCCAACACCAATCTGGCGCACCATGTCGCCTCAGATACGGTCCCTGTGGAAGTCATCGGACGTTTGTATGATTTTCACGTCACCGATATATCGGACTATAACTGGGAAAATATATTTCGCAAGCAGCTTGGCAGCTCGGAACCTACGGGGGTTAGCTATTGGACAGGATTAAATCGTATTGATGGTGATCCACGAGGAACTCTGGTACCGTTCGTATTGCCTATACGTCCAGGCAGCCATCCGGTTCAAGGGTTCCGCAATGTGGCTGTGAAAACCGGATACCACATCAAGTTTGACCTGAAAACCAAAGGCAACATGTTTGGTAAACAGGATGGTGTTCGGATCACACCGACCTTCTATTTCGTGAGTAAAGATGGCTCCTCGCGACAGGAAGTGGATCTGTACTACCACCGAGGTCAGGAACGACTGATCCGTATCGGATCCTCCGAGGATTTGGAGAAGCGGTTTGTCGTTCTTAATTCGCGTCTACGGAATGTACCCGGCACGGAGCTTGGCGATACTGCGCGTTACCAGTATACCTATGAGCTGACAGCCGAGGAACAGAGTCAAACTACACTGGCTGATTTTATGGTCCGACTGGTGGATCAGACTTCTCACCAGAAAACCTGGGTTGGACGCTATGACTGGATGATCCTGTCGGCTCCGATCCGCACATTAATTGGACCAAAGACAAACATCCCTACTGGGGTGAATGCGGACCGAGCCAATGCAGCCATTCAGCGTTGGTATGGGGAATATAGTCTTCCGGCAGATGTCTACGCCGTGCCGAAGGGAACCAGTCTTGAACCGCTTGCCAGACAAAATCAATTGGATGAAAAGGCCGCTGTATTTCTAAAGAACGGTTATATCGTGGTTAACTTCAATCTGGAGACAGTAAGGAATGGCAATACGGATGCGCCGCATCTGCAATACATTCATGCACCATTAATGAATCAGTGGCAAATGGAGGGCTTCAGTAACATTCCTGTAGACAGCCAAGGCAAAATATGGCCTGTAAAGGATGGCGATGTGGTCTTTTACCACGCAGATCAGTCCAGCCGGGACGATTTCCAATCCCAAGTACCGCATTAATCATCAAAATAAGGGTTGCTTCATAAGTCATGAACATGACTTTGCAGCAACCCTTTTGAATTTAAACTCCCCACTCTCCCCAATACATACAGCATAATGAAGACTAATCTCCCTGTTCCATGCTTCTCGACCCTTTTGGAGACACACCCGTCACTCGCTTAAACATCTTGGAAAACAGTAATGGATCTGTGTACCCCACAGAGTGGGCCACTTCACTAACCGACAGGGCTGAATGCTGCAGCAGTTCAGCTGCACGGTTCATCCGGTATTCGAGAAAGAAAGCCTGTAATGACTTGCCGTACCTCTCCTTGAAAAGCCCTGACAGATATGTGCGATCCAAACCTACGGCTCGGGCAATATCTAGAATTGAAGTTCTCTGACTATACCTGTTCTCCATAAATTGAACGGCCTGCCTGATGTATTCCTCTTTAGTGGACAGTGGCCGTTGCAGCTGCTCTTCTGCGGGAGAAGATGCAATCAATTCGGCGATCAGCCGGTACAGCAGGCTCTGGTTGAACACATCTCCCCCGGTACGTGTTGATGCTTGAACCATCTCCGTATAAAGACGAGCAAATGTGTCTCCATCTCTAGCCTCAAATACAGGATGTTCCGGACTGATGTGAGCCCGCTGCATGAATGCCTTGGCATGAACACCCTTGAACCCGAACCAGGAATAAGTCCATGGCTGCTTCGCATCCGCTTCATAATGAATAAGCGTATCCGGAAGAATCACAAAGCCTTGACCCTGTGTAAGCTCGTATTGCTGATCCGCCATAAACACAGTGCCCCGGCCTTCATGAATGTAATGAACAATATAGGCATCCCGAACACCCGGACCCCAATAATGCGACGGATCACATGCCTGCCAACCGAAAAATAACAGTACCAATTCCATCTGCGTCAAATCCATAGGAACCACGTTCGTTTCGATTAATTTCAACATTCCACACTCCCTCCGTTCACCACAACAGGCAATCTCTTCACTAAAATTATAACAGGTAAATAAATGAATTATTAGCTGTAAGCGAATCCAAAAATGGGATTATGCCATGTTTCAGAGAGGTTGAGCCATAGTTATATAAGCCCAATCCGCCTATATTGGAGGTACACCATTAATTCAGGGAGGCTGAACTTGAGATGAACAAAATTACGTTCCTCGGTGCGGGAAGCACCGTTTTTGTCAAAAATGTATTGGGTGACGTTATGATGACCGAAGCACTTCAGGATTTTGAGCTGGCGTTGTTCGATATTGATGCTGAACGCCTAAGCGACTCAGAGCGTTTGCTTACCAGTATGGCCAGTTCGCTCGGAAGCCAATGTGCCATCAAAGCTTATACCGACCGCAAGGAAGCACTACGCGGAGCCAAATATGTGATTAACGCCATTCAGGTGGGCGGTTATGATCCATGTACCATTACGGATTTTGAGATTCCGAAGAAATATGGATTGCGTCAGACGATTGCCGATACGCTCGGGATTGGCGGGATTTTCCGTAATTTGCGGACGATTCCGGTGATGCTCGATTTTGCACGGGATATGCAGGAAGTGTGTCCTGATGCGTGGTTCCTGAACTACACCAACCCGATGGCGGTACTAACGAATGTCATGAACGTGCATGGCGGAATCAAAACTGTAGGTCTGTGTCACAGTGTACAGGTGTGTGTACCGCATCTGTTTGAAGCACTGGGGATTGATCAGACGGGTGTGGTCGCAAAAGTTGCGGGTATCAACCATATGGCCTGGCTGCTTGAAGTGACACGCGATGGTCAAGATCTGTATCCGGAGATTAAACGTCTGGCGAAGGAAAAGCAGAAAGAGCAGCATGATGACATGGTGCGTTATGAGCTGATGCAGCGTTTTGGATACTATGTAACCGAGTCCTCCGAGCATAATGCCGAGTACCATCCTTATTTTATCAAACGAAACTACCCGGAGCTGATCGAACGCTTCAATATTCCGCTGGATGAGTATCCGCGCCGCTGCATGAACCAGATTGAAGGCTGGAAAGAAATGCGTGAGAAGCTGTTATCCAGCGAAAATATTGAACATACGCGCAGCCGCGAATACGCTTCGCATATTATGGAAGCTATGGAGACGGATCGCCCTTACAAAATCGGCGGTAATGTCATGAATAACGGACTGATCACCAACCTGCCTCGTGAAGCCTGTGTTGAGGTGCCTTGTCTTGTTGATGGATCAGGTATTAGCCCGACGTATATCGGGGACCTGCCTCCGCAACTCGCGGCATTGAACCGCACGAATATTAACACCCAGCTGTTGACCATTGAAGCGGCGATTACGGGCAAAAGAGAGCACATCTATCATGCCGCGATGCTTGACCCGCATACAGCTGCCGAGCTGTCCATCGATGATATCGTCTCAATGTGTGATGAACTGATCGAAGCTCATGGCGACTGGTTGCCGAAGTACACGTCATAAGAAGTTCATTGTTTGCAATTCAAAAGCACTAGTCTCCTCTCAGCAGGGAGGGGCTGGTGCTTTTTTGAGCTTTTATCTTGTTTCCCAGCCTAATCCTGAAGCAGAAAACGATAGCCGATTCCCGGCTCGGTCTGAATAAAACGTGGACGCGTGGGATCTTCCTGCAATTTTTTGCGCAGATGACCGACATATACCCGCAAGTAATGGCTGTCCGACTCATGATGATGCCCTCCCCACACCTGTTGCAGCAGCTGGCGTTGGGTAATAATTTTGCCTGCATGGGTTGCGAGCACTTTCAGCATTTCATACTCAGTTGGTGTTAACTTTACGGGTGATCCATCCAAATCGACCTGTCTCTGGGCCAAATCAATGGTAAGCGAACCAAAACGTAATACCGGCTCATCTGTAGTTTTAGCCACATGGCGAAGGGCAACCCGAATACGGGCAACGAGCTCCCCCATGCCAAACGGTTTGGTGACATAATCATCCGCCCCGCCATCAAGTGCAGCAATTTTATCCTCTTCGCGTTCCTTTGCAGTCAGCACAATGACTGGTACCTGCGACCATTCCCGAATCCGCTGAAGTACATCCATTCCAGACATACCGGGCAAGCCCAGATCAAGCACAATCAGATCAGGATGTACAATGCTCGCCTGAATGACCGCTTCTTCGCCGTCGGCGCATTCGTGAATCTCAAAATGATGCGCCTGAAGCGTAACCTTCAGCAGTTTACGGATTTGTGGTTCATCATCCACAATTAATATACGCGCGCCTTGCGGTGCCGTCATGTCATTCTTCCTCTCCTTGTCCCATATACGGGAATGATGCTTCGGGTTCCTCTGTGGGCAAACAGATGCATACCCGCGTCCCGCCTCCCGGATTCGGTTCTGCGGTAATCGTACCTCCGTGAACTTCGACGATTCCTCTACAGATGGCAAGCCCGAGTCCCGTACCTGTCACATGCCGTGACGATTCGGATCGATAAAACTTCTCAAACACCCGCTCGCGCTCTGCTTCCGGAATCCCAACACCCGAATCAGCCACCACAATAGTCATTCGTCCATGCCGCTCATCCACCTTCACCGTAATGACGATTTCACTGTCCTCTGGTGAATATTTGATGGCATTGCTGATGACGTTGACCAGAACCTGCTCCAGCAAAACCTCATCCCCGGATACAAACGGCGGCTGATCGGGCAATTCAACCCGAATGCGACGGTGCTGGATGAATTGTTGAACCTGGGTTAGCA
The DNA here is from genome assembly GCF_900221055.1 of Paenibacillus sp. RU5M. Classification (NCBI taxonomy): domain Bacteria; kingdom Bacillati; phylum Bacillota; class Bacilli; order Caryophanales; family Paenibacillaceae; genus Paenibacillus; species Paenibacillus sp. RU5M. The sequence goes on along the minus strand of NZ_OBQM01000014.1, from coordinate 116,645 downwards.
CAATGCCGATCATGTCGCCCACGTCGCACCATTTTCTGCGCAGCTGCAACATGCCACTCTCCAGCTTCACCATGCCCAGCAAATTGGTTACCAGCCTGTTCATGCGAAGCGCTCCATCCCGAATATTGCCTGTCAGTTCTTTTCGATCCTCCGGGGTAAAAAGAGAATCATTCTCCAGCAAACCTGTCGCTGAACCAATGATGGCCGTAAGGGGTGTCCGTAGCTCATGGGACACCGAGTCCAGCAAAGCGGTGCGAATTCGTTCCGATTCAGCCGTCACTTGCGCGAGTCTCGCTTCCTCAGCCAGCTTGACACGGGCAATGGCACTTGCTGCCAGCCCGCCACACGCTTCCAGCAAACGCAGCTCTTCCCGCTGCTCCTGAAGATCGCTGGATTCCAGATTCACAGCAAGCACCCCATGTGTCTGGTCTTCTGTACGCAGCGGCACATACAGACCAGACGATTCCCGCAGGCTGGAGGAGCCGCGTCCGGCAATTTCGCCATGTTTATACACCCATTTGGCAATAGCGACTTCAGCTTCCCCTTCACCCCAGGCTATTGAATCCGAATCCTCCGAAGAGGAGGTAACCTGAAGTTCGCCTTGAGCATTCGGGAGATATATTGCCGCCGGAGCCCCAAGTGTCAGTGACACTTGTCTCACAATGTTGCCGAGTAGAGTATGCAAATCTGTAACAGCCGTCATCTGACGGCTTAAAGCATATAGCGAATTCGTCGTAATCTCGCGTTGTTTTACCACCTCCAGCTGCTGCCGCAGGCGCCCCGCCAGACTCGCCGTTAATACCGCCACTGCCAAATACACTATAAAAGAAAACATATATCGCAAATCTTCAACCGTAAAACTGAGAAACGGGGGAACAAAAAAGAAGTCAAAGGCAACAACGCTAAGACTTGCTGCATATATGGCCGGACCCATTCCCCAGTACACAGCGCTGACCAATACCGGAAAAAGATAAATTAACCCCACGTTAACCAGGTCATCACTAATCCCTATCGCATGAAGCAGAATGGTTAGCAATGTGATTCCAAGGGTTACCCATATATATTTGGGAACACGGTTCAGCTTCAGCCGGAAGTCTTCCCCTTTATTTCGTTCAGACACAGCACATCTCACATCCCGCTCAGATCATAATCGTAGTCCGCAACGATCAATACGTCCATATGTCTGGATAACCGCACCAGCCTGCTGACCACCGTTCCCTTTCCACGATAGCCATTCAGCCACCAGACTCGTCTCGCTTGACCAACCACCAACTGCGTTGCTTTTTCTTCAGAAGCTTTACCCGCCAAAATACCAGCCACATCTCTCAGCCTCTGGCTATGATGAATATGAAATTTGCCGCCCAGTCGAACGGTCAGCTGTTCCAGCTCCTCCAACTGGCATTTCACTTCATCACTCATGACTTCACCTACATGAACATAGTGCACATGCCAGACCGCCTTTAACCGGTAGGCTGTACGAAATCCGCGGCGAATCAGCCGCTCCGCATGCTCATCACTGCTTACACAGACAAAGACCGCCTCCTGTCTGCGCCAGGGACCGCGAAGTGCACTTTTGCGCTCCTGTGATTCGAGGCGTTCATCCACATCATCGGCCAATTCCCGCAGGGCAAGTTCCCGTAAGGCAATCAGATTACCAATGCGAAAAAAATGACCAAGCGCTTGTTCCACCTTGGCTGCTGCATAGATTTTACCCTCCCGCATGCGTTGCCGCAAGGCTTGGGGGGCAACATCGATAAGTTGGACCTCATCTGCCATTTGTAAAATCTGATCCGGCACGGTCTCTCGGACTCGAATTCCCGTAATATGTTCCACCGCATCGTTCAGACTTTCCAGATGCTGCACATTCACGGTAGTGATGACAGAGATGCCCGCATCCAACAGGATCTGCACATCTTCGTAACGCTTTTGCCGCAAGCTTCCCGGGACATTCGTATGCGCGAGTTCATCCACCAATACCACTTCAGGACATAGACGAAGAATGGTATCAGTGTCCATTTCCTCGAGCTGCACCCCTTGGTACACCCGCTGCTCTCGTGGAATGATGGATAACTGGCCGATCTGTTCCACCGTCTCCGCCCGATTATGTGTCTCCAGCAGACCAATCCGTACGTCGATGCCTTTGCGGAGCAGATCATTGCCTTCCCGGAGCATCATATAGGTTTTTCCTACACCTGGCGCAGCACCGATGTATACCTTGAACTTACCACGCCGAATCTGACCAATCTGTGCCTTCATCTCCTGCTCACTTAACCTGCGATATGTTGGCGTCTCTGTATCCGACAATCGGGTCGGAAGTACCCGCTCGCCCTCATGCTGTGCCCGATCGGCAAGCAGAAACAGATCGACACCCCGCACTCTGCGCAGCAATGAATTAACAAATGATCCCCGCCACAGCTCCTGCCAGCGACTGTGCCGTGAGTGTCCCATAACAATACGGGTAATCTGATGCTGGACTGCGTAGCGTGCAAGCGTAGATGGAATGTTACGGCGGTGTAATACAGGCAATTCCTCAAACTGTCCCCCGAATTTCTCCACCAGTTTAATCATGTTTCGACGAAAAACAGTAGCTTCCTTGGTTAGCGGCTGCTTCATATTGCGAAAGGTCACGGCATGCAGATCCCCGTTTAATCTCTTCGCAATCTGCTGTCCGCGCCGAATATAGATGGACCCGTTCCAGTGATATTGGGTGGATACCAAAATGCTTTCCATGATGCCTGTCGTAACCGTAATTCCCATCTCTTCCCGGTGCTCACGCAGTGATTCGTTGACCCCTTCCGCAACAAGTCGAAGAGCCAGTTCACGCAAAATGCCCAAATTGCCATGCCGAAACACCGCTTCACCTTCATGTCCCCGAAGGTGTCCCTCCGCAAGACGGCTTAATACGGTTTCCGGGGTTACATCGATCAATTTCACTTCATCGGCCAGTTCAAGGGTATCGGCAGGTACAGTATGCTCTGCTGCAATTCCCGTTAGCTGGCGTGCAAGCTCCGTATATCCCTCCAGTTCATATACATTCACCGTTGTAATGACACTGATGTTGTGTCGCAGCAAATACCGAATGTCTTCCAGTCGGGTTGCATGACGTGCCCCTTTTCGATTTCTATGAGCAAGCCCATCAACGAGCACGACCTCCGGATTACGTGCCAGCAGAGCATCCAGATTCAGGTCCTTCATCTCCATGCCATCCTTCCAGCGAGACCAGTGAATGCTTGGAATCCGCTCCAACTCGCCAAGCTGCTCCACGGTCTCCGGTCTTTGCATGGTCGACACAGCGCAGATGACCACATCGATCCCCTGGTGGCGTAATGTGTTTCCTTCCCTAAGCATATGATACGTTTTGCCCGAACCGCTGACCGGACCGATATATATCTTCAAGGTGCCCTGCTGCAGCTTCGTGATCATCTTCAAGATGTCTTCCGGGGACTTCCGCTTGAAGCTGTCTTCCATCCTGTTCACTCCCCCAACATAACCTTTACTTAAAATGGAGAAAGCCCCTTCCGAAGCTCGGAAGAAGGCCTGATACGAACAACCGAGGGAAGTTGTATTCCCCGTGGATCTACCCAACACGATGCCTGTTATTTTAGCTCAGCCGTCAACGCTTGATTCAGAGCGGTCACATTCACACGCGGCTCACCGAAAATGCCTAGCTGGCGCCCTTGTGTATGTTCCTCCACGATCTTGGCAAGCTCTTGCTCACCAAGGCCCGTTGCCTGGCTAATCCGGGGAATCTGTGCTTTTGCTGCTTCCGGTGACAGATCCGGATCAAGACCGGAACCGGAACCTGTCACGAGATCTGCAGGAATTTGCTGCAAGCCCGGATTCTCTTGCTTGAGCTGAGCCACCTTTTCCTTCATTTCAACAATATACGCCTCCGAGGCCACGGCGCGATTGGAACCTGCCGAAGCAGTTCCATCATAATTAGCGTTCGATGCCCGGGGCTGGAACAGCCCCGGCGATTTTACTTCCTGCGCCAGCAGAGACGAACCGATGGTTTTCCCGCCTTGTGTGATCAGACTGCCGTTCGCCTGATTTGAGAAGAGCAGCTGCGCCACTCCGGTTGTAACAAGCGGGTAGATAATACCGCAAATTAGCATAAGTACGACAGACAACCGAATGGCGGGCAGTACCTGTTTCATATGAATCACATCCTGATTTGTTATTGTAAAAACTCAACCTATACGTGTTACACTGGTTCACTCCGATTGCAGCACCATCCTACGATCGCTGTTATCCCCAGATTTTTTTTGATTCCCTTTTCCAAGGGATAAAATCCGGGGATAAAGGCGAACACTTCGTTTCTTCAGATTGGTTCTGCACTCTTCGTTGTCGTGTAAATCAAGGCTTCTTTTTAAATACTTAGTTAAATAAGCCCCGACAGTACCAGATCAATCAGCTTAATACCGATAAACGGAACAATTACACCGCCCACACCATAGATGAACACATTTCGTCCAAGCAGCCGCTCCGCGGACATAGCCCGATATTTCACACCCCGCATGGCGATTGGGATTAGCAGTGGGATAATGATGGCGTTGAAGATCAGCGCTGACAAAATTGCGGACTGCGGTGAAGCGAGATTCATAATATTGAGTGCCTGAAGCTGCGGCATGGCTAGAATAAACATGGCCGGAATGATGGCGAAATACTTGGCAATATCATTGGATATCGAAAAGGTCGTCAGTGCGCCGCGGGTAATAAGCAGCTGCTTGCCAATGGAGACCACCGACAACAGCTTGGTCGGGTCGGAATCCAGATCGATCATGTTGGCCGCTTCCTTGGCCGCCATGGTGCCCGAATTCATCGCGAGGCCGACATCGGCCTGCGCCAGAGCAGGAGCATCGTTGGTGCCGTCGCCGGTCATGGCGACGAGCTTGCCCTCCTGCTGCTCTTTTTTGATCGCGGTAATCTTGTCTTCCGGCTTGGCCTCGGCAATAAAATCATCCACGCCCGCTTCCAGCGCAATGGTCGCCGCCGTCAGGGGATTATCCCCTGTACACATGATCGTCTTGATGCCCATGGCTCGCATCTCAGCAAACTTCTCTTTTAGCCCTGGTTTCACTGTATCTTTCAGATAGATCACACCATAAATCTGGTCATCAATCGCAACAGCAAGCGGTGTACCCCCAGCTTTTGCAATTCGGTTAGCTATATCGTCCAAATCGCCGGGTATCCGTCCTCCACGGGAGGAAATATGGCGTTTGATCGCATCCACCGCACCTTTGCGAATTTGCTTCCCACCGCTTAGATTCAGACCCGACATGCGAGTTTCTGCAGTGAAGTTCACATGTTCTGCATCTGCATATTCTGTCTCCGCCCAGTTCTCACCCTGCTTGCCAGCCAATTCAACAACCGAGCGCCCCTCCGGTGTCTCATCGACTACGGAAGCTTGCAGCGCAGCCCGAGTCATCTCCTGTGCAGATACGCCCTGAACAGGAATAAACTCCGAGGCCATGCGGTTGCCGTACGTAATAGTTCCGGTTTTATCCAGAATCAGCGTATCAATATCCCCTGCCGCTTCCACCGCTTTACCCGACATGGCGAGTACGTTGAACTGCGTGACACGGTCCATCCCGGCAATACCGATCGCGGATAACAACCCGCCGATCGTCGTCGGAATCAGACAGACAAGCAATGCGATAAGGGTAGCCAGATCGAGCCGGATGCCCAAATAGTTCGCCATTGGCACCATGGTCATGATGACAATCAGGAATATCAGGGTCAACACGGCGAGCAGTGTTGTCAGCGCAATTTCATTCGGCGTTTTCTGGCGCTGTGCGCCTTCAACGAGTGAGATCATTCGGTCGAGGAACGACTCCCCCGGATCGGTCTGCACACGCATCACGATATAGTCAGAAGTAACCCGCGTGCCTCCTGTAACGGAGGAAAAGTCACCGCCCGCCTCCTTGATTACGGGAGCCGATTCCCCGGTAATAGCGGACTCGTCGATAGAGGCCAGCCCTTCAATAATCTCACCGTCCGTGGGAATCAGTTCGCCTGCTTCTACACGGACGATATCTCCTTTTTTCAACTGGGTCGAAGACACTTGCTTAATGGTCCCATCTTTCTGTACCAGCTTTGCAGTCGTGTCCGATTTCGTCTTCCGTAGCGTATCTGCCTGAGCTTTACCCCGTCCCTCTGCCAGTGCTTCAGCAAAGTTGGCAAACAGCAACGTGAACAACAGGATGAGAAACACCGCGATGTTGTACCCTCGCCCTGCCTCGGATGCAACAAATAGATCTGGATTGATACATAACAGCAATGTGATGAGTGTACCGACTTCGACGATAAACATCACCGGATTTTTGATCATGACGACCGGGTTCAGCTTCTTGAAGGCATCCAGAGATGCCTGAAGCAGAATATCCCGACTTAATGTTTTGCTTCTTTTGGGCGTACCGGGATCCGTGCCCGTACCTCTCGTGCCTTTACCCTGGGTTCTGATCGTGCCTCTGTCTAATCCTTCCACCGTCTGCTCCTTCTTTCGTTCTACTACATTCATTGTGATAATCCACCTCCGCACTTTACGTCCTTGCTCCTATTCCCATATCCGATCACCGTGCCGTTCATCATCGGATCATCGCCAGATGTTCTGCGATTGGTCCAAGCGCCAGTGATGGGAAGAACGTCAACGCCCCAACTACCACAATCATCATCACCAGAATACCTGCAAAAAGAGGCGTGTGCGTACGCAATGTACCCGTTGTTACGGGAACAACCCGTTTGGTGGCCAGTGATCCGGCAATGGCGAGCATCGCGATCATGGAAATGTATCTTCCAAGCAGCATTACCACACCAATAGCGATGTTGTAAAAGTCCGTATTGGCATTCAGTCCGGCAAACGCCGATCCATTATTGGCAGCTCCGGATGCAAAGGCATATAACACTTCGGTCAGACCATGCATGCCTGAATTCGAAATTGAAGCGACAGATTCAGGGCGCATAAGCGCCAGCGCGGTCGGAGCCAGAATAATCAAAGGATGAACAAGCAGCGCGATAGACGCGAGCTTCACTTCCTTACCCTCAATTTTTTTGCCCAGAAATTCAGGGGTCCGCCCAACCATCAGCCCACAGATAAACACAGCCAGAATCACATAGAGCAATCCGTTGAGCAAACCTACCCCTTTACCGCCGAATACGTTGTTGAGCATCATCTCGGCCAGTGCAACCATGCCACCAAGCGGGGTAAGCGACTCATGCATATTGTTCACCGACCCGGTTGTGGCTGCTGTAGTCACCGCTGTGAAAAGCGCCGATTCGGATACCCCAAACCTGACTTCCTTGCCTTCCATATTACCTTGGATTCCCACCGCATCCAGCGCTGGCACACCGCGATATTCCGAAACAAATACCGTGGTCAGCATCACGAGGAAAAGTAAACTCATAGCCGCAAACAGCGTCCAGCCCTGCTTCCGGTTGTTCACCATGATGCCGAAGGCATAAACCAGCGCAGTAGGAAGCAGCATCATGCAGACGATATGCACCAGGTTCGACAAAGCCGTGGGGTTCTCAAATGGATGCGCTGCATTGGTTCCGAACCAGCCTCCACCATTGGTACCCAAGTGTTTGATCGACTCCAGCGAAGCGACCAGCCCGCGGCTAATCGTCTGCTGTGCCCCATCCAGTGTGGTTGCGTTCACCGCTCCCGCCAGTGTCTGCGGCACACCCTGGAATACGAGGAACAACGCCACAATGAAGCTCAGCGGCAAAAAGATTCTCGTAATCGACCGTACCACGTCGACGTAGAAGTTCCCCAGTTCATCCCGTCGGCCCACCAGGCCGCGAATGAAGGCAATAGCGACCGCGAAGCCGGTCGCGGCTGAGGTGAACATTGGAAACGTCACGGCCAGCATCTGTGACAGATACGACAGGGCGTTCTCGCCCGTGTAAGACTGCCAGTTCGTGTTGGTCATGAACGATGCAGCTGTATTAAAGGCCTGCGCCGCAGGCATATTACCAATGCCATCCGGGTTGAGTGGCAAATACTTTTGCAGCCGCAGCACCAGAAACATCAATAAAAGCATGATGAAGTTCGAAATGAGCACGGCTGACAGGTACTTTTTCCAACCCATCGACTCGTTCTCCTTCACCCCCATCAATCGATACAGCAATCGCTCAGGCCCGCCAAATATCCGATCCAATCCTGTTCGTTTGCCGTCAAACACCTTCACCAGATAACTCCCTACTGGCTTCACCAATAGTATGATGATCAGCAGCGTCACCGCCACTTGTAATAAACCGCTACTCATATCCGCATTTCCTCCCTAAAATCGACGATCCGAGTGCTTCTGGTTTCGTGCCCCAAGCGACCATCAGAACTTCTCCGGCCTCACTAGCACGTAACCAAGATAGACTACCAGTGCGAGCACAATCATGCCGATGACGATCATACGGCTTCTCCCCTTTCATGCCCTATGCATTCATGCTTTCTCACAAAATTTCACAAAGCCCCAGAACACCACAAACAACAGCACGACCAGCCCAATTATCGTGGCATCATTCACCATGTGCTCCCCTCCCTCTCTCTACCGTTCTTGCAACCTTCTACATATGAAATCGTAATACGAAACGCTGTAAAAAGGGGGTAAAGAAATACCCTCCAGGGTGTAAAAAAAGCGTAAAAAAGACCCGTTCCACTCAGCGATTAGCTGAAGGAAGCGGGTCTATGTATGTTGGGTGCCCTTTATCCAAACGGATTCTGGGCCCATTGCAGCAGTCTCTTCCGGGTAATTTTCCCGTGTGACGTATGTTGAATAACTTGGCCGCCGTCCAGCAGCAGGACTTGCGGCGATTCATGGTGAACCTCGGTATCTTCCGCAATGCGGCGGGAAAGCGAGCGGCTTTCGATGACTTTGACGATCCGGTACTCCATCTTCTGCCCGGGATCTGATGCATTCGAGCCCACAAAGGCCATAAACTCCCTGTATGCTCTCGCACTGACTGGACAAGTTGTACTGTGTTTCAGAAGCAGCACCGGATGATCCTGCGACCGCTCAAGTACCTCTTCCCATTCCTCCTGCTTATACAATTCCTTGACATGTTCACTCAGCATATCATCCAGCCCCGAGCCTGCACGTTTGCTAACGACAGATCCAACCACGACGCCCATTGCCACACCAAAGGCAACCCCCAGAGTGATCTGGTTTGTTGCCACACCAATACTCGTTCCAATGGCAATACCCACCCCAAGCCAAAGAGTTTGAGGATTCACTTTTTTGTCCATGGAGATCATCCTCCTTGAAGATATTCATAAAAAAATATTAATTTTAATGTAGGAACAGTCACTCATTTGCCTGTATAAAATGGCTATGATAACATAAGAATAGACAATATGGAGAGGTGAAATCCTCTCACGGCGCACGTCTGTTCAGATGCAGAGCAAATCCCACCGCAGGCGGTCAACCTGTTTAACGGTGGGTTTTTGTTTATGACTTCATTACGGTAATACCCACCCGTTGTCTACCAAAATTATACCATAGGCGCCTACGCAGGCGCTTTTTATATTCCTCATCGAAGAGTCCACTTTTGTGATACACTGAGTGTAATTTGGCAACGATGAACATGAAGATATGATTGGAAAGGCGGAAATTCGTTATGGCATATGCTTTTATGATCGAACCGCAGTATTATACCGCTTTGGAGAACGAGGACGAGTTGATTGAGAAGTGCCAGGAATGGGGCTTGCTTTCGGAAAAAGCAACAAAGGTCAAAACGTTCTATTATAAAGGGAATGGGCTGAATATGCCTTGCACCATCATTGGCTTTGTCGATCATATGGCAGCAGTCATTCAATTGGACAATAACCAGAAACACTGCATTCATCCGTCTTATCTGAAAGAAATGCAGGCGTCCAGCTATAATGTAAAAAGTCCGGTTGGAGCGGGTACGGCAAAGGACAAATCTAATGAACCAGTCGCTACAACCAACTTAGAAGAGCTCCCTAGCTCTGATGCTGCACAAGATCCTGTTACTGCTTCCTATTCGGATAAGATTCCATCCGGTATGAGTGACTTTGATTCCGAACTGGATGTGGACACGGATAACGATGATACCTCCTCCGAGCTAAAAGGCGACCCTGATGGTCTGGTGGAAGAGTATGTTGGACCCGCTAACGCAACAAGCAGTGCTGCTAAACTAAAGGCAAAAACCGCAGGTAAAGCTAAATCGCTTAAGATTGAATTGCCGGAGGGTAAAGTGAAAATGTCCGCTGTTGTGAAGGAATTTACGACCGTGCCGAACCATTTCTCCGACAATGATGATGAAGTCATTATCTATGAAGCTCTTACGATCACCGAGCCCGAAGTTATTGACGTTGGCGAAGCCTGGTCCAGCCACAGTGCCACGATCAAGAAGCAGGAGCTTGAGGTTGGCGATGTGCTTACTTTTGAAGCAAAGATTATCAAGAAAAAGCTGACCAAGAACCCTGTTCCCTACAAAATCAACAATCCTTCCAAGATTCAGAAAGAAGTCTAATTTTCAGATTAGCAAGTATACACACTCCTTGCAGGAGTCACAAAAAAACCTCCAGACACGTTACTCATGTCCTGGAGGTTTTGTAGTTTTATCTTTTATGTCAGAGACACTAGCTTACATTTTACTGATGGTTGGCTGCTGCACAGCTGATCTGGAACTGAACGCCAAATTTATCGATAACCGTGCCGTAGGCTGGACTCCAAAATGTTTCCTGGATCGGCATTTTCACTTCGCCACCGTCTTGCAGCTGGTTGAAAATTTCTTTGGCTTCATCCGCAGTATCCGTGTTCACCGTGACATTCACATGATTACCCACAATATAAGGCATGCCAGGGAATGTATCGGATAACATCAGTACAGAACTGCCAATCTGCAAAGAAGCATGCATGATGCGGTCTTTCGCTTCGGGAGGAACGGGGTGGTCTGGGTTGGAAGGACCATCGCCAAATGTTTGGAGAGCCAGCACTTCCGCTCCAAATGCCTTTTTATAAAATTCTATTGCTTCACGTCCGTTACCATCCGTTACAAGATAAACATTCAAGCTAATCGCCATTCGTGCTTCATCTCCTTGATATCATGTAATTGAACCATTCCTGCCACTTGCGACAAGAGTATATACGAATAAGTTGTCCACTGACAAGAAGGTATTTCCACAAGCTCCTCTGAACAAATTCCCCTCTCCAAAGGGGCTCTGACCACTATTCATTCAACTTCCAGCAGACTGGGGCACAAAAATCATCCAGTGGTAGGATTGTCCTGTATTCCTTATTTTATCCCCGGTTTGTGCGAGCGAAATGAAAGATTGTTAGGATAATACCCGGTACCAGCGCAGCAAAACTGGTAGAGATGAGACACCATTTCAGCAGAGTAAAAATCGGGGTCAACTCCGCTACCACGGGAGTATGTACAGGATAACGATACATCGTCAAGGAGGCCCCTGCATTTTCAAGCATATCTAAGGCCCATCCTCCAACTGGAAGCAAATTAAGCCTTCGCCAGCGATTCTCTGGCGGAATCACTCGATACAGAATAGACAACAAAACCAACAACAGGAACAGATAAACGATCGGCCAGACGAGATCAAATGTAAAACGTGCCTGGATATAAGCGCTCCGCCCTTCTTCGCCATATTGATCAGCCATCTGGTAGAGATCATTTGCCGAATACAGGAAGGATGTATCCGGTGATTCTCCACTTCCTGTTACTTCTTCCGACTTCGCCGCCTGCCAGGGAAGAATGAATGCAATAAAGCATGCAAAAATAACAACCGAAGCCACCACCCATTTCCAATTCACCCAATGGTATAGCCCTCTCGAGAGTTTGCTCAGCATGGTCTGTTCCTCCTTTCTCCAAAAAAAAACCACTCTCCCGAATCCTATCGGTAAAATGGCTGCGGTCGATCCTATGAGGTTAGCGCGTTTTTACGATGCTATCTATTTCACTTTTCAACAAGAGGTATCGGTGAACACTTCTCATGATCGGGACCTTAGTTAGTTTATTCTTGTCTACATAAAGTTTCATCTGATCTTTGGTCAGACCGAGCAAACTCCCTGCTTCAGATACCGTCAATACAACCTCGGGATTCGTAGCATTAAACGTTTTCTTCACTTTCTGGTTCCAGTCCTCGAATACCTGCATAGATCAGTGATCTCCCCTATCCATAGCCAGTCATTTTCCAGGCTGAATAGATCTATTATACCATACTTGTGATGATCGTAACTTAATCCTTATGTAGAACCAATTAATGTTAGTGTTTTAGGCTTCGCGGCTAAATACCTCGAACTGAATTAATGCGGGGAATGGAGAGGGATCTGACGACTTGATCAGTTCGCTTACGTTACCCATTCCTCGCGTATATTTCCCAACATAAGAAGTGCAAAAAGAGCCACTTCCTTAAAGTGGCCCCACGATTTAAAACTAAATGATTGCCTTAAGCCTCTTCCCAGAAGCGGCGCAGGTTGCTCATGGCGATTTTGGAAGCAGATTTGCATTCCTCCATGCCCTCAAACTCAATCGTAATGTTACCATCATAACCTGAGTCTTTAATCAGCCTCACAATTTTGCGAATTGGAATATCCCCTTGCCCCACAATAGCACCGCGCAGGAAGTTACCGTAAGCGGTAGTGAACCATTCCCCTTCGCCGGGATGCTCATCATAAGGGCGGAAATAAAAGTCCTTGAAGTGGACCAGAGAAGCGTACGGCAGATTTTTCATGACCCCGATAATCGGATTCTCGTCCACGCACATGAAGTTGCCGATATCGAGTGTCGTTTTAAAGTTGGGACGATCTACGGCATGAAGCACACGCTGCACACGGTCACTGGCCTGCACACTGAAGCCGTGATTCTCAATGGTCGTTGTAATGCCAAACTGTGCAGCATAATCAGCAATGATCTGGCTTCCCTTCACCATCAGCGGCAAATTTTCCTCAAACCATGCAATGGTCATTTTCTCCTTAGGCAACGTAAACGCCGTTACGTCATGACGCATATGCTTTACACCCATCCGGTGTACAACATCGACATGTCTTTTGACCCGAGCTATCTCTTCTTCAAAAGCTTCTTCCGTCTCCTGCACGAAATTCGCAGGCATCGAATAGTTGGACAGCTCAATACCCGCAGAAGCAGCTCGCTCCCGAATGGCGTCGGCGAGATCAGGATTGTCCTCCACGGTGTAACCATACGGAACCATCTCCATATGCTCGCCACCATTTGCAGCAATCCAGTCGATGATATCCAGAACCGTCATTTCACCTGAATTCAGATCGTTCAACAAGCTATACGTACTCAGGCCCACTTTCATCTGCTCAGCTCCCTATCGGTATTGTTGGATAAATTTAACCGCTTTGCGAATGTCCTGTTCCGGCTGGTCGCCTACCTCGCGTTCAATCGTCAGATAACCTTTGTAGCCAATATCCCGAAGGGCTGCAAAGTATGCGTCAAAATCCACACTGCCCTCGCCCAGCGGTACCTCACGGAAGAACGTTCCGGAAGAGACCATTTCGGCAATTTTCTCATGATCCATAGGCGCATATCCCACTGCACCGTATACGTCCCTCGGGTCTACTTCCTTCAGGCGCACACCATCTTTCACATGGGTATGCACAATATAATCCTTCAGCAGATGAACACCTCGTGTAGGGTCATCTCCGGTAACCATCACCATGTTCGCCGGATCAAAATTCACCGAAACCCCGTTAGTCGACAGGGTATCCAGAAACCCTTTCAGGTCTGCAGCCGTTTCCGGTCCCGTCTCAATCGCGAAGTAGGCTCCTGCGCTTTTGGCGTATTGGCCCAGTTCCTCACATGCGGCATGCAGTGTGGCATACACTTCGGAGGAAGGATCGTGCGGAACAATACCGATATGTGTTGTGACGATATTCGTACCTAGATCTAGAGCAAGATCCACGATGCGCTTGGACTTCTCTACTTTCCACGGATTATCTTCCTTGACCTGGAACCCGTGGCCGCCCAAATCGCCAACCAAGGCAGAAATTTCAAGACCAAGAGAATCGATATAACTTCTTAACTCCTTGCGGGCCACCGGAGAGAGGTTCTCGGGGTCCATCTCTCCATGGACTGCATAGATCTGTACGCCTTCTGCACCTACATCCTTCGCTTTGCTTAATCCTTCACGTACACCTACACCGAAGCTATCCACGATAACGCCAATCTTGTTTGTTAATTTCATGCCATACCCTCCCGTTAATTCGGTATTTGATTTTTCATTCCTGGTGAGCCTTCATGATGGACGGAATGCTCTATACAATTTTCGACCCCTACCCGGTCACTCCTTTTTCTCCGATCATTTCTTATCCGGTTTCTTGAGACTAATCTGCTGAGACCAGCTTCACGGTTTGAATTTCATATGGCTTGAACGTCAGCTCAAACTTCCCTTCATGACAAGCTAGTGGTCTAATATCATCCTCCAACAGATTGACTACAGACGTCTGTATACGCGCGTCAGCCCATTGAATCTCAACCGTTTCTCTTCCACCAGATGACTCATAGAAACGAAGTACCGTTCCCGTACCGTCTTCGGAAGCCTTAATCGTATCCAGAATGACATGTTCACTATGGAAATGAACCCAGCTGTGCTCTGCTGGCAATGTGCCAGAGTGTCGTTCACTTGCAACAACCCGAACCGGGTGGTTCAGTTCCATCGCACGTCGTACCACACCCGCTTCCCGCCAATCTCCCTGATGCGGCAGCAGGGAATACGTGAATTCATGCTCACCCTGGTCAGCATGTTCATCCGGCCATTTAGGAGCACGGAGCAGGGAAAGACGGATCATCTGATCCTTGATGTCATATCCATATTTACAATCGTTCAGCAGGCTTACACCACTGTTGCCCTCGGAGATATCCGCCCAGCGGTGACCACACACTTCAAACTGGGCTTGCTCCCAACTGGTGTTGTTATGAGTAGGGCGCTCCAGCGCACCAAACGGGATTTCATAGGCAGCTTTCGCTGATACCAAATCAACGGGAAAAGCCACTTTAAGCAGCTTATGGCTCTCCGCCCAGTTCACCTTTGTCTTGAAATCAACACGTCGTTGATGATGATATAGAATGATATCCTGGTAAATCTCAGACTCGTTTAACTTCCAGTGAAACCGAAGGATATCCTGCGTTACTCCACGCTGTACTACTTCTTTGGAGATCAGCTCTGCCACTCCTGCTCGCTGCGATTCAAACCGCGGATCAATATCCCAAGCATCCCAATACGTTGGCCTGTCATGGAAAAACTGTAACTCATTCGCTTTATCGCCCGACTTCAGCCACTCCCGTTGCATGGATTTGTCATACCATCTGGTGACCTCTCCTACATCGTTAAATTCAAGCCTGTAAAAGTCCGTTTCCCAGACAGAAGGGAAAGATTCATCCTGCTTCAATGTAGAAAGATTGGCATCCGGTGCCTGGCGTAGCCATATCGTGGCATACCCAAAGGCCGGAATGGATGGGACATAGACTGACAAAGTCAGCACGTTTCCATTTGCCTCAAGGTCACTCGGCAGACGATTACCCTGATGGTCAAACGCTGCTAAACCGCTCAGTTTCTCGTCGCCTGTAATCGTAATGACTTCTCCCCGCTCCCAGCCTAGGCTATTAAATACAACATAGGGCAGACCGTCGAAGCCATCTGTCGCAATGCGGTCCTCAATACGGCCAAAGGTACCTTCCATAGCCGATGTCCCCAGAGCGAATACCTTCGTATACTCCTCCATAGATGTTACGTATACTTCGGGAATGGACGTGCCCGGGATAATATCATGGAATTGATTCAGCATGATCAGCTTCCAGCCTTCATCCAGATCACTTTTCGCCTGCGCTGCTTCAACTCCGGCAAACTGCCCCCAGATTTCCGCTTCCCGATACAACACCTCCGCTTTGCGATTGCTCCGTTTGTTGCGCGCATGAGTTGTATAGGTTCCACGGTGCAGTTCCAGATATAAGTCGCCATGCCATTTTGGCAGCTTAGGGTTATTGGTCGAAATTTCTTCGAAGAACGCACCTGCTGTACTAAAATTGCTAATGGGCTGCCCAACCATGAAATGGGATCGCTCTGCGAACGCAACCATTTCATTCGTTACCCCGCCTCCACCATCGCCATGCCCATACAGCAGCATTTGCTCGGGGTGTACATCCTTCTGCTTGTAGGATTGCCAGTGCTCATCGACATCCTTGGGCCGGGTATGTTCATTCACTCCATGATTGAGATACGCAAGCACCGAGGTGCCGTCAATGCCCACCCAGTGGAACAGATCATACGGGAAAACGTTGGTATCATTCCAATTGAGCTTAGTGGTCATAAAATAAGGAATATCAGCCAGCTTGAGCAGTTGTGGCAGCGAAGCACAGTAGCCAAACGTGTCAGGAAGCCACTCGATGTTTGAACGCTTGCCGAACTCCTCCTGATAAAAGTTCTGCCCGTATAAGATCTGCCGCACCAGCGACTCGCCACTCGGAATGTTCAGATCAGGCTCTACCCACATGCCACCAACTAGTTCCCAGCGGCCTTCTGCAATTCGGGCTTTGATTCGTTCGTACAGCTCTGGAAAGTGCTCTTTCACGAATGCATACAGCTGTGGTTGACTCTGCGAATACACGAACTCCGGATACTCATCCATCAAAGTACACATCGTGGAGAAGGTGCGGCTGGACTTGCGCACGGTCTCACGCACAGGCCACAGCCAAGCAATATCGATATGGGACTGCCCAACCAGATGCATGAATCCGTCCCGGTACTCTTCCGGGTCTTCCTCCTGCACCGACTGTGCGAGCCATTCTTCCCAATGCTGTACCCATGCCGCTTCACTCCAGCGCTCCGGCTCGTTGTACATCTTATCCATCACCTGATGAATATCCCGGATAAGACGGGTGCGCTTTAAGTCTTTCTCCGGCAATGCTCTGAGTGATTCTGCAAGTACCGTAATGCTATACATTAGACTCTGTAAAGGCGAATTAACACGAACCAAAGCGGCTCGGATGCCCTGAATTGGCGGCTGAATGACCGCCTGTCGATTCAAGGGGTCATGTGGTTCCGGTATGGGATCATATAGCTCGATCTCCAGCAAAGGCGTAGTTCCCACTCGGCTCTTCGGCAACGGTACATACCCATGATTGCGGTCCAGTCCGTTATAAGGTGTGCCATTCACCTTCAGTAGCCCTTCACCCCCGGCCTCGAAGATCAATCCGACCACATCTTCCTCCCAATGGGCCGGAATCTCTACGGTTTTGCTCAGAAAATAAGTCGTTCCATGGTTGCTATGGAGCGGATTCAAGCTTTGAACAGCCGCATTCTCCTGTTCATACTCGTATTCGCCAGGACGGATATACTTGGCTTTCTGCATCTGCCACTCTAGAAGTTCAATGGTATCCGTCCATTGCTGCTGAGCCAGATCCTGAATGAATCGCTGAATTCGAATCATACCTCCACCCCCACCTTCTGGATGTGTAAACTACAAGCAGTCCAGTCTCTGGAGCTGCTGCCAACCATCAGCTTGAATTCACCGGGCTCCACAACAGGCTGAAGACGGGAGTCGATCAGCTCCAGATGTTCTTTTTGCACAGGGAACGTCACCGTCCGGGTCTGTCCCGGCTCCAGATGAATTTTACGGAATCCCTTCAGCGAAATTTCGGCTCGGGTGACCGAAGCCGACACATCCGTAATATACAGCTGCACCACCTCATTTCCCGCAACTACTCCCGTATTGGTGACCTCTACCTGCACCTCGGCTTCATCGTCTGGTCCGATCACTTCCGGCACAACTCTTACATTCTCGTACTTAAATTCTGTATAACTCAGCCCAAAGCCAAATGGATATTGTGGTAACAAATCAGTCTCCAGATATCGCTTGCCCCGTGTGCGTTTGGCATTGTAGCTGACCGGAAGCTGACCTACATGCTTGGGAATGGAGACGGTAAGACGACCAGATGGATTCACATCACCGAACAGAATATCCGCAATGGCGTTGCCCCCCTCCTGCCCGGGGTACCACGCTTCCACAATGGCATGGGCATGCTCATCAATCCATGGTTCGGCAATCGGCCGTCCGTTAATATAAACGACAATAACCGGTTTCCCCAGCCTATGTACTTCCTGCACCAGTTCCAATTGAACCCCCATCAGGTTCAGAGACGAGCGGTCTATCCCCTCGCCGCACTCCATATCGTTCCATGGATCATCCGTAACAACGGATGCCCCCGTCCGCAGATCAATGGTCCCTTCGCCAAAATCCCGGCTACTTGACCCTCCCATCACCATAATGATGGTGTCTGCTTCTTCAGCACAGGCGAGCGCTTGCGCAAAGCCCTCTCTGGAATCCCCTTTGATCCGGCAGCCTGGTGCGTACAGCACCTTTCCGGTGTCAGCACCAAGCTTGCGCGTAATCCCATCCAGCACCGTAACGATCTGTCCTCTCGGCTGCGGCGAGGTGTAGTCGCCAAGCTGGTTGTAGACGTGGTTCGCATTTGGGCCAATGACCGCCAGTTTTGTACCTGTTTTACCGAGCGGAAGGGTGTTGTCTTCATTTTTGAGTAAAATGATTCCCTCTTGCGCGACTTTTCTCGCCAGCTGAATATGTTCTTCACATCCGATCACCTGCTCTGCAAAGTCAGGATCAACGAAAGGTTGTTCGAATAAGCCCAGTCTGAACTTCATCTCCAGCACCCGCCTTACCGCTGTATCCAGATCCTGCTCTTCAATTAATCCTTGCGACAGGGCCTGCCTGAGATGCTTACCGTACATGTACCCGGACATTTCCATATCCACCCCTGCCTTAAGCGACTGAGCGACGGCCTGCTCCCCGTTCTCCGCGGTGTTGTGTCCATTGACGAGCATCTGAATTGCACCAAAGTCAGTAATGACAAATCCGTCAAAACCCCATTGCTCGCGCAGGAGATCATTCAGCAGATACGAACTCGACGTACAAGGCACACCATCAATCTCGTTATACGCTGTCATGACAGAACATGCTCCGGCTTCCACTGCTTTCTTGAACGGCAGCAGATCCACCTCGTGCAGCTCTCGCAGTCCCATATGCACCGGAGCAGCATTGCGCCCACCCTCCGAGCTGCCATAGGCTGCAAAATGTTTGAGTGTCGCCACAATCGTCCGATTAGAATCGAGCCGGTCACCCTGTAAACCTTTTATCGCTTCAACCGCCAGTTCACCGATCAGGTATGGATCTTCGGCAAAACATTCCTCCGTCCGTCCCCATCTCGGGTCCCGTACTACATCAAGCACAGGCGAATATGTTGCCGCTCCTCCCTGGCTCCGAGTCTCCATAGCAATCGCTTCACACATCTTGCGGTACAATTCCGTGTTCCAAGCACTTCCTACTGCTAACGGCACCGGGAATACGGTTGCCCCAATGGCCATATGCCCGTGAGAACACTCTTCCCCGAACAATATGGGAATTCCCAGCCGGGAGTTCTCCATGGCATACCGCTGAATTTCATTGGTGGCAACAGCTCCCTGCCTAGGCGTTAGGCCAGTCTCCAGCGTCACTTCCGTCCAGGGATCAGCACGAAGTGCTCCATACAACGACCCCATCCCGCCCTCTGCGATGTCCTTTTTAAACTCATCTGTAACCTGAACCGTACTATCTGCTTCCTTAACATAAGTCTTCCACCCCATCGGCTGGATCAGCTGCCCTATCTTCTCCTCCGTGGTCATCCGCCCGAGCAGATCTTGGGTCCGCTCCTGAACGGGAAGTGAAGCATCTTTATAGTCCATATGCACATTCTCCTTATGAGTTCGGCTTAGTCTGGTGCATGGGCTCACATGGCTTTTCGGTAGTCGCTAGGCGCTACACCCACCACATTCTTGAACGCCCGATTGAAGGAATTGTAATTCGTATACCCAACTTCCTCACTGATCTCCTGAATGGCCTTATCCGTCTCCAGCATGAGCTGCTTCGCCTTCTCAATACGGTGACTAATCAGAAGATCCACGAACTTCTCACCAATTTCGTCCTTAAACAGCTTGCTTAAATATTTGGGATTGATATCAAATAGATCACTTAGATAATTCAGCGACAGCTCGGGGTTGTTGTAGTTCTGTTCAATATACTTGCGAATTTCAAGAATATGAGATCGATGTTTTCTGGAGCAATGAAGCGTCTGCATCTCATCAGCCAGCTCACGGAAACCTTCCCAGCACAGCGCACGTAAATCATCCAACGTCTCCCAACCTTCCAACCTAGGAAGAAGTGGTGTAAATACAGATGCCCATCGCTCCTGATACTCTCGTGGAAGTTCTGCGAACTCCCGGTTATAGTGCTGGAACAGCAATTGGACCGTATTCATAATCTCCTGGCGGGAGAGCACGGATTCATGGATCTGTTCGAACAAGCGGTCAAAATGCTTCTCCCACACATCTTCCGAGAGTCGCATCGCCTGCACCAGCAAAGAGATCGTCTTCAGGAACTCATACACATCATTGGTTGAGTTCGGTACCTCCCCGCATGGAATGATCCGATTCATGCCGAGCACAGCCTTGTATTCCAAGGCATGCACCGCCTCCTTCAGCGAAGCTCTCAGACCACGGACATCCACTGCGACTCTTCCAATACCGATGGTTACGGTGAAGTTCAAATACTGCCCAACCCTGTCAAGATAACCGGAGAGCAGTCTCTGCTCGGTCTCCTCACCTTTCTCCATTTCAGGAATCCAGAGTATGGCATACAGACGCTGATCCGATATCCACTCTGCCCACACTTCGGTGCCCTCGTGCCTTGCACTCTCCTGCAGAATGCTGGATAACACGAATTTCAGAAGGGATTGATCCTGATTGTGGTACTCCTCCATGAACCGGGAATACTGATCAATCTCCACCACCATTACAGCCCATCGATCCTCTAACTGCGGGAGCTTGAACCTGCTCATCTCCGCTGTAAGTTCACTACCGGTAAAGTCCCGCGTACCCTCAAGCAGCTCCTGAAAGAAGTATTTCTTCTGCAAAATCAGGTTCTCTTCATGCTCCTCCTGATATTGCTTAGTTTGATCAATCATTTGCTCCAGCGTAGTCTGGATAAAACGGAACTCGTTATCCTTCGTATAACCCGCCCCTGGCTGTTTCTGCCAAGCCACCGTCTCAATCAACGTGACAATCTGCTGGATGGGCTTGTAATTTCTACGTGTCACATAGATCACCCACACCACACCAATCAGGACAACAGCAACGGCAAAAACAAACCAGATATTATAAAATTTCAGGGCAAATTTGACGATCTTGCCATTATTCAGTCCCGTCTGTACCTTCCAGCCGCTGTAGCTGGATGTAAACTCGGAGAATACTTCACCTGAGTCTGTTTTGGGAGAAACCGCCGTAATTCCATCCTGAATTCCTCCGTCCCACAGATTGCCACCCGAGCGATTGAAGATATTCACGAAGGTGAATTCAGGGTCATACATCTGCATGATGGATTTCTGCAAGGTCGGCAGATCGACGTTAACAACCACAAGACCCGTGCCGTTTCCGACACCGCGAATGAGTGTAATGACCTGTTTTCCTTCCTCTGTCAGGAATGCCTTAAAGGATCTCGCCCCCACCCACTTTTGCGTTGCCGCAGCACGACTGTCTTTAATAAACGCTGCATCCGGGAATTCCTCAATCGGCACTGCCTTGCCGTTGCTGAATACCGTATCGTCGTTGTATCTCACCAGATATATGGAATCAATCAGCGGA
Source organism: Paenibacillus sp. RU5M (assembly GCF_900221055.1). Classification (NCBI taxonomy): domain Bacteria; kingdom Bacillati; phylum Bacillota; class Bacilli; order Caryophanales; family Paenibacillaceae; genus Paenibacillus; species Paenibacillus sp. RU5M. The sequence goes on along the minus strand of NZ_OBQM01000014.1, from coordinate 94,960 downwards.
TACTCTATTTTTAATTCATCAATAACCTGGACTGCTTGAATTTCGGCATACACATCCTCGCTTCCGGTTACCGAATAATAATTTTTCAGGTTGGGATTGGTCAAAATATCACGCAGCACCTTGAAGTCGATGGAACGTAGTGAATTGTCCAAATATTGCGTTACCTGTGACGCCAGAAATTCATTGGCCTTGAGTGCTTCTCTCCGGTTCTGTTCATTGAATACCTGAAAGAAAATGATAAACAGGATTGTGGTCACGATAAAAAAAACAGGCAAATACGATAGCAGCAAACGTCTAAACCAACTGTTGTTCATCTCCGAGGCCCCCCACCACTGTTTATACGCATGAGCATTTTGCATAAGCTGGAATGACAACCACGCCAATCTGGTCGCTAATTTTCCATAAATATTCAGTAAATTATATCGGATGAAGTGGGGTTGTCAAAAGGAGAAGACCGTCCCGATTCCTGTGTTGGCATCGGGACAGCCTCATTCATGAATCCATCAAGCTTTATTGATTCTTCTCAATCGCACGCTGGTAAATCTCAAGGTAATTGCTGAGTCCCAGACCATCAAAACCTTTCACGTACGCGTCCCATTCCTTATCGATGCTCTTGCTGCCGATAATGAATTGAGCCATATTGGTCATCACGTAATCCTTGACGGCTGTCGTGAGCTGCGCAGCGGTTTCTGTATCTTCAGGACGGATAAATACGTTCGCAGGATAGACTTCTTTTGGCGCATAAGGTTCATATACATTGGTTGCTTGCGCTAGACGTGTACCGTAACCCTCCGCTTCCAGTGGGTTCTGACCTTCTGCAAAAAGATTCCGGAACGTATTGGACAAGTCATGTGCTCCGATCTGTGACCAACTCTCGTTGACTACAACATTTGGGTCACGCTCAGGCAGGTTGTAGTAGCTGTATTTGGCAGGCTCACCATTGATGTTTTTCTCATCGGCATCCGCCTTCTTCCAGCCTTTGCCTTCGGTCGGCCCGTACTCTGCATATAAAGCGCCTTCTTCACTGAACATATAATCTACAATTTTGATCGCAGCGATCTGTTGTGCTTCGGTCGCTTTATTGGTGATGGCAAACTCGAACTCACCTACGCTTTGCGTAGCACCTGTCGTCTGCACGCCATCCGGCCCTTTCAGCGGAGGCACGATGTCCCAGTGCTGGTGGCGGGTGATATCTTTGTCATACGTGTTCACAAGGTAGCTGACCAGCGCTGTCGTAATGGAGCCGACCACTTCATCGCCTTCCTTGTTACCCAACTGCCCGATTGCCTGATCGTTCTGTGTGAAGGAAGCCGGATCAATCAGGCCTTCTGCATACAACTTGTGCATGTACTCCAGCCCTTTTTTCCACTCTTCCTTATTCGCTGCAAAATCAACCTTTCCATCATTCACAATCAAATATTTATCGTTGTCATTATAGATAAAGCTGTTCATTAAATAGGCATCGATGTTGCCATTCCATACGTACTTGTTGGGTGCACCGGTGAGTGGAATCTCATCGGCTTTGCCGTTGCCATTCGGGTCTTGTTCCTTGAACGCCTTCAGAACCGTGTAGAGTTCTTCTGTCGTGGTAGGCATTTTGAGACCCAGATTGTCCAGCCACTCGGTGTTAATCCAGTATTTCTGAGCGTACGTACAGTGGTAACATTCATTGAAAATCGGCAGAGCGTAGATGTTGCCATCCGGCGCAGTTACCGCTTCTTTGAAGTACGGCTTCTCCTCCATCATCTTGGACAGGTTCGGACCGTACTGCTTGATCAGATCCTGCAGCGGGAGGAACACGCCCTGTTTTCCGTATGTTTGAAGGTCTGAGGTCGTGAACTTGCCATGGAGGAACACTTCGGGATAATCCCCACTCGCCAGCAGCAACTGTCTGCGGTCTTGCAGAGCGTCCGTCGGGGCCAGATCCCATTTCAGGGTAACATCGAACTTGTCTTCGATAAATTTGGTGAACTCATTTTCTTCCATGGACGCTTTACCTTGTGGGGCAAAGAAGGTCATCGTTACCGGGCCACCGCTCTCCCCGCTACCGCCGCTCCCTGTACCCGCATCCTCGGATGAACCACATGCGGACAACAAAGCCATCGAAGCAAAGACCAGAAACAACATCGAAATCCAAGATTTTTTCAATCTGACTCCTCCTTTTTGTTGAAAACGGCATAACATTCTGATTACGTACTCGTGTTAAACCTTATCCCGGAAGCCGGAGTGTTCCCCCACCTCCTTTCAAGTGACGTAACGGACACAGATTACAAAGATCATCCTTTGAGCGAGCCAACCATAACCCCTTTAACAAAATGCTTCTGCACAAACGGGTACATGATGAGAATAGGAATGCTGGCAACTACGATCAGTGCGTATTTCAGGACCTGCTCGAACCCCTGATCTCTCATCTGCTGGCTCGTATTGGCCAACATTGCCGGGTCTGCGGCGTTTAGAATTAGCAGATTGCGCAGCACATATTGGAGCGGGAACAGCTTCTCGGAACGAAGATAGATTAGGGCATCAAAGTACGCATTCCAGTGGCCCACCGCATACATCAGGGTCATGACCGCCAGAATCGGCTTCGATAACGGAAGAACTACGCTGATCAAATACCGGATATCCCGGCATCCGTCCATTTCCGCCGCCTCCCCCAGTTCTTCCGGGATGGAAGACTGGAAGAAGGTCCTCGCTACGATAACCTGAAACACCGCGAGCGCCCCTGGCAGCCACATCGCCCAGCGTGTATCCAGCAGATGAAGATCTTTCATTAAGAGATAGGTTGGAATCAGACCGCCATCAAAGAACATCGTGATCATCATGAAAATAATGATGGCTCCCCGTCCGTAAAACGACTTGCGCGATAGCGGATATGCGAGCATGACCGTAAGGGCCACATTGATAAATGTGCCTACAACGGTATAGATGATCGTGTTGTAGAAACCGAGCATGAGCTGCTGGCTTTTGAAAATGGAGATATAGGCCTTGATGTTAAAGTCTACCGGGAACAGCCACACCTGACCGGATGTAACGGCACGCGAGGAGCTGAACGAAGAACTGATGATATACAAGAGCGGGTAAAACACTGTTAGAAGTATGGCGAACAGAAAGATATAGTTGAATGTCATGAAGATACGGTCACCGAGCGGGTCCTTGATCCGGTTACGATTCATCAGGTTAAACATGGATGAGCTCCTCCTTTACCACAAGCTGTTCTGGGATACTTTGCGGGAAATGCCGTTGACGATAACCAGCAGGATCAGGTTGATAACGGAGTTGAACAATCCTACCGCCGAGGAGAAGCTGAAGTTGGCCCCGATCAGACCGACCTTGTACACATACGTGGAGATGACTTCCGAAGCGCTCGTGTTGAGCGGATTCTGCATTAGATATATTTTTTCAAAGCCCACGCCCATAATGCTGCCCAAACTCAGAATCAGCATGATGACGGTGACCGGTACGAGCGTTGGTAGGTCGATATGCCAGATTTTCCGGAGCCTTGAAGCGCCGTCCATCTTCGCTGCCTCATAGAGGGATGGATCAACCCCAGCGAGAGCCGCGATATAAATGATCGATGAATAGCCCATGCCTTGCCAGACCCCCGACCACACATAGATGGATTTGAAGTATTCGGGAATGCCCATAAAGTTGGTCATCGGGAAACCCAGGAAGGTAAATAGCTTGTCTACAACACCCACATGCGGTGACAGCATCAGAATGATGATGGATACCATGACGACTGTGGAGATAAAATGCGGAGCGTACGTGACCATCTGGACGGTCTTTTTAAAGTAACCTGTTCGGATCTCATTCAGCGCGAGCGCCAGCAGGATCGGAATGGGAAATCCGGCGAGTAACGAGTAGAAACTGATCCCAATCGTATTTTTGATCAGCAGCCAGAAGTTTGGGGATTCAAAAAAGGCTTCAAAGTGTTTCAGTCCAACCCATGGGCTACCCCAGATTCCTTTGACGACACTGAAGTCTTTGAAGGCAATCTGTACACCAACCATCGGAATGTACTTGAAAATTAACAGATACAATACGGGAGGAAGCACCAGTAGATAGAGCTCCCAATGCTTCTTGAGGCTTCTTATAAATGGATGCTGTCGCTTGGGTTCTGCGTAATTCCTTCCTTGCTGGAGCTCCACCGGTGCAGGTATGCTTTCCGTAGCTCGACTCATTCGCGTCACTCCTTCTACACCTTAAGTGTAATAATACATTACATTTACATCCCTTAAACATCCTTTTCTTTGACTCATTTTTCTGTATTAGCGTCATCCGTGTGAGTAATAATGTCAGGTAACGCTTTCTTAAATCGATAGTACCTTGAGCGGTGTTCTTTTATCAATTTGCAATTTTCTCCCACATCTCCTTATTCCCAAAACCCTTGCTGGACAAGGGGGAATCGTCCTTTAGCACAGGTATTTCGCAAAAATCACCAACCAAAAAAATCCCGAAGGACTGTAAAAATCCCCCGGGATTTGAATTGTAGATTTATTGGTTTGTGAACAATCTGAACGTCAGCGTGATAGGTGCTACTTCCGTAACTGCCGCTTGCGGCAACTCTACAGCAAGTCCATCTTCCGTCCGTTGGAATGACAGCACATCATCTGTGCCGACGAGTTCAATTCGCTCCACCTTTTCCATAAATGGAATGACCACCTGTGATTGTACCGCCTCGTTCTCGCTTCTGTACAAACGGAAGGCATACGATACGTTGAGATCTTCCTTACGTGTAAAGGCCCACTCTCCTGTGAAGTATGGTCCGCAAATCCGCGTGCCATAGATGCCCTCCCCGTGAGTACCGATCCATTCTCCGAGGGCTTTAATACTTCGGACTGCCCCTTTTGGAAGACGCCCGTCCGGTTGTGGTCCCACATTCAGCGCCAAATTACCACCCTTGGATACGACCTCAAGCAGAATATGCGCCAACTGTCTTGCTGACTTGTACTGATCATCATATCCAAACGCAAAGGAATTGCCCACCGTGATACAGCTCTCCCAAGGAATATTCATTGGATGCTCAGGGATGGTCTGTTCTGGAGTTACGATATTCTCATACGGTCCGCCTACTGTGCGATCTGCTGCGAGGAGCCACGGCTGAGTTGTCTGACGTGCCCGCTCCACCACTTCGCCCAATCGGATATCCTGACCGTGACGGCCTTCACGTACCCAGCCTGCATCCAGCCACAGACATTCGATGCGTCCGTAGTTGGTTAGCAGCTCCATAATTTGCTCATGCGTGAACTCCACGAATTTCTCCCACAGCCATGGATACGCTTTCGGATCATAGGATGGTCCACGCCACATATGGCTTCCTCGCTCCATGCCAGGTGTCCAGTAATATGGCGTATGCCAATCCGCTTTGGAGAAGTAAGCCGAGATCCCGAGCCCCTTGGCACGAAAAGCATCAAAAAGCGCCCGGCAAATATCCGCATACTTATGGGTATGAAAAGGAGTATCTTTGCCCGTGATGCGATAATCGGTGGTATGTGTATCCCACATGCAGAAACCATCATGATGTTTGGTGGTGAACAGGAAATATTTGAACCCGTTATCAGCGGCCATCTGTGCCCACTCTTCAGGCTGAAAGCGAATGGGATTGAAGGTTTTGTTGAGATCAAAGTATTCCTGCTTGAAATGCTCCATGTCGTCAGTCCAGTCGATATCATTGCGCGACCAATCGCCATCCTCGTCACTTAGCGCCCAGGACTCCACGAGTCCAAGTTGGGAATAGGGACCCCAATGCATCATCAGCCCCAGCTTCTGATCCTTGAACCACTCCAGACGTTCATTCAGCAACGGATCTTCAGGCTTCACCCATTCCTCTTCTTTGCTAAAGTTGTGCACCCCGGCTTCGACGACCTGTTCTTCCTGTTCCAGCACCATATCTTTGGTTTCGCTCATCCCGTTCATCTCCTTTGGATTGGATATAAGATAAACTACACAAGTTAAGCTCTGTCACTCCAATTGCAGTACCATCTTCCGATCGCTGTTATCCCCGGATTTCTTTGATTTCACTTTATAATTGGTCGAAATCCGGGGATAAAGGCGAGCGCTTCGCTTCTTCAGATTGGTTCTGCAATCTCCGTTTTGGCTTAAACGTTCAGTTTCAACTTATAAAGACCTATAAGCCCAGTCATTTCGATTGCAGTGCATTCTTCAGATTGGTTCTAACTCCGTTTTGGCGAAATGTTTGGTTCAACAAGTATAGACTTGTTAGACCTCACTACTTCGAGTGGCGTTGCCATTTTCGGATCGCAACACCATATCTACAGTGAAATTTCGCGTCCTTCACGTGCGGACTCGTAGATGGCACAGAGGATTTTCATGATTTCAACGCCATCCTCAACGGGGCTTAGCGTCTCTTTGCGTCCTTGGGTACTGTCGATAAAATGATTGACTTCATTACGGAAAGAACCTGCGAAATCAAGAGATTTGAAATCCACCTGTGGCGTCATGTTCAAAATGGTATCGAATTTCTCACCAATCAGTGAAATTTCCGGTTCCAGTTCAGCTCCACCTTTATCGCCATAGAGTCTGACCGAAGTTTCATCCTGCTTCGCGTGCAGTGTGAAGCTTACATCTACCAGCAGGCTTGCTCCGTTCTCGAAACGAATCAGTGCGTTGGCCATATCCTCCACGGTGTTTTTGTTCGCATCATAGTCCGCTGCCTGGTAGAACGATAGATTACGGATATTGGCACGGTTACCCAATCGATTGGAGACATTCGCGGAGACGGTTTTCACCTTCGGTTTGCCCATCAGGTACCAGGAGATATCAATAATGTGTACGCCAATATCGATCAACGGGCCGCCGCCAGAACGTTCCACATCTGCAAACCATCCGCCCGGATTGCCCAAACGCCGTAGACAGGATGCCTTGGCATAATAGATCTCTCCCAGCTCGCCTTCATCAATGAACTTCTTCAGGATCTGCGCATTGTCGCTATAACGGCGTACAAAGCCAACCTGAAGCAGCTTTCCACTGCGGTGAACAGCCTTCTCTACCTCTAACGCGTCTTCTACCGTCTGACAGAGCGGCTTCTCGCAAAGTACGTTTTTACCCGCATCCAGTGCAGCAATGCTGATCTCGGCATGTGTATCATTCCAGGTACAGATGCTGACCGAATGGATTTCAGGTAGTGCCAGGAGCTCCTTATAATCGGTGAATACATGGGTAGCGTTATATTTTTTAGCTGCTTCCTGGGCACGTGCTTCATTCAGATCGCATATGGCGTATATTTCAACTTCGGGATTACTGTCATACGCTTGTAAATGAAAATCGGAAATTGATCCTGCACCGATAACGGCAATTTTAAGTTTGGACATGGATTTTCCCCTCCATAATCTGTTGAATGATGGTCATATCAGTTGATTCAAAACATATGATAATCGGCTTAACGTAACTACGGTGAATGTTTGGACTTTCGGCCGCTGTTGTCTACAGATTTCTTGTATCAACTGCTCTCAGCAGTTGAAATCCGCAGACAAAGGCGGACGCTACCGCTCCTACAGTTCCAAACTTCACCTCTGTTACTTCAGCCTTACATATAAAAATTGATTCCACTTATATAGTAGTAAGTAGCTGCTTATGCTTCCTCCCAGAAGCGGCGGACGTTATCCATCGCGATTCGGGATGCTGTTTTGCAATTTTCCATACCTTCGAATTCGACAGAGATATATCCGTCATAACCGGACTGCTTCAACACACGGAATACTTCCGGCATGTCGATATCCCCGTGACCCACAATCGCTCCGCGCAGGTAATTGCCGTGTGCGGTCTGGAACCAGCCCTCTCCAGGATTACGGTAGGAAGGTCTCCGATAGAAATCTTTGGCGTGCACCATGGATGCATAAGGAATGTTGTTTTTCACAGCGCTAACTGGGTCTTCATCCACACACAGGAAGTTGCCGATATCCAGCGTTGTCTTGAAGTTCTCACGTGCCGTCTCATGCACCAACCGCCGGACACGCTCACTGGACTGCACATAGTAACCATGATTCTCCACACTTGTTGTAATACCATGACTCGCTGCGTAATCGGCAATTCGCTGACAGGCCTTCACCAGAACAGGCAGATCCGCCTCAAACTGAGCGACAGTGCCCTCCTGTGCAGGACGAAACGCAACATCATGGCGCATTCTCGTAACGCCAAGTGCGGCAGCGACATCCACATGCTTCATGACAGCAGCAATCTCATTTTCAAGTGCATCCGGACCTTCTCCAGTAACGAAGTTGGCACCTATTGCGTAATTGGAAATATCAATTCCCACGTCTTGCGCAGCCCCTCGAATCTGGTCAATTAATTCCGGTTGGTCGATCAGGCTGTACCCGATCGGAACAATCTCCACATGTTCTCCGCCCTGCTCGGCGATGTAACGGATGGCGTCGGGTACAGTCAGTTCCTTGGCATCCAGTGCCTGTTGCAGACTGTATGTGCTGAGTCCTACTTTCATATCCTCTCATCCTCTCCTGCTGGTGTGTGGCTCTACCTTACATATACCTTTTTCCATAAGATCATACAATTACCAATAATCGTTTGCTACTCTATTTTCCATGGGATGAATCCAAAATCGGCTTATCTACAAATGTTACGGCTCAATCGCCAGCTTCATGCACCTCTTGTTTGCTCAGATATACACCCAGCCAGGACAACGTTGGATACCATCTGGATTCATGAATGGTCAGACGAATAGTTCTGGCGGTAAAAGGTTCGAAACTACAGATTCGTTTGTGACCAACAATCGTGCCGCGATACAGCTCCTGCCAATCCCCACTCTCACCCTTTGCCTCCAGCGTAAAGCGCTCAATTCGTTGGCCTGAACGGATATGCTCCATGAGAACGACTCGGTCGAACCGCTTTTCCTCCGGCAGTTCTATCTCCAGCCAAGCCAGTTCAGTTCCTTCAGATGGGCACCAGAACATATCCGATTCTTCACACAATACCTGGGTAGCGGCATGTTCTCCATCCATGGTATCCGATGCCTGAATTCTCGCCCCAACAGCCAGACTTTGTCGATAAGTACTGCGCAAAAAGTCTCCGAGTTGCTGCAGCCGCTCAATATCCTGTTCGTGAATAAGGCCGCGTCGATCTGGTGGAAGGTTAAGCAGAAAATTCCCGTTGCCTCCAACCGCTCCATCATAGATGGCAAGCAGTTCCTCCAGCGATTTGACTTGATCGTCCTCGCTTGCATGATAGAACCACCCCGGACGGATGGACGTATTCACTTCCGCTGGATACCAGATGAGCTTGCCCTCATGCTGCCGGATCACCTCCCGACTCCCCAAATCTGCATCCTGTGTATTAATTCTGCTGGCAAACTCGCCATCATCCACCTGCTGGGATTGCTCCTGGATCTTCTCGTTATCCTGTAAATAAGCAGGTACGACGCTCCATTCTGAAGTCCGGGTATGACCTGCCTCATTGCCGCACCAGCGAACATCCGGTCCACATACCGAGATTACAGCTTCTGGCTGCAACTCCCGGATCAGCGCATAATAGGAATCCCAATCGTAGACCTGCCTTTTCCCATTCGGCCCCTCTCCGCATGCTCCGTCGAACCACACGCAGAAAAGTTCACCATATTGAGTTAACAGCTCACGCAGTTGATTTTTGAAAAATTCGTTGTATCGCTCTGAATCTCCGTAGGATGCTTCATGACGGTCCCAAGGAGACAGATAGATACCGAACTTCAACCCGCCTTCACGGCAGGCATCGGCAACTTCTTTCACCAGATCACCCGTACCATTTCGCCAAGGGCTGGCGGCTACCGTATGTTTCGTGTACTGGCTTGGCCACAAACAAAATCCGTCGTGATGCTTGCATGTGAGAATTAATCCGGTCATACCGGCAGATTTGCACGCCTGAACCCATTGCCGGGTACTCAGATGAGAAGGGTTAAAGATATCGGGATCTTCATTTCCCGTTCCCCACTCCTGATCTGTAAACGTATTCATGGTAAAATGAATAAATGCATAGAACTCCATCTCCTGCCATTTCAGCTGACGTTCTGATGGCACGACCTGTGCTGCTGCCTTCACCCAATCGGTTGTATTTACTGGATCCCTCTCCTCTCATGCCGGTTTTCTGTCCGCTTTCCGTCAAATGCCATAAAGGACCGACAGAGCACAGTATCTCCAGCGGTCCTTAATTATGTTCATCTGTCGTTGAAAGTCAGCTTTCTGATTGCAATTCGATCCCTGTTCCACGAAGACTCTACCAATCTCAGCGGAACGATCCACGAACCCTCCTGCAGTCCCCACTTCCTGCTCACCACATCAATTGCCTTTTCATGCTTGCCTGCAAACCATGCCGCCATAACCTTCATGAATGGGTCTCCTTTCGGAAAATGATGGGTTAGCCATTGGAGTAATTACATTTGTTATTTTCGTTATCATAAAAATGTTATTGTTTTATTCATAAACAGTCTAAGACGTTATGAATGAAACGTCAATACACAAAAAAGACACCCCTAAGGGTGCCTCTCTCTTGATCAATATCGAATATTATATGTTCATTTTCGCTTTGCCTTTGTCATTCGATTAAACATTATCAGTGCAGCAATCAACATGGCAACAATTGCAATATTACTTGCTGCATCATGCGACATGCCGAACAGAACGCCCAGATTGGTAACCAGGCCTCTGACAATCAGCGCAACCGCAATCAGCAGAATGGGGCTCCAAAAATTATACCTTCTCATCCTTCGCAACACTCCTGACCAGATTGTTCAGAAATTCCGGATCTCATAACACAATCATAACAGTCGTCATGTTCAGTTACAACAGAGCAGACGATCCTGCGTTACACTTGTTTGAATTCGATCCAGTCGATCTGCAGACCTGGTTTGGTGAAGTCCAGCTTCAATTCGTACAAGCCTGCTTCCAAATCCACTTTGACAAGTTTCTGTCTGATCCACTTACCTTCAGTACCATTGGTTTGAATGGTCGTCATCAATTGATCATTAAGAATCACATTACATGCACTTTGAGCCAGTTCCGGCTCAGGAGACATGATCTGTACAATAATCCGATATTGACCTGCTTCATCCACTTTCATGTAGACAGGTTCGCCCACAACGGGTTTGACCTGTACATCATTAGCCAGCACTTGTGCCTGCTCTGAGGAAAGTGAAGCATTCGCTTGGAATGAAGCGACATTCTCTACAATCTCATGTTTTCTGGAGAAGACAGGTGCATTCATGATGAACTCACAAATATTCATAGCCGAGCGCTGAAGCTCTCCGCGTGTCAACGTCCCATTTTCCAGAGATTCGATCGTGTTATCATCCCAGCCGTTGATTTCTGCGCCATAGTTAGGTACAACCATGTACAGATCGTTTTGAGCGCGAACCATCCAGTTGGTGTTTTTCCGATCTGCTGGTCCACCTTCAACGCCATCGTTCATAATAGCCCACCAGTCGGTCATCACGATACCTTGGAAGCCCCACTCCCCACGAAGAATGGTCGTGTTCAGATCGTAGTTCGAAGCCGCCCAATGTCCATTAATCGGATTGTAGGAGGTCATGATCGAGTTCGCACCGCCTTCTTTCACGGCAATCTCGAACCCTTTCAGATAGATCTCACGCAATGCACGTTCAGATACAACAGCATCCACTTTACTGCGATGTTTCTCCTGATTGTTGCAGGCGAAATGTTTCAGTGTAGCATTAGAGCCACCCTTCATGATTCCTTTTGTGCAAGCAGCAGCAAATACACCAGAAATCAACGGATCTTCTGAGAAATACTCAAAGTTACGTCCATTCATCGGACTCCGGCGAATATTCAATCCAGGCCCGAGCAGTGCATCCACCTGATTTCTCAGCAATTCCTGACCTTCCATCACATACAGCTCTTCGACGAGTTCTGCATTCCATGTTGCGGCCAGCAAAGTTCCAATGGAAACTTGTGTAGCCTTCTCCCCGCTATCCATACGAATACCGGATGGACCATCTGCAGTACATGCAACAGGGATTCCGTAATTGAACAGACTGTCACTCACGCCGCCAAATGCGGAAGCTGTACCCGATGTAACGAGTGGGCTGCTCATACCTTCTCCTCTTACGATGGCTGCCAGATCCTGATCACTCAATTGGGCGATAAATGCTTCCAGGCTGATTTTGCCATCCTTCACATCTCTCAGCTTGTAGCCCTGATTGCCCGTTTGCTCCAGCGTTTGCGGTAAGCATTGTTCAATTCGTTCAGCCATGGATACTTGGCGCGTCGGTACATCTGCAAAAATCAGCTCGTAAGATCCGTCTTCTTTGCGCGCTCCCGGCTTCATTCTCGTAAAGCCTTCAGTCGGTGCCATTGCCTCCTGGAGCTGTTCCACGAGTTGAATCGTTTCTACGACGTAGCCATCTTGGCCATCAATGCTGACATGCTCCACATTTTTGACACTGGTTCCTACGTACAAACGATATGTTCCTGGCTCAAGTACATACGCCGATGCATGTCCAGTTACGCCAGCATCATCATAGGAAGCCATGGAATCCACAGGGAAGCTCACGGTCAGGCGCTGAGACTCACCCGGCTGAAGCAGATTCGTTTTGCCGAATGCCACCAGAGCTTTTGCAGGTTTCCCTAATTGACCTTGTGGGGCTTCATAATAGATCTGCACTACTTCTTTACCGGCATAGGTCGTGCCCGTATTGGTTACGGTTACATTCACCTTAATGCTATTTTCTCCGTCTTGGGAGATCCATTTTGCGTCTTCTGCCTTGGTTGTGAACGTGGTATAGGACAAGCCGTATCCAAATTCAAATTGTACTTTTTCAGGTCGAAACGTTTCGAAATAACGATAGCCTACGTAGATATCTTCTTGATAAAGGTTCTTAAACTCATTGCCATAATTGCTTGTGGAAGGATAATCTTCAATGGAATACGCAATCGTATCCGTTAATTTACCACTTGGTGTAACGTCTCCGGCCAGTACATCGGCGATCGCATTACCACCCTCCATACCGCCATGCCACGAGTAAATGACACTTTGGATCGGATGAACGTAACTTTCATCATTCAACCAGCTCATGTCCATGATGTTCGATACATTCAACACGACGATTGTTTGTTCAAAATGATTCGTGACCTGCTTCAGCATCGCTTTCTCATCTTCCGTCAACCGGTAGCTGCCTGGTGCATCCACATTATCCTGATCTTCGCCTGCTGTTCGTCCAATCACCACGATTGCTTTGCTGGATTTACTTCTGGCTTGGGATACCACTTCATCCGTTAAAGGCATTTCTTTCTGATTCCAAGGCTCTGCCGCCCATACTTTTCCACCGTCATCAAACGGGTTTTCCTCAATCCATTTTTCATAGACAGCTGCCAATTCTTCATTAACTTTAAGTCCTTTTTTGCTGCGAAGACCATCCAACAAATTGGTAGTATACGCCACATGAACGCTGCCGCCTGAGCCTGTACCACTGCGATAATAGTTGACTTGAATCCGTCCAAACACTGAAACGTTTTCGTCTTTTCGAATCGGAAGAGCTTGTCCTTCGTTCTTCAAAAGCACTGCGCCTTCAGCGGCAACCGTGCGGCTAAACTCTGCAAACCCTTCCAATGGAACTCCGATTTGATGTGTGCTCAATGATTTCCCTCCTGATTGTCATCTCCATACCCACGAATCACTATGTATATTCGTTAATCTGGTAGATTCACTTGTATCTAGTCTCATATTAACAGATTCTATGGTAGAAAATAAATCAGGTTAAACGTTTTTTCTCACAGTGGACATGATTTTACGATTATCCAACTTAAAAAGCCACGAACGTCATTCGTCCGTGACTTTTATTCTTGTGTGATCTACTCATTAGGTCGTTAATTTGGCATAGACAAGGAAGAACACCATGTTCTCTCCCACGATTGCATAATTAGGCACCCGATAGACCAGATCGACAACAATAAACGCAGCCATTATCCCCAGCATAAACACCAAGTGACGCGGACGTAGCCGCAGATGAGCATGCCTGTATCGGTGGAACACCAGCGAGGTGGACAGAAAATACAGCAGAACTGAACCAAATACAAAGGCCAACATGAAACCATAATTGAGTTCATCCAGGTATAACAGTTGAATGGAAGCGGCAATCATGCTCATGGATATATAGATGAACAGATGGCCGTATATGATCGCTTGCCCGGCGGTCTGAATTTCTTTACTGACCTTTTTCTCAACATTATCAAAATACTGCCACCACATCGCAATCACAAATATGGATGTAAATGCCGCGAACAGAACAGATCGTACATCCCAGTGATCCATTTGCAGCACGGCAATGATGCTGACGACCGACTCACCAAGCAGGATAAGCGTGAACAGAGCGAAACGTTCCAATAAATGATGCGTGTGTATCGGAACCTTCACCAGATTTTTGCGTCCGATGAGCGGGAGAATGATATCCACGGCAATTCCCACGTACAAAATCGCATATCGCAGCCATGAATCAAAGAACAGGGAACCTGTTGAGATCAATATGCCGATGATGAAGCATACACCCAGATAACGAGCGGCTTTTTGTTGATGTTCGCTTTTGGAATTATGAATCATAAAATATTGAATGGCTGTAAGTGTCCTTGAACCAATATAACCCGCAAAGAAAGGAAGGTAGTATTGATCAAAATCAACCGAGAGACTCGCCGTCATCACCAGAACAGACAGGAGTTGAAGGATAAGAAAGACTCGATGGATGAAAATGTCCTGACCATAACGGTTAATAAATAGGGTCTGACCGACCCATGCCCACCAGACAGGAATAAAAATCAAAACAAATTTCATCAGATATTCAAAGGAAATCACGCCGTGTTCGGCATGCAGCAGGACATGTCCCGCTTTGGAGACCGCTGCTACAAAAAGCAAATCATAGAACAGCTCCAGCCAGGTAACCTTTTTCTCCATCATCCTTCAATGCTCCTTTAGTTGAACTCATATCAAAAAGATTGCTTGTTCTGGCCCTTCTTTAACGTGCCATCATAGAATGTGAAGGCTCTACCGTTCTTACCTGGATGGGTTGCAAATTGCCTTCGATTTGGGGACGATATGGCTCAAACCACTCAGGCAGCATGAGTCTCTGTCCAAGCGACTCCGCAGGCTCATCTTTCGCAAATCCAGGAGGATCAGTAGCAATTTCGAACAGGATTCCGCCCGCTTCTCTGAAATAGATTGCGCTAAAATATTGACGGTCCCGAACTGGGGTTGGTTGATAGCCGTACTGTTGTACAGCTTCTCTCCACTGCTCGTGCTCTGCAAAATCTTTGGCACGCCACGCAATATGGTGGACCGTCCCTGCTCCGCCTGCCCCCAAAGCCATCCGGGTGACAGGAACATCCACGACATTACCGATATCTCCGACGGACCGGAATCGTACATACTCCTCATCTTCGTCTACTTTGGTGAATCCAAGTATTTTGTCCAGCGCATCCATCGTTCTCTGCGGATTGACGCTGAATAGCACGGCACCTCCAAATCCTTTGATGGCTTTGTCCGCTGGAATGCCTTCATGCACCCAGGTGCTGGCTGGCCCCTCTTCACGTTCAACCAGTTCAAGACGCAAGCCCTCACTGTCTTCGAATTGCAGCAGCTCTTCGTTAAAACGACTTGTTTTGGTTACCTCAATGTTATACTGCTCCAGCCGATCCTGCCAGAAGCCAATAGTCCCAGGTGGAATCACATATGAGGTGATGCCGACCTGACCGCCACCAATTTTGCCTCGTGGTGATCCGGCTGATGGGAAGAACGTGATAATGGTACCCGGACTTCCGTTCTCATCCCCAAAGTACAGATGGTAAACGTCTGGTGCATCGAAGTTAATCGTTTTTTTCACAAGACGAAGTCCCAGAACTCCAGCATAAAAGTCGACATTGGCCTGCGGATCTCCCGCAAAAGCTGTAATATGGTGAATACCTGCAGTTTGAATGGTCATCATCATTTCCTCCTAGGTTTATAGATCATTTATATTATCTTAATATTAAGATATTCAACCGAGCTGATTCAGTTATTATTTTGTTGGGCCTGTTCCTGTTTCAGTTTATCCGGAGTGACGTCGTCGCCGTTCGGATCATAGATGGTTACATTCAGCAGAATATCATTGATCGAACCGTGAAAGGTTTGCAGATATTCCTGGCGCAGACGAATTTGTTCTGCTTTCTCCATCTCCGTCAATCCTGCCGCGTTGGCTTTTCTTGAAAGTTCATTTATTCTGGTCAATGTTGGAATCATCATCTTGATCTCTCCTCGTAAATCGGAATTAAGATATTTGTTTTTCTCGGTGTAATTTGTATTCAAATTAAATATCTTAATTTAAAGATAAATGATTTATGGTCCGATGTCAACCGTTTTCTCCCATTTAAAATAGAATGAAAAAAGGGCCTACTCCAAAGTTTGACCTTAGAGTAAGCCCTTCTTATATTTAGATATAGGTTAACCCAACTTCTGACCACAGTTTGGACAGAAATTTGCTCCTTCATTCTTAGCGCCACAGTTCGGACAGAAATTCGGCTTTTTATTGTCTCCAGACGAAGAAGATGCACCTGCATCGCTGTTTTGATTAGCCGCAGGTTTTTGATCCGAATTCTGATTCTGGTTGTTCTGGTTCTGATTCATGTTCTTCATCATTTCATTCGCCATGTTCATGCCCATCATCATGCCCGCCATATCCGAAGCAGCGCCGCCACCCTTAACTTTACCGGATGAGATGCCATCAGTCATGCTGACCTGCTGATATTTTTGCAAATTGCCGATCATTTCATGTGAAGCAGTCTTCGTAATCATATCCTGGATCTCCTGCGGATAATTGAAGCTCATCACCTGGAAGCCTGTGATTCCGATCCCGATGTCCATCATTTGCATATCCAGATCTTCCTGAATACCTTTGGCAATATCCGAGGCATTCGCCTGCAGGTTGAACATGTCCTTACCCTCACGGCTAATCCATTTCATTAGCAACTGATCCAGCACAGACGTAATTCGGATTTTAACATCCTCGACCAGATAGCTCTGCTTGATACCCGCGATTTTATCGATCAATGTAACATAGTCACTCACTTTAAAATTAAACGTACCATTCGCACGAACCGGCATCCCACCTGGAAGTTGAGGAGTCGGAATTAATACCGGACTTTGCGTACCCCATCGAACCGTAAACTCCTTCGTATTCACAAACAGCACTTCGACCCGCATGCCGCTGTTGAATCCGAACTTGAAGCCTTTTAAGGTAGACAGAAACGGAATGATCTCGGAATCGATATTAAACGACCCTTCGTCCTCAAAAATCCCTTCCACCTTGCCGTTATTCAGGAAGATCGCATCCTGCCCCGAACGGATAATCAATTTACTTCCCTTCTTGATCTCACGGTTACTCCACTTCCAGAAAATCATATCATCTCTGAACTCTTCCCATTCCACCACATTCGAAAATTGATTTTTGAAAAATCCCATACTCGTTCCCATCCCTTCTATAGTAAGCATTTTGCATCATCATGACATAAGTTGAGTTGTTGTTTTTCCTGCTAGAAAGATCCTCTACTACCACTGTGCGAATGACCGCCTCGGCTGGTACCTCCGCCCCCACCGCCACCTCCGCCACCGTTATTGTTGTTCTTCTCAATTTTGCGTTTGGTTACAGTAGTACGAATATACCGATCCTGACGATCGATTACACTGGAAGTACTTGAATCTTCATAGGTCGCCCGATTGACCGTCACACGTCCGCCAGAACGGTAAGTCATAATCCCAACAACAACGCCTCCTATTAATACCGATACTCCTAATTGGAACCAACCGTTAAATAAAATATTGTTCGGGTTCACACCAGGTTCATACCCCATATATTTATAGGAAAGCTTAATATATTTCTCAAAAGCGAGTTTGTAATCCCCACTAGATAATTCAGAGGTAATCCTGCTTCGGATTGATTGCAGCCGACCGTTGTCCAGATAATCTTCAGCTTTATAGAATCCAGCCAAATACACTTCCCGATTATTCATGTCCATCGTCAGAATGACCGCATTTCCATTCGCTTTGTCATACCCAAGAGCGTGCTCATCATAGAAATCCTCTGTCAGCAGCTGTACATCCTGATTCTGTGTATTATTCGTTGTCAGAATAACAAAATCCGTCTGTCTTTCAGCCCCATACTCATTCGCCAATGCGTTCAGTTCACTTTTCTCCTGCTCGTTCAGCAGATTAGCTTCATCGTAAATCAGGTTCTTGCTGTCTGCTGCCGATACAACTGACATTGGAATCAATGGAGACACGAGGGTAATCACAAATAAAATGAGCGTTGCCATCCATGCCAGATGTTTTCTTTTCCTCACAGGAATCCACCTCCCATCATCCAGGAGACCAGTTTCAATGACAACAAAGAAACGGCTGAAATTCCTGCGAACCATCCGGCAACTTTAGCTTTGCTAATAGGCGGTTTACCAACCACTTTACCTGTCTGTCCATTCATGGCAAAGGTATACTGCGAACGATTGTAGTCATAGTAAACCATCCATACCGGGAGCAACACATAGTCTGCATTTTTTAACGTAGTATCAATCTGTTTATCTGTGTAACTGACACTGTTATAACCAGAAACCGTTGATGCAATATAAGAATCGATATAAGAGCTCGTTTTTTCCTTGGCGCGCGGGTACAGCTCCTCATCGGTATAACTATATTTTTCCGCAATATACCCGGCGAGATACGGGGTTTTGAAAAGCTTTAACTGGTTATACGGAAATGGCTCCAGCTTATCCATCAGTTCATCTTTCATTTTTTCCGAAGCATCAATGGGCAGATTCACATAATTAAGCCGTATTCTCCGGTAAATATCGAAATGCTGCGTTTCCGTGTAATGGTAATCACCCTGCGTGTAGGTTCTAATTTTTGTGCCACGGCCATGAACTTCGATTTTGTTATGTAACTCATATAACCAGAAAGGCACATATATCCCGGTAATGCTCTTGACCCGATCAGCTGTCATGAATCCACTAGGTGTCAGCAAGCCGTTTCTGCACCACTTTTTGAACGCCTGCTTGGCCTCATCCTTACTGATCGAAAAGGGTAAGACCATGGCCGGTGCCAGATCTCCCGTCAGTCGATCACTCAGAACAACGGCAGCTCCACAGAAGCTGCATGTCGTTGCACTTGTCTCCGGCTCAGTCACAATATCCGCGCCGCAGCTGTTACAGTGATACTCCTTGACCTCATTCTCCGTGAACACCTGTTTCTTCAGCGGATCGGGGATCTGTTCGATATTATCCTGTCGTCCGCAGCTGGGGCAGGATAACGCTCCAGTTGCACTGTCAAAAAGCATTCCACTGCCGCAGTTGGGACATTTGTACTCGATTACCGGCATTTGCTCACCTCAATGTTTAACGAAATGTACTACATGATATATATCATTATTTATCTTCCAATTTCTTCTGAATTGCTGCAAGCTCTTCCTCTGGACTCGGCGTCACCTGTGCATTATTACCCGCTTCGGCATTCATTTGCTGCTCCAACTGCGCAATGAGTACATCCAGATCATCTTCCTGTGCCCCAGCACGAAGTTCAGCCAAAGCCTCAGCTTCGTTAAGTGCCTGATTCGCTTTGTCTTCCATCGCCTTCAAAGCAGCATTCGCATTGGTAGCGGAGGCGTTCCGTTCATTGGCCAGTTGTTGCGCATTGGCAGCGGCCATTCTTCCCTTCACCTCGGAATGCCGAGCTTCCAATTGCCCCATATCCGCAACCAGCTTCTCGTGCATATGCTTCATCATTTTGGCTTTGGCAGAAGCCCGATCATAGGCAGCTTGTAATTCATTCCGTTTCTTAGCCTGCTCTGCCTTCTTTTCCAAAAAACCACGTGCCTTGGCTTCATCACCGGACTCCGCAGATTTCTCTGCATACCGCTGTAATTTCTTAACCTCTGCGCTGCATTCGTCCAGAGCTCTCTTCGCCCGGCTCTCATCCGAGAGAACCGCAGCCGTCTCTGCCTTCACCTGACCCAAATCACTGCTCAAGCTCCGCATATATTCATTCACCGTCTTCTCCGGATCTTGCGACCGAGCCAGCACATGGTTCACATTCGCTTTCATCACGTCCCTAAACCTCGATAAGATTCCCATCATCCGTTCCTCCTTCGATCAGTTCATATGTACTATAATACATGAATATGAGGTTGAAGGTTTCATTTACTGCCACTGCAACAATAACCATTGCTGATGGTTAAGGGATATTCCCTGTCCGTCAGGAGCCAGGGATGCCATTCCTCTGCAAGTTGGCTATAATAAGGAAAGCCCTCTGGTCTGATGTACCAGCAGGAACCATGAATGATTTTTATAAAAGGCAGGAAAATTATGCGTACACGAGTTCATATTATCGCTCCTTACGAATCCATGACCACTATTATAGAAGAATGTATTCCGCTATTTCCCCAGTTAGCCATTCAATATGAGGTGGGCGACCTGATGAAAGGCGCCGAATTGGCGGCTCAGGCTGAACGAAACGGAGCGGAGATTATGATTAGCCGCGGCGGTACTGCCCAACTAATCAAGGAAGCCGTAACCATTCCCGTCATTGATGTGCAGTTGTCCGGATATGACATGATTCGTTCGCTAACGCTGGCAAGCCAGTTCAACGGCCAAACCGCTATCGTTGGCTTTGCCAATATTACTTCAGGAGCACAGTCGATTATCGATCTGATGGAACTGCCTTTAAAGGTGTATACCATAGGCAGCTCCGAGGATGTGGCAAGGCTGCTGCTGGAGCTGAAAGCGTCAGGTTACCGTCAGATTGTTGGCGATGTTATCACCGTGAATACAGCCAAAACCTATGGAATGGAAGGATTGCTGATCCAGTCTGGCAAGGAATCCATTCTCAGAGCGCTTGAAGATGCACAGTTGGTATATCGGTACTTGAGCAAAAATCACGCGATATCCATCATACTGAACAACCTGGTTACCCAGGAGCATCCAAATCTCATGATCTTGGACGACCAGAACGAAGTTGTATTCGAGAATTTAACTGATTTTGAGCAGAATCCGCTGACCGATAATCAGATTCACCTCACCAATACCAACCTGGATTTCCATCAATCCCAAGTTCAAAATGTGTTCATCGTGGATGATTACCAGCTTACGGTGACGGCCTACGAAACGACGTTAAGTAAAAAAACCTATAAAGTATACTCCCTTGAAAAAGGACAGCCCTATGCTTTTGCACAATTCGGCATAACGGCATATACCGATATATCCATGGAGCCGATTGTTGCCGAATCCCCTGCCATGCAGGCCGTATTGAAGAATATCCGGGCGCTTTACGAAAACCATGAACCCATTTATCTGCTAGGCGAAGCGGATTCGGGCAAGTCTTTTCTCGTAAAACATATTCATCAAATGTACTCCAGCGGTGGGCTGATGCTCCAAATCGATCTTGCCCAGGTTCCTCCAGGACATTTGCACAAAATACCACTCTCCAAAGTGCGAAACGTAGAAATTAATCATTTGGAAAATGGTTCGAAAGATGAGGAATTGATCTCATTCATTCAGACCTGTCTACAGAGGCAGATCGGGGTATTCATCCTGGGGGAACAGGGATTGAATCCTAACAGAACGCTGGATGTCGAGCTGAATACGATCATTATGCCGAGCCTTGTGGACAGGCAGGAGGATCTCGCTCCACTGATCCAGCATTTCCTCAGCGATTACTACCAGAAGTATGGGACGGTTGCGGTGAAGATGAAAGAGGACGCGTTGCAGCTAATTAGGGATCAAGTCCCGCATATGACTGTGAACCAGTTGAGGCATCTTATCAAACAGGCTGCACTGAATGAGCAGGATTACGTGATCTCAGCCGAAACCTTATCACACCTGCTCGGTGAACAACCCTCACCCAATACGATGAAGCTTAGTGGTACGCTGAAAGAAATCGAAAAAGAGATTATTCAACTCGTTCTACATGAGGAAAACAATAATCAATCCAAGGCGGCCGAACGCTTAGGGATTAACCGTGCCACGTTATGGCGTAAACTTAAAGAGTAACTTTAGGTTTACGCTTTTTTTACGATTATATGTGTTGCATAATTAAACACTTATAACTATCACTTAAAATTTACAATAATTAAGTGTTGCTAAAATAAACAATATGAGATAACATAATCCCTGCAAACGCTTTATAAAAACGATTACTTCATAAGGAGCCACTACTATGAACATTAAAGCAACATTAGATCGTATTCCTGGCGGTATGATGGTTGTTCCCCTGTTGCTCGGTGCAACCATTAACACATTCTTTCCGAATGCTTTGCGAATCGGGGGTTTCACGGAAGCCCTGTTCGTAAATAGCTCAAGCACATTGATCGCCCTGTTCCTGTTGATTGCTGGTACGCAAATTACGTTCAAGACGGCCGGTTCTTCGGTTGGTAAAGGCGTTACCTTGCTTGTGTTCAAGTGGGCAGTTGGTGCAGTATTAGGTTTGATCGCCATCTATTTTGCGGATTCCAATGGTTTATTCCTTGGTTTGGCACCGCTTGCCATTATCGCTGCAATGACGAATTCCAATGGTGGACTGTACATCGCGCTGGCTGGACAATACGGCAAAGAAGATGACAAAGCGGCTTATCCGTTCCTCGCACTCAGCGACGGACCGTTCCTCACCATGGTTGCTCTTTCCATTTTCGGTGCGATGGGCTTTGCCAACGGCATGTTCTCCCCGATGGCTTTTGTAGCCGTACTGCTTCCACTGATCGTCGGTGTTGTTATCGGTAACCTGGATCGTAACCTTGCTGAATGGCTGCACAAAGGCAGTGACAAGCTCGTTCCATTCTTCGCCTTTTCACTCGGTATGGGCATCAACTTCTCGTCCATCATTCAAGGCGGACTTAGCGGCATCATGCTGGGTGTAATTACTGTATTGATTACTGGCGGCGTCGGCTACCTGCTCTTCAAAGCCATTGGCTGGAATCCCATTGTCGGAGCTTCGGAAGGTTCCACAGCCGGTAACGCTGTAGGTACACCTGCTGCCATCGTGGCTGCCAATGCTTCATTTGCCCCGATTGCCGAGATTGCTACAGTACAAATTGCTGCGAGTGTTGTGACGACTGCCATTCTACTGCCGATCTTCATCGGATTCCTCTCCAAAAGGCTGGAGAAATCAGGCGGTGTCGAGAAATACAATCAAAGACCGTCCACATAAATGCATTGAATTTAGCTGACCGGACTTATATTTAATTTTGATTTTCAAGGAGGGATGACTGCATGAAATTAGCCATTATTGCAGATGATTTGACCGGCGCCAATGACAGCGGGGTGCAGCTTGCCCGCCATGGATTAAAGACAAGCGTACTATTCAACATGGACGAAAATAACATTCGTAATTACGATGCGGTCGTGTTTGATACCGACAGCCGTTCCATCACACCGGAGGATGCGTATCAGCGGGTTAGTCGAGCAGCCGAACTGCTGTTAAAGAACGGATTTGGCACCATTTTCAAAAAAATGGATTCAACCATGCGCGGAAACATCGGGATCGAGATCGACGCTTTGTATGATGTGGTCAAACCCGATTTTATGATGATCGCCCCAGGCTATCCCAAGAACAATCGCACCATTCTTAATGGCACGCATTATCTGAACGGCGTTCCACTGGCCGATACCGAGATTGCGAATGATCCAAAGACACCTGTGACCCTTTCATATCTTCCGGATTTGCTCAAGCTTCAGACCAAGTATGAAGTGGGCGAGATTACGGTGAGTGATCTTGAATCGGGTACAGATCATATGAAGACGCAACTGGAAACCTTTAAGGCAAACGGCATTCCCTATATCCTCGTCGACTCGACGGATGAGCAGCATTTGGAGCAGGTACTAAGCATCACCAGCAAGCTTGATTATTCATTTGCCTGGGCAGGATCGGCGGGAATTGCGAACTATCTTCCCACTCATTACGGCTTGGGAGCCAAATCTGCGGAATTGACCATTCCGGCAAATCCAGGTCCGATCCTCACCGTTGTAGGGAGTGTGAACAAAAACTCTCGTGAGCAGCTCAAGCAGTTGCTACAGAAAACCGACGTATCATCCATCCCGTTCCACTCGTTCAAAGCCGTATCGGGAGCAGCAGATCGTGAGCAAGAAATCGAGCGTGTGTATGAGGAAGTGATGGCCAAAGCCGTAGAAGGCAATGACGTTGTCCTCTATTCAACCGCCGAACAGGTAGATATTGAACTAGCACGTGCTACGGGTGAAGTCAGAGGACTTAATCACACCGAGGTCAGCAATGAAATTGTACGGGCCATAGGTGAAATCTGCGCCAAGCTGCTGGAGAATGGGTATTTCAAAGGTGTATCTATGACGGGCGGAGATACAGCTAAACAAATTTGTATGAAGTGGAATATCAGCGGTTTTGAGCTGCTTGATGAGCTTGAAATTGGTGTACCGATATCGAAATTTATTGGAATTGAGGATCTGCACGTGATTACCAAAGCGGGCGGGTTCGGCAAGCCCGACGTCTTCATCCATGCAATAGAAAAATTAAAAGGAGGAGTTACCGTATGAAACCAACCGTAGGAATTACAATGGGCGATGCAGCAGGTATTGGACCCGAGATCATTATGAAAGCATTGGGCCATCAGGAGGTCTACAAAAATTGCAATCCACTCGTCATTGGCGATGCAAAAATATTGGAGCGTGTCCTGCCTGTCATCGGATCGAGCCTGAAAGTAAATGCCATTCATGAACCATCCGAAGCCAAGTATGAATTCGGTACAGTGGACGTTATTGATTTGGATCTCATTCCTGCAGATCTGGAATATGGAAAAGTGTCTGCCGTTGCGGGAGATGCAGCATTTCAGTTTCTGGCGAAGGCCATTGATCTAGCGAAAAAACAGCAAATTCACTCCATCTGCACAGCGCCTCTGAACAAGGAAGCCCTGCACCTAGGTGGGCACTTGTATCCAGGTCACACCGAGATTTTGGCTGATTTGACCGATACTGAGGATTTCTCCATGATGCTGACTACACCCAATCTGCGAGTGATTCACCTTACGACGCATATGGGTCTGATTGATGCCATTGCCAGCATCAACCCGGAAAGAACATACACTGTGGTTAAACTGGCTCATGATACTTTGAAAAAAGCTGGCTTCGAAAATCCGCGTGTAGCTGTTTGCGGTATTAACCCGCATGCAGGTGAGAACGGACTGTTCGGTAATGGTGAAGAGGAAGAAAAACTGCAGCCCGGCATCGAACGTGCGCAAAAGGAAGGCATTAACGTCGTTGGTCCACTTCCGGCGGACACGTTATTCTTCCGCGCTGGCCGTGGCGATTTTGATATCGTTGTGGCTTGTTATCACGACCAAGGACATGCACCAATTAAGGTCATGGGCATTGAAGAAGGCGTGAACATTACGGTGGGTCTCAAAGGCGGCATTATCCGTACTTCTGTAGACCATGGAACAGCCTTTGACATCGCAGGCAAAAACATCGCCGATGACAAAAGCATGCTGGCCGCCATCCGTTCCGCCATTGAACTTGCGCCCAAAACGCAAATTTAAAGTAATCCAAGAGATATATACAGTAACGACCGTTCCCCATTCTTCTACTGGGAAACGGTCGTTTTGTGTACAAGCGCAGTCAGTGGATATGGACTTTTCGTAATCATCATCACATACCTTAAAGTAAAAAACGATTGAGGGTGTATGAACTCCGTGAACAATACTTCCCTGCCATCTTCTATTATGGAGAAACCCAACTTTCTCGTCATTCTTGTAGATGAAGAGCGTTATCCTCCTGTATATGAGAGCAAAGAAATACAGGCATGGCGCAGAGAAAATCTGATTACCCAGGAACGTTTAAAGTCTCATAGTATGGAATTCCATCGGCATTATATCGGAACAACCGCCTGCTGTCCCAGCCGGGCTACCATTTTCACAGGTCAGTATCCATCACTGCACGGTGTCAGTCAGACTGTTGGCATTGCCAAGGAATCGTATGACTCTGACATGTTCTGGCTGAATCCTAATACGGTGCCTACGATGGGCAATTACTTCCGAGCAGCAGGATACCAGACGTACTATAAAGGGAAATGGCATATATCCAATGCGGATATCATCTCTCCCGGCACCCACCAAAGCGTTCCCAGTTACCACCCCCTGACCGGGGTTCCTGAACCCCAGTTGGAAAGCCTGTACCTTCACGCGAGTCGTTTGGAGGACTTCGGATTCTCCGATTGGATCGGCCCTGATCCCATAGGCAGAAACCCCCGAAACTCCGCTTCCTCCGCCGCTTTTGGCTTAAGTGGACGTGATGAGGTATACGCCGCCGAAACAGTTCATCTCATTGAGTCCCTTGATCGCAGGAAGAATGAACACCAACAAGTCGAGCCCTGGCTCATTGTCTCTTCCTTTGTGAACCCCCATGATATTACGTTATATGGTGATCTCGCCGCGCGCCTATCCGATTTCAAATTCGAGGTAGATCCGATGCCCGCAGTCAACGCTCCTCCGACAATACACGAGTGGCTTGGTACCAAACCACGTTGTCAGGCAAGTTACCGAGACTTGTATCCAAAAGCTTTACAGCCCATCACCAATCAGAGCTTCTACCGCCAGCTATATTACCAATTGCAAAAAAATGCGGATTGCCAAATGTTCAAAGTGTATGAGGCTCTTACGCGCTCCTCCTTCTATGACAATACCATTGTTATTTTCACATCGGATCATGGCGATCTGTTGGGCGCTCACGGCAATCTTCATCAAAAATGGTACTGTGCCTATGAGGAATACCTTCATGTTCCTTTTTTGATTCACAATAAACAACTGTTTCCCGAGCAACAACATGTGCATAGCCTGACAAGTCATGTCGATCTGCTGCCAACCATGCTGGGTCTGGCCCATATTAACGTTTCCGAAATCCATGGACGATTGCAAAAGAATTTCAGTGAAGCCCGCCATTTGGTAGGACGGAATCTCACACCTCTAATTTATGGAGATGATAATCCGGCTCTGACACAGCAACCGGTCTATTTTATGACGGACGATGATGTCACACGTGGTCAGCACCAAACCAATCCATTAGGCATATCCTATTCGTCTGTTGTACAACCCAACCATATCGAAACCGTAATTACCACCCTTTATAAAAACAACAAACCGGAAATCTGGAAGTTTTCCCGGTACTTTGACAATACTCAATTTTGGAGTCAGCCTGGGGTAAAAGATGTCATCACACAGCCCGTTGGAAAGCCCGCTTCAGGACAATGTGTAACGTTAACGAAAACAGAGCCGGTACAGGATGAATATGAATTGTACAACTTGACAGATGACCCGCTGGA
Source organism: Paenibacillus sp. RU5M (assembly GCF_900221055.1). Taxonomy (NCBI): domain Bacteria; kingdom Bacillati; phylum Bacillota; class Bacilli; order Caryophanales; family Paenibacillaceae; genus Paenibacillus; species Paenibacillus sp. RU5M. The sequence continues at coordinate 67,663 of NZ_OBQM01000014.1, read as the reverse complement.
GACCTGCAATCTCGCCCATTCCGCCTATGCCACTGCGCAGACGATGAACATTCAGCAATGGATGATGCAACTTCTGGAGGAACAACGGAAACAAAAACGTTTGTATCCTCATCAACCTACGATATAGAGATTTGGAGAAATAACATCTCTATCATTCGTTAAACCAAATCGTAGACTTATGGAAATTGCAGCTAATAACATGTGCTCGTTTCGTTAAATAGTAATAAGCTAAAAAGGATGTCCTCGTCATGTTCATGACTTATGGGACATCCCCTTTTATATATTTATATTAATATTGAAATGGAGACTCATCATCCAAGCCCAATTTCGTTATTTATCTGATCCATACAATCTTAGCTCTTCTGCATCATCCGAAAACCGGATCATTTTTTCGAATTTTAATCCCAGTTTTTCAAGAAGCCTTGCAGATTTTTGATTATTTGAAGAAGTGATCGCCACAATACGATCGAAGCCCAGCACCGTTCTTCCATGGGTCAGTGTTGCCGAAGCGGACTCGTACGCATATCCATTCCCCCAGAACTTTGGAAGAAAAGCATACCCGATGTCCACATCTTCCAAAGAATCTCGTTTGATCAGCCCACAAATCCCGACCGGAACACCATCCGCCTTCCGCTCCGTCAAGAACAGCCCGAACCCTAAGCGGTTGTACATCTCAACTGGGCCATTCAGGATATATTCACGTGCGCCTTCCACGGTTCTCACACCTCTATCGCCAATGAACTCCAGCCACGAAGGATCATTCAAAAGCTCAAGCATAAACTCCCCATCATCCGGTGACAGCCAACGAAGGTTTAACCGATCTGTTTCAAGAACTTTCAAGAAAACATCCCCCTTCTGGAGCATGGAGGATGAAACCCACCAGAATATAAATGTTTGGCCCAATACTCTCAATAGATAACATTATACTGACCCTTAATCTCACTTCACAAGTTGATACAACAAAAAAACTAATGTATATAAGGAGTCACCTTATCGATCGTACCAATATCCAGGAATACCTCTTTCCAGACGCATCAGCGCCTCAAGATAAAAATAATCGCCCCAGATCGTGTAATCATCAGGTGAATCTCCACCTCTTACGGAGTATGAACCATGCTTCAGCAGACCCTCGGCTGTATCCGAGCCCTGCGTGGAATAATGATGAATTAAAGATTTCATAGACGATTCCGCTGCGTTCTGAAAAACCTCCCGCTCAGGATCGGCTCCATCAAGCCGCCCAGCAATTTCCAGCAGACCACAGGCAACAATAGCCGATGCAGAACTGTCCCGTTTCGTGTCAGACATTTGCGGAGCATCAAAATCCCAATACGCTACTTCATCCTCCGGAAGATAGGCAATGAAATAACGGGCAAGACGTTTGGCTGTCTCCAGCATCTCTGCACTTTGCAGATAGCGGCTGCACAGTGCAAAACCATATATCCCCCATGCCTGTCCGCGAGTCCAGGTAGAACCATCATTGTAGCCTTGATGCGTCCCCCCTCGAATGGCCTCTCCGGTAGCTTGGTCAAAATAAAAGGTATGGTAACTAGAGTCGTCTCCACGAACGAGGAAACGGCGGCTTTTCAGCGCGTGCAGCTCGGCGACGCGACGATACTCCTCGTTATTGGTCTGCTCATACGCCCAGAACAGCAGTGGAAGATTGAGCAGGCAATCGATAATAATTCGCCCTCCGTTGTTCACATCACCTTCCCGCCCCCAGGCCTGAATCAGTCCAGCATCCTCCCGCCAGCGTTTCATCAGCATATCAGCAGCTTCCAGCGTGAGTTCCCTTGCAGCGACGTCATGCTCCACAATCCATTGTGCCTTAGAAGACAACGAATAAAGGAAGCCAATATCATGATGATCGAAAATAATTTTCTGTTCCATTCGCCGACGGAAGTTATCGACGCTATTCACGGCAGCCTCACGAAACCTCGGGTCCTGAGTATACTCCGTGCATAACCACAGGATGCCTGACCAGAACCCTGCCGTCCACTCCGTATTATCGTTAAGCACATAATGCTCATCCCCATTACTAACATGGGGAAAGCGTCCTTCGAATCGATCTATATTATGCCGAGTGACATGGAGTGCATCTTCAATAGCTTTTTTCCACATGGAACAGTTCCTCCTCTAGACAAGTCATATTCTTCAAGCCTCTTGCTGGACAAGTCTGCTATTTTGCTTATATTGACCGGGAGTGATCCCCTCATATTTCTTGAAAACACGAATGAACGAATTGCTGTTCAGGAAACCCACCCGCTCGGATACGTCCTGGATCGTCAGTTCCTCTGCCTGTAGAATTTTCTTGGATTGCTCAATTCGATATTGGTTGATGTAATCGATCACGTTGACTCCGGTCTGTTCCTTGAAGTACTTTGAGACATAGGTTGGATGAAACCGAAAGCGCTCCGATAAATGGGTCAAGCCCAGATTGACATCTGCATAACTCTCATGAATGAATTCCACCAGTTGATCCCTCAATTCCTCACTGCGGGACCGCTTGCGCTCATGCACCGTCTGGCATACCGTCTCCAGTATCCGCAGCAATTCGGACTCGATCTCCTCAAATGTCTCACATGCAAACAATTGCCGAATCAGGTCGTTGCGCTGCGTCATCTCGTTCTGGTCGTCCGTCTTGATCTGCTCCGTAGCTTTCAGAAAGGTACCAATCAACTCAAACATCAGACAGCGAGCCAGTTCAACAGACAAGGGCTCTCCCGCAAAATTAGTCATGAGAATTTCATTCATCACTTCCGTGGAACGGGCATAATTTCCAGTAGCAATATAATTGATGAGCTGTCTCTCCAGATCAAGAGGGTAATACAGCTCCTCCTTGGGTCGACGAATTCGGTTCGGATCAATAATTTGACCAATCCCCAGAATCAGCCTGTATTCCAGCGCTTCTTCCGATTCCCGGAAACAATCCGCGATTTCCGCAATACGGTGATGAACATGGCTAACGCCAACAGAGAAGTACACGCAGAATCGGGAGCCGATGAAACGCTGGGCTTCTTCGACTGCACGAATTAACCGATGACTGGTATCCTCCTCACACTCCCGAATATTGATCAGGAACGCAATTCTTCCATCAATGTCCGCAGAGTATACATGACCGATTGAGCCGATCATCTCCTCCAGCACATTGGTCAGAATCAGGTGCACAAATTGATGCTGCTCCTCCTGGTCCTGCTCACGTACTCTGGAACGGAACAGCCCTTCAACATCCTCAATGTGCAGGAGCAATACAGCAAACGACTCCGTCTCGAATCGAATACCTGAACGTTCCAAGGTCGATGCAAACTCCTCACCCACCTGTACCCTTCCCTTCATCAACTTGGAGAGCAGACTGCTCCTTATAACGCTTTGCTGATCCTTAAGCCTGTTCGCAAATTGATCCTGCTCTTCCCAGGCTTGCATCAGAACAGATTGCAAAATGCCATATTCATCGTCCGGCTGTTCCAGCTTCCATTTGACCTTATCCGAGATAATGTTCATGATCCGTCCCAGCGGACGGTAATTCCGTCTAGTGAACCACCAGGCTGCCACCCCGCCAAGGATAAGCCCTGCAGCAACGCCTCCAAGCGTAATATCGCGGATAACCGTCAGCTTCTTGGCATAGATTCGGGTAGGTATGATGGATACATACTTCCAGTCCTGGATCTTAGAAGAAATCTGCGATATGGTCACGGATTCTCCGTTCCAATCGATCGTTTCCGTTCTTTTCCCAGCATCATCGAAAAGGTTAAGGTCCTCCCCACTCATGTAAGGGGTTTCAAGTGATCCGGTAGAAAATAACGTTTGACCGTCGTGATCCAGAATGAACACAGTGCTCTCTTTTTCCAAACGTACGTTATCAATGGCTTGCTGGAATCGGTTAGGGTCCAGGCTAACAACGAAGGTCGCAGGGCTGTCAGCGCCATTCTGAATAGGAAACGGCTGAATATAGACCAGCGTGTCTTCAATCCGTCGATCTTCACTCCGAACCTCCATCTTTCGGTACATGCTCTTACCGGAATCATGCATAAGCCGGGTCCAAGCTTCCTCGGTTACATTGGTGCCCTGATAGAACATGTCATATAGATAATTTTTTTGAATCAGTGAAGACGAGGACAACGCGATATCGGATTGTTTGATATAGATATACAGTTCACTAATCAAGCCGTTTCCGACGCGTGTAGATTTCAGGTTTTTGATCAGATCAATCCCCATGAACCTCCAGCGGGCATCCTGTTCAGACGCATGATTAATGAAGCTCATGAGTTGGGAGTCAGCCATTAATTGATTGCTAATGCTGCCAATATCACCAATCTGGTTATCAATGGTTTCCTGTACCTGAGATAACAGCACCATGTTGGAACGATTCACTTCTTCCTCAAGCAACATCCGAGACTCGGCAAAAACAGCAGCACCGATCACAATCGGTATGAGCAGAATGACCATGTAAGAAATGCCCCAGGATAACAGGATGCTTTTTCTCTTCATGCGTCTCCTCCTCACCGTTTGTTATTTGGTATGGCTTGATAAGGCAACTCTATTCTTTGATTGCTCCGATCATAACACCTTTAACAAAGTATTTCTGCAGAAACGGATAGATGAACAATATAGGCAGGGTGGCTACCATAACGGTTGCGTATTTCACACTTTCCCCGATGGCCTCTTTGTCCATAGCGGTTGCTCCTGTGGTCATAGAGTCTGTACTGTTCTGAATCAGAATTTCTCGCAGCACCAGTTGAAGTGGAAACAGGTTCCGGTCCCGAATATACAGGATCGCACTGAACCATGAATTCCAGTGACCGACGCCATAAAAGAGAATCATCACCGCAATAACGGGCATGGACAATGGTACGACGATCCGCCACAGAATGAGCATCTCTCCTGCCCCGTCTATACGGGCCGACTCTAGTAGACTTTCCGAGATTTCCGCAAAGGAAGTTCGCATAATAATCAGATTATAGCTGCTGATCAGACCGGGTACAATCAGAGCCCAGAGGCTGTTGCCCATATGAAGCGTGTTATTGATCAACAGATAAGATGGTATGATTCCGCCGTTAAAAAACATCGTAAATACAATCGCCAGCATAATCGGATTACGGAGCATAAAGCTTTTGCGAGATAACGTGTACGCCCCCAGAATGGTGAACAGCAGATTAAGCGCCGTGCCCACCAACACAATGAATATCGTATTCCGGTATCCGGACAGAATATTGGGGTTGCTTAGCACCAGCTTATAGCTCTCCATTGTAATTCCTTTGGGGAAAAGCAGCAGACCTCTATGGGCCATGAGTTGACCTGAGTCGCTAAGCGATGCATTTAGCACATGCAGCAGTGGATACAAGGTTACGATAATTAGCCCTGTCATCAGAATTGCGTTCGCACCGCCAAACAGACGCTCTCCAATGGACCTTTTCATTCGCAAAGAAACTCCCTCCCTTCACCTCGTTCTTGGCTAGAACAGCTTGGTATTGGATATCGCCTTGGACAGGCGATTGGCACCGATTAGCAGCGTAAAGTTAATGACCGACTGGAAGAGACCCACCGCGGTGGTATAGCTGAACTCGGCACTTTCACTAATCCCTTTGCGGTAGACAAACGTCGAGATCACATCTGCCGTATCATACACATTCGGATTATAGAGCAGAATAATTTTCTCGAACCCAATCTCCATCAGTCCACCAATGCGGAGTATGAGGAGGATCATAATCATCGGAATGATGCCGGGAAGCGTGATATGCCACACCTGGCGAAGCCGACTCGCTCCGTCCACGTTGGCAGCATCGTAAAGCTCGGGGTTAATGCCGCTAAGTGCAGCCAAATAAATGATGCTGGAGAAGCCAAGCTCCTGCCAGATCGATGAGGCGGTATAAATGGTACGGAAATTGGCTGGATCGCTGAGAAGCGCGCTGCTCTGACCGCCAAAATAACCAATGATGGTGTTGAATAGACCATCTCGGGACGAAAAATCAACAATCATGCCACAGATGACAACAATGGAAATAAAGTGAGGAATATACGAGATCGTCTGCACCGTACGTTTGAAGATTTCATGTCTGAGCTCGTTAAGCAGAAGAGCAAGAAGAATGGGAGCCGGAAAACCGAACAACAGCTGATAAAAGCTTAGCAAAAGAGTATTCTTCAGAATTCGCCAGAAATAATAGCTCTGAAAGAAATCACGAAAATGCTGCAATCCGACCCAATCACTGCCCCATATGCCTTTGCCCACCGAGTAGTCTTTGAACGCAATGATGGCTCCGTACATCGGCAGGTATTTGAAGACGAGAAAATATAAAACGACGGGAAGAGCCATCCAATAGATGGCTTTATTCTTTTTGTAATTGAGCCATAACAAGGAAAGCTTGTGCGACAACTCTTTCATCCCCTTCCTTTTTCATTCCAAAGAGGGCATCCACGGTAGCAAAGTCGTAAAAAGGCTACACCACCGTGGACATCTCTTCCTTATCTGGCGTTATACCGATCCAGGGCAGCTTGCTGAATTTCAATAGCCCGTTTCACGTTAAACTTGTTGATCTGATCCACAAACTTGTCAAAGTTCTCAATCGGCTCAACCCCAATGACAAATTTGACGAACATCTCGTCCCGGTAGGTTCCAATATCACTCATGATCTTGCTGTACTCCGTAGATTCTTCTGTTGTCAGACTGGTTGGAGGAAGGCCCACCTTCAGTGTATTCTCGCTGTATTTGGAGAACAGAACCGCCGCATCCTTCTGCTGTTGGAGCTGATAATATTGCTCGTTGTACCTATCGTCATCCTCCCCCACGAAGGGATAGTTCGCAATAAAATGTTTGGCCATGGCCTGAGCAACCGACAGACCGTCTGGATTTTTCAAAATCTCATCAGTATAGGTCGGGTAACCGTCCTTCATCGTATAGGTGAGGCCCTCCATACCGAAATTTTTCAGCATATGTCCTTCTTCACTGAAGAAATAATCGAGTGCTTTGACCGTTTCCTCCGGATGTTTGTTGCTATTGGTGAGCACAACGCCGCTACTGCTCCACTCCCAGGAACGTCCGGTAAACAGTGGTTCATCACCCTTATTCAGCACCGGATATTGAGTGGCTGTCAGGTTGGCGTTCGGATCCGTTTCCTGCAGAGCGGGCAGGTAGCGGCCTACACCTCCACCGATGAAGGTGAAAAACGCACCAGCTTGACTGCTCAAAATTTTGGCGTCGTATGTTTTCTGATCATTGGTAGCAAAATCGGGATCAATCAATCCCTCCTGATACCAGCGATGGAACATCGTTAGAAATTCCTTATATTCTGGCTCGATTGGTCCATAGACCACCTTGCCATCTTTCATAAACGTATTATTAGTGATGCCGTAAGCCTCCAGATATGTCGGTGCGGCTGGTCCCATCGTGCTCATTTTGGGTGGTGCACCAAACAACAGGGGCGCTGCAACGCCTTTTTTCTCCTTGAAGGCCTTGAGTACCGTCTCCCATTCCTCAATCGTTTCCGGTTTCTCCAGCTTCAGCTCATCCAACCAATCCTGACGGATGAACGTACCGCCGAAGGTTTTGTATTCCCCAAGCCGCAGATGCGGTATCGCATAGATATCTCCGTTGTCGGCTTTTAACTGTTTGGCAACCTCGGGATTCTCGTCCAGGATCTTTTTCAAATTGGGAGCGTATTCATCAATAAGATCGTTAAGTCGAATGATGATACCATCATTGAATAGCTTGGCGTAATCTCCATTGACAAACATGGCATCAGGCAGCTGATTCGAGGCAATCATGACATTGAACTGTTCGGTCTCGGCACCCACAGCGGGATGCTGGAATTCGATTTTGGTATTGGTTTTCTTCTCCCATTCCTTAATCGCCGTGATTTCATTCATGCTCTTGAGTGTGATGGAAGCATTGGTATTCATCGACATCCAGATTGAAATGGGGGTAGGTCCATCTCCTCCTGCTTCACCTGCACTTCCGTTGTCTCCTGAACAGCCCCCAAGAGCAGCTATGCTCATCATTAGGCAGATTCCAATTGTCAGTCGTTTTCTCCATGACCTTTTCATCACTTCACGTCCCCCCATTGAATTTGTATCGTGGATAAGCAGCCCTGTCATCTCTCTCCATAAAGTTACCGTTTGTCCGCTATATTGGCTATCCTCCATTCTTGCGGACATATCCAAAATTTGATATTTCCATGCGCGGCGCAGGATTTGCACATGAATGCAAGAGATCAAGATCATATATCCAGATTGAACGGTGAGTAAATAAGTGATGAACGTTTGTAAAAACATACATCAAAAAGCCTCCTAATCTACATCTCTGTAGGTTAGGAGGCTATATTTATTTTATAACCATTCAACTCACCGTAAGGTGAACCGAACTTTTTATAATAAGCATTTAAAATTCTTCGTATTCACTCGGGTCCTGATTCCACAACCGTCCATCTTTACGATTATAAGAAGAAATGACTTCCATCTCCTTCTCGCTCAGCTCGAAATCAAAAATATCGATATTTTCTTGCTGGTGTTGAAGCGAACCTGCTTTAGGGATCGGAATTGACCCAAGCTGGGTATGCCAGCGCAAAATAACCTGCGTACCCGTTTTGCCATGAGCCTCGGCAATACGAAGGATCTGCTCATCTTTTACGATATCTTGTACAGCATCATTGCCACGACCAATCGGACTCCACGATTCGTTAACAATGCCATGCTGCGAATCCTTCTCCCGCTGATCCGCTTGATCAAAGAATGGATGCAGTTCAATCTGATTCAGACTTGGCGCTACTCCGGTCTCCTTAATCAGGCGTTCATTGTGTTCCGGAAGGAAATTGCTAACTCCGATTGAACGGATATATCCGCGTTTCTTCGCCTCAATGAGTGCCTGCCACGCTTCCACATACATATCCTGCTTGGGATTTGGCCAGTGAATCAGATATAGATCATAATAATCAAGATCTGCTCTGTATAGAGATTCTTGGATGGCTACAATCGCCTTTTCAAAGGCATGGTAACGCCCTGGCAGTTTAGATGAAATGAGCAGGTCTTCTCTGGAAACGGAGCTCTGTTTAATGGCCTTCCCAACAGTCGCCTCGTTCTCATAGTTATACGCTGTATCAATTAGTCGGTAACCTGCATCCATCGCGGACGCTATGGGTTTAACACCTTTTTCTCCTTTTAAGCTATAGGTACCAAAGCCAATGGCAGGTACCTTTAAGCCATCATTCAACATATATTCCGGAATTGTATGATTCATCTGTAAACTCTCCTTTGCGAAAGATATACTAAAACGATATGGAAAAGGTGATATGCCCTCTCCGTTTATTCTACCCCTCCATACGCGGATGAATCAAATATAAGCCACCACCCCGTTAACGGGGTGGTGGCTTTCTCGTCTAATTTTAATAGAGGCAAGTCGCCTCTTTATTCAAGCGAAGAGATGGGCGTGGCTGATAACGACCGCTTGCCCATAAAGTTCTGAATAGCGATAGCAGCCTGCTTGTACCCACCAGCATCGCGTAACGTTTTCCCAATAACCTCAGCATGTTCCTTGTAGGAGGCATTACCGAGCACTTCTAACACCGCGTTTCTCAGTACGTCGGGTGTAAGGTTATTTTTATCCACGATGACACCTGCTCCGAGCTCCTGCACCCGGCCTGCTACACGTGGCTGATCCGAGGTTAACGGGAGCATGACCAACGGTACATTATAATACAAAGCTTCACTTGCACTGTTCATGCCCGCATGTGTCAGAAAAGCATCTACACCCTGCAGCACTTCCAATTGTGGGAGATAGGGTCTGATGATGAAGTTGTCAGGAATAAGATCAGCAATGGGCTCCAAATCAGTATCCTTCCCTGAAGACAATATAAACTGCACAGGCAAATCACGAAAAGCCGTAAAGCACAGCTTATAAAAATCAAGATCCTTATTTAAAATGGTTCCCATCGAAATATAAACCGCCTGTTTATAAACGGCATGCAGAGATTCCTTTGCAAAGGATGGTGCATCCTTGCGGGGGGTAATAGATGGGCCAGTGAACACAAAGCTGTCGTCCAGCTTGTCCCCCATGGGTTGAAAATAACGGCTTGTATAAACAATCTTCAGTTGTCCTGGGTGCCCTGAAAGATCCGCTAGAGAAGGAACAGCCACATTGAACTGGGAAGCTAATTGCTGGGACATCTCAATGATGCTGTTATACAGCTCCTTGACCTCCTCATCGTCATCCTTCAGTTGATTTTGATTACCTGATCCGAGAGGCTCCACAAAAACAAAAGTTGTGGTTGAGCATACCGCTGGTATACCCAGCTTTTCACCTAAAATTTGTCCTCCCCAGCCTATTATGGAGTCAAAAATTAAATAATCGTAGGTTTCATTTTCGATCAGATTCAGAACATCCGGAATAAACCGCTGAATAATTTTTTTCAAAACCATATATAAAAATTGGTAAGGGTGCTTGATTTCAAATGGCTTCATATCTGGGTTGTTGAGCAGGCTTGCCTCGTTGAAGGAGTACGCTTTAAATTGTGCGCCTAACGCTTCAATCTTCGTCCGATATTTTTCCGTACAACAGTAGACGACTTCATCTCCGTTCTCTATCAGTTCCTTAATTATTCCGAGCGTCGGATTGATATGCCCTTCTGCAGGCATCATTACAACTAATACACGTGCCACGAAATTCACCTCCATTAAATTTTCCAATCTTCAAAGCGGGACATTTTATTTCTAGCTTCAAGATACGATACGTGTAAAATAAAATCTGGAAATCATGCCCATATGAATATACTATTAATTATTTCCAATTTTGTAAATAGTGTATATGTCACTTTTTGAACAAAAAAAGCACCTTTACGGTGCTCTCTCTGTTCATATTCATTTTGGATCAGGTAAATAACATATCTCAATATCCTCTCGAATATTGGGGGCTTTCTTTTAGTTGCACGATATCATGTCCTGTTGGATTTTGGAAAGCACGAAGGCCAAAGGTCGGCGCAACGGCGAAGATGTGGTCAAAAATATCCGCTTGAACCGATTCATACACACCCCAGGTAATATCATTGCTGAATGCATAGATTTCAAGTGGTAGTCCGTTATCTCCCGGTGCTAACTGTCTCACAATCAACGTCATGTCCTTATGAATTTTCGGATGATTCCTCAGATATTGATGGATATATTCTCTGAATACACCCACATTCGTAAGCTGTCTACCATTCACAATGCTTTCCGTATTAATGTGGTGTTCCATGTTGTATTCGTTAATTTCATTTAATTTTGTCTCGATATAATCCGTAAGATAGTGGATCTTCTGAAATTCCCCAATCATTTCCTTGGTGCAAAAGCTTATGCTGCTTGTATCGATATAGACGCTTCGCTTAATCCTTCTGCCACCGGACACCTGCATGCCTCTCCAATTTTTGAATGAATCGGAGATGAGCGCGTAGCTCGGAATCATCGTGATCGTTTTATCGAAATTCATAACCTTTACCGTGTTTAATGTAATATCGATGACGTCGCCGTCTGCATTATATTTGGGCATTTCAATCCAGTCACCAACACGCACCATGTCATTTGATGATAATTGCACGCCTGCCACCAGTCCCAATATGGAATCCTTGAAGACGAGCATCAGAACAGCAGATAAAGCGCCGAGTCCACTGAGAATAATCAACGGATTCTGACCAATGAGGCTCGAGATGACGATAATGCCTCCAATGATGAAAAGAATGATCTTGGCTACCTGAATGTATCCCTTAATGGGTCTGATCTTGGAGACTTCATAGGAACGATATATGGTATCAAAGGCATTAAGCAGCGCATTTAATACCGTGATGGTTATGACGATCATATAAGTTAAAGCTGCTTTTTCAATCAAAGCTTGATAGGACGGGAAGACATACGCAGAATAATAAATGATAATCGCCGGTACCAGATGCGAGAGGTTGTGGAACACTTTTTTCTCCACAATGATTTTATCCCACGTGTACCGATTGTTGTTGATGATTTGGATAATAATCTTCAGTACGATTTTTTTGGCTATAAAATTGGCCAGTATGGAGACCACAGCTATAAATACCACCATGATCAAATTCGAAAGATATCCAATGGTTTGTTCACTCATGCCAGTTCCGTCTAGTTGATTTTTGATAAAGTCCATTGTATCCTCCTGACGCGGTTTATATTAACTTATTATTATAAATTACATTCTAGTACGAAGTAAAATTTCAAAATAATACAGTAATCGGTTGATGGATAAAGGGTACTTGCCCCCGCTCATGAGTATCACGTCACATAAATGGGCTAATGTGCATAGACTGGGCTAAATATAAACCAGACTCTTGCATTGGAGATGTGAACATTGAGTAATACAAAAAATAAAGCTAAGACTCAGCCTATTGCCATGAAAAAGCTTTCCCCCGTAAGCATGGTAACGGAGCTTCCTCCCGTCCGCGGTAATTTAAGAACCTCTTCCTTAAATCCAAATAAGGCCATTCATAATGAAAAGGACACAACATCCGCTATCGATGCATGTGTAGACCGTGCTTTTCGTATTCCTATATTTTTGAGTACAACCAACACGGTAAATGGCCCGCAAGAGCAATTTTTGAACCGTCTGATTAGGGAAATTGAAGATGCATTGCTCTTTCCCCGCACATTGCCCGTTAGTGAACAATACCCGGAAAACATTCTAACGAATATACGACGCTTGGTTTTTTCAAGCTATGGTCTGCTCGCAATCAACTTCCGAAGATTTTTTGTTCAAATTCTTGAATCCAATGTAGGGGAGCCACCAACGACCACTCCGTTCTGGGAAGGATCGACCTTTTCTCAAATTGAGCCTGCCATGGCCTTTCAATTCGGCATTCCAATCTTATTAGTGAGGGAGAAGGGAACGGACGTCAGTAATGGAATTTGGGCTGGAGGAATCACACCTCTCAACATATTTGTAGACTGGGATTCCGACAATCAATCCGTAGACGATTTCTTTAACAGTGTTCAATGGAGAGAGGTCTTTGCTTATTGGGCTGCAGAGGTAAGGGGTAACTATTTGCTTCGCACGGAGCCGTTGTTCAATAATTAATATGTATTAAAAGATTTACTGTCATTGAGGATGGAATCTTTGCGTAGATTGCAATGACGTACTCGTTCACATCATACCTGTGCATGAGGTCACTTTGGATTCGCCCTTTTTTGACCTTATAGATGCCAGTTTATTTAATGTTGCCTCAACCACACGATTTCATGATCCCCGACAGATTACGGAAAAGCAAAAAAGCGACCTAATACGGTCGCTTTTTTCAAAGTTTGGTGGAGGCATGGGGATCGCCTACATAGTTATTGTTAAACCAACGTCCTATTTGACTCGCCATAGACATCGCGCATTTAATGTAGCGAACAAGTAAATGTTATCGTGAATATACCTGTACGACTTCATGTATTTTTTCAGGTTTTAAAGATGTGCAAATCGATTCTTCCGTTTGAAGGGTAAGAACAGCACCGGCAAGTCCCAGCTGGCACGCGCTATGAAGCGATTCATTGTTCATGATTCCATATATAGCACAAGAAGAAAACGCGTCACCAACCCCTGTGGTATCCACAATATCGGTCTGGATAGCAGGTAAATGTCCAGATTCCTCCGAGGAAGAATAATACGCCCCCTGATCGCCAAGCGTAATCATTACTTGTTTAACGCCACGTTCTCTAATTTTTTCACACGCGATCTGGCAATCCTCAATTGAGTCAATTCTCATGTCGGCAAGCACCTCTGCTTCAACTCGGTTGGGGAGCAACAGTTCTACTCCGTCGAGACGAAATGGAAGTTTTTGCGCCTTGGCTGCAGATGTAGGATCTATGTACAAAGGAATATGTTCATCGGCACAACGTTTAATGATATAGCTGATACATTCCTTAGGAATATTCGTATCCATAAAAACGGCTTGCGAGGAAACGATGTAGGACCACTTCTCCTCAAACATGGACGTCGTCATTTTTTCATATATTTGCATATCATCCATCGAGACCACGCTCTCACCGGTTGGATCCAGAAGAGTGATGAAAATCCCCGTCCGTTCAGTTGGCAACACCCAAACTTGACTAACATCAACACCTTGGCTCTTTATTTCATTTAGGATCCAGTCGCCTTCTTTATCGTCTCCAACACAAGTCATAATGGAAGTATTACAATTGAGCCGACTTAAATTTTCAGCAACGTTGCGTGCTGCGCCGCCGCAGGATTCATTGATTTTTACCGGATTGGATGAAGAATAACTGATCATCTGATTGGATCGCGCTTTCTTGTCTATGTTGGCCCCTCCAATACAAACAACCGACGAGTCTTCCCGCAAAATATAAGCCCGTCCCTTGATTTCACCGCGTCTGGTCAAGCTGGCAATATAATTGGCAACCGTCGGACGGGATAAACCAACCTTAGCGGATAACTCTTGTTGAGATATATAAGGATTCATTTTTATATAGTCTAAAATTTGTTTTTCTTTATCCATGAAGTAACCTCATTTCTTCTTATATTCCTCAATACAACCGCGTGTTTGTCTGTCGTATTCATTATACAACTAAAATTACCTTCAAATGAATTCATGCAGTCGTGCCATGCGAAATTTAGCCATTTGTTATGGATTGTTATGGATCTCTAGCATCATGATTTAATTTTGTGTATTGACACAATAAAATGAAAGCGTATACTAAACATATGTTTTATATATAAACATTTGTTTATAACTATTAGGAGGTGTACATTGGCTGTTAATTATCTTGTGGACAGACAAGTCAATCTTGCATGAGACATTGGCATTAACATGGAGGAGATATACATGAATTTTGTTTTCTTACTAACTGGCCTTCTTCTTGTTTTTATTATTGGTTTTGCAGTAAGCAACAATCGCAAAAAAATAAAATACAACCGTGTTCTGATCATGTTGGTCATACAGATCCTTTTGGTTTACTCTATGATGAACACGAGTATAGGGATCATTGCGATTACAAAAGTGGGCTTGTTGTTTGAAAAGCTGATGGGGATTGCCAATGCGGGAATACAGTTTGTATTTGGCGGCTTGGCGAATGAAGGTCAAGTCCCGTTTTTCCTTGGCGTGTTAATGCCTCTTGTGTTCATGTCTGTATTGATTGGAATTCTGAATTATATCAAAGTATTGCCTTTCCTCATTAAATATTTAGGTCTGTTTCTAAGCAAAATAACGGGAATGGGCAGACTTGAAAGTTATTTTGCCATATCTACATCTGCACTTGGACAACCGGAAGTATTTTTAACCATTCTCAAACAAATCCCTCATCTGTCCAAAGAAAGATTATATACGATTTGTACATCTGCAATGAGTGCAATAAGCATGGCGATGGTTGGAGCATACGCCAATATGCTGGAGCCCAAGTTTGTTGTAACGGCTGTTGTATTGAATATTTTCAGCGCTCTTATCGTTGCCAATATAATTAATCCATATGATCTGGATGAGGATGAGGACTTGGTTGAAATTGAGGAAAAAGAACGGCTACCATTCTTCCGAATGGTTGGGGAAAGCGTAATCGATGGTTTTAAAATCGCCATTATTGTTGGTGCCATGCTGCTCGGATTTATCTCCCTGATGGAGCTGGTCAATGTGATTTTCCAAAGCGCATTACACGTTTCATTCGTTACGGTAATTGGTTATATTTTTGCGCCAATCGCCTTCTTAATGGGAGTTCCGTGGACAGAAGCTGTACAAGCAGGCGGAATTATGGCTACCAAACTGATTACGAATGAATTTGTTGCTATGTTGAGCTTTGGTGATATGTCGAACCAATTCTCCTCGAAAACGGTCGCTATTATATCTGTTTATTTAGTTAGTTTCGCAAATTTCGGAACGCTAGGCATCATCTCCGGATCAATCAAATCGATCAGCGACAAGCAAGGAGACCATGTTGCGAAGTTTGCTCTTAAATTGCTGTTAGGTTCAACATTAGCATCTGTTATTTCAGGCACAATGATGGGACTTGTCATGTAAATAAAACGTAGAGGTGAAATATAATGACAACAAGAAAAGTGATTATGGATTGTGATCCAGGACATGATGACGCCATTGCGATTATTTTAGCTGCTGCACAACCGGAATTGGAGATTCTAGCGATTACAACAGTTTCCGGAAATGCAGAAATTGAAAAAACGACTCAAAATGCTTTACAAATTTGTGATTTGATTTCGTTAAATGATGTTGTGGTTTCAAAAGGTGCCAGTGAGCCTTTGGTCCGATTACGTGAAAATGCTCCTGGCATTCATGGGGAGTCAGGCTTGGATGGTCCTAAGTTTCCTGAACCTTCCCGCAGCTGGAGCGAAGAACATGGCGTTGATACCATTATTAGACTTGTAAAAGAGTCGACAGAGCCAGTTACCCTTCTTCCAACAGGACCGTTAACCAATATTGCGTTAGCATTAACAAAAGCACCGGAAATAAAAAGCAATATTGATGAAATTGTACTCATGGGCGGCGGAACTATCGGCAACTGGACACCAACTGCTGAGTTTAATATTTGGGCTGATCCAGAAGCCGCAAAAAAAGTTTTTGATAGCGGTATTCCAACCGTAGTAATGGGACTGGATATTACACATCAAGCCTTGGCGACCAAAGAAGTCATCGACGAAGTAAATAAAATCGATAACCATGTCGCTAAAATAGTGGGCGAACTACTAGTATTTTTTGCATCGACCTATAAAGAAATGTTCGATTTTGATGGGGCACCGGTACACGATGTCTTAACTGTGGCCTATTGTGTGGCACCAGAATTGTTCAAGACTAAAGATGTGAATATTGTCGTGGAAACGAAAGGTGAGTATACCGCGGGAACAACCCTAGTTGATCTGCACGGGGTTACTGGTAGAAAAGTTAATGCTAAGTTTGGTTTAGAACTTGATGTAGACGGTTTTTGGAAACTAATGATTGACGCACTTAAAAAATACTAGAATCTAGTGATAGCACCTTTGGTTTGCTTCGTGCATGTTGATTTACTTTTTTTAAAATTTCCTGGAGCTGTTTTCGATCTCCAAACGTCTTGACCACCTCCGTTTTTATTATTGTTAAGGTTATTATATTAAAAACTAAAAAGCCACCATCCAGATCACTGGTTGGTGGCTTTTGCTTGCTCTAATGGAGGCGAGGGGAGTCGAACCCCTGTCCGAAGATAACGACACATAAGCTTCTACGGGTGTAGTTACAGTTTTGATGTCACCCGAGTATCGCCCCGTAACCGGCTATACGTTGGGTCAGCCTGATTGTCTTCTTCAGCACACCCCAGGCGGAGATGTGACAGCGTATCCCACTACTTGTTAGCCCCTAATCCTGTCACATGGGCGATGCAGGTTAGAAGCACGCACACAGTTTCTTAGGCTGCGAAAGCGTAGTTTGTTTGTTGTTTGCCGTTTAATAGGCTTTAGCGTTGATGAAGTGGACGCGTCCCCACTACCCGCTACCCATGCTCGAACTATCCCCGTCGAATCCATAAACGCCCCCTCATATAAGAAGGGCTCCAGGATTAATCCGTGAATACGGAGCAAAGGTGCTGCACATCTTTTTCCTCCAAAGTAAAAAGATGCTTCTTTCAAACTCGGCATTCCTGTCTGCTACAAGAACATCATAACACAGGACTATTCACCGATATAGTACAGATTGCTGGAAGACGTTCCAACAGGCTAAGCAACTACGCATGTTATCCAACACACATATGAGGCTCAAGCGTCTACATATTATACCGCGTCCCTCAAGGGAAGTAAAGTTGAGTACCGAAGTGCAGACAATTCATGAGCATGAACAACTTTTCTTAACTATCTTACCCACGATCCCAACAAACTACGCAGCCATCAGCAAAAATACTGCAATTATTCTTTCCAGCAATCCTCACAAGCTACCCGGTACACCACTACTAACAATTTCATTAGACAGGTTACGTAGCAAACTGTTGTATATCATATCAGACCTAGCACAAAAATCTGACAGCCCCTTACAAGGAACCTCTAATCAGATCAAAAAAATCCCAAGCTCTACCCAACTACGGGCAAATCTTGAGATCCTTATTTCTAACATAAAGCACTGATCACTAACTAACTTACCATGCGCAATTAACGAGCCACCTTCTGCTTCTCGCGCAGTACCCGTTGAATATCACGTTGTGCATCGCGTTTTGCGGCAGACTCCCGCTTATCATACTGCTTCTTACCTTTACCCAGTCCAAGTAAGAGCTTTGCATACCCGTTACGAATATAGATCTTCAGCGGCACTATACTGTATCCGTCCTGCTTCGACAGCCCTAGCAGTTTGTGAATTTGCACTTTATGCATCAACAACTTGCGCGTACGGGTTGGATCAATTGGATTATGACGGTTCCCTTGTTCAAAAGGACTAATATGCATATTGTGAATATGAATCTCACCGTTCCGAATCGTGGCAAATGCATCGCCAATATTCGCACGGCCGTTACGAAGAGATTTAATCTCCGTTCCGGTAAGCACCATGCCCGCTTCATACGTATCTTCAATGAAGTAGTCATGGGAAGCCTTTTTATTCTGTGCAAGCACTTTACTCTGTCCATCATTCTTGCCCATGTCCTCACTCCTTCTCCGTAAAATAAGCCGGTACCATGCTCTACAGCAGCGCACCACACATTTCCTAGGTACCACATGCCAGACCTTAATTGTAGCAAGGACCGCTGTTAAAATCAAGAAAGAGGCGGTCTGCGCCGCCCCTTCCCATTACACTCATTTCATGCTCAGCGAAACGCGATTACTTTTTCTTCTTCCGTACAAAAGCCGCCGTTCCGTTGGCTGGTGCGCCTTTACTCTTCTTGCGCTTACGGCGTGGTGCTCCGCCTTCCTGAACACCGCCCGGTGTTGCTCCTTCTCCGATAAACACACCGCTAGGTGAGGTGTTTTTGCGTCCACTACCGCCTTTGCCACCTTTGCCTCCGCCTTTACCGGATTTGAAGCTCCCTTCACCGCGACTGCTGCCGCTGTTCAGACCATTCCCTTGTCCACTAGCTGAAGTGCCTTCCTGGCCACCCGCTGTAGAGCTATATCCGCCTTTGCCCGAGCCAAAGCCAAAGCTTACCGCTCCCTTGCTCCGGCCTGCTGATCCGCCGGCATCTCCAGCACGACGCTCACCTCTCGGTTTGCCGCCACCTTTGCCACCCGCGCTTCCTGCTGTGTTCGAAGCTCCGCTACGACCGCCACGTCCGCCTTTGCTGCTCTCATCGGCTGATCTGCCACCACGGCTACCTCCAGCACCCGTTGGGGCGCCTTTACCACCACGCGAGCCACTGAATCCACCGGAACCACTCTTCACGCCGCCACGTCCACCACCACCAGCAGGACGTCCACCTTTACCGCCACGTCCACCACTGAAGCCACCTGGACGTTCGCCGCGAGGTTTCATGTCAACCATTTCAAAGTCAATCGTGTACTCTTCCATGCTCACACGCGCCACACGAATCTTCACCTCATCACCGATGCGGAAGACTTTGGAGGTACGTTCGCCAATCAGAGCCATATGTTGATCGTCAAAATGGTAATAGTCGTCTGTGAGCGCACTCAGGCGAATCAGACCCTCTACCGTATTTTCCAGTTCAATGAACATACCGAAGCTGGTTACACTGCTGATCATGCCTTCGAACTCTTCGCCGACTTTATCGAGCATGTACTCAGCTTTCTTCATTTTCTCTGTATCGCGCTCAGCTTCAACCGCCACACGCTCACGTTCCGAAGACTGTTGAGCAATATCTGCCATACGTCCAGCCAAATACTCCTGACGGTTCTCAGGCAAAGCCCCATTGTTCTCAATCACTTCCCGAATAACACGGTGAATGACGAGGTCGGGATAACGACGGATCGGTGATGTGAAGTGACTGTAGAACTCTGCCGCCAGACCAAAGTGACCAGACATCTCAGAATCATACTTCGCCTGTTTCATGGAACGCAGCATCATTGTACTGATAACCGTTTGTTCCTTCGTTCCATTAATATCCTCAAGCAGGGATTGAAGCGCCCGTGGATGAATCGCGTTGCCACGTCCTTTGACGTGGTGTCCGAAATTCGCCGCAAAGGCGAGAAAATTTTGCAGTTTTTCCTGATCTGGATCTTCATGCACACGATAGATGAAAGGAACCTTCAACCAGTGGAAATGCTCTGCTACCGTTTCATTGGCTGCCAGCATGAATTCCTCAATGATTTGCTCCGCAATCGAACGCTCCCGTTTCACGATATCGACTGGTTTGCATTCTTCATCCACAATGATTTTGGATTCTTCAAAATCAAAGTCAACCGCACCGCGGCGCATACGCATCGCACGAAGTTTCAAGGCAATCTCTTTCATCAAGTGGAAATCATCCACCAGGTCCTTGTAACGCTCCAACAATTCAGGCTCTTCACCTTCAAGAATTTTACGAACGTTGGAATACGTCATCCGCTCTTTGGTCTTGATCACACTTGTGAAAATGTCGTGTTTTACAACCTTCATCTGGTCGTTGAACTCCATCTCACAAGACAGGGTCAAGCGGTCTACCTGCGGGTTCAAACTACATATCCCGTTGGACAACCGTTGCGGAAGCATCGGAATAACACGGTCCACCAGATACACGCTGCATCCCCGATTGTACGCTTCCTGATCCAACTTGGAGTTCTCCTGCACATAATAGCCTACATCGGCAATATGAACGCCCAGACGATAGTTACCGTTAGGTAGTTTCTCCACATTGACAGCGTCATCGAGATCCTTCGCATCTTCGCCATCAATCGTAACGATATTCAGGCCCCGCAGATCACGGCGACCTTGCTGGATAATTTCTTCTTCCGTAATGGCATCAGGTGCTTTTTCGGATTCTTCCACCACTTCATCCGGGAAAGCTTCAGGCAGCTGATGTTTACGGATCACTGACAAAATATCAATGCCCGGTTCATCCTTATGACCGAGAATCTCGATCACTTCACCTTCTGCTGCTGCCCGGCCCTCTGGATAGCTGACGATTTTCGCAACAACTTTTTGCCCATCAACAGCTCCATTAAAGTTCGTGCGTGGGATGAAAATATCCCGGTTAATCCGCTTGTCGTCCGGAATGACGAAACCATATACCTCGTGGCTTTGGAATACACCGACCACCTGCGTGACAGCACGGGTAACAATACGGACAATCTCACCCTCCAAACGCCCACCGGAAGGACCTTGAGAAGTCACTTTAACAAACACCGTATCTCCGTTCATCGCGCTTTTCATGTCATTGGCGTGGATGTACACATCCGGATGTTCCCGATCCTCAGGGATGAGGAAAGCAAACCCCTTTGCATGAGCCTGCAAACGTCCGCGCACCAAATCCATACGTTCTGGCATACCGTAGCGGTTATTGCGGGTCAGCAAGACTTTGCCGGATTCCTCCAGCGTATTAAGCATAATTAAAAAGGCTTTGAAATCAGCCGCATCTTCAATCTCGAAGTGCTGTTCCAGTTCCTGATAAGTCATCGGTTTATAAGCGGTTTCCCGCATGAAGTCGAGCAATTGTTGTTCTGTTATCATTAATATTCACCTCGGGAAACATAAAAGTGTAATCTTGTTTCATCTCTCTATGTATCAGAAACCTTACAAATAGAAAAGCCATTTAACTCAGGCCTCACTATCTCATACCCTAGTATACACGAATTCAATCCGGCGCATCCGTACCCTGCAAAATAAACCAAGCATGCATGGCCCCTTGCATAACCGCGCTTTCATGCATCATAACAGCATTTATGCTACATGTGTTTTGCTCTCGAAAAGACAGAAAAGAATCGGCCCAGAACAGGGCGAATATGTAGGAAGGTAACCGAACGGAAGTGAGAAGAAATCGAAGATCAGAATCATGTAGTTCATTGGAAAAGACTGGTCATGAATGAATTTATTAAAAAACCTCCGTTTCTTCTCGAAACGAAGGTTAATCATTCAAGCGTTCCTGCTCGAAACTATCGCGTTACATAAGGCACTCCAACTCTTACTTGGAGACAACCGTAACGATGATAGACAAAATGAAGAATCCTGCACCCAGTACAACTGTTGCACGTTGCAGGAAAAGATCCAGTCCGCGCGCTTTCGTTTTACCGAAAAGATGTTCCGCACCACCGGAGATGGCACCCGCCAAACCAGCGCTTTTCCCGTGCTGCAGCAATACTACAGTGATTAGACCGATCGAAAACACCACGAGCAGCAATTTCAAAGCAATATCCATTCTTTCCACCTCCTACCCATGTGGGCATAACATCTCACCATAAAAACAGTTATTTTAATTGTAACACAGCTATTAACGTGATACAAGTAGTGGCATTTCCTCAATTACTGAGATATAGCCAACATTTTCAACCCTTTTAATCTTCTTAAGTAATTAAAATCAACTTAATAAAAAAGACAAGCCGGTTACCCGGCTTGCCCATGAGTTGTCGTAAGACAACTTATTTTTTGAGGTTGTAGAAACCTTTGAGACCATTGTATTGAGCCAGTTCGCCCAGTTGATCCTCGATGCGGAGCAATTGGTTGTACTTCGCGATACGGTCTGTACGGGAAGGAGCACCCGTTTTAATTTGACCCGCGTTTGTTGCAACAGCGATGTCAGCGATTGTGCTGTCTTCGGACTCACCGGAACGGTGGGAGATTACAGCAGTGTATCCTGCACGTTTAGCCATTTCGATTGCATCGAATGTTTCAGTCAATGTACCGATTTGGTTAACTTTGATCAGGATGGAGTTACCGATACCTTGTTCGATACCTCTACCCAGACGCTCTGTGTTCGTTACGAACAGGTCATCACCAACGAGTTGTACTTTGTCTCCCAATTTCTCAGTGAGCAATTTCCAACCATCCCAGTCATCTTCGGACATACCGTCTTCGATTGTGATGATTGGGTATTTCTCAACCCATGAAGCCAGAAGGTCAACATACTCAGCGGAAGTGTAAGATTTACCTTCGCCAGCAAGTGTGTACTTACCATCTTTGTAGAACTCAGTGGAAGCTACGTCCATACCCAGGAATACGTCAACGCCTGGTTTGTAACCTGCTTTTTCAATCGCTTCGATGATTGTAGTGATTGCTTCTTCGTTAGAACCAAGGTTCGGTGCGAAGCCGCCTTCGTCACCAACAGCTGTGTTCAGGCCTTTGGAGCTTAGTACGGATTTCAGGTTGTGGAAGATTTCCGCACCTACGCGAAGAGCTTCTTTGAAGCTTGGTGCTCCAACTGGAAGAACCATGAACTCTTGAACATCGATGTTGTTGTCAGCATGCTCACCACCGTTGATGATGTTCATCATTGGTACTGGCAGTACTTTAGCGTTGAATCCGCCCAGGTAAACGTACAATGGCAGATCCAAAGCGTCAGCAGCTGCGCGAGCTACAGCCATGGATACAGCCAGGATTGCGTTAGCACCCAGTTTACCTTTGTTTGGCGTACCATCCAAAGTAATCATCAATTTGTCGATACCCAGTTGATCCAATGCATCCATACCGATTACTTCTGGAGCGATTGTTTCGTTTACGTTTTTAACAGCTTGCAGAACGCCTTTACCCAGGTAACGGGATTTGTCGCCATCGCGAAGCTCAACAGCTTCGTGGGCACCAGTAGATGCACCAGATGGAACGATTGCGCGTCCGATTGCGCCGGACTCCAGGTATACTTCAACTTCAACTGTAGGGTTACCGCGGGAGTCGAGGACTTCGCGAGCGTACACGTCAGAAATAATAGTCATGAGTGATAATCTCCTTTTAATTTGGAATTTTATTTTAATACGTTCAGAATAGTTGAGTTTCACCAGGCCACTCCGCATGCAGTACCGTCTTCCGATCGCTGTTATCCCCTGATTTCTTTGAACTTGTTTTTATAAGTTGAAATCATGTGATAAAGGCGAACGCTTCGCTTCTACAGATCGGTTCTGCCCGCTTCGTTAAGGTTCAACTTAGGCCTTATTCAATAACCTATTAAAATTATATTATTTACGGGTAGCGATGACAGATGTACCTGTCATTTCAGCCGGTTTAGGCAATTGCATCAGGTCAAGAATCGTTGGAGCGATATCCGCGAGGATTCCGCCTTCACGCAGGGTAACGTTAGCATCTGTAACGATGAGTGGAACCGGGTTCGTTGTGTGAGCAGTGAACGGACGTCCTTGCTCATCGAACACCATATCCGCGTTACCATGATCCGCAGTAATCAGCACAACGCCGCCTTTAGCGAGAACTGCATCCACAACACGGCCCATGCATTCGTCTGTTACTTCTACTGCCTTAATGGTAGGCTCCAGCATGCCGGAGTGTCCAACCATATCAGGGTTAGCGAAGTTCAGAATAATGGCGTCATGTTTGTCTGCTTCAATCTCACGAACACATGCGTCAGCTACTTCATACGCGCTCATCTCCGGCTGCAAGTCGTACGTTGCAACTTTTGGTGAGTTGATCAGCACGCGTGTTTCGCCCGGAAGCTCAACATCACGGCCGCCGCTGAAGAAGAAGGTTACGTGCGGGTATTTCTCGGTTTCTGCAATACGCAATTGTTTCTTGTTGTTCTGTACCAGAACTTCACCCAGCGTGTTGTCGAGGTTTTTAGGCGAGTAAGCCACGTAACCTTCAACGGTCTCGCTGAACAAGGTCAGGCACACGAAGTGCAAGCCCACAGGGAACTTCGGACCGCGGTCGAAACCACGGAAATCCTGGTTCGTGAATACTTGCGACAGTTGGATCGCACGGTCAGGACGGAAGTTGAGGAAAATGACGGAATCGCCGCTTTCCACCAAACCTACCGGCTGGCCATCCGCTTTAACGATAACCGTTGGTTCAACGAATTCGTCAAATACGGATTTTTCATACGATTCTTCAACTGCTTTGAGTGGATCAGTGTATTTTGGTCCATCACCATAAACGATGGCACGATATGATTTCTCAACACGTTCCCAACGTTTGTCACGGTCCATCGCATAGTAGCGACCTTGAACCGTTGCGATTTGTCCTACACCGACTTCCTCGATTTTGGCAATCAGCTTCTGCATGAACTCTTTACCGCTATCTGGCATAACATCACGGCCATCCATGAAAGCATGAATGTATACGTCATTCATTCCTTCTTTTTTGGCGAGATCCAGCATAGCGAACAAGTGGTCGATGTGACTATGTACGCCGCCATCGGACAACAAACCATACAAGTGAAGCTTTTTACCGCTTTGTTTCGCTTCGCGAACAGCTTTAACGAGTGTCTCATTGTCGTAAAATTCACCGTCACGAATCGATTTGGAGATACGAGTCAAATCCTGGTATACGATCCGGCCGGCACCAATATTCAGGTGACCTACCTCGGAGTTCCCCATTTGCCCTTCAGGCAAACCTACCGCTTCACCGCAAGCAGTGAGAGTTGTGTGTGGGAATTGGCTCATAAAACGGTCATAGTTCGGTTTCTTGGCTTGCGCTACCGCGTTGCCTTCCACCGTGTTACGAAGACCAAAGCCGTCCATAATGATCAGTGCTACAGGTTTTGGAGCTGTCATTACTTCGCCCCCTCAACAAGCGCGATGAACGAAGCCGGCTGCAAGCTGGCACCGCCAACAAGCGCGCCGTCGATGTCGCTTTGTCCGAGGTATTCTGTTACGTTCTCAGGTTTAACACTGCCGCCGTATTGAATACGAACTGCATCTGCTACCTTTTGGTCGTACAGATCCTTCACCAGCGTACGAATGTAAGCAATAACTTCATTCGCATCTTGGGAAGTGGAGGATTTGCCTGTACCAATCGCCCAGATTGGCTCATAAGCGATAACCACTTGTGCTGCCTGATCTGCGGACAGACCTGCAAAAGCAGCTTCCGTTTGCACTTTGCACACGTCTTTCGTTTGATCAGCTTCGCGCTCTTCAAGCGTCTCACCAAGACAAAAGATTGGAGTCAATCCGTGACGGAATGCTGCATGCAACTTTTTATTGACAGTCTCATCGGTTTCCGCAAAATATTGACGGCGCTCCGAGTGACCAATAATGACGTAATCCACACCCAGGTCTTTCAGCATCACGCCGCTGATTTCACCTGTGAATGCACCGTTGTCTTCAAAATGAAGATTTTGTGCACCAATTTTGATGTTTGTGCCTTTAACGGCTTCTACCAGGGATGGCAGATTCGTAAACGGTGCGCAAATAACAGTCTCTACGCCTTCAACTTCCGCTTTTCCTTTAACTTCCTGAATGAAGTCATTGGATTCGGAAACCGTTTTGAACATTTTCCAGTTACCTGCGATAATCGGTGTTCTCATGGTTTTCAACTCCTTCATGCTATAGCTTAAAGCTTACTTGTCGTTCAATGCAACTACGCCAGGAAGCACTTTGCCTTCCATGAACTCGAGCGATGCACCGCCACCTGTAGAGATGTGGTCCATTTTGTCAGCCAATTTGAACTTCTCAGCTGCTGCTGCGGAGTCACCACCACCAATGATGGTGTATGCTTCTGTCTCTGCACAAGCTTCAGCAACCTCACGTGTACCGTTAGAGAAAGGCTCAATTTCGAATACGCCCATTGGTCCGTTCCATACAACCAGCTTGGAGTTTTTGATCACTTCAGCATAGATTGCACGAGTTTTCGGTCCGATGTCCACGCCTTCCCAGTCTGCAGGGATGCCGTCGATACCAACGATTTGTGTGTTTGCACTTGCACTGAAGTCGTCAGATACAACGATATCTACCGGCAGGTAGAAGTTTTTGCCCAATTTTTTCGCTTTTTCAATGAAACCAAGAGCAACGTCCAGTTTGGAATCATCCAACAGAGATTGTCCGATTTCATGTCCTTGTGCTTTGAAGAACGTGTAAGTCAGGCCGCCACCGATGATTACGTTGTCTGCAATGTTCAACAGGTTGTCGATCACATCGATTTTGTCTTTAACTTTGGAACCACCGATGATTGCTGTGAAAGGACGCTCAGGGTTGGAGATTGCTTTGCCCAACACTTCAAGTTCTTTCTCCATCAATAGACCGGATACTGCTGGCAACAAATGAGCGATACCTTCTGTCGAAGCGTGTGCTCTGTGAGCTGCGCCGAATGCATCGTTAACGAATACGTCAGCCAGTTCAGCAAATTGTTTTGCCAATTCAGGATCGTTTTTCTCTTCGCCTGCGTGGAAACGAACGTTCTCAAGCAACAATACGTCGCCATTGTTCAGTTCAGCGATTTGAGCTTTTACTGTTTCGCCAACGGAATCATCCGCTTTAACGACTTTTTTACCGAGCAATTCGGACAAACGCTCAGCAGCTGGAGTCAAACGCATGGATTCAACCACTTCGCCTTTTGGACGGCCCATGTGGCTTGCCAAAATAACTTTAGCGCCTTTTTCGATCAAGTAGTTGATCGTAGGAAGCGTGGCACGAATACGTTTGTCATCTGTAATTTTACCATCTTCGAGCGGCACATTAAAATCTACACGGACAAAAGCCCGTTTTCCTGTCAATTCGATATCGCGTACACTTTTTTTGTTCATCTGTATTTCCTCCGCACCCATGTATTTGGTGGACCAATCAAGAGCTGAAATCCCTTGTCAATCCTGGTGTTTTTGAGAAATTTGCAAAATGTTGATATATAAAGAGCGGAAACAATAGCATCTGTTTCCGCTCTATGTTATTGCAGATATTACTTAATCATTTTTGCAAAGTGCTCCAAAGTGCGAACCAGTTGAGCAGTGTAGGACATTTCATTGTCATACCAAGCTACAGTTTTAACCAATTGTTGGTCGCCAACAGTCAGAACTTTAGTTTGAGTTGCATCAAACAGGGAACCGAAAGTGATACCTTGGATATCGGAAGATACGATTTCGTCTTCAGTGTATCCGAAAGTTTGTGGATCGGAAGCTTCTTTCATAGCTGCGTTAACTTCTTCAGCAGTTACTTTTTTGTTCAAAACAGTTACGAGCTCAGTCAGGGAACCAGTAGCTACTGGCACACGTTGAGCTGCACCGTCGAGGATACCTTGCAGTTCTGGAATAACCAGACCGATTGCTTTAGCAGCACCAGTTGTGTTAGGGATGATGTTTTCAGCTGCTGCGCGAGCACGACGGAAGTCACCTTTAGGGTGTGGAGCATCCAAAGTGTTTTGGTCGCCAGTGTAAGCGTGAATTGTAGTCATCAAACCTTGAACGATTCCGAATTTGTCTTGCAGTGTTTTTGCCATAGGTGCCAGGCAGTTTGTTGTGCAAGATGCGCCGGAGATTACAGTTTCAGTACCGTCGAGGATTTCATGGTTTACGTTGTAAACGATGGTTTTCATGTCGCCAGTAGCTGGTGCGGAGATAACAACTTTCTTAGCTCCACCTTTCAGGTGTTTCTCAGCTGCTTCTTTAGTTGTGAAGAAACCAGTACATTCCAGAACGATATCTACGCCCAGGTCGCCCCAAGGAAGTTCTTCTGGGTTACGGTTAGCCAATACTTTAACTTCTTTACCGTTCACTTTGAAGAAGCCATCGTGTACTTCAACATCGCCATCGAAGCGACCTTGAGTTGTATCATATTTGAGCAAATGAGCCAGCATTTTAGCATCAGTCAAGTCGTTGATTGCTACTACTTCAATGCCCTCTACATTTTGAATACGGCGGAATGCCAAGCGTCCAATACGTCCAAAACCGTTAATACCTACTTTAATCATGAGTAAGTTCCTCCCAAGTTTTGATTAATTTTTTTTATGAAACTTATATATTCAAGACAGACCGTGAAGTCCGTCAAGACAACAATGGTTGTGGTGAAAAGTAAACTCTTATTCCATTTCGGCAACGATGACTTCGGCAGCAGCCTCGTCAATAATCAGAATATCTTCCTGGCCAAATCGCAGCACGGAGTGAATAGCAGCAGCTTTGCTTTTGCCACCTGCAATTCCGATCACGACATCGGTTCGTTCAATATCCTGGAGTCGCATGCCCAGCGTAAGCATGGTGTGTACCACCTCACCCTGATCATTAAAGTAATAACCGAAGGATTCAGATACGGCCCCTTGCGCCTGAAGTTCATCTATGATCTCTGTCGCAAGTTTACGGCGCCGTGCCATCTCTACGGCATCACCGATTCCATGAATGACGATCCGCGATTTTCGAATCAGCTGCAGAATCTCCTGAACACTTGGGTCCTGGATTAGTGATTCGTAGGCATGATCACTAAGCAAATCCGGTACATGCAGGAGTTTGTATTGGGCCCCTACCCGTTTTGCCATCGTGGATGCAATTGTATTGGCCTGAATTTCGAGGCTTTCTCCCAGCCCACCGCGTGCCGGTACAAACCAGACACCTTTCAGCGATGTTGGCGGAGTCAGTTGCTCTGCGACTCCAGCCGTTGTTGAACCGCCAGTTACGGCGACAACATCGTTATCAGTCATAATATTACCCAGAGCCTTCGCTCCGGCTCTACCCAGTTCCCGTTTGGCAAATGGAGAAATGTCCGAATCACCAGGAACCACAACTACCTTTTGCAGACCGTAGGCTTGCTTGATGCGCTCTTCCAGTTCGGATAATCCGAACAGCTCTTTGGCGACGGGTTCCAACTGCTGCAGCAATTCATGCCCTGCCTCACTGATCTTCATGCCTGCACTGTCAATTTCAATAAGTCCCTGAGCCTTTAACAAATCGGTCTCAGCCCTCAGAACCCGCTCGGTCATCTGCATGGAATTAGCTAACGTTCTTCGTCCGATCACATCCGATAACATGATCTGGTGCAGAATCGTATACCTCTTCTTCAAGACATCCATGAGATCAGGCAGAAGCTGCTTTTGCACTTCTAAAATCGTTCGCATGCTTTCCACTCCCGCAAGCTTCTCGTTCCAAGCTTTCTTTCATGGCCCCAAAACGTCCCGGGTTAACTTTTTAAGTCCCACGTCTATTCTACCTAAAACTGACGTGACATGCAAGTGTTTCGAAGCGTTAATTCGACACGTTTCAGGCGTTTGTACGCGCCTATTTTCACAATGTCAATCTACTATGATCGAGAACAACCTGTTCGACACCATATATAGAAGCAAAGTAAAATTCTCATCTACATATTGCTTGCTATGGTTTTTCATATGGCATGTCCAAAACCTCTTTTAGCATTTACCTATTTGCGCTCTTTATCCACTTATTTTCATCATGATCAATTTCAGGGTAATCCAAACCAAAACAGCGAA
The DNA here is from genome assembly GCF_900221055.1 of Paenibacillus sp. RU5M. NCBI lineage: Bacteria > Bacillati > Bacillota > Bacilli > Caryophanales > Paenibacillaceae > Paenibacillus > Paenibacillus sp. RU5M. The sequence continues at coordinate 37,541 of NZ_OBQM01000014.1, read as the reverse complement.
CATCAGCTTGCAATTAAATTACTCATGAGCTATAATCATTATTGCTGTCACATATTTGAAGCTTCTATTTCAAAACTGCTTTTATGCAACTATGTTTGCAGCAATAATCAATGTGCGCCCGTGGTCCAATGGATATGACGTAGGCCTCCGAAGCCTGAGATCCAAGTTCGATTCTTGGCGGGCGCGCCATTCTTAATTAGTAGCTCATAACACTCTTAACCAATGAAACCGAATAGGTTTCTTTTTTTTCAAACTTAGTTTGACTTTCTTTGACTTTTTGTTTGGAATTGTTTATGATGTGGGTAATACGGTAACAGTTTATATATAACACCAATTAACATTTACATTTCTGAGGAGGTTTTTCACGTGAGTTATATTCCAATGGTCGTTGAACAGAGCAACCGCGGTGAGCGCGCCTATGACATCTATTCCAGATTGCTGAAGGATCGTATCATCTTCCTTGGCAGTGATGTAAATGACGTTGTGGCGAATTCCATCATGGCACAGATGTTGTTCCTTACTGCGGAAGATCCGGAGAAAGACATTCACTTATACATCAATAGCCCAGGCGGATCCATTACAGCCGGTATGGCGATTTACGATACTATGCAATTCATCAAACCGGATGTATCTACCATCTGTGTAGGTATGGCGGCTTCGATGGGTGCATTCCTGTTGAACGCAGGTGCCAAAGGTAAACGTTTTGCATTGCCTAACAGCGAAATCATGATTCACCAACCACTTGGTGGTGCGCAAGGTCAAGCTTCGGACATCGAAATTCGTGCCCGCCGCATCCTGAAAATGCGTGATACTTTGAACCGCATCATCGCTGAGCGCTCAGGCCAACCGCTGGAGCGTATCGAGAAAGATACAGATCGTGACTACTTTATGAGTGCTGCTGAAGCTGCCGATTACGGTATCATTGATAAAGTTATTGAAAACGTAGGTTCCCAAGGCATCTAAAGCCGAGGCGAATCGCGAATTAAACGGATATACCATATAGCCAACTCAAACGGCAACGCCCAGTTGAGTTGGCTATATGAAAAAAGGACGCTCTCGTCAATATGACGAGGGCGTCCTTTTTTTGAAGATAATTTAAAAGTGCATGATACAAATTCAATCGATTCACTTAACTTTCATAGAAAATCTAATACTTTACTTGTCTGCTGTTAAGCCACTGAACGGCTCTGTGCCTTTAGGAAGCAACTCTTTGTATGTGAACGGGAATTCCGGGAAACCCTCCGCATAAGCTGTATACTCATACAACTGGAAGAATACAACTACACCTGTTGGTGTTACATAGAAATCCTGATCTTTATTCAGACCTTTATAGCCTTCAAGGTAACCACCGCTAGCTTTAAGCTGATCTCCAACTTTTTTGCTTACTGTCTGACGCACGGTTTTGTTATTTTGAATTACATCATCCAGACTCAATTCCTTGCCGGAATCCAGAGCAAAGGTATGACCTGAACGGAACGTCATGCCATGTGCGCCTGCATAGTCCTGATAACTTTGCGTAATGAGTCCAAGCACACCATTTTCGTTGTATGTCACGACATAAGAACTCTCAAATGCATATGGACGGTTCGCTGCTGCGTCACCAAATTCCTTAGTTTGTTTTTTGAAATCTGCTACAAAAGCATCGACTTCATCTTTCAGCACCTTGTTGATAGCTGCTTCTGCTTTATCGTTAGCCAGTCCGCTAACCTGAGGATATTGAATATCGACTTCAGCGTTCTTGATGCTGACTTTCACTGTTGCCGCTTTGACTGTCACGCTATTTTGCTTCACTTTGCTCAGCGTCAGTGTCTTGGCTTTGCCATCCCAGTTGCCCTGAACACCCAAATAATCTCTCATTGCAGAAAACGGAATATACAATCGGCCATTGATCAGCTTCGCTTCCACTTGTGGATAGTAGTTATTAATTCTAACACTCGGTGCCCCATCAATCAGGCTGATGGTCATCGTATTATTAGCTGCCGTTAAGGAGTACTCCTTAGCCTTTGCATCATATTTCAAGCTTCCACCTGCAACATCTTTCACTGCGGTAAGCGATACCCAAGTGGAGCCACCTTGAAGGAGGCCTTTTTGAGTAAGAGTTTTGCCTCCCGACTTCAGAGTTACCTCAGTAGGTGTTGTCACTTTAGTGGATACTGAAGCTGCCTGTACAGAACTATCCTGCCATACAGCCCCGCTCCCCACAATAATTCCTGCCGCCAGTAGTGCACTAGTCCATTTTTTCCATGATGTCATATATAAAACTCCTCTCTCGAATTCAAATTTGAGTGTCATTGCGTATGTATCCTGATTTGATCGTATGCCTCATACGCTCACCTCTTTATTATAATTAACCCAATTGCGGAAAGGTTTACAGCTCCAGTTACAATGTTGTTCGATCCAGATGCCTATAATGAAGGTTTTGTTACGAACAAATGGACAAAAAAGATACCAAAAACCAGCAATTCATTTCGTCATATTTCACTTCTTCTTTCCAAACTTCATCAAAGTGCGCCTTTATAACAAAAAAGACGCTGTCCGATGGACAACGTCTTTGTCATTATTGCCTTTCGCCCGCTCAAGCATATTTTTTAACGGACATCCAGCCTTTATTTACTTTACTTCACTTATTTCATTTCATAAGTAATATTCAGCGTTGTGCTTACTTTAACCTGTCCTGTTTCAATTTCTGTGCTACCAGCAGAATCAGCTGTCGCTTTAGACATCAGAGCCTCACTTGCATAGAACACAGGTACATTGGCGTCACCTTGGCTCACGGAGAGAACAGCACCCAGTTGACGTTTAACCGCTTTTGCAATAGCTCCAGCTTTTACATCAGCATTGGCAACAGCTTTTTCAATCACTTGAGCTTCAAAGCTCTCCGGTTTTTCTACCGTAAAACGTACATTTTCAATATTGTTGGCACCAGCTTGGGAAGCAGCATCCAGGAGTTCACCAATCTTGTCCATCTCTCGGTAAGTTACAGTCAATGTGTGATGAGCTGTGTACCCTTTGATCTTCTGTCCGTCTTTTTCACTATACGTGTAGTCAGGCTGTACGTAGAACTGGCTGGTTTGAATATCATCCGCACTGATTTTCCACGTACTTTTCAGCAGATTGCTAACCTTTTGAATTTTCGCTGCATTCGCTTTTTGCGCAGAGGCTGCGGTATCTGCCGTACTGTTCACTCCAATGGAAAGATAAGCGATGTCAGGCTTCACCTGAATCTCACCTGTACCCACAACGTTAATCACGTTTTGCTGTACCCCCTGTACCTCAGCAGCATATGCATAGTTACTAGGTGCCACCCAAGCAGTACCTCCTACTAGCAATGTACCTGCGACCATCACCGCGCCCAGCGGTTTCATCCATAATTTACCCATTACGTTAGCCTCCTTAAGTTTTAACATCACAAACTCAAATCGATTTGATACCTAACAGACGGGCTTAATTCCATAATGTTGCACTTGACAGTCATAAAACGCAAAAAAGCCCCTTTCGGGACTTCTTCATTGAGTTCAAATCATATCTTATTGGTTCTCAAGCTCTTCCTTGCTTACCAGACTAACTAAAGCGTTTACAGCCTGTTCGGCGTCCGCGCCTTCTGCACTAATCTGGATTTCCGTACCAGTACTGATTGCAAGGCTCATGATCCCCATGATACTTTTTGCATTTACTTTTTTGTCGTCCTTCTCGACGAACACTTCAGATGAGTACTTATTCGCTTCTTGAACGAACAGTGCCGCAGGTCTGGCATGGAGACCCGTTTTCAAACGGACAACTACCGGGTGCTTTGTCATGGAAACTTACCCCCTATTATGAAATCTGGACATTAAATACACAATTATATTTATAACATTATACCATATAACCAGAGCAGGACACTAGAAGAAAAAACTCAGGGTGATTGGATGTCATTATTATGACCCATTTTAGCCTTTTTACATCACCTCATTACACCTGAGCAGCTCTCCAAGATCTTTACAGGCTGACTTTAAGTTGACCTTTAGGCGAAAACCAAAGCAATCAGTTTTGCTAGCAGCCCTACCCTTCATTTAACCATAACGCTCGGTACGAACCTTCTCTGCCAACTCATCAATCTTGCGAAGCCGGTGATTCACCCCGGACTTACTTACTGTACCCTTAAGCAGTTCGCCTACTTCCTTCAAGTTGATATCCGGATGGGCAAGTCTGACTTCAGCCACTTCACGAAGCTTTTCGGGCAACGACTCCAGACCAACTTCCTTTTGCAACAATCTGATGTTATCGATCTGTCTGACGGCTGCTCCAATCGTTTTGTTCAGGTTCGCCGTCTCACAATTGACGATTCGGTTGACGGAATTACGCATATCTCGCATGATACGCACATCCTCGAACTTGAAAAGGGCCTGATGTGCACCAATGATACTGAGCAGTTCAATGATTTTCTCGCCTTCCTTAATGTATAGGATGAATCCTTTTTTGCGTTCTATACACCGGGCATTGAGATGAAATTCATTCGCCAGGTCCACCAGGGCCTGACAGTGTTCCTCATACATGGACGCAATCTCCAGGTGGTAGGACGAACCTTCGGGATTGTTGACCGAGCCTCCTGCCATAAATGCTCCTCGAAGATAAGCACGTTTACAGCAGTTATTTTTGAACAGCTCTCCACTGATCCCTGGAGTAAACAGAAATCCTTCGGAAACAATGTACAGATCTTTTAAAATCACCTGTACCATGGTTGGAATCCGAACAATATATACATTGTTCTTTTTCAGCCGCATTTTTTTGCGGACAAGCAATTCCGTATGCACTTGAAAATGCTTTTTAAGCAGAGAGTATGCCCGTCTTGCAATGGCGGCATTCTCCGTCGAAATATCCAAGATGACTTTTTTATTCGATAACTGCACCGCACCAAGCATACGGATGAGGGCTGAAAGTTCCGCCTTTTCGCAGCACGGTTCGCTTTCGATCATCGTTAGTTCTTTTTTGGTCTGTGCTGCAAACGACATGGGACTTCACCTCTTCCGTAACATCCAATTTTGTACAAGTTGATAGATGTGATGGCTCAGCTTGTCGGCATCATGACGCAGATAAGTCCGGAATAGGACCAACGTATCCGCAACCACTTGATAGCCGGCACTCTTCAGCACATTCATATCCAGCACAACTGGTTTAGCTCCTTTTTCCGCATACTTATTCTGCACTTGCAGCGGAATATCACCATTATTTACAATGACATAGTCGAAAATTTGTTGTCCTACATGTTCATGTACCGCCTTGAGGTGGTCACTCACCGTGTAATTATCCGTCTCTCCTGGCTGTGTCATCACATTACAAATAAACATTTTTACTGCGTCAGCTTCAACGACAGCTTCAGCCAGCTTAGGTACAAGCAGATTGGGCAGAATGCTCGTGTAGAGACTACCTGGTCCAATCAGGATGGCGTCTGCCTGACGAATAGCCTCAACAGCCTCTGGCAACGGCTCCACGTGATCCGGTTCAAGGAAAACGCGTTTGATCCGTAATCCAGCTTCAGGGATCTTGGACTCGCCCGTAACAATCGATCCGTCCTCCATCTCTGCATGCAGTATAACGGCCTGCCCGGCTGCGGGTAATACCTCACCCCGAACGGCAAACACGCGGCTAAGTTCCCGCACAGCGGTCACAAAGTCGCCCGATATATCCGTCATTGCAGCCAAAATCAAGTTACCCAGGCTGTGGCCTGCAAGCCCCGCGCCTGTATTGAAGCGATAGTTCAGCATATCCGACAACAACGGTTCTACATCTGCTAGCGCCGTGAGTACGTTACGAATGTCGCCCGGAGGCGGCATTTGCAACTCATTACGCAGGATGCCCGAACTTCCTCCGTCATCCGCCACCGTCACGATGGCCGTGATGTCTAGCGGCTTTTCCTTCAAACCGCGCAGCATCACGGATAATCCGGTTCCGCCGCCCATGACTACAATTCTCGGACGTTCTCTTCGTGGTCCGGCTTCTTTCATCCCTTCACCCTCTTCAATGACGGTCCCGGTCGGCGTCGCGATGGCTCACGGTAACAGCCTCAGTTTCGCTGCTTCCCAACATTTTGCCCAAATATTCCGATATTGCTACCGAACGATGCTTGCCTCCGGTACAGCCGATTCCAATAATAACCTGGCTTTTGCCTTCCTTCCGGTATTGCGGAATCAGAAAATGCAGCATATCCAGCAGCTTGGTCAGAAACGCCTGCGTCTCCGGCCATTTCATAACATATTCATATACATCACTATTCTGTCCGGTATTCGGACGTAAATGTTCAATATAATGCGGATTTGGCAAGAAACGAACATCAAACACCAGATCCGCATCGATAGGAATACCGTATTTGAACCCAAACGACGTAATATTTACCGACAGCATATGGCTTTCCAGATGAGAAAAGCGGGATATGATGCGCTCTTTTAGTTGAGCAGGCTTCATCGTACTGGTATTCAATACCTGAGTAGCGGAATTTTTGAGTTCCTCCAGCATCTTACGTTCCAGCCGGATGCCGTCCAGCGGCATGCCCTCAGGAGCCAGTGGATGTCTGCGCCTGCTCTCCTTATAGCGCTGGACTAATACAGAGTCTGTCGCGTCCAGGAATAATATTTCACAATGAATGGTAAAATGATCTTTAATATAGTTCAGTGACTCGGACAAAGCCGTAAAGAATTCACGACCGCGAAGGTCGATAACCAGTGCGACCTTGCCAATTTTGCCGTTCGATTGCTCAATCAACTCCGCAAATTTTGGAATCAATACCGGTGGAAGATTATCCACACAGAAGAAACCAAGATCCTCCAGGCTTTGTACTGCAATCGTCTTGCCTGCTCCGGACATGCCCGTAATGATAATGAGCGTGGCGCCTGTGCCCGGTGAAACTTCACCTTCAAGCATAAATGTCCCCTCCTTATCATATTGCTGTCGGATTATACTGTTACGAGGTTACTAGGAACGCAAGAGAAGACCTGCCGCGCCAACAATACCTGCATTATTGCCAAGCGTTGCTTCAAGAATCTTAACCCCTTCTTGCAGCGGTTCAGGTGTCAGTTTCGCAAATACAGTCCGTACTTCATCAAACAAAATATTACCCGCTTTGGATACACCGCCACCGATAATGAACATCTCAGGGTTAATCACAGCCGCTACAGCCGCCATTGATTTACCCAGATAGAACGCTGCACGATTGACGATACGAAGAGCAACTTCATCGCCCTCCTTAGCTGCATCAAATACTTCTTTAGCTGCAATCTTGTCCACGAGTGCCAGTGATGTATGATCTCCACGCTCTACAGCGTCTTTGGCCATACGAATAATTCCGGTTGCTGAAGATACAGTTTCCACGCATCCCATTTTGCCGCATCCGCACTGAATGGCTTCCAGATCAGGAACAACACTGACATGACCAAGCTCACCAGCCATACCAGAGAAACCTTGATAGATCTTGCCGTTCAAGATCAGTCCGCCACCAACGCCTGTACCAAGCGTATAACATACACAGTTGTCCACGCCCTTGCCAGCACCTGCCCAAGCTTCACCCAGTGCAGCCACGTTTGCATCGTTATCTATTTTGACTGGCTTGCCCAAACGTTCTTCCAAAATCGAACGAATGGCTACATTCCGAAATCCAATGTTAGGGGCAAGAACGATAATTCCCTCGCGTACATTGGTGAACCCAGCCACTCCTGCTCCCACACCTTCAAGCTGTTCCCAGCTGTAAGGCGATTCGGCAACGATATGACGGACATACTTCTCGATGTTGGCAATGACCGTGTCAACGCCCTTATCCACTTCAGTCGGTCCTTCATACGTATGCATAAGCTGACCGTGTTCATCACATATACCGACCTTGATTGCTGTTCCGCCGAGATCGACCCCAACGTAGATTTTCTCAGACATGCTACAAGCCACCTTTATCTATCTATAATAGTTTAATCCTACGTACCAACTATAATTGAAGGATACGCCTGGGTCAAGACGATAAGACCTTTGCTGTGATTAGCTTCCTCGCTATTGTGAACAACATCACAGGCTATTTTTGAATACGTATACAACCTCATTTGTCTCTATTAAAAACGCAGGCTTCATTCCTTCCTCCATAGAGGAGGAAGCCTCAACTCATGATATTGCATATCCACTCGTTCCATGCGTAAAAGATGACAATTGTCATCTGAATTTCATGACAATCCTTACTAATCACGTCTCAGACAGTTCGGTAAGATGGAAATATCTTATAGACCAGACGTGATTCAAGATAAGTTCACTCGTGGTTCAGTTGTTGCAACCCTTAGCCTAACGGCGCAAAAAACGCCTTCCCATAACAGGAGGCGTTTCTCTACTTTTATGAACATTACCTCAACCTATACCTTCAGCAGCTATTCAGCTACTGGTCACAGCTTCGTTTCCACACGTACGGGCTCTTCCGTTTTTTCCATCTTGTTGACGTCCAGAATATCGAGCAGGAAGACAAAGATCGGTATACCGATGATAAGCCCCCAGATCCCCAGGAAATGTTGAGACAGAATCAGTACGATAAACGTGTAGAACATCGGCAATTTGGTTTTGTGCGCCATCAGCTTCGGATTCAGGAAGTACGTCTCCAAAGCATGAATAATGATGATCATAATAATCACGATCACGCTGAGCTGTAATCCTCCCAGTTGATAACCGATCAGACACAGCGGAACTAGTGAGATGATAACCCCCGCAACGGGTACCAGACTCAGCATAAACACCAGAATGGTCAAGGCGAACAAGTACGGGAAACCAAGTATCCATAATCCTAGGATCGTCAAAGCCGTATTAAACACAGCAATCATCAATTGTGCCTCGATTACTTTACCAAAAGAAGATACAAACTTATCTCCGAGATAGGCCACTTCATTATAGAACCAGCCGATTTTGCTTGTTTTGAACTTGGAGGTAAACTTGGAAATCTCCCGCTTCTGCAACAAGAAGAACAGACTCAGGATGATAACCAACAGAATGAACTCCAACCATTTGCTTAACGCAAAAATATACTTCAATGCATCGTTGGTATAGTTTTTGATATCGAACGATTGAAGATAACCGGCAATTTTGGAAGCAAAATTATCTCCGTCAGCGGTATCAAGAAATTTCATGATCTCATTCGTTAACTGAACGACCTGATCCACAATTCGTGGTGAATACTTGGAGATGCCCAGTACAATGGCTGCAATAACGATAAGATAGAGCAGGATGACTACAACTTTATAGTTAACCGGAAATAAACGATTTAACTTCTCTGTGATAAAATGCTGCAACCTGTTCATGACATACGTCACCAGGAATAACAGCAAAATCATGTGCAGCATACTCCCCATGCTGAATAGAACCAAACAAAACAACAGCAGGATCAAAAATCGCCGCACTGTTGCATTCTGTAACCAATCTTTTATCATTTCCCCCAAAGTCTTCACCTCACAGCTAATATGCCCATTATGTATACGATCTCATGCCCACTTTGGTTTCAAAAAAAGAGAAGCCTTCCGGCTTCTCACATTATGAGACTTCCCGTTGTCTCTTCTACTTAATTTATGCCAAACCATACCCTTTTCATGCTTACTTATCCAGTGTTTCGCTCCAGTCATGCACAATACTGCCTTCAAGGAATTTCTCGCAGTCCATTGCGGCCATACACCCTGAACCTGCTGCTGTAATGGCCTGACGATACTTCGTATCCTGAACATCACCACAGGCGAACACACCCGGAATGTTGGTCTCGGTTGTACCCGGTTTAACGACAACATAGCCGTGTTCATCCAAAGTAATCTGGTTGCTCAGGAAACCCGTATTCGGTGTATGTCCAATGGCAATGAATACGCCATCGGCTTCAAGCAATTCTTCCTGTCCAGTCTCGTTATTACGTACCTTAAGCCCTTTAACACCAAGAGCCTCAGGCACAACTTCGAGCGGTGTACGGTTCAAAGCCCATTTCACCTTCTCGTTGCTGCGAGCCCGATCCTGCATAATTTTCGATGCACGTAATTCGTCCCGGCGGTGAACCAAGGTAACGTCTGTTGCAAAACGGGTCAGGAAGCTGGCTTCCTCCATAGCGGAGTCTCCACCGCCAACAACGACGATCTTTTTACCACGGAAAAAGAATCCGTCACAGGTGGCACATGTACTTACCCCACGTCCCACATTCTCCTGCTCTCCGGGAATACCGAGATAACGGGCCGATGCACCGGTAGAGATAATGATTGATTCGGCTTCCAGTTCACCGATGCCTCCAACTTTAACCTTGAAGGGCGGTTTACTGAAATCTACTTCTTCCACCCAACCATTTTTGAACTCAGCTCCAAAACGCTCCGCTTGCTTGCGCATATTGTCCATCAGTTCCGGACCCATAATGCCTTGCGGAAAACCAGGGAAATTCTCAACTTCCGTTGTCGTCGTCAATTGACCACCCGGCTGAAGACCTTCGATAACCAGTGGGTTAAGATTAGCACGAGCCAGATATATCGCTGCTGTCAGACCCGCAGGTCCGGTTCCGATCACAATCGTTCTGTATTTAGACATATAGATACAGCCTCCTTAATAAGGTTGAGAGTGTGTTGAGTGGCGATTAACTTGCTATGATGATATCCTACAGGCATGTCGAGACCTATTCGTTAAGTTTACCCGTTTTCCAGGCTTATGTATCCTTCACGCAATGAAGTCTATCCCAAAGCGAGAATTTCAAGGAACATTTACTGGACCGGTGGGTTGGAATTGCACACTTTATTGATTTGCCGTGCATATTTGCTGACTGTGGCAGCTGATATGCCATACCGGTCGGCTATGCTTTGGTAGGTCACTGGACGACTATGAATTTTAGCAGCCAGATATTCCAATCCTGCAGCCAAGCCTTCAATTTGCTTCGTGCCAGGCACCTCCAGGTGTACGCGAGATACATAGTCGGTCCACAACCGCTCCATTTCTTGCTGCAATTCGGCTTTGGCTTCAGACATCTGTAACGCACGGTCCACGACCGCCTGCCAATGCGAAGAAGCTTTCGTCTCCGTTTGTTCCGTCATCGACTCGATCTTCGGAATAGTGCGTTTGCTCAACGCAGTTAGCGGTCGTAAAACAGGAGAATTATCCTGCTTAGTTCCTTCTGAACCAAGACCGTTTAATACGGAACGAGCGGCTTCCACCAGATCCTGATCTTCACCAGGTTCCTCGATAAAGGATTGCAGCGCCTGCTGCACCTCGTAATCACCAATCATGCCAAGAGCATGAATGACCTGGAGCTTAGTTGCCCGATCCCCATGTCGCAACGCCCAGAAGAAAGAGGAACGGATCAAGGGATCATTTTTCATCTCTTCAGGTATGCCGTTGCCATAGTTCTCCCATTGTCTGAATTGCTCGTCAAATGGCAGATGATAGTGATAACTGAGTTTCTCCGGATCTTTCTCTCCCTGTCTCACAGCCTCAAGACCCGACAGATAGTACCGGGATACTTCCGAACCTGGATCCAGCTTGCCTACATGACGCCACAGACGTTCAGCGGAATCGTAACGTTCGGTATTATAAGCTGCGACTGCCGCATAATGTGCGAGAGCTGGGTCCGCAGCGGTTTCTTCATCCTTCAACAGGCGACGGAAATGTACATAAGCCGTATCATGTTGACCCAGGATACCCATCGTGGTAGCCAGTTTGTAGACCTGTTCGTGCTGGAAAGGCACGATGACACGCAATTTTTTGATCAGAAGCAGCACTTGGTCGGCTCGATTCTCGTTCTGGTGAAAGATCGCCAGATTACACAGTGCGTGCAAATTACCAGGCTCCTGCTCCAGTACCTCGGCAATCGTCTCTTTCGCTTTGGGAAACAGCCCCATATAATAATAGGCAAGCGCCAAGTTGTTGCGAGCAGCCAAATAATCAGGATAATCGGGTGACATGCCTTCCAGCAGCTCAGCCGCCTGTGCAAACTTCCCTTGTTCCAACAATTCCCGCGCCTGATCGTGCTCAACGACACCTTTACGTGATTTGATCCGGTTCAGTTTGGCTGGTCGATCCAGCTCGTAGTACAGAAGCTCCATCATCTCTTCCGCTTCCGTCATAAACTGACCTTGGGTATCCTCCTCCAAATACGTAACAAGCGCTTGCTCAGCTTCTTCAAACCGATCCATATTCGCATAATTGTTCGCCATGTAGAAGTAACATTCCGTCATGGACGGATCTACCACGTCGAGCACATGCGCAAGAACGGCATTGGAAGCCTCGTAATCCCCCTTCTCTGATAATATACCCGCCATATTACAATGATTCACCGGATTTTCCGGTTCATATTCAACAGCTTTACGAAAATATTTTAATGCCTTGTCGACGTGATTACGGTCCAGCGAGCGGACAGCTCTCTCAAAAAAGAAAGAAGCATCCAAGTGAATCGGTATTACATTGGCAAGGTGTCCCTCAGCCCGCAGTAGCTTGCCCTTCATCTTCCAAGGCACCTCCTCTTTGCTTTCATTCATACTCTCCAGTATACCACATCTTAAGGCCCACTTCTCAATATGTAGTTTCATGTCGTTTATGCCAAAAATGCGCAAAAAAAGATGACACCCCCTCATCCCTTTCGAATGAAATGTCATCTTTTTGCTTCATGTACTCTTCCTTATAGAGAGATTCATCAGAATTACAGCTTCAACGCCATGGATGGCGAAAGAGAGATATGAACTGTCTTGTGGAAAGGGGTCATAAAGTTAACCAGTACAACCTTACACTTATTTGGCAGCTTTGCCTCACGTACGGTTGCTGCCAAATGCCCTACCTCGCCTCCGGTCAGCTCAATCCAGTCATCTCCACAGGAATAACGCAATGTGCCGCTCTTCCACAGATAATGGCCTTCATCTGTCTCAAGCAATTCCCCCTGGGAAAGCTCGCCCTCGCTGCCGAACACGAAAGACAGCTGCACCATAAGCTGCTCCGGCTGCTCTCCCGCCAGCTTCAGGGTCCAGCCATTTTCCGTTCTTAATACTTCCGTCTGTACAAGGAACGTCTGTTCATGGGTGAGATCTCGACTCTGATGGGGCAACAAATACCACGGACTGATAGCTGTTCCCGCCGTCTCAGGCAGTTGGCTATCCGGGATCGGGCCGTAATAGCCTTTCCTCTGTTCGCCCGTCAGACGGTAACCTGCTGGCAATCGAGACATATGCTGCATCGGCACATACCCTGGATTAAAATAGGAGGCCAACTGAACGGCCAGCAGACGTACGGCACCATGACGAAGGGCAAAGAATGAAGGCACCTCCGTCATTACAGTCGCACTTGTATTACCGGAACGAATACGTGCTACAGGTGCGCCGAAGTCCGTATGCAACCGGCTGTGCGAGATGTGTCCATGATGACCTGCCGAATCCATTCGCTGTAAATAGCCCTCCCGCACAAATCGTTCATTCAGTATGATCTCGTACCGCTCAGGCAGCTGTTCCCGTGCCTTACCAGCCTGCTGCTGAAGCTCAGGCTCCAGCAGCAGCCGAACGAGCGCATTGACCGAGCAGACGCCGGGATCTGTTAACATTTCTCCAGCCCAATCGGCCATGCCGGCAAAGATCGGATCACCGTCCAACCGAGCCATAATGGCATACGGCAAGTAATACGGTGATAAATCATGCACGCTCCCCAGATCCTGGCGACCTGAGTATTCTGTAACAACCTCACCTGTTGGATGTACAAGATACACCATCATACGAAGATTGAGTCTCACCGGGTCCAGCAATTCGGGACGGTTCAACAGGCGTGCCGCATGAATCAGCATGATGTCGCTAACCGCGCTGTAGATTCCGTTGCTTCGTTCAGTCCACTCCCCATCAGGCGTAATATCCATACCTTCAGCCAGCCACTGCTCTGCACGCTGCACAGCTTCCTCCAGGTCAAACAATTGATGCAGGAAACCGAGCGCCGCGCATAGCACCCAGCGATGATTCGGCGTATGACAGCCTCCAGTCAGCAAGACTGGAGCAGTTCGTTCCAGAAACAGGCGCATATTGTCCAGCACAGGTTGCAATGGCTCCCAGTCTTGCTGCTGAAGAAGTTGATATAACTGGGCATATCCCACGACAAGAAATGCGGTATCCGGCGGAGAATGGGAATTGGTCCAACCGGGGGAGATGGAGCCGTCTGCATGCTGATTACGGAGTACGTACTCCGATGCAAGCTGCAGACGATTTAACAGATCTTCATCCCGATAATAGATCGAATCCGGATTGGCGAGTGCAGCTCCCCAGTAACACATGTCCGTAGGTGTTCCGGTCGTATGGTTGACCCAGGCGATACCTGTAGAGGGGTCAATCGTTCCTCCATAATAGCGGCTGTCCGGATCAAGCACTTGCCGCGATATCCCTTTTTGCACTGCTCTGTCATTGCTTTCCACCAGTTGTCTGTACATGTCCAGTCCCTCCAAACAAATGCCGATGAACGGAATATTCGGCGCAATAATTCTTGTCATCTGGTTAATCACGATTGGCTTAAGAAAACCTATGATCAGCCCTTAACAGCTCCAAGCATGGCACCGCTAACAAAATATTTTTGCAGCCATGGATAGACGAGCAGAATCGGTACGGTTGCAAAAATAACGGTGGCCGCCTTGAGACTTTCCGGGGTTAATGGAGCGCGGTTGGCACCTTCCATCTGTGTGAGCTCACTCACCATGTTGTTTTGCACCATTTGGAACAGTTTGAGCTGAAGTGGATACAGCTTAGGATCATTAATGTACATCAGGGAATCCTGAAAGCCATTCCAGCGGCCAACAGCATAGAACAACGCCAAAGTTGCCATGACCGGCATTGAAAGCGGTAATATGATTTTCAACAGTGTATGCAGATGTGAACTGCCGTCAATTTCAGCGGACTCCTCCAGACTTTCTGGTATACCATTGAAAAATGAGATCAGGATAATCAGGTTAAACGGACTGACCAGACCTGGCAGAATTAACGCCCACGGCGAATTAAGCAAGTGCAGGTCACGAATGAGCAAGTACTCAGGAATGATCCCCCCGCTAAAGAACATCGTAATGATGATCACGTACATGAAAAGCTTGCGGCCCTTCATTTTTTTCTTGGTCAATGGGTATGCAGCTGCGATTGTGAACACCATGCATAGCACCGTTGTCACAATCGTTAACAGGGTCGTATATCCCAAGGAATACAGCATCGAATGATCGGAGAACACCTTAACATACGCATCCCAATTGAACTCCTTAGGAAAAATGGTGACTTCACCCGATGTAATGGCACGATTGGAGCTTAATGATATGGCAATCGTGTGCAGAAACGGAGCGAGACAGAACACGACGAACAAGCTAATAAACAGGATGATAACGGTATCAAAAATCCGGTTTGAGGTGCGTTCACTCATATGCGCACAACTCCTTTACTGATGGTATACATATAAAGCAGCTAAGCGTACCTTCTGTTCTTTTAAAGAATTCCTTCACCTGTTGTCTTTTTCGATATATAGTTCGAACCGAGTACAAATATAAGTCCCACGACTGCCTGGAACAGTCCAACGACGGTTGCCAGCGTATATTGTCCCGATTCCAGCCCGACCCGGTATACAAAGGTACTGAGCACATCAGAATATTCACGTACTGCCGTGTTCCCGATAATATAAGGACGATCAAATCCGATGCTGACCATGTGTCCCAAATTAAGAATGAGCAGAGTAACAATAGTAGGCTTGATGCTTGGCAGAGTTATATGCCAGATTTTCTTCAGCCGCGTCGCTCCATCAATCTCTGCTGCTTCGAACAGTTCCTTATTAACACCCGTCAGCGCAGCCAGATATAGAATCGTTCCCCAGCCTGCACTTTGCCAGACACCTGTGAACAAGTACGTCACGAGCCACGGGTTTTTCTCCGTCAAAAATGGAATCGGATTTAAGCCCATACTTTCAAGTACACCGTTTACCATACCGGATTGGTTGCCGAATAACTGGTACACAATTCCCCCAATAATGACCCACGAAATAAAATGAGGGATATACAGAATCGTCTGCGATATTTTTTGAAACCATTTAAACCGGATTTCATAGAGCATGATGGCTAATATAATGGGAGCAGGAAACGAAACGATCAGATCAAGAAAATTCAGCATAAAGGTGTTGCGCAACGTGGTGTAGAAATCTCGCATCCCGAATACCTCGCGAAAGGCATCAAAACCGATCCACTCACTGCCGTTAATACCTTGAAACAGATTAAAATCCTTAAATGCGATCTGAACGCCATACATCGGTCCGTAGCGAAACACCACGAAATAGATGAGGGGCAGTGAAATCAACGCGTATAATTGCCAATACCTCTTCAAGTATGCGGTCAAGTCGGTCTCCTCCTAACAACGAAGAAACACTGTGCCGCCTTAACCTCAGCCGACGGCACAAGTCCCTTCATGAGTGATGCGATATCAAGCTTGTGCTCTTTGGATTCGTACGTTCATACATTCATATCTCCGACTATTATTTCGCAGCAAGCTCCTGAACCGCTTGATCCAGTTCCTTCTTCAATTCTGTGCCGCCCAGGGACATGAAATCATTCATTTCCCGTTCATACACTGCGTCGAATTCTTCCGGTTTAGCCATTGCTGTTTTTACGATAATGACATTAAGCTTATCTTTGAGCGCCGTGCTGTACTTCATCTCTGCCTGAATCGGTTTGTCAAAAATGATGGGTCCTACCGTATCGGTGTTAGCAATATCAATCGACTGTTTAAGCATTTCCTGATTATTTTGCGGGAAGCCCATGATCCATGCTTTTTCGTTGGTAGCCTGATCACCGATATTTTTACCATTTGAGATAATAGCTGTATCCCCTGCGTTGAACAGACGATCCTTCGCTTCCTGTGAAGCATCCTCTTTGACAACAGGAATTCCGTCTACCAGATCGTAGTTCTCTCCTTCCACGCCGCTGTAAATATCAATCAGGTTATTGTCTGATGCCATCCAATCCAAATATTTGATTGCTTCCACCGAACGTTTGCTGCTCTTCGGAATCATGATGTACATGCCGTTTGAACCGTAACGGGATTTGATATGTTTGTTGTCTACGTTTGCGTTGGTGTACGCATCAACCGGAAGCACTTTACTGCCCTGCGTATTTTTAAGCAAGTTATCCAGAGTGCCATCTGCATAGAAAATAGCGTCGACATCCTCAGACCAGTAGCCAATGTTTCCGTTCTGTACATCCTTCACCAGTTGGGCCTTATCTTCATCCAAACTGAAGTCCTTGCTGATCAAGCCTTCATTGTACAGCTTGTTCATGAACTTCATGGCATCCTTGAAGCCCTCATGGAGAGGCAATTCATAACGTTGGGCATAAGTCAGATCTCCGCTGATCGGCTTGATGAATGAGTAGATCAGCGTTTCGAACTGAGCTGGCGCCAGTGCCATTCCCATTGGAATGTTTTTGCTGCCAAGTCCACCAGGGTCCTTCTCTTTAAATGCTTTCAAAGTGGTATACAATTCATCCGTCGTCTTCGGTACTGGCAATCCCAGTTTATCCAGCCAATCCTGACGAATATAAGAGCTATATCTGCCTGTGATGGCACGTTTGCCAGGAACTGCGAACTGCTGGCCCTCTAATTGACCAAACTTAAGGGTGTCCTCGCCAAGGAATTTTTTCAGGTTAGGTCCGTATTGATCAATCAACTCTCCCACATCAGTCAGACCGCCTTGTTCGGCGTAACGATAAAATACACTTGAGTCATAAACAAATACAATATCCGGAACATCCGTATTACTCGCCATTAGGACATTCAGCTTGGTTACTTCCTCCGAGCGCTGAATCGGTACGAATTGTATATCAATGTTATTCGGATCGCCGAACCGTTCCTGGATCAGTTTGGACAAATAGTTATTCGTAATGGTATAAGGTGAAGGACTATTCCCGCGGTCAAACACCTCCACTTTTAAAGTGACACGCTCGCCATTGCCTGATGCACTGCCTTCTGATTCCTGATTCGATGCAGATGAACAGCCGGCTAGCAAGGAAACTCCCATTACCATAGTAAGCGCCAATCCCATCCATTTCTTTAGACTCCCTTTGGTTGCTTTTCCTGTCATTTTGTCATCTCCTTAGCATTGCGTGAATGTTTAAAGCTTGCCCAGAGTATTCCACATCTTTCCGCGCTCTGGCAATAAACTCGTTTCGGAAACGCTTACATAAGGATAATGGTTTATCCCGAGCGACGATTTTCGCAGACTGACTATATTCGTAAAGGACCCGAAAACAGGCGTAAATCAAGGGTTTCTTGCATAAGCGCAAGCTTCCAAGGTGGGATACAGGTTTACACTAGCAGCAAAAAAAGGCGGACTCCTACATGGCTTCTCCTGAGAAAAACCTGCATGAATTCCACCCTGTGCTTAGCACGATATAATGCGTAGCATGAGCCTTTGAATTACGACTCGGAATCGTGATGTTCACGTTTCATACGGCGATAGTCTCCCGGTGTAATACCCTCAACCCGTTTGAATACACGTCCCAAGGTAATTCCATTGGCATACCCCACCTTCAAGGCAATGTCCTGTAGGGAAAGATCCGTACTCCGCAGAAGACGCTCCGTTTCCTTCATCCGCAATTCTGTAAGGAAGTCTACAAACTTCATATTGAACTCTGTCTTAAACAAATAACTCGCATGTTTGCCGGTAATCTGGAATCGATCGCTCAGATGTTTCAGCGAAAGATCAGGATTCGCAAACTGTTCTTCAATATAGTTTTTCATTTCATTGACCATCGCTTTGTAGCTCTTGGTTTCAGTTACCGACACATAAGTTCTGAACAAGTCCGTCAGGTCATCAAACAGAATGTCTTTGACACCTTCAAGTGTCTCCGCTTCATGCATCAGCATCAACCACTTGTTTATGTTTTCCTCCGATAATTTCTCCTGCAGCTGTTCGGACATGACCGCTACTTCCCGGCTGAGCATCTGTAGCATCGCCTGAATCAAGGAGTGAATCTCATCATCTGGCAGCTTATCACGTTCAAAAGCCGCGAAGATCTCCTCCAGTTGATCACGCCACTGACTGCTCGACATCCTAAAGCGTTTAACAAAATCAGCAATCATCTGCAAATAAGTATAGGTATCAAGCAGCTGCTGCTGGGTTTCTCCATACCCAGCCAGAGCGACATCACCATCTCTCAGCAATCTGCGGTGCATCACAGTCTCAGCCGCTACGTATGATTCACGAATGGCCTTGGTTCCCTCTGCGATCGGTCCGATACCGAAACTCAATGATATACGCAGATTCTGCTCAACCCAGGATCGGCATTCCTCCGCCACTAAGCGAATTTGCTCCGTCATATCCGGGTTACCATCTGTGGACAGGAAAAGGATCGCAATCTGATCTGAGCTGACCCATTCGGTCCAGCATTGCATACCCGCATTGCGTGAGAGCTCCTGCAGCACATTCATTAACGCAAATTTGAGTGTATTCTGCTCGCCTCTCGTAAACCGTTCCTGGAATCCCTTCTCATATCGGTTGATTTGGCCAACCACAACAGCGAAGCATGACGAAGTATCCACGCCAGTTAACGGGGAAAGATCCTTTAATCGCTCTACCGCATGATCCAGATTCTCCCCATTCAGCAGATCGTTAAAAAGTTTGCTGCGCTGCAGCAGCACGTTTTCCCTGCTCTTTTTGTCCGAATCCATCATATGGTTTATTAGGTTTTCCAACACGCCATCAATCAATTTCATCTCATCGGTCCGTGAACCCGATTGCTCCAGCACTCGAATCTGATGCGCCTCAATCCGATTCATAATAATCTGAATGGGTTTATAGTTGCGACGAGTGATATAGATAATATAGACGATTGCACAAATGACAGTAACAACCGCAATAATCACCCATACATAGGAAACCACCGAGACCCAACCATATAAGTTCCCTTCCTTGATTCCACTGGAGATCGTCCAACCCAATCTTTCCAGCGAAAGGGTGTTCAGCTCTTGGCCTTCTACAGCACCTTCACGATCTGAATGTGCATCGTAAACCACTCGACCGTCATGGTCAAGAATGCTCATGAAAGAAAGCTGTCCATTAACCATACTATCAATGCTCTGCTCGATGCTGCTCATCTTGATATTAATGACAAGCACCCCATCAGAGCCAAATGGCAAAGGCATATCCTTATCCACCGTCAACACCCGAATAGGCGTACGCTGATTAACTCCTGCATCGAATTCCCTGACAGGCTGCCAGCCTGAAGTAAGAGAACCAGAGTCGATCCGGTCGATCCACGCCTTGTCTGAAAAGCTATCTACATCCTTGGAGCCGCTTGAGGTTAAAACGCTTTCATTTTTCTTGTCATACAAATAAATGGATTGGATCCAAGGGTTGGAACTCGTCAGCTCACGCAAGCTTTGAGCAATGCTATACACGGTCTCTTTGCCCACTTGGTTCTGGCTATTAAAATAGTACTTATAAGCCTGCTCACTCTGCACCGCTTCCATAACCGACAACTCAATATCCCGGATCGTCCGGTCCAGACTGTCCACCAAATAGCTGGAGGAGATACGGTCTGCTTTCCTTGTTTCTTCCCTGGAGATGTCATTAATGAAAACAAAAGCGATAAAAATGAGTACGGTCATGGTAAGAAAGAAAATAGGAAAATAAGAAAACAGTAAACGATAATACCAAGTCCGGGACAATAGACCCCACTCCTCACTCCACGACACCGTTGTATAATAGCCGTGGTTCTACTGTTCATCACATCAGTTACATCTCTGGGATTGAATTCCCTATATACGCAGCCATAAAATCAATTTTAAGTTATTATAGCACAAGCCCCCAGGCAGCAAATCAGTAATCGATTCCCTCCTTCTCCTTAACTCATCCGCATCTTTACCCTAATCCATCATAAAAAAACAAAAACCGTGCTGAGCAGCAAACCACTCAAACACGGCACAATACACCTGAATTCGCACAGATCTGTGCTGCATGATTAAATCCCTGAATCTTTAAACAACGTCGCCATGGAGCCACCATCCACAATAATGCGAACAGCACGCGCAAGCATTGGAGCTACGGGCAACACTTTGAAGCATTCTGGATGGTCATCCGGCAGTGCGATGGAGTCTGTGACTACCACCTCGGCTATAGACGGGTGATTGAGCTTACTTAGTGCTCCGTCCGAGAACAGACCATGTGTTGCGCATACATATACGTTTTTGGAGCCTCGCTCCTTCAAGCCTTCAACAACATTGAGAATTGTCGTTCCGGTATCGATCAGATCCTCAATAATAATTGGAGTTCGACCTTCAACATCCCCAATAACGTGCGTAATGATCGATTCATTGTGGCTTGGCCGCTTTTTGATCATAATGGCAAAAGGTGAATCCAGACGATTCGCCAGTTTCTCTGCCATCGAGGCTCGTCCCGCATCAGGGGAGACAACTACCGGATTTTCAATCCCTTTACTCAGCAAATAATCACTGATGAGATCCAATGATGTCATGTGATCCACAGGAATATTGAAAAACCCTTGAATTGCCGCTGCATGCAGATCAATGGTAACTACCCGGTTTGCCCCAGCAGTAGTTAACACATCCGCAACCATCTTGGCCGAGATCGGCTCACGCGGAGCAGACTTGCGTTCCTGACGGGCATATCCGTAATAAGGAACAATAATATTTACCGTACGCGCAGAAGCCCTTTTGGCTGCATCAATCATGACGAGCAGTTCTACGAACAACTCATTGATCGGATGAGATAATGATTGTATCAGAAATACATCACAGTTGCGGATCGTCTCTTCGTAGTGAACGTATATTTCTCCGCTCTTGAACCGGGACAGTTTGATCTTGCCTAGTTGTACACCCAGCTTGTCGCATACCTGTTCTGCCAGCTTAGGGTTCGATGAACCGGAAAAAATACGTAACGAATGCTGCATAATGCCCTCCCGAGGGTTGAAGTCCCAATATAATCCTTTATCAGTCTAAAAGTGAATGTTCAAAAAGACCCGTTTTCAGTACCGAGAAGATGGGATAAAGCTAGAAATGGAGTAGCGGAGCGTAGGCAAAACTACGTGAGCAACGAACATTTCGGCTGAATTCCAGCTTCGACGCTGATGATGCCATTAGGCATCCTTCGTAATCAAAAGCGGACTTTTTTGAACTACCTCTAAAAAGGTTATTTCCTACCCTCATTATACTCCACTACCTTATACATTTAAAGAAAGGAACGAGCGCTGTCGACCTTCAAAAACGGCTACCTCCGTACAGCCCAGCTCACGCAAGAGCGCCTCGGCCTCAGGCAGATAATCGCCTAGCTTCAGCGGATCATGTGCATCGGAGCCAAGGGTCAGCGGAATCCCCAATTGAATGGCCTCTGTTAACATCCGGCGACCAGGAAACATCTCTGCGCATGGCTTCGATAATCCTGATGCATTAAGCTCCATGGCACAGCCACTTTTCGCGATAGCTTGCAGCGCCGCATTCTCCAGATCTATACGCTCTTCAGTCTGCTCTGGTGCCGGAGTGAAGCCAAAGCGTTTGATCACATCTGTATGACCCATAATATCGTACATTCCCGTCGCTGCCGCTTTGCTCACAGCATCATAGTACTGACGATAGACTTCTAGTACGTCTTTCCCTTCCCAATGATGGGTCTGGCGAAAATCCGTAATGTCCCATTCCCCGAGAAAATGAACCGATCCAATCACATAGTCCCATGGATACCGCTCAATAATGGCCCGAATTTCTGTCTCCCAGCCTTCGATATAGTCGCCTTCGAGGCCGACACGCACATCAATCTGACCACGGTAGCGCTCTTTCAGAGAGAAACACTCTTCCACGTAACGCGGCAGCTCGTCCATAGGCATTGCCATCTCAGGATAATAGTGAGCAGGGTCTACATGCAGCAAAGGCATGTGATCCGACAGCCCAATCTGCGACAAGCCAATCTCCACCCCACGCTGCACATAAGCCTCCAGCTTGCCAACCGCATGACCACACCGCTCATGGTGTGTATGATAGTCTATTAGCACAGGCTCGCCTCCTAATCGCGGCGAGGCCGCTCGTGGCGACGGCTCAGCTCTGACATGATGTCATCCAGCGGCAGCTTGCGCTCTTGCAACAGAACGAGCAAGTGGTACATCAGGTCACTGACCTCAAGACGAAGCTCGTCATTGTCTTTATTTTTGGCGGCAATGATCGTCTCGGACGCTTCTTCACCGATTTTTTTCAGAATTTTATCAACGCCTTTATCGAACAGGTACGTCGTATATGCACCTTCCGGACGCTCACGTTCACGCTCTGCAATGACCGATTCCAGTTCAGCCAGTACTTCAAAACGGCTTTCGGAGCTGGCACTTGCAGTCGTTGCAATAGAATCACCTGAAGTCTGATTTGCTGATTGCTCTGGCAAGCCCACGATTTCATTATGGAAACACGTCACTGCTCCGGTGTGGCAAGCAGGTCCGTTCGGCTTCACTTCAACCAGCAAGGTGTCACCATCACAATCGTATTTCAATGAAGTAATCGTCTGTACGTTACCTGAAGTTGCGCCCTTGTGCCACAGCTCTTGACGCGAGCGTGACCAGAACCACGTTTCACCGGATTCCAGCGACAATTTTAGGGATTCCCGATTCATATAAGCCATCATCAGAACTTGACGTGTCTCTGCATCCTGCACAATGGCAGGTACCAAACCATCGCTCCAGCGAATGTGTTCCACAACCTGCTCCAAGGATAACTGCTCCTTAATCTCATTGCTTACATTAGTCACGGATCTCCACCCCTTGCTCTCTCAAATGTTGTTTTAACGCCGGAACGGCGATTTCTTTGTAATGGAATATCGTTGCTGCTAGACCTGCGTCCGCTTTGCCTGTAGTGAAGACATCATAGAAATGGGATTCCTTGCCTGCACCGCCTGAAGCAATGACCGGAATACGTACCGATTCGGATACCGCTGCAGTCAGCTTCAGATCGAATCCGTCCTTCGTTCCGTCCGCGTCCATGCTTGTCAGCAGAATTTCGCCAGCGCCTAAGGTCTCCGCCTGTTTAACCCAATCAAGCGCCTTAATTCCTGAAGGTTTACGTCCACCATGCGTGTACACTTCCCATTCGCCCCAAGCCTCATTATACTTGGCGTCTATTGCAACGACGATACACTGGGAACCAAAGCGACGTGCTCCGTCTGCAATCAGCTGAGGATTAAGCACAGCTGCCGTATTTACCGCAATCTTGTCCGCTCCTGCACGCAGAATGCGCTTCATGTCTTCCACCTTGGAGATCCCTCCACCTACGGTAAAAGGAATGGCGATCTCGCCTGCGGTTTGCCGCACTACTTCTTCCATCGTTTCGCGGCCTTCCACCGAAGCGGAGATATCGAGAAACACCAGTTCGTCCGCACCCTCGCGGTCATACAGCGCCGCCAGCTCCACCGGATCACCCGCATCGCGGAGATTGACGAAGTTAACGCCTTTGACAACCCGGCCGTCCTTCACGTCCAGACAAGGAATGATTCTTTTTGCCAGCATACTCCTCTTCCTCTCTCCTGATGATCGCATTCCTGAATAAGTTCAACTTAGAATATTCACACTAGCCCCTCCGATGACAGAACAACCTTACGATCGCTGTTATCCCCAGATTTTTTGATCCTTTTTAAAGGGAAAATCCGGGGATAAAGGCGAACGTTTCACTTCTTCAGGTTTTTTCTGTCCTCTCCGTTATCGTGCAAATGTTTATTTGAGCCTATATAGTATCGCTATTATTTATTTACCGCACGTACCGCTTCGGAAAGATCAATACTACCAGTATACAGCGCTTTACCTACGATTGCTCCTCCGACACCATCTTCCGCATGCTTGCTTAAACGAAGCAGATCATCCATGACACTAACTCCACCGGAAGCAATCACCGTACGGCCACTCGCCTTTGCAAGAGACACGATCGCTTCCACGTTAGGACCCTGCATCATGCCATCACGGGAGATGTCTGTGAAGATGAAGGTTTCGGCACCAAATGCCGCCAGTTCCTTCGCAAGTACCTCGGCCTGAACTTCCGATGTCTCCAGCCATCCGCGTGTCGCCACATAGCCATTGCGTGCATCAATGCCAATAGCTACTTTATCTCCGTAACGCCCCAGTACTTCTTCTGTAAAAGCGCGATCTTCAATCGCAGCTGTCCCGATAATAAGACGACTTACGCCGAGGCCCAACAAACGTTCTACATCAGCCACTGTACGAAGACCTCCACCTACCTGAACAGGCACGTTCACGGCCGAAGCAATACGCCCGATCAGCTCATCATTCACGGGATGACCTGCTTTTGCACCGTCCAGATCCACCAGATGAACGTATGTACCACCTTGCTTCTCCCAAGAAAGAGCAACTTGAACCGGGTCATCGTTATATACCGTCTCCTGATTGTAATCTCCCTGCACCAGTCTTACACATTTGCCGTCCCGGATATCAATTGCCGGATATATGATAAAAGATGACATACAAGGCCTCCTGAATATATTCATATTTGTGCTCTAGGCTACATTCTATATAAGTTTGCTACGTTATTTTATAAGGATGAATTAAAAAAATCATATGATCGCTGATTATGATTACGCCTTTGATCCAGTCAACGCCAGGAAGTTTCCAAGCAGCTTCATACCCAGCTCTCCGCTCTTCTCCGGGTGGAACTGCATACCGAAATTGGAGCCTCTGCCAACAATCGCCGTAACCGGATGTCCGTAATCCGTTACTGCCAATAGATCGCTCTCTACGTCCGTACGTGCATGATATGAATGGACAAAATAGACATGACTTGCCTCAAGCCCCGCGAATAGCGGATTTTCCGGGTGCAGGAACTGCAATCGATTCCAGCCCATATGTGGAACCTTTAGTTCTCCCGGTGCAAATCGCACCACTTTACCCGGCAAAATATTCAATCCTTCATGCTCGCCATGCTCCTCACTTGAGCTGAACAACAGCTGCATGCCCAGACAGATCCCGAGCAGCGGTGTTGGTCCAGCTGCCGCTTCCTTCACCACAGCGTCCAAGCCACTCTCTCTCAAGTGCACCATGGCATCGCCAAATGCACCTACACCTGGCAATATCACACCATCTGCACCAAGAATCGCATCCCGGTCACCTGTGACCAGCGCTTCGTAGCCAAGACGTTCGACCGCTTTGCCGACGCTGTGCAGGTTCCCCATACCATAATCGACAATTGCAATCGCCATCGTCTACAGCACTCCCTTCGTGGAAGGCACACCCGTTACACGTGGATCAATCGTTGTTGCCTCATCCAGTGCACGTCCCAGTGCTTTGAAGATCGCCTCGATCATGTGGTGCGTATTTTGTCCGTAGTGCACGATAACGTGCAATGTAATGCGCGCTTCCAGCGCCAGTTTCCACAGGAACTCATGTACCAGCTCGGTTGAGAAGCTGCCCACTTGCTGAGATGGGTATTGTGCGCGGTACTCAAAGTGAGGGCGGTTGCTGACATCGATGACTACCTGAGCGAGAGCCTCATCCATAGGCACAAAAACACTCGCATAACGTTTGATGCCCCGCTTGTCACCCAATGCTTCACGAAGGGTCTGTCCCAGACAGATCCCGATATCCTCCACCGTGTGGTGGTCATCAATATCAACATCGCCGCGCGCCTGTACGTTCAGATTGAATTGTCCATGCTTAGTGAACAGATCGAGCATATGATTCAGGAAAGGTACGTCCGTTTCAATCTCGGATTGCCCGGTTCCATCTACGGCAAAAGAAAGCTGAATGTTCGTTTCATTTGTTTTGCGGTCTACCTCTGCCTGACGTACAGCACCCTTATTCTGAAGGTCCAAACCATTATTCTGCTTATCCATTATCCGATTCCGCCTTTCCTTCCTGTTCTAACCGTACAGCGATCGCACGGGCGTGTCCTTCGAGCCCTTCATGCCGGGCCAGCTCTATAATAGCCGCTCCATTTTGGAGCAACGCTTCCTTGCTGTAATAGATCAAACTTGATTTTTTGATAAAATCATCCACATCCACAGGTGAGCTGAATCGTGCCGTTCCATTTGTCGGAATAATATGATTCGGTCCCGCAAAATAATCCCCTACCGGCTCCGAGCTATACGGGCCGAGGAAGATCGCTCCGGCATTCTCAATCCGGCCAGCGTAAGCCATGGGCTCCTGCACCATGATCTCCAGATGCTCCGGTGCGAGCCGGTTCACCACATCGATTCCCTCATCGATGGAATCGACCACAATAATTGCGCCATACTGCTCCACGGAAGCAGCAGCGATATCACGCCGCGGCAGCACTTCTAGCTGCTGCCGCACTTCGGCCTGCACGGCTTCCGCCAGCACGGCCGAGGTTGTGACGAGAATGGCCGATGCCATCTCGTCATGCTCCGCCTGCGACAACAGGTCGGCGGCGACATACACCGGATTCGCCGTATCATCGGCGAGCACCACAATCTCACTCGGCCCGGCGATACTATCGATATCGACTGCGCCATAAACCTCGCGCTTCGCGAGCGCCACGTAAATATTGCCCGGTCCACAGATCTTGTCGACCGGGGCAATACTCTCCGTGCCGTAGGCGAGGGCGGCGATCGCCTGAGCGCCGCCACCCCGATACATCTCTCTCACGCCTGCTTCCGCAGCAGCCACGAGAATGTACGGGTTAATGCCTTCGCCGCCATTTGTTGACGGCGGCGTCACCAAAACAATCTCCGGCACGCCAGCCACCTGTGCCGGAATCACATTCATCAGCACCGACGAAGGATACGCTGCTTTGCCGCCAGGTACATAAACGCCGACCCGCTTCAGCGGTCGGATTACCTGGCCCAGCAGACTGCCGTCCGGCTGCCAATCCATCCATGAGTTGCGCTTCTGCTTCTCATGAAACGCACGAATGTTAGCGGCGGCCTGACGGATCGCCGTCACGAAGGAAGGCTCCACAGCTGCATAGGCTGCTTGCAGCTCTTCCTGCGGCACGCGAAGCTCCGCAGCCGTCAGCTTCGTGCGATCCAGCTGCTCTGTGTAACGCAGCAGTGCCGCATCTCCTTCCCGGCGAATGTCGCTGACAATGCGCCGTACCGCTTCATTTTGCTCAGGTGTACCGTATTCCACTTCCCGCTTCAAATCAAACTCCCGTGCAGGTACAATTTTCATGAGTACAACCTCCCTATCCCTGTATTACCTGTGGTACCTCTAATATCCGTTTATGCTATATGATCAATCATTGATTAGTTACTTCTGCTCCATCTTACATGCTTGATTTATCCCCGAAGACACCTCATTCGAGGCTGGAATGACCCGTTGGAGAGCATCGCATAATGCTTGAATCCGTGCATTCTTCATCCGATAGCTGACCCGATTGGCAATAAGGCGGCTTGTGATATCCAGAATACCCGTCATCTCCACGAGTCCATTCTCACGCAACGTCTGGCCAGTCTCCACCAGATCGACGATTCGATCTGCCAAACCGATCAGCGGCGCCAGTTCGATGGACCCGTTCAGTTTGATCACTTCCACCTGCTGTCCTTGCTCGCGGAAATATTGGGAAGCGATTCTCGGGTACTTTGTTGCCACTCGCTGCTGAATGCCAGGCGTCCAGTCCGGTAGTCCAATAACAGACATGCGGCACTGGGCGATTCCCAAGTTCAACAATTCGTATACGTCCCGATTTTCCTCAAGCAGAACGTCTTTACCCACTATGCCAATATCCGCTACTCCATACTCCACATACGTTGGCACGTCTACGGGCTTCGCCATGATGAACTCCATCCCCGCTTCCGGCACTTCGATGACCAGCTTGCGCGTATCGTCCACGTCTTCCGGAATATCAAGCCCTGCTTCACGGAACAGTTTGGAGGCTTTCTTATAGATTCGGCCCTTCGGCATAGCTACCTTCAAAATATCCGACATCTCAGCGTCCCCCTCCATTTTCATGTCCGTACATGATAACCTTCTCAGCCTGGATTGACTTGTTGCCTGTTAGAGTCTCTGCTCCATCTTTAGGAAGGAGGTATGTTACTACATTTTGACCGATGCTGCGTAGTCTCGCCGCCTCTGTTAGAGCCTCAGCCCGGCATTCCGAAGTATATTGAATAAGCACAGGCTTCTTCTCTTCCATCGTAATTCCATGAACACCATCGATAATCCGGTTTGTTTTGAGTGCAAACCCTGTAGCCGGTAATGAACGGCCAAACTGCTGTAACAGATTATCATATCGTCCGCCACTGCATACCGGGGATCCGAGCTCTGCCGCATACCCTTCAAACGTCATGCCTGTATAATAGGAGAAATCACCAATCATCGTCAGATCAATCAATACATGCTCAGAGACACCGTACGCTTCCAACACTTCGAATACTGCACAGAGATGTGCAATGGACTGTGCTGCTTCAGTACTTGAACTCAGCTCTGCTGCGTGTGTACATACCTCTTTACCGCCACGCAGACGCAAAATGGCTTCAAGCTGCTCTTTCAGTTTCGGTTCTAGATTCAATGCTTCAATGGATTGGCGATAGCCGACATAATCACGTCCCAGCAATCCTTCTTTCAACTGTTCCTGTTGTACCGTTTGACCCGGAATGACTTCTCCCAGTAACCCGTTCAGAAATCCCATATGACCCATCGCAATTTTAAAGGAAGACACACCCGCTGCCTGCAAAGAGGCAATCGCAAGTGCTACAACTTCTGCATCTGCTTCTGGCGAATCATCACCGACAAGCTCTACACCTGTCTGGAAAAATTCCGCCTCACGTCCTGCTTCCTCTTCAATGGAACGAAACACATTCGCATGATAGGACAAACGCAGAGGAAGCTCCTCATCCTTCAACAGAGAAGAGACCACACGTGCAATCGGAGCTGTCAGATCTGATCTTAGCACCAGCGTAGTCCCGCGACTGTTCAATAATTTAAACAGCTTGCGATCCGATGTGGAACTCGCTACACCTACAGTATCGTAGTATTCAATCGTTGGCGTTATGATTTGACGGTAACCCCAGCGTTCCATGCATTCCAGTACATTCCGCTCAATGGTTCGCAGCTTGGTCACCACATGTGGTGTATAGTCACGAAAACCTGTCGGTTTTTCAAAGCCTTTTGGTTTGGACATTGGTATTATTCACCCCGAGTCAGTAATTTAAGATTGGTAGACGTTCTATTTCAACAGGATTTATGTAGTGTAAATCCCCATTCTATCTTGTAACCTGAATTTTTATCGTTGCTGCCAGGCAGCCTTTAGAAAATGTTTAGTACGTGTTCATTTATGCTTAATTATACTTAAATTCCATCGCGTTTCTTTAACATGGTAAAGTGCTAACAAACTAAAGGATATGGGATATGATAACATGAATGACTATCCATCGTCAACAATACGGCCCCTTTGGGTTGCTTGTACTACATCCTCCATTTTGATCCCATTGCTGAACATGAGTCTAATTATTTGTATACGAAAAAAGCTGCCATCAGCAGCTTCCTTATTCCAGTCCGTTCGACTTATTGCTCTTCCCCTGACTGAATCAATTCAGGTCAATTTTCGTATCCTTTGTTGGTGATCTTTTCAGATATGTCCGTAGGCCGTCTCCCAAAATCATTTGTTTTCATCAGCCTTTAAGACAATCTCCTCCGCTGAAGCATTCGAGCGAGACAGATCACGAAGTGGATTTCCTCCAACAAAAGCCCCCGGAGCTACATCCTTATGAACAACTGCTCCTGCAGCTACTACCGCACCGTCTCCAATGGTTACACCCGGCAGGATGGTTGAATTAGCACCGATCAGTACATTTTCTCCGATAATCACCTCACCCAGTCTGTACTCTTTAATAAGATACTCGTGAGCCAGGATCGTGGTGTTGTAACCAATCACGGAATTTTCACCCACCGTAATTTTCTCCGGAAAGAACACATCAACCATCACCATCAAACCAAATGCCGTATGTTTACCCACCTTCATGCCAAGCATGCGACGATAGATCCAGTTTTTGACCGACAAAATCGGGCAGTACCGTGACAACTGAATCCAGATAAAGTTACGCACGCCTTTCCATGGACTCACTGTCTTATAGATATGCCAAAGTGCGTTATGGCCTTCTACGGGATAGCGGGTTACTTTTCTCATGAACGTTCCGTTTCAATCAGCTTAAGCAAATCCTTCATGTCGTGCAAAATGTAATCCGGGTTATAGCCGCTCAATACGACCTCTCCCTTAAGCGACCAGGCTACGCCTGCCGCCAGCGCACCCGCGTTCTGTGCCGATTGAATATCGACTGGGCTGTCACCCACCATCAATGTTCTGGAAGGATCTGCACCCAACTCTTCGATCGCCTTTAGGACCGGTTCAGCATGCGGTTTGGGATTGGTTACATCGGTAACTGTTACAATCGATTTCATATACTTCAACAGGTCGAAACGCTCCAGCACCTTAAGAGTAGATGGACGAATCTTCGTTGTGACAACACCCATCACAATTCCTGCCTCATGAAGAGCTTCAACGACTTCAATCACGTGAGGAAAAGGCTGAACCATCGCCTCATGATGAACGTCGTTGTACGCCCGATATCCTTTGACATACTCCGCAACATCCTCTTTCCCAGAGAACGTACGCATCTGATTCTCCAGTGTTCCTCCCATATGAGGAATGATCTGTTCGCGTGTCCAAGGGGTAGATAACTGCAAATCCTCCATTACATGAAGGAAAGAGTTAATAATTAGTTCATTCGTGTCGATAATCGTTCCATCCAGATCAAACAAAACCGTGTCAATCATGTTGCATTACTCCTTTTTCTCTTCAGCTTGCTTCAGATCCTCTTTGGTCGAGACTGGAGTTACCGTGTCCTCTTTGCCTGCAACCGGGCCCGTTTGCACCATATCATCCGATGATTCTGAAGGAACCTTGGAAGATACAATTGGATCGCTATACCGTACATCTGCCTTGCCTGTCATTCTTCTCACGACGATGAAGACTACCGCAACAATAATGATCCCAATAGCCAGCAGCTGCGAAATTCTTACGTTACCGTAGGCTGGATCAAGATATCCTTGCTCGAAGCCCATAGCTGTCATCGGTGACCATAATCCATTAACCATGGAGGCAACCCATTGCGGAGCCTGGAATCCCAGGCTGTCGGTACGCAGCGCTTCGATAAAGAATCGACCGATTGAGTACCAGATAAAATAGGACATAAACAGCTCACCAGCACGCAGGAACTTCTGACGACGAAGCACCAGTAAGATGACCAGACCAACAAGACTCCACATCGATTCATACAAAAATGCAGGATGATGGAATACACCTTCCACGTTCATCTGATTAACGATAAAGTCTGGCAAATGAAGCTTGTCTCTCAAAAATGATTCTTCTACGGGACCGCCATAGGCCTCCTGATTTACAAAATTACCCCAGCGTCCGATCATTTGTCCAACGATCAATCCAGGTGCACAGATGTCGGCCATACGCCAGAAATTATACCCTTTACGACGGAAGAAAATGACTGCACATATGATCGCACCAATCAGTGCGCCATATATGGCGATACCACCATTCCATATTTTAAAGACATCCCAGAAATTATCCTTATAATCGTCCCATCGAAATGCCACGTAGTATATGCGGGCACCGATAATGGCAGAAGGCACACCAAGCAGAACCATGTCCATGAACACTTCCTGCGGAATGTTATACCGTTTGCCTTCCCGGATGACGAGCAGCAAACCTACAAGCGCCGCTGTACCGAGAATAAGCCCGTACCAGTGAACCTTTAACGCTCCGATGGAGAACGCTATCGGGTTCAACAGTAATAATGTATCCATTCATTCACACTCCTATAAATTGACTCATTCACAAGCATGACCAACTGCTGTATGTCTCCAACGCTCTATAAAGGAGTAAAACACATCAACAATTGGCCTTTAATCATATAATAGATCCTTCTCTTCTTAGTCCATGTCTTCCATATCTTCAGAGATCGTTGCTGTCAGCTTGTTCGTAAATTGCAACGCAGCATTCAGCCCCATCTGTTTCAAGCGATAGTTCATTCCCGCTACTTCAATGATAACAGCCAAGTTCCGCCCCGGACGAACAGGAATCGTTACAAGCGGTACATCTGTGTCAATGATGCGTGTCGTCTCTTCATCCAGGCCAAGACGATCATATTGTTTATCCTGCTGCCAAGCTTCCAGACGAACAACCAGTGTAATTCGTTTGTTATTACGAACCGCACCCGCACCGAACAATGTCATTACGTTGATGATGCCGACACCACGGATCTCAAGTAGGTGACGGATCAATTCTGGCGCAGTTCCGTGCAGCTGGAAGTCTGATGTCTGACGAATTTCTACCGCATCATCGGCAATCAATCGGTGACCACGTTTCACCAGTTCCAGTGCAGTTTCACTCTTACCAATGCCACTGCTTCCGGTGATTAACATGCCTACTCCATACACATCACAGAGTACACCGTGAATTGTTGCTGTAGGCGCCAGTTTCTTCTCCAGAAATCCAGTAATCCGGCTGGACAGAATCGTTGTAGCCATGTTGCTGCGAAGCACAGCAAGGTTCTGTTCTTCACTGATGTCAATCAGTTCCTGTGGCACTTCAAGTCCCCGGGTTACTACGATACATGGCGTTTCTTCCGTACAAAGGCGCTGCATCCGATCACGGCGCTCATCTTCTGGCAACATTGCAAAAAAGGCCAGCTCTGTTCTACCAAGCAGCTGTACCCGTTCTTGTGGATGATATTCAAAATAACCGGCCATTTCCAGACCAGGACGGTTTAAATCGTCTACAGTAATGACTCTCTTCAGTCCGTGAGATCCAGAAACAACCTCCAACTGGAATTGTTGTACCAATTCAGATACTTTCACTTTTTTCGCCATTTGTCTCTTCCTTTCAGCATTCGCTGCCCTCTATGTACATCAGCATTAGCGTCATTCCATTGCATTAATAGCGCATTCATGTTGTTTGTTACAGCATCTAACCTTCAAATAATCTTAAATGAATTCCGGGATGAATGCAATCTTGGCTTCCACCCGTGTATGAGTAAAAAAGCCCCTTCCAGCAATAACGGAAGGGGCTCAGATTACCATGTATGATTGCGTTAACTGATAGATTCTATCGTTACCGATGAATCTCAGTACTATTAGTCTTGAAGAAGAACGTTTGCTTCAGTCTCTTTGTCAAAGATATGAACTTTGTTCATGTCAATTGCCATTTTAACTGTGGAACCATCACGAGTGTTGGAACGTCCGTCTACACGTGCGATTGTAGTGTCGTTACCTACACCGCTCAAGTAGAGGAGCATTTCGTGACCCAGGTTCTCTGTTACGTCTACGTGTGTAGAGAATACAGAGTTCGGGGATGCTTCCAGGAATACTGGCTCTTCGTGAATGTCTTCTGGACGAACACCCAGAATGACTTCTTTACCAATGTATCCTCTTGATTTCAGCACTTGTGCTTTACCTTGTGGGATTTCAACGTCCACACCAGGAGCTACGAAATGCATGCTAGCACCTTGCTCAGCCAATTTACCCGAGATAAAGTTCATTGTCGGGGAACCGATGAAACCAGCTACGAACAGGTTAGCAGGGAGGTTGTAAAGCTCTTCCGGAGAAGCAGCTTGTTGGATGATACCATCCTTCATAACAACGATTCGATCACCCATTGTCATTGCTTCGATCTGGTCATGCGTTACGTAGATAACAGTTGTTTCCAAACGTTTCGCCAGTTTAGTGATCTCAGCACGCATTTGACCACGCAATTTTGCATCCAAGTTGGAGAGAGGCTCATCCATCAAGAACACTTGTGGATCACGGACGATCGCACGTCCCAGAGCGACACGCTGACGTTGACCACCGGACAATGCCTTAGGTTTACGCTCAAGTAAATGTTCAATATCCAGGATTCTAGCTGCTTCACGTACACGTTTGTCGATCTCATCTTTTTTCACTTTACGCAATTTCAGACCAAACGCCATGTTTTGGTATACGCTCATATGCGGATACAAGGCATAGGATTGGAATACCATCGCGATATCGCGGTCTTTAGGAGCAACATCATTAACGACGCGGTCACCGATATAGAGTTTACCTTCAGAAATTTCCTCAAGGCCTGCGATCATACGCAGTGTTGTTGATTTACCACAACCGGACGGACCTACCAGTACCAGAAACTCTTTATCTTTAATGTCCAGGTTAATATCAACTACTGTTGCTTTATCAGAACCCGGGTATTTTTTGAAAATATGCTCTAAACGTACACCAGCCATGATTGTTGCCTCCTCAGAGATCATTTTGTAATCGAATACATTTTGTAGTTTTATATTAACCCATTTGCATGATGTTTGACTATTCGCAAACTGCACAAAAATATCAAAGCTTTTTCGTCACTTTGTACATAAGCAATAAAAGTCGCACCAGAACAGCACTTTCGAAGTTTCTAACATCATATCCAATCTCCTGTTTGATCTTATCCAAACGATATACCAAGGTATTTCGATGAATAAAGAGTCGCTTTGCCGTCTCGCTGACATTACAATCGAGATTGAAGAAGGTCTCCAGTGTAGCCAGTGTTTCACTATCACTAAACAACACAGTGCCTTTCCCCGTTTCCCGTATAAAACGAAGTCGCTGTTGCACAGGAATACTATCTACCAAACGCTCAAGGTGCAGATCCCAAGGAAGATGAATGTGTTGCACGACATGGAAAGCTCTGCCCAAGTGAACACTCTCTTGAAGAAGTGCCGTGACAGAAGATAGCTGTTTTGCAGGGATACACGGTAAGGATGCGGACAAATGAAATACACCCGCCCATTCACTGGCTACCAATTCATAGAGCCCCTGACAGAAGGCATTCAATAAATCTTTTCTGGCTTCCGTCGTATCCTCTTCAGCTTCGCCTGTGACAATCTGTTCATCACCCAGAAACACCCACTCCTGCGCTCCCACAGGAATCAGTATAATCTCTTCACCGAAGTAACTTTCGAGTAACTTGTTCAATTCCTTCGAACGAATACGATGAGCATCAGGTGTCTCACATTGCAGCAAAAATGGGATTTTCTCTGTGTTCAATTCTCCATCCAATGAAAAATGATCCGGAATAGGTTCCTGCTGAACTCTTTGCTCAACCTGTTTCCGAAGCCACTGTCCCAATTCAGCAAGCTGTTGTTCTCTATCGTTTTCATATATCACAGGCTGTTCTTCATCTAACGATTCCCTATGACTAGTAATGAGAAGTTCAATTAAACGCTGTACTTCCAGCGTAACGGCGTCAACAGAGCATCCCCAATATAAAACAGTACCTTCTTCCTCGTTCATCCCGATTTTAAAATATATTTGGTCTTCTGTACGCCAACTGCTTACATCCTTTGCTAAACCATCCATCATCTCATCATCACGTAAGAAACCTTCGGCCTCTTTTGTAAGAGTATTATGAGCCACTGGAACAGTTCTACGGTGAGCTGAGCTCAATCCATATTGATTCCATTCTTCTATAGTTATCACGGATTCGTCCAATATAGTACCTATAATTGCTTCGATTTGTTTTTTTAGATCAGGTATGAGCTTCATATAATGAACGCCACCACTCTGCTTTTTTCTATTATTTTATCATATCTTGCGCAGCATCGCCTTTTTCAGTCTTTATCAGAGTTTCCATATTATTAATTTATTTATCTATAACAAAAAAGAGTGATTAATCAAATTAATGATCAATCACTCTTTTTCAAAAGATGAGTCATGAAGGGCTCGAACCTTCGACACCCTGATTAAAAGTCAGGTGCTCTACCAACTGAGCTAATGACTCGAAAAACTGGTGGAGGATGATGGATTCGAACCACCGAACCCGTACGGGAGCAGATTTACAGTCTGATGCGTTTGGCCGCTTCGCTAATCCTCCAGGATTACATGGTGGCTCGGGACGGAATCGAACCGCCGACACGAGGATTTTCAGTCCTCTGCTCTACCGACTGAGCTACCGAGCCTTATTTAATTTTTAGATTAATGGCGGAACCGACGGGATTCGAACCCGCGATCTCCTGCGTGACAGGCAGGCATGTTAGGCCAACTACACCACGGTTCCAGGCATTAATGGTGCCGGCGAGAGGACTTGAACCCCCAACCTACTGATTACAAGTCAGTTGCTCTACCAGTTGAGCTACACCGGCGTATATGGTGGAGGCTGAGGGGATCGAACCCCCGACCCTCTGCTTGTAAGGCAGATGCTCTCCCAGCTGAGCTAAGCCTCCTGGGTAATATGGTAGCGGCGGAGGGGATCGAACCCCCGACCTCACGGGTATGAACCGTACGCTCTAGCCAGCTGAGCTACACCGCCATATTAATAATATTGATCTTGATTGCTTGTCCATCTTAAGGTAAAGATGGCGGAGAGAGAGGGATTCGAACCCTCGCACCGCTTACGCAGTCTAACCCCTTAGCAGAGGGTCCCCTTATAGCCACTTGGGTATCTCTCCAAATAGACAATCATGAACAATGCTTACAAGGATTGCTCCCTGAAAACTAGATCCGAAACGAAATGTGCGATTTATAACTTGCATATTGGATAAGCCCTCGACCGATTAGTACTGGTCAGCTCCATGCATTGCTG
>NZ_OBQM01000006.1:0-387464 GCF_900221055.1 Paenibacillus sp. RU5M | reverse complement strand
CCTAAAACCGCCACGTTCTCCCGGCTTCCCCCATCGTAAAACGACCACAAAAAAAGGCCAACCAGTAATTACTGGCTAACCTGATAATACGAAAATCCGCCATGTTTGGCGGATTTCTTGTGTTAGGCTATAAGTTTTATGACAATAGGCAACACTCCAGAAATAAAGCTGTTTGATATTATGCTAGATCGATTACCACTTTAACGGTTTCTTTGGCTTCAATGGCCGTAGTAAAGGCTTCCTGAATATTATCCAGCTTATATACATGAGTGACCAGTGTGGACAGTTTTTCTTGGAAGCTGGTCAGATACTCCACCACCTTGCTAAAATCCTCGTGGGTGTAGCCACTGGAGCCTTTGATCTGAACTTCTTTGGACATGACCTGATGTAAACTGATCGGTACTTCAGCTTTATAAACGGCAATAATTGATATTTTGGCTTCAGGTTTGACGATCCTTATCATGTTCTCAAACAAAGCCGGAGCACCTGCCGCATCAATAAACACATCGACATCTGGGACGTCAACGCCGTATACGTTCACAGAACCGTAATGTCCAATCAATCCTTCTTCAAGTGTGGTTTCACCTGTATTCACGGTTAGAGCCCCAAGTCCCGCAGCTTTAGCCAAGCGCCATTCATCCATATCAACTACGCAGACATGTTTCATGCCTTCAGCAATCAAACTGGCAGCGGCCAGCAAGCCGATCGGACCTGCGCCCATCACGACAATGTGGTCTTCGGGCTCAGGGCTGGTACTGAAAGCGCCGTGTCGCCCAACACTCATCGGTTCAATCAGTGAAGCGACTTCTGCGGGTATCGTTTTATCCATTTTGTACAGATTATAATCAAGCTCGGCGTCTTCTATTAATACATACTGGGAAAACCCGGAGCATTCCAGGGATTTGCGTCTTCCTGCTTTTTTAGCAGTGATGGGATTGATCCCAACTCTCATTCCGATTTCTATCATTGGAGAAACTTCTGAGCCAATTTCAACAATATCACCGACCATTTCATGTCCAAATTCTGAACCAAGGCTGATGCCCATGTCACCTTTTCCAGCCTTTACAATATTAATATCAGTGCCGCAGATGCCGGCCCGCACATTTCTGACCAGAACATCTCGGGGACCTACGAACGGAATTGGTCTTTCTTCAACACGAATATCATTTTTACCATAATAGATGGCTGCTTTCATCATGACTTTCACTCCTTATGACTGATTATCGCCCATTTGCTGGTGCTGCCTATGAACGATTCGATAGGACAATCATGAAGTACGGATGTTTCCAAGTTGTTAGCAAGATGTTTGAGAGATATGAATTAGAATGATGAATTGAAAATAATAGAGCGGTGTACGCCGCCATAAACAATTTGTTAACAACTTTTTATTATAATGACCCCATTCAGTCAGCCGGAAAGGATGTTTTTTATATGATCCATATACTTGTTGTGGAAGACGATACCAAACTCAACCGAATTATTTGCACCTATCTATTCAACAATGGGTACGAGGCCAAAGGCTGCTTTAATCCACGTGAGGCATATGATTTGATGTATAACCAGATGTACGATCTTCTCATTTCCGATGTGATGATGCCAGAGATTGATGGTTTTGAATTTGCCGAGACCGTAAGAGGCATAAATAAGACCATTCCCATTCTTTTTATTACCGCCCGTGATGATATTTCCTCCAAACAAAGAGGTTTCCTTGCAGGCATCGACGATTACATGGTCAAACCGGTGGACCTGGACGAATTAGTCCTGCGTGTGGGTGCTCTCCTGCGGCGGGCCAATATCGCCCATCAGAAGAAATTGATTGTAGGCAGTCTGCTCATGGACGCCAATGATATGACGACTACGGTGGATGGCGAAGAAATTCCTGTGACAGTCCGGGAATTCAACATTCTTTATAAATTGTTATCCTATCCGAAACATACCTTCTCACGAGCTCAGCTTATGGATGAGTTCTGGGGTATCGAAAGTCAGACGAGCCTGCGGGCCGTGGACGTATATATTGTCAAACTTCGCGACAAGTTCTCCAGTTGTGAAGATTTCAAGATCATGACGGTACATGGTCTGGGTTATAAGGCCGTACTGCAATGAACAAGAAGCAGAAACCTGATGCACGAATCAAGTCCCATCTTTTTTCATGGAAAGAGTTCCTACTTACCTACCTTTTGCTGTCGATCCTGACGGCGGGTCAAGCGCTAATCTATGATGCGTATTTACCGGTGGAAGTTGTGCCGTGGCAGTACATTTTCGGAATCTCGGGATATTGGAGCATTGTGAGTCTCATTTTTTGCCTGGTTACCGCACGACAAAGGTATAAAACGTTTGATAAGCCTATGCGAAAACTCAGCGAGGCTGCAAAGCAGGTGGCAGAAGGCGACTTCTCGGTATATCTCGAACCGATTCATAGAGCGGACAAGCTGAACTACGTGGATGTCATGTTTGAGGATTTTAACAAGATGGTGGAGGAGTTGAACAGCATTGAGACTTTGAAAAACGACTTTATATCGAATGTATCCCATGAAATCAAGACACCGCTGTCTGTCATTCATGGCTACGCCACGGCCCTGCAGCAGGATGATTTGGAACCCGATCTTCGAAAAGAATATACGGATACTATTATTACCTCTACCAATAAGCTGGCGACCCTCGTCGTCAACATCCTCAAGCTGAACAAGCTGGAGAACCAGGAGATTCTGCCTGCTTCCAAGCCGTATGATGTATGTAGGCAGCTAGTGGATTGCGCGATATATTTTGAAAATGCATGGGAAGAAAAAAATATTGAATTTGTGGTCGACATTGAGGATCGCGCGATGATTCATGCTGAAGAGAGTATGCTGGAGATCGTATGGCACAACCTGATTTCCAATGCGCTTAAATTCACACCCTCCGGTGGAACAATTACCTTGAAGCAGAGTTCGGATGAAGATACGATCACGGTTATGGTATCCGATACAGGCTGCGGGATGGATGAGGAAACGATGAGGCATATCTTCGATAAATTCTATCAGGGCGATGCTTCCCATCATGCGGAGGGGAACGGATTGGGGCTTGCTCTTTCGCTCCGCGTTATTGAGTTGGTAGGTGGCGTTATATCCGTCAAAAGTGAACCTCACAAGGGCACGACATTTACAGTCCAATTACAAGTTAAACGTTGATATGCAATGCAGAAGGGCAGCCTGAATTCGATAAAATCCGAATTCAGGCTGCCCTTATTAATATTTCGTTAACATTTTATAAGCAACTTATAAACAACTTACCGCTACGATAGGAACATCCAATACAGGAAGAAGAAAAAAACTTGAAGGAGTGTTGAAAAACCATGAATGAACTAACCAAAAATGAACATAATTTCGTAGGCTATGAATACAAGGACATTACGGTAAAACAGGATTCCGAGTCCGTTTATGCCGATGGCTATACCCATTTTGGCTGGACGCTGGAAGGCACCTCGACGCCCTTTCAGAATGTGGGTTCCGTAACAATGAAATTCAAGCGTGATCGCAAAATCCGCAATAAAGCGGAGCTGACTCGTCTTCAGCGCCAGTTTGAAGCCTGTGTGACCGACATTGAAACGTTGGAACGTTCAAAGTTCACGAGTGCTTCTATCGTTGCCTATGGGATCGGTCTCGTAGGAACGGCATGTATGGCTGGCTCCGTATTTGCCTATCTGGACAACATGCTGCCACTGTCTGTCATTCTTGCCATTCCCGGTTTTGCGGGCTGGATCATTCCGTATTTTAGTTTCAGTGGTATTCGGCGGAAAAAGACAGATAAAGTAACCCCTTTTATTGACAAGAAGTATGACGAAATCTATGAAGTATGCGAGAAGGCCAATGGTTTGCTGGCCAAGTAAGAAAAATGCATTCGGAAAGGAAGATAGATATTAAGGCAATCTTTGTTCAGTACCTCGGAAACAAGCAAGATCGAGCTGCCATGTCTAACGCTGCCTCTCTTGTCATCAACGCTTTGATCGGCATAGGCAAGTTAAGCCTTGGTTTATATCTCCTTTCCGGATGGTTTATTACGAATGCGGTATATTATCTGATCCTTTGTGTTGCAAAAGCACAAGTGCTGCATCAATATAACGTAGCCAAAAGAATCGAATCCCCGCAGGAAAGGCATGTATTAGAGATTCAAGTCTATAAACGCGGAGGAATTCTGTTGTGTATACTGGGCATCTCCTATCTGCTGGTTTGTCTAAGAATGTATCTGCTTGGTGACGCTTTTGTATTTAAAGGTTACTTCGTGTACCTTGTAGCCGCCGTTGCTTTTACCAAACTGGCTTTTGGTATTTCCGGAACAATCGCTAACCGGCATCTGAAAAATCCCTTGATCTCCACATTGAAAATGATTAACTTTACCGATGCTATGGTATCCATTGTTGTAACTCAAGCCACGTTGCTGACGATGGAAGGCTCGCCTCATGCAATAAACACGAGTGCCTGCTTTGGCATGGGGTGCAGTGTGATGTTTTGTCTTATCGGGGTATGGATGATGCTTCATAAGAAAAAAGAGCCTGTAACGGAGGGATGAACATGGAACTATGGTATGTAATCCTGCTTAACATCTGTCTAATCCTGATAAAAATCATTAAAGAGAAGTTCACAAGTCGCTGAGGGGGAACAAACCATGACCATCATGCACAACAGCTTTTTTAGAAACAATACAACCAAAATAAACAAAATTATCGTCAAGATTTTATGGTTAACCCTGTTAGCATTCTGTTTCTTCATTGCCAGCAATGAGGTTCAACTCGAAGTCGTGTGCTCCCTGTTAATTGAGCTGTCTATTGCCACCGTATTGATTATTCGCAAAAAACCAGTCTTGACGATGGTCGTCCTGATGATTGCCATACTGACCTGTACGACGCCATATATTGAATCACCTGCAGCCGGAATGCTCATCATGGTTGTTCTATGTGTCATTTCCCTTTATTTGAACAGAGTTCTGCTATACGGGTTTGGGGCGATGTACAACATTGCTTATATTGTGATTTATTATTCAGGCCATCATCAATATGATTCGACTTTTTTCATGACGATTGGGTTCATCGAACTGACGATCGTTGCTCTATATTTTGTATGTAAACGCGGCAGAGATCTGATTCAGGTTGCTCTTAACAAGGAAGCGGAAGCCAGAGAGCTTGTGACGGCACTCGATACTATGGTAGGGGTCATTCGT
This sequence comes from Paenibacillus sp. RU5M, assembly GCF_900221055.1. Classification (NCBI taxonomy): domain Bacteria; kingdom Bacillati; phylum Bacillota; class Bacilli; order Caryophanales; family Paenibacillaceae; genus Paenibacillus; species Paenibacillus sp. RU5M. The sequence goes on along the minus strand of NZ_OBQM01000006.1, from coordinate 382,271 downwards.
GAGAACACATCCATGCTGAACACGGATATTGCGAGCTGCAATAACGATATTCGTATGTTAAAAAATATGAGCAATACGATAACCACGAATATTCAGGAAGTGACGGAAGGTATACGCGATCAATCCGGGAGCATTGCACATATTAGTGAAGAGGTAAACAAGGCCGATGGGAAAATGTCTGAGATCAACCAAATGTCAAATCGACTCGCCGACATCTCAGAACAAAATGGTCTGGTTGTTCGCCAAAGCTCGGATCGAATTATTCAAATGGGCAATCAGATGGCTATTATTAATGCCACAGTTACAGAGTCAATGACGACCGTTGAGGAATTGAACAAAAGCATGGATGAAGTGAATACCTTCCTGACAGCAATCAACCAAATCTCTGATCAGACTAACCTGCTGGCCTTAAACGCAAATATTGAAGCCTCCAGAGCAGGGGAAGCAGGAGCGGGGTTTGCCGTCGTAGCCAATGAGGTCAAAAAGCTCGCGCAGGACTGCTCCAACATGGTTAAACAGATCGACGAAATTATTTATAATATCAAGCGGAAGACACAGCTTGTGGTTGAAAAAGCGACGAACGGAAGTCAAGCAGTGCAAGAAGGTAAAGCCATCTCCAGTCAAGTACTTGAGAGCTTTGACAATATCAAGTCTACATTTGAGCATATTGATCAATACATAGCGAAGGAATTGGATATGACGGATCAGATGAGCCTGATCTTTAATCGAGTTCGTCAACAAGTGGATCATATTTCTAATATCTCGCAGAAGCATGCCGCAGCGACTGAAGACGTCCTGGCAACAACGCAGGAGCAGAAAAGCAATATGGACGTCATCTATGAATTCATGGGCAAAATCAACCATTCGAGTATCCGTTTGCAGGATCTGATTACGAAAAACACGAAATAATCCCATACAAGATATCGACGTAGGAATAGTTAAAAACAATGGAGGTTATATGATGGATCATCATCAACAACTCAAAATGGTACAACAATTACGTGAAAATGTCGTAGGTACAGGCTCGGCACTTCAGCCAAGCTCGAGTTTTTCTGTAGGAACGGAAGAAGTGATCATTACAGCCGAAAAAGATTCACTTGCAGCAGAAGGAAGAAGCTATGCAGAACGGTTAAAACAAGCCGGTGTGAAGGTTTTTCATAAGGAATACGAGGGTGCACCTCATGGGTTCACGCATTTTGGTGATCTGGCTGTTGCAGAAGAAGCCTGGCACTTGATGAGTGATAAACTGAAAAAGGCATTTTCAACAGCGAAAAAAGATTAAATATAACGCTAAGTTTAAAATATAATGGATTACTACCATTCCCTTATCGCAGACAAGCGAAAAGAGGCATCGGATACGATGGCCTTTATCTTGCTGATATAAGGGATTTTTCATATTGGTTTGCGCACATTAACCGGAAATTGTATGAAAAACGAAGAAGAATGATGAAGTAAAAAGCAATTTGATACAAAATAAATGATTTGTTACAATATTATCGACTGAATTAAACTTTACGTTTAAATTTCCTGTTTTATAAATACATATGAGGTGGTGAACGAATGCTTGAGCTGAGTTTTGATAATCCGGATGAGCTGGTCACGGTCACGCATGCGTTATCGACTCGATCTAGAGTGGATATTCTCCGACTATTGATCTCCCAAAATCTGAATATCGTTGAAATCGCGGAAGCTCTCAAACTTCCCGTATCCACAGTAGCCAGCAACATCAAGGTTTTGGAAGCAGCAAGGCTGATTAATACAGAACTGCTGCCTGCCTCTCGCGGGGCGATGAAGGTATGCAGCCGCAATTACGATGATATTCATATTGCTCTTAATCTGGAGAAAGCAATTCCCAAAGGTGATATTCAGGTATACGAAGTGGATATGCCTATCGGTCATTATAGTGATTGTGAAGTGTCACCCACTTGCGGCATGGCGAATGGCGAGGGCATGATTATTCGTGAGGATGAACCCGCAAGCTTTTATCATCCGAAGCATGTCGGAGCGCAGATTATGTGGTTTCGTAAGGGATATGTCGAATATTTGATGCCACTGGAGATTCCGGCAGAAGCGGTAATCGAATCGTTGGAACTGTCCATGGAAATATGTTCTGAAGCACCAAACTATGATCATAATTGGCCTTCCGATATCTCCGTATGGATTAACGGTGTGGAAATTGGTATGTGGACATGTCCTGGTGACTTTGGAGATCGGCGCGGAAAGCTCAACCCGGCGTGGTGGTTTGAATGGTCAACACAGTATGGTTTATTAAAGACATGGCGGGTGGATAAAAATAAGACGACGCTGGATATGGAGAAAATTTCAGCAGTGGATCTGGCTCAGCTTAACCTTCAAAACAGCCATAAGTTAAGGGTGCGGATTGGTATGAAGCCGGATGCGGTTCATCAGGGAGGCGTAAATCTCTTTGGGCGACAATTTGGAGATTATGACCAAAATATCAAGATGACTGTACATTATGCTGTTCATTAGAATGAGATGAGGAAGAAAGGCCTTGGTTGCAGATATTATGTAACTAAGGTCTTTTTTTATTTAATAATTACACTAAATGTGTTTGAAAGCGTTGACAAGTGATAATTACCCTTATATAATCCCCTATAGATACAGTAATAATGTAATAAAACAATTATATCGTTTGTATCTACAAATTAGAGTAAAGGGGATACTCGCATGAAAAAAAAGATCGGCAGGTTAGCACTGACATTATTACTCTCATTCTCAACCGTGTTAAGTGCATGTAGCGGAGGCAGTAATGAGGCGGGTGAGAGTGGCTCTGGTGATGGAAAAGTGACATTGTCATTCTGGACATTGTTCGATGGTGGTGATGGCGCAAACATGCAGACATTAGTCGATGAATTCAACAAAGCCCATCCGGACATTGAAGTGAAGAATACCAAATTGGCCTGGGGCGAGTATTATACGAAGCTCGTTACTGCTGTTGGTAACGGTAATGGACCGGACATTGGGATTTCCCATTCCTCCAGACTGCCCGATCTGATCAATCAGGGGGTTGTCACAGAGCTTGATACTCCGGCTACAGATGCAGGTGTGGATTGGGGCACCTATAACCAGAATCTCTTGGATGCGGTTACTGTAGAAGGTCAACATTATGCAGTCCCCATTGACACACATCCCTTTATCATGTTCTACAACAAAAAACTGCTAAAAGATGCAGGCTTGCTTGGTGAAGACGGAAAACCGATTCTGGAGCAATCGGCTGACGGATTTTTGAGTTTCCTTCAAACTTTAAAAGAGAAGTTGCCTGCCAAAACGACCCCGTTTGCATTGTCCAATAATAATGATGACCCTTACCGCTTATGGTGGTCGCTGTACTCCCAGTTGGGTGGTAACGACGTAGTGTCGGATGATCTGAAGTCCGCAGCCATTGATAAGGAGAAAGGCATCAAAGCCGCTGACTATATCCAGAAGCTTTATACCGAAGGCTATATCAAGAAGAATGATCCGGATTTCTATAAAAATTTTCAAAGTGGAACAGCCGCTATTATCATGACAGGGGTCTGGACGACAGGAACGTGGGAATCCACCAAGGGACTTGAGTTTGGTGCTATGCCAATTCCGAAATTCTACGACCAGGAAGCAACATGGGGAGATTCTCATACCATTGTTTTGCCACTGACTAAGGATGAGGACCCGGCTAAACGCAAAGCAGCGATGACTTTCGCCGACTGGGTTGCTGACAATGGTCAGGTGTGGGCGAAAGCCGGACATATTCCATCCAAGCCATCCGTGCTGGAAAAACAGGAATTCAAGGATCTGCCATACCGCAGTGATTATTCCGAAGTTGCGAGTGTAGTTAAATTCAGCAAACATTCCACCAAAAATGCACAAATCCGCGATGAAGCTGCCTTTAAATTTTTGAATGAAGTATGGATGAACAAAATGACTCCTGCGGATGCCATGAACAACATGGAGACAGCCATTCAGAAAATACTGAGCGAATAGAAGGAAGACGGGTCACGCAAGCCTGCGTTATCACCATCTCTAGACAAGAAATCGCCGGCTTGCGTGCCAATCAAAGGGGAGACGCATATGAAGATCAAAAAAATGAGAGCGGATATGCAAGCGCTGGTATTTCTGCTTCCATTCTTAATTATTTATGGTTTATTTACGATCTGGCCCATGATTAAAGGTGTGGAGATGACCTTCTACAAATGGACGTTGATCAAGAAAATGGATTTTGTTGGCCTGGATAACTTCCGAAAAGTTTTTCAGGACAGAGAGGTTTGGGAAGCGATCTGGCATTCAACCTTCTTTGTTTTCTTGAGTACACCGACCATGATTATACTCGCGATTCTGCTGGCTTTGATTGCCAACCGAAAATCGTCTTTACAAAAGTTCTACCGCATCATCTTCTTTATACCAAGCGTACTCTCCGTTGCCGTCGCAGCTTATCTGGGTTTATTCGTATTTCAGCCTTATACGGGATTCGTCAATTCCGTCCTGCATCTTGTCAGGTTATTGCCTCAAAATTCCGAAATATTCTGGCTGACGGAAACGGGGCTCGCCTGGGTCGTTATTACCGTAATTACCTTGTGGTGGACAGTCGGATTTAACTTTATTTTGTATCTTTCCGCCATGCAGGAAATACCTGATGAAATTTATGAAGCAGCAAGGCTGGATGGTGCGAGTGATACACAAATATTTTGGAGGATTACTCTTCCTTATCTTAAGCCACTGACCAAAACCATTACCATGTTGCAGATTATCGCTTCCTACAAGGTCTTTATGCAGATTTATGTCATTACAGGCGGGGGACCGCTGGATCAGACACGTCCGATTATTCAGTTAATCTATCAGACCGGATTCAAGAACAATAACCTGGGCTATGCCGCAACGATGTCCTATATTTTATTCGTGATCCTGCTGGTGCTGTCGGCGCTGCAATACTGGATGACTAACCGGAAAGGGGCGGAATACTGATGAAATGGTTATATCGCACAGGTTCTGCGTTGATGGCGGTTATGTTTGCGGCCCCACTTGTGTGGATGCTGATGGTCTCCATCAAAGAAGAAGGCATGAAGATTATTACGGTCCTAGACTGGTTTAAACCGCCATATTCACTTGCCGTCTATAACGAAATTCTGACAACGACAAAGCTGTCACAGTGGGTGGTTAACAGTCTGTTCGTCGCTGTGGTTGTGACCGTATTGACTGTTATTTTCGCTGCCATGGCTGGATTTGCCCTGTCCAAAGTACCGTTTCGTTTCCGTACATTTGTTTTTTTCTTCATTCTTGGCGGGCTGCTGATTCCGGGTGAAGCAACCATTATTCCACTCTATCAGGTAGCCAAGGATTTGCATTTGCTGAACTCATACAGTGGATTGATTATTCCTGCTTTGGCTTCACCAGTAGCTGTCATAGTGCTCAAAAGCTTCTTCGATGGGGTTCCCAATGATCTGCTGGAGAGTGTGCAAATTGACGGGGGAGGCTTTTGGCGAATCTTTACCAGCATCATGCTGCCTTTGACACGTCCGGCCATGGCATCGATGGCGATTCTGACATTTATCGGTTCGTGGAACAATTTCTTATGGCCATTCCTTTCCATAACCGATGATAATCTGTTTACGCTACCAATGGGTATCCCAACGCTAATGGGTCAGTATTCAGAAGATTACGTCAAACCGATGGTTATCAATGCAGTGGCTTCTGTTCCCATCATTATATTGTTTATCATTTTTGAGAAACAGATTGTTAAAGGCATCAGCATGTCCGGTATTAAGGGTTAACATTTTTTCAGGCCTATGAGCCAAATACAGAGGAGATCGGAGAGAACAAGATGACAACTAAATTTTACAACAAGGATTATCCAAGACCGCAATTTGTACGCAATGAGTGGTTGGATTTGAATGGAGAATGGGATTTTAGTTTTGATGATAATCAGGCGGGTGAAAGCGAGAAGTGGTACGACCAGAATCAGTTTCCGGAAGGGACGAAAATTAAGGTTCCCTTTACCTATGAGACCCAAGCGAGCGGTATCGGAATCGAGACATTTCATCCTCTGGTCTGGTACCGCAGAAGTGTTCAGATTCCCCAGGAAGCAAAAGGAAAACGGAGCATTCTGCATTTTCAGGGAGTGGATTATCGCGCAAAATGTTGGGTGAATGGAACGGTTGTTGGTGAACATGAAGGTGGGTACGCAGCGTTTTCATTCGACATTACCCCTTATATCACTTACGGATCGGAGAATAATATTGTTCTTGAAGTAGAAGACAGTCAGAGCGCGATGCAGCCTCGGGGGAAACAACGCTGGGTGGATGACAATTTTGAATGTTTTTATGTACAAAGTACCGGGATATGGAAAAGTGTCTGGCTGGAGCATGTGAGTGAAGCAAGGGTTGAAGCAGTTAAGATGACACCGGATATCGATCGTCATATGATTCGTTTGGACTTTCAATTGAATGGGATCGAAGGCAAGAACAACTTACGTTTGGAGACACGGATTGAGCTGAAGGGTCAGCATGTGCAAACTATTAGCCTATCTCCAGACAGACCCTGGATGACCGTGGAAGCTAGTGTCAAACATGAAGCAGGAGGTCCGTGGAAACAGTCGTTATGGTCACCGGGCTCACCGAACCTGTACGATATCGAGTTTGTGATGTACGAAGATGAGAAAGAAATCGATCGGGTTCATTCCTATTTTGGTATGCGAAAAATATCGATTGAAAATGGGCAGATTCTGCTGAACAATGCTCCGTTGTACCAAAGAATGATTCTGGATCAGGGCTATTGGACAGAGAGCCATTTGACCCCACCTTCAGTGGAAGCGCTGATTGAGGATATCGATAAAATTGCCGAGATGGGATATAACGGAATCCGTAAACATATGAAACTGGAAGATCCACGCTTTTTGTATTGGTGTGATGTAAAAGGCATGTTGGTATGGTCAGAGATGGCAGCAACCTTCGAGTTTAATGATGAGGCAGTGAGCCGATTCACCAAAGAATGGCTTGAAATTGTACCCCAGCAATACAATCATCCAAGCATCATTACCTGGGTGCCATTTAATGAATCGTGGGGAATACCGACGATTGGTCACGAGGTAAGGCAGCAGCAATTCACGGAATCCATTTACCATCTCACCAAAGCCATTGATCCGTATCGTCCGGTCATTACCAACGACGGATGGGAGCATACGGTATCGGATATTTTGACAATCCATGATTATGTGGAGACGGGAGAAGCTTTTCTGGAACGGTATCAGGATAAGGACTTGATCGTAAATAACAAGATTGCTTCCAATCGATGGAAGTTTGCTTTTGCTGAAGGTTACCACTATAAAGGACAACCCATTATCATCAGTGAATTCGGCGGTATTGCTTTCCAATCGGATAAAGGCTGGGGTTATGGCAATCAGGTGGACTCAGTTGAAGCCTTTATTGAACGTTTCCGTTCCATTACCGAAGCGATCAAAGCCATTCCCTATATCTCGGGCTATTGTTATACACAGGTCACCGATGTGCAGCAGGAGATTAATGGTCTGTTGACGGAAGACCGTAAACCGAAAGTGCCACTGGAAGTGATCTGTAAAATCAATCTGGGGTGACAGGAGAGCTGAACATCATGCTACGACAGGATTATCCAAGGCCTCAATTTGTACGTAAAGATTGGCTGAGTTTGAATGGGGAATGGGAATTTGAATTCGATGATGATAACAAGGGACGTTCGGAAAAATGGAGTGAGGGCAAGCGAGCATTCAGCCGCCGAATCCAGGTGCCATTTGCTTTTCAAAGTCAACTTAGTGGCATTGCAGATCCGGAATTCCACGATAATGTATGGTACAAACGGACCTTTGACATTCCGGAGAGCTTCACTGGCAAACGGCTGCTGCTGCACTTCGGAGCCGTGGACTATGAAGCCTCTGTCTGGGTCAATGGACAGCTTGTGGTTCGGCATGAAGGGGGACACACCCCTTTTCATGCCGACATTACGGATGCTCTGCTGGAAGGAAACAATACGCTGACCGTACAAGCGATAGATTATAGCAGGGATGTAACGTTACCACGCGGGAAGCAGTTCTGGCAGGAGCAATCTGCCCAAATTTTCTATACCCGAACTACTGGAATATGGCAATCGGTGTGGCTTGAAGCTGTCACACCCGTTCATCTACAGAAGGTGCGTCTCACTCCCGATGTCGATCGCAACGAGATCGAAGTTACGGCTCATCTTCAAAGGGAGCAAACAGAACCAAGGGATTGGCACGCACAGGATGTCAGGCTCCGTGTACAAATTGCCTATCAAGGAGAGCAGCTGTCTGAGGATGAATATCGGATTAGCGGCAGGACAGAGACCCGTACCATCGGGCTTCACACCTTTAACGAGCATGGCCTTAGCAGGCTGTGGTCACCAGAGCAGCCCAATCTGTATGACATTCATTTCACTGTATTGGTGGATGGTGTGCCTGTCGATGAGGTCGATAGCTATTTCGGCATGCGCAAAATCTCTATTGAACAAGGTAAGCTGTTTTTGAATAACCGTCCTTATTATATGAAGCTTGTTCTGGATCAAGGGTATTTCCCGGATGGAAATCTGACTCCACCGAGTGACGAGGCCATCCGGCGTGATGTGGAATTAACGAAGGAACTGGGATTTAACGGCGCCAGAAAACACCAGAAGATTGAAGATCCGAGATATCTGTACTGGTGTGATCAACTGGGACTGCTGGTGTGGGGAGAGATGGCGAATGCGTACGATTTCTCGGATCAATACGTCGCCCAGATAACAAGGGAATGGCAGGAGGCGCTGGAAAGGGACTACAACCATCCATGTGTTGTGGTCTGGGTACCTCTTAATGAAAGCTGGGGTGTTCCGAACATCCTAACCAGCAAGGAGCAGCAGTATCACGCCTTGTCGATGTATTATTTGACCAAGTCACTGGATTCTACCCGTCCGGTCATTTCCAATGATGGCTGGGAGATGGTTCAGACCGACTTGTATAACATTCATGATTATGAATGGAGAAGAGAGGTGCTGGAGGAACGCTATCGCACTCGTGAAAATGCGGTAAACGCCCTTCCGGGCAGTCGAAAGCTTAGCGTGGGTAACTATCGTTATGAAGGACAGCCCATATTAATTACCGAATTCGGTGGAATCGGGTATAAGAAAAGTGACTGGGAGGGCTGGGGTTACTCCGGAGCGGAAAATGACGAGGATTTTGCGCAGCGATTGCATGCGGTAGTACAGCCGCTATTGGATTCTCCAGTTGTAGAAGGATTTTGTTACACACAGCTGACGGACGTGGAACAGGAGATTAACGGTCTGCTGACGTATGACAGACAGCCCAAGATGCCGATGGAGCAGATTCGGGCCATTATTGAAGGACATTATCCATCGTCGACCGGCGAATAAGGAGGGGAATATGTGTTGAACACAAAGGAGACAAGTAGATCCTGGGAAGGCGATTTTCAAGGGGAAAAGGCCATTTACCTTCGCTTTGGTTCCAGTGAGGCTGTTATGCTACCGGAGATCGGTGGTAATCTGGTCGCTTATCGTGATCTTGAGCGGGGGCTTCGCTTCCTTCATGAACCTTCAGCGGAAGAGATGGATTCATTCAAGGCAAGACCCATGATTCACGGGATCCCGGTTCTGTTTCCGCCAAATCGCTATGAGGACGGGCGGTTTGCCTGGAACGGGCAGACGCTTCAGTTTCCGGTCAATGAGGATGCAACAGGCAATCATTTGCATGGATTTTTGTATAATACGCCCTGGGTTGTGGATGAGTATGGGCATACCGAGAATGAAAGCCATGTCTCGGTGTCCATAACTGTTGATGAAACTCATCCGATATACGTATGCTTTCCTTTTCAATTCAGTATTACATTACGCTACTCGCTTAGCAGTGATGGACTCATGCAGCATGTCCGCATTCGCAATCACGGAAGCTCCTGCATGCCGTGCCTGATCGCTTTTCATACTTCAATTAACGCTCCCTTTAATTCGGGGGGATCGGCTCGTGATTACAAGCTCAAGTTGACCATTGGAGACAGATGGGAATTGAATCAACGTATGCTGCCAACGACCTGTTTTCAGCCCTTGATTCAGGAGGAAGAGCAGATGCGTGACTCCGGGGTATATCCGTTCTTTGCAGAAATGGATAATCATTATACTGCTGTACCGCAAAATGGGAGAAACCGGATGGAGCTTCAGGATACGAGGAATGGAATGACCCTGATCTACGATGTGGGAACTTCTTATAAACAATGGATGATTTGGAACAATCATGCGGAAGAAGGGTTTTTCTGCCCCGAACCGCAGATTAATCTTGTGAATGCACCGAATCTGGATATGCAGGCCGAGGAAGCTGGATTATTTAGTTTGCAGCCGGGAGAAATCTGGGAGGAAACGAGCAGATTATATCTGCGTCATTTGTAAAAATAAAGATGAAGGGGAGCAGCCAGGACAGCTAATGCTGTGATCGCTGCTCCTTTTAAAAACCATTGAAGGAAGTGAATTCAGCCTGTCGTCGCCAAAGTGAATTTAAAATAAGATAATGCCTGCTGCTCCAGCCACACTGAGAATCAGAAGGGGATGAAGCTTGTACTTGAGCAGAAGAAACAAACAAACTCCGCTAATAAGTAGTGTCGCAATCCATACCCAGCTTATGCCTGAGTTTTCACTTGGATATCCAAAATGAATGGCAGCATAGATAATGAGTCCCGTCGTTACGGGGCGCAAGCCATATAAAGAGGACTTTACCCATGAATTGTCGTGCATCCGATAAAATAAGGCGGAGAGTAGCACAATTACCACGAGTGAAGGCAAAATCATACCTGCAGTAGAGACAGCGGCTCCGATATAACCTGCCGTCCGATAACCAATCAACGTTGCGGCATTGGTTGCAATCGAGCCTGGCGCCATACCGGCCAGCGCTACGGTTTGTTGGAATTCAGCGCTTGTCAGCCATCCTTTTTCCGTTACCTCGTGTTGAATGATCGGGATAACGGCGTAACCGCCACCAAATGAAACGAGGCCTATACGTATAAACATCATGAACAGGTCACAGTACATCTCAATCGCTCCGATTCGACTTACTTAAATGTAATATTCCAGTTCCGGGTAGCTGCCTGTTACAGACTTCTTCTCCATTTTCACTTGAAGGCCCAGCCGTTTTTTGATCCGAATCACGGCCATGCCGCATATCAATCCCGAAATAATAAGATAGAGGGGATGGATTCCTGCAAACAGAAGAACAGCTACGGTCACAATGGCAGCTATCGCTGTCGTTGTATCTAAGATAGAATACCTGGCCGTCCGATAAGCTGCCATGCTAATTAGTGCAATAATGCCACCGTTCATTCCTTTTAAAGCAGCTTCAAATTTGGGTTGGTTACGAAATAGGATGGCGAACAAGCTGATCAGGATCACAATCAAAAACGTGGGACATGTCACGCCGATGACGGCAGACACAGCCCCCGCAATTCCTGCCTGGCGATGTCCGATCATCGCAGCGGCATTGACGCCAACTCCTCCGGGAGCAGAGCCGGCAAGCGATATAAGCTCACCGATCTCGTCCTCTTGCATCCATTTTTTCTTGTTCACCACTTCGCGTTCAATAATTGGCAGCATCGCATATCCACCTCCAAATGTGGAAGGACTGATGCAAAAGAAAGTCCAAAAAAGCTGGATCAGTAACATAAATTGTTCTTTCAGGTTTTGGATGCTACCCTTATCCTTTCCATCACGCATGATGAATTCGGGGCATCGGCATGGACTCCTTGCCAAGCTCAGCCCAGATATATTTGAGCAGAAGCTCAGACTTGAGCTCGGTGTACTCAGGTTCATTCCACAAGTTAAAACGTTCATCGGGATCCTGTTCAAGATCGAAAAGTTCACCATAGGTTTGATTGTAATAGACGGTGATTTTATACCGCTGTTCGACATATGTTTTTTGATGAATCGTCGTGGGTTCATGTCGGAATTCGCAGAGAGCATGATTACGCACGGCTTCCTTGGCGCCCAGCCACACTTTCTTCTGATCGATGCCCGTCATGGCGTGCGGAATTGCAATGTTGCAAAGGGACAAGAAGGTAGGAGCCAGATCGACCAGCGATTGTATGGCATTTGATTTTTTCGCAGCAGGCACCTGACCAGGATATCTTACGATAAATGGGATTTTGATAAGATCTTCGTAATGGAATCCACCCTTGGCCTGAAGACCATGCTGTCCGAAGAAATGACCATGATCCGTTGTGAAAACGACGATTGTATCGTCTGCAATACCCAACTCATCCAGCTTATCGAGAATTTTGCCAATATATTTATCCATCATGCTGATCATTCCGTAATACACGCTGACCAATTTTTTCTTGTCATACGCCGTTAGCCGGGATTTGTCGCCATATTCATAATAATGATGGGAACGGTAACCGTGAATGCCGAAGCCGGTTTCAACCAGATGCTCAAAATTCGGATTCTCCTCCTGTGTCAGTTGAAAATGGGGTGGGTTACGATCATGCTCACCAGGTGTTATCGACGGAATCGTCAAATCATCGGGGTTATACATCGAATCCCAAGGTTCCGGTACCAGATATTCCGGATGCGGATCGAAAAAGCTGGCCCACAGAAAAAATGGATCATCAGCATGGGTGTATTGCTCCAAAAGGGAATTGGTTCGTTCGGCTATCCAGGTGTTGTAGTGATATTTCTCAGGGATGGGCCACGTATACGTTACGGAAGGGTCCATCGTCCCAGTTGGGGGAAGGAAGTAATCCCTCCAGTTCGTACATCCCTGTTCTTCCAGCCATAGCGCGTAATGCTGACCGACATGCGCTTCATTCGTATGATTACGTGTTAGCTCTACGTGGTCAAAACCGTAAAATGGACCGTGGAAATGTCTCCAGTACTCCAAATCCTGCAGGATGGGATACGCTTCTGCCGACGGGTATTCCTCCGTAGATTTCAAAGGCTGAAAATGTGCCTTACCTACTAGGGCAGTGCGGTAGCCTGCCTCCTGGAAACTGTCTCCGACGGTATGACGGTCTTCAAGCAGTTTTGTGCCTAACGTCCAGGCTCCATGCTGACTGGGATACATACCTGTAATAATAGAAGCACGGCTAGGGGTACAGGTAGGGTTTGGGCAATAAGCCCGATCAAACGTTGTTCCTTGCCGGGCAAGACGGTCCAGATTGGGCGTGGAAATCTCAGACTGAAAAGCTCCGATCGTGTTCCAGTGCTGCTGGTCACTAGTGATTAGCAAAATGTTAGGTGTTCTCGACAAGTGTAATCGCCTCCTAGTAAGATGATATTGAAAAAAACGAGTTATAAAAATAGCCCGGTGTTATATTTTTATTGTCATTTTGTTATGATCAAACAAAATAGGAGAAGGAGGGAACTCCCTACGATGCAGGAATATGAGTATGAGCATGCAGAATTCATCTACTATAAGCCAGGTTATTTGGATAAAGAAGAACACATCTGGCCAGTCCGGGCAGGGCGAAGTATAGCCAAATCCAATTACCGAGTTGGCCCCAAACGTATCGAGTGTTACAGTCTTCATTTTGTGCATGAAGGTAGGGTCAGGCTTGAATTTGATGGCAAGCGAGTGGACCTGCAGAAGAATGATCTGTTTTGTCTGTTTCCTGGCAGAACCTATTACTATCACATGCTTCCCTCGGAATCTCCGCTGCAAATGAACTGGCTGGCATTGGATGGGCCTAAAGTCAAACCTTTATTGGAGCTGGCTGGTTTAACTCCGGAAAGTCCGTTTGGCAAACAGATGTTTTCTCCACAGGTCCAGGAAACGTCCGAACGACTGATTCATGCATTAGCATGTGTGGAACGGTGGAAGCCAGCAGTATCGCTGGAGTTGCATGGGTTGGTATATGGATTGTTAGCCAGCCTTGTTCCAGACACCAACTACGCACAGCCTACAGAACTAGCGGGCTGGATTCATGAATGCATGGATTACATGGAATTGCATGCAACAGAGGGTATTTCCGTGCAGCAGGTCGCCGACTTCGCAGGGGTACATCGTTCATACTTCTCCAATATGTTTACCACTCAGGTTGGACTGCCTCCGTTAAAATTCATGCAGAGAATACGAATGGATAAGGCCAAACAGCTTCTAAAGGATACGGATGCTACCGTTACGGAGATTGCTTTGTCTCTCGGTTATCCGAATTTATATTCATTTACCAGAGCATTCAAAATCTATTATAAAGTACCTCCAATCATGATGCGGAGAACCTCAAGCTGATCCTGAACAAACGCATGTCCAGTACGGAGAACGCTTACTTTTTTATTGGATCTTGAAAAAGGAGACTCCCACAATGAAGCTCTCTACATTGCAGAGATGGATTTCACCGAAACGCAGCATTCAAGGGAAAATTTTTATCGCTTTTATTGCCGTTACCCTAGTATCCATTATTTTAATTACGGTCATTGTTTATATGAGCATGTGTGAAACGATTACGCAAAATGCGATTACTTCGGTTTCGGACAGCATAAGGCAGGCAGATGAATCATTGAACACAATGCTGGAAGAGATCGACCGTCTGAATACGGTCGTGGTGACTAACAAAAACACGGTTATTGACACTTTGCTCAGTCCGAATGAGGAAATCAGTTACGAGTGGTTTCAGGAACAGAAGCGGATGGATGAATTTCTATCGTCCCTGATCGATTATAAGGCCTATATTTCACGGATAGCTGTGGTGGGCCTGAGCGGGAAGGTATTTTTCTCAGGTGGACCTTGGCTGGACAGGACCATCTTGGGTACGCCAATGATGAATTACATGCTGCAAAATGGATCAAAGCACGCATATTTCAAGCAGACAGGAGTATCAGATGCGGTTACCATTGGTCGGGAGATTCGTTATAACCGTGCGACCATAGGGTTTGTCATGGTGGATCTTAATTATGAGTTTATCCAGAAAACATATGACGTGAGACCAACTACAGATAGCATGATCTATGTGCTGGACAAGGGAAATCAATTCATCTATGAAACCCGAACTGACTCACCTCTTACTCCATCTTATCAGCAAATCAAGGAGATCAATCAGCAATTTAAAACGGATGGTGAAGCGGTCAGGCGGTACATTGATGGAAAAGAATATATCGTTGTTTGCCGTCAATCCGACTATACTGGGTGGAGTACTATTTCTTTGGTTCCGATGGATTCTCTGCTGACCGAATCGGTGAAGCTGCGCAACCTGCTGGCAGAGGTGTCCATTATTGTGTTTGTCGTTGTTCTGATCGTTTCACTTCAAGTCTCTTCCCGAATTACCCTGAATATCCGGAAACTAAAATCACTGATGATGTTGGTGAAGGACGGAAATCTGACACTTCCCCAAAATGAGATTAAAAGTGAAGATGAGACAGGACAACTGTACCATGTCTTTAACGGTATGGTGGAAGAATTGAAAGATCTGCTCGAAGGAATCCGCGTCAGCGAGAAAGAGAAGCGGGAAGCTGAGCTTACTGCGCTCCAAGCACAAATCCATCCTCATTTTTTATACAATTCGCTCAATACGATCAAGTATCTGGCCAGGATGAACGGAGTGCCAAACATTGAAGCGGTCTCGGGATCGTTGATTGAGCTCATGCGAAGTGTCCTCGGTAATTCAAGCGAATTCCTTACGGTACGTGAAGAATTGGCATATGTTGAGCACTACATCTCCATCATGAAGTACAGATATATGAAGCCGATTCGGATGATTACCGAAATTGAGGATGACGCATTGCTGGATTGCCGGGTGTTGAAGCTGATGCTGCAGCCCCTGGTTGAAAACGCAATTATTCATGGGATCGGACCGCTGGAACAGGATGGATTCGTGTTGATCCGGGTGTATGAAGAAGGAAGCAATCTCCATATTGATGTGGTGGACAACGGAAAGGGGATCACGGAGGAGCAACGGGAGTATTTACTGAAAGGTACGGGTATAAACGGAGAAACATCACGTTTTAGTGGAATGGGTGTACGTAATGTACACGAACGAATCGTTCGCACATACGGCGACTCGTATGGTGTCCATTTGTGCAGTGAACCGGGGGTGTACACCAAAGCTGAAATTCGGCTCCCCAAACTGGAGAAAAGTATGGAAAATACCAAACGAGAGGTGATATAAGCCATGTTTCAGGTGCTACTCGTCGATGATGAACCCTTAGTACACCATAATCTATGGACATTATTGGACTGGGCTGACTATGGATTTGAATTATGCGGTCAGGCGCATAATGGGTTAATTGCTTTAACGATGATTGAGCAGTCGCCACCGCATATTGTCATTATTGATGTAGATATGCCCGAAATGAACGGTGTAGAGCTCAATCGGGCTATCAAGGAACGTTTTCCATGGGTTAAGACCGTTATGCTCAGCAGTTATGACGATTATGACTATGTGCGGGATTGTCTGAACAATGGCTCCATTGATTATTTGCTCAAGCATCGATTGGATGAGTCAACACTGCTCAATATGCTGAATAAAGCCGTATTGGAATTGCAGCAGGAAGATCGGTTGCGTGAGAAACAGGTCGCCGAGAGTGCCATGGCCGAGAAAGTGAGTCCCGAAGTTATGCGCGATTATTTGCTGTATTTACTCAAAAGAAACACGAAATCAACGTACGGGTTTGAAGACGTTTCCCAGAAAGACAATCTGTATCCGCATGCGTCCAGATATGCAACCGCAGCTTTACAGATTGTTCCGTTCCTGCTGCTGACAGAGTCATACAGTGACGTGCAGACCAATGGCCTGGTTCAGCAGGTCGTCGATATGATGCAGCAGAACCTGGGTGATATCCATGTCCGGACAGCGGTGTACGTTGAGGAAGGGCGATTTGTTATCGTGTTTTCTTTCAGGGAACGAAGCGAGCACATCATGCAGCGTGAGGTAGATGGACAACTGCGGAAGATTCAGCATGCATTGGAACTGTTCCTGAATCTGCAAAGTGTAACCGCAGTAGGACCAATATGCACCAGTCTATCACAGCTTGCATCCAGTTACTGCTCCGCCGAATACGAACTCGATGGATCTTCGTCTGTGAAAACGCTCAGAAGCCATACCCTCCAAGTTAAAAGTCCATGTTCGGACAAGCATTCACATGAAAACGATCAGAGTCAACGAGTTTCTCTGACCATTGAGGAGCACAAGCAGCTTCTGTTATCCATTGAAAGGTTTGACAAGCAAGGCGTGAACCAATTGATTTCCACTATTATTGCTTCGATAGACCACTTGCCTATCCATTCACATACGGTTCAGATGATTGTCAGCGAGCTCATGCAAACGGGTGATAAAGCATGGAGGACCTGCTTGCCTTCCACAGATCCAGCGGTAGCTAATCTGCCTTCAAGAAGCGAGCTTGGGCGCATGAAAACGATAAGAGAACTGGAGCAAGGCCTGCAGTCCTTCTTCTCCAGCCTGTTTCATTTGTTGAATCAACATCGTGTAATCGGTTCCTATTCTCGCCATGTCACGCAGACGATCCAATTCATTCTGGAGAGGTACTCCGGTTATGTCACATTGGAGCTTGCGGCAAGCGTAATCGGCCTGAATGCCTCCTATTTAAGCAGAATATTCAAGGAGGAGACGCAGCGGACTTTTTCAGAATATCTGAATCAGGTTCGGATTGACGCAGGGTGCAAGCTGCTGGACAGCGGCCGATACTCGATTAAAGAAATAAGCTTGCAAGTGGGATTTACGACACACAACTACTTTTTCAAAGTATTCAAAGAAATAACGGGTTTAACACCGCAAGCGTATTTGAGCAATCCAGGAAAAAGGAAGAACGAAACGAAACTCCCGACTTTGCACTTGGGAAACTAGGCAGATAAGAGCAGAACTCTAAACTCGTAAAATATGTGGAGTAAAGGGTCATATTATTGTAATTACCTTCCATGCCCGGTGAATTATAATGAGCACACACCAACCGTGAACGCTTACAAATTACGTTGGTGATAAAGAATTGTGGGGGGCACAACTTTATGCGCAAACGCTGGGGAAGAAATATGATCATGATGATGATCGCTTCCAGTTTGATGCTGGCTGGATGCAATTCCGGTGGAACCAATAACGAAGCTTCACCAGAGGTTTCGAAGAACGACATTCATACGACCGGGTTTCCGATTGTGGACGAACCGGTGAATCTCAAGATGTTTACCCGAATTGCACCCGTAAATGGCCCTTTCAAGGAGATGCCGGTCTTTCAGGATTACGAGAAATTAAGCCATGTGAAGGTGGAATTCATTGAAGCACAGACGGATGGTTTTCAGGAGAAAAAAAATCTGTTGTTTGCTTCGAATGAACTGCCGGATGCCCTGTTCCGTTCAGGTATTTCCCCGCTTGAAGCCATCCGCTACGGCTCTGCCGGCCAATTGATCCCACTAGAAGGTCTTATCGATGAATATGCTCCGAATTTGAAGAAATTAATGGAACAATATCCCGAAATTCGCTCAGGCATTACTACACCAGAGGGCCATATTTATACGATTCCGGGTATTGTTACGCTAAGTGCGGCGCGTACGGATAAGAAATGGATCAATCAGATGTGGCTGGACAAGCTGAATCTGAAAGTGCCGGAGACCACCGAAGAACTTTACAATGTATTGCTTGCCTTCCGTGATGGTGATCCGAATGGAAACGGCAAACAGGATGAACTTCCGATGACAGCCCGCGTAGGATTGGCTGTTGTAAACGCGATGAGTGGGTCATTCGGATTGGATTCACAGCTCGGCTATAACATTAATATTGAAAATGACAAAGTTAGTATCTGGATGGGCAGCGACCAGAATAAAGAAATGCTGATGTACTTAAATAAGCTGTATAAGGAAAAGCTGTTGGATCAGGAAATATTTTCACATACGGAAGCGCAATATCTGGCCAAGCAGGGATCGGGAAATACAGGTTTTTTCTTTGACCAGACGAACAATAACTTCTTGTCGATCAAAGACCAATATACTGGTATCGCCCCACTGGAAGGTCCACAAGGTGACCGTTTACAGAGTCAGGCTCTGCCAGTAGCCAGGGATTTTGGAGCCTTTGCAATCACATCCGTCAATAAATATCCTGAAGTCACGATGCGTTGGATTGATTATTTCTACAGTGACGAGGGTTCTACCCTGCTTCGATTCGGAAGAGAAGGCGAGCATTACGAGATGAAGGATGGTATTCCTTACTATAAAGAGGACTTCTTGAAGGAAATCAGTAACCAGGCCAAAATTACGCCTTATGCCGGCGGAGGCGCGCCACATCTCATCAGTGAACAGGTTGCTTCCTTTATCAATCCACCTCAGGTGCAGGAGGCGCAGCAAAAGCTCGATCCGTTCATGCCAAAAGTTCGCTATGCGGCTCCAATGTTTGACGAGCAAACCGCCCAGGAAGTCAACATTCTGCGAAATGATATTGATAAATATTACGAAGAACAGAGTACAAAATTTATTGTGGGAGCAATCGGTTTTGACAAGTGGGAGCAATTCCAGGCCACGCTCAAAAAGATGAGAGTTGAGGAACTGGAGAAGTTGTATCAGGATGCCTTTGACAAGATGCAGAAATAATGCTGAAACATCATGGATGAGGAGCAGTTGCCTATGAAAAGCGTCAAAACCGATACAACGATGACGATGCCACGAAGCCATCCGAAAAAGAGTTCAGGCCTGTTAAGGCAAATGGGTAAAAGATTGGACCTGTACCTTATGCTGCTTCTGCCAGTCACTTGGTATGTGATATTCCACTATGCCCCTCTGTATGGACTGCAAATTGCGTTCAAAAACTTCAATCCGGCTAAAGGAATTCTGGGCAGCAGCTGGGAAGGCTTTGGACACTTCGAACGATTCTTTGATTCCTATTATTTCTGGAGACTTCTATGGAATACATTATCCATTAACTTGTTCTCCTTATTGATTGCCTTTCCGATTCCGATTCTGCTGGCACTAATCATTAATGAAATTCGCAATAAAACCTTCAGCAAATGGCTGCAAAATATTACGTATATTCCCCACTTTATTTCAGTGGTCGTTATCGTTGGCATACTGAATGTGTTTCTCTCGCCCCATACGGGTCCAGTCAATATGCTAATTGAGGCATTCGGAGGTACACCGATCCGTTTTCTTGAGGAAGCAGGTTGGTTCAAAACCATTTTTATCAGTTCGAATATATGGCAGAACATGGGCTGGCAATCCATCATCTATATTGCAGCCTTGAGCGGAGTGAACCCACATCTGTATGAAGCTGCCAAGATGGATGGGGCGTCACGGCTGCGGCGAATTTGGCATATATCGCTACCCGGCATCGCTCCTGTCGTCATCATTTTGCTCATTCTGGACATCGGTCATTTCATGAACGTAGGGTTTGAGAAAATTTTGCTGATGCAAAACAATATCAATCTGGAATCGAGCGACGTCATTTCAACGTTTGTCTATACGACAGGTATCCTCAAGGGAGAATACAGCTATACAGCTGCTATCGGGCTTTTTAATTCAATCATTAATCTGCTGTTACTTTTACTGGTCAATCGGATTGCGCGGAAGACGTCTGAGACGAGCTTATGGTAAAGGAGGGCAAGATCCCATGTCCAAGCAGGCGACATTACAAGCCAGTTCCAATGAACGGATTTTCGATGTAATCATTTACATCATAGCCTCAATCATTATTATCGCTGTCCTGTACCCGTTGATTTTTATCGTGAGCGCTTCGTTCAGTGATCCCACAAAAGTATTAAACGGAGAAGTCTGGTTATTGCCCAAAGGACTGACTTTGGACGCCTACACGAATATTTTGCACAACGAGAAGATATGGGTGGGGTACCGTAATACGATATTTTATACGGTCGTGGGCACTGTGATTAACATTATCATGACCGTGTTGGCCGCATACCCTCTTTCCAGACCTGATCTTCCTGGACGTAATGTAATCATGGTGTTTATCACGCTAACGATGTTCTTCAGTGGCGGATTAATTCCAACGTATCTATTGGTTAAAAATTTGGGCATGGTGGATACGATGTGGGCTCTGATCATTCCCGGCGCAATCGCCACGTACAATCTGATCGTGATGAGAACGTATTTTCAGTCGAGTATTCCCTGGGAGCTTCAAGAAGCTGCCCACATGGATGGGTGCTCCAATTGGCGGCTGCTTGTGAGCATTATCCTGCCCCTGTCCAAGCCGATCCTGGCCGTGATGGTGCTGTTCTATGCCGTAGGCCATTGGAATTCTTTTTTTAACGCGCTCATTTATATTCGTAACGAAAATCTGCATCCGCTTCAGTTGGTACTGCGCGAAATTCTGCTGATCAGCCAATCCGATGCCGTGGACGGCAGCCTTGGATTGGAAGACAAAATCTTGCTCGCGGAGAGCATCAAGTATGCGGTGATTATCGTCTCCAGTTTGCCTGTAATGTTGATGTATCCTTTTGTGCAGCGCCATTTTGTTAAAGGGGTCATGATTGGATCGATTAAAGGTTAAATCCATATCAACCACAATGATGGAGGACTTATGTTGAAATCAAACGCCAGAATTAGTATAGATTGTAGTCGTGTAAGCGAACACACGGTCAACCCTTTTTTGTTTGGGCATTTTGTGGAAGACATCCGAGACCATATGGAAGCGATGCTTGCATTTCCATTGAAGGATATGGACTTTGAAAGCGAGGCTGAATCAAGCGCTTCTGTATCGGGAAGCTGGAGTACCTACACCAACGGAAGAAATACGCAATATGCAATGGAAGCCCCGGCTCCCAGACATTCGGGTCGCGCTCAGCGTATTCGTATCTTTAGTGATGATGAAGCGTACGCCGGGATTGCACAAAGCTGCGCATTGAAAGGGCCTATGGACTACACCGTTCGTATAGTTGCGCGAGCCTCCATCGAACTCCAGTATTTGATGGTGGAGGCGGTCGATAGACGTACGGAAGAAGTGCTCGGTCAGTTGAAAATCGAATTGCACAGCCATAACTGGCAGGATTATGAAGGACGGCTGACGATCCTACGTGCTTGTTCAGATGCAGAGATTCGGGTGTATGTTCCGACAGAGCATCCAAGATGGATCGATCATGTCTCCACGGGAATGCTCTGGCTGGACCATGTGTCTTTATTGCCTGTGGATCATATTGCTCTGGTAAAAAGCGAAATAATAGAGATGACCAGAGAACTAAACGCAGGCATGATGAGACTTGCAGGGAACTACATTAGCGCCTATCACTGGGAGCATGGCGTTGGGCCGATTCTGGAGAGGCCAGTCATGTACAACGAGGCATGGGGAGGATGGACCAGCAAATATTTCGGAACGGATGAATTTATCCGCTTTTGTTACGAGCTGCAGGTGGAACCTCTGATTTGTGTGAACGATGGATCGGGTACACCTCAAGAGGCCGCCCAATGGATTGAATATTGTAATGGAAGTGTAGATACCCCAATGGGGGCTCTTCGGGCGAAGAACGGATCTCCGGAACCATATCATGTGAAGTATTGGGAGATCGGCAACGAGGTTTGGGGGCAATGGCAAGTTGGAGCTTGCTCTGCGGAGCAATTTGCGGAGCGGACCGTACAGTTTGCCAAAACGATGAAGGAAGCAGATCCTTCCATTGTATTGCTGGCCTGTGGACATTACGAGCAGGATTGGAATAAAACTGTGCTTGCTCTGGCAGGGGAGTATATCGATTATTTAACATTACATTTGTATCACGGCTACGGTCCCTTTGGCATGAATCGGGATACGCCGGCTGAGGATCGGTATAAAGCAATGGCTAGTTATCCCGAGTGGACCCGGCACTATATACATCAGACAATGGAGGTTATTCATTCCGACATCAAGCATCAGCATGTGAAGCTGGCCATCACCGAATATAACACGATGTACTATCCAAACACTGTGCGAAAAGGACTGCCAGACGAGCATACCCTTGGAGCAGCCGTGGCGAATGCCGCCAATCTGAATGAAATGATTCGTTGCAGCGATAGCGTGCAAATTGGCAGTTTCTCCGATCTGGTCAATGGTTGGCTTGGGGGATGTATCCGTGTCGGGGATTTCTATGCGGATCAATATCGGGGCAAGCATGCTGGATGGAGTGGACACCCACTCACGATCTATGGAACTCCAACCTATGAAGTATTAAAGCTTTACGCGAATCGGGATATTCATCATATCCTACCTGTAGAAGCTGAATGTGGAACATTCTCTGTAACTTCAAACCAAAAAACGCCTGTAGAGCTGGATGCACTCCCCGATCTGGATGTTGTAGCCGGAACGAATGTTGATGGCAGCAGGGTCACCTTGTTTATTGTGAACCGAAGCTTGGAGGAAGTATCGGTTGAGCTGGATTTACAAGTTTTCGATGCGAGTGAAGAGGGGACCTTATATGAGATTACCAGCGATTCGTATAATAACATCAACTCCATGTTTCAACCCAATCATATCAAGTGCACAGAACGGAGTGTTTTGACCGAGGATTGGCAGCGTGGTTACGCATTACGTCCTTCATCCATCTATGTACTGGAGTTTGGAAAGGTAGACTAATTGTCTCGACATCCCGAACTGCAGACAAATAGGGTTTCAGAACCTGTACCTAAGTTCTGAAACCCTATTTTCTGTTCTGTGGTGTCTTGCCCACCAATCAATCCAATACTTGCCTGATGAAAGTAGGCATTTTAAATAATTACTTGTTTTCGCTTATACAAAACGGGTATTGCCGCTGCTATAAGGATCACACCCATAATGGCGGGTGCAGCATGACCAAGCGATACATAGATTTGACCTCCAATGATAGGACCAATCATTCTAGCTAAAGCCTGAATAGATTGGCTACCCCCTTGAACCCTGCCTTGTTCACTAGAATCGACAGACTTGGAGAGCATGCCATTGAAGGAAGGCCCGAAGATCGAATCACCAAAACCAAAGATAAACATGCCCACGATAAATAGTGGATAGAATGAGAACAAAGTAGATAGTGCGATCAGACTGTAACCTATAATTTCTGAAACCATTCCAAGAATGGCTATTTGTTTATCACTAAGTCTTTTCAAAAGCTTAGGCATGATGAGACCTTGTGAGATGATATCCTGGACACCCATAATTGAGAACATAAGTCCGATGATTGCAGGCTTCCAATTGAAAGTATCCATTGAAAATTGTGAGAAAACGGCCTGTAAAGATCCGTTGGGTATCCAAAGTAAGAAGGCTGAGATCAGTAGTCTGTTTAAGTTTTTCATGGAAAGCAGGTTTGCAAGCTGTATGAATGGATTAAGTCTCACCAAAGTAATTTCTTTCAGTCTATGTGTCTTGGCAAGACTCTCAGGCATAAAAAAGAATCCATATATAACATTCACCAAAGTTATGATGGCTCCAAAATACATGGGTGCAGAATAATCAATCTTGGCGAGTAATCCGCCTACAGTCGGGCCAATGACGGTGCCTACACCTACAACCGCACTCACCCATCCAAAGTATTTGGTTCTCTGTTCGGGTGGGATGATGTCCGCAAAATATGCGAAGATTGTACCTATGCTTCCTCCTGTTATACCCTCGATTATACGCCCCGCAAAGAGTACCCATAGGGCTCCACCTATGCCGAAAACCAAGTATCCAATTACGGAACCCAAAAGGCAGACCAGGAGCAATGGACGACGGCCATATTTGTCGCTCAGAGCTCCAAGCACGGGAGACGCAAAAAATACGCAAAAGGCATAAACAGAGGTCAGCAGCGTAACAACGATAGCTTGTTCTCCTGGACTGCTTGTATAAGGCTGTACTAGGAATGGGACGACAGGCGCGATAATACTGAAGCCTATTCCGCAAAGAAACACAGAGATCAGACCGAATAATAAAGCGTGTTTGTCTATGGTTTGTTCTGTGTTCTGTGTATGATGTGATCGTGATTTAAACATTGAATTCTCCTCTCAAACGTCGTGATTTTATTTCCTTGGAAACATTAATATCGTACAACTGCTTTGTTTCCTTGTCAACAAAATAATAACAATAAAAAAACAGCCTGTTCTCAAATAGAGTCCGGCTGCCTTTAGTTTAACTTTCATTATTAAGATTTATTCCGACTTCAGATCTGTACCCAGCTTCTTTATTTCTGCATCCAAATGCCGATTATACTTGTCCACGAAGTTAAGCATACTGTCAAACTGATCGTCGGTTACCTGTTCGAATACAATTTTATCTCGCTCTTGAAACTCGTTGTGCAGGTCCTCATGGATTTGATAAATGACTTTCCCTTGTTCTGTAAGCCTAAAATAGATTTCTTTCTTGTTATCCGACTTCTGATAGCTTTCGATCAGGCCTTTTTCTATGAGCTTCTTCGTTAATTTACTTATCGCACCTCGAGTCATATAGAAGGACTCCGCAAGTTTTGTCACATTGGAATCTGCATTCTTTTCAATGTATTCGATGCAATGTACCTCAGAAGGTTTATACCCCTTGAGACTTTCTTCCATCTTATCTTTATTAAGCCAAACCAGCTTGTTATATAAGTCCCTGAAACCCAATAAGACCTGTTCCTCTTTATTCATGGCCTATCCTCCCACCCATTGGTGCATTACAATATTATATTCAATTTTGGTTTCCAGTTCAAAAATTTTGGGCAACAATTATCCGGGAAGGGATCTATACGCAGTAAAAGAGAGACAAAAGCTTCTAATTTACAGTGTAAATCAAGGTGAATTTCTGAATAAACTTTTTTCTTAACGACATACTACTTCAAAAGAGGTGGTAAAATTTGCAGCGAATCCATGAACAAGATCTTCACGATATAGAAAAGCAACTCTATGACCGTTTCGAAAAGAGCACGGATTTCAGCAATAAGGACGTGCTTATCGCCAATCAGAAATTCAGAGCATACTTCGTGAAAACGCTAGTCGATCTTCAGACAACGTTGTCCACAATAAATCAAGCGGCAAGTGGTAATGAGAACGAAACTTTTCTGAAAATGTTCAGTCCTTTTGAAGAAGAAGCATTCATGTCATTGGACGAACTATGCAACAATCTCCTGCATGGAAAACTTGTGTTGTTCAGCACAAAAGGATTAGCAGCAGTCATTGAACCGGAACATCCTGGAATTTCGCGGTCCGTAAGCTCGCCAGAGAGCGAAAATCCCCTTCAATCCGCGTTCGATGCTTTTACAGAAGATATTGATAAAAATATAGGTTTGTTGCGAAAAAAAATGATATCCGACCAGTTGGTGATCGAAAGCAGAGAGACAGGGGTTCAGTCTACCAAGAAAATTGCCATGGTGTACATTGAGGGAGTTGCCCAACCGAAAGTCATTGCGGCAATTCGGGATAAGCTGGAACAAAATAAAGATAAGGAACTGAATACGGTAAGGGACCTGCTTAGTATACTGGGGCATCCCAGATTCTCAATAACGCCAACGTATATCTCTTCGGAGCTACCGGGTGAGATGGTACAGAATATGATGAACGGAAAAGTGGTTATTTTGATTGACCAATATTCGTTTGCTTTTGCTTTCCCAGCGATCATAACGGATTTGTGGTCAACAACGTTGGACTTCAACTACCCGTATCTATTTCAGGTGTTTTTACGAACCATCCGGGCGATTGGTGCACTTTTGGCTATCACACTTCCAGGTCTGTATATTGTGCTTAATTCGGTAAACCCGGAACTGTTGCGAATTCAGTTAGCCATCACGGTAGCCAAGAGCAGGGAAGGGGTCCCTTATCCTTCGTTGATCGAAATGCTGCTGGTAATGTTGCTTCTGGAAATGATTATCGAAGCCACGATTCGACTACCAAAGAACATCGGACCCACCATAACCATGATTGGCGGTATTCTGTTGGGTCAAGCCATTGTCCAAGCTAAACTTGTCAGTAATCTATTAATTATTATTCTTGTTGCCTCTGCGATCGCTAATTTTGTGCTGGCGGGTTATATGAATACGACGGGTATACGAATGTATAAATATGTTGTCATGATCATCAGTTCCTTCTTTGGGATATGGGGCCTTGAGGCTGCGATGATTTGGATTATATTGTATTTTTCCTCGTTGAGTACTTGCTCCGTTCCCTACTTAAGTTTAAGTGTGAAAGGAAAGGCTCAGGATGAATAAAGCCCAGATTCTTACTATGTTTGTTCTGCTTCACCTTGCTTCGATCTTTGCCATCTTTCCTGAACGGATCATCTCTGCGACTTCAAAAGGACACTGGGAACCCATAACGATCCTCTTTTTGGCAGAGCTACTGGTTCTATGGATGTACTTAAAAGCGTTGTCGCAGTTTCCGGGGAAAACAGTGGTGGACATCTGTAATGAATCACTGGGCAAATGGGTAACGAGACTGATCGTTCTGCCGATGTTGATCTTCCTATATATCGAGCTGTTATTGCTTATGTACTTCCAGTCTGTCGAAATCAAAGCTGTATTACTACAGAGAACACCGCCAGTAGCAACATCAGCTCTCTTTATCGTTCTGTGTTTCTATGCTGTTTGGAAGGGACTCGAGGTCATGATTCGGGCGAGCATCGGATTGTGTATTCTCTTGATGCCATTCATTTTTTTCTCCATGATGATCAGCATCCAGAATTTCAGAATCAGCTACATTTTTCCGATTTGGGATAGTGGAATGTCGTTTTTCTCCAATTCGGATTTCTATGTATGTACGGTCATTTCAGCCGGGTTCCTATTCCTTGGCATGATTCCCTCCAAGCAACGGCTTAGTTTTGGTAAAGCAGCTGCTGCGGTTGGTATCATATTTGTGTTTGCTTTGGGATCTATATATGTTCCGCTTCTCGTATTCGGTCAGGAAACGGTAATTCATTTGCAATATCCCATGCTTATGGCATCGGATACCATTGATTTGGAGTGGGTTGTATTTGACTGGCTTCCAAGCTTCTACGTGGTAGCCTCCAGTGCGCTGGGTGTTCTAAAGGTTTCCGTTTTACTCTGGATTCTGGTGTCCCTGCTGAATCAGTTATTTATGCCGAAAATCAATCGATTATGGGTTCTCTCCGTGGTGTGCTTCACCTTGTACGTGTTCAGTCTCATGATACCGGATGTCAACGCTTTGAATTCATACCTGTACCTGAATTCTTTCTTTTGCGTCTATAGCGTTATCGGTTTTCCAATCATTGTATTCCTCGCGGCGCAATGGCAGCGAAAGAGGGTGAGTACATGAACATGCGCATCATCAAGACTCTGATTGTGGCCCTATCTATGATGATGTTACTCCCGGGATGTTGGGATACAAAGGATATTAACAAACAGTATCTGCCTGTTGTCATGGGAATAGGAAAGGGAACTACGGAAAAATACAGGATCATTCTCCAAATACCCGATGCATCAGGCAAAACCCAAATTCTTGACAAAGAAGCGAAATCCATCAGTAAAGCCATTGATTTGATTCGCACGGATTCCGAAAAAAGCATTGAATTGGTACATTTGAGATTATTGCTAATCGACAGGAAAGTCGCAGAGCAGGGGATTGATAACATCATCAATTTTGCTGTGAGAGCGAATGATATCTCGATTAAAGGCTTGGTAGGGGTTATTGACGGTGATTTTGAGAAGACGATGTATCATCAAATTTCGCCAACACCTGAAATTTCTTCCTACGACTTTTTTAGCCAGGATGCCGGGTGGACGCCCAATCAATCCATCGTCCGAATATGGGAAGCTTATCAAAACCAGAATTCATATACGGAAGACATGGCCATCCCCATGCTCAAAAACGGCGATCGAACTTTGTTCACCTTTAAAGGCACGGCCGTGATGCGGGATGACCGCATGGTAGGAACGCTGAATCAGGAAGAGACGCTTTTGTTTAATTTGTTTAAAGGGAAATATTCAGGGGGAACCATTGAAGTGGCTCAGAACACGAGTGTTCTTATTGAAGACACCAAAATCAAACACAAGACCTCCTGGTCGGAGAACGGGCCATCCATCCTGACCGATATTCTTCTCAATGTAGTGATTACGGAAAGCCCTGAAAGTAAGGGTAACGCGGTGATTGAGAAAGAAATGAAAGAACAGATCAGCCAACAGTTTAATGAAACGGTAAGGAAGGTTCAATCTTTTAAATCGGATGTATTGGGTGTAGGCATGATATTTCGACCCCAACTGTCGGAGGGGAAATTAAAGGAATGGAAAACCAAGTGGTTTCCGAAGCTGGAGCAAAAGATCAACGTTCGTGTTAACGTGCTGAACGAAATTTATATCAAAGAAAATGCCAATGATAATGATAGTCAGGGGCAAATGTTAAAAAAATAGCTTAGCATTGTTAACTCCGCTATAAGCGAGGAAAATGCTATACCGTTATGAAGTCGCCCTGGTGGCGACTTTTTTTATAATATCAGAAAGGTTCAGCGTGAGTTTTTATTTATGAAAGATTCAGCTCCAATAACGTATTCACTTGTTCTTCCATGACATGAGGTGGATAGGGCATTTGGTTTATAAACCACCATTCCACAATTCCCACATACGCTGGCGCAAAGAATTGAAGCAAAATATCTTCACTTATCCCGCGATTTTTTCCCTCATTCATGTCCCATCCGTTCTTTATATCCTCGATGACAAATTGGAGAAAACGGCTGCGAAAGAAGGGTGCTCCTTTACTTGTTAACATAGCTGAAAAGAATAAATAGTTGCTCTCAAAGTATTCAAACCAGCTCATTCCCCCATCTGTAGCATTCGTTTCAGATTCGGATTCACACAATACCTGTAGTTCGTTCACATGTTCCTCGATGAGCTTATCCAGTAAATCATACTTATCCAGATAGTGAAGATAGATGGTTCTGCGGCTAACATTCGCTGTGTCGGAAATATCCTGAATCGTAATCTGGTCAAAATGCTTTTGAGACATAAGTTCAATCAACGCTTTTTTAATGGCATCTTGAGATTTGAGTATTCTTCGATCCACTTTGGGCATTTCGAGTCACCTGACTTTCCTCTGTTTGTATCCAAATTTCCACGATCTGTGCACTAATGCACAAATCATCATCTTTTAGTCATTGTAGATAAGACGTACTTTCTATAATAATACACATAAGCGCAAAAATACATTCTTGTGCATTTATTTTTTATCTGCGCCATTCGTAAGTTTAGAGAATGAATCAGAAATAGTGAAGGAGTTTTGCTTGTGGTCAAATCAAATCATGTACTTATGTATATATTAATTATCGGTGTTTTCGGCATCCTAACTACAGAGATGGGCGTCATTGGGATATTACCTCAAATAGCTGATTATTTTCATGTCAGTGTTTCCAAGGCTGGCTTGCTCGTGAGTCTCTTTGCACTCGCTGTTGCGATTGCGGGTCCTACGATGCCTTTATTATTTTCCGGTATAAACCGTAAAACAGTGATGTTACTCGTGCTCGGTATTTTTGTTGTATGTAATATTATTTCCATCTTTGCACCAACGTTCACCGTTGCCCTCGTGGCTCGTATCATTCCGGGCTTTTTCCATCCCATTTATTGTTCATTGGCTTTGACCGTAGCAGCGACCTCTGTAAGCAGTGAAGAAGCTCCCAAAGCGGTATCTAAAGTAATGCTTGGAGTCACCGCAGGAATGGTACTTGGCGTACCAATCACAAACTATATCGCGAATGGAACATCGGTAGAAATGGCAATGGTATTCATTGCGATCGTAAACGCGTTGGCATTTCTGGGTACATGGATATTTATCCCCTCTATGCCTGTTAAGGAAAAACTTGCGTATGGAGCACAATTGAGCATCTTAAAAAGAGGTATCACTTGGCTAGCCATCGCTGCAGTGATCCTTATGGCTTCGGCAACAGCAAGTGTGAATAGTTACATCGCAGAGTACTTGGGCTCTATCACTCATATTTCGGGAAAAACATTGAGTATCGTGTTATTTATATATGGTTTAGCCAGTCTAGTGGGAAACGTGGTGGGAGGCAGGCTGCTTTCTAAAAACACACGTAAAACCGTTATACTTTTTCCCGTAGTATTGGGCATCGTATATCTTTTATCCTTTTGGACGGGCACATCCACTGGACCTATGATTTTAACCGTGATTTTATGGGGAGTATGTTATGCAATAAGCAATCTAATTGGTCAGTATTGGATCACCTCTGCCGCGCCAGAAGCGCCCGATTTCTCGAATGGTTTGTTCCTTTCATGCGGTAATTTGGGAATAACCTTGGGAACTGCTGTAGGCGGGCTGTTCATCTCGGGGATCGGCACACAGTACATCGTGCTTGGAGGTGTATTGTTCCTGGTACTAAGTCTGTTATCCATTTTGCTGAGAATTCGATTATTTGACCCCGTAAAAAAACAACATGTAAGCTAAATAAACCTTAAGTGACATACACAAAAGGGAAATGTTCATTATTCATCATCTTGCTTACCAAATAATGAACATTTCCCATCGTGTTGTTTACTAATGCACGTTTTATAGCCATTTGGGAATTGCGAGATTTTTTCTCATGCTTAATACTATACTCAAGAATAGTTATTCTTCCGTGTGTATCTTATGCAGGCATCAGAGCTATCTGCAAAGGTAGCAAAAACCATCCGAAAGCGAGGAATACGCAAATGGATTATGTGAAGCTTGGCAATACAGGTCTGGATGTGTCCCGTCTGTGCTTGGGCTGTATGGGATTTGGTACAGCCGTTCCTGGAGGTCATCTATGGGTCATTAATGAAGAGAACAGTCGTCCCGTTATTAAAAAGGCGTTGGATTTAGGCATCAATTTTTTTGATACAGCAAATGTATATTCAGCTGGAACCAGCGAGGAAGTGATTGGGCGCACCTTACGTGACTATGCCAATCGAGATGAAATTGTACTTGCAACGAAAATTAATGGTCGTATGCACCAAGGCCCAAATGGTGCCGGACTTTCCCGTAAGGCCATTATGAGTGAGATAGATAAAAGCCTGAAGCGGCTGGAAACAGATTATGTGGATTTGTATCAGATCCATCGTTGGGATTACACTACACCCATTGAAGAGACGATGGAAGCCTTACATGATGTGGTCAAAGCAGGAAAGGTAAGATACATAGGCGCTTCTGCGATGTACGCGTGGCAGTTTTTGAAAGCGTTACATGTAGCTGAGCAAAATGGGTGGACCCGCTTTGTATCCATGCAGGATCACTACAATCTTATCTATCGTGAGGAAGAAAGAGAGATGCTTCCGCTCTGTAAAGCTGAGAAAATCGGTGTGATTCCGTATAGTCCGCTTGCGGGAGGCCGATTGACAAGAGACCCTCAGGAAAAAACACATCGTTCCGAAACCGATCAGATTGCAAAGCAAAAATATGATGCAACTGCAGATACCGACCGATTGATCATTGATCAAGTTGCCGCGATTGCTGAGAAGCATGGGGTTCCTCGTGTACAAATCGCACTTGCCTGGTTACTGCAAAAGGAACCAGTCACAGCTCCCATCATTGGTGCTACCAAAATTTCGCATCTGGAGGATGGTGTAGCCGCTCTTTCGATTAAGCTAACACCTGAAGAAATAGCATCGTTAGAAGAACCCTATGTGCCTCACCGAATTGTTGGTCATCAATAATCAAGATAATTGGATAAGGAAGATGGAACCAACGTAAATTAACAGGTTCATCACATATACAAACAGAAGTCGCCTCATTGGCGGCTTCTTTATTTTTTATCTCGGGATGCAGCATCGAATTTATTCATTTTAGAGTGTAATGGAATTAAGCATTCTGAGAAGGAGGAAGTCTTCGTAAAATAACATATCGCAGTGCTTACGATTATAAGGCTTGGTTAAGGGGATAATTGTTAATTGGAGAAAATCATTCACAATATACAGCTGTAAAGGAGCGGGATCATGTCCTTCTTTAGAACACTTTCCGTACGGGCAAAGGAAGACGAGTTGATGGACGATTTCTCCATGGGGGGAGAAGAATTGAGCGAAGCGCTCAAACATCTGAGAAGGCTGAACAAAATATTTGCTGCTCCCGCTCCAACCCGCGCAGGGGTGGAAAAGTTATGGAAAGCGATTGGCAGTCCAACTACGCTGACCCTTCTTGATGTGGGAGCAGGTTCAGGTGATGTGAACCAGAAGTTATTGCGCTGGGCGGACCAGAAGGGAGTTAAGCTGGAGATTACTCTGGTCGATCTGACAGAGGAGGCATGTGAGCAAGCGAGAAACCTTTTCCGGAATGAACCGAGAATCAAGGTTCGGCGTGCCGATGTCAAGGAATTGCCGGATGCCTCAGCAGACATCGTAACCGGCTCGCAATTTGTCCATCATTTTGAAGGAAAGCAACTCGTGGAGATGGTCTCGCATATGCTGCGTGCCTCCAAATATGGCGTTGTCATTAACGATATCCATCGGCATCCCATATCTTATGCGGCTGTCTGGGTAACCACTCGAATAATCTCACGCAATCGATACATTCGTCATGATGGACCGCTGTCTGTTGCAAAAGGCTTCACGGGAAGGGATTGGCGGGAATTGAAACAGCAGTTGAACCATGACACGCTGACCTATGAATGGAAGCCGTTGTTCCGCTATTCTGTCGTGATACCCCATCATGGGACGTTATCATAGCATCATTACATCAATAGGCAGTTATCATAAATGGACAATGAAAGGCGGGTGTTCTTACGTGTCTAAACCATTGGATGTCATAGTCATCGGAGCGGGAATTGCC
Organism: Paenibacillus sp. RU5M; assembly: GCF_900221055.1. Classification (NCBI taxonomy): domain Bacteria; kingdom Bacillati; phylum Bacillota; class Bacilli; order Caryophanales; family Paenibacillaceae; genus Paenibacillus; species Paenibacillus sp. RU5M. The sequence continues at coordinate 348,712 of NZ_OBQM01000006.1, read as the reverse complement.
GGCAGTACCTGCGCGTTGCAGCTTGCCAGGCAAGGGCATCGGACACTGCTGCTGGATCGGCAGGAATTTCCACGTCACAAAACATGCGGTGAATTTATGTCGCCTGAGACAACGGAGATGCTGGATTATTTGGGGATTAACCTTAGTGAACAAAAGATAAAGCCGAGTAAGCTGGATCATGCCAAGATCATTATGCCTCGGGGAGGGGAGATCGAGGCGCCTTTGCCGGGATTGGCCTATGGCATTAGCCGATATGAGCTGGATCGGATTTTACACGAGCAGGCTACAGCCGCAGGCGTTGAGATCGTTACGAAGGCAACGATAACCAACATTCAGCAGTTAGATGATTGTAGCTATGAAATCGAAGCCAAACAAGGAAATGACCGAATTCAGTATCGAGCAAAAACCGTTATTGGAGCCCATGGCGCGAAGAAGCCGCGCGGGATGACCTCGCCAGCAGAGCTGCGGGATAAAACAGCATATGTTGGTGTCAAATCACACTATCGGGGGATCACCATTCCGCCACGGGTAGAGCTGTATTTTTGCAAGGGAGGATATGTCGGCATTTCTCCGATTGAGGATGGTATCGCAAATGTAGCTGCATTGCTGACACTTGATACGGTGCGGGGAAGCGGCAAGTCTGTAGAGGATATTTTGCAGGCAGCATCCCTAACCAACGAAAGATTGGCCGCGAGGCTTGCTGAGGGAAGCCCAGTTCCAGGAACACAGGTCTCGATTGCACCACTCCATCTATCCAATGTTCCTGAACCGTGGTCCCAATATCCTCATATTGGGGATGCGATGCTGATGATCCCTCCCCTGTGTGGTGATGGGATGTCCATTGCACTTCGTTCCTCACTGCTGTGTGCTGAATGGACTGACAGGTATCTTCAAAGGAAGATCAGCTTTACGCAATGGCAGCAAGAGTATTCGAAAGAAGCCAATCTTGAATTCTCTCGACTGCTCCGGCGTGCACGAAGAATTCAGAAGCTGGCTTTTGCCAAAACGAATAAATTCTATCCTGGTTTGGCCCGGATGGTACCTGGTCTGGCGACTTATCTGGTTAAGGCAACACGGTTATCAGAAATCAATCATGTCCATCGATCATAGATGGCAGCAAAGTGACATCCATAAAGTAAAATCCGTAGGAGTAGGGGGCGGCTTATGCCTGCCTCTTTTTGTTGTTTCTTTGCCAATTTTGACGAGACCGTTTAGAAATCTGCCAAATACTCGTATAATAGAATCTAATTGTAGTTATAGAGACAAGAGTCTGATTTGAATTCGGGAGGCATTATTTTAAGATGAACTATTCATTTTCCAACCGGATTGCTGCATTGCAGCCATCCATCATTCGTGAGATCCTGAAGGCTTCTTCGGGCCAAAATGTAATTCCGTTCTCTGCGGGGAATCCCGCTCCGGAGACGTTCCCTATTGAGGCAATTCGCACATTCACCCAATCAATTCTGGAACAGGACCCGGTAACAGCACTGCAATACGGAATTACCGAAGGTTATGCCCCGCTGCGGGATACATTGACTACACATCTGAAGACAGGCTTTGACACAGGCAAAGCATCGGATGAACTGTTCATCGTGTCTGGAGCACAACAAGGAATTGAACTTGCTTGTAAAGTATTCTGTAATGAAGGGGATACGATTATCTGTGAGAGCCCAAGCTTTATCGGTTCACTGAACTCTTTCCGGGCTTCAGGAGCAAACCTGGTCGGCGTTCCGATGGAGACGGACGGTATGGATATCGGGAAGCTGGAGCATGCCCTGCAAACCGAGCAGAATGTAAAGCTGATCTATGTCATTCCGAGTTTCCAAAACCCTACAGGTTTTACCACCAGCCTGGAGAAGCGCAAGGCAATCTATGATCTTGCCAAGAAGTATGGAGTCATGATCCTGGAAGATAACCCATATGGAGAGCTTCGTTTTCGTGGAGAAGATGTAGCGACGATCAAGTCGATGGATGAGGAAGGTTTGGTCATTTACGTAGGCTCCTTCTCCAAGATTCTGTCTGCTGGCTTGCGTGTTGGTTATGTTCTGGCTCCTTCCGAGGTTGTTCAGAAGATGGTTGTTGCCAAACAGGGAGAGGATGTACATACAGCCATGCTGCCGCAGATTCTGGCACACAAGTTCATGACTGAGTATAACTATGCAGAGCATATCAGCAGTATCCGTGCGATTTATCGCAGGAAGTCTGCCTTGATGATTGACAAGCTGCAGGAGCATATGGGTGAGTCCATTACCTTTACTCAACCGGATGGAGGGCTGTTCCTCTGGTGTGATCTGCCGGCTCATATCCCGATGCTGGATTATGCCAAAACAGCTGCTGCGGAAGGTGTAGCGGTTGTTCCGGGCACTGCTTTTCTCGTCGATGAGAACGAACCCTGCAATGCGATCAGACTTAATTTCTCAACACCTTCCGATGAGCAAATTGTGAAGGGCATCGAAATTCTGGGACAGGTTCTGCACAAATTCTAATTGGAGGCATATTTCATGAATCAACGTTTTCGGATCACTCGATCCATGCAAGAAAATAACGAGGAGCAATCCATCTCCTTGGAAGAATGCAAACAGTATTTTGCATCCAAACCGGACTTCACGTACTCACCTGTTCTTACCGTTCAGGGACCGGAGAGCGTCATGTCCATCGATGGGGATTTCTTTATGTGGACGTATGAGAGCCTGCAGATTCCATTTCGTCTGTATATGGGAGATCTGTATGTTGCCATTGTCAACGAAGCTGTCGTTCCGCAAATGATCGAGGTTGCAACGGATTTGCGAGCCGATGTGGTTGAAGGGTAAGATAGAGGCTTGGAATGAAGTCATCCGTCCAATTGTAACCATAAAAGTGTCGGGAGAGTCGCCAATCTGGCGACTTTTTTGCTCTGAATCTATTCGTCAGTTGCTTATTGAAATATTCAATCGATGGGGAATTGACGCTTAGGACCTGTTCGTGATAATTTATATAAATCACAAAATCCAATAAATCCAATGAGGGAAAGGGGTTTTACGCAATGTCGTCGATCGTACTTGCTGCCGCCGAAGATATTCGAAGCGAGGATTCGGAACTTTTAATCAAGGAGCTAAGCGAAGAACTGGGATTGTTATATGCCGGCGATGGGACAGCGGGATTTCAGCCATCCGATGTGGAGACACCGCGAGCAGCCTTTATTGTCGCGCGTTTGGATGGATATCCGGTAGGCTGCGGAGCCATCAGGCCCCTTGATGATACATCTGTGGAGGTCAAGCGTATGTATACACGTTCGGATTTCCGTCGTAAAGGTGTGGCCCAGGCCATTCTGGCCGAAGCAGAACGTCTTGCGCTCGAATTCGGCTACACCAATCTGAAGCTGCAGACTGGCCCCAAGCAGCCTGAGGCGGCGGCCCTTTATGAAAGAGTTGGGTACTATCGGATACCGATTTTTCACGGGGATTGGGATCGAGTGCTTGCTTATCAGAAAGATCTGGCACTCAGTGCAACCCACAGAAACGAACATTCCTCATTGAACGCATAGATAATATCCTTGTATAACAAACGAACCGAAATCTCTTGTCAGCATCCAGAGATTTCGGTTCGTTTTTTTTGGTGTGTGGAAAGCCAATGGAGTCAAGAATATCGAAATTCCTTTACTCTTTTATAACAGAGGCATTGACAGCGCGTTCCATCTGATTATTGTAGGTACGGAATAAGCCAAGGCGCCAGAAGGCTGCCCCTTTTAGATCATACCGCTTGGCAAGACCCAGTTTATCATCTATGGAAGATGAGGTTTCACTATTTAAGCTGATACCGAGCAAAAGCTTTTGTTTGGAAACGCCAGCATCTAACGCAAGCTGGATGGCCTGATCCACAAGACTGTTCGGCTCAGGAACCTGCGATTTGGTGCCGACCGGATTATATTGGTAAGCCATAATGATGATGTCGTCTGCCAACGAAGCGAGCGTTTTGTAATCATAGCCTTTATATGCGCTATTTAATGGAGGTACAGCCAAAGATAAAGCGATGTCTTTAGGCAAGGAATCCTTCAATTGTTTGACATAATTGTTCAGCAGCTTCTGCTGCTCTACTGCGTCTAGCTTAAAACCTAGTCCTTCAAAATCAAGAACAACCCCTCCAAAACCATTCTCAGCTATGGCAGCAGTTATGCCCTCAATGGACTTCTGGCGCATGCTGCTGTCACTCAACACCTTGGTCAGTTCCCCGTTTCCATCCAAAGAATAAACCATAAGATACGGTTTAATACTCTGTTTCGCTGCATCAGCAACGATGGATTTAGGTGTAACGTCACCTGCAGCAGCAGGAATTTGATACTCATCACCCTGAAGCGTAAATTGACCTTCACGATCGATGCGACTCCAGCCAAAAGCGACGGAGTTCATGGATGGTACCAAATCGATTTCCTTATAGGATTGCAGCGCATAGAAGGCTCTCAAATGCATTTCACGTTGAGGTGAAACAAGAGAGACGGTACGAGTTGACTGGTTCCAGCCTACATTAACACCGAACTGACTACTGAACGAACTGAGTGGAATAAGCACACGACCTTCCCGCTGAACGGGTGGCGCTGCGAGCTTAACTTTTTCTCCATTGACGGTTGCTGTGGTGCTTCCCACTTGAAGCAGGACTTCTGTCGCTTGACCTTTTACCTTTCCAATCGCTTTTACGGTTTGCGCCTTACTGTTCCATGTAATGCTAATTCCCAGGGCTTCGCCAACCGTCCGGAAAGGGACATAGGTAACACCTTTATCAATCAGAGGGGTTGCATCGAATTTCAGAGGAACATCATCTAGCAAGACCGAAATGGCCGGTGCAGCATAGGCATCATTAAGGTTTGCAGTGGTTCCGAGTAAGGATATGGCAAGAATAGTGGCAGCAGCAGTCTTTCCTATTCGTGTATGTAACATGTTTTTTGCATTCCTCCAACTCATCAAATATAGTAGAATTGCATCTCATCTGAATCGTAATCTAGCATAAAATAGTATAGCAAAATTTTCATAGAGTTCCAATTACAAGATATGATGGGTTAAAGTAAATACGCAAAGAAACGGAAATTCGTACAATTTCGGTTTCTTTGCGCATAATCGCATTTCCATTTTTTTATTCTTAAAGGGGATGAAATCAGAGGAAGTTGAATGCTCATTTTACAGCTGTGGTATTACCCATTTTATTCGTATCGGCAGCCAGATTCGCTGCTTCTTCCTCCGCTTTGAGGATCGAGAAATAACCAAGTATATCCCCGATCACGTTTAACGTTAGTCCGATTTTAGCTAATTCCAAGGAAGTTAGCTCCTCGTTCATCAGGTTATTTCTTTTGCCTTTGGCCACGACGTCACCCCGAGAATCAATTTTATTTCAACATATGTTAATCATGCTCTGTATACTTATGTATACGCCTAATTGTTGGATTAAATGGGCGGAGCAATAATTGTCCCTTCGGACAGAAACTTCTGATTTTCTATTTGGTTCGAAGGATTTATATTGGCAGGGTAGTAAATCATAGGCTGGAATATTAACGAATGATATTATGAAGAGTAATAATTAAACCAGCGATATTAATTTTAGTCAGGAGGAGGAGAATGCTATTGGACTTCCGTGAAAAATTAGAGCGTTACGCAGCACTCGTGGTCAACGTGGGTGTTCATGTTCAGAGGGGACAAACGCTTGTCATAACCGCGCCAATATCGGCTGCTCCGTTTGTTCGACTTGTTGTGAAACATGCTTATGAGGCCGGCGCTCATGATGTCTATATCGAGTGGAACGACGATGAGATTACGCGTTTAAAATATGAACTTGCTCCTGATTCGGTGTTCCATGAATATCCGGTGTTCCGTGCAGCCGGTTGGGAGACTTTTGCCGAAAATAATGCTGCTTTCCTGACGATCACTGCACCCAATCCCGATCTTCTACATGGAATAGATCCACAGCGGATCATGAATTTGAATGCATCCAAAGGTAAGGCATTAGCCAAATTTCGCAGCTACGGCATGTCCAACAAGGTCAGTTGGTCTATAGTTACGGTTCCATCAACGGCTTGGGCTGCCAAGGTGTTTCCTCATGTTGCCGAAGAGCATTTGATCGATACGATGTGGGAAGCTATCTTTAACGTTACGCGGATTAATTCGGAAACCCCCGTTGAGGCATGGAAGACACATCTTGAGCTGCTTAAAAACAAGACGGATCAGCTTAATCGTAAAAAGTATCGAGCACTTCGGTACCATGGACCTGGTACGGATCTGCGGATAGAACTGTCGCCTAAACATATCTGGGTAAGTGATGCGGATAACATCAACGAAAAGGGTGTTTCATTTTTGGCAAACATTCCGTCAGAAGAAGTATGGACTGTTCCGTTAAAGCAAGGGGTGAACGGCACGGTTCGCAGTACTAAGCCCCTAAGTTATGAAGGATATCTAATTGATGATTTCTCCTTGACGTTTGAAAACGGGAAAATTATTAATATTCAAGCAACGCAAGGGCTTGAGGTGCTAAAAAGATTAATTAGCATCGACGAAGGTGCGGCCTATCTGGGCGAGATTGCGTTGGTGCCGCATCATTCCCCGATTTCAGAATCAGGGCTTGTTTTTTACAATTCTCTCTTTGACGAAAATGCATCCAACCATCTCGCGATCGGTAATGCTTATCCATTCTGTCTTGAGGGAGGGAACGAAATGACTGAAGTGGAAAAGGCGGCAAACGGTGTCAACTCAAGCCTCATTCATGTCGATTTTATGATTGGATCGGCTAATATGGACATTGACGGAGAACTTGCAAATGGTGGCTTGGAACCTGTGTTTCGTAACGGTAACTGGGCGTAGAATTAATAATCATAGATCAATCATTGGTAATAAAACGGAGGAGGATTCAAATGTCACCCAGAAACATTCTGAAGGACCAACAAATGAGAAAGGAACGCATTGAGCATATCTTAAATTCAGCCTTACAAACCATGGCGAAACGTGGGATTGATTCAACCAATATTAAAGATATTGCCAAGGAAGCAAAACTTAGCGTAGGCAATATCTATACCTACTTTACTTCGAAGGACGAAATTTTCAGTGAGGTTCTGCGTCGAGGACAAACGATGTATGGGAGGACTATTGCACAAATAGCAGACATGGATATAGATCCTCGTGAAAAACTATTCGAGATTAGCAAAGGGTGGTTATCAAACGAGAGTAACTGGGCCTTCACCATCATGCTCCAAAGTATACGAACAAATCATGCCGTCAGCACTGAAATAAAACAAGCTGCAACCCAGAGATTTACGGACAATCTGGAACCTTTGGCAGAGATTTTTCGCCAAGGACAGGAGGCGGGCGGCATCATACAAGGAGATACTCGACAACTTGCATTTTATTTTGTAAGTCTGATTCAAGGTCTGACCTTGCAGCTCGCTCCCGGTTATGAAATACAAGTAGATATTGACCCCCAAAAAATTGTTCGACTTTTTATGGAACCAGAAACAGTGGTATCAACCGCTGGTCTATTTGAAGGAAATAACGATTTAAGTTACATAAATAAAAAAATGTTTGACAGGTAAGAAATGGTATTGGTAATATATCGTATAACAAAACGAACCGAAATTCACTTTGTTGATTTGCAATCGTAGAGATTTACACTGCCCCGCTTTATTTGCAGTGGAAAGGGGTAAATCTCTTTTTTTTGCCTCAAAACCAAGTAAACATGTAAGTATTATTGATTAAATGTGAAAGGGTGTCTTTAATGTCTGGGGATATGCTTATGATCAGTGACCTGAACAAAACGTTTGTCGCCCCTGTAGGCGAAATCATTGCGTTAAACAACATTCAGCTCAAAGTTCGAAAAGGTGAATTAGTAACTATCATTGGTCCGAGCGGATGTGGAAAAAGTACTTTGCTTAAAATTGTGGCTGGCTTAGATACACAGTATACGGGAACCGTGTTGCTCAACGGCAAACCGATTGCAGGCCCCAGCATAGAGAAAGGATTCATTTTTCAGGAGCCACGGCTATTTCCATGGTTAACGGTGGAGAAAAACATTGCAGCCAATCTCTCTCTTAGAGATCCGAATGTCCGCCGAAAGGTGGAGGAACTAATTGAACTGGTCCGTTTAAAAGGGTTTGAAAAATCATACCCTCGTGAATTGTCAGGAGGTATGGCACAGCGCGTCGCCATTGCCAGAGCTTTGCTGCGTAACCCGGATGTATTGTTGCTGGATGAGCCTTTTGGAGCGCTCGACGCATTTACTCGGTCTCATTTGCAGGAAGTACTGCTTGATATTTGGCAACGCAATGGAACAACAATGTTGTTTGTAACCCACGATCTCGATGAAGCCGTCTTCCTAGGGGAACGAGTCGTCATTATGAATCCGCGTCCAGGTCATATTCGGAGTATTCTCTCGATTGATTTACCTTTTCCTCGAAAAAGATCAAGCAGTGCATTTCAGGAGATGCGGAGACTGGTATTAAATGAGTTCGAAAAAGTGGATGAGCCTTTATATGATGTAGGCGGCGGTATATAGCATTGTCCACAGGATAAGAAGAATGTACAGCATATTAAAGGGAGAGTGGTTTATATGAAAAAATCTCATCTAGTTCTTGTTATGGTGCTCGCGTTGTCTTTATTGACTATGGCTTGTGCAACCAAAAGTTCAAATGAAAACGCAAGTGGTTCAGGCAAGAGCCAAAATGTAACCGTCAAAATTGGGATTCAGGGAAGTGGGGGCTTATTCGGTAAAGCACGTGAAGAAAAATGGTTTGAACAAGAATTTGAAAAAACAGGGGCCAAAGTGGAGTGGATTGAGTTTCAGAGCGGACCGCCCATGACAGAGGCTATTGCTTCCAATAAGCTGGATATCGCCAGCCTGGGGAACATGCCAATTATCGCAGCACAAGCAGCGAATATTCCTTTCAAAATCGTATCGCAAGTTCTAGACGGAAAAAATAACGTTGCAATTATTGTACCTGCCGGTAGTACCGCCCAGTCACTTAGTGACCTGAAAGGCAAGAAGATTGCCGTGACAAAAGGAAGCAATGCATATAACTTTCTATACCGTGGCTTGGAGAAGTCCGGTTTAACAGATAAAGATTTTGAAATCATTCAGCTACAGCCCGACGAGACACAGTCTGCGTTTGAAACCGGCAGTGTGGATGCCTGGGCGACATGGGACCCTTACATTACACTTAATACCTTAACGGGAAAAGGAAAAGTGTTGTCTGACGGAGAGCAGCTTGGCGTATTGTCTCCTTCGTTTACGATCGCGGGATCTGATTTTGCAGAGGAGCATCCAGAGCTTGTTACTCTGTACTTGAAGGTAGTTAATAAAGCATTGAAGTGGGAAAGCGAGCATGAAACCGAAGCGATCGACAGATATGCAGCTGAACGTAATGTTCCTGCCAGTGTTATTAGTGGGACATTCGAACGTTCCCGGATGATTAACACGCCAGTTAATGAAGATATCGTAGATGAAATGCAGCAAACAGCGGATTTCCAATATAAAGTGAAGAACATTCGGAATCAGGTTGTGATCAAAACTATAACGGACAATCAATATATCGACGCAGCTCTCAAGGATCCACTGAAATAAACATAATGACCCCAATAGAAGAGAGGCGTTCACGTCATGCAAATGCGTGCGGAAAAGGCGGTTATCCCGCCTTTAATTCAAAAGAAGAATTCCGTTAAGAGGCGAAAATTTTACTTAAGAGCTAGCAATATGGTACTAGGGCTTATCGTTCCGGTGTCTTTGTTAATCGTGTGGGAGGTAGCCGGGGCTATGGGATATTTGAACCCCGTTCTGCTTCCAACGCCAAGCAGCATATGGAAAGAGCTTGTCAGCATGACGGAGACGGGTGAACTTGTGAGGCATTTGGGCATATCGACGTGGAGAGCTCTGCTTGGTTTTCTGATTGGAGGCGGTCTTGGTCTAAGCATGGGCTTGTGGGTCGGATTTTCTTACAAGACAGAGCGACTGTTGGACCCTTCTTTTCAAATGCTGCGGACGCTGCCGCACTTGGCCATTGCCCCCTTGTTCATTTTGTGGTTCGGTTTCGGTGAAACTTCAAAATTGCTGCTGATAGCCAAAGGCTCTTTCTTTCCACTGTATGTTAATACTTTTCTGGGTATCCGATCCGTTGACAGCAAGTTATTTGATGTAGGAAAGGTGCTGCAATTCAGCAAATGGCAGATGATCACGAAGTTAATTCTTCCAGCATCTCTGCCGAATATCTTTCTGGGGATACGTTTATCCGTCAGTGTCGCCTGGCTGGGTCTGGTCGTTGCCGAATTGATGGGTTCTAGTGCAGGCTTGGGATATCTGATCAATGATGCTAGATCGTTCTCACTCACCACTGTAGTGTTCGTGGGAATCATTGTTTTTGCTGTCGTCGGCAAACTGTCAGATTCTATCATTAAGCTTCTGGAGGCGAGAGCGCTACGGTGGCATGACGGTTTTAAAGGAGAAGAAGCAAAATGAGCAAGCTGGAGATTGATAAACAAACCGAACGAGCAGGAGATTGGCTGAGCAGAATTCCGGGTCGTCTTCACGGGTGGATTATTCCGTTGGCTATTCTCCTCATCTGGGAATTGTCTTCTGCCCTTCAGCTGGTTTCAGCGACCATGCTACCTGCTCCTTCCAAGATTGCAGAGCAGTTCATCCGTCTAATCTTGAACGGCGAGTTGCTGGAACATCTCGGGATCAGCTCCTATCGAGCGGGCTTGGGTTTTCTGCTTGGAACAGCTACCGGGCTCATGCTTGGTCTATCTACAGGGCTTGGGAAATTAGCGGAGCGCACACTTGACCCCTCATTACAAATGCTGCGGATGATCCCGCTTCTTTCCCTCATTCCATTATTCATTTTATGGTTTGGTGTAGGAGAGTTTTCAAAAATTCTAATGATCTCGCTAGGCGCGTTTTTTCCTGTTTATGTGAATACATTTCTCGGTATACGAAACGTTGATATGAAGCTGATTGAAGTCTCCCGGATTTACCAGTATTCAAGATGGGAGCTCCTTGGCAAGCTCATTATCCCTGCGGCACTTCCTAATATTCTGCTAGGAGTGAGACTGTCTTTGGGCGCGGCGTGGCTAGTCCTTGTTGTGGCTGAAATGATGGGAACCAGTGCAGGCGTCGGTTACATGATACAGGATGCTCGTGCTTACTCACAAACGGATATTGTATTTGTCGGTATTGTAGTCTTTGCGGTTGTAGGCAAGCTCTCGGATTCGGCTGTGCGACTGCTTGAAGACAGGTGGCTAAGCTGGCGAGATACGTTCAAGGGATAATCCAAAAATGGAAACTAGAAGGGAAGATATATATGGGGACTAGACAAGAGCAGCTTCATCTAGGGGCATTCATTTATTATACAGGTCATCATCACTACGGCTGGCGCCGCTCGGATTCAGGAGCTGAACAGATTTTTGATTATAAATTTTACCGATCCATCGCACAGACAGCTGAACGAGGCAAATTTGATATGATGTTTCTGGCTGATCTTCTCTATGTAATGGGTGCTGATCAATCGGCTGCAGGGATGCTGGACCCGCTAACGCTCCTGTCGGCATTGGCTACGGATACAGAAAAGCTGGGTTTGAGCGCCACGGTGTCGACTACCTATAACGAGCCGTATAACGTAGCTCGAAAATTTGCCACATTGGACCATATCAGTGAAGGCCGCGCAGGATGGAACATCGTGACCTCCCAATTGGATGTTGAAGCAAATAACTATGGACGAACAGAGCATCCTGAGCATGGGCTTCGATATAAAATGGCGCGGGAATTTGTCGAAGTAGCCACTCTGCTCTGGGATAGTTGGGAAGATCACTCCTTAATTGTGGATCGGCAGGCTGGACTATTTGCGGACCCATCTAAATTAAAGGAAGTTTCATATAAAGGGCAGTGGTATTCCACCCAAGGTACGATCAATGTACCTCGTTCGCCGCAAGGATACCCTGTACTCATCCAAGCTGGATCATCCGGACCGGGACAGGATTTTGCTGCCAACTATGGTGAAGTGATTTTCACGGCCCAACAGTCTCTGAATGCTGCGAAAGAGTTCTATAATAACGTCAAATCCAAACTCGCTCTATATGGACGCGAACAAAGCAGCATGAAAATAATGCCTGGTTTATCACCGATTCTGGGTAAGACGGAGGAGGAAGCTCAGAGGAAATATCAAGAACTGCAGGAGTTGATCCCTCCGGCGGCTGCAGTTGGTATGTTATCCGGGATGCTTAAGTTTGACCTTTCGGAATATCCTGTCGAAGGCCAACTGCCTGACATTCCTGATCCCGTGGAAGCTTCCAATGGCATGAAAAGCCGGGTACAGCTGATTATGGACATGGCACGAAAAGATAAGTTGTCCATTCTTGAGCTGGGTCGGAGGCTGATAGGGGCAAGAGGGCACATGCAGTTTGTGGGGACCTATGAACAACTGGCTGATTTGATGCAACAATGGTTTGAAGAATATGGTTGCGACGGATTTAACATCATGCCACCCGTTCTGCCGGGAGATTTGAATGAATTTGTGGATCATGTGGTGCCGATTCTTCAAGCACGTGGACTCTTCCGTACGGATTATACGGGCAGCACGCTTCGTGATCATCTTGGGCTGGATCGCCCGGGTATAAGTCATTTTCAAAAAGAGAAGACGTTAGATAAGACCTCCATAACAATATGAAAACAGCTGTTTCAGTCTGATTTTCAATTGCTGGTCTTCCTAATGAAGAAAGAGGAAAGAAGTCGCCTATTGGCGGCTTTTTTTCGTTTGGGACGATATAAGTTCTTGTTCCCAAATAAAAAAAATTCATTTCTTTAAAACTATTTTCGACTCTCAGCTGTCTAACATGCGTAACAACATACAAAGTAAGCTTTATTAAAAATGCGGCAATAATCAAAATATACAGTCGCAACGGGGGTGGACAAACTGAGTAAGGAAAGTACAGCATTAACTGAACAGCAGTTCAGTGATCGTCTGGAGGCATGTAAAGAAAAGCTTTATCGCTTCGCGTTCTCTTATGTGAAAAATGAACAGGAAGCCTTGGAAATTATATCTGAGGCATCTTATAAAGGTTTTCTATCTTATGAAAAAGTGAAAAGTCCTGATTATTTTGAAACCTGGATGACCCGGATCGTCATCAACTGTTCTCTGGATCACATCAGACGAAAGAAGAAATACACGTATATGGAAGAAAGTACAATACCGTTTGCAGCCGAGGAGAGTTCCATGGGGCTTGAAGAGCAATGGGATTTATACGAAGCACTTGATCATCTGCATCCCGAGGATAGGGCATTTATCGTTTTGAAATTTTTCCAGGATCAGCGATTCAAGGATATGGCGGAGGTACTGTCCCTGCCGGAAAGCACGGTGAAGACCAGGTTCTATAAGATCTTAAACAAACTCAAAAAACATCTGACCAAGGAAGAGGTTGATTTTACATGACAGGAAAAGAGCGATATGAACAGATCAATATCCCATCCGGCCTTTCCGGAGTTATTCAGCAAGCCCGTCAGCGCGCACGAAACCAAAAGCGAAGAAAAATGATGATCTGGCGTAGTTCCTCCCTGGTTGCTGCCTGTGCTGCGGTGATGATAACAGCTAACGTTCCAGGTGTAGCCAAGGCATTATCCGATGTACCTGTTATAGGTTCTGTCGTCAAAATTTTGCAAGTTGGTGGTGGCGGGGAGCGCACAGATGGGGTTTCGGTTACAACGACCAAAGAATCGGATACACTAAACATTAATTTTCAGATTGATGGTGAACAGATCACCTCTGCTCCATCGTATACTGTGGATCACAAAGAAGGGCCGAATCGTCTGATCTTCACCTTCAATGGGGTACGTCATCTGGATTATGACAAGTTGGAGAAGGATATTAAAGCACTTAAGAATGTAAAAGATGTCTATCAAAATATCATTTTGGATGATTCTGCGATTGGCTTTGTGGTTGAACTTAAAGATGATGTGGATTATTCCGTGTCAGAGTATCAGCAACCTGGATATATTCAGTTGAAGCTTTTTTCAGACGGGAAGACAACGCAATCGCATGAACTTTTCTTTGTCCGTAGCGAAGACATGGAGCAGGGCGAAGCACTGGCCATGTTGGCTGAACAGTATTCTGCCGATGGCAGCAGCGTTGTGCAGACCCAAAATGGAAAATTCACCGTCGTTATGGGTGCCTTCGATAACCGGGCAGATGCAGAGAAACATCTGAAAGAATTTACTGACCGAGAAGAATACAGTGAACCACTGCATGTCGACAGCTGGATGAGTAATGAAAATCCTCAATAATGGAAGAAGCCTGCCCTAGCGCAGGCTTTTTTTGTTGTAACTATGAGATGTGGAGATGTGTAATCTTACATCGTTGTCAGTATTGTGTAAGTTTGATCGATAGGAGCTGAAGTGGCCTTAATATACACTTAAATCAATTCAACGCACTACATTCACACCTTTAGGAGGCCAAACAATGAAAAGTGCATATGCGGATCTACTGAAAATAGGAAGTGAAAACAAGCTATCTATTCGGTTGAGGAGATCATTCGGATGTACAGAGATACTTGGGCTGAAATAGATTTAACGCAAATTCGCAAAAATATCATAGAGATCCGCAAATTTCTACCACGTTCGACCAAACTAATGGCCGTTGTTAAAGCAAATGCATACGGCCATGGAGATATCGAGACGAGCAAAGAAGCAGTAGAGGCAGGCGCGGATTATTTAGCGTGTGCCTTCATTGAAGAAGCCATCCGCCTAAGGAATGCGGGCTTAAAACAACCGATTCTTATTTTGACTCCGATTCGTCCTGAACTTGTACCTTTGGCTCTGGAACATAATTTGATGCTTACCGTTACACAAGCGTCTTGGTTTCAGGAGATGAGAAAATACAAGCCTGTTCACACCATGCATAAGTTATCTGTGCATGTGAAAATGGATACTGGACTTGGGAGAATCGGTATACGCACAAAAGAAGAGTGGCTTGAAATGGTTCCGTGGCTCAGAGCACCAGATGTAGTAGTCGACGGTTTCTATACTCATTTCGCGACAGCAGGCGAGGCAGACAACCGTTATCTACAGCTTCAGATTCAACGCTTCCTGGAAATGAAAGAGTGGAGCAGTATTTCACGGATTCCAATCAATCATTATCACTGTGCGGGAAGTGTGGCAGCACTTCGATTTCCGGAATTGTGCATGGATATGGCTCGAATAGGAGCTGCAATCTATGGCTTTTATCCGGAAAAATTAGTGCCTAACATCCAACTAAAGCCAGCATTCAGTTTACACAGTAGACTCTTGCAAACGAAAAGATTAAAAAAAGGCGAATATGTGGGCTACAACAATGCTTATCAAACAGACTCAGATCAATGGATCGGAACAGTGCCTATCGGCTATGCCGATGGATGGTCGCAGAGAATGCAAAATACGGAGGTGTTGGTGGAAGGGGTTCGTGCAGAAATTATAGGGAAAATCTCCATGGATCAATTGATGGTCAAGCTTCCCATGTTTTTTCCGGAAGGATCAAAGGTGACCTTCATTGGCTATTCAGGTGAGCAGGAAATTCCGATTCAGGTACTGGCCAATCATATCGGTGGTGTCTCTCAAGAAATAACAAGTTCCATCACGGACAGAGTGTTACGATTTTATAAAGAAGGTGGGGAAGTTCATCATGAAATCACGGGAAGTCGTACAAAAACATATTGAAATCAGCGTGAGTAACGAAGAACGATTTCAAGGGCACTTAGTGTTAATAAATGATCAAAACCCAATCAGAAGGCAAGTACAAGTTCATCAACTAGAGTCATTGGATTCCATGCCTTCAATAAAGAAATTAAATAAGCAGATGCTTCTGGAGAAGCAGTGTTTCAAACAATTTCATGCTCTGCTTAAAGCTTGTGGGGGGGCGGATGAAATTGTCGCCGTCAGCGCATATCGAACAAAAGAAGATCAAGTCCAGATCTATCAAGATTGTTTGATAGAACAGGGTTCGGAATATACTTCCAAATACGTAGCCTTGCCTGACCATAGTGAACACCAAACGGGGTTGGCTATCGATGTGGGTAAATTGAAATCGAATATCGATTTTATTGCTCCTTCCTTTCCGGATACGGGCATTTACAAGTCCTTCAGACAACATGCCATACAATTCGGTTTTATCCTTCGATATAAACAAGAAAAAGAATCGATCACTCGTATTGCTTATGAGCCCTGGCATTTTAGATATGTAGGATATCCCCATTCCAAAATCATGGAAGAAAACAATCTATGTTTAGAGGAGTACATCGATTTTGTACAGCAATATCGGTTCTCTGGAGAGCAGCTTACAATTAAAGAAAAGGACATGACAATCCAGATATATTATGTTTCCGCGGATAAAGGGACATCTAGCCATATCCCGATCTTGAGCTGTGATTCTTATCGCATATCAGGGACGAATCGTGAAGGATTCATTGTTACGACTTTCTCCAAAAATTAAGTTATAGCAATAAGGATGATTTAGATTCATATCACATTTTAGGAGGCTTTTACGATGCAGAAGAAGTCGATTGCGGTATTGTTTGGCGGATGTTCAGGGGAGTATAACGTATCTTTGAGCTCAGCCGCTTCAGTGATTGAAAATTTGGATACCGAAAAATACAATCTTGTGTTAATTGGAATTACACAGCAAGGTTCTTGGCTCAGATATAGTGGAACGGTTGAGGATATTCGCAATGATCGGTGGCATTTGCATCCGAGTTGTATCCCATCCTTTTTCTCACCTAGCAGAGAAGTCAAAGGACTCATTGAGCTAGTTCATACGGAATATCATGTAACAACGATTGATGTTGTGTTTCCAGTGCTTCACGGCAAATACGGTGAGGATGGAACCTTGCAAGGCTTATTGGAACTGTCGGGCATACCGTTTGTTGGATGTGGCATGTTATCCTCTGCGTTATGTATGGACAAGGAACTGGCTCATAAACTGGTGCAGGCAGCAGGCATAGATACGCCGTGTTCCCTTACAATACATAGGAGTGAACGGATGGAAGAAGTGTTATCAGAAGCAGAAGCACTGGGCTTCCCACTCTTTGTTAAGCCGGCTAGATCAGGATCATCATTAGGCATATCGAAGGTGAACAATAGGAAAGAGTTGATTACTGGAATTGAACACGCCTTCATACATGACAGCAAAGTTGTCATTGAGCAAAATATTAATGGTTTTGAAGTGGGGTGTGCTGTATTGGGCAATTCTGATCCCAAAATCGGCATGATTGATGAGATTGAACTACAGGGGCACTTTTTTGACTTCTCGGAAAAGTACTCCTTGATCAGTTCGAAGATTCACTTGCCAGCCCGCATTAATGAGGACACTGCAATGAAGGTTAAAGAGAGTGCCTTGACTATTTATAAAACGCTTGGGTGCAGAGGGTTTGTGCGAGTAGATATGTTCCTGACCACTGACGGAAGAATGGTGTTTAATGAAGTTAACACGATACCTGGTTTCACGTCGAATTCCCGCTATCCTAACATGCTCCAAGCTAGCGGCATGACTTATGCAGATATTCTTAACCAGCTCATAGAGCTTGCCATTGATGAGAACTGAGAGCGGCCAAATGGAACATAAAACTGAAAAGAAATATTTGATTACCCATTGTGTAATAATACACAATGGGTAATAGTATTATCATGAAGGAATGAAGACTAAATCTACCCTAACAGAAGGGCGGGCATTATTTAGCGATGAATAAACCAAGTTTGCGTGATATCAAAAGAGAGGCAACCACCAAAGCGCTGGCCAGCGCAGCGTTTGAACTTGCGGTTGAGCGGGGATTGTATGGATTCATTATCGATGATCTCGTTCAAAGGGCTGGGTACTCCAGAAAAACGTTTGCCAACCATTTCTCTTGTAAAGAAGAAGCGGTAGCCATGGCGGCAATACTTACAACAGACCATTACGATGACGAGCCATTCAATGAAATTACACAACAAAACATACTGCCGTTGGATGCTCTATATGTATTGATAAAGAGATCACTAACCGCAGAGTATGTTTCTAAAATGCGTCAACTCGTATCGCTTTCCAAACAGTACCCGACGCTAGAACCCTATCTTCTCAGCGTGCTTTCTCGTTTGCAAGCTACGGCTCAGGAAACACTAACCGATTTATCCCAGGGACGGTATCCCCAAGGATACTCCCATCTTCTTTCGGGGGCTGTATACGGCGCTGTCCTTGCGATATTCGACGGAAGTATCAACGTGCTGCTTCCAGGGCAAGGGACAACAAATTCTCCTGGGGAGATGACGTTGGATCAATATTTGGATGACATGTTCAACTACTTGCGAACCGGATTTTAGAAAACTCCTGAAAGGATGGGGAACATGATGAGAGTTACAACTAAAATGATTGATAAACAATTAAGATTGAAAGGCAAACTGATTGATTTATTAATGAAATCTTCTCATGAAGAAAAGTGGCTTAACTCGATGAGGAAAATCAAAAAAAGATCGGATTCAACAGCGGGGAAAGACATCGATGGTTTACAGTGTAGTGAAGAATGGATACCACGTACAAGTAATGGCTCCAAGATACGTGTTCGAATTTATAAACCTCTACATGCCAAAGGTAATGCGCCAGGTGTTCTTTGGATACATGGAGGGGGATATGCCATGGGAAACCCGGAGCAATTCGGGGCAACCTACAAAAAATTAATTGATGCAGGGAACTGTGTAGTCGTTGCACCAGATTATCAATTATCGATTGATGCTCCCTATCCAGCAGCGTTAGATGATTGTTATGATACCCTTTTATGGATGAAAGGCCATGTGAAAGAACTTGGGATTAGAGAGGATCAACTCATGGTAGGCGGAGAAAGCGCTGGAGGTGGTCTAACCGCTGCACTTACTCTTTACGCCAGGGATAATGGAGAAGTAAACATTGCATTTCAAATGCCGCTGTATCCCATGATCGATGATAGAATCATTACTGAATCCGCTAAGGACAATAATGCCCCCATTTGGAACTCTGATTATAATCAGTGGGCTTGGAAATTGTATCTTGGCGAATTGGTAGGGAAGGATGTACCTCCCTATGCGGCTGCTGCCCGAGCTACCGACTACAGCAATCTTCCTCCGACAGTCACTTTTGTTGGTGATTTAGAACCGTTTCGAGACGAAACGATTCAATATGTAGAAAACTTAAGAAAAGCAGGTGTACCTGTTGATTTTGAACTCTACAAAGGCTGCTATCATGGCTTTGATATCATTCAACCCAATGCAGAAGTGAGTAAAAAGGCAGTTTCAGTTTTTATTCAATCATTTAAATATGCAGTGGATCATTATTTTGCTGAGCAGACAGCGAAATAATGATATTAAAAGGCGGACATTCCATAGCATAGGAATGTCCGCCTTTTATAAACGAATTCTTGAATTATTTATCTATTCAACTTAAACCGTTGCTGCAACGTGCTTTTCACGAGCAATCTTGGTTGCATCAACCATGTTGCGCAAGGAAGCGACGGTTTCTTCGAGTCCACGAGTTTTGAGACCGCAATCCGGATTAATCCAGAACAATTTAGGGTCCAGCACACGCAAGGCGCGTTCGATCATGCTTGTCATTTCATCCACACTTGGAACACGTGGGCTATGGATATCGTATACGCCAAGTCCAATACCCAGTTTATAAGTGTTCAACTCAAAGCTGTGAATCAGTTCACCGTGACTGCGGGATGTCTCGATCGAAATAACATCGGCATCCATCGCTTCGATGGAATCAATCATGTCATGGAATTCGCAATAGCACATATGTGTGTGAATTTGAGTTGTGTCTTGAACCGTGCAAGTAGAGATACGGAAAGCTTTGACAGCCCAAGCCAGATAATCGGCTTGCTCGTTTTCCTTCAACGGCAGTCCTTCGCGAACTGCAGGCTCGTCGACCTGGATCATGCCAATACCTGCCTGCTCCAGTGCTTCGACTTCTTGTCTCAGTGCATACGCCAATTGATATGCGATATGCTCGCGCGGAATGTCTTCCCGTACAAATGACCAGTTCATGATGGTGATCGGTCCAGTCAGCATACCTTTTACAGGACGTTGTGTCTGGGACTGTGCATATTTGGTTTCTTCAACGGTCATTTCTCCGGTAAATGCAACGTCTCCGAAAATAATTGGTGGTTTTACGCAACGGGAACCGTATGATTGAACCCATCCAAATTGTGTGAAGGCAAACCCTGCAAGTTTTTCGCCAAAGAACTCTACCATGTCGGTACGCTCAAACTCACCATGTACGAGAACATCAATCTCGATCTCTTCCTGAATTTTGATCCAGATATCAATTTGATCCCGGATGAAGGCAGCATACTGCTCATTGTTCAACTCACCCTTACGCCACAATTGACGTGCTTTACGCACTTCTGCGGATTGTGGGAAGCTGCCGATAGTCGTTGTCGGGAAAAGTGGCAATTTCCATTTGTCCTGCTGCGCGATATGACGCTCGGCAAACGGACGGGAACGTTCCGGCTGTTGAACTCTGAGTGTAGCCACGGCTTCTTGAACAGCAACACGATTGCGCTCTTCAGATTGCTGGAGAGCCTGGATCGTACGATCGGAATTTTCAATTTCAGCGATGATTTCAGCGTTTCTTGAAGACAATGCTTTCGTCAACAGAACGATCTCGTCCAACTTTTCATCTGCAAACGCCAGAGCATTTTTCAGTTCGGATGTGAGTTTAGTTTCACGCTCTGTCGTTACCGGAACATGAAGCAAACTGCATGAGGATTGCACGATTAAACGTTCAGGTGTCACGAGTTCAGCCAGTTCATCCAACAGCTTCAGTTTTCCTGGCAAAGAGGCTTTCCAGATCCCACGGCCATCAATAACCCCAGCACCCAAAACTTTATCCGCTGGGAAACCGGACGCTTGAATGGACTGAATGTTACCCGTAGCTCCATGTACAAAATCAAGTCCGATACCTTGAACCGGTAGGGCAACAATGTTGCTATAGTTCTCTACGGATTCAAAGTAGGTTTGCAGCATAATGTTCAGACCTGGTACAGCAGATGCAAACGTCTCATAAATTTTACTCAGCAGCTCTAGGTCAGCATCACTTGTTTTGGTAACGAGGATTGGCTCGTCAATCTGTACCCACTGAACTCCTTCATTTGCAAGCTCTTGAAGCACTTGTACATAGAGCGGAAGCAGGCGGTCCAGCCAAGCGTTCGTTTCGGATTTATCATATCCTTTGGACAGCTTCAGGAAGGTCAACGGTCCGACAAGAACCGGTTTTCCTTCAATACCGAGCTTCTCTTTAGCTTCGCGATAAGCAATAAGTGGTTTATTTTCCGTAAGGTCAGGGGAAGCACCGTCCAGTTCAGGCACGATATAGTGATAGTTCGTGTTAAACCATTTTGTCATTTCACTTGCTGCTGCATCTTTCGTTCCCCGTGCAATTCCGTAATAGACGGACAAAGGTACAGCGCCACCGTCATATGCAAACCGTTTTGGAACAATTCCGAACATAACGGCAGTATCCAGAATGTGATCATAGTAACTGAAATCATTGACAGGAATAAGATCGATACCTTTTTCTTGCTGCTTGCGCAGGTGATCTAACCGAATCTCCTGCAATTTTGCTTGAAAATCTGTTTCTTCGAGCTTACCTGACCAGAATGCCTCCAAGGCTTTCTTCCATTCCCGATCCGCACCAATTCGTGGATATCCCAATACACTGCTTTTTGCCATGACGTAAAACTCCTCTACAATATGTTACCAAAAAGTTATCACATATCCGGAGTTATAATGTAATTCCATTAAGTTATATCTAGCTATAGCCTATGGCTATACCAAAAAGAGGTTGAGAAAACCGCTGTCGATTCAGACTGGGTTAATCGATCGTTTTAGTATATAATGACGTTTGATTCAGAAAGGAGAGGTATCCATAATGCGCGGAATAGGGGCATTCACAGGTTCAAGGCATTTCCGATTGAATGAGGTTACTGAGGGTGTATTTGCTGCGATTGCAGTTCCCGGTACAGGTTCATTGGGCAATGCCACAATAGTTGACTTAGGCGATGAAACGCTAGTTGTGGACACATTCACGACGATACAGGCTGCAGAGGATTTGCAGGCAGCCGCTGAGTACCTCACGGGTAGAAAGGCTTCTTATGTAATCAACACGCATTGGCATAGTGACCACACATGTGGCAATCAAGTATTTGTCCCTGCTGCACAGATTATTTCCACATCGATTACTCGCGAAATTATGGATACTTTTGTTAGGAACAGGATAACGCAGCAGTTGGCAAAACCTGAAGCGATATATGATGCTATAGACGAACTCGATGAACAAATACAACGAGAGACAAACGAAAAGTTAAGACAGGAAATGCAATGGGATAATGCCAGTGACCGTGAATATATGAAGATGCTCCCCGATCTGGTATATTCATTACCGAACTTAACGTTTGATCAGCACATGACTATTCATGGCAGTAAGCGCAGTGTTGAACTTATTACTTTTGGCGGAGGTCATACTCAAAGCGATGCCCTGGTGTTTATTCCGAAAGACAGAATTGCGATAATGGGGGATCTGGTCTTATCTAAACATCATCCGGTTCTCATGTATGCTAATCCTCAGCAATGGCTGGATATTTTGAACAAAGTCGAACAGCTGGATATAGAAATCATCGTACCGGGGCATGGAGAAGTATGTTCATTGAACGCACTACATGAAGTCAAAGACTACATAACGGATCTATTGGAACTTGTGACCGATGCTGCTCAAAGAAACCAAAGCTTGGACGAAATTACTGTACCATCAGCCTATCAGGAATGGTTCTTCACTACGTATTTCAAGTCCAATTTGCAAAGCATGCATGAGTGGATCAAGAAGAGTGGTAAAAGTTGAACCTGACTCGATCCGTTATTGTCCTCACATCATACTTATAGTTTTTAAGAAGTCGCCCTATAAGGCGACTTTTTTGTTTTGATCCTTCTCAGCAGGTACTATTCAGGATCATGGTTGTTAAGAAGATAGACTCATAATAGAGACTCCTTAACAAATGTTGGGGAGCTTTTTTTTCGTTTTTTCAATCGTTTTTTATCTCGATTAGAAGGGACAGCTATACTTGATGCATAATAATGATAACTAGATCATTGTTGAACTGGAAAATGTGGAAAGGGTGATTTGATGGGTGTACCTACTTTTCTTGAAACAGGTCATATGACTGAAGGTTTTCCAATCAAGGTAATTCATACCGAGGAACAGTTTAATTTTGCCGCACACTGGCATGAAGAGGTTGAATTGGTTGTAGTCAATGGGAAAAGCGCGAGAATTGGCATCAATAACCATGTATTTGACCTTGAACGCGGAGATGTGCTGCTTATTAAACCGGGAGACATTCACTGTTTCTTGCCAGGTACAGATCATTTAACTATTATCCTGTTTCGGCTGGAGTTATTAACGGGAAGCTTCACAACCGAAAAAGAAACCCATGACCTGGGTGAGCTTTTCAACAAAACGACGGTCATCCCGTCCAACCTTTGTAATGAGAAAAATCTTGGGAAATATATAGATGCTTTAGCGAATGAAGAGAAAGATCAACAGGCGGGGTATCGCTGGTTAATGGTTGCCAGATTATATGATCTCATCGTTCATATGCTGCGCACAAAGGCACCGATTACAGATGAATTAACTTCAGGATGCCTTTGTACGCCTTCCAAAAAATTTGAATTTCTTGAATCGGTCTGTGAATACCTGGAGGAGCATTACGCTGAACCCGTCAAACTGGATCAAGTCGCAGAGCACATTAAATTCAGCAAGTTTCACGTATGTAAATTGTTTAAAGAGATCAAAGGAATCACACTGATGGAATATCTGAATCATTTTCGAATAATCAAATCGGAATGGGCGTTATTGTTTCGCGACGAATCTATTCTGGATATTGCCATTGGTCATGGGTTCAACAATGTGAACTCATACAACCGTCTGTTCAAAAAATATAATGATTGTACCCCGTCCGAATTTCGCAAGAAGCATCGTACAAATATCACAACATATGAAGGATGATTCACAATATTTGGGGAGAAAGCCTTCTCCAAAATCCATATACTCTAATAAATTGTAAGCGTTTCCTTTTTGAAGGAGGGGGCCCATGAAGAAGTTTAAGCTTAAATATATCTCCATGATTGCACTCGTAAGCGCAGTGTTAATGGTGTCCGGCTGCCAACCAAGTGGAGCCAACCAGTCCAAGCAGGAGGAAATCACCGTCTGGAGTTTTACGGATGAAGCAGGTTATGCTATTGAAAAATTCGAGGGGAAATATCCTAACATTAAGGTGAATTTTGTCAATATTCCGGGCAATTTCTACATCACCAAGCTTAAGTCTGCACTACAGACAACGTCTAAGGCTCCGGATGTGTTTATGATCGAGAATGCAAATATAAGAGAGCTAATTGATGTGCCTTATCTGGAGAATTTATCGGCAGCACCGTATAACGCCAATGAATTAATTCCAGAGCAATATGCTTTTGTGCAGGCTAATGAGAAGGATAGCGAAGGAAATATTAAAGCGATCGGTTATCAGGGAACGCCTGGAGGTATTTATTATCGGAGAGATCTGGCCAAAGAATATTTGGGTACGGACGATCCGGAGAAGGTAGCGCCGCAAATTGATACATGGGAGAAGATATTCGAAATTGGAGAGAGAGTTGAGCAGGAGAGTGGAAATAAAGTTCATGCCCTTGCCAACTGGAATGCGATATCCAATTCATATGATGGTATCCCTTGGGTTAAGGATGGGAAGTTAGTCATCGATCCCTCTTATATGAGGGTGCTTGACCTTGTTCGTGAAGCCCGTCAGCGGCATGTGCTTGCAGAGTTGGATGATGGTAGTGCAGGATATGCGGCTTCGATGCAAAAAGGCCAAGTGATGTTCTATCCGGGAGCAACCTGGGCGTTGCAATACACCTTTAAGGCGAACGCTCCGGATACCGAAGGATTGTGGGGTCTCTCGCCGGGGCCATCTGCTTTTAGTGCCGGTGGAACTTATATTGCGATGTACAGCAAAAGTGACAAAAAGGATCTGGCCTGGAAGTTTATTGAGTTTTATAACTTTGATCATGATTTTCTGTCTGGGCTGGCGAAGGAACAGGACTATTTCACAAGCAACATGGTCGTGAATGATCAGCTTGCGGGATCTGTATCTTCAGCGTATTTGGGAGGGCAGAAGCATTTTGAGTTTTTCTCGGAAGCAGCCAAGCAGGTTCCTGTATATGAGCGAACCAAATATGATTCAACCATTAACAATGACATCTTCAAAAATGTTCTCCAGTTGTATCTCAATAATGACATTCAGACCAAAGAAGAAGCCGTAAAACGAATCAAGCGTGATGTCAAATTGAGATTTCCGGAGCTGGAAGTGGATTAGCTTAGAAGTAAGCGAATGCCTTTTAATCATCCGATGACTGGGGGTACAAATCATGTTTGCCAAGTCAATCCGCAAAGATCATTACGGATACTATTTCATTGCTCCGTTTTTCATTCTTTTCGCCATTTTTGGGCTATACCCCATTCTGTATTCTCTCTATATCAGCTTCACCAACTTTGATGGGATTACCACGCCGGATTTCGTCGGACTCGGTAACTATATTGCTGTTCTGCAAGATCCTTTGTTCTACAAGACATTATTTAATACTCTTTTTATCTGGGGTGTCTCTGTAGTCCCACAACTTACTGTTTCGCTTGTACTCGCCTTTATCCTCAACGACAAGTTACTTAAGGGAAGAGACTTTTTCAGAGCGGTTTATTTCTTTCCCAACATCGTTACCGCTGCATCATTGGGTCTGCTTGTGAGTCTGATCTTTGATTGGCAATCCGGCGGTTTAAATCATTTTCTGGTTCAAGTTGGACTTATCGATGATCCAATTAACTGGAAAAATGATCCCTGGTTTATGCGACTGATTGTTTCATCCATTCTGTTCTTTCAATACTTTGGTTACTCCATGGTCATCTATCTGGCAGGCCTTCAGGGTATTGATCCGTCACTGCAGGAAGCCGCTCAAATGGATGGGGCGAAAAAGAAACATATTTTCATTCATATCATCGTTCCAATGCTGCGCCCAATCATTCTGTTCCAGATGATCACGTCCATTATTGGGGGTATTCAGATTTTCGATCAGCCGTTTACATTGACGAATGGAACGGGTGGTCCGGATCGTGCAGCCATGACGAGTATTATGTATCTGTATAATGTGGCATTCCAAAGTACACGTTTTGGTTATGGGGCGGCCATTGCATTCTGTCTGTTCATCATCATTATCCTGCTATCGGTCGTATCTTTCATGATGACGAAGCGCAAGAGCCGTGCATAGGGAGGGGGAAATGAAATGCCAACCGTCAAACCAGTCGAACAACAAAAAGTTACTCTACAGCAGTACGATACTGTGAGGCGTCTGACACTGGGCAAAGTCATTATTTATCTGTGTTTGATTAGCCTTGCCGTGCTCTGTATCATTCCATTTTATCTCATGCTCATCTATTCCACACATAATAATGCGACGATTGCATCGACATTTACGTTTCTGCCCGGCCCCTTCTTGCTGGATAATTATACGAACATGGCTTCCAAAATCAATATCTGGCGCGGGTTTGCCAACAGCTTTTTCATTGCCGGAACGTCTACGGTGCTATCTTTGTATATCGGTTCACTAACGGCTTATGGCTTCGCCAAGTTCAAGTTCAAAGGTCGCAACTGGCTATTCCTGTTCTTGCTTGCCACCATGATGGTGCCTGGGCAGCTCGCGCTGATCGGGATGTATCGTCTGTTCAGTACGTTAGGTTTGCTGGACAGCTATGCAGCGATCATTTTGCCGGCAGCGGCGAATGCATTTAATGTGTTTTTTATCAAACAATTTATGGAGAGCAGCATTCCAGACGAGATTATTGAATCTGCACGTGTAGATGGTGCAGGGGAGTTCCGCACGTTCAATCAGATTGTCTTGCCCATTCTGGGCCCGGCCATATCGGCCCTTGGTATATTCACCTTTATCGGTTCGTGGAATAATTTTCTCACGCCGCTGGTCCTGTTTTTCTCCCTGGATAAATATCCGCTTCCGGTACTCGTTGCGCTGGTACAAGGATATTATGGAATGGATTACGGACTGTTGTATTTGGGTGTTGCGATCTCGATCTTGCCTATTATCATTGTCTTTGCGATATTCTCCAGACAAATTATAGGCAGCGTTGCATTAGGTGCGGTTAAGGGATAGCACGTGTACGGAAATAGTCGCCTTTTTGGCGGCTTTTTTTGTTGTTTTACATGATATTTCTATGTCGCTGGGCACTTAAATCACGGACATCGATGCCTGAAAATTGGTGGATTACCTTTTTGAAAGCCCTTTCCTAAATCTATGATATACTACGATATGACTGAATACTATGTACACCAAGATAGTCCCCTTATAGTTTGCCTTCACTTTACTTGCAAAGGAGATGTCATGATGTTTAATGTTCTTGTTGTTGACGATGAGTGCGTGCAAAGAGAAGGCATTAAGGATTTGATCTCTCACTACGGCTTTCCCTTTCAAGTATTGGAAGCCGAGAACGGAAAGAGCGCAGAGCGAATTCTGGTAGAGAACGCGATTGATATCCTCATCACCGACGTCAAAATGCCTCTTATGGACGGACTAGAGCTTAGCAAACAAGCCAGGAAAACGCAGCAGAATATAAAGATTGTGATCTGCAGCGGTTATGATGAATTTGAATATGCCCGCAGTGCCATTCGACTGGGTGTGGTTAATTATTTGCTCAAGCCACTGGTTAGGGAAGAGTTTCTACAGGTGATGGAGGATATCACGCAGATCCGTGCTTATGGCGGAGGTCCCGAACCGGAATCCGTGGAATCGAAGGTCATTCGACAGGTGAAGGATTATGTGAAGGATAACCATCAGAGAGATATTTCATTATCCGAGGCAGCCCACGATGTTTATCTATCGCCAGGGTATTTGAGCATTTTGTTTAAAAAAGAGACCGGGGAGAACTTCTCGAAATATTTGACCGATTATCGTTTGCGGCGTGCAAGCCATCTGCTGGCTCATTCGAATATGAAAATCAATGATATTGCAGGGGCCGTTGGCATCGACAATCATTCTTATTTTGCCAAGCTGTTCAGAAACAGGTTTGGCGTCAGTCCGTTACAGTTCAGAGAGTGCGGGGTGCTTCATGATCGGATGGATCAAGAGCAAATTCAATGATATCAGGTTCCGAAACAAGCTGCTGTTATCCCATTTGGTGATTGCACTCATTCCGATCCTTCTGCTTGGACTGCTCTCCTTCATACAGTCTTACCGTATTCAAATGAAGGAGTTGCGGAGCGAAGCTGAAGCGAGTCTGGAGCAGGTGGCTAACATTATGGATTATAAGATTAATCGCTACAATACGCTAAGTGAGTTCATGGTGCTTAATCGGGACTTATCGCAAATATTTACGAAAGACTACGAAGATAATTATTATAATATGTACCTGGATTTCCGGGACATTCTGGAGCCATTGATCTCGAACATCCGGCTGATGGATGATGATATTGAAGGCATTACCTTTTATACATCCGGGGAGTTATTGGGGATCCGCAATAATATTTTGCCAATTGGGGATCTCAAGAGTAAGGCTTGGTATGACGGATTTCGAGGCAGGCGCTGGATTGTGGATGGGGAGAAGCTTTATCTCGTTCAGGAACTGATCAGCAATCCGAAAGACAGCAATTTTATGGTGATCTCCATTCAGCATGATAGCATCTTTGCAGATCTGGACAATCTGTCGGAACATGTAGCTGTTCATATTGAGGACGCGAAGCAGCATGTGATATTTCAGGAAAACCAAAAGCGTGTTGCTGTGGCCGCAGGTTCGAAAGTTGGGGAGTCTGGCGATCTAAGTCTTAGCCGCTCACTCGCCAACAACGGCTGGACCATTCACTATAATCTGCTGAATACCAATGCGTACGCCAATGCAATGAGTATTTTTCAAATTACGCTGTTTGTCATCATCCTCAGCCTGGTCATTACCTTCCTGCTCATTTATGTCATCTCTAATAACTTTACGCAAAGAATTATCCATATCAAGAACAAGGTGGACAAGGTAGAGCGGAACAATCTGGATGTGATTATCCGGAGTTCATCCAGGGATGAATTTGGTGAGCTGACTAACGGTATCGGTAAAATGCTGACAAGGATCAACAGCCTGATCTCTCAGGTGTATCACGCCGAAATTGCCAAGAAGGAAAGTGAATATAACAAGTTGATTAGTCAGATCAACCCTCACTTCCTGTACAATACCCTTTCATTTATACGCTGGAGGGCCGAGAAAAAGGCGGATATAGAAACGAGTTATATGGTATCTGCATTAGCCCGTTTCTATAGAACAACACTAAACCAGGGGAAGAATATGGCCACCATTGAAGCTGAGGTGCAGCATATTAAAGCGTATCTGGATTTGCAGCTCATCATGAACGATGGCCGATTTGATGTGGATTACCATATCAATGACGAGGTATTACATACCGAGGTGATTCATTTTATTTTGCAGCCAATTGTGGAAAATGCTATCAAGCATGGTTTTGTGGAGGCAGATGCGATAGATTATCGCATTCACATTACAGTTAACCGGGTGGGAGAAGGGATTAAACTAACCGTTTGTGATAACGGTGTTGGCATGACGCCTATGCAGACGGCAGGGTTGTTAACAGGAGAGAACGGCGGATGTGGTGTTCGGAACGTTAATGACCGAATCAAGCTGTATTATGGTCGGGATTACGGGCTCGTTATTCATAGTGAGCCAGGCAGCGGAACGGAAGTGTCAATCGTCCTTCCGGCAACATGATAGAGTGTATAGTTACATTAAAAACATAGTGCTAGTACTGAAGCGGTTGCTGTTGCGACCGCTTATTTGTTACTGTTATAAACTTTTAATACAGAGAAATAAAGTAAATTGGAGGTCATAAAAAAAGTGTTACATATCCGAAAAATGTGGCATATACGCCAATTGTGAAAACGCATACAATTTGGTTATCAAAAGCAAATCAGATAAAGGGGATGACAGAATGAAGAAGCGCAGTAAGATGGCTACGCTGCTGATCGGAAGCATGATGATAGCTGTAGTCAGTGGTTGTACAGGGGGCAATAACGAGAGTGCACAACCGCAAATTTCACAACAGGACTATGAACCTTATGGTAAATATGAGACACCCGTGGAATTTACGATTGGCCGAAATACCAATCATGTGAACAATCTGCCTGCCGGCGATACCATTGAAAACAATTTGGCTACACGCTATGTAGAAGACCGGGTGAACGTCAAAGCCAAGGTGGCTTGGGAAACAGATGATATGGATCAGAAGCTGTCACTCTCGATGACGACAGGTGACCTCCCGGATGTAATGCTTGTCAGCCGCGAAATATTCAATCAACTGGTGGATAACGATCTCATTGCCGACATGACAGAGGTTTATGAGAAGACAGCATCCGAGGGTGTTAAAAATATTTATGGTTCCTACGGAGATTTGCTGCTGAATCAGGTAAAGGTGGATGGTAAAATCATGGGTCTGCCCATGACGAATATCGGAAACCAGCACCAATTGCTGTGGGTCCGGAAGGATTGGGTGGATAAAGTAGGCGCGAAGCTCCCGGAATCCGTCGAGGATGTATGGAATCTTGCGAGAACGTTTGTGGAGAAGGACGTTTCGGGAACAGGCAAGACGGTAGGTATGGTCATGGATTCCAATGCGATGAACTTTACGCCGATCTTTGCTGCGCACGGTGCCTTTCCGATGAACTGGATTCAGAAGAACGGTCAGGTTGAATATGGATCTGTTCAACCGGAAGTGAAGCAAGCGCTGACAGAGCTGAGCGCCATGTATAAAGAAGGTTTGATTGATAAACAGTTTGCTGTCCGGTCGAGTGAAGAGAAGGAAGCTCTCGTCATCAACGGACAGGCCGGAATGGTGTTTAATCCATGGTGGATCGGCTACACCAACTACAAGGATTCCATTAAACAAGATCCTGAAGCAGTCTGGGTTGCCGTATCTGCACCAGTGGATGAAAATGGCAAGTTCAAGACGATCCGGCAAGATCCGGTGGGCGGTGGTATCGTCGTTGTGAAGAAGGATTTTGCTCATCCTGAAGCGATTATGAAATCAGTCAATTTAACAACGGATTTCCTGTACTCCTTAACGGAGGACGCAATCAATTACAAGAAAGAGCATGCTGACGAGTTGCTCACCGATGCAAGCCGCTGGAACAATGATCCTACCCAGATTCCGATGCAAGTGGATTATGACGATGTGCTGAAGCGGTATTACGATGATCTGATCAAGGCGTATGAGGCCGGAGATGCTTCCGCTGTTCAGGAAGATCGAATGGTTTCTTTCAAGGCCTATCAGGAATTCAAAGAGAAAGGTAATGCGATCGATGCAAACACCTATGGTGAATATCTCTCCCGGATCGAGGGACAGCGTGAGGCGAATAACCCGAATTTGGAAGTGATTCCCGCAGGCTTCTACGGAACAACCGAGACGATGAAGCTGAAGTGGGCGAATCTGCAGAAGCTCGAAGAGGAAACCATGCTCAAGATCATTATGGGGGAAGCCCCTGTAGATGAATTCGATAAGTTTGTCGACACTTGGAAGCGTACGGGTGGAGATGAGATTACAGAAGAAGTTAACGAGATGAGCAACAGATGACGATTGCATGAGCTTAGGTGCGGAAGCCTGATGGTGGACTTTCGCACGGGCTTTCGCCGATAAAACCTGTCCAATTAGGCACATGATGGAGGTGGAAAGGACAATGCCGCAAATGGAAACAACCGTTAATCAAGAGCGGGAAGTGCGTTACCGGAGCAAAAAGAAACGTAAAACCTTTGACGAAATGACCTATCATTTTATGCTGCTGCCTGGCATGATCATGCTGTTCATTTTCTCAATTGTACCGATGTTCGGGGTCGTGATGGCATTCCAAAAGTTCATTCCCGCCAAAGGAATATTCGGGTCAAAGTGGGCAGGGCTTTCCAATTTCACATATATGTTTCAACTGCCGGACGCGAAGCAGATTTTCATTAATACATTGGTCATCGCAGTTGGAAAGATTGCTCTAGGGTTGATTGTACCCATCGTATTCGCTCTGCTGTTAAATGAGGTGCGTCTGAAAGTATTCAAGAGTACAATTCAAACCATCGTCTATTTGCCGCATTTTATGTCCTGGGTGGTTCTGGGCACCATGCTGACCATGATCTTTTCTTTCGATGGCATGGTGAATAACTTCCTTGAGTTTCTCGGACTGGAGCGGATTATGTTTCTGGCGAGTAATGACTGGTTTAGGCCGCTGCTCATTGTGACGGATACCTGGAAGGAATTTGGCTACGGGACGATTGTCTATCTGGCTGCATTAACGGCAATCAACCCTGCATTGTACGAATCTGCCGCAATGGACGGCGCAAGTCGCTGGAAACAGACGCTGAATATCACGCTGCCGGGTATGTTCCCAACGATTATCCTGCTGGGTACGCTGAGTCTTGGTAATGTACTGAATGCGGGTTTTGATCAGGTGTTTAACCTGTATAATCCGCTGGTATATGAAACGGGCGATATTATCGATACTTTTGTATACCGTATGGGTCTGATCAACATGCAATATTCATTTGCAACAGCGATTGGACTGATGAAATCGGTGATCAGCTTTGTTCTGATCGTGATTTCCTACAGACTGGCTTCGAGGTATGCGGGGTACAGAATTTTCTAGGAGGGTTAGCATGATTCAATCCAAATCGCTCGGCTCCAGGCTATCCCGCCTGTTGATTATGTTTGCGTTAATTCTGATTACGTTCATGTCCTTGGCGCCGATTGTCAATACCATTATGGTGTCCGTCAGCAGCAGTACAGCTGTTAATGCAGGTCGGGTCTATTTTTTTCCAGTGGAGCTGAATTTCTCATCGTATGGCCAGATTCTGAATGATACGAAGTTTTGGAAGGCTTTTTTCATCTCGGTCGAGCGGGTGGTGCTGGGGGGAGCAATCAACATGTTTTTGACCATTCTCATGGCCTATCCGTTGTCACGAAGCGTCACACAATTCAGATCGAGAAACACATATATGTGGATTATTGTGTTTACAATGCTTTTCAGCGGCGGAATCGTTCCATGGTATATGGTCATCAGCAAGTTGGGGTTGATCAACAGCATTTGGGCGCTGGTTCTGCCGGGGGCAGTTCCTGTCTTTAATGTGATTCTCCTCATGAACTTCTTCAAGGGAATTCCAAAGGAACTGGAAGAGGCCGCATTTATTGACGGTGCCAGTCCGCTTAAAATTCTGCTCAAAATCTTCATCCCCATTTCCATGCCGAGTCTGGCAACGATCATGCTGTTTGTTATTGTTGGGCACTGGAACAATTTCTTTGACGGCATCATTCTGATTAACGACAGCTCCAAAATCCCGCTCCAGACCTATCTGCAGCAGCTCAGCCTCACACGTGATCAGATGCAGAATCTTTCGGTCGAACAGCTGCAGCAGTTCAATAAAATCTCCAATACAACGTTGAATTCTGCCAAAATTCTGGTATCCATGATTCCCATTCTGATGATATATCCTTTTCTGCAACGTTATCTAATCCACGGAATCGTACTTGGAGCCGTAAAAGAATAGTTCTGGTTATCAGCATCATCTGCAGTTCTGCCTGAGAAATATGGAAGGGGGTGAAGGAACACCGTCAGGGACAGGCGTGAACAGAGCTGGAGCAAGGGATTGACACTGCTTTACGGGTAAAACTGTTAGTTATAAGTCGATTGGAGAAGGGAAGGGATCTGATGAGCAAAAGGAAAATGGTGAGCCTCACGCTGGTACTCAGCATTATTCTGGTCACCACCATGGGGGCAACAAGCGGTGGCAAGAATCGCTATGCAGATCAGGCGCAGTGGTCGCAAGAGAAGCTGCATGAATACTACTGGAACGATGCATCAAAAATGATGAATAATGCTTATCCATCAACACCAGAAGGTGAACAGGCATTGAATTACTGGTGGAAGGCCCATGCGGTCGATGCATTGGTGGACGGATACGAACGTACAAGAGACAAGGCCTACACTGAGCGTGCAGAAGAACTCGTTCGCAGTATCATTGCACGAAATGGTTCACTTCACAATGAATTCTACGATGATATGGAATGGCTCGCGCTCGCCGGGCTTCGTCTGTATGATGCAACAGGCAGTGAAGAGATGAAGGGATACGTAATGGAGTTGTGGGATGACATCAAGACCGCCTGGTGGGAAGATGAGCTTGGCGGTATGGCTTGGAAAAAGGATCAGCGTTATAACCGAAATGCATGCTCCAATGGGCCTGCCGCTATCTTGGCTGCAAG
Organism: Paenibacillus sp. RU5M; assembly: GCF_900221055.1. NCBI lineage: Bacteria > Bacillati > Bacillota > Bacilli > Caryophanales > Paenibacillaceae > Paenibacillus > Paenibacillus sp. RU5M. The sequence goes on along the minus strand of NZ_OBQM01000006.1, from coordinate 314,372 downwards.
GTTGTATGAACGTTTTGGCGATGAGCGGGATCTGGAATGGGCCAAAAAAATATATGATTGGGAGAAACAACATCTGGTTAATCCGAAAACGGGCCTGGTAGCGGATGGTTTGGTGCTGAAGGAGGATGGCACACTGGATGTGAATGAAGCATGGATCTTTACGTACAATCAAGGCACGTTTATCGGAGCGGGTGTTGAACTCTACCGGATAACAGGAAAGAAGACGTATTTGAAAGATGCCGAGAAAACCGCAGCTGGTTCTTTGAAGACCTTAACGGATGAGAAGACGGGCATATTTAAAGAGGACGGCGACGGGGACGGTGCGTTGTTCAAAGGCATCCTGATCCGCTACATGGTTGAGTTGTATGAAGTCGGGCATAACAAGAGCCTGAAAAAGGCAGTCTATCGCAATGCCGATGCCTTACTGAAAGGTAGCCGGGACAATGGATTGTTCGGTCAAGCTTGGGGGAAAGCAGCCCAGAACCCACTCGACCTTACGGCTCAGCTCAGCGGCGTATTTCTGCTGGAAGGAGCTGCTAAGCTGGAAGACGGCAAAGCGGATAAGCCAGGTAAACCGGATAGACCAGTGAAGAAGTAGCCATTTGAGTGGAAGATAGGTTAATAGGATAGTAATTATTAGAGGTCAGCGCCTGCATGAATCTTTCCAAGAGAAAGATCATGCGGTGCTGTTATGTTCCGGTGTCACTGTTAAACGGTAAATCAGCGGTGAGGCTTCATTCGAAAAAAGCATCGTACCCAATTACTCAGGGTACGATGCTTTTATGCGTCTGCAAATTCATTGTAGGTATGGTGATTACTTGCTAGCGGGTAAGTTGTAGCTTTCTCGGATTAGGGAGAAATAGTCATCAGCACGGACAACCTTGAATTCTGTTCCGAGTTCTTCGGTGATCGCCAGTGCATCGGATGGAGTCGTACTCCATGCAAGCAATCCAAGGGAAACGAACAATGGCGATTTACCATCCCAATTCGCTTTCGCTTCATTCAGCACCTGTAATCCATCCTGCACGGTACTTATCCCACGAATTGTGGATACGGGCAGGCTATCATCAACGATTTCCACACCATAGTTGTCTTCATAGCTGATGAATAAGCCGGGTGCATGATAATCCTGTGCATAAGCCTTGGCTTTAAATGGCGTGAGAGGTACATTCTCGCTGTCTATACGGTTCAACACATAAGGAATGGTCATGCCAGTCTTTTTCATATATTTTTCAGTTTGCTGCAAAAATTGCCGGAAGCTTGAGTCGGGCCATGCCTCTGGATAGAAGTATCCTGCACCGGACGGTCCAGCGATCAGCAGGTCATTCGGGGTTGCAGTGTTCACATAATAATTCAATATTGCTGGAGCACCTTCGTAGAGAAGCGGGCTTGAAGTCCAGTTAATCGGAACCTTACCTCTGGCCGGATCATCCCACATCACACGCATGCGATGCTGGTTATACTGAAAATTATCACCCTCCGTAAAGGTATACGTTACATAGATTTTGTTCTCCAGCGCAGGTCGCGGAGATTTTTTCACCGGGGTGAGATTCGGTTTTGTCCCCGAGAAAACAGTCAGGTTGCTGAACCAATCGGCTGCAAGAACATAGACGCCATATCGAGATGCGATCTCAACGGAGCTGAACTCACCTTCGACATCATTGCTAAACCAGCCAAGGTAGGGAGTTCCGGGTTTTACATCAGACATGATCTTCTCGAAGAGTGCTTTTTGCTCAGGTATATTGGAATCCAACCAGAATACCATCGCTTTATTAGCGACTGCATAATCCCTTAAATATGCATAGGGCTCCCGTTGCTCAGCCGAGAGAGGGCGGATATTACCCGCGGATACTTTATACTGATTCCACATGTCCACTTCAGCCGTCAGGTTCTGAGTACCCGCAGGAGGAGTGAATTCATACACAAAATAATTGCCATTATCGGCGAAACGGTGGCCGCCTTCTCCTTCAGCAACCTTGGAATTCTGTCTGTCATAGAGGAATTGTTCTTCTTCCGGTGTTCCTGCGATAAAGTTAGCGATCTCTTTTCCATCCGCCTTGACCGTAATCTCATGTACAGCCGGTCCCCAGCCATCCTGAGTGAAAGCGTCATCAAATCGGAGATATACTGAAGATTTTCCCAAGAGTGAAGAAAGGTCCAGGGAATACGTGTCACGGTTGCTTGCATCTCGAATCTGTTGTTTTTCCTCCGCAATCGTAACAAAGGATTCAGGCATGCCGGATGGAATGCGAATCGCCGTATCCGGATCAAGTCCAATTAACATCTGGTGGTTCGTTTTCTTCCACAGATTCTCATATTGCCAGGTATAGGCATCTATCCGACTATTGAATTTACCCCGCAGGTCATCTACAATCTTCAATTTGTAAGGGGCTTTGGACAATTTGACTGCTAACTCGGGACTGGCAACCACAGCATTCTTCAGTCCTGCGAGCGTGGTTGCTACGTTAATCGTATCAGGTACTTGGGGATCATATACAACCATGCCTTTGACTTCGTTGCGATAAGCAGAGAACACTTCCCAATAATCCTGATGAAGCGTGTAAGGCACCTTGATGTCCTTAAGCCAGGTCAATTTTCCTTCTTCCTGGGACTCAATCAGATAGATTCGGGGTTGTTCTCTGTTAACGATACCCTGTAATGTTCCCAGCAACAATTTGATATCACCTGGCGCATCATAGATGTCGGCTGCATCCAAATGTTTCGGCTTTTTGAAACTTGGTAGTTCACGGTGTTTGGACCCATCAGGTTTGGCTGTCTGTACATCCGTTTCCGTAGCTGAAGCAGCGCCGGCGGTTAATGAAAAAGCGCATATGAGAGCTAAACAGAGCATCGTGAATCTACGAGCCATGGCGAATTCACTCCTTGTTATAGTCAAGAATTAGAGTATGTGCCCGTAATACCCACCCTCCTCTTGTGGCCAAAAGCCAATCCACACATCTCTATCCAACACATATTAAATATATTCATATATAATTTTACAAGGGGTTCGACAAAACTTCCCATTATTCCTGGAAATCAGGCATATTAAATGCGATGATATCAAGGAGATAATCTTTGCAACTGCAGATAAGCTCAGCTTGTTTATTGCACTTGCAGGTGAAAGGATATATTATATATCTCAAATATTATGAATGAATTGGTGATGTGATCAAAATGAGTACAAATGATCGAATTCCACTGTATCAACAAATCCAGGACTATATCAGACATGTCATAACTCAAGAAAATATGAAACCCGGTGATCGCATACCGACAGAGAAGGAACTGATGGATCAGTTTCAGGTCAGTAAAATTACAGTTGCCAATGCCTTGACCGGATTAGCAAATGAAAAGTTAATTGCGCGTGTGCCGGGGAAAGGTAGTTTTGTAGCTGAAGAAGCGGATAGTGCTTCTATGACCTCATCGCAAGCGAACACAATGAAAGGTAGAGAGGGGACACTGTCTACAGGAATGATTGGCATCATTGTGCCCTCCATCCATGATTATTTTGCCATCAGGCTCGTTGAGGGAATTGAGCAAGCCTTGCGTGACGAAGGATATCGCAGCATGATCATGTTTACACATGGCAAGGTGGATAAAGAGAAGGATGTCATCAAGGAAATGAAGGCGCTTGGGGCAGAAGGTCTATTAATCTTTCCTGTTGATGAAGAGAACTACAACGAGGAGATCCTTGGCATGAAGCTCTCGGGTTTTCCTTTTGTACTGATGGACCGTTATTTGCCAGGGGTCGAGACACATTATATTGCGGCAGATGGCAGACGGGGCACAAGGCTAGCTGTGGAGCATCTATGGGAGCTCGGACACCGGGATATCGCTATTTGCTCCGATTCTCCCCTTCAGACAGTTACGGTTCAGGAGCGGATCGAAGGTTATATTGAGGCTTTAAAAGGCAAAGGCGCGTTAATTAATCCTGCTCATATGATCACAGATTTCCAACCGTTAACTGAACTTAAGGAAGCGGAGGCCCACCCTTTGTATCGATATATCCAAAATCGAATGGTCACAGCCTATGTTTCGCTTAACGGCAGGTTGGGTGTGCAAATCTATCAAATGGCCAAGCAAGCAGGGCTTCAAGTGCCTGAAGATGTATCGATAGTAAGCTTCGATGATCCCACCTCAATCGTGGAGGAATTCAGTATATTTACCCATGTTAAGCAATTTGAGCGGGATATGGGGTATCGGGCGGCTGCTAAATTACTGGAAGTATTACGTGGTCATGGGGAAGCGAAAAGTTATAGCAAAATGCTGATTGAACCCGAGCTGGTCGTACGTCAAACCACCGGAACGGTTCCTCGAACTTAAAGTTCACAAGAAAAGAAAACCTTTTCCGTAGAGAAGCGGAGAAGGTTTTTTTATGTTTGTATAAAAAACATATTGAATATATTCATATCATATATTATAGTCTAGAAAAAGATGGATAGTCATACATTGCAACCCAAATCAAATACGAACTTGGGGAGGTTAAGAAAATGGCACGAGATCGAAAGGAAGAGCGTACGGGATTTCAAGAATCTGCTGCTTACCATCCGGATTATGATCTGCAGACTGACTTTGTGATGGTTTACGGGATTGATGAGTCGATGCAGGAACGCATTCTGAAGTGGAAAGAAAAAGGATATGTGGTTCATTTGATGACAGGAGTTGCTTGGGGGACCTACAACAGCTATTTGGATGGTGAGGTCGATGGAGCAACACATTGGGATGAAGCTCAAATGGACCGGGAAGGCAACATGATTCTTCATGGGAGCGAGCCAGTCATTCCATACATGGTGCCTACCATTTCCTTTGGTCATTACATAGCGGATCGAATACGTATTGCCGTTGACGCCGGTGTGGAAGCCATCCATCTGGAGGAACCTGAATTCTGGGTAAACGGAGGCTATTCAGAAGCTTTTAAACGGGAATGGCAGTTGTATTACAAAGAGCCTTGGATTCCGCCACATGCTTCACCTGATGCCCAATTTCGAGCTTCCAAATTAAAAGCGTATTTATATACACGTGTCCTGGACCGATTATGTGCCGAGATGAAGGACTACGCGTTAAAACGTTATGGTCGTGTCCTTCGCTTTTATGTTCCGACTCATAGTCTGATTAATTACACACAGTGGCGTATTGTCAGTCCACAATCTCAGCTTCTAGAGCTACCCTCCATCGATGGGTATATTGCACAGATCTGGACCGGGACATCCCGAACCCCCAATGTGTATGAAGGGTTGCGTAAGGAACGTACGTTTGAAACCGCTTACCTTGAATATGGCGTCATGCAGGAACTGGTTCGTGGGACCGACAGACGAATGTGGTTCCTGCATGATCCGATCGAAGATAACCCGAATTATACCTGGGCTGATTACCGCCAGAACTATTTAAAAACGGTGGTTGCCTCACTGCTGCATCCCGGGGTCGCCCATTATGAAGTCGCACCTTGGCCTCGACGAATCTTTCAAGGCACTTATCCATCCGAGGATGGCTCTGGCAAGGAGCAAATTCCGTCAGACTATGCCACAACTTTGCTTCAGGTCATGCACACGCTTGGTAACATGAATCAGGATGTGATTGAAACAGCAGAGGAGACATTACAAGTTGGCGTTTTTATTGCTGACTCAGCAATGTTTCAACGAATGAAGCCAGATCCAAATGCACCTCATGCCGGTAAATACGATGGGACAGATCCTGAAGGATTCCAGGAGGATGGCGATACAGAACTGCTCGATTTTTCTCCTTTTTACGGTCTGACACTGCCGTTATTGAAACATGGTATTCCTGTCCGTCCACTTCAACTGGATAATGTAAGGCGGTATCCGGGTTACTTGGCAACTTATCGTGTGCTCATACTGAGCTATGAATTTATCAAACCGGAATATCCGGACATTCATTATGCCCTTGCACAGTGGGTACAGGATGGTGGAGCGTTAATCTATGTAGGCGATGACAGCGACCCGTATCACGATATTCGTGCATGGTGGAACCATGACCGCAAGCAAGAGCAGTCAGATCAGACGTATAACTCCCCTCGAGCACATTTGTTTGAACAGCTAGGTCTAAAAGATAAGAGGCAAAGTGTCAATAAGGTAGGAAAAGGGGTAGTTTGCTGGCTGGATGAACATCCGGCTGACTTCACTTTATCCAAGGCAGGGGCTGATCGGCTGCGCCAATCTGTGAAGGAAACGATGGAAGCTGTCCACGGACCAGAACTACAGTGGGTATCGAAGCCTTATTTCAAAATTAGACGAGGTCCCTATCTAATCGTATCGGTTCTCGATGAATCGGTCAGCGAAGAGGCAGTAGTCATTCCAGGTCCGATTGTGGATTTGTTTGATTCAAAGCTCTCAGTGCTGAACCAGGTGACCCTAAATCCGGGAGAGCAAGCCTTGCTCTATGATATTGAAGCGGGTCGTCCAACGGCTGGAGAAGTATCCGTCATTGCTGCTTCTTCCCGAATAGAAGGTCTGTCTCAGTCGGCCACAGGTTTTCGATTCATTGCAAGAGGACCTTCCAACATGAAGGCAACAGCAAGGTTGTATTGCAAGGCCAGACCATTATCTGCCCAGTATGTCATTCAAGAGCAGATGGTCCCCGTGGTATGGGAATGGGACCCGGATTCAAAGACAGTGCTTCTTCAGTACGAACATGGCAACGAGAACAATGCAGAGGTTCATGTCCGCTGGACTTCCTGAATTCACAATACAACCTGATTGATGTAACAGAGAGGAGTATACTAGCATGCCCTACGAACCGATAAGGCCAGAACGGTTAAAACAGATGTTAAACAAACTTCGGGAAGCCATATATGAGCCGATTGCCGAATTAGAAGTGACGGCTTGGATTACACCAGAGCCCGTACCTTACGAGGAACGGATGACCGGCACGAAAGTGACACTTAAGCAAGGAGAACAATGGGGAGAGTTATGGGATTGTGCCTGGTTCCGTTTTGCAGGTAATCTTCCGGCAGTCACAGGTAACCAAACCACGGTCCTCTTGCTGGATGTCAACGGTGAGCTGTGTCTGGTTGACCATGAAGGGTCACCTATCCAAGGGTTGACGACGATTAACTCCGAATTTGATTTTTCATTAGGTCTCCCTGGCAAACGAGTCGTGCAGCTCCATGAGACATCTGTAAATGGACAGGAAGTTGAAGTGTGGGCAGATGCAGGCAATAACGATCTGTTCGGCAAGTATCGGGGAGGGACGTTGAAAGAAGCACTTATCGCCTACTGTAGGGAAGATATTCGGGAACTCTATTACGATACCGAGGTGCTCTTGGAGACCGCAGAGCAGCTCCATGACGGTTCCGCTCGGAAGGAGAGAATCTATCAGACGCTCTATGATATTTCAGTACAGTTGATCGATTTCTCGAAAGAGAGTGTCGAGCAAGCGAAGAAACGACTACATGAACAGCTAACCCTGCAGGGGGGCGATCCGGTCTTAACCCTAAGCGCTGTGGGTCATGCTCATATAGATTTGGCCTGGTTATGGCCGATCCGTGAAACGATCCGTAAAGGAGCTAGAACGTTCTCAACTGTGCTTCGCATGATGGAGCGTTATCCTGATTATGTGTTCGGAGCGAGCCAACCGCAGCTGTACGATTGGATGAAGCAGCATTATCCCAAGATGTATGAGCAGATCAAGGAACGTGTACGTGAAGGCAGATGGGAACCGCAAGGCGCCATGTGGGTAGAATCGGATACCAATGTGCCTGGTGGTGAATCACTCGTACGCCAGATTTTGTATGGCAAGCGTTATTTCCAGCAGGAATTTGGTCTGGAAATGAAATCGCTCTGGATGCCTGATGTATTCGGCTACTCGGCAAGTTTGCCCCAGTTATTAAAGAAATCCGGTGTGGATTACATGATGACCCAGAAGCTCTCCTGGAGTGAGTATAACCGACATCCTCATCATTCCTTTCTATGGGAGGGAATTGATGGTTCAGCTGTATTAACACATATGCCACCAGAGGATACTTACAACAGTCCTGCAGCTCCGCGTTCGATCATCAGTGCTGAACAGGGGTATCTGGATAAAAATGTATCAAACCATGCGCTAATGCTCTTTGGTATAGGAGACGGAGGCGGAGGGCCTGGCGAAGAGCATTTGGAGCGGCTGACACGGGAGAAAAACCTGCTTGGCTTGTCCCCTGTTATACAGGAACCTTCTTGGAAATTTTTCGAACGACTTAATGAAGAACGTGAACGGTTCCAGACATGGCGCGGTGAGCTTTACCTGGAGAAACATCAAGGAACCCTGACCAGTCAGGCGCGAAGTAAGTGGTATAACCGGAAGATGGAGAAAGCACTGCGCGAATTGGAGTTCGCCTCAGTACTTGTGGCTTCACAGCTAGGCAAGTCTTATCCGTCCGAGTCACTGGAAACGATATGGAAGGAAGTCCTCTTGTATCAGTTCCATGATATCCTTCCGGGGTCTTCCATCAAGCGTGTGTACGATGAGTCACTCATACGATATGAAGAACTTTTAGATCAGACAGAAAATATGATCAACGAAACCTACAGCCATATGGCAGACCAGATCTCTTCAAATATCGAATCCTCATCCAGCTGCTCCGTGGTAATATTCAATTCATTGCCTTGGGAGCGTCAGGAATGGATTCACACGAATGGAAACTGGCGCAAGGTTCAGGTTCCATCCATGGGATACACAATGGTATCAGATCATGTGGACCAGGGTGCTATAGATGAAATCGCATCATGCGCCCAGTTAGTTCCGGGAATACAAGAGTCGGAATTTCACGTTTCCGCTGAAGAACGCTGTGTGGAGAACGACACATTCATCGTGAAGTTTGATCGGAATGGAGCCATTATCTCCATACAGGACAAGGCTGAAGCGCGGGAAGTCATTCCGCAAGGTCATCCGGGAAATGCACTTCGTGTGTATCACGACGAAGGAGATGCTTGGGATTTCAGTCATGACTATTCCGCACATACAGGTATGCCATTAACGCTTCATGACATTCGCGAGCTTCGTGAAGGACCAAAAGTCGGGTTGGTCTTCGAATATAACTATGGAGAATCCACTCTGATCCAGACGGTGGTTCTGACAGAAGGCAGCAGACGAATTGATTTCGAGACGACCGTGGATTGGAGAGAGAATGGTAAAATGCTTCGTACTTCATTCCCGGTGAATATCCGTACAGATCAGGTTCACTGTGAGATCCAATTTGGCAGTTTGACCAGACCAACTCATCGGAATACCATGTGGGACTTCGCCAAGGATGAGATATGTGCTCATCAGTGGATTGACTTATCGGAGCCGGATTATGGAGTCGCATTGCTTAATGATTGTAAATATGGTCATAGAGCCATCGATAATGTGCTTGGTCTGAATTTGCTGCGCAGCAGCTCGTATCCTGATCCGGAAGCGGATCGTGCGGAGCATACGTTCACCTATTCGTTATATCCGCATCAAGGCAACCATGTTCAGGCTGAGATCTATCGAAGAGGTAATGAACTGAACATCCCGCTTCGTACAGTTTCCTTATCATCTGTATCTGGTAAGCAGAACGGTAAGCTCCCATATTCGAAAACATTTCTTCAGCCGGATCATCCGCACATCATGGTGGAATCCGTCAAAAAAGCCGAGGATGGAGACGACATCATCGTCCGTCTATATGAAACTTCGGGAACACATGCCACCACGGCATTACATCTTGGATTCCATATAGCAGAAGCCTGGACGACTGATCTTATGGAAAATATCATTTCACCCGTTTCATTTGCAGGAGCATCCGAGATGGCTTTATCCTTCACGCCATTTGAAATCATCACGTTACGATTGAAGTTAGGGCAGTTATAGCTGGGATGGTTGACCGTCCATCATGAGAAAGGAGAGGTTGGAATGTGATCAAGACACGAGTGAGCAACAATCGATTGATGAAGCGAGTCTGGCAGCATAAACTCTTTTATTTGTTTATGCTGCCCGGAATCGTCTGGTTTTTCCTATTCTCCTATGTACCGTTATATGGAATTCAGGTTGCTTTTAGGGATTACAATTTCGTTGGCGGATTCACCGGAAGTCCATGGGCAGGCCTTAAGTACTTTCAACAGTTCTTCAATTACTATCAATCCGGTGACATCATCCGTAACACGATCATTATCAGTCTCATGAAACTGCTTATTGGCTTTCCGATGCCAATCATTCTTGCACTCCTCTTAAATGAAGTCAGAATGATCAAATTCAAAAAGACGGTTCAGACCCTTTCTTACTTGCCTTATTTCGTATCCTGGATCGTCGTGGTTACGCTGATGCAACGGCTCCTAACGCCGTATGGGGGGCCAGTCAATGACTTATTGGGGTCATTTGGAGCGGAGTCGATCCAGTTCCTGAATAATCCAACATGGTTCTATCAGATGATCGTCGGTTCAGACATCTGGAAGAATATCGGTTGGAATTCCATCATCTTTATGGCCGCCATTGCGGGTATTGATCAGCAGCTTTACGAAGCTGCCAAAATGGATGGTGCGGGACGCTTCAGACAGATGTGGCATGTATCGCTTCCAGGTATCCGCAATGTAGCTATCATATTATTCATACTCGCTGTGGGCAGTCTGATGAGCGCAGGTTATGAACAACTGCTTCTCCTGAATGGACCGGCAACCGCAAGTCTTGGCAGTGTACTGGACGTGCATGCCATTAACTCCGGGATTCGAGAAGGACGTCTCAGTTACGCTGCAGCTGTAGGACTATTCCAAAGTGTTATCGCACTCATTCTGGTTGTAACCGTTAATCGCATCGCCCGCAAAGTCAGTGATGTATCCCTGTTCTAAGGAGGTGACCTTATGGAACGAAAATGGTCCTTATTCTCGGTACTTAACTATATTTTTCTTGCTTTGGTTGGATTCTCGATGATTTACCCGTTTATATATATCTTGGCTTATTCACTGAACGACGGTAAGGATTCGATGCAAGGCGCGATTTATTTTCTTCCCCGCCAATTCACGTTGGATAACTATGCTCAGGTATTCGATAACGCAAGGATCTGGAAGGCATATCAAATTACGATTATGCGCACCGTGCTGGGTACTTTTCTCCACGTTGTATTGTGTACACTCATGGCCTATGCACTTTCCAAAAAAACATTGCCAGGTCGCTCCTTTTTCACCTTTTACATCTTTTTGCCTACGATTTTCAGTGCGGGATTCATCCCGTTCTTCATTACACTTCAAAAACTGCATCTGATTAATAGTTTCTGGGTGTACGTTTTGCCCTTGTTGTTCAACTTCATGCACATCATCATTATTCGGACATTCCTGCAAGGCATACCTGAGGAACTGGAGGAATCGGCGCGTATTGACGGGTATGGAGATTTTCAAATCTTCGTACGAATCATTCTGCCTCTTTCCGGGCCGGTACTTGCAACGATCTCGCTGTTTATTGGGGTAGCCCACTGGAATGACTGGTTCTCGGGCGCTTATTACGTCTCGAACAAAGATTTGATACCGGTGCAGACCCTACTGCAAGAAATGCTGACGGAAGCAGAGGCATTATCCAATTCGATGCAGCGTGCAGCTCAGCAGGGTGGGCAGACGGTTGGTGGTGTCGGTGGAGCAGGAGCAACACCTGAATCACTTCGTATGGCATTGCTTGTTATTACGGTTTTCCCGATCTTATGTATATATCCGTTTCTGCAACGATATTTCGTGAAGGGGGTTATGATTGGTTCGGTTAAAGGGTAGATCATCCTGACCTGAATTTGCTAGAGCTTTTACCGAGATCATTTAATCAAGGAGGCGATTGGTTTGAACAGGATTTGGTCGAAAGGCGTATCCATCTTGCTCGTGTCCATCATGGTTGGAGGTTTGCTGAGCGGTTGCACGAATTCATCAGGAAACGGGGAAGGCGCAGAAGGAGAGAACGGAAATAAACTCAAAATCTTGCACAATTGGAATGGCTCAGGCGGATCGGATAATGGGATAACCCCTGTCGAGGAAGTCATCAAAGAGAAAACTGGCGTCACATTAGAGTGGGAATATACGAAAGGGAGCGAGACGGAGAAAGTAAACCAGATTTTCGCCACACAGGATTTGCCGGATATCTACACCGGACCTGCATGGGGCGGCGAGCTGGACGGGATCATCAAGGCTGCTAAAGAAGGGCAGCTGGTAGATATATCCGATAAATTGGGGGATTACCCGAACCTGGCGAAATCCATTGCGAAAGAGAATGTGCCGCCAGCATTGTATGAAAAAGCGATAGATGCGTATGACGGCAAGAAATATTTACTTTTACAAAATCAGCCCGCAACGAACGAAGACGGCATGGATTGGCTGTATGGCTTCTATGTTCGCAAAGACATCGCTGAGAAAGTCGGCGTGGATCCTCAGTCTGTAGTGACGAAGGAAGACTTCTATAACTTCCTCCAAAAAATCAAAGATGCCAACCTGAAGGAGAGCGGTCAGCCCGTGTTTCCACTGGGCGGATTTAGTAACGGATGGTCCGTAGGCATCGGAAACACGATGTTCTATTCCGGAGCAGGCTATGTAGACAAAGGTGACGGAACGGTAGAACATAACTTTTTCACCAAAGGATACGAAGAATACACGCTGTTCTATCGTAAACTGGTTGAGGAAGGGCTGATGGACCCCGAAGCCTTTACTCAGACGGATCCTATTGCCAAAGAAAAAATTAATCAAGGACGCATTGCTATCCTTGCCGCACATTATCCGGCCATTTTGGACGCCTCCAAAGAATATGTTACTTCACATCCTGGAAGCGATTACATCCCGATCGGACCATTGGAGCGGGCAGATGTTGACCCGAGCCGGCCTGTTGATCTTGGCATTCAAGGAAACAACGTAACGGCTATCACCAGTAGCTGCAAGGGCGAGTGTGTAGATGCAGCGCTCAAGTTTCTCGATTACATGGCTTCTGACGAAGGTTTCATGCTGGCCCGGTACGGAGTTCAAGGGGTTCACTGGGATATGAAGGATGGCAAACCAGTACCGAATCAAGAATGGTTCGATAAGTTTACAGCAGATCAATCGGGTAAAGTCCGCAAAAACGAGGGCATTTCCATTGGGCTGGAATCGATCACGGGGCTTGACCGGATCAATTCGGCAGCAGGCGGCGACATCTGGGCAGACCAGGAAAGACTCGATGCCATGGAAAATGCCCGGAAAATCTTACGTCCAAACGGTATTCATGTAATCACAGCCTATAACCCGGGCGATGTGATCACCAAATCACCGGAATGGGAAATGTTGAAGCCTTCCATGGACCGGATGGGAGATGCCTGGAAGGAAGCTATTTTCGCAAAATCGGATGAAGCAGCCCTTAGCATTATCAACGACCTCAGGGAACAGCTTCGGAAGACCGGATACGACCAAGCGATGCAGTTCACCAATGAGAACCTGAAAGGAAAAGATATCGTAACTGTTCAAATGCCGAACTGATGCTGAAGAGTTAGGTTAACGATTATCACGGAAATCAAATAGGCTTTGCAGCGCCTTGGTCAACAAGGCGAGCGAAGCCTTTCCCTTTTGAATCAGGATGTACCGTTTTCGTTGGAAAAATGAATTGAAGGAGATGAAACAAATGACGACATTTAGACCACCATCCGTACCTTTAATTACGGTAGACCCTTATTTCAGCGTATGGTCTGCTGCTGACCATCTCTATGATGATCACACCAGGCACTGGACGAATAAAACTCAAGGTATGGTTGGCATGATTGTCATTGACGGCAAAATCAGAAGGTTTATGGGGAAAGTAGGCGTTCACGAAAATTCAACCATTGAGGAGCCTGATGTGCTCAATCAGACGAATCTAACCGTTGAGCCTGTAACTACCCGTTACACCTTTGAAGGAGAAGGCATCGAACTTGAGGTTCATTTTACCACACCGCTATTGCTCGATGATCTTGAACTGTTATCCAGACCAGTGACGTATGTTACGTTCCATGTTCGAGCGATAGATGGTCAAGGCCATCAAGTGAAAATCTATTTTGATGTGACAGGTGAATGGTGTGTACATACTCCTGATCAGCAAGTCACCTGGGAGTCTCATGTAATTAATGAACAGTTACACGCCATGTCTATAGGAACGGTGGAACAACCTATATTAAAACGTGCCGGAGATGATACGAGAATAGACTGGGGTTATATGTATCTGGTGGTTCAGCGATCTCATCAATCTCAATCGGTCATCCATGCGGTATCCAAGCGTGAGGAGTATGCCCGGTCAGGTCTTTTTAAGACAGGAGATGATTCTATCCAGCCAAAGTCCATATCTGGCGATATGGCTATTATGGCAACTGAAATGGATTTGGGTCTTATCCATGAAGAGCCAGCATCCCGCTACCTGATGCTCGCCTATGATGATATTCATGCGATTGAATATTTTCACAAACCACTGAATGCGTATTGGAAGAAAAATGGTATGACATTTGAGGAGATGCTGGTAAAAGCAGCGGATCAATATGAAGAGGTAGTACAACGATGCGACCGCTTTAATCGGGAACTCTTAATGGAGAGTCAGGCTGCAGGTGGGAACCAATATAGAGACATTCTGGCATTGACCTATCGGCAAGCGATTGCTGCACATAAATTGGTTGCTGATGAAGCAGGAGAAGTATTATTTTTCTCCAAAGAGAATTTTAGTAACGGCTGTATCGCGACGGTGGATGTGAGCTACCCCTCGATTTCGTTGTTTCTGAGGTATAACACCGAATTGGTCAAAGGTATGATGCGTCCAATCTATAAGTATGCCGAAAGCACGGATTGGACGTTTGATTTTGCTCCACATGACGTGGGGACTTACCCCCAAGCTAACGGCCAGGTTTACGGAGAGAACAAACTCGAATACCAGATGCCCATCGAGGAATGTGGCAATATGCTCCTGATGGCAGCAACGGTATGCAAATATGAGAAGCATGCGGAATTTGCCCGTGAGCACTGGGGACTTCTAACAACTTGGGCTTCATATTTGTTGCAACATGGTCTGGACCCTGACAATCAACTGTGCACGGACGACTTCGCCGGACATCTAGCGCACAATGCGAACTTATCGATTAAAGCGATATTAGGCATTGCCGCCTATGCGTATATGTGTGATGAACTTGGTTTGCCGGATGGTGCCGTTTATCGTGAAGCGGCTGAAAAAATGGCAGAGGAGTGGTCATCCATGGCGACAGCAGGTGATCACTACAAGCTGACTTTTGACAGCTCGGATGAGTCATGGAGCATGAAATACAATCTGGTGTGGGATCGTCTGTTGGACTTCAACCTTTTCTCAAAAGAAGTGGCTGCTAAAGAGTTGGCTTATTATCAGCTAAAACAGAATCGATATGGCATACCGCTGGATAGCCGTGAGACATACACCAAGTCCGATTGGCTCGTATGGTGTGCCTCCATGAGCGAAACGCAGCCTCAGTTCGAACAGATGATTTCACCTCTGTGGGACTTTATGAATGAAACATCGAGCCGTGTACCTGTAACAGACTGGTATGACACCATCACCGGAAAGCAGTTAAATTTTCAAAATCGGTCGGTTGTCGGTGGATTTTTCATTCCTTTGCTGAGAAAGACATCTGTATCAAAATCATGATGAGATCAGGTGATGAATTGGAGTTGAAAATCACGGATATTCATAAATTACAACAGCAGTTCAAAAATCCTGAGGCGACGTATCGTCCACAGCCCTTTTGGTTTCTGAACCACAGTTTTAGCAAGCCAGAGTTAGAAAACCAAATTCAATCCATGGTTGAAGCCGGTGTTGGCGGCGTTGTATTACATGCGCGTCACGGGATGCAGGCCTCATACCTGTCAGAGGAGTTCATGGATACGGTGGATTTCTGCACAAAAGAGTGCCAGAAGCGTGATATGGTGGTCTGGCTGTATGATGAGGACAATTGGCCGAGCGGAACACTGGGAGGTAAGCTAACGAGGCAATATCCCGAGTATCGGATGAGATACTTGAGGGTTGAGGAACGAAGATATTTACACGATGCACAGCAGGAAATGTTATCTCTCGATTTTGCCACCTACGCTAACAATGAACTCATCGCAATTCTCGCTTATCGTGCCATCCAGCAAGAAGGGGAATGGCTGATCTATGATCAACCTGAGGATATTACAGAGTTATGCGGACAGGAATGGAAGCCTGATAACGACGAGGATTATATTATACTTGCCTGCTGGTCCTGTGAAATTGCTGAAGGGATCACGTTTGCAAAAGGGTATTATCTGGACACGTTGAACCCGGAAGCCGTGCAGGCTTTCATTCAGTCGGCATATGAGCCGTTTCAGCAATTTCAGCCTCATTTCGGAGTGACCATTCAAGGTGTATTCACGGATGAACCTGGGCTCATGATCCACGACGGTTTTTTTGGAGTCGAAGCCATCCGAACGTCGGTTCAGGATGTGAATGCAACTCTGCCCGGAATCGTATTCGCTTGGACACATGGGATGGTGGAGCGGTATGAGCAGGAGAACGGATATGATCTGATTCCAAGATTAGGCGCGTTGTTATATGGTATGGCCGATGGCAGCAGGTCTGCGAGGCAGGACTATTATGATACGATTACCCGTTGGTATGTGGAAGGTTATCATGAAGCTATTCGTTCGTGGTGTGAATCACACAGCTTGCTGTACATCGGCCATACGCTGGAAGAACCCGTCTGGGGGCAGGCTCGGTCGCAGGGTAATCAAACCCGTGTATTGCAGCAGTTCCATTATGCAGGTGTGGACTACCTGACACATGGAATCGGTACAAAGGAGAATCCACATCGTATCGTATCCGTAAAGACGGCCGGGTCTGTCGCACAGTTGGACGGGAAAAAAAGAGTTATTTGTGAGTCATTTGGTGCAAGCGGTCATGCCTATGCCATGCGACAAAGGCGGCTTGATGCCAATTTTATGGCATTTTTGGGTGTTAATTTGTTTATCCCGCATGCATTTTACTATTCGTTTGCAGGGTATCGGAAAACAGACTTTCCACCTACGGAATTCAAGCATGCACCGCATTGGCCACATTATCGGGCTTTTGCCGATTATCTTGGTCGGTTGAGTGTACTTGGTTCTTTCACGAAGCGTACACCTGAAGTACTTCTGTTGTCACCTATCCACACGGTATATGAGCATATGTTCTTATCCGGTGAATCGAACCAGCATCCAGCTGCGGATCAACTGTTTTCGTTATTGTCAGACCGCATGCTGCGCAGCTCTATTGATTACGATTATGTGGATGAGTATCAGCTCAGAGAGGCAAAGATTACTCATGCTGGGGGATATCAGTTTAACGGAGAACTAAACGAATATTCGATTTTGATTTTGCCGGAAATTACGGTCATGTCTGTAGATATCGCAAAACAGCTTGTTACCTTTGTAAACTGTGGTGGAAGGCTTATTGCGGTTGGGGCAATTCCTTGTGACAGTGAGCGACAGCGCCAAGTTCCGGAATTACGGAAGTATATGAACGAACTATATGGTTCCAATCCTCAAGACGGGAAATTACAAGCGGTTGGCAAAGGGTACAGCTTATTCTATTCCATGAAAAACACAGCTCATAACGACACACTTATGAACTTGTGTGTTCAGTTAAGAGAGTTAACGACATCATCACCAGCGATTGCCTGGAAACAGATCGAGGGGCAAGCTGAGGATCTCATTAGCGTTGAACGCAAAATTGAAGATCATGTGCATACATGGCTGATGAACTGGTCGGAGCAGCCCGTGACCATTCAACTACATCAGAACCCTGTGAAAGAACACATTGATGAACAAATGGAAGAATGGAACTTGGAAAACGGGAGTATAAACCCGTTGAGTCATGATGCTGTTCTAACATTTGTACCGGGAGAGCTTCGTCTTCTATCCGTTAGACTTGATCATTTACCTGATCCGCTTCACACTGAAGATTCGACACATCCCAAACCGCAAGAGCCTATAAATCATAAAGTGCAAGATGCCACCGATGTGTTGGTACTAGGTGATCATTGGCATTTTCAGACCGTCGAACCCAATGTGCTTGTATTGGATCAGTGGCAGGTCACATTGAATGACCGTCAGTCCAGAATGAATGCAACGATGCCAGGCCAAGTCAACACGTACCGGACAACATTTGTCGTAACGGAAGAATGGATCGAGCTTATGAAATCACAGCAAGATGCAGTCCATTTAAACGAACCTGGAAATGAGCAGATCTTCACGATTGAGCTAATTCTTGACGATATCGAGCAAAAAATTCCATCCCATATTGGTTTCCTCCAACGCAGACGTAATGTTGAAATCTTTGTTAATGGAGTACGGATGGAAGCACTCCACCCTTCACTGTGGCAAGATATTCATTACGCTGGTGTGGACATTACCAAACAGCTTGTTAAAGGCGAGAATGAGCTTGAAGTTCTCACGGTTTCACTGCTGGAACCGATGCCAGCCATTTCCTTTCCTGCTTATCTGATTGGTTCATTTGCTGTAGAAAATCAGACTACATTAACCGTTGAACCTGAACAAATGACTGGGGTTTGGAATGTTGAAGGTTACCCTTTCTATTCGGGAGCAGGAGTGTACTCGCAGCAACTGGATTTGTCTGATGTCAGCTTGAATTCGGCAAATGAAATTTGGCTGGAAGCGGAAGATATTAGAGAGACGGCTTGCCTGTATGTGAATGGGGAGCAGGTTGGCATCCGATTATGGCCACCCTATCATTGGAACGTCACGTCTTACATGCTGCGAGGTAATAATGTAATCGACATTCATGTGGCTAATACACTGGAGAATCTATATGGAAAGTCTTCACTACCTTCGGGCATGAATGGGCAGGTAAAACTTTTAACTAAAATATTGAAATAATGCATGATTCAGGTTTAGGTTTTGGATTCGCGGGGGAAGAATATGAACACGATAAAGTCGCCAAACTGGCGGCTTTTTTTGCATTGGAACAAAAAGACTGAGCTTTACTTCGCTGGAAATAATTATATTTGAACCGGGGGTTGTCTGCGGCACTCACTTCGTTCTTGACAGGAATTACGGAGCCTCTGGAATTCTCATTCCTGTTTGTTGCTCCAATCCTGTATGTCATTCACGCCGTATTTGATGGATTGGCATTTATGCTTTCACATATTTTTGAGATTACAATCGGTCAGACTTTTTCAGGTGGATTAATCGACTTTATCTTATTCGGGGTACTTCAGGGTAATGCCAAAACGAACTGGATTATCGTTCCCATCATCGGAGTGGTCTGGTTCTTCCTTTATTACTTCACCTTCCGAATCTTGATTGTGAAGCTCAATTTAAAAACTTCGGGACGTGAGGAAGAAGTAACATCAGAGGCAGACGCCAAAACGCAAAGTCAGCAGTCTAATACACCCGCATCAACGAAAGGTGAAGAACGCTCCATCGCTATCCTGAATGGACTTGGCGGTGCAGACAATATTAACGAATTGGATTGCTGTGCAACACGGCTTCGCGTATCTGTGAAGGATATCGAGAAGGTTCAAAAGGATGCGCTTACAGCTACTGGAGCCAAAGGGGTAGTACTTGTTGGTAACGGAGTGCAGGTTATTTATGGCCCTCAGGTTACCGTGATCAAAAATGAAATCGAAGAAATTATGGAAACGGAGTAATTGCAATGAATTTAGATAAATTAGATAAATTAGGTTTACAAGGTGGTCTCGTTGTATCATGTCAGGCTTTGGAGCACGAGCCACTTCATAGTTCGCTGATTATGGGACGCATGGCAGTCGCAGCAAAAGAGGGAGGAGCGATCGGTATTCGTGCGAATACTGCTGTAGATGTGAAAGAGATCAAAGAACAGGTTGATCTGCCCGTCATAGGTATAGTGAAAAGAAACTACGGAACCAATCCCGTATTTATTACACCAACGATCTTGGAAGTAGATGAACTTGCCGAGGTCCACGCAGAGATTGTTGCGGTTGATGCCACTTTGCGTGCACGGCCGGACGGTAAATCACTGGATGTATTCGTACATGAAATTCGCACCAAACATCCTCAACTTCTATTAATGGGGGATATTTCAACCAAAGAGGAAGCCATCAATGCAGAACGACTTGGTTTTGATCTGATTTCCTCTACATTGGTCGGATACACAGAAGAGACAGCAGGGCTTAAGCTGTATGATAATCAATTTGCAGCCTTGAAAGAAATTCTAACTAGCGTACAAACGCCTGTTGTTGCGGAAGGGAATATCATGACACCGGAGATGGCAGCAACGTGTCTGGAAGCTGGAGTCTATTGTGTTGTTGTTGGTGGAGCCATTACGCGTCCTCAACAAATTACGGAACGTTTTGTCTCTGAAATTGCTAAATTGAAAAAGCCTTCTCCTTCTGTCCAATAAAAAAGAAGAAATCAACAAAACAGCCAACGAAATAGGTTGGCTGTTTATTTATTCAGCAGAATAAAGAGCTTCTAACGTTTGCTGCCGCGCATGGAGTAAATGTTCATCCTCAAGTAATAGAAGAGAAATCACATCCAGGATGTAAATAATGGCTAATTGGCTGTTAATGAAGCTCACATCTCCGGTTCGCCCGATATCAGGTGTGAAAATGCACAAATCCGAGACTTCAGACAGGGGTGTGTGATCAAAATTAGTAATTCCAACAACTTTGCTTCCTCTTTTTTTGGCTGCGTTTAATGCGTCACTGACTTCTAAGGTTCGTCCTGAATTGGATAAACCTACGACCAGATCATCTTCGCCCAAAAGAGAAGCACTCATGATCATCATGTGTGAATCCGTCACCGCATCAATGACGATATCCATCCGCATTAGTCTGTATTTGAACTCCAGAGCAGATAAACCTGAACTTCCCAAACCATAAACATAGATTCTGCGAGCTTTTTTTATGTACTGGACCACTTGTTTGATTCTGTCGGTATCCAGCATTTCTGCGGTAGCGTTGATGATATCATTGTGGATCTGCTGTGTTCTGATAAAGAAATCTGTTTGATTGCGGGGTTGATCCACTTCACGGTTAAGTCGAATTTTAAAATCTACAAAGGTAGAACAACCTACTTTTTTACAAAATCGAGTTATGGTTGACATGGAAGCATTGGTATAAGCAGCCAAATCCCTAATATTGATGTTATTGATGGATGTTTTATTGCGCATCACATAATCAGCGATTTCCTTTTCTTTCGCTGAAAAACGTTGATACTCAAGCTGCAGCATGTCGATGACACTGGATGACATTATGAATCCCCTTTCCCAGAACATGTTAACTTTTGTATAGTCTATCCTCATTAGTCTACTTCCTAAAAGCCAATTCATCAAACCTTTAAAAATAGTTCTTTATTTCGGTATATTTTCGTCCAAATAGAAGTGAAAACCATATTAATTATTATGTTAACTAAAAACCTTATCCATATTATAAGTCAAATAAATGTAAGAGTTTACATAAGTTTTACTTCCCGCTAACTGAATGCTGATCTTCTCTTGTTATGCTAGGCCTGTTTGGATTTACATAAGCCAACCAATCATACATACAAAGGAGAGAATTATGATCAGTCACCTCTACAAAAAAGTGTTATCCATCCTGTTATCGATTGCTTTGGTATTCGGATGGCTTGCGGGATTTGGGGGAGTTAATTCAGCCCAAGCCGCATCATTGTCTGAGCCTGAGATGCTGTTAGAGCGTAATGCCAATTGGCATTATTTCGATCAGGGCCAGGATTTGCAATTGGATTGGCGTGCTTCATACGATGATTCGTCCTGGAATTCGGGACAGGCTCCATTTGGTTACAAAGACAACGGTAATGGCGTAAGCACTTCCTATTTTGGATCACTCAAAACGGAAGTCAGCTACGGTCTGGACAAAAAAAATAAACCCCGCACAACCTATTTCCGGACAAATATTAACGTTAACAAGGATCAGATTGACGGTTACGGGCAAATTCTCGGCACATTCGGTATTGATGACGGTGCAGTGATCTATGTGAATGGTGTGGAAGTCATTCGTTTTGGCATGCCGGATGGAGAGATTGTGTACTCCACCCAAGCAACCTCAAATAAGGACTTGCCGGTAATGTATGAGAATATCGACCTGACTGAGCCAATGAAAGCCAATTTGCATGAAGGCTCAAACGAAATTGCGGTCGAAGTGCATCAACAGAGCGACAGCAGCTCGGACCTGTATTTTGACATGGAGCTTAAAGCCTTGGCTAATGCGCCATCGCTGGATATCAGCAAAATAACGGTTACCTTCTATGGAGATGCAACAAGTAGCAAAGGCTTCACTTGGTATACTCCTCTTGCATCTGCACAGAGCACTGTTCAAGTGGTGCAGAAACAAGGAGGAGGCGTTGCCGACTTCAGTCAGGCCCAAATTTTCAATGGGCGTGCAACCGTCGCTTCCAACTCCCCGGGAGAAATGGTGCATAAGGCGGAAGCGACAGGCCTTTCCCCTGACACTTCTTATTCTTTCCGTGTTGGTGATCAGGATCTGGGTATATGGAGTGAGGTTGGAACGTTTAAAACGGCTCCGGTTGATGGAGCATTTACCTTTATTGACCTGACGGATACACAAGCGAAGGAAGAGGATGAGGCGATCCTGTCCGGATCTACTCTGTCCAAAGCACTCGCGACTGTTCCGAATGCTGAATTTGTCGTCCATAACGGAGACGTTGTGGAGAATGGCACTTCAGAGCAAGAATGGAATTGGTTGCTTGGTCATTCGCAAGCCAGTCTTATGAACACGACCATTGCACCGTCTGCTGGCAATCATGAGAATAAAAATTATGCGTTCTACGAGCATTTTAATGTGAAGCAGCCAGACGGTGCTACAACGGTAACAGGCGCATATTATTCGTATAATTATAGCAAAGCTCATTTTATCGTATTGAACTCCAACGAGGATTCATCGGATTACGCCAACTTCTCGAATGAGCAAGTCGCATGGATGAAGCAGGATGTAGCGGAAGCAAAAGCCGCAGGAGCCAAGTGGATTATCGTGAACATCCATAAAGGTCCGTACACGACATCCAATCACGCCACGGATAGCGACATTATTGGTGCGAACGGTGAACGAAAAAAAATCGCTCCACTCATGAACGAACTGGGGATTGATCTAGTCCTTCAGGGACATGACCATATCTATGCACGGACGAAACCAATCAAGAGCGATGGTACTGCTGAAGATGTGTCCAAAATAACGGAGACCTTCAATGGACAGAGTATCGAATACGCGGTCAAACCGGATGGAACCATTTATATGATTCCTGCTACCGCCGGGGCCAAAGTATACTTCAAAAACGTAAAACCAGAACTTGGTGAAGCGTACTTCAGCCTGTTCGAGCGTGCGGAAGAAAACCACGCTCGGCAATATGGCGACACCACGAGCGCAGCCAGAGGGCAGGTTCAGAACTTCGTTTCATTGACTATTGACGGAGACAAGCTGTCCGCCGTAACGTATGAGATTGACCAAAATAAGAATGCAGAACCATTTGTCGTGGATACTTTCGGGATTATCAAGGAATCGGATACAGTTCCTGTTCCAGAACAGGTAAACAAGGTAACGGTAACGTTCCATAGAGATCCTACCAAGAGCAAGGGATTCACGTGGTACACTTCCGATCAAGTAACGAATAGCGACCTTCAGGTTGTGGAGAAAACAGCTGCAACACCTGATTTCACGCAAGCCAAATCGGTTCAAGGGCGCTCTGCACAACCTGCGAATGCTCCTACAGAACTGATGCACAAAGCAGAAGTGACAGATCTGAAAGCTAATACAACCTATTATTTCCGTGTAGGGGATGCTTCCCAACAAGTATGGAGCGAGACAGGTACCTTCCGTACAGCACCGGAAAAAGGCAAATTCACTTTCATTGATCTGGCGGATACACAAGCGAAGGAAGAGGATGAGGCAATTCTGTCCTCTGAGACATTGGCCAAAGCATTGGCTACAGTACCGGATGCACAATTTGTCGTTCATAACGGGGATATCGTGGATAATGGTGTGAAAGAGGAGCAGTGGAACTGGCTGCTTGGGCATTCGCAGGAAAGCCTCTTAAATACAACCATCGTTCCATCCGCAGGGAACCACGAGGACGAAAATTATGCGTTTATCGATCATTTCAACATCCAGTCACCGGTAAATTCCGCTACGGAGACGGGAGCTTACTATTCTTATGATTACAGCAATGCGCATTTTGTTGTGTTGAACTCCAATGAGGATTCGGATGAGTATGACAACTTCTCATTAGAGCAAGTCGAGTGGCTGAAGAAAGATGTTCAGGCTGCCAAGAAGAATGGATCCCAGTGGATAATCGTCAACATTCACAAGGGACCGTACACGACGTCAAATCACGCAACGGATTCCGACATCATGGGAGCAAACGGTGTGCGTACCAAGATTGCACCGATCATGGCGGAGCTTGGCATTGATTTTGTACTCCAGGGACATGATCACATCTATGCGCGCACAAAACCGATTGATCAGAAGGGGAAAGCGCGTCAGCCAGAAATGATCACGGAGATGCAAAACGGACAGAAAATCGAGTACTCTGTGAATCCGGATGGCACGATCTATCTGATTCCGGCAACAGCGGGTCCAAAAGTGTATTACAAAAATCCGAGCACAAGTCTCGGTGATGCTTATTACAATCTTTTTGAACTGGCAGAGGAGAATCATGCAGCCAAATATGGCCCTGATCCGAATGACAACCGTCGTCCAATGCGCAGTCAGGTACAAAATTTTGTGGGCATTACGATTGACGGCAGCAAATTGACAGCTATAACGTATGAAATTGACCAAAATCAAAATGGAGCAGCCCCGTTCATTGTTGATCGGTTCGGTATCGTGAAGAAGACAGAACCATCGAATCCAGGACCAGGAACTTCCAATCCGGGAACATCGAATCCCGGCTCGGGTTCAGGTTCAGGTAATGGGTCTGGCAGCGGTAATGGCTCTTCAGGAAGCGGTGGCGATACAACTACCGGTAACAGTTCGAACAGCGGTAGTGGTAGCGGAACTGATTCCGGCAACAAACCGGATACTGGATCAGGCAATAACGGAAACGGAGGCACTGCGCCAGCGTTGAAAGATACAGCCGGACACTGGGCAAAATCTACAATTGATAAAGCCCTGGCGGCTGGATTCGTCAATGGCTATAGCGATCAGACCTTCCGTCCAAATCAGAAAGTCACACGTGCCGAGTTCATTACGATGCTGGGCCGTGCCTTGAATCTGAATGCCGTAAGCGAGAGTATTCACTATACGGATGATAACAAGATTCCTTCATGGGCGAAGCCTTATATTACAGCAGCTGCATCCGCTGGCATTGTCAATGGTTACGAGAATGGCTCGTTCGGCCCTAGCAAGACGCTGAGCCGGGCGGAGATGGTAACTATGATTGCACGCGCTGGCGGAATCCAAACAGATTCCAATGCGAAACTGGATTTCAAAGATGCAAAGGATGTCCCAGCATGGGCAGTATCCTATGTAGCTTCTGCTGTGGAAGCAGGTCTGGTGGGCGGTGTAGGTGGCAATCGATTTGCTCCGATGCAGACAGCTACCCGTGCTGAAGCAGTGACGCTTATTGTTGGGCTTCTTGAACAATCGAAATAACGCTAAACCTAATTTCCAAGAAACCAATGCGGGACGTTCCCGCATTGGTTTCTTGTTTTATTCTAGAGACCGGGAAATATTAGAGACATTGCAAAAGAATCAGAGTCCCTGTACAGTGGATGAATCATTAAGCAACAATGACTCCAAGAAGGAGAGTATCTATGAAGTCCCACACCTCTGAGCGTATTAAATTCCCGGCAGGGTTTTGGACAGGCTTGCATCAATTAGGGATTGCGGCCCACGATGTAGCTCGCAAAGCACAACTGCCGCTCACGATTATAACTGAATCAGCTGTTACGACCACTCAATATTTTGCGATCTGGCAGGCATATTCCGATCTCGTCGGTGACACTGCCGAAGGAATCATCAAGCTTGCGACCGTCTTTGAAACGGGGAAATACCCGCCAAGTGTCTTAGCAACCTACCATGCGCGTGACTACCGTGATGCATTACACCGAATGGCTCGCTACAAACAACTTTGTCCCCCTGAAATCTTGCGTATCACTGAGGAGGGCGATGATTGTTCAATTGAACTGGAATGGTCTAACGAACAGCCAGGTCCGTCATTGCTGGTTGGAGTTACACTGGCATTTCTCCTCGAACTTGGGCGCCGGGGAACAGGTCAACCTTTGACTGCGCGGTTAGTTGAATTTTCGCACACCATGGGTGATGTTCAAACCCTTGAGACTTATTTTGGCTGCCCAATTCGGATTGGTGCAACATGTAACCGGCTCACCTTACATCGTAAAGATTTGGACTGTCCGTTTCTTTCATATAACGAAGAGCTGCTGGAGATTCTTACTCCCGCGCTGGACCGATCGCTGGATGCACAGCAGGGCAGTCGTTCTATTACAGAGATGGTCAAATGGATTATGAAACGCAGTCTCACAGGAGGTCGCCCCGACATTCAAGTCGTTGCCAAGGAATTGGGTATGAGCGATCGGACCTTGCAGCGCCGGCTTACAGAAGAGCATACAAGCTTCAAGCATCTGTTGACGCAAGCCAGACATGAGCAGGCACGAGCGTACTTGGCCGACCCTACATTGGATATTAAAGAAGTAGCTTTCTTAATTGGATATGAAGACCAGAATTCGTTCTATCGTGCCTTTCGTTCATGGGAAGGGGATACGCCAACGAATTGGCGTACGGAATATTTAGGAACGAATTCGCTATCCGAAGGACCGCAAGAATCATCAACTCTTCATTAACTGAATGCTTTATATCATTTGGCGTGTTATGCAAGAACTTTGGCGCAACACGCTAGTTACTCGGCTATGTAGACAAGGTAATATAAATCCTATCCGGAGCACAAGACTGTTTATAACATGATAACGATTCAGCTTGCTGCTACAAGAAAATAAAAGGAGTAGTTGATATGGATATGGGTTTATACGGTAAAACAGCTTTGGTTACAGGATCGACGAAGGGGATAGGGAAAGCCATTGCTATTGAACTTGCCAAAGAAGGGGTTAATGTGCTCATCAATGGACGAAATGATGCAGAGGTTGAGCGCATGGTTCATGAAATGAAGTCCGATTTTCCTGCTACCTCACCTCAAAAAGCTACAGCTGATCTGGCGGACATTGGTCAAAGAGAAGCCTTATTTGAAAAATACCCCCAAATTGATATCCTAGTGAACAATATGGGGATTTATGAAATGATGCAATATGAGGATATCAGCGATGAGGTTTGGGAGAAATACTTCCGTACGAATGTGCTCGCTGCAAATGCATTGTCCAAATTTTACATGCCAAAAATGTTGCAAAATGATTATGGCCGCATGATCTTTATTGCGAGTGAAGAAGCCATTATGCCTTCAGGACAAATGCCTCAGTATTGCATGACCAAATCCATGTTATTATCGTTGTCCAAAAGTTTATCGAAATTAACGGTAGGAACAGAAGTTACCGTCAATACAATCATGCCAGGACCAACCCTCTCTGAAAATGTGCAACAAATCATTGAGAGCATCTACCCTGATGAATCGATGACTTTTTTAGAAAAAGAGAAGGATTTTATGCGCAAAAACCTGCCTCAATCCGAAATCCAACGATTTATCAAGCCTGTTGAGATTGGCAGATTGGCCACATTTGTATGCAGTCCGTATGCATCGGCATTCAAAGGTTCTCCAATCCGTATGGATGGGGGAATGGTGCCAACCATCTTCTAAACTTGTTTTTCACTATACAAGTGAACGTAAAGAACCTTGAGCTGAGCCCAAGGTTCTTTTTTCGTTTCCATATATCTATAAGCTTAATGGATCAAATCCGATTCGTTTTCTGATACACTGATTGATTTTATAACAAGCTCACTGAAAGCTTTAACGGCTGGAGATAGCCATTTTTTCTTTTTAATCAGCATATGGGAGTAAATGGGGTCAAACTGTTCGGAATGACTCACAATCTTAAGTTTTCCTCGTTCCACGTCTTCTTTAACTGTCATGTAAGGTAAAAAAGAAAAGCCGAGTCCACTCATAACGGTTTGTTTGATGGCCTCAATGCTCCATAACTCCATCGTTTGAAACGGAGGAATATCATGTTTTACAAGATATTTTTCAAACATGGTTCGATAACTGCATCCTTCTTCGTTGGTGATAAAAAAGGTGGGGTTGTTCTCCAGTTTATACGCATCAAAATGTTCCGGGCCGTCATTGCTGGAAACCAGTACTATTTTTTCCTCGATTAGCTGGTAATGAATGCATTTTTCCGGATGCACCTCCGGGTACACCATCAAAGCTACATCTACACGCCCGCTTATCAAATCAACCTGGTTTTGCTCACATGTACCGTTGGTAAGGATGAATTGAACTTGAGGATATTTCGATGAATACTCCTTGATGATCGGACTTAATCTGGAAATTGTTAAAGACTCTGGTGCAGCTACCCTTAATATACCTTTAACTTCCTGTTCGCTTCTTATGCTTTTAATCTGATCATGAGTTGCCAGCAAATCTTCGGCCAGCGGTATTAATTCCCTCCCCAGATGCGTAAGCTTCAATTGTCTTTTTTCGTATGTGAAAAGCTCCCCGCCAATCTCTTCTTCGAGGGACTGTATATGAGCCGTGATCGTGGATTGTGTGTAGCCCAATTGGGATGCGGCCCCGGTATAGCTTCCAACCTCGACAATCGTCTGAAATGTGACAAGATGTCTAATTTCCATCCAAGTTCTCCTTAGCTTGAGATATGTATCGATAAAAATGATAATGCTTTTAATGATTTCGATTTTATTAAGGGTTTAATTCATCATACAATAAAGTCCTTCAGATCGTAAATGATTTCATTGGGGGGTACAGCTTGAATATTGTAGCATTTCTAACGTATGTGATCGTGACCTCCATAACACCTGGACCAAGCAACATCTTGATGATGAATGAGGCACGGAAATTTGGCTTTATTGGATCATGGAGATTTAATGGTGGTATTTTAGCGGGGTTTGGCTTATTGGGGATCATAAGCGGCGTATTTACAACAAGCCTATATCACTGGTTGCCAGTTGTAGGGCCGTATTTTGAATGGGCTGGTGCAGCATATATGCTTTATCTGGTGTGGCTTATGATGGGGAATAAAAGTTCGGAAAAGGATTCGAGGGATGTGCAATCGTCATTTTTATCCGGTGTTATGCTCCAACTTATCAATGTCAAAAGTATATTGTTTTTTCTAACGGTGATGAGTGCTTTCATTTTGCCTTCTTCACCTTCTGGCGGGAGTCTTGTTATTTATTTGAGTTTATCGATCCTTCTGGGATGGTTGTCGTTACTTGTATGGTCGGGGTTTGGCTCCATGTTCAAAACCTTTCTAACTGTCCATGACAGGTCATTTCGATTGCTGATGTGTCTGTTGTTGACATACTCAGCGATACGTATTTTTATTTAACTCAAAACGTAGGAGGATAATTGAAATGAAACCGTTCAAGATCGCTATTCCAGAGCAACAATTACATGATTTATCTAACAGATTGAAACAGGTTCGATGGCCCTCTCGATTCTCTGAAGAACCATGGGCTTTGGGGACAGATCATTTCTTTTTGAAGCGATTAGTGGATTACTGGAGTTCGGAGTATAACTGGCGCGAGCAAGAAGCAAGACTGAATCGTTTCCCGCAATATATTGAGAACGTGGATGGTTTCGATATACATTTTGTTCATGTTCGAGGTGAAGGAGTTTCATCACGGCCGCTGCTATTGACTCATGGTTGGCCAGGATCATTCGTAGAAATGTTAGAACTGATTCCTTATCTAACAACCCCATCATTATATGGTGGACAGGCTGAAGACGCATTTGATGTGATTATTCCTTCTTTGCCGGGATTCGCATTTTCGAGTAAACCCACTCAGCCTGGGGTAGGTTCCAAATATGTAGCTACACTTTGGGCGAAACTGATGGATCGTCTGGGTTATGAAAGGTATTTTGTACAGGGAGGGGATATTGGAGCAGGAGTCTCAACGTGGTTAGCCTTCATCTACTCTGAGCGGGTGAGAGGACTTCATCTTAATTATATTCCTGGAAGCTACAGGCCACCACTTACTCAGAATACACCTTCGATGAGCAAAGAAGAGCGCACATACCTTGACTCCGTAGCGGAATGGTCGGAACGAGAAGGCGCTTATAGCGCCCTTCATAGAACCAAGCCAGAAACTTTGGCTTTTGCACTGAGTGATTCCCCGGCAGGTCTTGCCAGCTGGATGGTAGAAAAATTTCGGGGGTGGAGTGACTGTAAAGGAGATATTGAGAGTTCCTGTTCACTTGATCATATCCTCACGAATATCTCGATATACTGGTTTACCAATACAATTGCATCTTCCATGCGAATCTATACTGAAGGTGGCAAAATGCCACTGCATTTCACGGAAGGCCAGCGCATTACTGTTCCAACAGGGGTTTCCGTATTTCCCAAGGAGTTGCCGATGCCTCCACAAAGCTGGGTAGAGCGTGTGTATCATGTTACGTACTGGGAGGAAGCGGATAAAGGGGGGCATTTCGCTGCGATGGAACAGCCAAAGTTATTAGCTGAACATCTTCATCGTTTTATTCATTCCATTAATTAATTTCTCATACAATCCTTTTCTGGATTTAACGGGAACAAAACGTAACCATTCAGAAAGTCGCCTGTTGGCGGCTTTTTATATAGTTATGCAAGTTTGTTTGGTTACGAATGATATTCTCTAACCGTATATATGCAGTTTCTTCCTCCAGCCAAAATATACTCTCCACGTTCAATATGAACTTGATCCCCCAGAACCGTTTTGAATAAATGCAATTCATTCTTACATAAGCCGGTACATACTGCTGCAGCTTCACAGATGGGACAATGCTTCTCTATAAATAAGAGGCTACCATCGCCTTGATCCTTAACCTCGGCCATATAGCCTTCATTTGTTCGAATTTCAGCCAGTTTCTCCAGCCTTTCCTTCACGCCGGATGCATCACCAATGTACTGAAGATATTGTTCTTGCATATTTTTATTCCGAACATTGAGGAGCTTGTCCAGCCCTTCATTTCCGAAAGCTTCTTTCATGGAATTGATCAGACTGACGGATAACTCCGAATATCCACTAGGGAAAAAACGATCAGCAGCGGGGGTTAATCTCCATAGCTTAGTTGGTCGACCCATGGGACGAGCTTCTTCTTCGAAAGTAACCAATCCTTCTTCTTTCAGTGCATTTAAATGCTGCCTGATAGCCATTCCAGATAACGCAAATTGGGAGGAGAGTGCCACAACATCCATTCCACCTTGCTGTTTAAGCAGGTTAATGATTGCTTTTCGGGTACTGGTTGAGGCATCCTTTTTCGTTTGATCCCGGCTCATGGTGAACCTCCTTTTTAAGCAACTGAATCTTCATTATTTCATACATTTTAAACAAATACATTGACAAAGTCAAAGGCGAACTGTAATTTAAACTTTGTAAAGTAAAATGTTTACTAAGTATCCGGATACGATGTATACATAAAATTCTCTTGGAGGTCACATACCATGTCGTCCCATTCACAAAGTATTTTCAGTCCGCGTTATTTTGCATTATCCATAGGAATTATATTGTCAGTAATGGCTGTTGGATTTGAAGGTTTGTCGGTAACGACAATTGCTCCTTCCATTGCTGGAGACCTGAACGGTCTTAACCTGTTTGGCTGGATATTCAGTACATATCTGCTTGCACAGATTATAGGCACCTTGGTTGTTGGTCGGATTATTGATAGAAGGGGACCCGCGGTACCATTTACGCTCGCACTTCTATTGTTTATTGTCGGACTGGTCGCAGCCGCAACTGCAGGAGATATGTATACCATGATCGCGTCACGCGCCATGCAGGGTTTGGGGGCCGGAGCTATGATGACTTGCGTGTACACGGCCATTTCCTTAAGTTATCCTGACGAATTACGTGCCAAAATACTGGGCGCATTCGGTACAGCTTACGTTCTTCCGTCCATGCTTGGTCCATACGTTGCAGGCCTTATTGCAGATCAGTGGTCATGGCGCTTTGTGTTCTGGGGGATTCTACCGATCCTGTTGGTTTCAGCGCTCCTTAGCTTACCTGCCTTTACGAAATTAAAATCACAGCCTTCACAAGGGGAGCAAGGATCTGCCGCTACTTGGATGGCACTGCTATTAACGATAGGTACGGGAACTTTATTAGTGGGACTTGGAAAGCTTCCGTCAATTATTGGATTTGTTATCGTCTTTATTGGGGGAGTTCTGATGGTATACCCACTGCGCAAACTGCTGCCGGAGGGAACCCTTGCTTTGCGAAGAGGTATGCCCGCTATACTCGCTACGCGTGGATTGTTCTTCGCTGCTTATACCAGTACACAAAATTTCTTGGTATTAGCTTTAATTGAGGTGAAAGGCATTACACCTTCTCAGGCTGGTTTAATTGTAGCAAGCGCTGCACTGAGCTGGTGTGTCATTGCTTATATGCAAGGGCGTTGGGACTCGGCAGATCAGGGTCGTGGACGTCATACACGAATTATTATTGGTGTACTCCTGCTTGCCATCGGAATTACCATCGTATTTTGGGTTCCTGTTGTGACCGTTACCGCAGCGGTTATAGGCCAAATCATAGCTGGAATAGGCATTGGATTGGCACATCCGATTAGCGGTGTTGTGGCGTTTTCCCAAACAGGAGAGGAAGGCGTTGGCAAAACCTCGGCAAATCTGCAATTTGCAGATTCATTTACACCGGGCGTAGTCATCGGGATCGGTGGTTCTATCCTGGTGGTGTGTCAAGCTGGCGGGATGTCATTGCAATCAGGATTAATCGTAACGATGGGCTTTCATCTGGTGTTAATCGTCTTGAGCTTGATTGCCAGTACTCGAATTGCACCAGTAACAGACCAAATAAGAACGGGACTGCAATCGTTAGGCTTGAAAAACAAATAAACGGGGGTAAGCCAAGGAAGGTGTGTTCATGCGATGTTGACTTCGGATACCGAGAAACTTTTCACAGCCTATCGTATTATCGGAACGAAATGGACGATCCATATCCTATGTACTCTTTCGCAAGGTCCTAAGAAATTCAGCGAAATTTACGAAAATGTGCCTTCCATCTCAGAAGCGATCCTCTCCAAACGATTAAAAGATCTTCAGAATGATCAGTTGGTGAAGAGAAAAGCCCTAACACATCCCATACAGATCATGTATGAACTTACACCCAAAGGGGTCGCTCTAGCTGCTTTCATACCTTGCTTGATGGAATGGTTTACTACAAACATGAATTAACGCAAAGGAATATCCTGCGATTGCCATCATTTTATCCGGAGGTTTTCTGAATGAACCATGTGTTAATCCTATCCGATACGCATCACATTGTTAAAAGTTTAAGTTTGTTGATTCAAACCGAGGCGTCGTTACATGTACTGGACGCTACTCGTGATGTGATCGGTAGTAACATGGATCAACTTCCGGATAATTCTGTGATCATCGTAGATATGAATGTGGACAATATTGAGCTGCTTATAGAAAAATTTCCCGAGAAATATCGAGTGATATTGTATAGCGGGTCGCTGGAACTTATGGATATTCCTATCCATCTGCAATCAACAGGTTGTCGTTATTTTAATGCATATACGAGTCCTGAAGAAATCATTAAGATTTTAATGGGCTGCGTTTGAAAAACAACCGGCTAGCCAAAAAATACGCTCCAAGGAGGTATAACAATGATTCAGGTCAGTGAAGCAGCAGCAGAAAAAATCGTTGAAATCCTGGCAAGTACGGATACCCAGAATTCTTTCCTTCGGGTCGGGGTCGATGAGGGGGGATGCAGTGGTTTATCCTATAGCCTTATCGTAGATGAACAGCAAGCAGAAGGGGATATCTTATTAGATAAAGGTGTATTTCGTATATTGGTTCACACCAATACGGTTCCATATATTGAAGGACTTGAGATTGATTACGAAGAAAGTGGAATGTTAGGGGGATTCACCATGAATAACCCTAATGCAAAAGTTTCATGTGGATGCGGGGCCAGTTTCCGAATGGCGAATTACCGTGGTGAGGTCAAAAAATGTGATTAATTGTCAGGATGACGGAATATTTTCAACCAATATCTCATATTAAACATACAATGAAGGAGCTTTCTATTTGCCGATCGTGCAATCATGTCTTTTCAACTCAGGGAGAGAATGTCATGAATATTTTTGAGAATCACATACCTTTGGAAAAATTGAAATGGAATGAGCCATTAAAAGACCACACGTATATAAAGCTGGGTGGTAAAGCAGACATACTTATCCATCCCACAACGAAAGAAGAAATTATTAACGTGGTTAACATTGCAAAAACACATCAAATCCCTCTAACGATCATTGGAAAAGGATCAAATGTCATTATTAAAGATCAGGGTGTGCGTGGAATAACGCTCTCTCTGAGCGAATTTGATCAGATTAAAGTCTAT
This sequence comes from Paenibacillus sp. RU5M, assembly GCF_900221055.1. Lineage (NCBI taxonomy): Bacteria > Bacillati > Bacillota > Bacilli > Caryophanales > Paenibacillaceae > Paenibacillus > Paenibacillus sp. RU5M. The sequence goes on along the minus strand of NZ_OBQM01000006.1, from coordinate 279,940 downwards.
GGTGACAAGATTGTCGCGCAGAGCGGTTCCAACATTATTGATGTGTCACGTACTGCTTTGCACAACAGCTTAACAGGTCTGGAGTTTGCATGTGGAATACCCGGAAGTACAGGTGGCGCTTTATATATGAATGCGGGGGCTTACGGTGGTCAGATGGATGAGGTCGTTGAGCGAGCGCTAGTGGTTACTAAAAACGGAGAGCTGATAAACATGGTCCGAGATGACATGCAGCTGGGTTATCGAAACAGTATCTTTCGAACGGATCAATACATCATCCTTGAAGTGGAATTTAAGCTTAAACCAGGGAATAAGGATGTCATTTCGAGTATCATGCAGGATTTAACGTTTAAACGGGAATCCAAACAACCGCTTGAATTTCCCTCTTGCGGAAGTGTATTCAAACGTCCAGAGGGACATTATGTCGGAAAACTCATTCAAGAGTGTAATTTACAAGGCACTCGCATTGGGGGAGCGGAAATTTCCAAGAAGCATGCTGGTTTTATCATTAATGCAGATGACGCCACTGCTGAGGATTATTTGGAATTAATCAAATTAATTAAAAAAACAGTACGTGATCAATTTAATATTGAATTGGAGACGGAAGTCATTATCTTGGGAGAGTAGGCAGCTATGAACAGTGAGCTAAGTGTTGTCATCTATATTCTGGTTCTCCTTAGTTCACATGAAAATGAGAAGTTAACCAGTACTCAGATCTCTGAAAGGATTCGGGTGAACCCGGCGAGGATACGCCGAGTCCTTAGCTCGATCAAAAAAGTGGGATACGTTAAGTCAAAAGAAGGTATTGACGGTGGTTATGTTTTGTCTAAAGACCCGTATGAGATAACCTTGAAAGATGTGTACACCCTGGTGTCTTCCAAGCCGCTTCAGATCCCCAAACCATCCATTATGAAAAAAGGGAATTTAACAGCAGAGGTAGATATTCAGCTCGCAAACATTTTCATAGAAAGTGAACAGCAGTTAATGCAGCAGTTAGAAAAAATCACCCTAGGCAGCATGCTTCATGTGATGAAGGAATGTGCGTTGGAAACCATGGAATAGTTTGATGATGAAGAAGAAATCATAGGAGGTTAATGTTGTGAAATTAATCGGATTATCCGGGTCACTGATTGGATCAAAGACACCAGTGGGTGTGGATGCTGTACTCCAATTCGTAAAAAATAATCATCCAGAAATTGAAGTGGAACTCATAGATTTAAGAGATTATAAAGGGATCGAATTTTGCGATGGTCGCAAGTTGGAGGAATACAATGAAGACACCCAGTTGGTGGTCCAAAAATTGATTGATGCTGACTTTTACGTTATCGGCACACCAATATATCAATCCTCTCTGACAGGCGTACTGAAGAATGTATTCGACCTTCTGCCCGTGCAGAGCATTTACAATAAAGTGATGGGTTTTATAGCAACCGGGGGCACCTATCAGCATTATTTGGTAGTGGAAAATCAATTAAAACCGATTGCCGGCTTTTTCCGCTCTTATGTCGCCCCAAGCTATGTATATCTGAATAGTGATCATTTTGATGCTGAGAATAACATTAAAGATACTGAAGCCTTAAGTCGGCTAGAAAAATTAGCTGAGGAACTGGTCTTCATGCAGACTCAATTAAAAGCTTCATCGAGCTGAAATAAGCAAGGATTAAAATTTATGTTTCATTAAAGAACAAAGGTAGCCGGTCAGTGCGATCGGCTGCCTTTGTTTATTTTCTACTTCAAAAGTTAGCAGAATTCATATCAAAGAGGTGAGGGAGTCAAAATTATTTTTCTCATGCGTGGCTTTTTTGCTTCCTCCGGTGTCTAATTATATGTAAATCAAGAGGAGGTTCCCCACCATGTCAGGAGCTCATGACACGAAACCTGTTTATCCGGATGAACAGGAAAGTATTACCATCTTTGAGAACACGTATGAGCAATATCGTCAACGAATCAGCAAATACTTCTCACTGAAATTGAACCCGTTGGTTGCAGACGATTTGACCCAACAGGTATTTTTGAAAGCAGTCGAAAATATTCACAGTTTTAAAGGAAGCTCAAATTTATTCACCTGGATCTTTAAGATTGCTCAGAACACGGTGAAGAACGAATATCGCAGGTTATCGCGACAAAAAGAATCTCCTTATGATTTTACAGATTATGAATCGCAGTCGATCTCTCTTGAATTTACGAAACATGTTGATATTCGCATTGATATTGGCTCTGCGTTGCAAAAGCTGGATGAGATTGATCAGGAGATTATTGCATTACGCTTTTTCGTTGACTGCACTTTGCCTGAAATATCCAAGATAGTTGGACGACGGGAAAGCGCAGTAAAGAACAGACTGTACCGGGCATTGGAGAAATTAAGAAAAGAACTGAAAGAGTGGGGGGATATTGCCATCATGTCTATTCATGAACTGATTTCCATTGTAAATAAAGGTGAAAACCAAGATACGAATGATCGTACGAAGAAAGTGCATCAAGATTTGTTCGATGAGCTCAACAATAGTGTTGAGCGAGTGTCGACCAAATATAAACATCATCTATCACAAAAGGTAGTTATTGAAATTTATCCTGATCTGCCAACGTTTCATCAAGCTGTCGGAGAAACAGATGCCCCCAATTGGTTTATGGGCACACATGAAGGGCGTACTCTGAAAATTGTCTCTCCATTGAACCCGGGACCGGAGCATACGTATCAATCCATTCTGAAAGGCACAGTCCACTTGTTTGCCATGTGGCTAATCAGCGACATTAATCCTGCAGCTCCCAAATGGATAAGACAGGGTATTGGTGGATATGAAGCTAAACAGATGTCCCAAGATTTCATTAAAGGTTCAACGAAAGATACCATTCGCAACCAGTCGATTCCAACTTTTGATGAATTAAATAACGATACGTGGGATTTTGAAACGATGAAAGGTTTTCAGTTCTCTTATATGATGGTGGAATTTGTGGTTGAGCGATACGGGATAGAGGCATTAAACAAACTGATTCGCAATCCTCTAGATTTCAAAGGGATCTTTCAATGCAGTGAGACTGAACTGTATGAGCAATGGGTGAAGTATATAGAAATATAATAGAAATACAACCTTATACTTTTGTTTATAGGCTCGGTGATGAACCGGGCTTTTTTGTATTAGCAAAGGTTTGGAGCATTGATGTAGGTGAATTCGTTATATTTGACTTAGAGGGCACTCTAAGCTGTAAACTTGAAGAAGACACATCTGGAAGGAGATTATTTTGATGAACCAGGATAATAAGCCAAAAACCTCACAACATAAAATCGGTTCCGGATTCAACCATCGGACGACAGCTGAGGAAGTATTGAATAACACGGATTTATCCGGAAAACTTGCCATCGTCACGGGTGGATATTCCGGATTGGGACTGGAAACTACACGTGCACTCGTTCGTGCTGGAGCCAAGGTTGTTGTGACCGCACGTCGGCCAGCTATCGCCAAAGAGGCTCTTGCAGGGCTCGCTAATGTAGAGATTGATGAACTGGACCTCGCAGATCTCACTAGCGTCCGTGTTTTTGCCGAGCGTTTTCTGGCAAGCCACCGGAGTATCGACATGTTGATCCTGAATGCGGGAATTATGGCTTGTCCAGAGACTCGCGTAGGCCCGGGTTGGGAAGCTCAATTTGCTACAAACCACCTTGGACATTTCACCCTGACCAACTTATTATGGCCGGCACTCGTCAGCCAAGGAGGCGCACGGGTTGTTTCCGTTGCATCAACAGGGCATCATTTCTCAGCAATTCGCTGGGACGATATGCAATTTGAGAACGGCTATGAAAAGTTCCCTGCATATGGACAGTCCAAAACAGCAACCATTCTGTTTAGCGTCGAACTGGATAGACGTGGTGCAGATCAGGGCGTAAGTGCATTCTCTGTACATCCCGGTGGCATTCTGACGCCGCTGCAACGACATATGCCGAAAGAGGAAATGATCGCATTGGGCTGGATTGATGAGTCTGGTCAAGTCGCTAATCCAAACTTTAAAACACCTGAGCAAGGGGCAGCAACGCAAGTATGGGCAGCGACAACTCCACAACTTGATGGAAAAGGTGGAGTATATTGCGAGGATTGTGACATCAGTGAGCCAGCTCCTGCGGACGGAGCTTTCTTTGGAGTCAAGGACTATGCTATCGACCCTGAGCAAGCCCGTCGTCTATGGGAAGTTTCAGCCCAGTTGACTCAAACGGATCTACCAACCTCTTAAGATCTTTTTTTCTGTTCATGAGGAAAGTCGCCTGAAATGGCGGCTTTTTTTGTGTTGGAAATGCCCTTCGTTATGTAGAAGATGTTTTATAATCGTTTGTTATATACGCCCCCAATGGTCTGTTCTGTATAATTCGTTGTACATCTGGATTCACTTGCGGATGATGATGAGGAGGATAATGATGACTTTTTTTCAAAATGGGACACATGAAGAACTTGAATGTTTGCTCTTTCAGGCAAGAAGCGTTTGTCTAAGGGCATTAGATCAGTATGAATTAGCATGGGATTGTATACATTTCATTCAGTTGTCAGACACCATCACGTACAAAGTCGATACAGCTCCATCGAAAAGCTATTTGCTTCGCATTCATTCCAATCGGCTAAGTAAAGAGGCTATCCGTTCAGAACTTACTTTGCTTCAATCATTGGGCACATCTGATGATCTCCACGTACCTCAGGGTGTGGCGAGTCGCGATGGCTCGTATGTTTTGTTCATAGAGGCAGAAGAAGAGGGGATGTACTTTTATTTCACGATGATGAATTAGGTGGACGGAGAGCATATGGATGGAAATGAGGTTAATGAACGTTGTGCATACCGTATGGGCTCTATGGCCGCAAAACTCCATGAAGCAATTACCCGTTTTGTACCATCTGTTGATTTTTCTCGTCCCATATGGGGAGAAGAGAGTTTTAAAGTGGATATGACCAAACTGAGACGTTATTATACAAGGTTTTTATCCGATCAGGCATGGAAGACGTATCAGAGAGCATCCCATAAAATATTATCCCAACTTGCAGACTTGGATCAGAATCCACAGCATTACGGAATCATCCACGGAGATTTACATATTGGTAACATCGTATTCAACGATGAACAACCTAATCCAATTGATTTTGGACGATGTGGCTACGGATATTATCTTTACGATATAGCAAACACAATATTAGGGCTTTTTCCCGCACAACGTTTGGAGTTCATCAGAGGTTATGAAAGTGTAAGGACACTGCCAACAGATTATGTTGAGGTTCTGGAAAGTTTCTTTATCATGTGCATAATTGAGAATTACAGCCACCACTCTTCCGATCCTAGAGAAGCATCACGATTAATTGATGAGCAGCCGTACGCACAAGCGTGTATCAAAGAATATTTAATGAATGCTCCATTTCTTTTCAATGGGATAGAAGTACAGGAAGTTACTTAAATGAATGTCTTGGAATCAGCTCTACTGCTTTTTATCTTGCTCGCATGGCATCACGTCTTCAGGAAGTTTCAGAAAAGTTCAAGTTTGAAATATAATCATTTCAAAAGAGAAACGTAAAACGCATCGAATCCATAGACTCGATGCGTTTATTTTATATTGAAGTCACAGGTTTATTTTTTAGTATAAGATCCTAATTGTTTTTGTGAAAAAGGATGAACGGAGTTTTTGTTTCTTAGCCACATATTGCCTTTAACAATTAAAACATAGACAGCTACGACAAAGTAAATCATGCTCCAAAGCCAGTCTGTTGGTGTTAACATATTCTGTTCATAGGCACTTTTAATGTACCAGATTCCAATTGGCAAATGCAGAAATATCGCTGAAAATAATCCGGGATTATATATGCTTTTTGCTTTTATATTAGCGAAGATGCCATGCCAGATAATCTGGAAAAATCCCATTAATATAGGTGCCAGACCCAGCCATACAACGGAAGGGAAGAATACAGGCGGTAAATAAAACACATAGGCGATAATCAGATTAATAATCATCGCTGACTGCTGATTTAACGGAAATCTCTCAGGTGTTTTACTTTGGAACAAAACTTTATTAAACAAACCTGCAAAGTAACCCGGCCATCGATATTCTTCAAATTGATGCAGGAGTATGGCAATAAAGCTTAACCATAAAATGCTGTTAATGCGCGGAAGTGTTCCCCAATCCAAGATGAGATAAATACATACAAGGCATGCAATGATCGATCCCAAGTCCTGCCAATGTTTTCTTAACATGTTCAACTGAATCGCCTCCATCAATGTTGTTTAATGAAAGTATCTTTCAAAGAGCAAGTCAATTTGTGCTTCTATCGGAGCAATCTTCACAGAAGCTCCTTTTTCCAGAATAGGACTCATAAGTGCCGGGAGAAAAAGCGCCCCGAAAACTTGCGTCATCATTGTGGTCAGTCGTTCCGGTTGTTGCTCTCCGGTTATCTCTTTTAACGTATTTTGAACTTTGGGGAACCCCAATAAATTTAAGAATGAACCGTATTCCTGTTGAGATGAGAAATCTGCTGAACCCATAAGAATAATTCTGGATAACAATTCGGGATATTCACGGATGACTTGTAAATAATCCACTAAGAATTGCTTTAATCGATCTCGGGCGGGAATGGATAATTCATCGAGTATAACAAAGGTATGCTGGAAGCTACTCAGAATCATTTTAATAGATTCACTGATCAAATTTTCTTTGGAGCCGAAGTAATAATTAACCAGGGATACATTTGTGCCAGAGGCTTCGGCAATTTTTCGAATGGTGATGCCTTCAAATCCACTTTGTTTGGTGAACTCCAGTGTGGCTTGCATAATCTTTTCTTTTGTTTCACTTTTCTTGTCTGGTTCCATATGTAAAACCTCCAATAAAGTTATTTAAACAATGTTTTAAACAGTGTTTAAGTTTATATTAGCATGTTTTCCTAATATTGCAAGTCATACATTTGGAAGTATTGACCATTAACTAAGAAACATCATATCGAAAGCTTTTCATGAAGACATGTTCAGTTTTTCGTGGGTGTTTTATTATGAAATGCGGAAAGGTTGATGTAACAAAAATATCTCTAAACAAAAAGCGTTATACCTGTGGTATGTTTTACGTACGAATACCGCTTTAATGTGAGAGGAGATTGTATGCCACAAGTGAAAAGAGTAATTCGGAGCAAGTGGTTTCTATGGATAACAGGTGTTATCGGTATTTTTATCGCTGCATTTTGCGTATTATCCTTCTTCCTGGTAAATTCGGTATCGGCTACTTTTGAAGCCGGAAGTGTTGAAGAAAAATATGCTCTACCCGGCACGTACGAGGTAGATACGCTGGAGATCAAGGACGAGCAAGGCGAGAAGCTGTACAGGATTTATTCTCCGCAATCAAAGGATGTTTTGCACCCACTCATCGCTTGGGGCAACGGAACCGGGGCATTACCTGACAATTATGATCAGTTGTTAAGACACCTGGCCAGTTGGGGATTTATTGTCATTGATACATACAGTCAAACCACGGGTACAGGAAAAGAAATTATGGCTGCAATTCAATATATGCTCAGTGAAAATGAAGCGACGGTCAGCCCGTTCTATCACAGGATTCAAAAAGATCAGGTCGGTGCGGCAGGGCATTCGCAGGGATCAACGGGTGTGATTAACGCTCACACGAATTTTGAGAACGGGGATCTCATCAAAACGGTTGTATCGATTGCTCTGCCTGAGCTGAAATATTGTGATCCAGAGGACGTGTATGACACATCAGCGCTGAAGGTTCCATTTTTTGTTATAGGAGGAACCCGAGATTTCATCATCTCCCCGTCAGACTCCAACAAATTGGCCTTGAACAATACCAGTCCGGATCTTCCGGTCTTGATGGCCATGGCTAAGGGCGCTGCACATACAGCGATAGAGCAGGATGGCGGGCAGCATAGAGGTTATTTGACAGCTTGGATGAGATATCAATTGATGAATGATTCGGAGGCAAGCATGGCCTTTGTTGGAAAGCATGCTGAAATAGGAACGAATAATCATTGGAAGGATGTTACTTCCGCAAATTTACAATAGTCATGGTTCACATAAATCGAAGGACCCTTCTGAAATGGAAGGGTCCTTCGATTTATGTGGAAAACAATTTGAGGCATTGAAATGGCTTTATCTAATGCCACTATAAACGTTTTCAGAAAATTCATCCTGTTGAACACCATGTAACGGTGGCTATGATTTCGCCTTTGCTGTTGATTGTCTGGGAATAAGCATCGTAGGTAATTTAACTTGAAGGTACTCACTGTTTGGATTCTCCACTTGTTTCAGGATGACTCTGCCCGCTTCTCGTCCGAGTTCAAGTTCCTGCTGTACAACAGCCGTGGGCGGAATGATACAGAAATCCGGAAATTCGACATCATCGAAGAACACGACAGATAAATCTTCTGGTACAGAGATTCCCATCTGCATCGCCGCTTGAATAACATGAGGGCTGAAATTGGAGGATAGAAGGGCCGTCATCTGCGGATTTGCCTGTAAAAACTTCTGAATCATCATGATAACCTCTTCATCGCTAGCACTCATGGCCAGACGTGTCATCTGTATACTGCGATCAATCAGAATATGACGGTCCTCCAAGGCTTTCTCATACCCATGCAATCTGTCCTCAATACTTGATGTCCCCTCAGCAAGAGTGGAAATAAAGCCAATTCGATTGTGCCCAAGCTCATGAAGATGCTTAACTGCCTGAATAGCTGCCTCATGGTTGTCCGAGCTGATGGAGTTGGTCTCCACCCCTTTTAGATTGCGGTCCAGAAGGACAAGGGGAAAGCGATTTAGCGTAAGCGCAAGAATCTCATTGTTATAGTGCTCACCCTCAACGGGATAGATAATTAGTCCTCTGACGCCTGCCTGTTTCATTTCCTGAATTTTGAGGATCTCTGTCTCTTGTGAATCATTCGTCTTGGCAAATAACAATTGATAGCCATTCTCTGAAAGGGTGTCCTCAATTCCGCTCAGCAGATTGGCGGTGAACCTATTGTCAAGACGGGGGAGAAGGAACCCGATTGTTGGTACTGTGAGCTGCTCTTTTACCGCTGAAGTGATATTATGAATTTCCTCTGGACTGTGATCGTTAACAAAGGTGCCTTTGCCTTGAAGTCGGTAGACCACTCCTTTATCAACTAGAGCAGTAAGGGCATTTTTCACCGTGATACGGCTCACACTGAATTGTTCAGCCAGTTCATTTTCGGAAGGAATTCGGCTGCCCGGTTTCCAATTTCCGCTTCGAATCTGGTCAATGATATAAGTCTCGATTTTCTTGTACATTGGCTTGAAGGTTCTCACCATCGCATTTTATCTCCATTCACTATTAGTTCGTTCTAAATATATTATAATAATACAACATATACAAGTGCTAAAAATCAATAACAAGTGAGTAAGACAAGAAGATTGAAATTACGAACAAATATGATAAAAAAACCTTATGAATAAACAATTTATTAGAAATACATTCTGTTAAGTTGTATCTAAAAATAAACATTTACAAGTAAAAGTATGTTGTTTATATTGTTTTTAAAGTTTGTTGGATAAAGCGTTTCCAATGAGCCTTCACAATCTTATCTATGCCACAAATTTATTCTCAAGTGTTCCTTAATTCGAAAAAAGGGGGTGCAGCGGTTTTTAACACCAATTGGTTGCCGTGGAATATTCATTAAGCTAAGAACGATCCAAAATTAAAGATAAGGGTGGTTGAAGGATGAAAAAAAGAGCAGGCATGATCGTTACTTTGTTAACTGTTTTCTCACTCATTGTAAGCGCTTGCGGTGATGCGCAGTCCGGGGGGACGGAACCCAAAGCCAGCAAAGAACTGACGATGTGGACGTGGAAGGTAGCTTACACGCCAGGGATTGAAGCAGCCGCGAAATTGTATGAAGAGAAAACAGGAATCAAAGTCAAACTCGAGACCTTTACACCGGATGATACGTATCGCCAAAAATTCCAGGCAGCAGCCAACTCCAAAAATTTGCCGGATATCGTGAACTGGTGGGCAACGGCGGGCGATTCCATCGAGAACTCGGTACTCGAGCTGTCTGGTGAAGTGAGTGATGATCTGTTGAACAGCTACTACAGTGCTGCAATGGACCCGATCATTGTCACACAGAGCCAGGTTGATTCCTGGAAAGAAGACAAGAACGCCACCACAATTCAAAAGTCACTGAAGACTGGCCAGTTCTACGGACTGCCGCTTGATATCGGAGGATTCTTTACTTTCTATGGTAACAAGAAGCTGATCGAAGAAGCAGGGCTGACAGCCGAAGCGCCAAAAACATGGGAAGAGTTCGTCACCATGATGGAGACCATCAAAGAGAAAACGGGTACACCTGGGCTTGTGTTTGGTGCAAAGCTACCTGATCTGTGGGAGAACTGGGCCGGTTCGGCACTGTCAATCATGCTGAACGAACCTCAAGGTTATATTGATCTGCTCGAAAGAAAGTCCAAACTAAGCGACCCTTCAAATCTGCCGGTAGTGAAAGCGATGGAGACAGTGGCAAACAAAGATCTGCTTATGCCGGGAATTTTGTCAACGGATATTGATGGAGCAGACCAGGCGTTTGCTGCTGGCAAAGCCGCTTTCGATCTCGGTGGTTCCTTCACGATGTCTACGCTACTGGCTATGGGAATGAGTCCTGACGATATTTTCACCTTCCCGGTACCACCGCTTGAAGGATCGAAAATTAACAGCTGGACGACTGATCCATTCACGTTAACGATGCTGTCAGTGAATAAGGATTCGCAGAACAAGGCTGAAGCGCTTGATTTCATTAAATTCCTGACAGGGGATCCGGATGCTGCTGTTGCTTTTGCTAATGCGGCGTATACAGTACCTGCGCTGAATCTGGGCGATCGTGCAAATGATTTGGATCCGAACTTGAAATCAATTTCAGATGCATTCGCTGCTGAGCCTGGTCCATACAGTCAAGCTTCACCAGCGATCAATACGTACCGTGGCAAGCACAAAGAGTGGGAAGTGTATGCCCAGTCCATGCAATCCATGATCGAGAAAAAGATGACTGCTGAACAAGTCGCCAAGAAATTCGACGACACCATGGAAAGTCTGAAAGCGAGCGGGAACTAGAACACCAAAGCAATCGGCAAGCCCCGTAAGGGGCTGTCGATTGCCAAATTGAGAGCAAAAGGTGATTGATCATGATAAAAAGTCGAAATAAGTGGATGCCGTATCTCTTTTTACTGCCTGGCGTGCTTTTGTTTCTAGCCATCGGCGTGTATTCGGTCGGATTCTCGATCATGCTCAGCTTTTATAACTGGTCCGGGATTGATTTTTCCACCGCAAGGTTTGAAGGTCTGGCGAATTTTCGTCAGTTCCTGCTCGGTGATGATCCGATTGTAACCCGGAATTTCTATAATGCCGTTCTGCACAATCTGATTATTGCCGTTTCACAGGTTGTGGTCGTCGTTCCAATCGCACTTGTGCTGGCTTTTGTGCTGCAAAATACGAAGGCAGCAACGTGGTACCGGACGATTTATTTTCTGCCGATGATCGCATCTGGTGTGGCTATCTTTTATGTATGGAAAGGTTTGTTTGAACCTAGTGGAGCATTCAACTCACTCTTCCTATGGATGGGCTTGGATTTCCTTGCTGTACCTGGTGGAATGCTGGGGAGTTCATCTACTTCTTTACTCGGTATTATTTTGACATCAATCTGGGGCGGTCTGCCTGGAACGCTGATTCTGTATTACGCTGGTCTGACTTCCATTGATCCGACGCTGTATGAAGCAGCAAGTGTGGATGGTGCCAAGAAAACAACGATGATATTGAAAATTACCTGGCCGTTACTGAAGCCAATCACGCTTATTGCCGTCATTCAAATGGTGAACGGAGCCTTTCAGGCCTTTGAGAATGTGTTCATCATGACGGGCGGCGGACCGGCTGGCAGTTCTGAGGTTATTGGTACACTCGTATACCGTACAGCTTTTCTAAACAATGATTATGGTCTGGCCAGCGCAATCGGGTGGGTATCATTTCTGATTACAGGTGCCATTGCCATATTCAGTATTCGCTCATTCAAGGCAGACATCTAAAAGGAGGAGCACATGGTCAAATATATTAAGCATATCATTCTAATCTTGTACGGATTGACCTGCCTGTATCCTTTTGTCTGGATGATCGGCACTTCGCTGAAGACATCACAGGATGCACTAGCCAATCCACAGAGTCCGTTTCCACAAGCTGCACCATTGTGGTCCACATTTGGTGACGTATGGAACAAATTGAACTTCTATCAGTTTTTCATCAACAGCGTGATCGTAAGTGCAGTCGTGATTATAGGCGTTATTCTCATCTATACCATGATGGCCTATTCGTTTGCCAAATTTGTCTATCGGGGCAAAAAATTCATCTATTACACGTTTATTGCCTTGCTGCTCGTTCCAGGTGTAACCACATTGATTCCGCTATATATCAATATGACCAATCTGGGGCTGCAAAACACGTATATTGGCATGATTCTGCCCATGATTAATGGTGCTGCACCCTTCGCCATTTTTCTATTCACCAGCTACTTCCGCACAATCTCACATGAGTTATACGAAAGCGCCGTCCTGGATGGATGCAACAATTTCAAAATCTACTACAGAATCTATCTGCCATTGGCGTTGCCCGCTATCGGAACCATTGCGATTCTGAACTTTATCGGAAGCTGGAACAATATTTTGTGGCCGATGATCATCGTGGATAGCCGGGATATGTTTACGTTACCAATGGGACTCATGTATTTGGATTCATCTTCATTTAAGAAATGGAATGAACTCATGGCAGGGGCTTTGATTACGGTCATTCCAATCCTGCTTGCCTTCCCGTTCATGCAGAAGATGTATGTCAAGGGCATGACGGTAGGTTCAGTGAAAATGTAAATACACAACAACTAAATCATACAAGATTGGAATGAAATGAATGACTACAAAAACCGCACATATTGTCGCACATTCTCACTGGGACAGGGAGTGGTATCTATCCTTCGAGAAGCACCGAATGTTGCTTGTTCAGCTCATGGAGGATTTAATCGAGACGTTTGAAAATGACCCGGAATTTACGAATTTCCATCTGGATGGGCAGTTTATTGTGCTGGAGGATTACCTGGAAATCATGCCGCACAGGTCGAATCAGGTTCGCCAGTTAATTGAAGAGGGCAAGCTGATTGTCGGTCCATGGTACATCCTTCAAGATGAATTCCTCGTCAGCAGTGAAGCCAATGCACGCAATCTTTTAATTGGTATTCAAGCTTCAGAACAAATGGGAGGATATGCGAAAATCGGATATTTCCCGGATTCCTTCGGCAATATGGGTCAGGCACCACAACTCATTAGCCAAGCAGGCATTGAGGTAGCTGTATATGGACGTGGAGTGAAGCCAGTTGGATTCAATAACGAAATTCAGTCTGGCAATGAACATACCTCCAAATACTCGGAGATGTATTGGGAATCACCCGATGGTACTCGTGTACTGGCGATCCTGTTCGCCAATTGGTACAACAATGGCATGGAAATTCCGGTGGAACCAGAGAAGGCGAAAGTTTACTGGGCCGAAAAACTGGCTGCAGCAGAAGAGTTTGCTTCAAGTTCCGAACTCCTGTTCATGAACGGATGCGATCATCAGCCGCTCCAGAAGGATCTGACACAAGCGTTAAAAACAGCCACCGAGATTATGCCAGACGTGACGTTTCGTCATTCCAGCTTTCCCGAGTACATTCAGGCTTTGCAAAAAGCGAAACCACAATCATTGGACGTCATTCGCGGTGAACTTCGAAGCCAATGGACCGACGGCTGGATCACACTTGTAAATACTGCTTCAGCAAGGGTGTATATCAAACAGCAAAATGTAAAAAGCCAGACGTTACTGGAGAAAGTGGCTGAGCCGCTGGCAGTCATGGCCTCTCTGTACACAGGCATTTATCCACGGCATGAGCTGTTATATGCATGGAAGACGTTACTGAAGAATCATCCTCATGACAGCATCTGCGGGTGCAGTGTTGACGAGGTTCATAGGGAAATGATGACCCGATTTGCCAAATCGCAAGAAGTGGCTGAAGCCATATCGGTTCAGAGTGCTCGTACAATAGCCGAATCCGTGGATACATCTGGTTTTGACGCAGATTGTGCGTTGCCTTTTGTAGTGTTTAACACTTCGGGACATCGTCGATCCAATGTAATTGTAACTAGGATGGACGTTGAGCGACGTTACTTTGACCACCAGCCTCCGCATGAAAAGTATCAGGAATTTAAGCGCGAATATGAAGCCTTTGACCCGAACGATTGGGTTGTATTGAACGCGGAAGGCATGCAAGTGGAATCCGTGATCACACCCGTTGGACCGACATTTGGATATGATTTGCCGGATGATCGATTCCGTCAACCTTACTGGGCATATCAAGTGGATGTAGAGCTTCATGTCCAGAACATCCCTGGTTTTGGATATCATAGTTTTGCTCTTGTGCCTAAGAGTGTTTCTGGAGAGAATGCGCTTAGCGAACTGACTACCACTGAACTTGTTACAGAAGAGCAAGTGATGGAGAACGATTATGTGCGGATCGAGATTGCGGGGGATGGATCGTTTACCATGTTGGATAAAGTGAACGGTCGTAATTATACAGGGCTTGGTATTTATGAGGATACGGGGGATATCGGAAATGAGTATATGTACAGACAACCGGATCAGGAAGCTCCGTTAACTACGCAGGGACTTCCTGCCCAGATTAAGCTGGTACATCATACACCCCTGAAAGCCGTTTATGAGATCGTGCATAACTGGAAGCTCCCGGTAGGCGCTGATGAACTGCTGGATGAAGAGATCCGCTCCATGGTTCCATTTCGTTACCGGAAATCCCGCCGGCTGGACGAAACTAGAGAAGTGAGCATTCGTACAGAGCTAAGCCTTGAAAAAACGGGACGTTCGGTTGGCATTAAAAGCTATATCGATAACACGGTTCAGGATCATCGTATCCGCATGTTGTTCCAAACGGGACTCGAAGCAAGTCATGTTACCGTCGACTCTATTTACGAACTGGCTCAACGCCCGATACAGCCGGAAGCGGAATGGAGAAATCCTAGCAATGCGCAGCATCAAAATGCATTTGTCAGTATCAGCAATGGTCGTGAAGGGCTGACGATTGCGAATAAAGGTCTTAATGAGTACGAAGTATTGGCTAATCAGAATACCATTGCTGTGACACTGCTGCGTGGGGTACGTGAGCTTGGGGATTGGGGAGTATTTGCAACGCCGGAGGCCCAATGTCTCGGACAGCACATTCTGGAAATGGAGCTCATCTCACATGATCTGGATGTTATTAAGTCCAATGCTTATGTGCAGGCGTATCAGTTCCCGGTTCCCTGGACTGTTCAACAGACAGGGGTACATGGTGGTGCGTTACCCGCTACCCACGAGTTTTTGCAATGGGAGGGTGATCATCTCGCTTTTAGTGCGCTTAAACGGGGCGAGGCAAATGATGACATGCTATTCAGGGTGTTCAATGTATCATCGGAGACGACTTCACTGAAGGTAACGCCTTCGTTTGAGGCTAAGGAAGTGTACGAAAGTACAATTGTTGAAGATCAAGGTGAAGCCATGAAAGTAGCGGATGAGGGAAGTTATGCTTTGAATGTGGGATCAGCAAAAATTCAGACGATCGGCATTCAACCCACAACACGTTTAAAATAAACAATTCAGTCTTGGAGTTCTCTCCACTGCTGCGAATTGAAAACGGATGCATCATGTTCCACATACGACAACCCTGTTTTCGTGCAGCTTGATTACATGATCAAGTTAATGGGAGGTACGATTGTGAACAAACGATTATGGTTAGGTGCCAGGTGTACCATTTCAGTGCTGTTGACTATTGTCATGTTATGTTCAGGGCTATACATCACACCAGCAACCACACACGCGGCAGCAGAGGGGGAAGATGTTACTGAACAGGGAGACGTCCATCTAAATGATGTGTCACCTGACTCGGTAAGTATTACGTTGGGGGAAACTCCTGTGCAGCAGGGCATAACGGCTCGTCCCGGCGATGGACCTCCAGCAGGTCTTCAAGTGGGGACGTTTGACGGCAAGGATTATTGGAAAACCAATCAGACGGTGAATCCAACAAATCCGGCCGATAACATCCTGTATTTTTACTTTAATGTTGCGGATGAATATTTGTTTGAAAATACCGATCAGGACGTGTTCGTCACTATTGAATATTACGATAGCGATAGTGGAGCGTTGTCTCTGCAATACGATTCGAAGCAATCCAATTTCAAGGATGCCCCTTTGTTCCGGTATGAAAATACGGGAACCTGGAAGACACATACCTTCAAGCTCAGCGATGCCAATTTCGGTAACCGCACCCATGATGCGGATTTCCGAATCGGGGTTAGCGGTGCAGGGGCACCAGCCAACAATCCGGAACTTCATCTGGCGAAAGTAACTGTCCATAAGCAGCCTCAGCAACAGGGAGGTACTCAGACGAAGGTTTATGATACGGAATTCCCTACATCAGATATCGTCATTGCAGATCGGAGCGTAACCGATTATGGAGCAATAGGGGACGGTGTCTCGGACGATACTCAAGCTTTCAAAGAAGCCCTTGCAATAGCCGGAAATCAAGGCGGCGGAGTTGTGTTCGTACCATCCGGAACCTATAAATTAACCGGAGAGCTGGTTATTCCAACAGGCGTTACACTTCGCGGAGATTGGGGGAATCCCGACGAGCATGGCGGGTTAGTCAAAGGCACAATCCTTGCTGTATATGGCGGCAAAGGTCAAGCTAACGGGAACAGCTTCATAAAGATTGAGCCTTCCAGTGGGGTAACACATGTGTCGATCTGGTATCCCGAACAGAATATGAATAACCCGGTGGCCTATCCATGGACGATGGAACAGCTTCCAGGTGACAGTGCTACGGTGAAAAATGTAACACTCGTCAATGCGTACCAGGGGATTAAGATTGGCCCGGAATGGAACGAACTTCATTATGTGAAGGATGTATACGGCACCACACTGAAAACCGGTATCTTTCTGGATTTCACAACAGACATTGGGAGACTGGAAGAGCTTCACCTGTCCCCGGATGTATGGGCGAACTCTGGTTTGCCAGGAGCACCTGAACGGTCTCAATTGCGTGAATATATGATAATGCAATCCGAAGGTATCGTAATGGGGCGCTCGGACTGGGAGTACATGTCGAATATTCATATCTCGGGTTATAAGACAGGGATACGAATCACGACAAGAACCGGAAGCCTTGAAACAGCCAATGCGCAGCTGTACAAAATCCAGATCGAAGACTGCAACGTAGCGTTGAAGATTGAAGGCGTCAATGATTATGGATTGCTGGTGACAGACAGTCAATTCGAAGCGAGTGCTGGTCCGAATCCTGTTGCCATTTATGCAACGGAAGGCTTTCACTCCATTGCGCAGTTTAACAGCGTAACGGTGGGCGGGGAGCCCAAACATGCGGTTGTGAATGAAGGGCGTGGAACGTTGTCCTTTGAGAGCAGTTCTTTCGTGAATTGGGGTGAAGGAAGCGGAGATTATGCCATAGTTGCGAAGAGTGGTTCGCTTATACTGGGCAGTTCTACCTTCGCCAAGCCGGATCGGCACCTGCTTCTTCAGGGAGATGTGGCAACAATCAATGCCATACATTCCGGACACGAAGGCAACCTTGCAATGAACGATGAAAGTACCTCGGCGGAACTGAACATCCATCAGGAAGAAAATTTGGTGTTGGAAACGATCCCTAATGTTCCTTCAGTAGATATTGCTGTGCAGCCCAAGCCGGGTACTCGCGAATTGTTTAACGTAGTGAGCCAGCCCTATTTGGCTGATAACACAGGGAATACGGATTCATCCCAAGCCATTCAACAGGCATTGAATGATGCCGAAGCTGCAGGTGGAGGAACGGTCTATATGCCGGCTGGCATATACCGCGTTGAGCAGGCTTTGGTGGTCCCGACTGCCGTAGAACTGCGGGGCAATTATGATGTACCTCATCATACGATCGGGAATGGAACCGTTATTTTTACGAACTATGGCGAAAATGCTCCGGATGCCGATGCCTTCATTCAGCTGAAGCAAGCATCGGGGTTACGCGGATTATCCGTCTATTACGATCAACAAACATGGTCTGATACCAATCCGGTGAAGCCTTATGCATGGACTGTGCAAGGTCAAGGTGAAAACGTATACCTGATCGATACAACCTTGGTTAATCCCTATCAGGCTGTCGACTTGGGCACCCATGATACAAGTGGTCATTATATCGATTATGTAGCGGGATCACCGCTCAAGGAAGGCATATATCTTGGTGGCGGGTCAGACGGAGGATACATGCGGAATGTGCAGTTCAATCCGCATTATTATGGTCGGAACAATTATCCGAATCATCCATCGAATGATGAAGAAATTAATCAAATTTGGAATTATCAAAAAGAGAATCTGGACGCCTTCCGTATTGGGGATGTCACGAATCAGGTTATTTTCAATACATTTGTATACGGTTCAAAGTATGGTATTCATTTTGAAGAACAGAATGGAAGAGGGCCTGAAGCCGTCGTTATTGGTCATGGCACGGATGGCAGTAAAAAGGGCGCCGTATTGCAACATGCGGGAACAGCGGGTCTTTCGTTTATCAACACAGAGCTTGTTTCCATGAGTACAACAGACAAGGTATACGTGGAGGTTGGGCCAGACTTTGGTTCCAAAGCAGTGTTCTTCAATACGTCCATGTGGGGAGACACAACAAGGTCTTTTGATATTCACGGAGGAGATATCCGTATACAGCAGGGAAACTTCACAAACGTTGGTGAAATCGGCATTAATGCAATCGGTGGTGATATTACCCTCTACAATTCCTATTTTCAACAGCCACGTACGAATCATGTGGTTGCAGGTCCAAACGTAGAGAAGATGGTGATATCCAACAACCTGTTTAATGGCGGTTTTCAGATGGAGAATGAAGCCCCTCCTGGAAAAGTGACGGGTACCAATCTATTTCCTTTGGCACTCAAACTGAACCAGCTTGGGTATGATCCATCCAGACCAGGTGATCCCGGAAGCATGCTGACTTTGACTAATGTTGCAGGTGAGGCTTTGCTTAAAGGGCAGATCGAACTGATTGAACCGAGTGTGTATCAGGCGATGTTTAAGCCAGTACGATTTGAGGGGCTGGGCATTGGGAAAAGCATGGATGTGGCGCTTCCCTATATATCAAGTGACTTGCTCAAATTCAGAATAACGCTTAAGAATGGGTTCCGTTATGAGACTTCAGTCAAGCTGTCACAATCCTTTGCGGCACAAAAAAATGCTGTTGGAACGCTGCCATTCATTGAGGTTTCCAGTCCGGAGCATTACAACAGTGTCGGTGGAAGCTGGGGAGGTCCGAATGACCTCAGCATTCAAGCTAAAGCAAGTTGGGATGCGGAAAATTTGGTTCTCAAGGTGGACGTCAAGGACGATATTCACCATCAATCCAATATCAATGGCGATATATGGCAAGGAGACAGTTTACAGCTCGGTATTGACCTTGGCAAAGAGGATGGTGCGGCCAGCAAACAGGTGAATGAGCTTGGTTTTGCACTGAATCAGGAAGGTGTCATCACGAAATGGAGATGGAGAGCTCCAGAAGGGGTTGCTACAGGTTTATTAGAATCCGCTTCAGCAAACATTACCCGGGACGAGACGACTCATATTACTCATTATCAAATTACGCTGCCTTTTGCAGCGCTTCATCAGGAAGGATATTCATTCCAACCTGACAAACCTATCGGTTTTGCATTACTTGTCAATGAAAACGATGGCGAAGGACGATCAGGATTTATGGAGTTTAATGGAGGGATCGGTACAAGTAAAGATGCACGTTTATTCGGAAACTTGTATCTGCTTACGGGTGATTACGTGACATTGTTGGAGCAATCGGCCGAGTCGAGTGTTCGTACTGCGGAGCAAAAGAAAGATGTTACCTCTATAGATACAGCAACCAACTTTGTCACTCTGCTACCGGGCGGTAAGTTGAAGTCCTCATTACTCGTAAGACTCGCTGCTCTTACATCAGGTTCCAATCCGAATCCTGGGGGACCCAATCCACAGCCAGGCTCGGGTTCGCAGCCAAGTGCTGGAGGGGGCTCTCCGACTGGAGGGGAGAATGAAGCAATACCTGCCGCTCCTGGTGCTACAATGCAGCTTCTGCCCAAGCTGGATAAAGCTGCTGCATTGGCAACAGCCGAGCTCACCAACAAGATGATGGAGGATGCATTCAACCGCATCACCCCTGATCAGGACGGGAAAAAGAAGCTGATAGTAGACATCGAATCCGTGGATGGTGCTGAAGGGTATGCTCTGACACTTCCATCCAGCTTTTTGCAGGAAACACCATCTACCCATTGGTTGGAGATTCGAACAGCATGGGGAGTGCTGCTGGTTCCGAGCCATTTGCTGGCTAGTCCCCAAGGAACGATTGGAGAGCGTATTACCTTGGAATTAAGTAAGGCTGAACGAAGCACTTGGAGTGCCAAGCTGAAATCAGACTTAGGGGAGCGGCCTGCGATTTCATTATCTGTGATATCGGATGGAAAACCCGTTGCATGGCAAAATTCCATTACGCCAATCACAGTAAGTTTACCCTATCAGCCTAATGTAACTGAACTGCTGGACCCGGAAAAACTGGCAGTACGACGTATCGCGGATGACGGGCAAATGATCTCCATTCCAAATGGGAAGTTCAATAAAAAATCGGAACAAATGATTTTCAAAACACGGCAAAACGGAGTTTATGCAATCACTCAGGATAATCGAACATTCCAGGATATACAGCAGCTATCATGGGCCCGCCATGCCATCGAAGTTCTAGTGTACAAAGGGGTTATTCGTGGAATGACAAAGACAGAATATCAGCCTCAATCCATGATCCGCCGAGCGGATTTCGTAACTCTGCTTACCAATGCCTTAGAATTACAACCAGATCAGGGAACCAAGGTGGAACGCTTCGCGGATGTACCTGAGCATGTTTACTACGAACAGTCCGTGAATACCGCAAGAACGCTGGGCATCATTCAAGGGGCAGGCGCGGATCGATTCTCGCCAGCGTCTCCAATTACCCGGGAAGAAGCAGCGGTTATGATCTACCGAGCTATGCAAGTTATCGGGATGCAGCCTCTTCCTGAAGGTGAATCCGGTCTGAATGACTATAAAGATACTCATTTGATTAAGGCATATGCCCGCGATGCCATTGATTCATTAACCAAATCAACAATGATGGAAGGAAGCAATGGCAGCTTCCATCCGGAAGATACAATGACACGTGCTGAGACCGCAGTGCTGCTGTATCGTTTATACAACCGTTTGCCTTAAATCTTCCGATAGGATTGAAATGGAGCAGATGAGGAGAGGGAACACATGGCTAAAATTACACGGATAGAATGCATACGTACAAGACACGACGGAAGCTGGACCATTGTGAAGATTTCGACGGATCAAGATGGTCTTCACGGATTGGGTTCTGCTTCCGATATTTATAATCCCGAAGCGGTGGTACAGGTCATCGAACAACTGCTGGCACCATTACTCGTGGGAAGGGATGCATCCCAAATTGAAGATTTGTGGCATCTCATGCATATGAGCGGATATTGGAGAAATGGGGCAATACTTCATACGGCCATTGGTGGAATTGACATGGCCCTGTGGGATATCAAGGGCAAGGAAGCGAATCTGCCGGTATATCAATTGTTAGGAGGGGCCTGCCGTTCGGCAGTTCCCTGTTACGGCCATGCCGGAGGTGCTGATATCAGCGAGCTGAAAGAAGACGTATCTCGTTTTATGGAAGAAGGATACACGGTCATTCGAGTGCAGATGGGAGGTTACGGTGGCGGGGGATTTGTCAGCGGCAAGGACGCGAATTTGCCACGCGAGCCCTGGAGCAGCGGTCCTGTATTCGATGAACATGCGTATCTGCATGCCATCCCTGACATGTTCGAGAAGTTGCGCCTGGAATTTGGTAATGGGATTCAGTTTACTCATGATGTGCATGAGCATTTATCCCCCATTCATGCCATTCAGCTGTCGAAGCGGCTTGAACCTTATCATCTTTTCTTTCTGGAAGATGCACTTGCTCCGGAACAGATCGGATGGTATCGACAGCTTCGTCAACAGAGTGCTACGCCGCAGGCAGTGGGAGAATTATTTGTTAATCCTCAGGAGTGGACGGGTCTGATTCAAGAGAAGTTGATCGATTTTATCAGAGTTCGGGTATCGAAAGCAGGCGGAATCAGCGCTTGTCGCAAGATCGCTACGCTGGGCGAAGCCTACGGAGTACGAACAGCCTGGCAGGAGGGTGGGGAGAATGATCCTGTTAACCAGGCAGCTGCTGTCCATCTGGATATGGCCCTGTGGAACTTTGGTATCCAGGAAATCAATCATTTTAAACCTCATGAGTTGCAGGCATTCCCCGGACATATCGTCAGAGAGGGAGGATATCTATACCCTTCCAATAAACCGGGACTGGGCATTGAACTGGATGAAGTGAAGGCCAGATCATTACTAAGTGACTCATGGGATCACAACAAATATCATCGGCCGTATCCTCTAGACCGCAAAGCGGATGGGACATTGGTGCGACCCTAACGAAGTGACAAGAACAGACAGGAGAGATATAGGAATGAAGACGATTGCAGTTACAGGCGGAGGCGGAAAGCTGGGTTCACAAGTCATTGAGAAGCTGCAATTACAAGGTCATGATGTCGTATCGCTGGATAAACACCTGTCAGACCGGGTGCGTTGCAAACAGATCATTGTCGACCTGAACGATTATGGTCAAGTCGTGGGAGCGCTTGCCGGAGTAAATGCGATCATCCATCTAGCAGCGATTCCTGCGCCGCTTCACTACCCTCACAGCTATATTTTCGCTAATAATACACTTTCCGGATACCATGTGCTGGAAGCAGCCTCTTTGCTCGGTATAAAAAAGGTGGTCATGGGCTCCAGTGAATCATCCTACGGATTTGCCTGGGCCAACAAACCCTTCGCTCCCGATTATTTCCCGGTGGATGAACAGCATCCGCAACAGCCGCAGGAATGTTACGGCCTGTCCAAGATCGTTAATGAGGTCACTGCAGAGATGTTTCATCGGAGAAGTGGGATACAGGTGATTTCCCTCCGTTTTTCAATGATTGTGGGACCGGGAGAGTACGGACATCTGGCTATTGCGAAGGCGGAAACGTTCAAGCACATATTGTGGAGCTACATTGATATCAGGGATGCCGTGGATGCTTGTTTGGCTGCTCTGCACGCCGATTATGATGGGGCTGTTCACGTTAATGTTACCGCTAATGATACGTTAAGTGATCGGCAAACGACAGAATTGCTCGCCACCTTTTATCCTAATGTAAAAGATCTACGGACACCTTTCTCTAGTCGAGAAGCCATTGTTAGTAATGGAATGGTGAAAGAGCTTCTGTCCTGGGGCCCGAAGCATTCGTGGGCGGATGAAGAACAGGAGTAGCTTATGCGCAACTAAAATGAATAGGGGGATAATATGCTAAATTTCATGCAAAAAAACAAGAAGGTTTTGGCTTTTGCAAGTGCGGCATTATTGATTCTTACGTTGTGTTTGTCTATTTCACCTTCCATCGTATCGGCAGCTTCCGCGTTTAATCAAACGCAGGCTTCCAGTTATAACAGTCAATCCGGTGGCCAACTGGAAAGTTCCAGCGAGGGCGGGCAAAATGTCGCATTTATCGACAACGGCGATTACATTGTATTCAACAATGTGGATTTTGGCAGCGGTGCCAATTCAATCGACGTGAGAGTAGCCAGTAATAACAGTGGCGCTACGATTGAGGTCCGTCTGGATAGCCTAAACGGGACACTCGCGGGAACTGTTGCTGTTCCAGCTACGGGCGGGTGGCAATCCTGGCAAACGAAGTCCGGGTCAATCAGTGGTGCCACTGGTGTACACACAGTCTATCTTAAATTCACGGGCGGAACCGGCAATTTATTCAATCTACTCTGGTTCAAGTTCAGTGCTTCCGCCGCAGGCAGCGGTGGCGATGTCGTAGGCAAGCTGTATGCCGGGTATCAAGGCTGGTTCAACGCAGCCGGAGACGGTTCACCGAACGGGGGCTGGGTGCACTGGTCCAAAAATAGCAGTGCGCCATCAGCAAATGGCAACGTGAATTTCGAGTTGTATCCAGACATTCGCGAATATTCAAAGCTGTATCAGACAAGTTTGGCGAACCTCGGTAATGGTTCTCCTGCCAAATTGTTCTCCTCTTACGATCAGGAGACGGTCAACAAACATTTTGAGTGGATGCAAACCTACAATATCGACGGTGCAGCATTGCAACGGTTCGGCGCAGATGAGAGTGACACACCTAACAACTGGAAAAGCAACCGGGACAGCGTAGCCGTCAAGGTTAAAAATGCCGCGGAATCTTATAATCGCAAGTTCTATGTCATGTATGACATTACGGGCATGAATGCGAGCAATTGGGTACAAGCAGTTAAGCATGACTGGACGACCAATGTTGTGAACAACATGCACCTGCCATCATCTTCGGCCTATGCGAAGCAGAATGGCAAAATGGTTGTCTGCATCTGGGGTATTGGCTTCACGGATCGGCCGGGTACTGCAGCAGAGGCGGCCGATTTGATCGGTTGGTTCAAAAACCAGGGGATCTATGTCATCGGTGGCGTACCTACGTATTGGAGAACGGGAAATAACGACTCTCGATCTGATTTTATGAACGTCTACAAATCGTTGGATATGATCTCGCCTTGGTCCGTTGCCCGCTTCGGCAATATTCAGCAAGCGGACAGCTTCAAAACGAATCAGCTTCAACCTGATCTGGCTTTCACACAGCAAAATGGAATTGACTATCAGCCAGTGATCTGGCCGGGTTCGGCTTGGTCGAACATGACTGGTGGCCCAAGAAACGAGAATCCGCGTCTGCATGGAGACTTCATGTGGAGGCAGGCCTACAATCTGAAGAGCATCGGTATCAATACCGGATATATCGCTATGTTTGACGAGTACGATGAAGGTACGGCTATTGCCAAGATGGCAGAGAACAGCTCCATGATTCCAACCAATCAATATTTTCTAACGCTGGATGCCGACGGTGTTGCCGTATCTTCAGACTTTTATCTCCGACTTGCAGGGGATATCAATCGCATGTTCAAAAACCAGATTCCAGTGACGGCAAACCATCCAACAAGTCATCAATAGAGCCCAAAGGGCATGATTTTAACAAGTTCGTATACGTTCAGGAGGATTAAAATGACTACTAATAATATTGGCTTCGAAACCACACGCCAAAAGACTACATCCATGAATCCAGCAATCACATCTATATATACAGCAGATCCTTCGGCCCATGTATGGAACGACGGTAAAATTTACATTTACGCATCTCATGATATGGACCCAGCCAGAGGATGCGATCTCATGGACAGATATCATGTTTTCTCCTCGGAGGATATGGTTCACTGGTTGGACGAAGGGGAAATACTCCGTTCAAACGACGTTTCCTGGGGCAGACCGGAGGGCGGCTTCATGTGGGCGCCTGACTGTGCATACAAGAATGGGACCTATTACTTCTATTATCCGCATCCAAGTGATTCGAACTGGAATGATTCCTGGAAGATCGGGGTTGCCACCAGTCGCTATCCAGCGCATGGCTTTACGGATCAAGGGTATATCGAGGGACTTGGCGGGTTTGCACTGATTGACCCGTGCGTAATTGTAGACGACGACAACAGCGCTTATATCTATTATGGTGGCGGCAGTGTCTGTCTGGGAGGCAAGCTCAATGAAGACATGATGTCCTTGGAGAACGGCATGACAGAAATGCAAGGACTTGAGGATTTTCATGAAGCGGCCTGGGTGTTCAAAAGAAACAATCTTTATTATCTTAGCTATGCGGACAATCTGGAAGACAACAACCGTATGAGATACGCAACAAGCGAGAATCCGCTTGGCCCATGGACGTACCGAGGCATTTTTCTGGAGCCGACAGGCTGTTCCACGACCCATGGCTCTGTAGTAGAATTCAAAGGGCAATGGTATCTTTTTTATCACAATCAAGCGATCTCTGGAGAAGGTACGCTGCGTAGCGTATGTATCGACTATCTGGAGTTCGATGAAGATGGTTCCATCAGACCTGTGGTTCAGACAAGGGAAGGTGTATCGTCCGTTGGTCCAGCCCCGGTTCCTGCACGGCAACAGAAAGTTTATGCAGGTGCAGCTTGTCATGTTTTTGGTGGAGCTGAAATCAGGACATTGCAATCCGGTCAAACCGTGGTCGGGAATCTTCAATCCTCAGAAGCGTACGCCTTGTTTAAGAATATAGATGGAGGCGAAGGCGGAAGAGCATCGATTGAGCTTCATTATGCGACTGGTGAACGACTAGCCAAATTGCATCTGACGATTAATGACCAGGACTATTCTTTGCTGAATGCGCTATCCACTGGCGGTTTGCAGGAGTTCGGCGGAATCACCAATATCACCGTTCCTTTGGAGCCGGGTAATGTTAACACAATCCAAATTTCAGGTGGACATGGTGAGATCAATCTTTTAAGCCTCACCGTTACCCCGTTGTTGGATTAATACGTAAGAAACGGGATAGACGTTTAAACCTCAGGAGAGTTTTCCTGAGGTTTTTTCTTGTAAATATGAACGAGTGAGTTCTAATAAAAAATAAGCACTTTTTTCCAACAAAATGCCAAATAAATGACAACGAAATGTTATTTCTATTTGTAACTTCTTACTTTATGCTAGATTTCAACACCCGATGAAGAGACTCGATTATGTCTGTACATACGGTTATGACGGTTAGCCGTTGTGCAGAAGAAAACAAGTTCTTCGGATGTAAGACAGAAGCGCACGTAGAGAACCTTGATGTATTTGTAAGCGGTAACAAAAAAACAGACTAGGAGGAAATCATGTGAGGAAGAGTCGTCGATTCATGTTCACGCTGTTGGTCATTTTATTAATGGTTTCGTCAGTGCCACTCCCTGCCACAGCCTATCAAAATCCGCAAATGTTACCGGATGAATGGGGACAATATGGACTCGGGGACCCCTATGTATTGAAATTTAATGGATACTATTACCTGTATGTAAGCACAAGAGATACGGACGACGGTGTCAAAGTCTGGAGCTCCAAAGACCTGGTGAATTGGTCGTACCGTGGATTAGCTGCAACAGATCCCATTACGCACGGAGCTTATGCTCCTGAAGTTGTTTACTGGAATGGCATGTTCTACATGTATACATCACCTGCCGGAAAAGGACATTACGTGCTGAGCAGCACAAGTCCTACCGGACCCTTCAATGTAGTAACGGGCAACCTTGGAAAGTCGATTGACGGTAATGTGTTCATTGACGATGATGGCTCGTTCAGCTTCTATCACGCAGCACAGGGCCGCATAGATGCAGCACCGATGAGCAGTCCGACTGAGATCGGAGTGAGTGCGTCTACAGGCGTGGGGATGGGAGGCTGGACTGAGGGTTCAACCGTCTTCAAACGAAATGGAAAATACTATATGACCTATACAGGTAACCACGTATTTAGCAAAGGATATCGGGTGGATGTGGCAGTTAGCACGACAGGTCCGAGGTCCGGATATGTTACTGATAGCACAAACCCGGTATTAATTCGTACAGAGGGTCCAACCGTGGGATTAGGACACAACACTGTAGTAACAGGACCTAATCTGGACACTCACTATATGATGTATCACAATTTGGAAGGTAACGGAATCATTGGACCGCTGCGGCATCTGAACATGGACCGAATTGTATGGAATAACAACAAGATGATCGTGCAAGGTCCGACTTCAACGGATCAACCCAATCCAGAAATGCCTGTTTTCTATGACTACTTCGATCGTACTGCAATCGGAAGTAATTGGTCCAACGTGAACGGTGGTAATTGGGGCATCTACAATCAGGAACTCATGTGGCAAAATTCAATGGGCAGCTCAACTTGGTATAAACAAGTGACGGCTTCGAGCAGCGCATCGGATTATACGGCTGAATTTAACATGAAGGAAATGAATCGGGGAACGTCCACCAATCCGAGATACGGCGCTACATTCTCCTATACGAATGAGAACAATTACGGTGTTGCGCTGATCAGTTCGAAAAACAAAAGACTTGAGACATTTTTCCGAATTAACGGAGTGGATCAGGCTTGGCAAACATTCGATCTGCCTGCCGACTTCAATTATTCGAAATGGCATAACATACGGATAGAAAAATCGGGATCAACGTTTAAATACTACGTAGATGGTATGTTCAAAGCAACGCGTACCGCCAATGTAGGAGCAGGCAAAATTGGTGTTCTGACAGAGGATACACATGCGGACTTCGGCTATACTGCTTTTAACAATGATGTGAACGGAAGCAGTGCATGGAATGCCTCCAAGCCGATTCCAGGCACAATCGAGGCCGTTCATTATATGAAAGGAGGCGAGGGTGTCGCTTATCACGATACAACGGCTGGGAACCTGGGCGGGGCTTATCGTACCGATGCCGGGGATATTCGCCTGAATAACGAAGGACTGTACAACTTGGGCTGGAATCAGACGGGAGAATGGTATAAATACAAAGTAAACGTGGAGTCAAGTGGATATTACGATATTGATTTTCGCATGGCTACCTCGTTGGACGGGGCTCAGATCCGAGTGTGGGATGGTTCGACCGACTTAACGGGTATCGTCAATGTACCTAATACGGGCGGATGGGATAATTGGAAAAATATCTCCAAGAAAAAGGTTTATTTAAATGCTGGACAACGGGAATTAAAGGTTGAATTCGTAACAGGCGAGGCTGATTTCTCAAGAATGACGTTTCAGAAGAATGTTGATGTGACAAGTGTAAGTGATAATTTTAACGACGGCGACGATAATGGATGGACACGGTTTGAAGGAACCTGGGCTGTAGAGAATGGTGAATACAGTGCAGCGAGCACCGGACCTGCCAAATCTACATTTGGAGATTCAGGATGGGCAGATTATACGGTCGAGGCGGATATTAAGATGATTGACTCAGGGGGAGATGGGGGGTTACTTGTCAGAGTGTCCAATCCATCCCACGGCACAGAACGAGGTCAGAACAATTATGATGCTTTACAAGGATATTACGCCTATCTGACCACAAGCGGAGTCAGTCTGGGCAAGATGAATTATAATTGGGCGCTCCTCAAGAGCAACGCGCAATCATATTCCACCAATACCTGGTATCATATGAAAGTTGCCGTTAATGGTACAAACATCAAAGTTTATGTGGATGATATGGTTACTCCGAAGATCGATTATACGGACAACAGCCTGAATCCGTTCACGCATGGCAAAATCGGTGTTAGAACGGCAAACAAGCATACGCATTTCAATAACGTATCGGTTACTCCCTGAACCCGGAAGCCAAACGTTGAGAATGCAAATCGTTGTAACGAGAACTGGAATGCATATTAAGCCGCCAATTGGCGGCTTTTTTGCCTTAAACGATATAAACTATTGCGACCAAATGATGCCTTCCTCTGATCTCCTTCATCACCGTCATTTCCCATTAGCCAATCCAACCCATTTCATTGATAATTGAATGATGGATTCGACAGGAGAGGGTGGTTGGTAATGATGAAAAGTAGTGATCTGCTGATTGGATCGCATGTATCCTTTGGAGGAAAAGAGATGCTTCTTCAGGCTAGTAAAGAAGCCGCTTCTTACGGTGCATCTACTTTTCTGATGTACACTGGCGCACCGCAGAATTCGAAACGAAAATCTATTTCGCAATATAATATAGAAGCAGGTCATTTGCACATGAAGCAGCATGGCATTTCCAATATTGTCGTGCATGCTCCATTCCTGATTAATCTGGCGAATAGTTGCAAACGAGAGGTGTTTGATTTTAGCGTACAATTCCTGCGAGACGAGATCGAACGAACGGCAGCGCTGGGATCAAATCAGCTTGTTCTTCACCCCGGGGCCCACGTAAATGCTGGATTGGACATCGGTATTCGACAAATAATCCGGGGATTAAATGAAGTATTACAAGACGATAATCACCCGGAGGTACAGATTTCGTTGGAGACGATGGCGGGAAAAGGAACAGAGTGCGGAACAAGCTTTGAAGAACTGGCACAGATTGTCGATGGCGTGCAGCGGAATGAACGGATTTCCATATGTCTGGACACTTGTCATGTTCATGATGCCGGATACGATATTGTTCATAATTTTGATGGGGTACTTGAGCAGTTTGATAAGGTGCTTGGCCTTGATCGATTAAAAGTACTGCATATCAATGACTCCAAGAATGTGCGGGGATCGAGGAAAGATCGCCATGAAAACATTGGGCACGGACATATCGGACTTCAGACTTTGGATTATATCGTACATCATCCCCAGCTCGTGTCAATTCCGAAACTGCTTGAGACCCCGTCGATTGGCAAAATAAAATATAAAAGTGCACCTTATCGACATGAAATTGCCCTGTTAAGAAGAGAGTGCTCCGAACCCGTGCAGAAGGAAGAGGATTCTTTAGAAAACAGTAAATAGAGAGTATTCCAAACATTCGCTCACTCATTCCATGTTTATTCTCACGGGACATATGTTAAAATGGATGTAGAACGTTACTTTTTATTAAAAAGGAGGCCGCCATGCAGCCAATAGAGCCTCAAGACATCCAACACCGGATCAATCAACTTCTCGATCAGGACCTATATTTACACCTCGAACTCACGTCAGGTGCTTACGCCAGTCACTTCGATAGCACAAGGCATCCGGGGTCGGCATTCATTTCCAATGCGGTCATACGATATACGCAAGGATCTATCTCGGGCACAGGCCCATACCGAGTTGGTTTAAAAACCACTCACGGCTGGATATACGCTGAAGGTCTTACACACATTGACGAGCTGGAACAAGAACGACTCATTCTGGCTGGTCACGATAGTCAAGGAAAGCTGGTTGTAGCTTTACAACTTAGTCGGGAATTGTTCTGATGAAAGCGGAGGATCAAATAAGCATGAATAACAAACAGATTGAACATCAGCGCATTTTAGTTGTGTTTCCCCATCCCGATGATGAAGCATTCACTGCTTCGGGAACGTTGGCGAAGTACATAGAAGGCGGTGCTCAAGTCACTTATGCTTGCCTGACTCTAGGGGAGATGGGACGTAATATGGGCATCCCTCCATTTGCCAACCGGGTCACCTTGCCAATAATCCGTAAGGATGAACTCATAGAGTCCTCCAATGCGATTGGTATTCAAGACTTAAGGATGCTCGGTTTTCATGATAAAATGATCGAGTTTGAAGACCCTGAGCTGCTAGATGGCCACATCTTAGCCCTGATCAAGGAGCTTAACCCTTCACTGGTCATTACTTTCTATCCGGGGTATAGTGTGCATCCCGATCATGATGCAACCGGAGCCGCGGTTACGCGAACGATTGGTCGATTGCCCGCAGAGGAGAGACCTATTGTGTACTGCTGCGCATTCTCGAACAATCACGAAGAGAGTATCGGGAAAGCGGATGTGATTGAAGACGTGAGCGGATTCCTTGCCAAGAAAATGGCGTCGATTCGAGCTCACCGTTCACAATTCCAAGCGCCGGAACTTGTCGGCAAGGGGAAATTGGACGATGAACAAATCCGAAATCGGTTTGGAAGAGAAGCATTTTGGACCTATAAGTTCAATTAATTTTACAATCTGTACAATCTAAATTACGTAAAAAGTCGCCATTATGGCGACTTTTTTTCGTTTTAAACATAACATATTGTTCAGGTGGAGAATGGAGTGAGTAGGGGCAATCGTATGGTTTCCATGCGCTTCCATGGGTAATAACATATTGACCATTAAACTTGTAAGGAGTGATACAATTGAAAGAACTTCGTTCTGTTTTTATTAAAATCCCGATACTCGTTATGTTTGTTGCACTTACAGCTTGCTCTGGAGAAACAGAGCTGCCTGCAACCTCTGAACCATCAGCACCAACAAATGAGTCGGTTACAGCTCCAACCACAGAAAATGAGGAAACATCTGAAACGACACGACCGCAAACAGAAAGTTTTGATTTGATGACAGGGGAGGGGAATTCATCACAAACGGCCACCTTGCATCAAGGGGAAGGTTTTACATTGTACGTGTTCGAGAAGTTTTCTTTTGATGCTGCCAAAGGCCGCTTGTCGCTGACAAGCAATCCGGACTACTATGTGGATATTGAACCACTGCCCTCAGATTATGATCTGGAAAAGCTTAAGACAACTGGTCAAGAGAACTTGGAAAAATTCGGTGCGGTGACTGATTATAGTGGCGAGTTGATTGAGCACCTGCTTGGTTTCGCCGAGCTATATCTTCAAGCTTCAGGTGAAAAAGGGATAAACGATTATATGGTCTGGAAATCAGAAAAAGGTGACGCTTTTTTATTCCGTCTTCACAATCCCAAAGGGGAAGAAGCTTCCGATTTCGCTAGTCCGGTCCTTGTTTCCTTATCTACGGTTCAGGGCGAATAGTCGTCATCGTCATCTTAAGGAGTGAATGGACATCGTAATGCCAAAAATGCGAAGAAAACGAATCATTCGAATTACTGCGATAGTCATTTTACTTTTGCTCATAACGTGCATCGCATTTGTTTATGTTAATGACAGACCTGGCGGACTAGCCGATCGGCGCATGTCCAAAGCAATGGGAATGAGTGAAACCATGCATATTCCTATAGGAAAAACTGCTGAAGAAGCGATCCGAAAGTTTAGAAATAATGATGATTCATTACAAATCATTCATCAAGAACCGGTAGACGGCGGCATAATTTTGTTCAAACAAAAAACGGGTCAGGAAAATAACAGCAATCTTCAGATGGAGTATGCTCGGAAAATAATATTCGGATGGAAGTGGGCATGGGGTGGCGGATATTCCATTGGTGAATCATCTCAATTCACGTCTGCACTGGATTACATGAGCATACCTGAATTGAGTCACATATCGACACCTTTCCCTATGCTGTTTGGACATATATTAGACCCGGCTATTCAGCGTGTAACAGTCGAGTTTGAGGGAAATGAGAAACCAGTAGTTGCCGAAGCCAAGTTGGTTGAGGTGGGGCCGGAAAGCATAATCTGGTTTGTATCACTGCCCTCGTCTGCAACAATTCCGTATGAAATGAAGGGATTCAACGATAAAGGAGAAATCGTAACCCATAAACAAATGGATGATCCGAATGGCATGGGCGCCATGGTTCTTGGAGAACGTTAAAGAGTGTTCGTACGGAACCTGCGAGTAGGGCGAGATCGTCAAGTCTGGAAGACAATAAAAAGGGAACAACCCACTGTTTAGGGTTGTTCCCTTATACGTTACAAGGAAAATTCGGGTTTACAAAAAAATAAGTAAAAGAATTCCGACTACGAAGCAATAGTATGAAAAGTAAATCAAGTTCCCTCTTGCCATAATTCCCATGAACCATCTCATTGAAAAGTAGGTTACGATAAGGGTCGTAATGAACGCTAAAATGTAAGGTATAGCTAACTGCGCTCGGTGCGGATCGGTTACAATGTCAGAAGCCCCTAATATTACCCCGCCAATGCTGATCGGAATGTAGAGCATAAAAGAAAATTTCAACGCCGTTTCTTGTTTCATCCCGACAGCAATAGATGCAATCACTGTTGCACCAGAGCGGCTTATTCCCGGAATAAGAGCCACCGCTTGAGCCAGACCCACCAGTACTGCGTCTTTCGCAGACAAATCCCCATCTCTTTTGCGCCCGCGAAGGTTTCGAATAAGCCACAGCGCAACCCCTGTGATCAGTAAACTAATCGCAACCGTATAGACAGAAGTGAATATTTCTTCAATTTTATCCTTGAATAGCACAGCCCCAATCGCAGCAGGCAGGGTACCTATGATTATGTATAGACAAAACATAAAATCTGCTCTGTACTCCGCATTGCGAGAGACTAGAAATCGCCAGCCTCCTACAATAAGTTTTTTGATATCTTCCCGAAAAATAAACATAATGGCAATCAGTGAGGCTGTGTTTGTCAAAATTTCAAAGGATAATCCGTTCTGCTGCATGCCAAGCAGTCGTTGAACGATAATCAAATGTCCGCTTGAAGAAACCGGAATAGGCTCTGTAGCCCCTTGTACGATACCTAATAACACATATTTCAACCACAAAATAAAGTCTTCCATTGTATCCTCCTACTCATATTTTCGATTAGCTTTGACATATTTCAGTTGGGCCACAATGATGACACTAATAATCACCAAAAGGAACCACGAACTGATCTTGCTAAAACTGACCAGTTGCCAGGAGTCATGCTGGTCAGGGTATTTCCAGCCGTTAAAAAATGTAGCTATATTTTCAGCAGTCCAGATGAAAAAACCTACGATGACAAAAGCGAGCGTTAACGGCATTCGATAGGTAGTTAATCGTACCCGATAGATAATCCATGTTTTACGAAAAACAATAAATACCAGAGCGGTCAACCACCAACGAAAATCGGGAATAAAATGATGTGTGAAAAAGTTGATATAGATGGCTCCTCCTAACAGAACCGAAGATGCAAACCCAGGCCAGCCTGTCATGTCCATACGCAATCTGCGCCATATTTGGCACATAAAGCTTGCTACACTTGCATACATAAATCCGCTATAAAGGGGAACGCCAAAGAGCTTGGTATAACCAGGCTCAGGGTATGACCAGGATCCCATCCACACCTTATACATCTCCAGTACCAATCCAATCACGTGAAATATACATATGACTTTGATTTCATCACGTGTTTCCAATCCGCTCCGGTACATAAGGTATTGTACTGCTAATAAAACAAGCAGAATGGCATCATAGCGATAAAGAAAGGGTATCTGAATTACGCTAGAAAGGGCCAACGTTCCAAAGATCGCCACAGGAAAAATGCAACTCATCGCCTGATGATAACCAAAATGCAGGAGCTGTACTAAAGGTTTCAAGTTATGTTTATCTCCTTCCTAAGCCTTGTTCATAATAATATAGATATGGTCCGTTTGTAAAAAGAGAAAAAAAGATCTATATATTTTCTTATTTTCAATTCGTGCTTAATCAAAGACAAATAAGGCCCCTCGTCAACTGGAGGGACCTTGTTTTTTGGCTAATTCAATTATGCATTTTCAGACAGCTTGTAGGCAGATTTAATCGTATGTTCGATGAGCGTCGCAATCGTTACAGGACCAACACCGCCTGGTACAGGTGTAATTGCTGAAGAAGGAACAAAGCAAGCTTCGTAATCCACATCTCCGACGTTGCCTTTGTTATAACCAGCATCAATTACGACAGCACCTGGTTTAATCCAATCTCCTTTAACAAAGAGCGGTTTGCCGACGGCTGCAATTATGATATCGCCAAGCTTCACGATTTCCTCCAGGTTCACGGTTTTGGAGTGGCAGGTCGTCACCGTTGCATTCCGGTTTAGCAGCATGGCTGAGACAGGTTTGCCCAGAATTGGACTTCTTCCGATGACTACCGCATGTTTGCCCTCGATCTGAATATTGTAGAAATCCAGAATACGCATAATAGCCTGTGGTGTACAGGAAGGGAATTCTGCGTCTCCAAAAGCATTAAGTGCAAAACCGAGAGTCGTAACACCGTCAACGTCTTTCTCGATACTAATGGCATCAAAAGCTGCTCTTTCATCGATATGATTCGGGACAGGGTGCTGAAGCAAAATACCGTGTACGGAAGGGTCATCATTTAGCTTGTTTATTTCTTGAATTAATTCATCCGTGGTGGTATCCGCAGAAAGAACGACCTTAATGGATTGCACGCCTAAGCGAGCACAAGCATTTCCTTTCATACGCACATAAGTCGCTGAAGAAGGATCATCTCCGACGAGAATTGTAGCGAGACAAGGCTGAATGCCTTTTTCCTTAAGAATGGCAACCTTCGAGGCCATGTCTTCCTTCATAAAATCTGCTACCGTTTGTCCATTCAAGATCAGTTTGTCAGTACTCATTTTCACATCGCCCTTTCAACATAAAAAAGAGGCAAGGAAATAAATATTCCTTACCTCTGCCCAGGCGTACGGCTTATTACAAAACCATATGCTCCCTCACGGTTCACCGTGTTCGCCAGTTACATATGATCGTTTAAATTGTTTAGATTGATAGTACTTGAAAAAGCAAAATTGTTCAATAGTTAATGGATTTCTCTTATAGAGAGAGATGATCTTAAGGATTAAGTATCTCGTCTATTAATGAAAATTCAACACGATCTACTTTCCAGCCCTTATTTGTATAGACGAGTGTGGCACTTCGGTAGAGTGTTTCCTTGTTACCGTAAACGGAACTAGAACCCGAGTATTGACTTAATCTAGCTGTATTACTGTCAGGGTAAGTCAGGCTGGATTGGCTAATGATTTTGAATTTAAAGTCATATTCCAGCCCTTTATCCTGAATAATTTGATTGATAAAACGATCTGTAAAATAGGTGCTAAAGTACGTCCGAATTTGCTTAATCGACGACAGATTTGTCGCTTCATTTAATTTGTCAACGAAGATTTGCTGTTGTTTGGCCGTTATTCTCTTTGTATTGGGCACTTGCACTTTGGGTTTTGCCATCGTTACCTGTAGTTGCTTACCATCAAGAGTAATAGTTGCTTGGCTGGTTTGTTGATTCCATTGCACGTCAGCGCCTAAAGTTTGACTGATAAACCGCGCCGGGACATAGGTGGTGTTATCGTTTAATTCCGCAGGAACATCCAGAGAAACTGCCTCTTGGTTAACCAGTATCTTTTTAGAGTTAATGGTCAAAAGTATTGTCGTTTCACCTTTGGTCATGGTGATATTTTTTAGTTCTTTGTTCCAGTTAACTTCCGCTCCCAAGTTTTCGGACACTGCCCGTAACGGAATTAGAACACGATTATTTTGTAGCATGCCAGTATCCATTGTGATGTACTGGTTTGCAGCTTCCCCGGTAGCCGCAAAGCTCGGCAGGATGAGCAGAGTCGTTGTCAGCAAGGAAATAGTGATTTTTTTAAACATAGGCTCCTCCACTAAGGATTAATTATTTGAATATGTAGACGTTATCAAAATAGAAAATGTTTCTGTATGTAAGATGCCATTTCCCAAGCAGTAAGGTAGCCTAGGGCTTAATTCTAATTTTTTTCTTTTACCAGAGGAAATAGTTGATAACTGTTCTCACTCATGATATATTGTTGACAAGTAAACTATTTCAGATTAATTTCCTGAATTAGTTTAATCATTCAAGGTTTTTTTATTGTTTAAAAGTAAATAAGGAGCGATTGAAGAATGGATTCAAACGATCGAACAAAACAGTTACTGTATGACCAATTTATCCGGTTTTTACATGTATATGAGAATCACAAGGATACGGAAATTGAACATTTTCTAAGTATCGCCCAGCGGGAAAGCATGGACAAAATCCCTCAGCATTTGACCGCGGTTCATATGATAGATTGCATTGGCAAGCATGAGCCTATTAACAACACAGGGATTGCTGAGGCGATGAATTTGTCCAAAGCGAGTATTACCAAGATCGGCAACAAACTGCTGGAGGAAGGATTCGTCAAACGTACGAAAATGAATGACAACAAAAAGGAGAGCTATTTCCGGTTGTCACCACAAGGCAAAAAGATCTTTGAACTGCATGAACGTTTACATGTACTTGAGGCTGAACGGTTCTATCGTTCTTTGGACAAATATTCGGAACCGGAGCTGAAAATAATACTTCAATTTCTTCAAGACAGCAGCATGGATATGGAATCCAGATAAACTGAAGGAGAGTGAAACACTTGAGTCTGGCAGAATTGATCAGGAAACGCAGAAGTATTCGTAAATGTAATTCTACACCGGTGGAAAAGGAGTTGGTTGTTGAATTGCTGCACAAGGCTACGCGGCTTCAACCATCTGTTGAAGCTGGCTCATGGCGTGTCGTTTATGCCGGAACCCCCGAAGCACGCAAACGGTTGGTGGACTGCATGCTGGAACAGATGTCGCAGAGCAAGCTCGGCAAGTTGATTCCGGGAAAACTGCTGGATGTGTTTAAAAAGAGGTTTACCGATATTCCTGCTCATGTCATTGTTATGTCGACTGTAGGACCGGATCGTCTGACCAATGATCGCAATTATGCGGCTGCCTGCGGGATGATGCAGAGCTTCCAACTGCTGGGATGGGAACAAGGGTTAGGAATGCTGTGGGATACAGAGTCCATGATTCAGAATGAAGGCTTTTTCAAAGGAATTGGACTGCGTGAGGATGAAAGATTTGTTGGCATTCTTCATATGGGATATTACGACAAAGCGCCAAGAAGCCGGAAAAGAACACCAGCTGAGCAAAAGTGGACTGTATTTCAGGGTCAGACTACGTAGAAGGGAGGATGTAAATATGGAATTGTCCGATCTGCAAGGGGGCATACACAGTCCGAAATATTTTTTGGATCGACCGGTATCACAGGAGCTAATCCTTGAATTGCTCAATCACGCCGTGTGGGCGCCAAATGATGGACTTCGTGAGCCGTGGCGATTTATTTTTGCCGATAATCGTAATGGGAAACTCATGCAGGGAATGCAGGAGCACGCTCCAGCGTATCTTCTGGTTCTGGTGAAGGAAGAGGCGGATCATCATAAGCGGGAAGAGGACTTTGCAGCTGTCTGCTGTCTGATCCAAAATTTTCGTTTGCTTGCCCATGAACAGGGCCTGGGTGTGCGCAGTACGTTGCATGACTGGATGTACGACCGGAGTCGTGCTGAAAAGTTTGGCCTGTTAGGCAACGAGCGAATTGCTGCGGTTCTGGAATTGGGATATGGCGCTGTACAGCTGGAAGGGAAAACTGAGATAACAGAACCTCAGCTTCAGTTCGAACTGCTGTAGCGTAGAAGATATAGGAAAGAAAATTTAAATGAATGAGGAACGACAAAACCTTGATCGGGATTGTCGTTCTTTTTTGTGCGGTGTGTATCCGATTTGTAGATTACAAGTCAGCTATAGCGGATACACACAACTAATCCAGAGATTCACCTATTTTAGAAAAATGATATTTCTATAATGTGTTAATTACCTTGTTATGAGAATTGAATTGTGTTCTATTCTGTAAAGCAGATAAATCACCATCTAAATTCTTCAGGTTGGGAAGGAAAGCTGCGGCGACCGAACAAAGCAAGGGGAGCAGACCCAAAGACAAGAATAAGAAAGGCAGACCATAGAGTTCTGCAACCGCTGCACCTGCAAAAGCACCTACAGGCTGTAGTCCGCCACCAATGAGGAACCGTATTGAGTTGACTCGGCCTTGAAGAGGTCCGGGGACAAGTGTACCATGCAAAGCTGAACTGAGAGAACCAAAGAAAGGTCCTGCTGCACCAGCGGCACATAAGGCAACGAGCGCAAACGGATAACTCGGGAATAGGCCCAGTAAGGCGTTAAAAAGCCCGATGGCGGCTAGGCTGCACAACATAACTGTCCGTCGTCTTTTGATTTCACCCATCCACGAGATGACCAAAAGTCCTATTAATGTGCCACATGCTGAAGCAGTGGTGAGTGTACCCATAGCAGCGGCATCCCGATTTAACACTTCACGAACAAAAGGAATCATCATCGTCCAGATCGCTACAGAAGACATGTTGCTGATCGAAACCATTCCCATAATCGAAAGCATGGCCGGGAAACTACGATAAAAGGAGAAACCTTCATGGATATCTCTGAAATAAGCCTTAATTGAAAATGAGGACTTAGCTGCTACTGGCTTCTGCATTGTGGGCAGATAGAGCAACGTGGCAATGGCGGCGGTGTAACAAACGGCGTTGATGCCCAGCGTTGGCAACGCCCCAGCTACGGCAGTAAGAGCTCCGGCTAAGGCTGGGCCCAACAAAGCAGCTGCATTACGGCAGCCGTCGATTACCGCGAATGCACGCACCAATTTGTGTTTATCTGATACTCCGGGAATAATTGCCATTGCGGTGGGCATGAATAGGGCAGAACATGCCCCGCTTAGTCCTGCGGCCAGGAAAAGATGCCATAATTGCAAGTGTCCTGCGAGTCCCAGACTCAGCGGTAATAAGAGAGCAAGCAACCTAACAGAAGCAAGCACTGCCATGAACCGCCCTCGGTGTAACCGATCGGCTAACGGCGAGCCGAGCAACCGAATGGCCACTTCTGGAATGCTAAAGCTTAGTGCCATCGCACCCATGGCCATCTTAGATGCAGTTATTTCATAGACAAGCCATTCCATAGCCAGAAGACCAAATACGTCACCAAATGAACTCAGAGTGACAGTCGCTAGTAAACCATAATAACTGCGCTTAAGCATGAGTGTTCCTCCGTGTGCGTAGGTTAAAGGGCATGATCATCATTCTTCAATATAAGCTGAAATCTGTTCCGAAAGCTTGTTGAGAGCTTCTAAACGCAAGCTGTAAGAGGTCGTTTTCTGGTTATAATGCACGATGACAAGCCCCGCTGCCCTTAATGAAATCAGGTGGTAGTGAACCGTACTTTTAGAAAGTTTAACCTCGCTAACGATCTCAGTGAATGTTAACTGCCTTCCAGCCAACAGGCGGAGGATATATAATCTGGTCTCGTCGGACAAAGCTCGCGTTAGACGCAACAACCGATGTTCAGGCCGACCCGTTGCTGGTGGGAGAATATCGGCAGAGTAACTTGTGAAAATCACTTCATCAAAGATGGCTGAGGTGACAAAGGGACGAGCATGATATTGAGGGATTAGAATCACTTGTTTGAGCAGAGGGGTGGGGTATAGACGCATACCTTCTGTTGCCTCCTCATAGACCTCTAAGTCATTGGTTCCGTTTAAACTGGACCGTCTGGTTTCAGCTTCTAAGGCGAGACCTTCGATAATCGCCGAATCAATTTGGCTGAAATAGTGGGTATCCCATTCACGCAGCGCTTCGGATGTCCGGCTGCGCAGTTCCGGGAGATTGGAGGGAACGGACAACTTCACATTAGCAGCGATGTCATATAGCTGGCCCGTGGTTAGGTCTTCAAGCCAATCCAAAAAACTACT
This sequence comes from Paenibacillus sp. RU5M, assembly GCF_900221055.1. Lineage (NCBI taxonomy): Bacteria > Bacillati > Bacillota > Bacilli > Caryophanales > Paenibacillaceae > Paenibacillus > Paenibacillus sp. RU5M. The sequence continues at coordinate 238,952 of NZ_OBQM01000006.1, read as the reverse complement.
CACTGAGCGTTCACCGGGACAACTCCAAATATAAGGTGCAAGGCTAAAATCATCTACAAGTTTCATCGTCTCCCGCATTTGTTGTAGTTTGGCAGGTGCGAACCGATCTTGTACTTCTCTGACCCATAGTTTTCCAGCATCCAGAGCATTATGATTCTGTTTACTCATGAAAACCGTCAGGCTGCTTACACATTCATAAATGGGCGCGAAATCAACTTCCACTTTGTAGTTCATAGCTCGAATTCCCCCCTGTTCTTTCTTGTTCTATATTTATAGAACAACTAATTTGTTTTATTGTATACGAACAATTATGGGTTTGCAACAAAAATGTCCAATGATTTGCTTATTCTCTTCAACGAAAAAAGACGTTCCCACGGGTGGCGAGCACCTGAAGAAGCGTCTTTATGATTTATAATGACAGCAAAATGAGCAGTCTGGTTTTAAAATAACTGAATAATACTCACCGATAGTGTATATTGAAAATTTAATCTTGGTTGAGTGCTGCTATCTGATCTTTCACATTTACATTACTTAATCCCCCGTGGTAACAAATGACAGATGTAATATCGAAATCTGCATATTTTCTCAACGAGAGCTTTGCTGCGTTCATATCCGGTGTAGTCGGGGCGTGAATTCCACCAAGTATACCTTCTACACTGTACATGGAATCCCCGGCAATGAGAGTTTTACTTTCCTTCAAATAAAGACTGATATGACCGGGTGTGTGTCCAGGCGTGTGAATAACGCGAATCCCGCCGCAAAACGGCAGTTCCTGACCATCTATTAAAGTATGGTTTACTGTGCCCTTTGGCGGATTATCCAGGTGACCATCTTTTATCAGAGGCAGTTCCCCTTGGATGTACGGCTTATCCAATTCGTGTGCATATACATAAACAGCGTTGCCACGCGTCTGTAAAATCTCCGGTAGATTCCCTATATGATCGACATCCTGATGGGTCAAAATAACTGCATTTAATTGGTCTATTGAAACGCCAGCCTTCTCCATTGCCACACGTAAATCCTTAAATTGACCTGGAAAACCAGTGTCTATTAGAATAGTCATTTCTTGATCCTTTAAAAGAATAGGGTGTATCACATTCCCATGATAGTCCAGATGGAGCATTTCGACTCCCTTTGAAATTTCCATAATATTAATCCTCCGTAGAAAGAAATAGTATCTCTTTGTAAACGAATCAAGTCATTAAAAAGATACGGGGTAGAATTGAAAAAAAAGATTATTGTTTTCTCGTGAACCAAACCAAGTATAGGATGATCTAATCAATAGAAGAAATGAAGGAAAGGGGGAGCATTGGTGGATTTATCAGAAAAAGCCGAACTTGCAAGACAAGGAGATAAGGAAGCTTTTGTATTTTTAATACGTGCTGTTCAACAAAGCCTATTTGTTATAGGAAGATCAATCGTTAAAACGGATGAAGATTGTGCAGATGCGATACAGGAGACCATTGCTAAAGCTTTTTCTAATGTACATACACTGAAAGAGCCAACTTATTTTAAAACTTGGATCATTCGGATTTTAATCAATGAGTGTAATCGGATTATTAAGAAAAAAAAGCGAGTATCCCTTGTCCCTTATGATATGAGAAAGACATCTTATAAGGGGGATTTTGAACAAATTGAGCTGTTTGAGGTAATTGACGAATTGGATGAACAGCTTCAAACCATCGTGACACTTTTTTATATCGAGGACTTATCGGTCAAGGAAATAGCTAGAGTGCTTGAAGTTTCTGAAGGAACAGTAAAGTCAAGGTTATTCAGGGCCAGACGACAATTATCAGAGCTCGTTCTAGGGGAAGGAGAGGGCAAATATGAATTTTCATGATCCGGTTGACCGTGAGATTAAGCAATTATTAAATGCTAAAAGAAAAGACCTGATCATTCCAGATACAGTACAACTTGCTATGGATAACGCACTTTCCTCCATTTCGGAGCAGAAGGTAAAAAAGAAATATCCCCATAAAAAATGGAGATGGGCAGCAGCAGCTTTAGCCCTCTTTTTCATCCTAGGAGCGGTTTCGATTTATTCCGTACCAACATTTGGTGAGATGATCCGGTCTTTATTTGCCAAGGATAACCCGGATATTGGACTTTTGCGGGCACAAGAATTGGGACTAGTGCATAATCCTCACATTAAAGTCAAGGACAAAGGTTATACGCTGGTAATTGATGAAGCAGTTGCAGACCCTACCCGAGTGACGCTGGCTCTTCAACTCTTTGATAAAAAAGGTAAGCACGATCGCCATAAGTTACTCCTTGGAGATCTGAACAACATTACAATTAAAGATGCTAACGGTAAAGACTTGGACACCATGTACGATATGGGGTACACAAATGATTTTTATTATATGGTTGCTTTCTTCAATGAGCCATTGGAGACAGACAAGATTACGATAGAAGGGAATATCGAGACGCTTGGCAACAAGAATGAGCCTTCCATTGAAGGAGATTGGAACTTTAGCTTTGATATAGATATGAGAGAGGCTAACCAGCAAACGAAAATAGAAGAATTGTCTGGTAGCTACACAACGCCACACGGAATGACAGTCACTTTAAAGAGGTTAACGAGAATGGTGCAAGGAGTTCGTTTTGAACTGGAGACTGAACTTAATGATGCTGCAATGGCAAGGTCACCCGGTGATTTATGGGAAAAGCAGATGTTGAGCTTTCACTTTGAAACTAAAGAGAATGAAGAAATTCATTCGGTAAATTCGAGAAAGAATGGTGACATGGTTAGTCTGATGTCTACTGATTATGCAGTCATTGGAGACGGGAAGATTTGTTGGAGTTATATTTTCAAGTACTTGCCAGAGCATGAACCATATCGTTTTATTTTGGATGGTTACTCGGTCGCGGAAACAGACGGTAGCAGAATTTCCTTTAGGCCATCGGAGCTGATAGAACCCAAATCTTTTCAAATATTAACAGACCGCATAGAGTTGGTTGGGACGTCGCTTGAGGACTCACAAAACCCTGATGCCACATTTGAAACAGCCGTATCGTTCTACGGGGAAATGGATAACGAAATAAACAATGAAGAATGGAAAGCATACGATTCAGCAGGCAAGCAGTATGACGTTAATAAGAGGGGAGCGTCAACTTTAAAAAATACGCTTACCGATAATTGGAGAGAGGGGTTTATTAGCATGGGGGATCGCAATCATCAACAGCCTTATGAATATCGAATTATGGGGTTAGACCACATCCCGGAGGAACTTATCCTGGTAAGACGTGTAGTGGATAAAAGGTACAAAGACCCGGACTGGTCCGTAATGCTAAAATAATTTATTAATGTGTAGTCTATCCATCACTAATATCCTCAGCATCACTTTCACAGCCGCCCTTCTGGGCGGCTTTTTGCATATTTGTTTTCCTGTAGGTAGAAGTCGATTTTTAGAAGGAAAACAGACATAAATCTAAACATATTAGAGATTAATCTTTAGTTTGTCAGGTTTTTATGTAACCGCTATCATTCTATAATTTAGTCAGAAAGGAGGTAAAAGTAAAAAAAGAATTGCATCAAATGGTAATTGAGAACTTCAACCGAGAATCAGACGAAAGCAGTCGATAAGGCAAATACAATCATATTGGGAGGTAGAGTATGTTTAAATTTAGCAAAAAAATGTTGACGGTCATTCTTGCGGCTTCCATGAGTTTTGGCGTGTTTGCAGCAACCTCAAGTGCAGCGACAGATTATTGGCAGAATTGGACCGATGGCGGCGGTACGGTTAATGCTGTGAATGGGTCGGGCGGAAATTACAGTGTGACATGGCAAAATACGGGGAACTTTGTTGTTGGTAAAGGCTGGAATGTTGGATCTCCAAACCGGACAATTAACTATAATGCTGGGGTTTGGTCTCCATCCGGCAATGGCTATTTGACACTCTACGGGTGGACAAGAAATGCACTTATTGAATATTACGTTGTAGATAGCTGGGGCACTTACCGACCAACAGGAACGTTTAAAGGTACTGTCACCAGTGACGGAGGAACATATGACATCTATACAACGATGCGATACAATGCACCTTCCATTGACGGTACACAAACCTTTGCCCAGTACTGGAGCGTAAGACAATCGAAGAGAGCGACCGGAGTTAACTCCGCTATTACATTCAGCAACCATGTGAACGCATGGGCAAGTAAAGGAATGAATCTGGGTAGCAGTTGGTCATACCAGGTGTTAGCGACAGAAGGATATCAAAGCAGTGGAAGTTCCAACGTAACGGTGTGGTAAGTAATCCACGGTAAGCAACCCCATTTAACGTAAGTAAAACAGATTTTTATGCATTAAGGACAGGCTCAATGCCTTTTCCTCAGTTCTACTTTCAGTCCGGATATGTTGAAGGCCGTTTCAGCCAGACAAATGGCCTTCGACGTTGCCGGATACGAAATGATAGGTATCATAGCCAATTATTTTCCCATTAGTTTAAAGGAGATTGTTCAATGAGAAAGCTATTAATGTTCTTTTTAATAGCAATAATGGTAGTGATGAGTGCTTGTTCGCAGGATAAACCCGAACCGGAGGATAACCTTGTATTCGTGCAAGGTGGAACGTTTAAGAACAACAAGTCCAATTTTGCTGGAAGAAATGCGACCCTGTCTAACTTTTATATCGGGAAATATGAGGTAACTCAAAAAGAGTGGGAAGATGTCATGGGAAATAACCCCTCCGGATTCAAAGGAGATCAATTACCGGTAGAAATGGTGAGTTGGTATGATGCGGTAGAGTATTGCAATCAAAGAAGTATACAAGAGGGCTTGAAGCCGCATTACAACATCGATAAGGATACCCAAGACCAGAATAATAAGAATGATAACGATAATATAAAATGGACAGTAACGATTAATGAGGGAACTAACGGTTACCGACTGCCTACAGAAGCGGAATGGGAATATGCCGCAAGCGGAGGTCAGGAGAGCAAGAATTACACATACAGCGGCAGCAACAACGCCGACAAAGTCGCATGGTATTGGAAGAACGCCGGGGACAAAATCTTAACTGGAGACTGGAACTGGCCTGCCATAGAGAGCAACAAAACCAAAACCAAATCGATTGGTACCCAACAGCCCAACGAGCTTGGAATCTACGATATGTCTGGCAATGTAAGAGAATGGTGCTGGGACTGGTACAGCGATGCTGAGAGCCAAATTGCTTCATTTCGGGTAATAAAAGGCGGGGGCTGGATCGGTGGTGTCAACAATAACGAGATCGCTTTTCGAGGCAAATTTGATGCAAATGGTTTTGGTCCGGATCAGGGGTTTCGTGTTGTTCGCGGAGAATAGTCGAAACGTTGTAAAGTACCCAAATAGTTTAAGACGGCCCTATATGCTGCAAAGTAGGTCGTTGAACATAAAGAGATGCCCACGCTAATGCAGATTAGCTGGGGCATCTCTTTTTGAAATGCTTGTATTTCATTCTAATGCACAGGATCAGAAAGGTGATGCATTGTTTGTCGTACAAATCGACCCTTTATTTTGCAGGATCAAAAAGTATCCTACGACACAAAAATGATCGGATCATACAAAAAAGTGCGTACTATTCAACGATCAGGGCACCTGATAATCTAACATTCGAAGGGCAAATTGAATTGTCGTTCAATATAAAAATCGTACTGAAGGGGTGGGAAAAATGCCAGCGTATCAACTTCACTTGAAAGATAAACGGATCGTATGGGGAAACGCAATAGATGTGGAGTCTCTCATTGGCACATATCCACAGGATTCAATTAGACCAGGAGAGAATGCGGCTTTGGATTGGAAATTGCCTAATGGCATATATAGAGCAAAAGAGGTCGTCATAGAGCTGGATAAACTGCTTGAGGCGATACTGGTTCAGCTGGGCGAACCGATAGAAGGTAATCCTTCGGTGTTATTGGACAGCCTTCAGGCCAATTTGGCGATCTCCGGTGATCTTTCATCACTACCGCTTGGACCTTTGGCTTTGAAGGATAAGGCAGGTGTTGAAGTTACGGCACAGGCGGCACGTATCGGTGAACAATTGGTTCTCTGGGCACGAGAGATTAATTCTGAAAAGAGGGCACTGGCGCAATATGGACCGGAAACCCTAGGAGAGCTGGAATTTAGAAGTCATTGCTATGGTCATACCCTGATACCGGAAACTATTGCTCAGGTTTGGGGTCCCGCTGGGGGACCAAGAGTTATGCAGTTATATAATGAATACTTGCACCAATTTGTATTGCTGCGGGATGCATTACTTCCCTTTGCCAATTGGGAACAAGTACCGTTTGAAGTCATGGAACACACGCAATTCAAAGGATTACGTTTTCTGGAGCCTGCCCGTAAGGTCTTTTTAACTCAATTGCTCGGGAAGGAATTAACTCACAAGGCGATTGTTCAATATGCACAGAGTGTGCTTAGCTCGAGTTTGACCTCTGCTGGTTACGGCTTTCAATATCCTTTGGGAACTGTGTTGCCCGCTGGATTGGGAGAGTCGGCTGGTACGGCTGCACGTTATCTTCTGAAGTGGCATCCGGTACAAACCATTGAGACTGAAGATACAAAAGATTTAGTTGCCATCTCTTTCGAATATGAATATGACGATTATTATGCTGCACCACGCGACGAAGCAGGAACGGGTATACCTGGCAGCAAGGATCACTTTCACATTTCAGAGGATCATAGTGATCTTCCATCCATCGCACGGCTGCTTCCGAATACAGATTCAGATCGAACGACCTTGCGTTTCAGACTGGAGAGGGAAGGTCATGTATCATCTAGTGTAGAATCTAGTGTGGATCTCGGTCAGCTCTTCAGGGGACATCGATTTTCATATCGGCCTGAAAAGAACAACCATTCCAAGGATGCTACTGTGAAGCGAACATCGACCAGCATTCATCAGGTAGCAGACATTTTGTCGCATTCCGGATTGGTGACAAATACGGATAATGGAGTCCATATCATACCAACAGGCGGAAATGAACTTGTACAGTGGGCTTTGTTAGGCAAGCTGTATCCCGAAAATGTGGTGTTAGTGGACAAAGGAGATCAAGAGGAGCTGGAAGCAGCTTTGGTTTCTGGGAAGGGGTATGGAACGCAATTTTTGGTGTTGTAATGCTATAAACCATTCGTGACAGATGATATGACGACGGCAGCGTACTCGTACAGAGCTGCTGCCGTCTAATTACGACTACTTTAATTTACATTAGCGATGTCGCGGCGAGAGTCATCATTGTCGCAGGATACTTCGTCGGGGAATTTCTCGATATAAGTCGTACCAAACTTGCACAACATCTGTAGCATGGGGGCCAGTTCCTCGCCCAGATCGGACAAATAATATTCTACTTTTGGCGGTGCAACCGGATAGACCTTGCGAATAATCAGGCCGTCGCTTTCAAGCATTCTGAGCTGCATTGTAATCATGCGTTGAGTTGCGTCCGGAAGAAGTCGCTGAAGCTCATTAAACCGAATGGGACCTTTAGTTAAGTGATTGAGTATAGAAATTTTCCATTTGCCGCTAAGTAAGCTCATAACAATTTCCGAGGTACAGCGATAGGTTTTATTTCTAAAGTTAATCATCCTCCAACACATCTCTTTCACTTTGATTTTGTACTCCCCACTCACATAAACCTTCCAGAACGGGCAATAACGTTTCGGCTTTATCGGTCAGTCTGTACTCGACTTTAGGCGGGACTTGTGGATACTCTTTCCGTTCGACCATACCATCCGCTTCCAATTCTTTTAGTTGTGAACTCAGTGTTTTAAACGTAATCGCTCCAATTTGTCTTTTCAGTTCATTGAAGCGTACCGGTTGGTTTTCTGCTAAAAGATAAATGATGACCATCTTCCATTTGCCGCCAATGACAGACAATGTGTAGCCAAAAGGCGTATCTTGAATATGTTTAACCTTACCTTGATATTCAGCCATGCTCATATTTATGCTATCCTTTCGGGTAGTACCTGTCATAATTGTGCGTACTACTTTTTGATTTGCGTTCAGTTTATACTAACCTTACTTTGAAGTAAAGGAGAGAAAAACATGAATCAAAAAACAATACGTCTGTTAATGCCACAATGGCAAGGGGGAAATAATCCTAACTACTCTTTTGGGGCGGAACTGCTTGCCTGGCTGGCTCCTGATAATGATCAACCCCTGATTCAAGTTCCTGTACAAGCATATGATGGAACCCCACTGAAAAACGAGGATGGTGTAAATGGGAGAAAACAGCTCATTGAACAATTGGAAGCAGCCCAGCATATTATTCATGCTCACAAGCCTGACCGTATCGTCATGTTTGGTGGGGATTGCTTGGTCGAACAAGCTCCGTTTGCCTATTTAAACGAACGGTATAATGGAGAATTAGGCTTAATCTGGATCGACGCGCACAGTGATTTGGTTGGTTACGCGGGTTATGATAACGGACATACGTTACCTCTGGGTAATCTTTTGGGAGAAGGGGATGAAGAGTTTGCAAAACATGTAAAAATCCCTCTAAAACCTGAAAATGTCTTTATCGCGGGGTTGGCAACACCTACAGAACAGGAAGACGAAGTGATCTCAGAAGCGTTTGAACGATTAGGTATAACGACTGCAGAATCAGATACTGAAATGATTCAAAGACTTGGCATTAAAACTGCCGGAGTCGAAGAATTAACGAAAAGTACAGCATCCATCAAACAGTGGATCAAAGAAAGCGGCATTAAGCATCTGGCTATTCACCTGGATCTAGATGTGCTTGATCCTAAGGCTTTTCGCTCGTTATTATTCGCTAATCCTGAAGGCCCTTATACGTACTCTCCTGCGGGAAGCTTGCAAATTCCTCAGCTCCTTCATCTGCTCAAAGAATTGTCGGAAGAAACAGATGTTGTGGGATTGGGTATTACCGAGCATATGCCATGGGATTCAATCAACTTGAAGAACCTGCTAGGGGAAATACCGATTTTAAATAAATAATGTAATTTAATATACTCGTCAACCCTATTATTATATTAGAGTAATAGGCTAACACCAAATACACTAAACACTTTATCATTGTGTGAAGTGTATTTTTTGGTGCTGAGGATTTGAAGCTATGGCTGGTTGTGATCTGGGGTGCTTTGTAAGACACCATTGGTCATTTACCTACATACATTATCTCAGGACAAATGACTATTGAAGTCAGTCATGGAGGGAATTAATCTAATGTCAATTAATCATCATTCGAATACATCACATCCTTATTGGATCGAGAACGTGGGCGGGAGAGAAAGGGAAGCTATGACTCCTCATCCTGTAGTTGTGGAGGTTAGGCAAGTCGCATCCAATCAGATTGTAGTGACGTACGATCAGCCAGCGGATTTAGCATCCGCAACAAACATATCGAACTATTGGATAAGAAGTAATATGGCTAGTCCATCAGATATAGCCAGTCTAGGAATGGGAGAAGCCATCGGGAAAGAAAATTCGATTCGTGCTGATCGGGGGATGATCGCTCCTATTAATAATTCCAAAACGAGATTTGTTATAACCTTCAATGTTAACGCGACTATGGGTGTTCTTTATATTTTGCTTCCATGCTTTGTCAATTTGGAGGGGAGATCCGGATTCACTGGTGGAAATTGGGGACCGTTCAGTAGAAATATGTTTATTGGATTGTAGTAAACAGTTCAATAGGGCATGAACACAAAAAGTCGCCAGAAATGGCGACTTTTTTATCGATAGAAAGGGTCAGATTTCAAGTTTACGTGTACCGAGCCACTTCACCATTTCTGGGTCGTTATGAGAAAAGAACAGACTTTGATTCGTATCTAATGCAGTAATTGATTCCATATCATTTTGGCTTAATTCAAAGTCAAAGATATTGAAGTTCTCAACAATTCTCTCTTTACGAACTGACTTCGGAATGACAACGACTTCTCTTTGTGTCAACCAGCGTAAAACGACCTGTGCAACAGATTTATTCACCTTTTTCGCAATGGATAGCAATACATCATTCTGGAAAAGATCATTTCTTCCTTCAGCAAAAGGCGCCCAGGATTGAATCTGAACATTATTTTCTTTCATAAAAGCAGCACTTTCGATTTGTTGATAGAAAGGGTGTGTTTCAACCTGGTTTACCGCAGGAACTACCTCATTATGAATGATTAAATCGATCAGACGATCCATCTGGAAGTTGCTAACTCCAATAGCACGGACCTTTCCTTCACGATACAATTCCTCCATAGCGCGCCAAGAGCCGTACACATCGCCAAAAGGCTGATGAATTAAATACAGATCCAACACATCCAATTGCAATCGATCCAGAGATTTTTGGAATGCTTTTTTAGTGTTTTCATATCCCGTATCCTGAACCCAAAGCTTTGTAGTAATAAATAATTCTTCTCTTGGGACACCACTTCGTTTAATGGCTCGACCAACGGCTTCTTCGTTCAGATATGAGGCAGCTGTATCAATCAGGCGATATCCTGCCATAATGGCATCGTAAACGCTTTGTTCGCATTCATTTTGATCTGCAATTTGATAAACACCAAAACCCATAATGGGCATCTCCACACCATTGTTAAGTATTACTTTTTCCATGTTAAAGCCCTCCTTCTTATAGGTTTATTATGTACCAAATCATCATTCTAGCGTTATATCATTCATATCAAATGTTTGCCTAATTATCTCACGGGACGCATGAAATTGATTTTTGACCTTCAAGTAAAAGACTTCTATTCTGCTGAATAGAAGTCTTTGAATCTCCCTCTGAAATTCCCCTTTTCCAACCTTCCAAGCCAATTGAAAGAACAAAGCTATCTTTTATAGCTTGACCCAGGCCACCAGCCCATCGGGCTGATCCGGGTTAATACCATGGCGTTCGGCATTAGCCAAAGCAGCGATTTGCGAGATGAAGATGAAAGGAATACCCCGCACCGCTGTATTAAGCGGATGACTAGTTGTGATTTCAAGGTCGATGAACTCCTGCGGGATGCCCATCGCCCGATCGGCAAATGTAATAATGGTGGCTCCACGCTCCTTAATATCCCTCAACAGATTGCGTTGATGCTCAATACCGCTGTCCGACAAGGCAGCAATCACTAAAGTATCCGAACCCACGGTGACCATCGGGCCGTGCCGAACGTCAAGAAGATGGTATGCGTGGGCTTGTGTCTTGGCAATTTCGGTCAAAGCGATGGCACCCTCGGCTGCCAGGCCTTGTAGTTCACCGTCTGCAAGCAGGACTGTATTCGTCCAATTGAAGTCGGAGACACGGCGGATGCTGTCCTCTACACGTGCCATGTAGGCTTCACCTTGATGAATCGCTTCCTGCATATCGATAATCAGCTCCTCATCACCAGCAAGAAAAGCGGCAAGCAGCAGATTGGCTGCATACAGATTGGTTACTGTGCGGGTCTGGCAAACGCTATGGTCGAAAGCCCAGGGCAGTTCCAGAGGGAAATCAGCGTTTTTGGATAACGGCGAGCCCGTTACACAAGAAATCGTTAATAATGGAATACGTTGATCGGACTGAAGTAAACGCAATGCTTCAACGACCTCACTCGTACTGCCAGATCGTGACGGCGCTATGATCAGGCTACCCTCCAGCATGGGACGATAGCGTTCTGCATGGAGCATGAGATCACCAGCGGCAAGTGACATTGCAGGCAGGCCAGCACGCAAACGGAAGGAAAAAGCGGCCGCTTCGCTCAAGCAATAGCTGGACCCGGCGCCAACAAAGGTTACGGAGGTAATCGCTTGAGCTTGGACAAAGGCAGTAAATTCCGTGCGCTTGGCCAGTAAATAGTTGTAGGTCTGCTGTAGGGCCTTATATTGTTCTTTTACTTCACGATACGTCAAACTCATAAAAATACCTCCCGGGAATGATTTAGATTGATAACTTCAGTTTGTGATCTTTTCGATCAAATATATAGTTTGATGATTGTGTTAATCATAATTATGCCTTTATATCCCTCTAAATTGCAATAGTTTTCCAAAATAATGATTGATTTAATCAAATAAAAAGATTATTATGATCACAAGCTAGATATTATCAAATGTTTCCCATACTCATCTGACCCGTGAAGGGAGGTGCAGGATCGTTCAAATCGTCGCTATGTAACGACGAAACCTTAAAAGGGGGAATGGATATGCCACTGATCTCGTCCACTGAAATGCTGCAAACAGCTCGCAGGGATCAATACGCCATCGCTGCATTTAACGTTCATACCCTGGAAATGCTTCAGGCTGTCGTTGAAGCGGCTGTAGAAACCGAATCACCGCTCATTATTCAAACTACGGTGGGCACAGTCAACCACTTGGGACCAGATTACATTGCTCATGCGGCTAAAACCGCAGCGGACTTGACGGATATCCCCATCGCACTTCATTTGGATCACTGCACTGATTTTTCAACGATTATCCGATGCATACGAGCAGGTTATACCTCCGTTATGATCGATGCATCCATGTATCCTTTTGAAGAAAATGTGAACCTAACCCGTAAAGTGATGGAGGTTGCCCAGGCATCTGGCGTAAACGTGGAGGCTGAGCTTGGTAAGGTTGGCGGCGTTGAGGACGATATTGTCGTCGAGGAACAGCATGCTTCCCTAGCAGATCCGGAAGATTGCGTGCAGTTTGTTGAACGTACTGGTGTAACTACACTGGCTCCAGCAATCGGTACCGCACACGGTATTTATAAGGGACAGCCGAACATAGATTTTGAACGAATTGAAACCATTGCGAATCGAGTATCGGTTCCTTTGGTGCTGCACGGTGGTTCGGGCATACCAGCTGAACAGATTCATCGGGCGGTTGCACTGGGGATGTCCAAGGTAAATATAGCCACAGAGCTGCGTATTGCTTTTTCCGAAGCTATCAAAGATGTATTTCTAATCCATCCAGAAGAGAATGATCCACGTAAATACATGGCTCCGGCGAAGGAAGCAGTTAAACGGCTTGCCATGGAGAAAATACGGTTATGCGGAAGCACTGGCAAAGCCGGCGTAGTTCGATGATTACCACGGTCACACTCCATGCGGCCATCGACCGGACGTTGTACGTTGACAAGTTTGGCGTAGGCCAAGTGCATCGGGTGACAAGACAGGTTAATGAGCCAGGTGGCAAAGGCAATAACGTAGCCAAGGTGATCCGGCAGCTCGGCGGTGAAGTCACAGCTACAGGCATTATTGCCGGCAATAACGGTGTATTTATTGAGAGAAATCTGACTGAACGAGGGATACGGACTGCTTTTATCCAATCAGCGGGAGACTCACGAGTCTGCCTCAACATTGTGGATGATTCCAGTGGTAGCTCTACCGAGCTGCTTGGGCAGGGTCCAAATATGTCAGAAGCTGAAGTTGAAGCGATCAAGAAAAAAGTACAGGAGCTCGCCATCCAGTCTAGTGCAGTTATTATGTCTGGAAGCTTACCCCCAGGTGCACCGGACACTTTGTACGCAGAACTGATTTGTATTGTTCGTTCAGCAGGCGCGAGAGCCTTTCTGGATACAGGTGGAACAAGTTTCACCATTGGGCTGAGTGCAACACCCCATTTCGTGAAGCCGAATGAGCAGGAGCTGGCCGAATGGCTGGGGCAGAAGCCAAGAAAAGTGAGCGAATGGGCCCGTGCAGCGCACAGGTTGGCGGATCAAGACATTGATGAGGTGTGCATAACACTCGGCAGTGACGGTGCTCTGGCTATTTTAAACGGAAAAGCATATATGGTGAAGCCGCCAACCATTCAGCCTGTGAATACGGTAGGTTGCGGAGACGCCTTTGTTGCCGGCATGGCATATGCAGGAGAGCGCGGCGATTCGGATGAGTCCAGACTGCGTACGGCTGTCGCGGCTGCTGCTACGAATGCAATGTCTTCTAAAGCAGGTGACATCGACTATGTTCTGTTTGAGGAGTACGAACATCAGGTGCAAATTATACCTTTATGATGGTTGAAGGTTTTGAAAATCAGCTTCATATCCCTCATGAATAACCGTTAGAGAGATACTTTTCTTATGGGATGCAGTTCACGTCGACATATTGCAATCCATCCTTTCATCCTACACAATAGAGCTAGCACGGGCTGAAGTTAACGGATATCATGCAGGCCCAGACATATTAAAGGAGAGACTTATGCAATATTCAAAGGGTGAACTGCGCAGAGCACAAACATTGGAACTGATTAAATCGCATGGAAAAATATCGCTGCAAGAGATTGTCCAGACGGTTGGCTGCTCGGAAGCAACCGCAAGACGTGACTTGGACGCACTTGAAAAAGCGGGCGAGATTATTCGAACAAATGGGGGAGCCATATATGAAGGGGGCCTGACGTCGGCGGTATCGGAGCTACCTTTTGCAGCAAAACGCGATTTCCGACGGATGGATAAGGAACGGATCGCTGCCACGGCCGCTGCCCTTGTTAAAGAGGGAGACATTATCTGCCTGACGGGCGGTACAACGACGTTCTTTATTGCGAAAGCACTCAAAAAGCACCGTAATATTACGATTGTCACCAACGCGGTGAATATTGCTTATGAATTGGCTGATGCCGAAGATATTCAGGTTGTGGTCATTGGCGGCGTTATGCGGTCTAAAAGCTACGAGTTATGCGGTCCGCTGGCAGAAAGTGTGATCGACAAAATTAACATTACGAAAATGTTTCTCGGGGTGGACGGAGTAACGCAGAATTTTGGCTTTACGATGCATTCCGAGCTTGAAGCTCGTATTGCCCAATTAACAATGGAACGTTCCAGCGAAGTTTATGCTGTATTCGATCAAAGCAAGATTGAGAAAAGTGCTTTGTTTACGATTGCTCCCTTAACTCAGGTGACAGGAGTAATTACGAATAAACAGCCGGAGGGATGGTTTGAGCAGGCGTGCCGGGAGCATCAGATTGCGATACATACAACTACAGACCACATTGCTTCTATTTAAATACGCGTAATACTCAAACGCCCTTCCCTTCATATGCTGGCTAATTTGCAGGACAAGGGAGGATATGCGAATGCATTTTTCCAAGTTTATGCTGATCATTGCGATGGTTTGTGTTGTATTCGCTGAAGCGGGCTGTTCCAGCTCCTCCTCTTCAGGCGGCGATACATCCGCAGACCCGCAAGGTAAGGTGAATCTGGTCTTTTGGAGTCATCAGGAAGACGCCATTGTGGGCGCATACAAGAAATTAATATCCAAATACCAGACCTTACACCCCGATATAACGATCGAGTATCAGACCTTTCCATATGATGTATACAGCCAGAAGCTGAAAGCTTCATTCTCCGCGAAGAAACCACCCGATATTGCCGAATTTTTCGGCACGTGGGTGCCCGAATATTCCAAGAACGATCTGCTTGTCGAAATCCCTGATAGTGAAAATGTAAAAAAAGAGTACTATGATGCTCCCCTTGGGGGATATTTGCGAGACAACAAGTTATACGGGCTGCCACTTGAATACAACATTGAGAACGGCGGCATGTTGATTCATCCGCAAATGCTCAAAGACCATGGCTTCGAACACGCACCGTCCAACTGGACAGAGCTTGTGGATTACGCCAAAAAATTGACTGTCCGTGAGAACAATGTAATCAAAGTCAAAGGTTTCGATTTTGTATCAGCAGACAATATTACGTTTACTTTCTTATCCCTTATTTTGCAGCAAGGTGCAAGTTTTATGGGTGAAGACGAACATGTTAATTTCCACTCACCGGAGGCGGAGAAAGCAATGTCCACCTTGGTCTCGCTCGTGGCCGATGACAAAGTTGCGGATTTAACCACGTTCGGCGGTGAGCTGGATACCTCTGACTATTTTTTTCAGGGGAAATCAGCCATGACCTATCGCGGTCCCTGGACGATTGCTGCGGGACAGAACAACTATAAGGTTGATGATTTTGAATACGTTTCCGTGCCTTCCTTTACGGAAAATCCACCCGTTTTTGCTGCCGAATCCGGTTGGGGGCTTGCGGTATCCAAGAAAAGCAAACAGCAGGAGGCTGCGCTTGATTTCATCCAATTCATCTCGGAGAAGGACAACCTCTCGACCTGGAATACGGACACCTTTACTGTACCAGCCAAAAAAGAAATTGCCGAAAACCCGGAATTCCTGAAGAACAATCCTCATCTAAAGCCTTCGCTGGACATATTGGCGTTAGGTCAATGGATCGGCCCAATAGCAGACCGGGATTTCTTCTTCAAGCAGGTTAACGACAATTTCCAGCTGATGGCTAGTGGACAACAGAGTGTCCAGGACGGATTGGCTAACATCGAACAGACGATCAACGATAATCAGGATCAACATAAGTGATAGGGGTGCTGGGGCATGAGTACTGCTATATCTACCAACAAGGCGGACAAGGTTAACCCAGCGGTAAAGTCAACAGCTTACAGGGCAAAACGAAGGTTCATCATCATCTCACTCGTACCGATCTTGCTTCTGTTCGGGGTGTTTGCTTTCCTTCCCATCGCATGGAGCCTGGGCTTATCCGCATTCAAGTATGACCCGCTCAGCTCAAACGCGATATTCGTGGGGGCGGAAAACTATATTCGCATGTTCCAGGACTCCATCTTTCTGAAGTCACTGTGGGTAACCTTCAAATTTGTATTTATTGCCGTATTGATCAACATTGTCATTACGCTTTTGATTGCTTCAGCGATTCAGCGAGTCCGCATCCCGTGGCTCAAAAATGGCTTTCGGACTATATTCTTTCTTCCCACGATCGCTCCGCTGGCGGGAACGGCCATCGTATGGAATACCATGTTTAATTACAATGACGGCTTGTTCAACATGATTCTCGCCAAGATGAATATGGCGCCGATCCAGTGGCTCAGTGATCCGCATTATGCGCTCTACTCCGTCATTATGATGACCTTGTGGGCTGATATTGGCTATAATATCGTTCTTTTCATTGCTGGACTGGATTCTATCCCGGATATGTACTATGAAGCAGCGACGCTGGAGGGGGCGGGCCGATGGCATGTCTTTCTTCACATCACACTGCCATTGCTGCGCAGAACGTTGCTGTTTGTTTCCATCACGACAGTTGTTTCCTATTTTCAGGCCTTCCCACAATTTCAGATTATGACCAAGGGCGGACCCTTCAACGAAACACGAGTGCTGTCACTGCAAATCTATGAACAGGCATTCTCCAGCTCCAATATGGGGTACGCATCTGCTATGGCAACCGTATTTCTAATGATCATCCTGCTTGTGACGCTGCTGCAACTTCGGTGGGGACGCACGCAATGGGAACATTAAGAGGAGAGGGGAGTAGAAGCCGATGCCGCGTAAATTCAGCCTGTGGGAAGGGTTTACTATTGCAGTTCTTGCAGTTATAGCTTGTGTTATGCTTTTGCCTTATGTCTGGATGGTACTTTCATCTCTGAAAAGTAACATGGACATCGTCTCAGGTTCCGCCGGTTTTTTTCCAAGTAAGCCGAGTCTGGACGGATACCGAACGGTTTTTAGCGAGGCGCCGTTTGTCACGTGGCTGCTGAATAGTCTGATGACTTCCGTCATCATAACGGTGGTGACCTTGTTTACAAGCGCTCTAGCCGGATATGTCTTTGCCAAGCATCAGTTTAGAGGTAAGAAACTGCTGTTCATTCTGATCCTGGCAACCATGATGATTCCCTTTCAGGTTATTATGATTCCCACGTATCTGATCACGGCTGAGCTTGGACTGGTTAACCATTTGCTGGCGATTATTTTGCCCAATCTGGTTAGCTCCTACGGCGTATTTCTGGCTAAACAATTCATAGAAGAGATTCCACAGGAGCTGCTGGAGGCAGCAAGGATGGACGGTTCTGGCGAATTCAGGCTGATGCTTCGCATCGTTATGCCGCTTATTCTGCCGATGTTGTCAGCGTTGGGGATATTCACGTTTATGAACTCCTGGAATAACTATCTGTGGCCACTGATTGTATTAAATGATGAGAGCAAGATGACCGTTCCGTTGGCATTGGTCTATTTTAACGGAACGCACCAGGTCAATTACAACGTCGTCATGTCAGCTGCGGTATTGATTACAATACCGGTTATTATAATGTTCCTGATCTTCCAGAAGCAATTTATTAAAGGCCTAGCTATGACGGGCATGAAATAACGGGTGAGGAGAAGAGTTATGACTAAAATCTCAATTATCGGAGCAGGCAGTGCATTTACGCGAGAGATCGCTATGGATATCCTGCTGATTGAAGGCTTGGAGGGTGGCACTATTGCCCTGGTTGATATTGACGAGCGGCGGCTTGAGTTGGCACGCAGGCTGGTGCTTCAGATCGTGGAACAGACAGGGAAGACGTGGGAGGTGATTGCCTCTACGGATCGTAGAGAGGTCATCGGCAGTTCACAGTTCGTGATTAATCAAATTGAAGTAGGCGGGCTGGAGACGGTTCGTTATGAATATGAAATTCCGCTGAAATATGGGGTAAAGCAGTGCATTGGCGATACGCTGGGACCAGGGGGACTGTTCAAGACACTCCGTACCCTTCCCAGCTGGATGGAGATCGTGCGGGACATTGAAGCGCTCTGCCCAGACTGCATCATTCTAAACTATACCAACCCGATGTCGGCGGTTACACTCCTGACTTCCCGCATTACGGACATTCCGGTGGTGGGACTATGCCACTCTATCCAGAACACGTCGGCTCAACTGGCTGAATATGCAGGAGTTCCATATGAAGAGATGTCATGGAAAGCCGGAGGTATTAACCACATGTCCTGGTTCGTGGAGCTGTCCCACGCCGGGAGAGATCTGTATCCAGTATTACTGGAGAAAATACAAACTCCTGAACTGCTGCGGCAGGACCCGGTCCGCTTTGATGCGATGAAATACCTGGGTGCATTCGTTTCGGAATCCAGCGGCCATTTCTCGGAATATATCCCGTATTACCGTAAACGCCAATCACTTATCGACCAGCACTGCAACTCAGGTTATAACGGAGCTACTGGATTCTACGCTGACAACTGGCCGATCTGGCGGACAGAGAATGATGAGCAGATCGTTTCACAGCTTGAGGGAACGGCACCGCTTGAGCTGAAATCCAGTAATGAATATGCAGCCATGATTATCGAAGCAGTATTGAAGAATGAGCCGAAGGTCATTTATGGTAACGTTCCTAACCGGGGGCTGATTGAAAATCTGCAGGCTGATGGTGTGGTGGAAGTGGCCTGTCTCGTTGATGGGAAAGGCATTCAGCCTTGTCGCTTTGGAAGACTGCCCGAGCATTTGGCCGCATTGTGCCGCTCGAACATGGCTTTTTTTGACCTGGCAGTGGAAGCTGTGCGGAGGAGTGACAGGGAAATGGCTCGCCATACACTGATGCTCGATCCACTAACTGCTGCTGTATGCTCCCTGGAGGAGATCGGAAGTATGTTCGATGAACTGTATGAGGCGGAACAGGGATTTGTTCCGGTATTGAAATGATGCAGAGACAGCACACAAGTCCCGTTGTTGTCATTGCTGGCGAGCTAAATGTAGACGTCATTGTATCGGGAACGGATGTCATGCCGGAATGGAATCGGGAGAAAATGGTTGATGGCTTCGAGATTGTACTTGGTTCCTCTTCAGCAATTACGGCCTGTGCGCTGGCAAGCCTGGGAGCGGATGTGAGATTCGTTAGCGTAGTGGGAGATGACGATTTCGGAAAATTCTGTATAGCTGAGCTGCAGCGTATGGGCGTAAATACAGAGCATGTTACCCGATTGTCTGGCATCAAGACAGGTGTAACTCTGTCGCTCTCCACACCCGATGACCGCGGGTTGTTAACTTACGCTGGCAGTATCCCATTGTTAACACCGGATTATATCCCGGAGTCCCTGCTACAGCAGGCCGCACATCTTCATTTTGGTTCCTATTATTTGCAGGATGGAATGAGACCTCATTGGCGAGAGCTCTTTACAAGATTGCGGGCAGATGGAATCAGAACGTCTTTTGATACCGGTTGGGATGTATCCAATCAATGGGACCGCGAGGGCATAAGTGCACTACTGACAGTAACTGATTTGTTTATTCCCAGCGAGGATGAACTGCTGCACATTTTCCCTGCCGCTGGGGTAAGCCATGTGCTTGATTCCATGCTTCCTGATGTGGCAGGAATTGTAGCGGTCAAACAAGGGTCAAAAGGCGCTACACTACGTCAACTGGACGAAAGTAGAATATCGGCCGGATCTTACACTTTGACACCCGTCGATACGACAGGGGCAGGAGACTGTTTCAACGCAGGAATCATATATGGATACTTGCTTGGGATGCGAAGTGATGAACTGCTGCGATTTGCCAATGCATGTGGAGCATTGTCCACACTTGGCATTGGTGGCACAGGGAGTTTGCCGACAATGGAGGCTGTTCTTCTTTTGCAGGCTGAGCATGAACAATAAATCCTGATTTTAATCTAACACAACCAAATTGATCAAAGGGAGTTGAGAATATGTTGAAATTCGGTAAAACATTGCTGGTGGGATTAAGTATGGCGGTAGGGATAGGACTGGTTTCAGGCATTGAATGGTCCTCATCTGCTGCCGCAGCAGGCACAGATTACTACGTAGCGACAAACGGAAATGACTCCAGTGCGGGAACGAGCAGCGCGCCATGGAAGACGCTCCAGCACGCAGCGGATGCTGTTCCTGCAGGCAGTACAGTGCATGTTCGTGGCGGTGTGTACAACCAGAAGCTGAAGATCACCCGCTCAGGCTCCGCTTCACAGGGGCCGATTGTATTCACTAACGATGGCACGGAGACTCCGATTATTGACGGTACAGGACTTTCGGTTAGTGGGATTGAAGGGTTGGTTGACCTGACCGATGTGAATTACGTTACCCTTCAGGGATTTGAAATTCGCAATTATACTACAGTTACCAAGGACGTCATGCCCGTAGGCATTTATGTTCACGGATCAGGTAGCTTCATCAATTTGTCTGGTAACAAAGTCCATGATATCAAAAACACGGCCACCCCAACCGGCAGTGATCTCCTTGGCCGGGACGCACATGGGATCGCCGTATATGGAACAAAGGCACCGGAATCCATTCACGATATTACGATTAATGGTAATGAACTGTATAATCTTGTGCTCGGCTCCAGCGAATCCCTGGTTCTCAACGGTAACGTGGACACCTTCTCAGTGACGAATAATGTCATCCACGATAACGACAACATCGGCATTGATCTCATCGGATATGAGGGTAAAGCGCCGAATACGACTTACGATCAGGTACGGAACGGACTCGTGAAGGGCAACAAGGTCTACAATATCTCTTCCAATAATAATCCTTCGTATGGGAAGTCACTTCCGAATAACAGTAATGCGGCCGATGGCATTTATGTCGATGGTGGCAAGGATAGTATTATTGAACAGAACTACAGCTACAACAATGATATCGGTATCGAGATTGCGTCCGAGCATGCCGGTAAATCTACCAGCAATATTACTGTTCGCAGCAACGCAGTCTACAACAACCGACTCACCGGCATCGCGATGGGCGGGTATGATACCAAACGCGGCTCTACAGTAAACTGTAAGATCGTTAACAATACCGTATACAAAAATGACACGCTTGGCGATGGCAGCGGCCAGCTTTACGTTCAATACGACACACAAAATAACGTCATTAAGAACAACATTTTCGTAGCAAGCTCTACAGATGTATTGATTTACAATGAATACACCAAAAATTCCGGAAACGTTGTGGATTATAATCTTTATTTCGCCCCTGCCGGAAGCAATGGAGCCAGCTGGACTTGGAAAAATAAAGATTACACAGGATTCTCCGCTTATAAAACGGGAACTGGCAATGACGCGCATTCCTTGTTCATCGATCCCAAATTTGTGAATGCTTCAGGATACGATTTCCATCTTCAGTCTACATCTCCAGCGATTGATGCCGGGAACACGGACAACGCAATTATCGGAACACTGGACATTGAGGGGAAAGCGAGAGTACAGGGGGCTGCTGTGAATATCGGCGCTTACGAGTGAGACTTATAACCTAACGGGAAGACTCTCCCGAAGGCAATAAAACAAAGGTAGCTGAGTAATCAGCTGCCTTTGTTTTATTTAAAGAGTAATAATCCTCTTTAAATAGCCGTGCCTGAGTTCGGAATTATCTAAACCAATATTTAGGTAGCCAGCGGCATTTCCATTTCGATCCAAGGATAGTAAAATCGGTTATAGGATGATTAATGCAAAGGTTAATTCACAACTGTAGTCAAGAAAGGAGGATGTGGAATGAAACCCGGTTCCATTAAGCACAGCATGGTCATCTATGGGACCATAATCTTAATGCTGGTTTTGGCCGCGTGTTCCCAATCAGAGCAAATTGAAAATCCATCACTCCCACAGCCCATTCATCCTAAACAACAGCCGATTGAATACAAGTCGAACCCCGATGAACCCGCATGGAAGCTTGATACCACGCCTGTGGATTTGACCTGGTTTGTGGGCGCGAACTGGTATGGTCACACATGGGGTGAAAGCACGACCTCCAAGGTTGTAACAGAGAAAACAGGTGTTAACATCAAATTCGAAGTGCCATCCGGCGAAGCCAGCGAACAAATTGCGCTCATGATGACTTCCGGTAAGCTGCCGGATTTGATGACAATAGGCTCGTGGGAAAGTGCGATTCATAAGTTGTGGGAAGGGGATCAGGTATATGCCTTAAATGAACTGGCGGAGCAATATGATCCCTACTTTTTCAAGGTCGCGGGGGACGGTACACTGAAGTGGTATCGTCAGGAAAACGGAAATACATATGGCATTCCAAATGATTCATTCAGTCCCAGCCTAATGCAGACAACCGGTTTGACGGCTGCGAACCAAACCTTTTTGGTAAGAAAGGATCTCTATGAGGCTATGGGTAGACCCGATTTGAGCACTCCGGAAGGCTTTCTGAACGCATTACAATTGTTAAAAGATCAGTATTCTGTGTATAAAGGTCAGCTCATTAGTCCCTTCTTTGCTCAGGGGAATGTCTCTTATGGGATGACCGAGTACCTGCAAAACCTGCTGGCTATTCCGCATGAAAAGGACGGGAAATTTAACGACCGTATGACCGACCCAGACTATATCACCTGGTTGAAAACCTTCCGTACAGCTTATGAGCGTGGCCTGATTAATGTGGATTTTCTAGTAGATTCGAATGCTCAGGTAGAGGAAAAAACCAGTAATTCCCGTTATTTTATGATGATTCGCGAGTGGACTGGCATGGCGGCTATCAATCCGATATTGGCGGCAGGTGCATATCCAAACTCATACTACATCGCTGTGGATGGCCCGCAAAACAGTCAAGGTGATTCCGCCAGACTGTTCCCTGGTAACATGGACGGTTGGATGGTTACCATGATTAGCAAATCCACCAAGAGCCCTGAACGAGCCATCCGATTTTTGAGCTATTTAGCGAGTGAAGAAGGCCAAAGGGATGTATTTCTGGGTAAAGAAGGCGAAACATGGGCAATGAGGGATGGCAAACCGCAGTTGACGGCGGAAATGGTCCAATTGCTTGACTCAGATAGGGAGCGTCTGGAAAAGGAATACGGTATCATGGATACCTACTGGATGCTGCGCAACCCTGCCTTCGTTAACCAGTGGAGACCAGAAAAGGCGCTATCCGTTAAGCAAATGGAGGAGTTCGCGAACAAACAGGCGGATATGGACAGCGGCATCTATAAGGGAATAGATCCTGTAGGAGATTCCGATATAGCCTTATCCTGGTCGCGTATTTCTCAGAATTGGGAAGAAGTTCTGCCTGAACTGATTACTGCCAAAGATGAAGCTGCTTTTGATAAAATTTTCGAAAATTTCTTGGCCCGCCGTGTGAATTACGGTTTTAATCAGGTAATGGAATACCGTCAGACCGAGCTGGAAGCGAGAAAAGCCAAGATGGCTGAATAATCATTCCCTAACAACCTCGCTCTCTATCGACTAACTTGTAATATATGGTATAACAAAGGTGGTGCGGATTTCAGAGTGAATTACCTACTGACTAGAATGAGGAAACTTTACCGCAATGCCCGTATATCCCAAAAGCTGTTTCTGGCGTTTAGCCTGATGATTGCCATACCCGTTATTTTAGTATCCTTTTTATATATTCGCATGCAGGAAACCCAGCTATACAAGGACGCTATGTCAGCGGGCAACAGCCACGTTTCATGGCTAAACGAACAATTGCGCAGCAGAATGGATATCATTGAGAACGCTTCCAACACGGCATTCACTCAAAAGTCATTTGTGGATTTTATTCATTCCAATATGCTTGTGGATGGACTACGACTGGTGAAATTTAAGCAAAACCAATTTGAGCAAATGCAAAACATCATTCAAAGTAATGCAATGATCAGTGAGCTCAGCTTTTACGTGGATAACCCGAACTTATATGAAATCTGGCCTGAAATCTATCATTATCAGAAATTTTGGCCGCAGGATTACTGGGCAAAGCTTCGGGATGAAGGTGGTGCGGCTTACCGCTTATTTTCTTTTAAGGATGGTGAACATACGCTATCCTATTACCGGCTGGTTCGCCTTCAGGGTCAGGAGAAAAAACGACCTAGTATTATGGAAATTCGCGTTCCGCACCGTATGTTTTTCAGCGACCTTCTCCAGGAGAGCAAGGGAGACTTCTTTTCTGTTTTGATGAACGAAAGCGATCCTCCCCAATATGTCTATAATCCCCAGCATGAGTTTTCTCGAAAAGCCGGAGAAGGACTGGACGAAATCCTTGGCGGTATTCATCGCCAGCTGGATGTACTGCCACAGGAAAGTCCCGTTAAGATTAAGGTAGGTGATCAGAGCTACTATGCACTGTACCGCTATATCGCTCCGCTAAACACTTATGTGGTCGATATCGCCTCCCATCAGGCATTGATGAAGGGGCCACGCAGCTGGTATGCATTTGTGGTAACGATTACATTATGTGTTCTGCTGCTCATCATGCTGCTCGTATCACATACAACTCGGCGCATTTTCCGACGGCTGGACAGCGTACTGGCTTCAATGCGTCAGGTACGAAAAGGAGAACTGGATGCAACGATTGATACCGGCCTAGATGAGAACGAAAGAGGGGATGAGATCGATGAGGTGGCTGTGAGCTACAACAAAATGTTACATGAGGTTAAACGTCTGATGACACAGGTCGTGGATAAACAATTGATCGCCAAAAACGCACAGCTGCATTCACTGCATTCGCAGATCAACTCTCATTTTTTGTATAACGCACTGGAATCTATTCGAATGCTCGCGGAGGTTCAACGACAACCTGCTATTGCGAATTCATTGGTATCATTAGGTTCGCAACTTCGCTACAGCATGCAGTGGCGCAGCGATACGGTTGCGCTTCGCGAGGAACTTGCCAACATTCAAAGTTATATTCAATTTATTAATTTAATGGAAGGCGGCAGCATCATGTTGACGGCAGATCTCCCGCAGGAGGTGCTCCGCTATGCAATTCCTAAAATGTGCATGCAGCCTATCGTTGAAAATGCAGTGCATCACGCTGCACCATCAGGCGGGAGTGTGTGTATTCAGATCACCGTTTCAGTGGAGAATGAACGCTTACTTATTAAGATACAAGATGATGGAGAGGGGTTAGACCCGGAGATGTTAGTTCGACTGCAAGCGGCACTGCGGGGAGACTCGGATTCGCCGATTGTTACCAGCAAGAACGGACTTGGTTTGGAAAATGTGAATAAACGTCTGCAGCTTCATTATGGAGAGAATTGCGGTCTTTGGATTGATAGTGTTCAGGGCGTTTATACCTGTGTAACGATACATTTGCCTTGGGAAAATGTAAATCTTGGAGGGTGGTAGGAGTGATCAATATTCTGGTTGTGGACGATCAAAAGCACATCCGTGACGGTCTGCAGGCGATGCTGCATCAATTTCCTCTGGAGCTGAACAATATTTACTGTGCCGCAAGTGGGATGGAGGCGCTAATCCTTTTGCGTCAGCATAACATTCACATTGTTATTACTGATATTATGATGCCGGACATGGACGGGCTGGCACTGATGGCACAGACCAAAGAGGAGCGCATCGAGGTGGAATACCTCATTATTAGCGGTTATAGTGATTTTACATATGCTCAAAAAGCCATCGAACTTGGGGCAAAGGGATACTTGTTAAAACCTCTGAAGCGAGAGGATCTGCAAACTTCACTAGAGCATGTATGGCAAGAAATCCAGACACGGCAGGCTCTTACGCACAACATACAGCATATCTCCCATCTCGCCCGAGAGACTGATCGTAAAGAATTACGAATGTTTATGCGGGGAGCATTAAACGATGAGGCTTGGATCCTCCAAATCCAGGAACAAAATCCTTCGCTTTGGCACAATTATCGCTTATGTTTGCTGCGAGAGAAATGTTGGATCAACCAGCCGGGTTCCAGCAGCGTCCATAGCATGGAAGCTATTGCTTATGGTGTGTTCGGCAGAAAAGGTTGCGTTTGCCTGCAACATAGCCCGTATCTGATCCTCTCAGTGGATGCAACGATAGATCCGGATGCTTTGCCAGCGGCACTCAAGGAAGGAATGATCGATGCCATAACCGTTATGACTGACCCGCAGCAAGGATTAAAGATGTTGCCCGGCAGCTATACACAAGTACATGAGCTATTCCACCATAGTTATCTGTTTCCAGATCAATATATCATCCTGCCAGCAGCTATTGAGCATATGGAGCAGCAGTGGCAACTCCCCTATGAAGAGCTTTATGAACTGTTCCAGTCTGTTGGGACCGACGATAGTGGTAAAATTGCTCAGGGCATTTCCGCAATATTTCATAAAAATGTGCTGCAACGCTATCATATTCGCTATACCCAACAGCTCTGTGGTGCCACAGTGCAGATGATGGAGGAATACGAACGAGTAATTCGCCCCTACATGGGTGAAGAAGCGCTGGATCTTGAATCTTTGCGTAATCTCTTTGATTATCCGGGGATTCGCGATTATATTCAAGCCCTGCAACAGCAGCTGCTTCGACTGAATCAGTTCTATTTTGAATATAAGCACAGTTATCGCAATTCTCAGGATTTAAATGAAGCCATCCGTTTTATACACGAGAGCTATCATAAGCCGCTGGACCTCGCGATGGTATCCAATCATGTGTCGCTTAATTACGCCTATTTCTCAAATCTATTCAAGAAGAACATTGGCAAAGGTTTTGCCGAATACCTGAGAGATGTACGTATGGATAAAGCGCGGCGTCTCCTAGCCGAAACCGATCATAAGATTGTTGAAGTTGCTGCTATGGTAGGCTATGAAAGCTACAAAAGCTTTACGCGAGCGTTCCGCCTTGTGATGGAAATTCAACCCACAGAGTATCGACAAATGATGCGCCAAAAGGTAGAACGTGAAGTGCAATATCACAGTACAAATATATAAATTGAATCAAAACCCAAAAAATTGGGATATAACAAAAATAATTGTACCTTTTCAGCAGATTATCCTATTCGATAGAATAAAGATATTCCCCGATGTAAGCGATTACCTTTATACGCATAGATTGGGAGAAACTATTATCCTATCAAAGGAGGGCAATTATGAAACCATCTCACTTTACGGAGAAACGGTTTATGAAAAAGGTACTTGGTTTGTTCTTAGTGGTTGTGATGCTG
Source organism: Paenibacillus sp. RU5M (assembly GCF_900221055.1). Classification (NCBI taxonomy): domain Bacteria; kingdom Bacillati; phylum Bacillota; class Bacilli; order Caryophanales; family Paenibacillaceae; genus Paenibacillus; species Paenibacillus sp. RU5M. The sequence continues at coordinate 211,429 of NZ_OBQM01000006.1, read as the reverse complement.
GCTAGTGTTGGCGTGCTGCCAACTTCAAAAGTTCAAGCAGCTGGAACGACAGTTACCTCAATGGAGTACTTCTCACCAGCAGATGGACCTGTTATTTCAAAATCAGGCGTTGGCAAAGCCAGCTACGGATTTGTTATGCCTAAGTTCAATGGAGGCTCCGCTACGTGGAATGATGTCTACAGTGATGTGGGGGTCAATGTGAAAGTCGGTAACAACTGGGTTGATATTGATCAAGCCGGAGGTTATATCTATAACCAAAACTGGGGGCACTGGAGCGATGGTGGTTTCAATGGCTATTGGTTCACCCTTTCCGCAACAACCGAAATTCAGCTGTACTCCAAAGCAAATGGTGTTAAGCTTGAATACCAACTTGTATTCCAAAATATTAACAAAACAACCATCACAGCGATGAATCCGACACAAGGGCCGCAAATTACAGCAAGTTTCACCGGCGGTGCAGGCTTTACATATCCAACGTTCAACAATGATTCTGCGGTAACCTATGAAGCCGTAGCGGATGATTTGAAGGTGTATGTAAAACCTGTAAACAGTAGCACATGGATTGATATTGACAATAATGCAGCTAGCGGCTGGATTTATGATCATAACTTCGGCCAATTCACCGACGGTGGTGGAGGGTACTGGTTTAACGTAACGGAGTCGATCAACGTCAAATTGGAATCAAAGACTTCTTCAGCTAACCTTGTTTATACCATTACGTTTAATGAACCTACAAGAAATTCATATGTCATTACGCCATACGAAGGAACAACCTTCACAGCAGATGCGAATGGTTCCATTGGAATTCCACTTCCCAAAATTGATGGGGGTGCGCCAATCGCCAAGGAACTGGGCAACTTTGTATACCAGATTAACATCAATGGGCAATGGGTGGAGTTGAGTAACTCCAGTCAGAGCAAGTTTGCATACTCCGCTAATGGCTACAACAATATGTCTGATGCCAACCAGTGGGGATACTGGGCCGATTATATCTATGGTCTTTGGTTCCAGCCAATCCAGGAAAATATGCAAATCCGTATCGGATATCCGCTGAACGGACAGGCGGGTGGAAATATTGGCAACAACTTCGTCAACTATACCTTCATCGGTAATCCAAATGCTCCGCGTCCGGATGTATCCGATCAAGAGGATATCTCCATCGGAACACCAACCGACCCAGCTATCGCGGGCATGAATCTCATCTGGCAGGATGAATTCAACGGAACTACGCTGGATACAAGTAAATGGAACTATGAAACAGGATATTATCTCAATAACGATCCGGCTACTTGGGGATGGGGTAATGCAGAGCTGCAGCACTACACCAATAGCACCCAAAATGTATATGTACAGGACGGAAAACTGAATATCAAAGCCATGAATGATAGCAAATCTTTCCCGCAGGATCCGAATCGGTTTGCACAGTATTCTTCAGGTAAGATTAACACCAAGGATAAACTTTCCTTGAAGTACGGCAGAGTAGATTTTCGTGCTAAGCTTCCTACAGGTGATGGCGTTTGGCCAGCACTGTGGATGCTTCCAAAAGATTCTGTATACGGCACATGGGCTGCATCAGGTGAAATCGATGTTATGGAAGCAAGAGGACGTCTACCTGGGTCTGTAAGCGGTACCGTACATTTTGGCGGACAATGGCCGGTGAACCAGTCTTCGGGTGGCGATTATCACTTCCCAGAAGGGCAAACTTTTGCCAATGATTATCATGTATACTCGGTAGTCTGGGAAGAGGACAACATTAAATGGTATGTAGACGGCAAGTTTTTCTATAAAGTCACTAACCAGCAGTGGTATTCCACAGCTGCACCGAACAATCCGAATGCTCCTTTCGATGAGCCGTTCTATCTCATTATGAACTTGGCAGTCGGCGGAAACTTCGACGGTGGCCGTACTCCGAACGCGTCCGATATCCCGGCAACTATGCAAGTGGATTATGTACGTGTGTATAAAGAACAGTAATAAAACAGCCGTTTCCGCGATTGGGGTCGTGTCGAGGCCAGTCACCATAGTTATGGGTGATGAGGCAAGCTGAACGGAGAAGAAAAGACAGGCAAGACCAACAACAAAATGTTGTTGGTCTTTGTCGTTTGAGAAGGTAGCCGGTTAGTCTCAAGCGAAACTAATCTTTTCTACAATAATGAAGCAGCCTTCGTTCAACAATTGAACGAAGGCTACTTGGAGTCTTTATATAAGCCTATTTATTTTGTAATTTCATGAAAATGCTTTTAATGACGGGAAGATTCTTGCGCGGGTACTACAGAAGCCTCTTCACGAACTGCCGCTTGAGCCGAGGGACGAGCTACTACAGCTGCTTCTTCACGAACTGTGGGTTGTGCTGCCGAACGTGCTACTACAGGAGATTCTTCAGGCACAATTGCCTGTGCTGATGGACGCGTTACTACAGGAGCTTCTTGACGGGCTACCGCTTGTACTGATGGACGTGTTACCCTAGCTGCTTCCTCGCGAGCTGCCGCTTGAGCTGATGGGCGTGTTACTACTGGAACTTCCTCACGAGCTGTCGCTTGAGCTGATGGACGTGTTACTGCAGGAGCTTCTTCACGGACAGCAGTTTGCTGCGATGGAGTCGTTACCGCGGAAGCTTCCTCACTCGCAACCACCCTCGGAGTATTGCTGGAAGCCCAAGCCGTTGTCACTGTACTAACTGCACCAACAACAAATAGCGTCGATATCGCTATAACAAAGGTTTTCTTGTTCACATTCTTTACGTTAAGCATAAAATTTAATCTCCTTTTTAGTTGTTTGCCGTCCCCGGATAAAGAGGAGCAGAATTGTATAGGTAAATTCCTTGATCCTGCCACTACGTTCAGGATGGTTTCCCCATAGCGTTTACGATCCGCAAGGGTCATTCCCTTTACAACTTCTTCATCGCAGGACAGTTCACTCCATGTATGAATATCTTTGGAAAGCAAATGAACCAATGGATTGAACCAATGCAATGCACGGGCTACTAATATAAGCGCCTTGATCCATAGGTCTTTCCTTTTCAAGTGGATCAGTTCATGACGGAGCACCATACCGATATCCATACTTTCAGAATTCTTCAGAGGCAGATAAATAGTAGGTTTCCTCAATCCAATTAGAAAAGGACTGCGAATTAGAGCGCTGTAAGCAAGCCGAACCTCGCTCTTGAGACCCAGATTCTCCCTGATTACAGGGAGCAGCATCGCAACTTCACTGTTCTTCGGAACGATAGTTCGCGTAAGTTTTAATGTCTTGAGAAACCTGTGATAACAATATGTTTGCCATGCTGCAAAAGCTATGACCCCGATTACCCATAAGCATATTAAAGCGAGAGCTACATTGGCTGAAATGGTCTGTACCTGGATGGCAGGAGTCGGATTGAATGCTCCAGGTAACACTTGTTGAACATTTAAGGGTAACTCGTTTACTGTAGTACTGGATGTGAACAACGAAAAAATCCAATTAAAGACCAGAAAGATGGGCAATAGATACAAAACTAAAGCCATTTTCCCAATTCCAAAACGCCATTTTGCAGGAATGACTTGAAAGGGAGCAAGGCGCAAAGACAGAATGAAAGCGACAACGACACTTCCGGCAACAGTCAGCGTAGACAGTAATACAAGAATGCTATTCATTGACTACACCTACTTTTCTGAAAACCATTGTCTCAGCTCTGCAATGTCTTGATCAGAAAGCTTGTCACCATCATACAAAGCTGAAATCAAATTTTTTACAGAGCCTTGATATAATCCATCCAGGACTTGTTGTGCCTCCAATAGCTTGTAGTCTTCGGGCGAAATACAGGGAACATACTTGTTGGTACGTCCATCCCTTGTAGCTGTAAGGGCCCCTTTGTCTACTAGCCTAGAGAGAAAGGTGGAGATCGTTTGCGCCTTCCAAGCTTTACCCCTTTGGGAAAACATGTTCAGCAGTTCGGTGGAGGTGACAGGTGGCTCACACTCCCAGATCACTTCCATCAGCTCCATTTCAGTATCCGATAATTTTTGAAGATGGTTCACGGTGAACACTCCTTAACTTCGTTATGCGTCCATATCGAAGGTTATTACTACACTACGTAGTAGATACAATTTACTACAACGTGTAGTAGGTAGTCAAGTATTGAATGGATGCTGCGGAACCAGAGTCAGGTTTGTACTAGCTATATAAGTTCAACTAATGAATATTTACACTGACACTCCGATGACAGAACAACCTTCCGATCGCTGTTATCCCCAGATTTTTTTGATTCCTTTTTTAAAAGGGGAAATCCGGGGATAAAGGCGAACGCTTCGCTTCTTCAGGTTATTTCTGTCCTCTCCGTTCTCGTGTAAATGTTTAGTTGAACATATATAGTAAGTTCAATCTTTGATTGATTTTAATGCAGAGACGAATGTCTGGAGTATATACTTAGTCTTAAATCCTGAAATCACTATAGAGGAGAAATCATATGAATCTGTTTCATATACAATCTACACTACAAGAGATCGACTGGACCACGTCGTTCCTGGAGAATAACTTTATCGGCATTGGTTGGCCGGCGACAGGAGATTTGGAGCACGAGCCTACAGAAGAATGGAAAGCGCAACTAGTTCAACGCTACAGGATAGGAAAGGCAGAACTTCGTGATGTCCTGGATACGCTCCATACTTTTGTCTACATCATGCAGGATGGGGACTATGTCTTAATAAACGATGATGAATGGACATATGTAGGGGATTTGGGTGATTATTTTTACGATGATTCCAACGGAACCGGAGAGGAATACATATGCCACCGACGAGGTGTTACCTGGCTAGGACGTATTCCCTTAGCAGAGTTAAGTGACAAAGTACTTTCACTTGTAAGTCATTATTCAATCATTGCGAAATTCGAACATCCAATTTCTCAGGCTCAACTGGAACCTTGGGTTTCGATCACCTCTGAAACCAATGAAGGAAATAATGATTCTTCAGTTAGAGTAGATGAAGGCACTATTCAAGAAGCGCTCAATGTTCTAAAAAAGGCATTGCATAGCGAAGAAGAGGACCTACGAATCCGTGCAGCGGCGGCAATTTTACAATACGCCAAATCCTAGGGGCTTTCTCACTTTGATTTCTTTATTATCGGCTTTCTAGTAAGGGATAAGAGGTGGGACAAAGGACATATGTATATGAGTTAAATAATAGTTAGTGTTGACCAGACGCCAAATGGTGTCATAATATTTAAGCGACACTACATGGTTTCGAATGAAATTAACTGCTTTCTCTTGGCAATCATATGTAAGAGAAGAATTATTTTAGTAAACACAATAATATGACTAGCATGATGAAGGATGGTCCCTGATGACAACTAATAAAACAAATCCCAAGGTGGATGAATATTTAAACAAAGCAAAGAAGTGGAAAGAAGAATCGGAGAAACTAAGAGAGATCGCTCTTTCCTGCAACCTGACAGAAGACTATAAGTGGATGCATCCTTGTTACACTTTGGAGAATAAAAACATCGTTATCATACATGGATTTAAGGAGTATTGTGCGCTTCTTTTCCATAAAGGAGCCTTGTTAAAGGATAAGCAGGGTATTCTAATTCAACAAACAGAAAATGTACAAGCTGCTCGCCAGATCCGGTTCACCAATCTTCAACAAATCGTTGACATGGAAACTATCCTGAAAGAGTACATTCTTGAAGCCATTGAGGTTGAAAAGGCCGGATTGAAAGTGGCACTCAAAAAGAATACAGAATATGCTGTTCCAGAAGAGTTTCAAACTAAACTGGATGAAAATCCTGCTTTGAAAACGGTATTTGAAGCATTGACGCCTGGACGTCAACGGGCATACCTTTTTTATTTTTCGCAACCAAAGCAATCCAAAACACGCGTGTCAAGGGTTGAGAAATCTACACAGCAAATTCTGGATGGTAAAGGGTTAAATGATTAAACCGTTAATGTACCGGGGAAGCAGTTTGTTTTGAAAATCATTTTTATGCGTCGAAACACCCGCCTTAGTGGGTGTTTTTTTGTTTTGTCTTTTGTCGAATATGAAAGCATCTTGTCAAATGTACTATTGCATGGTATCGTTGATAACGATTATCAATATCATTTGAAAAAGGTGGGTTTATTTTGCTGAAAAGAAGAAACTCGATATGGCTTTTGGCTGCTCTCATTATATTGCTTGTACTGAGTGCATGCGGTCAGTCCGCAACGACAAGCAATACAACGGAGACCACAACAACCGGAGCTGCGGACACGGAATCATCAACCGACTCCACTTCTGCGTCTGATGCCGCTACCACAACAGGTGCCGAGGGAGAGACCGTTACATATCAGTCAGATGCAGGTGAAGTGGAAGTACCTGTGGATCCGAAGCGGATTATCGATCTGACCGCATTTTCAACAGGGTACTTTGTTGCACTTGATGCTCCAGTCGTCGGTGCAACGTCAGGCGCCATAAACAACAAGTACATCAATGATCAGCTCAAAAGTGAGGGGGCAACAGATCTGGGAGAGCAGCCAACAGCCGAGCAACTGATCAGCCTAAAGCCTGATCTGATCATCGCATACACCAGTATGGAGGGTCTCGACAAGTTGTCGCAGATTGCACCAGTGGTACAGTTACAATATGGTAAGCGCAATTTCAAGGATCTCATGTTGGAGATGGGGAAACTAACCAATAGAGAAGCCCAGGCAAAAGACTGGATTTCGCAATGGGAAGCGAAGATCAAGGAGCTCAAGCCAAAAATACTTGCCGCTGTGGGAGATCGTACAGTTTCCATTTTGAATCCATACGCCAAAGGATTATTTGTATTTGGTCATAATTACGGTCGTGGTGGTGAAATACTCTATGGCGAATTTGGCCTGAAGGCACCAAAAAGGGCTCAGACAGAGGCAATTGATAGTGGCACAGGCTGGGCCTCAATCTCGATGGAAGTGTTACCGGAATATGCAGGCGACATCATTTTCACCAGCCCGTGGTCAGGAGATACAACCGATCCGAAGATTGTTTATGATAATACGGTGTGGAAAAACCTAACTGCGGTCAAAGAGGGCCATGTGTTCCAGCTTGATCCGACCTCCGATACATACAACGACCCTGTATCGCTTGAAGGTCAGCTGAAATTTATCTCGGACAGCCTGCTTTCGGTGAAGTAGTCCTTGAGTAATATATATTCTTTCAACCCTTTGGCGAATCTGGCCCAAAGGGTTTTTCAATTTCATTTTCATGATAATATGAGATGAAGTATGCGAAATAAATCTGGGTTAGGAGAAGATAATATGGACGTTTTTGCAGAATATCTAGCACGAATTGATAACCTGGGACATCGGGATCGTACGGAAGAAGTTTTAGAATGGATTATCAAGAAACACCCCAATTTAGTACCAAAAATAGCGTGGAATCAGCCCATGTTTACCGATCATGGCACATTTATTATTGGATTTAGTGTATCCAAACATCATTTGGCTGTGGCGCCTGAAAAGGCTGGGATTAATCATTTTTCCGATGAAATTGTGAAGGCCGGTTATGAGCACACCAAGGAGTTGGTACGTATCCGGTGGGATGGACCGGTTGATTTTTCATTACTGGAAAGAATGATTGATTTCAACATCACAGAGAAGGCAGACTGTTCAACCTTTTGGCGGAAATAGGCAGGGCGGATACCCAATAACAAAAGACCTCGCTCTCACTTACGTCGGTGAGCGGGGTCTTTGTAATGGTCATTCAGCAATTGGTTTGCACATTGCACCAAAATAATCTATGACTACGCTGCGAAACGCGATAGCTGCTTTCGAGATATATCTGTTTTTATGTGACAATAAAGCAATTTCCCTCACCAGGTTCTGATCCTCGATCCGGAGATATACAATTCGTTCCTGCGGGTTTCTTGCTGTATTGGGTATAAAGGCAATCCCAATCTCCGCCTCCACAAGTGCAGTTAATCTTGCAGGCTCATCTCCTTCATAAACATACTTCGGTACGAATCCGACGGATTGACATTTGGAGTCCACCAGATCACGAATACCATATCCTTTTTTCACCCCCACAAACCACTCATCCTTAAGCTCTTCTAATGTGATGCTGCTTCGATCCGCATATTGATGACCGAGAGGCACAGCTACTACAATTGGGTCCTGGAACAGCATCTGACATTCGATATCATCTCCCTGGATTGGAGGGGAAGACAGACAAAAATCAATTTCGCCTCGGTGGAGAAGCGTGCACATGTCTTCCAACGTAACCATTTGTACATGAAACTGAACATTCGGCTTATTTTTTCGGAATTCCCGCAAGATTCCTGGTAATGTGCTTGCTGTAGTAACTGCCAATTGAAGTGTACCGTGATCCGGGTTGGAGAGATCAGCAATTTCCTGTTTTCCCTGTTCCAATTCGAATAGGGCTTTTTCGGTCCGTCGAAGGAATGTTCTTCCGAATTCGTTTAACCGCAGTTTTCTGCCCAATCGATCAAATAACGGTGCACCCAAGTCATCCTCCAAACGTTGTATCGTCTTGCTCAGTGAGGATTGAGTGACATGCAGCTTACCCGCAGCTTCTGTAACATGTTCACATCGGGCTAACGTCAGAAAATAGCGTAGCTGAAGAAGTTCCATTTCGCACCACTCTCTTATTCCTTTTAGTTCATCAAATCATAACATAAAATGCGTTGGAATAAATAAAGGGATTCCATTAAGATGACAACAGAAGAAGGAGGGATATACATAATGAATGCTCGAAATATATGGTTAATGATATCTGTGGGCTTGGGAATCATGCTGAATCCGCTCAATTCCTCCATGATATCTATAGCAATTGCAAGACTACAACAGGAGTTTATACTTGATGTTACGACCGTGTCATGGATTATTTTTTCCTTTTACATTGCAAGTGCTGTGGCTCAACCGGTCATGGGCAAGTGCAGTGATCTGTTCGGCCGCAGAAAGATATTCCTTATCGGTCTGATTGTTGTCTTTGGTTCCTCCATGTTAGCTCCGTTATCTCCAGACTTTTCTTGGCTTATCGTATTCCGGATCATTCAATCTGTTGGCACAAGCATGATGGTAGCCGTCGGAATGGCGATTGTAAGAATCCACGTTACTGAGAAGCAGGCTGCTGCCCTGTCTATCCTTGCGATGTTCCTGTCCGGTGCAGCCGCGATAGGCCCTTTTATTGGCGGTGTATTGATCCATTGGTGATCGCAAGCTTTATATTCGCCTGGAAAACCATTCCCAAAGAAACGACCCTCAAAACCAACCATGGTGACATGTCCATGAAGAAATGGTTCCTACTGATTGATGCGCCAGGCATACTCTTGTTCACAGTCGCATTGGTGACTCTGCTAATGAGCGTGCTTTCCGTTAAATCAACCGGACATCTTTTAACTTGGCACCTTATGGTAGGGGGGATCGGTTTGCTTGCATTAGCAAGTTTTATACGACATGAATTGAAAACAGCCTCCCCTTTTATTCCGCTGAAAGTATTTGCCAAATATCCTGAAATGACCTGGGTTAATGTACAATTTATGCTGGTTAACACTCTGTTTTACGCTCTGTTTTTTGGTGTGCCATCTTATTTACAGCAGGTACGCCATCTGAACGAAGTTCATACAGGACTAATGATGCTAACCCTCGGTTTATGTTCACTCATCAGTTCTCCTTTTGCCGGACGTTGGATTGACAAATCAGGTACACGGCCAGCTTTGATCGTTTCAGCGGTGTTAATGACGTTCGGGTCCATCTTGATTGTGGCATTGGATAAGACTTCACCAGTGGTGAATGTCATCTTGCCCTTAGCTGTATTTGGTATAAGTAATGGGCTCAACAGTGTTGGTATGCAGGCGGCTTTGTTTAAGAGCACACCCAAAGATATGATCGGTGTCGCTTCAGGTATTTTTAATACATCGAGATATCTGGGGACCATTTTGTCATCGTTGTTGATTGGAATTGTCATGGGAGACACATTCAGTTTTATAGGATTTCAAATGCTCGGAATCATCCTGACGGTATTAGCTGCATCTTTAATCATCATGACCTTACGACGCCAGAAATCATCCGCAACGCAGACGATATAGTGTCGAATCTCATAATTCACATCATTACGTAGTCATATATTGCTTTCGAAATTGAAGCGGAGACAATCCGATATAGCGTGCTCATTTAATACAAACAGCTTCTTTTTTTAAACGAAATTTAAGATACGCATTAATCCAGTGTAAGGTTGATCTTCTATACTTGCCTCTGAGCTTCAAAAATCATTCGAGGGAGAGATTTATATCAATCATTCACGTTCATACACATCAAATCGAATCAGAATAACAGCCATCAGCGCACTCGCTATGATTCTGACCGCATGCCCAATCATAAGTACGGGTAGTGCTGCCGCTAATGCAGCTCCTGTATCTGCTATTTCACAGGCCACAAAAGATATTCAGGCTCAAGTGCCTATCCAATATCAAATTCAAGCACGGCTGGATGAGAAGAAGATGACCATAGAGGGGAGTGAATCCATTACTTACCGAAATACAAGCAAAGATACATTGAAGCAACTGGTTTTTCATACTTATGCTGATGCCAACCTTTCGGAATCGACACAGACGACCATGTTTAAACATTCCAATGAAGAGATTAGCAAAAATAATCCTGATAAGAAACCGGAAGACTTTCTTGGAGGAATTGATATTGAAAAGGTGACGACCGGTGGGCAAGCCCTTGATTTCAGTAATAAAGACCAAGCGATGTCGGTGAAATTGGAGCAACCCCTTCAGCCTGGTGAATCCGTGTCGGTTCAAGTCCACTTTAATCTGAAGATTCCCTATGGCTCACAGCGGTTATCGTATTACAAAGATATTATCAATGGGGCTCATTGGTTCCCTGTAATGTCAGTCTATGATGAGGCCAAGCATGAATGGGATAGCAAACCTTATAGTAAAACATTCGAAACGGATTATTATACTTCCGCGGATTATGAAGTTGAGTTCAATGTTCCCGATCAATATCAGGTAGTTATGCCTGGTACGATAACTACACGGGATGATGCAGAGACTGGACGCAAAGTGGTATCCACCGTAGCCGAGAATACGAGGGAGTTTGCTTTCTTTGCCAGCCCAAACTTCAAAGTGGACAGCGTAACCCGGAATGGCCTCACCGTAGAGTATTATTATTTTGACAACCAGTCAGGTAAGAAAAAAATCGTTGATGGGTATGTTGATCAAGCATTCAAAGCCATTAATTTTTTCAGTGATAAATACGGTAAATACCCTTATCCTGAATTCCGGATTGTTGAATCATATGTAGAAGGTGTAGCTATCGAGTATTCAAGGCTTATCCAAATGGGGCAAATCGGAATAAATTCTGCTCCAGACCAGGACACCGTATTTGTGCATGAAATCGCGCACCAGTGGTTTCATGCGTTAATCGGGAATAACTCGGAGACAGAGTCTTTCCTAGACGAAGGATTTGCAGATTTCTCCAAAGTGTATTTTTCTGAGAAGCAGGGGGATACGATGAATGGCTTCAAGTCCATCCAATTTGACGATTCCACTGTGGATAAGGCTATTGCTTCAACTAATGACGAGGTGGGAGATTGGGCAAGCCCAGTTTATTACGATAAAGGCCGTCAAGCGATATACCAATTGTACCGTTCCGTCGGGGAAGAGAAATTCGATGCTTTTATGAAAGAGTATTTTAAACGTTATGTGTACCAAAACGCTACGATTGACGGACTTCTGCAAACGATAGAAGATGTACTGGGGAAAGAGGCGCGAGATGATATGAAGACGGCTTTATATGAGCCTAATTTTACGCTGAAGCCCGAGTATCAACTGTCGAATGAGGAGAAAACGGCATACCTGCATGATCAGTTTCAATCGCTGTATGGATCAGCGTTAACTCAGGTTCCGAATTTACCTTTTGAAACGATGAGCCGTGTGATGGATAAAGCCCTTCAAGGTGAGCGATTAGCCATTGTGCTCAGTGATCAGGTGAGCAAGGCAGCGAACAAACAACAGGAAGCTATGGTAAACCAACTGACAACTCTTATGGATTTAACCGGAGTGAAGTATGACCTGATCCAGGACCGGCAGGAATTGAAGCAAAAAATGAAAAAAGAACTGGCTACCAGCAACCTGATTGTACTTGGTAACGCCAAATCAAATGGTTTTGTACAAGCATTAAAATCCAGCATTATAGACCGTGCTACCCATATCGGGTTTCAATGGAAAACGACTATGAACCAACCGTCTGCTGCTGGAGCCTATGTGATCAAACACCCTTATAATCAAAATCGTTTGATGCTGCACTACTTCTGGAATGAAGATCATCTGAGCAGTGGGAGTCTTGAACCATTTATGATGAAGATGCAGCAATCCATTGGATTCAGCAGCGCTTATTATCAGTACTATATGTTGGACAAGACGGGCAAGGTAACCCTGGATAAAAAAGTGGAAAATCCACTTTCAAAATTATTCGCTGAGGAATAACCCGAAGTGTTCATTCTTATAAAGAAAGATTAAATACCTTGGCAATTGTCATCGGAAGATCATCATATTGTTTGTTATAGAGTCGCCTATATGGCGACTTTTTTTATTTAAGTTCAATTTAGGTTTTTAAAAGTAGTCCTGAAGGGTAAATATAACGTGGACCTTTAAATGGATGTCAAATAAAACGTTGCGGAGGAAAGTGAAGAATGTTAGGGAAAGCATTGATTGTTAATATACTGCAAATAATAACAATATAATGTGCAAAGACACCTAAAAATGTACGACAGTAACATCAATGACAAGAAAATGATTAGGATTCGGAGAACACCGAGATGAGGAGGACATATGAAAACAACCAAGGTCTCATTTTTTGTACTATCACTAATTCTGCTCCTAGTGGCGGGGTTATCCGGATGGTCGGGGGATGCCAATGCAAACTCCAATTCAGGTAAAACCTATGTGATCGGTACGGACATCACATTTGCACCGTTTGAATATCAAGATGAAAACGGGGATTATGTAGGCATCGATATGGATTTGCTGGATGCGATCGCCAAAGACCAGAACTTTAATTATCAAATCAAAGCCCTGGGATTTAATGCGGCTGTGCAAGCTCTTGAGTCCAATCAGGTGGATGGCGTTATTGCCGGGATGAGTATTACAGATGAACGGAAACAAAAGTTTGATTTCTCAGAGCATTACTATGAATCAGGCGTTGTTATGGGGATTAGTGCCAATAATGATACTGTAAAAAGCTACGAAGATCTTCGCGGAAAAAAGGTCGCCGTGAAAACGGGCACAGAAGGATACAGCTTTGCTGAATCCATCGCCTCAAAATATGGTTTTACCATTGTTCCATTCGACGATTCTTCGCAAATGTATGATGATGTGAAAACTGGAAACTCGATTGCATGTTTTGAAGATGAACCAGTTCTAAGATTTGGGACAAATCAGAATAACGGTTTGAAAATCGTGACCAAGAAAGAAGACGGGGCTTCCTACGGATTTGCAGTAAGTAAAGGGCGAAACCAGGAACTTCTAAAAATGTTTAATGAAGGATTAGTGAATATCAAGGCTAACGGTGAATTTAAGCGCATTACCGAGAAATATCTTGGTGAAAATGCCGTTGTCGCAAACCAAGGTCGTTGGGAATTAGTCCAAAAATCTCTGCCGGCACTGTTCAAAGGTTTGGGAAATACCCTCTTATATACGATAATTTCGCTGTTTTTCGCTTTTATCATCGGCTTGATCTTTGGCTTTATGAAAGTGGGTCAAAATAAGTTCCTTCGTGGGGTCGCTACTGTATTTGTGGATATTTTCCGCGGGATACCGTTGATCGTCTTGGCATTCTTTATTTATTTCGGGATTCCTCAGGCCATGGGCTTCACCATGCCACTGTTCCTGGCCGCCATTCTCACGTTGAGTCTGAATGCAGGGGCGTACGTAACGGAAATTATACGCGGGGGTATTCAATCGATTGATCGTGGACAGATGGAAGCTGCCCGTTCATTGGGACTTCCTTATCGCAAAGCGATGATAAAGATTGTAATCCCTCAGGCCATACGGGTTATGATTCCTTCATTTATTAATCAGATGGTTATTACATTGAAAGATACGTCGATCTTGTCCGTCATTGGTCTGGTGGAGTTGACGCAATCCGGTAAGATTGTCATCGCAAGAACTTTCGCCTCTTTCGACATTTGGTTGACTGTTGCGATTATGTACCTAATTGTTATCATCACATTGACTAAAATTGCTGACTACCTGGAGGTGAGGGTTCGTCGTGGGTAAAATTAACGTTGAAGGATTAAAGAAAAGTTTTGGCACGAATCATGTGTTGAAGGGCATCGATATATCGGTCAACGAAGGTGAAGTTGTCTGTGTCATTGGACCTTCAGGTTCAGGTAAAAGTACGTTTTTGCGCTGCATTAACCAGTTAGATGAGATCACAGCTGGACGGGTTATCGTAGATGATCGGGATCTAAATGATCCCAAAACGAACATTAACAAAGCTCGCGAGAACATAGGTATGGTATTTCAGCATTTTAACCTGTTTCCTCATTTCAGCGTGCTCAAAAATATCATGTTTGCACCCAGAGAACTTGGGATTTTAAAAGAACAGGAAGCACGCGATACGGCACTTCGTTTGCTGGATCGGGTTGGTTTGTCGGATAAAGCTGACAGCTATCCCAACCAACTTTCGGGCGGACAAAAACAGCGCGTAGCAATCGCTCGTGCGCTTGCCATGAATCCGGACGTTATGTTATTCGATGAACCAACTTCGGCGCTCGACCCCGAGATGGTAGGCGAAGTCCTTGGTGTAATGAAGGATCTTGCGAGCGAAGGTATGACGATGATTATCGTGACCCATGAAATGGGGTTTGCCCGTGAAGTTGCGGATCGGGTTGTCTTCATGGACGGTGGATATGTTGTAGAACAGGGCACTCCTGATGAAATATTCGGAAATCCAAAAAATGAACGGACGATCAGCTTCCTGGAGAAAGTACTCTAAAACCATACCAAAAAGCCTTCAAGGCTTCGTTCTTGAAGGTTTTTTGGTATGTTGTAATTACCTGGTTCTACACCCGGACCTCTCATATCACTCATCCAAATTGAAATTCTTCAACGAATAAGTAGTCATTTGCATGTTATTGGCGTAGTCAATTTGAAAAATACAGGAATAAATCACGTTTAATACGTAGTCAAAGGCAATTTGTGATGAAAATGTACCGATCTTTGCATGTTTTGTTTCGTCATTCGGCACCTGGATACAGATCGTGCTCATTTTGGCCAACTCACTTTGATGATTCGCGGTAATCGTAATAAATGGAATTTTTTCACGCGAGAAATGTTGGGCTGCCTTTAGGAAAATGGGCGATTTTTCATGATAGGTCAAAAAAATGGCGCAATCCTGTGGGGTAAGATTTATGGTGTGGTAGGCCCATTCAGATAGCTCTGTTGTGATCACGACGTATTTATTGATTTTAATCAATTTATTCTGAAAGCTCTTCGCGCGAATCTGAGAATCCCCCAACGCATAGATGAAGATTCGTTTCGCCTGATCGAGCAAATGGGCTGCTTCTGTTAGAGAGGCTTCATCCATAAAAGCAAAGTTTTTCTCAATCGTTTCTTTCATTAGTTCAGCTATATCTTTTGCCACCTGGAGTGAAGATTCACCGAGAGCGAACGGATAATTGGGATCGATATTGGAGATGTTCTGAGCATCTTGTTGAAACTCTCGAGCAAGCTTAATGCTGAACTCCTTAAACCCCGAAAGTCCAAGCTTATGAGTCAATCGATTGATGGCAGAATGTGACGTGTATGTAGCTTTGGCAAGCTCTTGAATATTCAAGTGAAGCATTAGCTCCTTATGAGTCAGAATATAAGAAGCAATGCTTTTTTCATTTGGTGTAAAGTTGTTCATGTCTGTTAATTGGGTCAATATTTTCAACAGGTTCACCCCGGATTCATTGAAATAACGTTGATGTAGAGCGTCCAGTAAACATTTTGTTTAAAGAGAGGGCATCCGAAATACGAATTATTGGTCAAATGTACCGTAATTTCTTCAAAGCTCCTCCGGAGGATTTTCTTCTTCTATAATAAATGAAAAAGAGCCTAAGGGGGAATTCATATGTTAACCATCGGTTATATTGGCAATGGCAAAAGTACAAATCGTTATCATCTTCCTTTTTCATTGAATCGGGATCATTTGAAAGTAAAAACGATATACGCCCGTCATCCGGAGAAAACGGAGTGGGAGAAGGCTCCTGGTGTTCTGTATACAGATGATCTTGCAGCTTTAATGAATGACGATGACATTCAGTTGGTCGTGGTCTGTACACATACCGAATCCCATTATGAGTATGCAAAGAGGGCACTCGATCACGGAAAACATGTACTTGTTGAAAAACCTTTTATGCTGACCAAAGAAGAAGCCGAATCCATTTTCCAATACGCCAAAGAAAAAAATCTCTTGATTCAATGTTATCAGAACCGACGATATGACTCGGATTTTCTGACGACCAAGAAAGTGATTGAATCAGGAAAGCTTGGCGATTTGCTGGAAGTGGAGATGCATTACGATTATTTTCGACCGGAGATTCCGAATGCTACCACCCATTTTTCCAAATACAAAAGTTATTTATACGGGCACGGTGTTCACACCATTGATCAGGTATTATCCTATTTCGGGCAACCGGACAAGATACATTACGATGTTCGTCAATTGCTGGGTCCTGGCAGAATGAATGATTATTTCGATCTGGACTTTTATTATTCTTCGCTGAAAGTATCAGTCAAATCCAGCTTTTTCCGCTTAAAGCCACGCCCGAGTTTTGTAGTATACGGCAAAAAGGGGGTATTCGTAAAACAAACTGAGGATCGTCAAGAGGAACATCTGAAGTTATTTTATCTTCCCAAAGGACATCCCGATTTTGGTAAGGATATGCCTCAGCACTATGGCGTACTGACGTATCTGGATGAAGAAGGAATCTATCATGAAGAAAAAGTAACTTCTGAACAAGGCGATTATGCAAGAGTGTACGACGATATCTATGAAGCCATCAACCATGGCAAAGAAAAAGTTATTCAAGACCAAGAAACGATCGCGGTTATGGAAATATTAGAAAAAGGTATGGAGGAGTGTAACTAATATGAAACTCGGAATTGTCGGAGCTGGAATGATTGTAAAGGATCTATTGAGCTTTATTCATGAAATTCCTGCGATTACCTTGGGGGCCATATGTTCCAGACCTAGTCATCTGGATAAATTGCTGACTCTGCAAGAGCAGTATGGAATTGGTCGAATACATTTAGAATATAGCGAAATGATTACGAATGATGAAGTGGATACGATCTATATCGGGCTTCCGAATCATCTTCATTATGCATATGCCAAAGAAGCGATATTGGGCGGCAAACATGTTATCTGTGAGAAGCCGTTCACTTCCAACCTGCAAGAATTTCTTGAACTTAAAGAGATTGCACGGCAAAAACAGCTAGTGTTGGTCGAAGCCATCACAAACCAATATTTGAAGAACTATTTGTCCATGAAGGAGAATCTGCGCAAACTGGGTGACATCAAAATTGTGGAGTGTAACTATTCCCAATATTCATCCCGCTATGAGGCTTTTCAGGCTGGAGAAGTGCTGCCAGCATTTAATCCGGAAATGTCTGGTGGAGCCTTGATGGATATTAATTTGTATAATATTCATCTGGTCGTAGGGCTTTTCGGAAGCCCGAAGAAGGTGGAATACTGGGCCAACGTGGAACGCGGAATTGACACTTCAGGCATGTTGCTTTTGGACTACGGTGAGTTCAAGTGTGTTTGCATAGGCTCCAAAGACAGCACAGCCCCTAATGCAATGAACATCCAAGGGAATAAAGGATATATCCATATGATGAGCTCGGCCAACAAATGTGAATCCTTTGATCTTGCGCTTCATAAGGAAACGCCGATTCGGGTAGATATTAAGGATCATCCTCATCGCATGTATGACGAGTTTGTTGAATTCGAGCGTATGATTCGTGAACAAGATCTGGAGAAAGTCACAGCTATGCTTGAGCATAGCGAGAAGGTGATGGAGGTTATTGAACAAGCCAAACAATCTGCCAATCTTGTATTTGGACCTGATCGATAATATATTTTGAAATTTCAGAATGATTGTATTGTAACTTTTTGTGCACTTCCCAAGATGACTGTGTTAAAATGCGGTGAAAGATATAAGAATTCATGTGTCAGTGAACCAATAACAGTCTTCTTGGGGAGTATTTAATGATAACGATTAAAGACGTAGCAAAGTTAGCGGGTGTCGCGAGTTCAACCGTGTCCTATGTACTCAACGGCAAAAAACATGTAAGTGAGCACACAAGACAGAAAGTACTTGCAGCAGCAAGTGAGCTTAATTACATCAAGCATGGAGCCGCATCCGAATTAAAGCGAAAAAACACACAAACGATTGGTGTTATTGTTCATGATATGTCCGTCCCCTATTTTTCCGACTTGGTGAGTGGGATTGAATCCAGCGCCATAAGTCAGGGATACGACTTGATCGTATGCAGCTCTTTAGGCGGAGAGCGATCGACAGCTGCACGCTTTATCAGGGAGAGAAGGCTGGACGGCGTGATTGTAATCGCTGAAAATATTGAAGATGAGTTGTTGTTGCAGGCTGCCGAAACGGGATTTCCTATTGTAGTGATGGACCGGGAACTCCATAGTGAGCATATTGTAAATGTTCTGATGGATGATGAGCAAGGTGGTTATATGGCAACCCGTTTTCTTCTGGATAAAGGTCACCGCGCAATAGCCTATATTAGCGGGCCTTTAAGTTCGGATTGTAATCTGATGCGATATCAGGGTTATCTGAGAGCTATGCATGAAGCAGGGGTGGAAGAGAATGAGAATTGGAGACTTGGCGGCCAATTTCTGAAAACAGGTGGCTACAACGCAGCTAAGTTGCTAATGGAGGGAGAGCTTCCAACGGCAGTCTTTTTTGCGAATGATGAAATGGCCATTGGAGGCTTAGAGGCTTTTAAAGAACATCAGGTCTCCATACCCGAAGATCTATCCATTATTGGATTTGACAACATACATGTATCCGAATACTTAAATCCACCTCTTACGACTTTTCGACAACCCAAAACAGACGCAGGCTCCTTTGCTGGACATGTACTCATTCAAATGTTAAAAGGAGAGGCTGTTGAGTCTACTTACAGGATCAATATACAGTGTGTCGAACGTGACTCTGTTTCGCAGATGATCCTTTCTGAACGATGAGTGCACATACATTTTCAATGAACAGCCCTACAGCCCTAATCACGGGGCTGTTTTTCTTTTTATAGAAACCATCCATCACATTCGCCATATCTGACACTTGTCTTAAAGTCACAATGTTGACAAGAGGAGAACTCTCCGTTTAATATTTAATAGATGTTAAGTGGAGAGATCTCCTCTTATCCTTTAAGTACGCCATTTTAGAAAATGATTCAAATTGTTCGCTTCATAATAACAATCTGAGGGATGGATTGAAGATGGTATTGATGAAGAATAAAGTAGTCATTTTTACAGGTGCAGGAACCGGCCTTGGTAAAGCTGTGGCGATAAAACTGGCTGAAGAGGGAGCACAAGTTGTTTTAGTTGGACGTCGAAAAGAAAAATTGCAGGATGTGGCACGAATTATAGAAAACTCAGGAGGCCAATCTTTGATCATTCCCGCGGATATAACGGATCAGGATGACGTTCAGCGCCTCCGTGACCAAGTGCTGGAGCAGACAGGACGGATAGATGTATTGATCAACAACGCAGGGGGTACAGGTGCGCACATCCCCATTCATGATATGATATTGGAAACATGGGATGATAACATCCGCCTCAATTTATATAGTCCATTTTTGGTGACCAAAACATTTCTTCCGATCATGAGAGCTCAGCAATACGGACGCATTGTATCCATTACTTCCATAATGGCCAATCTGAACTATCCGGGATTCGGGGCATATTCAGCTGCCAAAGCAGGGCTGGAGGCTTTAATGAGAACGATAGCAATTGAGGAAGCAAAACATGGAATATTGGTTAATATGTTCGATCCGGGCAATTTGAGAACTGAACAAAATCCAAGGGGTGAGAAGGAACCGGATTCAGTTGTTGATAAAATTGTTAATCTTGCTTCCTTGACGGAAAATGGCTCCAGTGGAGAAGTTGTCAGAGCACTAACGTAGTTTAGAGAAGCCCCAAAAGCATTGAATTCCGTTTCCTATTTTCCGGTTACAGCTCCGATTATTGGCGCTACGAAGACATCTCATCTCGAAAATGCAGTTGAAGCTCTGTCGATTGCATTAACATCAGAAGAAATAGCTTGCTTGGAAGAGCCGTATGTGCCTCATCCGGTATATGGACTTAATGTTGGATTTAAGTCATAAGGTCCCATGCGTTCTCAGGTGTTGTTTCTAACACATGCCTGATTCATCTTTGATAAACTCCATTTTTGTGGTATATATATTCCTATCTATAGGCCTCGGGAAATATTGAATTTAGCAAAGAGGAAGTAGCGCACAGGATTTCCAAATGGATATAAGAAGGTGTCTTTTTGACTCTAAATATAGTTAACAGCGAGGTACACAGCCTTTTTGATCAATTTACGGGTCTGATACAAGCACAATCCCGGCTTCAGACATGGGAGCAGCATATTACGATTCCGCAAGAGATAGGCCAAGGAAGCATACACAGAACACGTATCCGTCCGGGTATGGAAATTGTTATAACCGATGTGACCTATGTCCAGGATATGAAACTTCGTATTCAGGAGGCTTGTCCGTTATTTGAGATAAGTTATTGTCTTAATGGCAATATCTATTGTGAGTGGGAAGGGAAGGAAAGCTATACCCATCATTGGACAGGCAACGTGTTATTTTTCGAGGATGAATTGGTATATGAAGAGAAAAAAGCGGACGTCCGGCATCATATGCTTGAAATTCGCTTATCCCCGCAGGAACTGTTGCATTACGCGGCAGATATAACCGAGGAGCAGAAAATGCAATCCTGGTTGCAGCGTTATAAAGGGAACATTGATAACTATCCCAATACACCAGAGATTCATCGATGTGTTTCGGATATGTTGAATTGCACGTATAATGGAGCCTTGAAAAGGTTGTACATGGAGAGCAAATCCATGGAATTGATTGCATTATTTGGTGAAGTAGAAGGGCATCAGGTGCTAAATGAAAAAAGCTTCCTGAGCCGTGATGATCTGGCGAATCTTGATTATGCCAGGGAATTGGTTATTCGCCATTTTGAACAACCCTTTTCCATTCAGGAGCTGTCCAGAAAGGTCGGGATCAATGAATTCAAGCTTAAAAAGGGATTTCGCGAACGCTTTGGCATGACTGTATTTGAGCTGGTACGCAAGCAAAGAATGGAAATGGCGCTTTATTATATGGAAGTACAGCGAATGAATGTCGGAGAAACGGCGGTATCCGTTGGCTACAGTAATGTCAGTAATTTTGCGACAGCCTTTCGTAAAATTTATGGATATAACCCCAGTGAGCACCTCAAAATGTTACCTCAGCGGGATATAAAAACCGATTAGGGCAATTCAGAAGGAATTTCAGACATGGCGATCATGTCGAGATTCCTTCTGAATTGCCCGTGCTCCTTTTATAGGGATAGAAAATCCCTATGCAGGTAGACCCTCTTTCCATCAATAACTGATAATTATTATCAATTAGAGATGGATAGGAGAGGATCATGATCATGCATAAATCATCTGCAACAGTTATAAAAGATGTATACACGGCACCTCAGGTGGACCCGCGCCGTTGGATGGCTTTAGTCCTGATTTTGTTGCCGACACTGCTGATTTCGTTGAACAATTATATGATACAGGTGGCTCTTCCAATGATGCAGTCGAGCGTAAAAGCAAGCTTTGGCGAGGCCCAACTTATTTTTTCTGGATATTCGTTAGGACTTGCAGTTGCATTGATTCTGGGTGGGAAACTGGGCGATGTATATGGTCGAAAACGCATGTTGTGGATTGGTGTATTGGGCTTCACCTTGATGGGTCTGTTCGGCGGCCTAGCTTCTAATCCAACGCTGCTCATTGTCATTCGTGTCATCCAGGGTCTATCGGCAGCGATGATCCAACCCCAGGTTTTGTCCATTATACAGAGCAGCTTTCCGGCGAGCGAAAAAGGGTTTGTTTTTGCCATCTATGGTGCTGTTATCGGTGTAGGTTTTACACTTGGGATCATATTAGGTGGCATATTAGTGGACTGGAACCTGTTCAATCTTGGCTGGAGGATCGTTTTTCTATTCAATGTGCCTATAGGATTGCTTGTACTAGCAGGGCTCCACATCATTCCCGAATCACGGGGACATTACAAGCAGAGTATTGACTGGCTCGGCACTGCTGTGGTCATGCTTGGCTTGCTTATGCTCATTTATCCGTTGACGATTGGGCAAAAATCAGGATGGCCGATATGGACTTGGGGCTGTGTGTTTGGTTCACTCTTGCTACTGATCCTATTCGTTCTTCGGCAGAAACGGAGGGAAGAGGAAGGACGCACGCCGTTAATGGAGCTATCCATTTTCAAAATTGGTTCGTTTCGGATAGGTATCATCACAGAAATCGTTGTATATCTGAGCATGTTCTCTTTTTTCTTCATCTTAAATTATTATGTTCAAGCGGGATTACATTTCGATGTTCAATCAACCAGTCTTGTTTTTCTGCCGCTAGGCCTTGGATATTTTGCCACTTCATTATTGTCCTCGCGGATGGGGAAAAGGTGGGGGGATACGGTATTGAAAGCAGGGACACTTACCATGGGTGGAAGTATATTTTTGCTGATGTGGTCTTTGCATACGGATGCCGTTCATTTATTCCATTTCCACAATATATTGATTCTCTTGGTGTACGGGCTTGGTCTGGGCATGGCCACAACCCCACTCGCCAATACGATCTTGAATCGCGTGCCAGCAGCCTCAGCAGGAACCGGATCAGGGCTGTTCACGACCTTTATGTATTTGGCAAACACATTGGGGGTGGCAATGATCAGCATGTTGTTTTCTGCCGCACTGCGTTTGCCCCTTGACGAGGCCGGCCTTGGGGATTATATAAGAGCTTTTTCCATCTCAAGCGCCGCGAGCGGCATACTTGCCTTTGCTGCTTGTGCCTGCATATTCCTGTTAAAAGAAAAGTGAAGTAATTGCACCAGATCAATTCTTTCTTTAATGTTTGATCTCATTACTCGAATTCCGAAAACCCTTAGGCGTTTGGTTTTGATGTTTTTTGAAAGACTGAATGAAGTTATTTACATGGTTAAAACCAACCCTATGAGCTATTTCAGTTACTGTATAATCGGTTGAAATTAATAACTCCATGCTCTTTTTGATCCGGTACTTAATTAAGTAATCATACGGTGTCATATGAATGGTCTTCTTAAAACTCCGTGTGCACTCCGAGATGCTCAGATGTGCTGTATCAGCAATTTCTTGCAGGGTAATATTCGTTGAATACTGCTGATGGATAAAGCTGAGCATGAGTTGAAGGCGCTCTTGCTGAAGTTTTACATATTTGGGCGCCTCCTCGGAGGAAAGCGTAATATTATGAATCAAAATTAACCACAATTGTACGGTTTTGATGGAAACCTCATATTCCCATCCCCATTTTTTTTTCATATCAAATCTCTTTTTCATATCCCATAACATATCTAGCACAATCTGTTGCCATTCTACATCGCCCTTGATTACTAGCGAAACCAGGGCAGAGTCCGTATAAGGTAATACATAATTTTTCTCCATGGCACTATCCGCGTAGAAGGCTAATAGCTTTTCAGGGAAATTAAAGCTCACATATTGTCCGTTGTGGGTCAGATGCGTCGTAACATGCAGAACTCCCTTATTAATTAGGATAGCTTGACCAGCCAATAGCTCATGATCCATACCGTTTACCTGTATAACTAACCTTCCTTGAGTAACCAATGTAATCTGTAGTTCTTCATGCCAATGCAGGTCATTAAATCCTCTACCTTCAGGAATAATTTTCTCGGAATTAGCTGTGTACATAATGTATGGAAATGAAGCATCAGGGAAAAGGATCATCTCGTGAAGCTGCTTTGACATTTAAATGTATCCTTTCGAATGATGATATTTATATATAATATAGCGATATTATTACACAATTAAAACATTAACGATGATATTATTATATCCAATCTTTGTTTTATCACTATAATCCTGTGCACAGAATTTGGATAGAACATTTTGAAGGAGCAAGTTTAGAAATGAATAAATCGTTGTATCCGCCTCATCCGTACATGCTGCTATTTATCAGCATTTTGTCCATCTCAATCTCTTCCATATTGATAAAGTCCTCAGAGACGCCAACCTCTGTAGCTGGGATGTACAGATTGTTCATAACCGTAATACTAATGCTTCCTTTTGTACCTTGGAAAAGTCTTCGAAACCTTAAGATGAACAAAAAAGATTGGAGTGTTGTGTTGTTAGCCGGACTCTTTCTCGGGTTACATTTCTTATTTTGGATGGAGTCATTGGTGCATACCTCTGTTGCAAGTTCCTTGGTCATTTTATCGTTGCAGCCCTTATTTGTAATGGTCGGGTCATACTTCATCTTCAAGGAACGAGCACACATGGTTACCATCCTATGCATGGTCACTGCTCTTGCAGGATCAGTCATTATCGCATGGGGCGACATCGGGGTGTCAAGAGAGGCACTGATCGGAGATGGATTATCTTTATTAGGTACAATCGCGGTTTCGGCATATATGCTTGCTGGACAAAAAGTAAGTCATAAAATCAATGCAAATGTGTACAGCGTTATTGTTTTCTTCCTTGCGGGAAGTGTCTTGCTTATCTACAGTCTATTCAATCATATCTCCCTGACCGGATATAACACTTCAGATTGGATGTATTTCTTGTTGCTTGCCATAATTCCAACCATCTTTGGACAATTACTAATTAATCTATTATTGAAATCTTTAGGCGCAACGACTTTATCTGTGGGTATTATTGGAGAGCCTGTTCTTGCCATCATACTCGCCTTTGTATTTCTGGGAGAAACCATCTCTCTGTTTCAGTTTATAGGCGGGATGATGACCGTACTCGGCATGGGGGTTTATTTTTTGGCAAAATCATTGCGTTATACCACTTCTAACGTTTCTGAGTATCGAACTTGACATGAATTTACAGGAATTATTCTAACCATTAGACAAGTAGAAGAGGAGAATATATATATGGCTACCATTGATGATTTTTTGAAACTGGATATTCGCGTCGGAACCGTTACAAAAGCTGAGTTTTTTGCAGAAGCGAAAGTGCCGGCGATCAAACTTGAGATTGATTTTGGACAAGACATTGGAATAAAAAATTCTAGTGCACAAATTACTAAAAGATATGCAGCCGAGGAACTGATCGGGAAACAAATCATAGGGGTAGTCAACTTTCCACCGCGCCGGATAGCCGGGTTTAAATCAGAAGTATTGGTTCTGGGAGGAATACCCGATAAAGGGGATGTCGTTCTGTTAAAACCAGATATCAAACTGCCCGATGGAACTCCGATTGGATAATAGCTCGTTTTGTCATATTGGCGTAACAGACAACGGGTAAGATGGCTATCGAGGTGATTGACTTTGAAGAAAATATCAACCAAATCGAGTTGGCCTATCGGAAAAAATGTTTTACTCTCAGCGGCCATTTTGATTGCACTAGCTGGATGCAGTTCTAATTCAGCTTCTCCAAAGCCATTGGAGATTTCAGGGATGAACAGCAGTCAGGAGGAGAAGGAGGCCGTTCCTTCGGAGAAAATGAGCTATTGGAATGAACAGCGAAAAGGGACTAATTTTATGAACTCCACATCCCTCCCTGACAACTATGAAGCAGCCAAGGAACAGGGCATAGAGTTTGTACGGCTTGCGCCCGATAAGTGGAGTAAGGATCGAGATTTTTTGTTTAACGACAAGCCAGATGCCAATATTAACGCAGATTTTTTGATAGGCAGCTCGGATAAGTACGAAGGTATCGTGGAAGAAGATTTTGCCCGACTCAAAGCGGATCTGGACGCCGCGGAAGCTAAAGGGATGAAAGTGATTATTACGGTGCTTAGCTTACCAGGAGATCGTTGGCGGCAGTTCAACGGGGCCAAAAATGATGATCGGATCTGGAATAATACTGAATATCACAAGCAGGCCGCTCAGTTTTGGAAGGATCTTGCACAACGATTGAAGAATCATCCTGCCGTCATCGGCTATAACCTGATTAATGAGCCTCATCCGGAAACGGGTACGGGTTTTCATGACTTCTGGACGCAGGATTATTCAGAGTGGTATACCAAAGTGGAACATACCGCAGCTGATCTGAATTCACTCTATGACACGATAACCAAAGAGATCAGGACGGTAGACCAGACAACTCCCATCATTCTGGATTCGGGGCTCTACGCAACACCTTGGGCCTTTACGTATCTGAAACCGATTGATGATCCTAATGTGCTGTATGCTTTTCATATGTATGAGCCTTATGAGATGACAAGCCAGAACAAGAAAAAAGGATTTACGTATTCTTATCCGGGGAGCGTAAAGGTTGGAGATGATAAGACGGAAAAAGAGTTTAACCGTCAGACTCTGAAACAATTTGTCGAGCCTGTCGCCAAGTGGGCTTCTGATCATAACATACCTGCGAACCGGATTATAGCTTCGGAATTCGGAACGAACCGAATGGTTCAAGGTGCAGATCGCTACATGGCGGATCTGATATCTATCTTTAATGAATACGGATGGCATTGGGCTTTCTATGCATTTCGTGAAGATACATGGGATGGGATGGACTATGAATTAGGCAGTGAGAAGCCCAACTGGAAGTATTGGGATGCCATTGAAAAAGGAGAGCAGCCAGTACGCGGTACGGCAGACAATCCGATTTGGAATGAGATCAAGGAAAGCCTGACGAAGTGAAATGGAGAAAGGTCACCATTGCATTATTGCTTGTTCTATTAGGGATCGGCTGTTATGCAAGGGAGATTGAACCTAAAGCACTGGCAGTAACTCGCCTGGATATCGACAATGAATTCGTGCCAATATCTATGAATGGAATTCAAATCGTGCAATTCTCTGACACCCATTTGGGTCCCGATTATTCGGTGGCTCAGCTTCAATCTTTAGTTGATCGTATGAATCGTCTGAAGCCAGATATCGTGGTGTTCAATGGAGATTTAATGGATCATTACACACGCTTTGGCTCGGAAAATAGAAAGAAAGCACAGCAAGTGTTAGCGAAAATAAATGCCCCTCTCGGAAAATATGCGGTTTACGGAAATCACGACAGGGGAGGCGGCGGCAGCCAAAAGTATAAGCAATACATGGAGGACGCGGGATTTACCGTATTGGTCAATGAGGTGCATACGATCCGTACCGCCACAGGGGATAAAATAAACATAGCCGGACTCGATGATTTTTTGCTTGGAAAGCCGCAAGTTAAGCGTACGCTGCAATCGCTCCGTAAAGAGGATTTCAACCTGCTACTCGTTCATGAACCGGATGTTGTGGATCAATTGAGCGCATATCCGATTGACCTGCAGCTGTCCGGCCATAGCCATGGAGGGCAAGTCAGAATTCCTTTGATCAAACCGCTTATCACAACTGCATTAGCTCACAAATATGTCGCAGGACTATACTCTTTGCAAGGCAAAAGCAAGCCGCTAAAGCTATATGTCAACCGAGGAATTGGAACCACCCGAATGCCTCTTCGCTTCTTCGCAAAACCGGAGTTAACCGTGATCCGTTTGACTGCCACAGTAAGCTGATGTTAACTAAGTAAAGCTCCACTCATGGCAAATGCAACCTAGAATGCAGAACAGCCTCCGAAAAATTATTCGTAGGCTGTTTTCAATTTGAAGTTCATTCTGATGATGAATTCTGGAATAACTAGCAGCAAAGCAATAGAGCCATAAATACTTATAGTGTAGCTTGTAACATAAGCCAACCCGAATCCCAGATGAAAAAGGAAAGTGATGAGGTGAATCAACATGTTCGTGAAGCAAAAGGCATAACTTCGAATCATCCAGTTCCGGTGTTGAACCATTCGTTTCTGTTTAATTTGAATGAGAGCGGTAATTGTAATGAATAGCCAGATGATATTAAGCGCATTGAAACCGATACTGCTTATTTTTCCTCCAGTAGCGTAAGGGGCCATATAACCGGAAGTCAGTACAACAAGCGCTACGGACACAATGTAAACATAACCGTTTATACGGTGGAACCTGCGGCTCTTTTCAAAAATCCGATTAGAGAAGTTGAGTAATCCAGACGCCATGGCCAAACATGCAAACGCAACATGAACGTACATGACATTCAGCCAGATCGGAAGATGAAGCTCGCGCTTCGAACCGGTCTTATGGCTTAAAAAGCTTGAAGCTTCAGGGTCTATCCAATAGTTCTTCACTAGAGCATACACAATAAAGAAAATACTGACGCA
This sequence comes from Paenibacillus sp. RU5M, assembly GCF_900221055.1. Lineage (NCBI taxonomy): Bacteria > Bacillati > Bacillota > Bacilli > Caryophanales > Paenibacillaceae > Paenibacillus > Paenibacillus sp. RU5M. The sequence goes on along the minus strand of NZ_OBQM01000006.1, from coordinate 183,009 downwards.
GGCCAGCCATCCGTATAACGTTCTTCGTTTCTTCATATCAAACTACAACCCCCGAAACTCTTTTTTGTGCACATAGCTAACCAGGCTAGTTTATTCGTTTTCCTGTTAATTTGGAAGCAGGAAGAAGGCCAGCCTTAGCGATTCCATTCATTTTATCTCCATCCACGGCAACTTCGAATTTCAGATTCAAACGCATAGGTTTAGTAATTGACAGGCTCCAGGTCAACTTGTTGTCGCAGAGTACAGGGTTCATAAATGGGATTGTTTCGTTACCTTGTGTTGCTGTGCCCTGGATCACATCAGAAATTGTCTTTATGTAGAGTTTGACCTCCAGTTTACCGACAGGTGTAGCGATTGTTGTGTCCCAATTCCCATCAAAGACGGTTGTCTGAGTTTTCTCATTAAGCAATATGCCAGAGGTCACTACCGTTTGATTCATTACAATGTTCGGTTCGTTGTCCGTCAACGACTTGTGAGTGCTGGGTGCAATGCCTTTTGCTCTCCAAACGGTTCCTCTTCGCTCATACTCAAACAACTGCTCTATCTCGTGTGCGATACGTGGCCCCAGTTCACGTTCGACCAGATACAACGCAACATCAAGCCCCGAGGTCACACCGCCGCCAGTAACCAGATTACCATCATCCACTACGCGTGCCGGGACAGGAATTGCCCCAGTCGCACCAAGTAAATCCATACCCAAACGATGTGTTACAGCAGATCTTCCTTCCAGGAGTCCTCCCATAGCTAACAAGAGGGAACCACCGCAGACTGTAGCGACTAAGATGTCTTTGTGGTCGAGAGCTGTCTTGATCATTGTAGTCAATTCCGTATTCATGGCTTTACCAAGAATGGTAGGAATCGAGTCTGGACCATCTCCTTCAACATTACCGGCTGCACCAGGCACAAGTATGATACCCCCACGTTCCGGGTCAAGAGTGTTGTTCGCTTCAATTGTCAAACCATTCATACCACTAGTCACTGGTCTTGGACCTTCAGCCGTGACCATCTCTACTCTTACGGCGTTGTCGGTATGCATAGAAGCGGCGCAAAATACTTCGTAAGGTGCAACAGCATCCAATAGGTCGAAGCCATCAAATAACACGATCTGAACAGTTAACATTTCATCCATCCCCTTATCTTTAAGTCGTCCGTACTCACAGTTAGAATCGTAACAAACGAATATCTCAAAGGAAGTCCTAGAAAGGTCACAAAACTATAAACAAATCATCACAGAATTTAGTCTCGACTTGGTAAAGGAAGAAAAAATGATAAACTAGATGGCAGAGGTGGGATAAGCATGAGTATGTATCATACGATACTTGTTGTAGATGATGATCAGAGCATCGTCGAGCTATTAAGGGACTTTCTAGAGAATGACCAATTTCACGTAAAGACTGCTTGTGATACGGAACAAGCTTGGGCCATACTGCAACAGCATTCCATAGATTGCATTGTACTGGACATTATGATGCCGGGACAAAACGGATTTGAGCTATGCCGTCGAATTCGAGGGGACAGCAATGTTCCAATCCTTTTCTTGAGTGCTCGCAGTGATGATGTGGACAAGATCCGTGGCCTTACGCTCGGAGGAGATGATTATATCGTCAAAACGGCTTCGCCTGGGGAAATTGTTGCCAGAGTGAAAGCCGTGTTAAGGCGCACTACTTCCAGGCAACCCATGGAAGGGAAGATCTTGGATTATGGACGCATCCAGTTAAATCTGACTGCAAGAGAAGTCCTGGTCGAAGGGGGAAAAGTCGAGCTTACACCTAAAGAATATGAGTTGTTGCGATTATTTGCGGAGCACCCGAGGCAGGTTTTCTCCTACGAACAACTGCTTGCAAAGTTTTGGGAAGGTGTAGGCGACAGGCATACCATTCGGGTTCATCTTAGCCGGCTTCGCGAAAAAGTTGAATCCGATCCAAACCATCCACAATTCCTCATCAACGTGTGGGGAGTAGGATACCGTTTTGAGGGAGTGTAACATGAGAAAACTCCGTATTCGTACATTTACTATGCTTTGTTTATTCTTCTTGCTTACATTGCCTTGGATCTTTTTTGTCACGGCTCACTTTATGGACACTCAGTCGTTTAGCATCTCTACAAGCCAACAGCAAAATGAAACGCTGCAAAGACATCTCAGTGAGATGATCCACATGATTGAAGTTGGTACGGATAAATGGACGGATACCGGTTGGCAAAACGAACTTCATACTGAGTTGAGCAAAGCAAAGATGGATGTGGAGATTGAATCTGCGTCTAATTCGGAAATATATCGTTCCAGCCCGAAGCGTCACAGTCGATTCTCGTCGACCGAACAGTTCTCTGTCATAAAGGAGGGGGAATTGCTGGGGAGGGTTGTTCTTTATCTTCCTAAATCCAACGGAGTTCCAACGATTGCAGCATTTTTCGGACTGCTGCTTTCTTTCTTTGTGGTTGGAGTTGAAATGAGAAGATTCCTCCTTAAACCTCTTGAGAAAATGAGCGAGGCGGCCAGACAAATTGCAGCAGGACATTGGGAAGTCCAATTACCTAAATCCAGAATCACGGAAATTGCCGAAGTCCGTGATGGATTCGAAGTTATGGTGAAGGGGCTTGAACAATCCCACCGTAAACAAGTGGAGCTTGAGGAAGAACGCAGATTTGTCACCGCAGCCGTTGCACATGATTTACGCACACCGTTGTTTGCCTTGCGGGGGTATTTGGATGGATTGGAACAAGGAATAGCTCAGTCACCGGAGAAGGTCACCCGATATATTGCCGTATGCAAAGAGAAATCCGCTCAATTGGATCGATTGGTTGAGGACCTCTTCACTTTTACAAAAATGGAGTACTTAGAAAGTGAACTTAACACGAGAACGCTAGATTTAACACAGATCCTCCGAAGATCGATAGAGAGTGTGAGTCCACAAGCTGAGCAGAAACATATTTCTATCTTAAACCAATTAACTGACGGTTGTTGTATTAACGGAGATTCGTATGTATTGGAGCGTGCGATGAACAATATATTGGAGAATGCCGTTAGATATACGCCATCAGGTGGCGCAATAACAGTCCAATGCTTTAAAGACGGCAATAAAATCAGGTTTATTATCCGTGATACCGGACCTGGCTTCTCTTTCGAAGAATTAGAGCGCGTTTTTGAACCTCTGTATCGTGGGGAAACGTCTCGAAGTCGTGCAACTGGAGGCAGTGGATTAGGATTAACGATCTCACAACGAATGATGAAGCAACATGGAGGCGAACTTATGGTAAGTAACCACCCTGACGGTGGAGCAGTTCTGGCAGGATGTTTACCGCTAACTGACCCGAATTAAAAAGATTTGTGCGGTCCTTGTCTCCTAAGATTATGGTATGTTATTTAACGCGTATTACGATGGATTTTGACTTCAGACTGGAAGAGAGGTAAGCCTTATCCCAGCTTCCAGTCTGGATATCTCGATATTATGCTTGATTTGTTAACGTGCTAGATATAATATGTTCATATGTTTAAACTCATAAACGTAATGGAGTGATTTAAATGCAAGCCATGGTAATTGAGAAATACGGGAAGAATGTTCCCTTGATACAGAAAGAAATGCCTATTCCTCAAATCGGAGATCATGATGTATTGGTGGAAATCCATGCAGTAAGCTTAAATCCGATTGATTTTAAAATAAAAGAGGGCAAGGTAAAGCTCCTGCTGAATTACAAGATGCCATTGATCCTTGGAAATGATTTTTCCGGTGTTGTGGTCAAGGTGGGTAAACAGGTAAACGCTTATAAACCTGGAGATGAGGTATATGGCAGACCTCGTAAAGACAGAATTGGAACTTTGGCTGAATACATTGCTGTCCATGAAGAAGACATCGCGCTGAAGCCCCAAAACTTAAACTTTGAAGAAGCAGCATCCATACCACTGGTCGGTCTTACGACATATCAAGCCTTTTACGATATTTTGAACCTTCAGAAAGGCCAAAAAATATTAATTCATGCAGGATCAGGAGGGGTTGGCACGTTCGCCATCCAGTTGGCCAAATTAATGGGAGCTTATGTTGCCACTACTGCCAGCGATAGAGGTTACGAATTGGTCCAATCCCTTGGTGCCGATCGTATTATCAATTATCGTAAAGAAAATTTTGAAGAAATACTGTCGGGATATGATGCGGTGTATGACACGATAGGAGGCGAGGTGCTGGAAAAATCCTTCCAAGTACTTAAGCCGAATGGGAAAATAGTATCTATTTCCGGTTTGCCGAACGCGAGATTCGGGCGAGAAGCCAACTTAGGCTGGTTAAAGACAGCACTGTTATCGATTGTGAGCCATAAGATTACAACTCTTGAGAAGAAAAACCAAGCAAGATATCATTTTCTGTTTATGAAACCAAGCGGGTTGCAATTAGAGCGAATAAAGGGTTACTTGGAGGAAGGTCTCATTAAACCGGTGATTGATAAGGTTTATGATTTCAAGGATGTCGGGCAAGCATTTCAGTATCTTGAAGGTGGAAGTGCCAAAGGAAAGGTCATCGTTAAAATGAAGTGAAGTGTTCAATGGAGATGGATACCGTTCTTGTCCGAATGGAGGGCAAGAACGGATACTATAATTCTCATTCTCTTTATTTTATCGGTATCCAGATTTGAGGCAGCTGGTGAGGTCCTGGATATACTTCAAGTTCAGGTATACCCGCATGCTTGTAAGGGTTGGAAGGGAACCATTCAGAAATAATCTGCTTCCATAAACGCTGCATACTCTCCGGCATTGGACCTTCGACTTCAAAGACACTCCATTTGGAAGCTGGAATTGTAAAGGATGATAATCCTTCAGGTACTTCACCATCATACGACGTAGCAATCCAGTATTCCATCTGCTTCTCCTGAATCTCGTTCTGATCCACACAGACACCTAATAATCCTTGAATTACACCATTATTCAATTCAAATAAACGATCTTCTTTACCACTCGTATACGCATCCTGCCACATCTTGGCTATGCCTCGTAAGTTTTCCCCATCAATATAAGAGAAAGCCTGCTTTATCCCTACTAATGTAAACGCAGCTTGTTCAACAATTCTGTGATTCATCGGTTCTGCTCCTTTTAGACTTAAATGAATAACCAAACGATTATACGATTTGATAGAAGTACTGTTCTTACGCGCTTCACTGGGGGCAATTCCGTGCTGCCTCCGAAAAGCTTTGGAGAAAGATTCAGGAGTGTCATAGCCATACTTGAGCGCCAGATCAATGATTTTGTGATCACTCTGTATAAGTTCATTTGCTGCCAATGTTAATCGTCTTCGTCTGATATATTCGGCTACGGTAACATCAGTTAATAAGGCAAACGTACGTTGAAAATGAAAGGGAGAAATATGAGCTTGTGCTGCAATTTGCTCCATTGTCATATTTTCGAGTAAATGTTCTTCCATATATGCAATAGCTAGCTGTAATGATTCGATCCAGTTCATACGGTTAACCACTCCTTGATTCTTATAATAGATGAAGACTGATTCAAGAACCTGTCATTATGTGCTTTCATTTGTCCGGTTAGGGAATGAGGGAGAGGGAAACCCAATACACACGAAAAAAGATGACCCCCTGATAAATTCAAAGGCCATCTTTTGGCAAACGAAAAAAAGAATTGAACGAAAAATAACGCTATGATATAATCGTTAGCGCCATTGACAAACAAAATTAAAGTATGTACTTATTTTATCCCTACTTTAATTTTACATCTGGAATTTTGATTTGTCAATGCTCTTTTTCATCCAAAAAATAGGAAAAGGAGTGGTTAGAGAGATGCAAACAAAAGATTGGCAGCTGGAACAGGAACGGCTGGAGTCTGTAAGGAACAAACTGCAGGCCAAAATCGCAGAATTGGAGCCAAAGGTTGCCGGAATGCATGACCAGGCTACGGAAATTCGCAAGCGCTTTTGGGAAGAAGTTACGATCAACACTAGCACCCACGAAGATTTCGAAGAGACCTTCTACACCATTAACCAGCAGTCCGCGGTATTGGCCGAGCGGGAACGTGGTCACATGCGGTTGACGCAGCAATGGAATAACATGAAACGTTTGCTCCCGTCCCCTTATTTTGGCCGCATCGACTTTCAGGAGAAAGGTCTGGCCCACACCGATCAGATCTATATCGGCGTATCTTCTTTTGTCGACCAAGATGGATTGAGCTTTCTGATCTATGATTGGCGTACACCGATCGCGAGCATGTACTACGATTCTTCCCCCGGTGTAGCGTCCTATGTGACGCCGATCGGAAGAATCGATGGCACAATAGAGCTCAAACGGCAATTTCAGATCCATAACGGAGAAATCCGCAATATGTTTGATGCAAATGAAACGATTGGAGACCAATTGTTGCAGCAAGTGCTCGGCAAAGGTGCGGATTCACAAATGAAAAGCATCGTGGCAACCATTCAGAAGGAACAAAACGCCATTATCCGTAATGACACAAGCCGAATGCTTATCGTACAAGGAGCAGCCGGTAGCGGTAAAACTTCGGCAGCCTTGCAGCGAGTGGCGTACTTATTGTACAAACACCGCCAGACGATCAGTGCTGATCAGATCGTCCTGTTCTCACCGAATCCGATGTTTGGCAGTTATATTTCCACTGTCCTTCCGGAGCTCGGTGAAGATAATATGCAGCAGACTACTTTTCAACAATTTCTCGACTATTGGCTCGGCTCTTCGTTGCGTCCGGAGGATGTCTTTGATCAGATTGAATATGTACTGACCGCGCATGAAACTCCAGGCTATGAGGCGCGGCTTCAGGGAATCGAATATAAAGCTTCTGATGCTTTTTTGCAGGCCTTGCAGAACTATGGAAACTGGTTGGGGCAGGAAGGCATGCGATTCAACAGCATTCGGTTTCGAAATCGTGATTTGATTACTGCGGAGCAAATGAGAGACAAATTTTACGGTTATGATCGTTCCCTGCCCTTGCTAAATCGCGTTGTACTCTTGCAGGAGTGGCTGCTGAAAGAGCTGGCTTCCCTGGAACGTATGGAACGTGAAGAATCGTGGGTACAGGAAGAATTGAATTATCTCGACAACGATCAGTATGCGGATATCTTCGAAGTACTGCATAAAGATAAGGAAGTATTTGATATCGCGGAACAGTACGCCCAAATTCGTGAGAAAATAAGTAAGAAGCGTCGAGAAGATGAAGGTGACTTTGACTTTGCCCAGAAGGAGGAGGAACTGCTCGGCCGCAAGATCGTGAAAGAACGGTTTAGCCCACTAAGAAAAGGTATCAAGAAATTCTCGTTTGTTGATATCAAAGGTATATATGGCGAATTGTTTGTTGACGAAGCCACTTATCGGGAGAAAACGAATGCTACGGTTATCCCCTCGCTATGGCCTGAGATATGCAGTCAAACCAAGGAAAGCCTGCTCCAAAACGCGTTGTTCCATGAAGATGCGACTCCCTATTTGTATGTAAAAGAAATGATAGAAGGTGTCCGGACAAACACGGAAATCAAGTATGTCTTCGTTGATGAAGGTCAGGATTATTCAACATTTCAATATGAATATCTCAAAAAGCTGTTTCCCCGAGCCCGTATGACCGTGCTCGGCGATTTCGGGCAAGCGATCTTCACGCAGGCTACTAATTTGGCCGCAGCTGATTCACCACTAGTCCGTCTCTACGGTGAAGCCGAAACAAGCCTTTTCTCCCTAGTACGCAGTTATCGTTCTACGAAGGAGATCGTTGAATTCACAAGAGCGATGCTTCCAGACGGAGATGAAATTGTACCCTTTGAAAGAAAAGGCCCAAAGCCCCTGCTGACGAGAAGCAACGACAGAGAGCAGCTGGATGCACAAATAGTCGCAGATATCGCGTCACTAAGAGCTGAGGGCTTTGATTCCATCGCTATTATTACGAAGACCGCCGCCGAAAGCCACAAGGCCTATGAATCGTTACAGATTCAAGGAGGCGAAGCTTTACAGCTCGTTACAAAGGAAACGTTCAACTTCGAAAAAGGTGTAATGGTCATTCCTGTGTACCTTGCCAAAGGTGTTGAGTTCGATGCAGTCTTGGTCTATGATGCTTCGTCTGGAGCTTATAGCCGCGACAATGAACGCAAACTTCTTTATACGGCTTGTACGCGAGCTATGCATCGCCTTCATCTGTACATGGCGGGCGATTGGTCGCCTTTCATACAGGCCTTGCCAGCGGATTTGTATGAGGAATCAGAGGCCTATACAACCCAGTAAACATGCCGGGACTGTCAGATCTAACAGCGTATGAGAATTGAACTACTCAAATAAGTAGCACTAGTCGCCTTTTAGGCGACTTTTTTTGAATTTCTAAGTCATTATAGAGACGAACTTGTCAGCGATAAGCTTTTGATTATTTCCATATTGTTATACTCAGCATAAATTTTATTATATGGGTGGACTAAGATTACAGTTATATAATAGAAATACGTAAACTGAAGAATAGATTGCATACATAAAGTATAGAGGAGCTAAGATCATGTTAACCAAAATGAACTTGCAGGGAAGCTGGGAGCTTCAACTGGATGAACATAAACAAGGCGCTCAAGGCCCATTTGACGATACCATAACACTGCCGAACACGACTTCTCATGCACGCAAAGGAAGAAAGAATGATGTGGCTCACATCGGGTCTTTGACTGATGAATATGCATATGAAGGATGGGTGTGGCTGAAAAGGGAGATTGATATACCTTCAACGCTTGCTGGCAAGAAATGCAGTTTGTATCTGGAACGCACGCGCATAACCAAGTTATGGGTCGATGGTGAAGAAGTTGGAGCACAGGATAGTCTTAACACCCCCCATATATACAGCTTACCGGAAGGGCTATCGCAGGGAGAACACACCCTCACCATCCGAGTCGATAATACGGAATATCCGACGAAAGGCGGACATCTTACATCCATCGATACTCAGACCAACTGGAACGGAATTACCGGGAAGCTGGAGCTTCATTTTTACCACGATGTGCACTTGGGTGAGGTACAGATCTATCCCAATGCTACAGAGCGAACATTCAGAATCACAAGTACATTGTCCACATCGATACCAGGTACTGTATTGTCCGTTACTGCGCAAACCTTCAAGCCCCTCTTAAAAGAGACTCATGGATATATAGCATCAGACAGAAATCATGTGGTGATTGAGCAAACTTATCCATGCAGCCAGGACGAAGTTCATGTGCTCTACAAGATGGGAGACGACGCATTGCTCTGGAGTGATTCAGATCCACATCTGTATGTGCTGACCCTTACTCTGTTGGGGGAACATGGCGATGTGCTGGATACAACCGAAATCATAACAGGACTGCGAGATTTTGAAGCTAATGGAGATGCTTTTACCATCAATGGTCGAAAGACCTTTCTTCGTGGAAAACATGATGGTCTAATCTTCCCGCTTACAGGTTACGCGCCAACCGATGTGGATGAATGGCTGCGAATCCTGAGCATTTCCAAATCATATGGTATAAATCATTATCGTTTCCATACCTGTTGCCCGCCTGAAGCAGCGTTCACCGCTGCAGATATGCTTGGCATCTATATGGAACCTGAATTGCCATTCTGGGGTACAATCACGGATGAACTCGACCCACAGCACAATCAGGCTGAACAGGACTATCTTATTCGTGAAGGCTTTGCCATGCTCAAGGCGTTTGGGAATCACCCTTCTTTTGTAATGATGTCACTCGGTAATGAACTTTGGGGCAGTAAAGAAAGACTGAATGCCATTATTAAAGCGTACAGAGCATTTGATCCACGCCATCTGTACACCCAGGGTTCAAACAATTTTCAGTTCACTCCGCTGATTCTAGAGGAAGAAGATTTTTACTGTGGCGTACGTTTTTCCAAAGATAGACTTTTCCGCGGCTCCTATGCCATGTGTGATGCTCCGTTGGGTCATGTTCAAACCGACGTGCCTGGTACTCTGAAGGACTACGACGACATGATCTTGCCCGTTGGAACAGTTTCGGAGAGTGAGGGAATTCAAGCAGAAGAGTCGGAAATTCAAATTCAATATGGAACGGAAGCCAAGACCGTGAAAGCCGCTTCTGTTGAAGAACAGCTCATTCCGCATCTACCCGTCATCTCCCATGAAATTGGACAATATGCCATGTACCCGAATTATGAAGAGATCGAGAAGTATACCGGATCGCTGAAGGCAAAAAACTTCGAGGTGTTTCGGGAACGATTGCAATCCAAAGGAATGGGACATCTGGCTGAACCCTTTTTCAAAAGCTCTGGCAAACTTGCAGTAGCCTGCTATAAGGAAGAACTTGAGGCGGCATTTCGATCCAATCATCTGGCAGGATTTCAATTGCTCGATCTTCAGGATTTTAGTGGACAGGGGACCGCACTGGTAGGTATTTTGGATGCCTTCATGGATTCGAAAGGGGTGGTTACTCCCGAGGAGTGGAGGACGTATTGCTCCGATGCAGTGCTTCTGGCCCGATTCGAGAAATTTAACTACAATTCGGGTGAAGATTTCAATGCCCATATTCAATTAAGGTACTACCGAACAGATTCATTGAGGGGTCAGACTGTGGAGTGGGAAATGCGTGATTCGGATCAGCGGATTGCACAAGGAAAAGACGAGATTTCTTTTGTCTCTGGAGAAACTTGGTTTGAAATAAGTCAAATAAAGTTCAAGCTGCCTGATGTGAAAAAGATGACGCCAATCACTCTATCCCTGCATATTCCAGGTACCGATATTCGGAAACAATATGACCTATGGGTATACCCTGATCATGATGTGACAGCTATTGAACAAGACTATATTTATAAGGAATTGTCCGATGAAGTAATTGCCTTACTTGAAAAAGGTGAGAGCGTGCTGCTGCTCCCAACACTCGAAGATAACGACAGTTCAGTCGAAGGCACATATTGTACCGATTTCTGGTGTTATCCGATGTTCCGATCCATTTCGGAAAGCATGAACAAGCAAGTTCCCGTCGGCACACTAGGCCTTCTAATCAATAACTCACACCCTGCATTGAAGCACTTTCCAAGTGAGACCCATTCCACTTATCCTTGGTGGCATATCGTTATGAATTCACGGTCTGTTATTTTGGATAAGGTAGCAGAGAATGTTCAACCTTTCGTTCAAACCATCGATAATTTTGAACGTAATCATAAGCTAGGGCTGCTGTTTGAATGCCAAGTTGGAAAAGGTAAGCTGCTTGTTGGGGCACTAAATTATGATAAATTGATTAAACAGACAGAAGGGCGCCAGTTACTTTACAGCCTTGCACAATATGTAAAAAGTGAGGACTTCCAACCGGAAGCCAAGATAGAAATGGATGATCTTCAACAGTTGTTAGGCAAGAAATAGGTATAGTTAACGTAAACATTATTATGTAAACTTATTTAAGTCAGTTTCATTTCTTTTTACCTTAATGACATAAAACCTCCATCATATGTAAACCGTAATGGGGTACGCATGAAGGAGGATACATATGAAAAGTCATGTGCATCAAAAAGAAGAAGAGAAACTGAGCTGGATTAGTCTTTCCTTATTTGGAGCAGGGTGTACGCTGGGAACCGGATTTTTCCTCGGAACAAGTCTGGCTATTCATTGGTCCGGTTTATCCGTGCTTGTACTTTTGGTGCTGGCTGCTGCGGGGACCTATTTTGTATTTGGAGCATTAGCTCAGATGACGGCAGAAGATCCGAAAGAAGGGGCTTTTCGAACATATGCCGGTGAAGCGTTCGGCCCATGGGCCGGTTTCGGAAGCGGATGGATGTATTGGTCTTCCGAAATGCTGATCATGGGCAGTTCATTAACTGCTCTCGGATTATTCTCTCAATTTTGGTTTCCCAAGTTTCCGTTGTGGGTGTTTGTGGCAGTATACGCATGTATTGGATTGTTCATCGCCGCATTGGGAGCCAAAGGGTTAACTCAAACAGAAAATGTACTCGCCGTAATCAAGTTAGCTGCAACGGTTGCTTTTATCGCGATTGCAGCAGCGGCTTGTCTGGGCTGGTTAGATGTGAAGATTACGCCGCAGAAAATAACGAATGAATGGTTCCCTCACAAAATAAAAGGCGTGTGGACCGGGTTTATTTATGCCTTTTTTGCCTTTGCCGGGATTGAGGTCATGGGTTTAATGGCAGCCAAGCTGAAAGAACCTAAAGATGCAGTGAAATCAGGCAGAGTGATGTTATTAACCGTCAGTACGCTGTATGTTGTGGCGATTGCCTTAATCCTTCTTCTGGTTCCTGCTGCTAAATTAACACCAGACGAGAGTCCTCTCGTCAAAGCGATGTCATCGATTGGATTTACGGTCGTGGTTCATATTCTCAATGGAATTTTGATTATCGCCGGGTTCTCCACGATGGTCGCTTCAATCTATGCGATTACGTCCATGTTGGTTAAATTGGGTGAAGACGGAGATGCACCGAAGATGTTTACGAAGACTTGGGGAAAAAAGAACATGCCCCTATATGCATTAGGATGCACAGCGGCCGGATTAATTCTTTCTACTCTCATGGCGTTATGGATGCCTAAGAGCCTATTCGAATATGTAACAACCGCAGGCAGCTTGGTATTAATGTATACCTGGCTTCTGATTTGTATCACGTATATCAAGAAAATGAAGCCAACAAGTTGGAATCGCATCAAAGTATGGATCGCCATGGTCCTTATACTTGCAGCAGTTGCTGGCACGGCTATGGAAAAAGCCAGCAGAAGAGGTCTGCTGGCAAGTATAGGTCTTGTTGTATTGATAGCCTTGATTACTTACATTGTAAACAAAGTACGAAAACCGCAACCTTCGCCATCTACTGAGCCATCAAAATCCTGAATTAGTGTCTCGTATCAGCTATTTCGTTAATTTACTAATGGCTTGCTTCATGCGCATAAAAGGACATTTGGAAGGGGCCTGCTCGTCATCGGGCAGGAAATATTGTTTCCATTCCAGATTATCCTGTTCCCCATACCACATGAGCGAAGGATGAGCAGGAACGGCATCATAGGCAGCCAAACGCTTACGAATCAAGGTTTTCATTTTCTTCCCAAGAGGTGTGTTGTCATTAATCGATTCAAACACCCACCGTGGTTGAAAAGCAAACATAAGATAAGGGAAGTGCCTACTGGCTCTAAGTTCGTGCGCGGGAGTGGCACAGAAACAAAAGTAAGGCTCCCCGCCAAAGCAAAATTCCCATGTGGCTTCATGCGGATCGGTCGAAATATGTTCAGGCCAGGAGGCAGTATCCAGTGAACTTACCCGGTTAAGCATCTCCCAGAACAAGGACTGATACTGCTCAACTGTTGTGTTGTTTCTCAAATCATCCGGTGTCTCGCAAATGACAACCAAAGAAGCATAATGTCCCGTATCCCGGGATACGGGTCCATATTGACTAAGTAATTCCGCCATGTCTTCAGCAGAAGCTTGTGTACGCGGATCCCTGGTGAATCCGTATCTCAAATGTCCGGAGAGAAAACCCATCCGTCCGGGTACACAAGGATACGTATTATCCTCATCTGCAATCATATTGGAAAATTTTGAATAAGCGTCCTGCTGCCATTCGGGCAGACCTTTGAATGATGCATTTATTTCATCGGCACTGTACAGCTCTGCCATGGATTCCCCAACTCCATTCCACATGATACCGTTAACGTATTAATGCGGATGGCGTTGGGTGACTGTCCAGTGTAGTTTTTATGTCAGAAAAAGATAGATCGTACTGCTTCAAAACCGAAGTACAGGCCAAATCCGATCAGACAGATCCCTGAGATAATGGAGATCCAGCGCAAAACGGTTTCGTTGCTGCGTTTATGAAATCGACTAGCCATGCCAGCCATGATGACATCCCAGACAAGGATTCCTATGAAAATACCAGAACTGTATAGTAGCAGATGAGCGGTGTCGGTATGCTTCACGGTTGTAGCAAGGATAGAGCCGTAAATGCCGAGCCAGAATAAAATATTCAGGGGATTGGACAGGGCCATGAGAAAGCCAGAGACAAAAGATTTCCCAACCCTCGCTTCTGCTGTAGAAGAGGTTTGGATACCGTCTTTTAACTTGGAAAGTGTTTCCACACCGGTATACACCAGAATAAAACTGCCAAAAGACCAAAGAAAAGAGCGCATGAAAGGTGTGTCCAGAAAATGGGCAACTCCAAAGTAGATCAGAAGCATGTACACCAAATCGGCAAACATGGCTCCCAGTCCCAGAATCCAGGCATGCATAAATCCGTGGCGGGCTCCGCGATCCAACTGAGCGGCATTGATCGGACCAATTGGAGCGGATAGTGAGATTCCCAGAATAATATAACTAAACAGTACAGACATATACGCGTTCACTCCTTAACGGGTTCGACGAATTGTACCGGTAAGTCACACACATATGGGTACAAGTCATCGTATTCCCGTCTGGAGCAAATTAGAACAAGCTGTGCGTCGCTTAATCTAATAAGGACTCTACATCCAGCTGAATGGCTGTACAATGATATCCGTTGCATGAGCTTTCTTCACATGGGCAGGCGGATAAACCGACAACCAGATCGGTCAATGCCTCCATCTCCACATAATCACCAGCACGCGAATCAGGAGCTACGACATCAATCTTGCCCAGATCATCTACAACCGATTTCATAAACAGATTAAATGGATAATGCTGATCCGGTGGCAAGATCCCGAACGGTTCAAGAGCCTGATTTAGGTTATGATAGCAGCTGGCATGATCCTTTTTGTCATATAATACTTCATACATTTCCGGACGACAGGCGGAGTTAAAAAAATCATGAACACCAACCGTGTCACGAACGATCTTAAGCAACGGCTGATATTGATTGGAATACACGGACTGTCCTGGTTTGATCCGGTAGGACCGCAGTACGTCCATCGTTACACCTGGGTCTAATCGATTATTGGCATTTTGAGCATCATATGCAACAAAATCAACGACCTGCTGACCCTCCAAATCGGTCACACGAATTAATGAACCTTTATTTACCTTGACGGCATAACCCGTTTTGGCCGGGATACGAACAGACTGTTTATGGCGTTCCGTTGTATTCATATTCATTCGTCACATTCCTCCGCAGTTTTTGCTTTCAGTATGCGGAGCTGACATGGCTTTCATGCACATTGGCAAACATAAGGCTCACATTGAAAATGATACAGGTTGTATTCAGCGTTTATGCTGGAAACAGTGGATTACCCTTCATGCCGACCCATAGTTCGGATGTTTCCAGCTGACCAGCCAGATGAAGCAACCAGTCTTCACGGCCTTTGGTTGCCATAATCTGTACACCCATGGGCAGGCCTTCAGGAGTCAGATGCACAGGAACACTCATGGCGGGTTGACCCGTCAGATTCGCGAGCTGAGTGAACGGAGTGTAGGTAAGACTTGGTTCAAACATCTCATAAATCAACTGCTGCTGCTGGATCTTGTCCAAATCGCTAATACGCATCAGATGCTGAATTTGTTCATCATGAGGTGTCAATTCGCCGATTTTGGGTGCCGGAAAAGCATTGACAGGTGTGACATAAAAATCATAGCGTTCAAACAATGTGGACATCTGAGCTGCGGCAACATCCCATTCAGCCAGACTATGTACGAATTCGGCAGCGGATACTTTTTTGCCGGCTTCAGTCAGAACCCAGGACTCGATCTCCATATCATCAGATGTTAATGATCTGCCCATAGAACGTTCCATCGAAGAGATCATCGCCGCCATTTCGCCGCTGTTCATCATGTAATAGTTCTCCATCAATTTGACTCCATTAACCGGACTCAGCTTTTCTTCAACCTCATGACCTTGTTCTTCCAGCCAGCAAACCGTCTTATATACAGCTTCTTTGGCTTCATTACTCACAGGTGTTCCTACAGGCGAAGCTGTCGTGTAAGCGACTTTCAGTTTGCGTTGATGAGGATAGTTCATATCAGCCAAGTAGCTGCCTGGAAAGAGGGGAGCATGAAACGCAGCTTCGGGCTGAATCACTTGCAGTGTGTCCAGTAAACCAGCACTGTCGCGAACGGAGCGGGACAAGGCAAAATCAATCGAAGCACCCTGCCACTGACGACCAACTCCTGGTCCAACAGGTGTCCGTCCTCGTGTAGGTTTTAGTCCGAACAAGCCGCTGAATGAAGCAGGGATTCGGATGGAACCGCCACCGTCACTGGCTCCCGCAAGGGGTACAATACCCGAGGCTACTGCAGCTGCGGCGCCTCCACTTGAACCACCTGGCGAATGATTAATATTCCATGGATTTCGACTTGGACCGTGAAGACGGGGCTCAGTAATATTTTTCAGGCCAAATTCCGGTGTATTGGTATGTCCGATGATAATGAAGCCTGCATCGCGCAGACGGGAAACGAAATTAGAATTCCGCTGTGCCCGATGCTCACTGAGAAGACGAGAACCCGAGGTGAGAATTTCACCTTCCAGGGATTGAGAGATATCTTTCAATAACAAGGGCACGCCGGCAAAGGGCTGCTCTCCCGGGCGAACTATACTCGCTTCCTGACGTGCACGTGTTTCATATGTACGAATGACTGCATTGAGCTGCGGGTTCACTTCTTCCAGGCGTGCATACGCCGCTTCCAGCAATTCGACAGGAGATATCTCCCGTGCGCGAACCAATTCAGCCAAACCTATAGCATCGTAAGATGTATACGAAAATGATGAAGACGAAGACATGATGATCTTTCCTCTCTAAATTGACTTAATCTACTATTCCATAAGTCATCGTACCACCGGAATAGCGAAAAGACAAAAGGCACTGAACATCTCAAAGGATGTCCAGTGCCTTAATTGATTTGCTTTTATATAAAATTCAATCCGTACGGAGCTTTGGTGCACCGTCAGCCGGAGTCGCTGATCGTTCTTGCTGTTTGGAGATGGCGAATAGGGCAATCCAGATGAGGATGAAGCCCACCAGTTGCTCCCATGTAATTAATGTGCGGAATGCAATCCAGTTTACCAGTACACCGGCCATCGGGAAGCTCAGTTCTGCGAGCGTTGCGACTGAGGCCTTGGTGGAGGAGAGCCCTTTGTAATATAACAGAAGACTCAGTAACCCTGGCAGTAATGCCTGACCCAGAATATTAAGTGCTACAGCCGCCTGTTCACCTGTAGCGGAAGGGAATGTCCAGGCAGCACCTTCGTTCCACGTCATAAAGATCAGCAGTGGCAAGGCTACGACAAAGCGCAGAGAGGTGACCGTTTCATAACGGGTTTGCCCCAGCATCAGCCGCCCCATAACTGTTGAACCGCCCCACAATGCAGCTGCACCCAGTGATAACAGGCTACCTGCATGAACCCAATTGTCCCAGTTGCCAAGGGGAAGGGTAAATCCAAACGTGAGCAGGTATGTTCCTGCAAGTGCAATGATAAACAGTCCACCGAAGCGGCGAGGCAATGTTTCTTTCAGCAGCAGCTTAGCCAGAACAATCGCAAATAGCGGCTGCATCTTTTGCAATAACAAAACGGTGTTGGGATCGTTATGCGTAAGTGCCAGGGTGAACAATACCGTGGCGAGAGCAGATCCTCCCCAGGAGATAAATATCACGGCAATCCAGTGGCGAGCACGCAGGTTTTTCAGATCGGCCCGGAACTTCCATAACACGGGAATCGCCACAAGGCTGACAATAATATGTTCCACCAGTACAATCTGCGTGGAGGTCATCGTTTTGAGCAAAATAATACGGAACAGTGGATCTACACCCCAAAGGGCGGCGCCGAGCACGACGAGCCAGAATCCGGTATTACTTCGTTCCTTGCGGTAAACTGTTGATGCAGGTTGTGTCTTTTCCATATTCAGGACTCCTTCGTCAGAACACGGAATCTTCAGTTGGCAAAATCGACAAAAGCCCCCGTTTTGGTATACACCAAATAAACGGGGGCTCAATCATTGACATGCCGTACGAAAATAAGCCTTTCCGTAACGGCATGTCAATGTGTTGATCTTCTCTCATCCGGACTTTACCGTCGGCCTTGGAGTCACACCAAGTCAGTCGCTGAATCCCTACATCGGGTCAAACAGCGAGTCGCGGGCTGGTTCCGAAGAACATCACCGCCGGTTGGGAATTGCACCCTACCCCGAAGATCCTATTCAATTATATTGTGTATTGAACAAGCTGTAACATTAATAAGTCCATCTTATTCCTGTAAGCGCTAGCAGTTCAAGTGTTTTTTTAGAATATGATATTCCAGCTTCCTTGTTGTCTGCGTAATAATACAATCTGTCCTGCATGATACGCATCGTGGAGTACCCAGCGGGCAAGCTCATGTGCCCATTTTTCATCTGTATCCATGTACGGGGCTTCAAGATCGGATTCTTCTAATGAAGCGAGCTGATCACGAAGTTGTCTGGCTAATTGCGTTGTATTTTGCACAAGTACACTCCAGCCAGCAGTATCAGAAGGGTCGCCCGGATCTCCGAAGGTGGATTCATTGTTTTCGGCAGGTGCACCAGAGGGTGTTGTGCCCTGAATACGACTCAACAAGCGATGATTATAGTAATACATATGGTTAACCAACTGCCAGATACTTAATCCACCGGCTGATGGAACCCAGGCTGCTTGTTCAGCAGTCAGTCCTTCGAGTGCCTTGGATAAAGGTACAATCCAGTTACATTGATCCCAGGTATCATCTTTCTGAATGAGCAATAGTTCTGTTGCTGTTGTAGTCATTGATTTTTCCTCCCTAAAATGAATTCATGGTAACTAGCTAAAGTGCTTAAATGTGGTTACAATTAATATAACCCAAACATGAATGTTTGTAACTATCTTTTTGAATCTAGGTAGTTACATTTTAGCGGAGGTACGTATGGATAGACTATGGACTGATTTTGTGAACAGTGATTACCATGACTGGCGTGGTGGGGATCGTTCAGAGGACAGGCTTGGCAAAACCGAATGGCAGCAAGGATTTCTCAAACAATGGCAACTGAATGCATCTGTACCTGCTTCTTCTGAAGAGGAGGGAGCACTGAGGAACTTCAGAAATGAATTGCAGGCTCTTGCAACTCGTTTATCTGGCGGAAATGCATTATCGAACCAAGACCTGGAATGGCTAAACGCCATGATGAAGGAAGGTCAGGTAATAAGAAGACTGAACGCTGGAGATGAGGGACTGAATCTTTCGCTTATCCCTGTAGGAAATCAATGGCAGCAGGTCATGGCGGAGGTTGCAGCCGATTTTGCCATCACTGTAGTTGAAGGGGATGGGGGAAGGATTCGTATCTGTGACAATGCGGATTGTCGCTGGATGTTCTATGACGATACGCGCAGCAGAACCCAGAAGTATTGTGATGACAAGATGTGTGGTAATCTGATGAAGGTTAGAAGATTTAGGGCAAAACAGAAGAATGATCAGCAGCAAGAGTAAAGTGTATGAGAGTAAGGAGTATGCACAGAGTGATTTGCGGTACTTTTCGACAACCGGGAAATGTTCAATGGTTTTTTGTAATCAAAATTGAATGTTTCCATCCTCTTCTATATAATAGTTATATACTTAAAATATTTCAGCTAGTCATTTCATCATCAGAGATTAACATCCGGGATTCAAGCGTATATTCAACAAAAAACAATGATTGGAGATGTGTCTTGTGGGGACAAGTTATCTACTGAAAAATGGTTGTGTATTGTCTATGGATTCGTCGGTGGGTCAGTATAAACGGGCGGACGTTCTTATTGAGGATTCTCTTATAACTGCTATCCGGCCCGACCTGAGTTGTATTGAAGCGGAAGTAATAGATGCATCGGAGATGATCATACTCCCTGGACTTGTAGATACGCACCGGCATGTATGGGAATCACTTGTAAAAACAGCGGGAACCAACTGGTCACTTCCGGTCTATCTGCAGAATCTCTACTATGGAGCGATGGGAAGTAAACTCCGGCCACAAGACAGCTATATCGCCAATTTGCTCGGTTCTTTGGAAGCGCTTAATGCAGGAGTGACCACGGTGCTTGACTGGAGTATGCCGTATTCCCCGGAGCATACGGATGAACTGATTCGCGGACTTCAGGATGCGGGTATTCGGTCGGTGTTCGCTTATGGTCTACCGGGTGAGACGCCCTACTGGAACAGAGAGAGCAAGCTGACGTATTCGAATGATGTGAGAAGAGTCAAGGAACAGTATTTTTCTTCACGGGATCAGCTTCTCACGTTCGGCCTTGCAATTCGTGGTCCGGAGTTCAGCCATTGGGATACCACAGTGAAGGAAATTCAGCTTGCTCAAGAGCTTGATGCGATATGTTCAATGCATGTTGGCTTTGGAAGCTGGGGATCCGTAGATCGTTCGATAAGTAAAATGTATGAGGCTGGTTTACTGAGCCCAGGTCTGAACGTCGTACACGGAAATACGATGGATACGGATGAGTATAAAATGTTGGCCGATAGCGGCGCCTCACTGTCCGTCACACCAGAAGTAGAGATGATGATGGGGCATGGGTATCCGGCAACGGGGTACTTCCTTGAAAATGGAGGAACTCCAACGCTCGGAGTCGATGTTGTAACATCGACGGGTGGGGATATGTTCTCCCAGATGAAATTTGCACTTCAAGCTGAACGTTCCCGTGAAAATGAACAACTTTTGCTGCAGGGTGAAATGCCTGGCGAGCTTAATCTTCAATCCAGTCAAGTTCTAAGATTTGCAACTTCTGCTGGGGCGAAGGCTCTGGGACTTGAGCGGAAGATCGGTACACTTACGCCAGGTAAAGAAGCAGATCTGATTATGATCCGAACCACCGATCTTAACTTGTTCCCGGTGCATGATCCGGTTGGAGCCATCGTTCAATTTGCCAATCCATCCAATGTGGATACCGTGTTTGTAGCAGGTCGGCCGGTGAAGCGCGAAGGCAAGCTGCTGCATGTCGATCTGAACGAGGTTCGGCGGAAGGCTTTAGACAGCAAGGAATATCTGCTATCTCAATATCAGATGTCGGATGCAGAGCGAATTGTATTTTCATAAGTTAGATGATCCGTGTGAGTGAAAGAGTGATTCTCTTCCGGAATGAATAGAGTGGATGTTCTTATCTGGCTTATAGATCTAATGGCGTTACAAGTGATGGGCCGCATAGGAATATGCGGCTCTTTGGCGTACCTGTTCATGGTACGTCATGACAGGGGAGCAAGCGATAAACCGCAAAAAGAGGCGAAAAGGCACTGTATTGCACAGTTGCATGTAACAACAAGTTTATGATGTTTTGGTAAAGGAAAAAGCTGTTAAAAAACTGCGCATAATATAAATTATACGCAGTTTTCTTTTAAATCGATTTTCATATTCTCCCCTGTCCAACAGATCATGATAAATTTCGTCGAGAACGCACAAAATATACCTTCACCCAAAAATAAATTTAACAAAGCAACGCGACAAAGTGTAGAAATCGATAGATTTTTGTAGTTGATCGGTAAGATAGAACAAAGGACTTTTTCATAGAACAGATGACTCAAACAAAATATTTGAAGTAAAGAGACACTTTCATCATTTTCAATACGAGAGGAAACTGTGTATGAACCAAAACCAGAATCGATCTTCCCTATTTAGAAAAAAACCGATTGCCACCGGAGATAACGAAAGCAACATGTTGAAGAGGGTTCTGGGTCCGCTTGATCTGATGACCCTCGGGGTAGGTGCGATCATCGGTACGGGTATCTTTGTATTAACTGGTGTTGCTGCCGCAAAATATGCAGGTCCCGGTTTGGTACTTTCTTTTCTGCTGGCAGGTATTATCTGCGCTTTCGCTGCATTGTGTTACTCGGAGTTTGCATCCAGTGTGCCTGCTTCAGGAAGTGCGTATACATATAGCTATACCGCTTTTGGCGAAGTCATTGCCTGGATTCTCGGATGGGATCTTATTCTGGAGTATGGATTTGCAAGTGCGGCTGTTGCCAGCGGCTGGTCTGGATATTTTCAAACGTTATTGTCTGGATTCGGGTTGCAATTACCCCATGCGCTCACTAGTGCATTTAGTCCTGAAAAAGGAACCTATTTTGATATCACCGCAGCGGTGATTACGTTAATCATTACATTCCTGCTCACCCGAGGGGTGAAAGAGGCTGCTCGTGCCAACGGAATCATGGTAGCGATTAAAATTATCGTGGTGCTGATCTTTATCGGTGTGGGTGTGTTCTATGTGCAGCCGGATAATTGGCAACCGTTCCTTCCGTTTGGTATTTCAGGAGTAACCGCAGGGGCGGCAACGGTATTTTTCGCTTACATTGGTTTCGATGCGGTCTCTACTGCTGCGGAAGAGGTGAAACGTCCTCAACGGGACTTGCCAATCGGTATTATTGCATCTCTTGCGATCTGTACCGTGCTTTACATCGTTGTATCGTTGATCCTGACAGGGATTGTACCTTATCACATGCTGAATGTGAGTGATCCGGTTGCCTTTGCCTTTGAATTTGTGCAGTTGAAAGGATTGTCCTGGATTGTTTCGCTTGGAGCGATTACGGGAATTACTACGGTATTACTTGTTATGATGTATGGTCAGACGCGTTTACTTTATTCCATGTCACGGGACGGACTATTGTCTCCGGTATTTTCCAAAGTCAGTGGCAAAAGCCAAACACCTGCTACGGGGACTTGGGTTGCTGGGATCATCGTCGCTTTATTCTCGGGATTCATCTCACTTGGCCATCTGGCAGAGTTGACCAACATCGGAACACTGTTTGCTTTCGCGGTTGTAAGTCTGGGAATTATCGTATTGCGTAAAAACAACCCGGAACTGAAAAGGGGATTCCGCGTACCTTTCGTCCCATTGATTCCTATTCTGAGTGCTGTTGGTTGTATGTATCTCATGACACGTCTTGCAGCTCTGACCTGGATTACGTTCTTCGGGTGGTTAATTATTGGTTTAATCATCTACTTTGCCTACGGTCGTCATCACAGTCATTTGAATCCGGCACGGCGTATATCGGAGACGTTCAAAACAACAAAGGGGAAATAGCTGTCATAGCTGATTTCTAAATTTTAGAGATATCGTGAAAGGTTAGTAAATTAATTTGTCACACTGAAACTATACGTTAATAGAGTCAACTGCATTGTCTCATACTGCATCGCCAAAGCGGCGCGGTATGGGGCTTTTTTTGTGAGAGCAGTACGTGTAATGCGAAAAAAATGGTAATATATAAGGTTATATATGGGTATCTAATAAGTAATACATCTATCCTTGTGAGCGGAACCGGGGTTGCGGTCAGGGCAAATATGACATATATTTGGGGGTGTGACATGCCATCAGACATAGGAGAGGGGATGTATCATGAACACACCATTACATACCAATCAACATCACCATAATTCGAATTTCGGTTTTGCATTGGCTGACTCAGCCGTACTTGCCGAGACAAAGCTAATCCTTTCACATCCAGATGACACAAACAAATTTCAATTGGATATTGATCCGCAGCGCCGTTTGAAGGATGGACGCAAGGTATCGGTTGTTGCGCAGTATATGGATGCACCGCCGGATCGGCAAGATGCCATTATCATATATGGGGAGGAGCTGGGATTTGTACAATATGCAGTTACCCTGCGACCAGACAGTACATGCTCACTCACTCCCATTGAAGGAATAGATCATCCGATCGTATTGAATTTGGGTGACTTTGCAGAAGGGGAGTACGAGCTGCGAATTTCACTGCATGTCAAAACACCCCGCATCGCAGAGGGACCACTGGAGCCCGAGCAGCATGCCATGGTGAAATATGCTCAGGTGGTAACTGTTGCGATATGTCTGTTTCCAGCCGAAGTTGTGCAGATGAACGAAGTACCCGAGACGGTCTGGACACGGGATAATCATGTGTTTGACTCGTACGGTAGTGGTGGCTTTATTCTCGCAGATCTGCCTCGTATGGCGAAACGTGTAGAAGATCTGATCGGTTCTGGAAGCCATAATCTGATTGAACAATTCAGTGAGGGTGACCTTTCGGACACCTTGCTTGAGGAAGGTCTCATGGCGATTGCCTGGGGAGTAACACCTTGGTGTTATTCGATATATTCGGCTCCGGATGAACATTCGAGAACTATACTTTCGGTAGACAAGCTGGGTGAGGAACCTCAGACCACGGGAATATACCGTGTGCATCCTGAAATTAAACAATTAAGTATCGTGCCGGTAAACGAATTGGCATACTGGCCATCCTGTGCAGAGAAAGCGTGGCCTGTAATTGATGTTCCGGGTGAAGGCGAGACGTTGCGTATGGACTTGTATGTTCAGATCTGTGAATCAGTGAATGGACTGCACGAAAATCCACTACCTTCATTTGTACTCACCCGCAGTGAGGGACAACCCGAAGCGATCATTCCACTAATCGATGTCGTAATTGTAGATTAATAAATAGAAGTGTGGTGACGAACACAGATGATGACCGAAGAGATCCAGGAGCAATACGCGGATGAGCTTGAAGCTTTTCACATATGGATGAAAGATGCGGGCTACACGGGACATACGGTAAAATCATACACAGGTGATGTTGCCGAATTTCTCGTCTCAATTCATGGAAAGTCACTGGAGCAGGTCAAAAAACTTCATGTGTTATCCTTCTTGTCCCGAGCTCGGGAACGAGGGGTAAGTGACTCGACACGGAATCGGAAACACGCAGCGGTGAACTGTTTTTATAAGTCATTGATTGAGCTTGAACTGGTTACCAATAACCCCGCTTTCGGAATCAAGAAATCCAAAACCGAGCAAAATCGGGCCCCCGTCTTCCTTGATGAAAGCGGTTTGGAACGATTTTTGCAATCGGTCGAAGGCAAGTATCGTACACGAAACCTGGCTATTTTTCTGCTCATGGGATACATGGGATTGCGGGTCGGAGAGGTACATGCCTTGAACTGCAAAGACTATAATGCGGAACGACGAACGCTGGACGTATTCGGTAAGGGCCGGAAATGGCGTACACTACCTGTGCCTGAGACGGTTGCCGAACTGTTATCCCAGGCTCTTCAGGAGCGGCTGGACCCATGGCGGGCGAAGGAAGAGGCATTATTCGTCTCGCAAAAGGGGAAACGATTGTCGATTCGCAGTATTCAGCTTATATCGACCGAAACCTTTGAACGCTTTCAGCAGGAATCAGCCTCCAATCAGCGTGTGAACTACTCCAGTCATAAACTGCGTCACTCATTCGCGACCATGATGCTTAGACGTGGAGCAGATCTGCGAACGGTTCAGGAGTTGCTGGGTCATTCCTCCATTCAAACCACCACAGTTTACACCCACGTGACTAGCCGGGAGAAGGAGGAAGCGATGGCCTTGCTGGATGTAAAACTTCCTGCGTTTGTGGCTGATATGTAAAAGATAAGCTTTGTTTATATAATAGAAGAAAGTAATGATAGAAAAGCCTGTCCACGTGACAGGTTTTTTGTAATTTCATGGTAGAGTAGTATTAATACATTTAATGGAAATATGAGAGGTGATCTGAAATTACAAAATAATTCCGTTTTTATTGTTACAGAATAATTATTATGTAAACTTAAATTGAAATCAATGTTTACTTTTCTTTTCCATATGAAATAGGGTGATATACTACCCAGACATTGACCTTCAATTGAAACTTAACGATATACAACAGTGTAAGCTATTAATAAGACCAAAGGACCACTCGCATCTTCGCAATGAAGATACAGGTGGTCCTTTAGTTATACAACCTTAACGCTATTTAATCATTATTAAATAACGTGATTAGTCACAGGCCTGGAATTGGATTTACTCCAGTCCGGCAATCTGTTCCTTCAATTTGTTGGCAGACGCTTGGAAAGCGACTTTCTCCGTCTCATTCAAAGGAAGTGGCAGAATCTCACGTACACCGTTGCGATCAACTACACATGGAACACCCAAATATACATCGGATACGCCATTGTAATCTTCCAGCAATGTGGAAACGTTCAGTACGGAGCCTTCATTGCCCAGAATGGCAGCTACAATACGGTCCAAAGCGAGCGCAATTGCATAGGAAGTGGCACCTTTGGCATTAATAATCTCATAAGCTGCATTTTTGGTCCGGTCGAAGATATCTTGTTGTGTTTCTTCATCCAGATCCAGATTCGTTCCTGCAACGTTGGCGAGACTCCATACCGGTACTTCGGAATCGCCATGCTCCCCGATAATATGAGCGTGAATACTGCGTGGATCAATTCCTTTGTTTTTACCAATAAGATAACGGAAACGTGCGCTGTCCAGCAAAGTACCAGAACCAATTACGCGTGAAGCGGGCCAACCGCTCTGTTTCCAAGAAGTATAGGACAAAATATCTACAGGATTGGTTGCAATCAAAAGAATACCATGGGAATTAACCTCAGTAATACGTTCAATGATCTCTTTGAAAATGCTTGCATTTTTCTTCAGTAGATCAATGCGAGTCTCTCCTGGTTTTTGGGAAGCACCTGCAGTAATAATAATGATGTCTGCGTCTTTGCAGTCGGAGTAATCGCCTGCCCATACTTTAACGCCTCCGGTAAATGGGAGACCGTGGTTCATATCCAGCATTTCGCCGGTAGCCTTATCATGATTCACATCCACAAATACCAACTCGGACGAACGCTGTCTTAACATCAGCGTGTATCCCGTTGTTGTTCCCACCGCACCCATGCCTACAATAACGACACGACTTGGTTTGAGCGCTGCACTGTTTACCATTTTCATATCCTCTCCTTTTTGGGGTATACTTCCATCCATATTAAGGGATAAGCGTGCGAAAAGCGAGCCATGTCTATAAACTTTTTCACATTTCATGTCTTTTTACGGAGGATTTCGTCGAAAACCTGGTTTATGTTTTATACAAGAAACAGATGCAGTAAAATGATCGCTGTCTGCTTCCAGAGAGTGGAGATGAACCTTTTCGACAACGTTTGTGGTAGAATAGGAGCAGTGGATTCAAATGAATCGTAAAAACAACATGAATGGACAGGCATGCGCGCCTGCTTATTGGATGAGAGAGGTGGAAACCACTTGCGTTCGCAATGGATCAAAATCGCGCGGACAGCATTGCTGTCTATCGGTATAGCTGCTCTGCTGGCGGCTTGCACCGATTCGGGAGAGACCCCGGTGGCAGAGCCGCCGCAGGAGCAAGAAGATAACGGGAATATGGGCCAGACCTTAACTGTTGTTCCCCCCGCAAACAGTACACAAGCTTCGGATACAGCCAAATATCAAATTCAGACCCGTTTAACCGATTTCCAGTTGCTTAATGGTAACGGTGGATTAGCGTGGGGAGTGACGCGGAACGCCCTGCGTCTGTATTATACTCAGGATCAGGGAAGTACCTGGACCAACATCTCACCTTCGGAAAATGTTCAGTTTCCGGCTAATCCGCAATATGGACAAAGCATTTATTTTGTAGATAGTACACATGGATGGATTGTTCGTGAAGGAATGGGCGGAACAGATACGATGGTGCTGCGCACGAATAACGGTGGAGCGAGTTGGAGTCTGTCCTCCTTATCGAAGACGGATAAAGTGACGGCCATTACATTTGTTTCTCCTGAAAAAGGCTGGATACTGACAACAGTGGATACTTCCATTGGCAAGCAAGACAAGAAATTGTATCTTACCGAAGATGGCGGTATTACCTGGAATCAGATGACTTCGAGTGACGAAGATGGTAAACCAGCATCTGCAGAGATCCCTACACGGGGTTATTCCACGGGGATGACGTTCTCGGACTCGGATCACGGGTTCTTGACCGCTCTAGAGTTCGGTACGCCGAAATTGTACGTTACAGCGGACGGTGGCCAACATTGGAAGGCGGGCCCGTCATTCTTTGACCGAAATAAATTTAACGGATGTGGTAATTTTAACATCAGCTCGCCACAGTTTTTTGGACGGGAAGCTCAAACAGCCTGGATGTCGATCTCCTGTTCTCAAGGGGAAAGCACCAAGTTCAACGGGTTTTTCACAACAAATGGCGGAGAGAGCTGGCAGTTATCAACGTTCAGTCTGAATAAACAAACCGGAATCAATCGCGGTCTGACTCCTACATTTCTAAATCCCTTGGAAGGCTGGGTCATGCAGAAAGGCAAGACTTATTACACGAAAGATGCCGGCAAGACTTGGAAAGCACTTCCTACAAGTGAAGTATTGGAAAACATTCTTAAAGAGTACCCTGAGATCGTCAAGCTCCAAATGGTTTCTTCGAAACTAGGCTGGATTTTGGTCGAAAATACAGATGCCAAAAGATCACTGTTGCTGCAAACCGTAGACGGCGGTGTGCGTTGGAAAGTACTATAACTGCGTTCGCATAAAACGTCTTAAGAAAAGGAACCTACGGGTTTCTTTTCATTTTAATTACTTTGTGAATTAAATCACAATAAATCCCTTCAAATGATGTTATATTGAATTCAAGAAGAGATGGGAGTGATGAACATGAGAACGAATGAACAAGCTCAATTCACGCAGGCGGACGAGTTAACCAGATACATGCTCCAATTATGCTACACATGTGATGATGCCAACCGTTGTACCACTGAGGAAGAAGTCAAAGCCTGCATGGCGAAAAACGCACAGGCAGATGAACCGGAGCAAGCGGATGGTGGAGAAGTAACACGCGGATTCATGGATCTGATGTACGCTTAGACTCATAGAAAAAGTGTCAAATGTTCTGATTAGGACAGTCCGATTATTAGGAAACATCTCCAAGCGGGGATGTTTCTTTTTTGTGCGGATTTCCTCTTGATTATGGAATCAAAATCACGAAAGAGATTTATAAGAGAAAGATAAATAATTGGTCAAACATAATAAATCAAAACTATATACTATCACGATCAGAGCCATTTTTTAATTTTAGTCATCTATAATCGGGCTAATCTACCATGTTAATAGCCTCTTTTTCCTAAATATAGGTTGTAGTTTAGTTGAATATGGTTTTTCGTCCATACACCAAACTAACTACATACGTACGTTAAACTATGTCTATAGGGAGGTGTCCACACGATGAGCAGTTCAGAAGAGAAGAAGCGATCTAAGAGAAAAAAGGTAACGGTATGTCCTTGCAAATCTAAAAGAAAAGATTGCAAAGTGAGGGTGGCTAAAAAAATAGTTCAGGTAAAATGTCCGCCACCTAAAGTGAAAATTATTACGCCTACGGTTACGGGTCCAACAGGACCACAAGGTACTCAGGGCGTACAGGGAATTCAAGGCCAGCAAGGGGTGCAAGGACCACCTGGAGCTCAGGGTCCGGCTGGAGGCCCTCCAGGTCCACAAGGACCTCAAGGTCAGCCTGGACCAGCGGGAGCCATGGGTCCACAGGGGCTGGCTGGTCCAGCCGGACCGATGGGCGTGCAGGGTATTCCTGGGGAACAAGGACTTGTGGGTCCACAAGGACCTCAGGGTGTGCCGGGCCCAGCTGGTGCTATTGGACCGCAAGGCTTTCCCGGTGCGACTGGGGCCACGGGCGCAGCTGGAGTGGCAGGTCCAGCGGGGCCTACCGGAGTGACAGGTGCAGCTGGAGTGGCAGGTCCAGCGGGTGCCACCGGAGCCACGGGTGCTGCAGGAGTGGCGGGTCCAGCGGGCCCTACCGGAGTGACAGGCGCAGCTGGAGTGGCAGGTCCAGCGGGTGCCACCGGAGCTACGGGTGCTGCAGGATTGGCAGGTCCAGCGGGGCCTACCGGAGCGACAGGCGCAGCTGGTGTTGCAGGTCCAACAGGTGCCACCGGAGTAACGGGTGTTACTGGAGCTACAGGTGCAGCCGGAGGCGTTCTGGGATTTGCTGATTTCTTTGCGCTGATGCCTCCTGATAATGCGGCAACAGTTGCTCCAGGCACGGATATCAGCTTTCCACAAGATGGCCCTACGAGCGGAACGACAATTACTCGAACGGGACCTAGCTCATTTAATCTAGCGGCAATAGGCTCTTATCTTGTATTGTTTCAAGGAAGTATGAACGAGGCTGGGCAACTTATATTGACACTCAATGGCGCTGATCTCGCCTATACCGTAATCGGTCGGGCAACAGGTACAACGCAAATGCCTGGGATGGCTATCGTGCAAACAACAGTAATTAACTCCATACTGACTGTACGAAATCCAGCTGGAGAATCAACGGCACTAACCATGACCCCCCTTGCCGGCGGAACAAGACCTGTATCGGCACATCTGGTTATTACTCAATTAGCATAGAGAGGGGATAGGTACTTCAACTGGGATAACGTTCATTCATCAAGGCGCTATCCCAGTTGGTGCCAAGGAATTCATTAGGAAGATCAGCATTGATATGTTAATACATATTGGATTTGAATCCAAATAACAAGTTCCCTGTTAACGTGCATATATATTACTGAAGACGGGTCAAGACTCCGGCTGTCCTAGGTTTGATGAACGGAGGGGAGAGACATGGGCATTGAATCATCCTGGATGTTTGATTTTTTTGGAACCGTCTTTCCGGTAGTATTTGTCCTGATTATAGGTATTGTTCTTCTGTCGGTAGGGAAAGAAGTATGGAGATGGGGTCGCAATAACTCAGAGCCTCTGCTTACCGTACCTTCACGTATTACCAGCAGGAGAATGCAGATGAGTCAGTCGCACTCTGAACCAGGAAGTACAGCACGTACGCATTATTACATCACATTTGAAGTGGAGAGCGGGGATCGTCTCGAATTCAAAGTGAATGGTGATGAGTACGGCTTGTGCGCCGAGGGAGATGAAGGTCGACTCTCTTTCAAGGGAACGCGTTATGTAGGCTTTGAACGCTACAATCGTTTGTATTCAGAGCGTGTACGCGGATAAACCGGCTGGCTTGCGCCATAGTGGCGTAAGCTTTTTTTAATTCTTTTATGGACAAGCGTTTCTTAATGGGGCTAACGTGTTTTTATATAAGAAGAGACTTTATTCAATTTGTGGTCCATGTTCGGTGAGTTGATGTAGACTTATGTGATGAATGGACCATCCCAATAGAGGAGGAAATGATGATGTCATTTACAGATCAAGTCGTGGTTGTGACGGGAGCAGCCCAAGGAATCGGTCGAAGTGTAGCTGAGGCCTATGCGGTTGCAGGGGCTAAAGTCGTACTTGCCGACTATCAGGAAGCAGAAGGAGCTGCTGCGGCAGCTTCGATTCGCAATGAAGGCGGAGAAGCCATCTTTGTCCAGTGTGATGTACGTCAAGAGAAGGATATAACCAACCTCATTCAAACGACAATGGATGAATTCAAGCAGATTGATGTGCTCATAAACAATGCGGGTGTCTCCAAATGGAAGTCTCCCTATGAGCTAACGCTGGAAGAGTGGGACGATATACTCAATACCAATGTGCGAAGTTGCTTTCTCGCAAGCCGGGAAGCGGCCAAACATATGAAACACAACGAAAATGGTGGAGCGATTGTAAACATGGCCTCAACACGTGCGTTGATGTCAGAACCGGAAACAGAGGCCTATGCTGCATCCAAGGGTGCGATCGTGGCGTTAACACATGCGATGGCCGTATCCTTGGGTAAAGACAAAATTCGGGTCAATTGTATCAGTCCGGGATGGATTGAGACAGGAAATGTGGAGAAATTGAAGCCAGAGGACCATGAACAGCACCCGGCAGGGCGTGTAGGTGTTCCTTCGGATATCTCCCGCGCTTGTTTATATTTGTCCGATCCGAGCAATACCTTTGTCACAGGGACCAACCTGATTATTGACGGGGGCATGACCCGAAAAATGATATATGAGGACTAGTACCGGGATTTCTCCGGTCAATTGTAAACTTTTGAAAACATAGCAGAAATAAGCCCAAGTTAAGCACTTGGGCTTATTTGTTTTTGGTAACTCGGTTGCTATAATAAATGTGATTTTACCACAGTACAGGAATGGAGGGAGAATATGTTCGGGAACTCATCCCGGAAAGTGTTTTGGTTATTACTGCTGATTGGAGGGATTATAATGACAGGCTTTGAATCTACTGCTGAGGCTGACGCAGATATAAGAGCAGCCTGGGTATGGCAGGCCAAGTCTGTCAGTGATGGAGGAAATGAGCTGCTGGACAATGCAGCTAAACATAAGATTAACAGACTGTATGTGAATGTGGATATGAATCTGTCAGAGGATGTCTATCATACGTTTATATCCAAAGCCAGCAAGGCTGGAATTGCAGTTGAAGCTCTGGGTGGAGATCCGTCATGGGCAGTGAGTGGTCGTGAAGGTCCAATGCTCAAGCTGGCGTCCTGGGTAAGTAATTATAACCTGGCTGCAAAGCCGGAAGAGCGATTTGACGCCATTCACCTGGATATCAAACCTTATGTACTGCCACAGTGGAAAGAAGATGCCAAGCCGCTGGTCCAATCCTGGGTTGTCAATATGAAGCTCTTGCTGGAGCAGGTGAAGCAGGCTGGGGCGGTTGAAGTGAATGTCGACTTGCCTTTTTGGTTGGATTCTTACACGGTGACGGGTGGCAGAACTACTGACGATGCGGATAACGAGTCGTTGTCACACTGGTTTATCGGACAATTTGATCATATTACGCTGCTCGCTTACCGTGACAGCGCGCAAGGAAACAATGGAATTATACGTTTGGTAGAACAGGAAATGATGTGGGCGGACGCCAGAAATGGTTCTATTACCGTTGGGGTAAATACCAAGCCTATGCCTGGGGAAGAGTTCACGACGTTTGCCGGAAAAGGCGCTGCGCAATTGGAGAGTGTCATAAAGGAAGTGGCGTCTGCATTCACAGATCATGCTTCCTACGCAGGTTCAGCTGTGCATGACATCGTGTACTGGGGGCAGCTGGAGCCAGAGGAAGTACCATTACCGGAGAATCCATCCAATCAACCGGAAATCCGGGGAACCTATATCTGGCAGGCTTCTCAAGTTACGAATGACGGTGGAGATCACATTCTGGAGTTCGCCAAAGAGCAAAACATTAATTGGTTATACGTCCGGCTTGATTTGGATCAACCGTACTCCAGTTATCGCAGTTTTGTGAAACGCGCACAGGCTCAAGGTATTGAGGTTCATGCCATGGGCGGCCATCCAATCTGGGGTAAAAAGGAAAATCGGCCACGGATACAGCGCTTGATCGATTATGTGAAAAATTATAACGCCGAATCTGAACCGGATGAACGTTTTAAGGGAATCCATCTCGATATTGAACCATACACCTTACCTGAATGGGAAAATGATCGGGATACACTGCTGACCGAATGGGCTTCCAATATTGCTTATTTCCATGAAGAGACGAAAAAGGACAGCGATCTCGAAACGAGTGCCGATCTGGCCGTTTGGCTAGATACGTTCCCGTTACCGGGAAGAGACATGTCTGTCAGTGAATACATGATCACAACACTGGATCACATATCTCTGATGGCATTCCGTAACATCGCTGAAGGCTCCAATGGAATTGCCG
This sequence comes from Paenibacillus sp. RU5M, assembly GCF_900221055.1. NCBI lineage: Bacteria > Bacillati > Bacillota > Bacilli > Caryophanales > Paenibacillaceae > Paenibacillus > Paenibacillus sp. RU5M. The sequence goes on along the minus strand of NZ_OBQM01000006.1, from coordinate 149,755 downwards.
ACGTCGTCAGTCAGGAAATGAAAATTGCGGATCGTTTGGGTAAACCACTGTTGATCTCGGTGGAGCTGAAAGAGAATTTTGAAGGTAGACATATTTCATTTTATGATAAGGGAGCAGCGGAAATGGAACGCCAGCTGGCACTGCTTCCCGATCTGTTAAGCGAGTATAAAGCCTACAAAGGCAATATCGTACATGCTTACGATTACTGGATTCAAGCCAAGCCCTGAATAGGCAGGTTATATAGGAAATGTTATGTCTCGGGACTTCACATAGGGTGAGGTTCCGGGCTTTTTTTATGGGAAAAAGATAAAATCGTGTCACCGAATGGGCATCTGCACAATACGATATACGGTGATGAAGAGGTTCAACAAGGGAGGAAACAGGATATGGCTGTTATTAAAGCCAACTCGGAAGACGTCAAGCTGCTCGCTAGACTGATGAGAGCGGAGGCTGAAGGTGACGGCGAACAAGGCATGCTGCTTGTAGGCAATGTGGGTGTAAACCGGGTGCTCGGCGATTGCTTGGATTTCGGTGATATTCGGGACATTAATCGAATGGTGTTTCAGAACCCGGGTGGCTTCGAATCTACGCAAAAGGGATATTTCTACCAACGGGCAAGACAATCGGAAATACGCTTGGCACAGCGTGTCATTAATGGTGAACGCTTCTGGCCAGCCAGCAACTCCCTGTGGTTTTTCCGTCCGGTGGGAGAATGTCCGCCAACCTGGTATGACCAGCAAAATACAGGCCGCTTCAAGGCGCATTGTTTCTTCAGTCCGACAGGCGAAGACTGTCCAACCGTATATTAAATTTTGGGAGGAATCATTATGATTAACCAGCCTTATCAACCAACACAGGTTATGGGCCAACAGGCCAATTCGCAAGTCCAAGGAACATCATATAAAATCGGTAACGGTATGCCGATGATGTCCCCAACACCAGGCATGGTTTCACCTAGCTCCACAGGCGTACCACCGCTTGTATCAAGCGGTGCTCCAATGACACCTACGGGTGGAGTTGTAACCACAACTGCGCCACAGTTTGAACAATCCTACATCGAAAATATTTTACGGCTTAACCTGGGGAAATGTGGAACATTCTACATGACATACGAAGGTAACAAAGAGTGGAATGCACGCATTTTCCAAGGCATTCTGGAAGCCGCTGGTCGTGACCATATCATCATCAGTGACCCGAACAGCGGAAAACGGATCATGCTTCTGATGGTCAATTTCGACTACGCTACATTCGATGAGCCGTTGTTGTATCAATATCCAGGTGTGATCGGAAACTATCCGCAACAACCGAGCAGACGTTAATCTGTAGGAAAAAAAGAACATAATATAATACGGCCATACAGAGGCTGTCTTGAATGCGGATGTTATTCCGCAAACGGGGCAGCTTTTCCTATATGATGATAAAGAGCATAATCAAATAGAAAATTAAATATAAGCAGAAGTAACCTTTTTCTCAAATCAGGGCACTTAAAGATAAATACATCAAGCAGCAAGCGCACAGGAAGGAGCAAAACATATTGAAGACATGGATCGATGGAGCAATCAATGGCGAAGCCGAGGCATATGAACAGCTGGTGACGCAATTTCGCGGGATGGCACTGGCTGTCGCCTATCAAAAATTAGGGGATACGTTCCTGGCCGAAGATGTAGTACAAGAGGCATTCACGGAGGCCTTTGCGAATTTGTCCAAACTGGACAATCCTGATGCTTTTCCAGGGTGGTTCAAAGTCATCGTGGAGAGACAGTGTTACCGTCAAATGAGGCGTAAGCAGCATGGCACCGTCCCGGTCCTGGAGATTCAGGATGTAATTCAGGAAGAGGATCAGGCTCATAATCCTGAAGAACAGGCTTTGAAAGGAGAGGTGCATCGCCTCCTGCGCGATTCGATTTCCATTTTGCCAACTTCCATGCAGCTTGCTGTTGAACTCTTTTATTTTCAGGGCTACTCGCTCAAGGAAATGTCGGAATTCCTTGGGGTTAATGTTCCGGCTCTGAAGAAACGGTTGTATGATGCCAGATCCAGGCTCAGACGTTCATTGCCTGTGGCCGATGTGATTTCAGTATTTAGTGATTTATACGAAGGAGGAAAAGGGATGCTTCACATTATGAATGGTGACCATGCGGCAGATCGATTAAGACAAAGCGGGATTCAAGGTGAAATTCTGGTTTGGCGAGAGCTTTATACATTTGGACCGATAACAAGAAATATGAGGAATGAGAAGGATCGAAGTGAACGTGCACAATATTTGGAGCAGCACTTGAGTATTCCACAGACTGAATATTTGAAAATCAAGGAACTTGAGCAGACACTTAAGTCATTCCATCAGCACGAAGAGATCGTCCTATGGTTTGAGTATGACCTCTATGATCAGGCAATGCTATCGTATTTGCTGCACTATTTCAAGGAACAGGACCTGAAGAATACAAAGCTGAATCTGTTATGCATCGATACCTATCCGGAAATAGAACATTTTCGGGGACTTGGGCAACTCACACCCTCACAGATCGGACGTTTATCAGGTACCTGGCATGTGATGGGGGCAGAGGAAATCCAGGCTGGCAGCGAGTTTTGGGGAGCGTATGCATCATCTGACATTCAGGATCACAAGGACTACTTACTGAAAAATACATCGGTGCTCCCTTTTGCACAGGCTGCATTCAAGGCCCACCTGTCCCGTCTGCCTTCTGTATCGAACGGACTGGGCATAATTGAGCAATCCACACTGGAGGCCGTAAGAGAGGGCGTGGATAGCCCTTATGCATTATTCAAGCATGTTGGAGACCAATTGCATATCTTGGGAATGGGTGATCTGGAGTACTGGTCTCATCTGAAGAGAATGACGGAGGAACCTCATGCTTTACTTCAATTAAGTGGTGTACAAGCTTTTCCTAACTTCCAGCAGCATCATGATGAATTCCGTCACGGTGTCTTGTCTTTGACCGAACTCGGTATTCAAGTGCTGAATGGAGAAGCAGATTGGGCACTATTAAGACATGATACATCTTGGATTGGCGGTCTTCAGATTGGCAAAGGGGAAGACACGCCGTGGCGCTGGGACACCGTTAATGGGAACGTAGTGATCCTATAGAGAATAAGTTGGCATCAGAAACAGAATAAAATTAGTAGAAGCAGTAAAGCGAAGCTTTAAGTAAACATGCTAGCTAATCCTCATCATAGATAAAATTATGAAAAAAGAGTATCCCGCCATGCCTGAGCATGAGCTAGGATACTCTTTTGTTAGTTCAACCGTTATTCTACTTGGACGCATCCAACTTCAATGCAGTTACCATCTTACGGAACACATCCGTATTATCGAGATAGCCGGAGAACAGACGGGACCCTGGTCCCGAGGCATTGATTGGCACATCGTCGAATGTGTGGACTTCCTGGCCTTCATCATGAGGCAGGTTACCCGTGTAGTGAACACCGTCCGGGTCTTTGTCCGGGTTAGCGATATACCATGTTTTGTCCTTCACGTTAGGGTCCTGAATGGTAGGGCTGATTGGTACCGGATTAGCAAGATAGTCCTCATTGTTATCCGGCATATTGCCCCAGCCAACAGCAATCTTCCACTCGGAATCCGGATTATCCGGGAAGCCATCTCCGTTTGCATCCACATACGTCGGGAACTTGGAATCAGCATATGTGCCGATCAATTCACGGAGTTCGTCGCCCGATTTACCTTTGGCGGCTTCCGTGTTATACGTTCCGTTGAGGGTAAGGGAATGACCATGGTCGGATGTGACGATAACGAGCGTATCCGGGTGTTTCTTCGCATATTCCTTAACCCGACCAACCGTTTGATCGAATTCAATTGCATCCCATACGGAACGTTCAAAATCCATCGTGTGAGCCTGTTTATCAATTGATGCACCTTCGACCATCAGGAAAAATCCGTTCTTGTTCTGTTCCAGCACCTGAAGGGCTGTGTCGGTCATTTCCATCAACGTTGGCTGATCTGTATCCTTGCCCACAATTTCTGCATTGTTAGGTTGAGTATACTCCCGGTCATAATATACGTTCATGTTGCCTTTGCGGAATAATCCAAGCAATGATTTGGTAGAGGCAGACTTGTCCAGATTCGTTGCATCTGTAACATAGGTATATCCTTCTTTTTTGAACTCCTCCACAATATTGCGTCCATCTTTGCGTTTTCCACCGTCAGCTGCTGGAAGGAACCACTCCAGTCCACCGCCCAGAATTACATCCGGTCGATTGGCTTCATTCAGATACATGCCGGCGATCGCTTCTTGTTCTCCGCGCTTACGTGTATGTACAGCCATCGCAGCAGGTGTCGCATCTGTCACATCCGCAGTCGTTACAAGGCCGGTAGCCATTCCACGTGTCCGTTTCACCAGCTCAACGATGTTTTCCACCTTCGGATCGTCAAAAGGGTCTGGTGTATTATCTGGGTAGACACCCTCGGCATTTACAGCTGTTTTGTGACCGGTTGCATAAGCGGAAGCACTATTGGCGGAATCGGTGACGATGGAATCCATGCCAGACGTGGTGACCATACCCATGGCATCCATTTGTTCCATCTCCAGCCAACCCTTGAATTTGCCTTCGTTAATACCCTTGGATACAACACGTGCGGCGGTACGAATATTGGCACTCATGCCATCGCCGATCATCAGAACGACATTTTTGGCTTGCTCACCGTTTGTCAGTGTGGCTGTGTCTTTGGAAGGATCGAACACTTGGTATACGACCCGTGAATATGTACGCTTGCCTGTAGCAGTCGTTTCGGCGGTTACCACGATGGAATCGCTCTCTTTGAAGGCAACATCCCGTATGGTGTATTCTGTACTCAGGTCGGTGCTGGTTGTCCATGTTCCGGACTTGCCGAAGTATTTGTCCGGTGACAAACCATTAACTTGAATTTTAATGTCTTTCGAATTCAGCTTGGCACCGTTCAGCTCAACCCGGAAATCCAGCTTTTGGCCTGCGAGAATCTGAGCGCGGTCGATAGGTAAAATGGTAAATGCGGCCTGGGTCGTCTGTAGCTGGGCAGATACGGGTTCAGCATGGACCTGCCAGGGCACTGCTGTGATCGCAACAGCCGCGCTGAGTAGTAGAGCATTCCATTTCATAGCATGATGGCTTTTCAATGTACATACCTCCGGAATCAAAAATTGTTGTTCTATTTGGAAGTATATCGCTGAATGATTAACTGAGCGTAAGAGAAAAGTTAAACTGTAAGCAAGAAGATGCATATATTTGTTAGTAAAACGTAAAAAAAACTGCGTATTCGGTACATTTGTTAATGAAATAGCCTGTATGCATCATTTCGTTGTCATAGGACACGGATTGACTGTGTAGTGTAGAATTATATAATAAAAGAAGCATATCCTTGTCATTCGACAGAAGAAGGTGGAGGTGAACGCATTGGGAAGTTGAAACTGCATATGAGCGGCAGAATGGCAAATATCCTACATTTTCGAAGGAGGTGGACCTATTTGCCGAAGAATGACGGCGAATAGGATGATAATTTGAGTGACCCCTTACCAAGTATATTAAATTTATTTTTAATTGCTTTGCTTGTATTGATGAATGGTTTCTTTGTCTCGGCAGAATTCGCGATGGTCAAAGTTCGTGGTAGCCGGATTGAAGCTTTGGTGGAAACAGGCAATAAAAATGCGATTTATGCTTCCAATATTGTACGCAACATGGATGCTTATCTATCCGCGTGTCAATTGGGCATAACGCTTGCTTCACTTGGACTCGGTTGGCTGGGAGAGCCAGCGATTGCTCACCTGTTAGAGCCCGTGTTTACTGCGTTTGGAATGGGTCCGGTATACGTACACGGAATTTCCATTGCGATTGCTTTTGTTATTATTACGATTTTGCATATTGTACTCGGGGAACTTGCTCCCAAGACGATGGCCATCCGCAAATCAGAGACGATCACGTTATGGTCTGCGGCGTTGCTTACGTTCTTTTACAAATTAATGTATCCCTTTATATGGGCATTGAATGGTATGGCGAATAGCCTGCTGAGAGTGTTTCGCATGGCACCGGCCTCGGAGCATGACTCAGCGCATAGTGAAGATGAAATACGCATTCTGATGAAAGAAAGCAATAAGAGCGGTTTAATTGACAATACTGAATTGGCACTTGTTGATAATATATTTGATTTTACGGCAACAACCGCCCGTGAAATTATGATTCCGCGGACGGAAATGATCTGCCTGAATGCCAATCAGTCCATGCTGGAAAATCTGGAAATTGCCAGTGAAAGCATGCGTACCCGTTATCCGGTTTATAACGGTGACAAAGACCATATTATCGGTTTTATTCACATTAAAGACCTGATGCGATCTCAGCTTACAGATACCATCTCGGTGATTCGGCCGATTCTCGCAGTACCCGATTCCACTCCCATCAGTGACCTGCTCAAGCGGATGCAACGTAGCAAGACACAGATTGCCATCCTGATTGATGAGTACGGAGGAACCTCCGGCCTTGTAACGCTTGAAGACATCATGGAAGAGATTGTGGGCGAGATTCAGGACGAATTTGACCAAGAGCGTCCATCAATTGAGAAAGTGGATGAGATGGAATATTCCATTGACGGCCTCATGCTGATTGAAGAGGTTAGTGAACGCTTTGGGCTGGATATGGACCGGGCGGATTATGATACGATTGGCGGCTGGTTATACTCCAGAGTAGAGGCCATCCCACCAGAAGTGGGGCAATCGGTAGAGTATGGTGGATATGTCTTTGTTATTCAAGAGACCGAACATAAGCGGATTTCACGTGTGAATGTCATTAAGCTGGAACTGATGGTTGAAGGCGAAGGAGCCTGATCCAAGGTATTATTTTTGGAGACAGGAGATCCGGTCTATTGAGAAGCCGTACGGTGGAATATTTCACTGTGCGGCTTTTTGTTTACCCTATAATCGTAGCATGCACGGCTGCAAACAGGGTATAATGGAACGACTTTGCAAGATAGGAGAGGTTGAGATTGAGCTATCGCATTGAGGTTGGATTTACGCCTGTATTTGAATTCATGGCTAGTTTGCATACATATATTTGCCGAAAATCGCATAAAAAGATTGATTTATCTATAGCCTGGGCGCAAGAGACAGAAGGGCAACTAACCCCTGAGCTTGCTGCTGTCTTGCAAAATATGAACGTGGATGATGATTGGAAATGGATGTATCTGCTTGTCTGTTTGCAAGTGGAAGCCGAGGAGCCGGAGGATTTTATTGAATGGTTCAGCCAACGAACAGTGCTTGAACTCCATGACATTTTTAGTCGGTACAGCTTCCCGTATACAGATGATATCGCTGCTTTCCAGACTAAGATGACCTATGTCTTAACCGGGTGGAATGAGCAATATTTTAGCTTGCTTGATCCCGTAATCTTACAACATCTGCGCCAGGAGGTTCTGAACCGCAAGGAACAGTTAAGTCAATCTCCCCAGGAAAAAGTACTCGACGATGCGACCAACGGTTTGATGTTCCGGGACATAAAGGGGCTGGAGAGACTGCTGCTTGTACCACAATTTCATTTTCAGCCGCTAAATGTCATCCTGCATTTTGGGGATACTCTGCTGTGCCATTATTCCTCCAGATTGTATATGGGAGACCATGAGTATATTCCGACCCATCATTTGCGTGTGATTCGCAGCTTGGGAGAGAAGAACCGACTGAAAATCATGCGTTTTCTGCATCAGGGACCGCGTTCGTTCATAGAAATTGTTCGTCACTTGAAGCTCTCCAAAGGAATTACTCATGACCATCTTTCCAAGCTTCGTGGAGCAGGGTTGGTCTATGCTCATTTTGAAGGAGAGAGCCTGGTTGAGTATTCTCTTCGTCTTCATGCACTGGAGCAGATTTTGCCGAATGTCATGAATTATTTGGAGCAATAACGTTTATCAAAATGTGGTTTTTAGAAAAAAAGTATTCCTCTGATACAGCCGTATGTTTGTTGTGGCCGAACTGAAATTTATTCAGGAAATCCGCGCAAAACATACGGCTATTTTATCGCTTTAAAGTGGATATTAATGGGTTTAATATAAATATTTTTTTGTGGTTCTCTATTTACAGAACCGAATGCGGTTCTTATAATAGGGCTTATCGAACTTATACCTTACTAATTTCATAGGAATTATATATATTCTGGATTATTTCGGGAATTAGGAACGGCTGAGCGAGAAAAATATGGATCATTTATGAATTGGGGAGGATTTTATGAGAGTGAAAGGTTTATCCGTGGCATCGTTAATTATCAGTAGTGCAATTGTGTTATCGGCATGTGCTGGAGGTGGGGGAGCAGAGACCACTACTGCTGGAAGCGGGACAACGAATCCGGGTACACAAGCCACTCCGGTTTCAGCAGCACTGGATGCACCATTTCAGGCAACGGACCTGAATCAATTACCTGAGACGGCAAAAAAACGGACGGATACGGTTATTGTGGGACTTACGGATCCCAGCGGGGCTTTCACACCGTACTTCCATCAGAGCGGATATGATGGCAACGTTGCTTCATTGCTTTTTGCTTCGCTCGTGACCGTAGATGAGAAGGGATTGCCTGTTCCTGATCTCGCTGAAAGCTGGGATGTGTCCGACGATCAGCGTACATACACGTTTCATCTGAGAAAAGATTCCAAGTTCAGTGACGGCTCCGCGCTCACCGCAGATGATATTGCTTTTACATGGACCATTCTGCATGACAAGTCGTATGACGGGGGATTTGATATTTTCTCCACCAAGGTGAAAGGCGGCAAAGCGTATACCGAAGGAAAGGCAGATCACATTGAGGGTATTAAGGTCATTGATCCGTTAACGATCTCGGTCACACTGGAACAACCAAACGCAACTGCTCTGCTTACATTGGGCTCAGAGGTGTTGTCCAAAGCCTACTACGGCAAAGACTATCAATTCGGCAAGCTTGAATACATTAAAAATCTTCATGCAACACCTGTAGGTAATGGTCCTTACAAACTTGAAAAGTTCATTCCGGGTCAGGAAGTCCGATTCGTTGCCAATGAATTCTACTACAAGGGCAAACCGAAAACCGAGCATTTCATATATAAAACATCGGAAGGAGACACCTGGCAGTTTATTGAGACCGGAGAGATCGACTTCACTTCGTTCACGGCTACCCAGGAGAATATTGATAAGCTGAAAAATATCCCATACCTCAACCTTCTGCCTTACACACCAAGTACATACGGATATTTACAGCTCAATCTGGAACATGAACAGCTTCAGGAAAAAGAAGTACGGCAAGCCATCACCTATGGCCTGGATCGACAGTCCATCTATGTGGACGCCAACCAAGGGGCAGGAGCTGTTGCCAACATCCCGACTTCACCTATTTCATGGTCTTATACGGAAGAAGGTATTAATCCATACGCCTATGATCCGGACAAAGCCAATCAATTGTTGGACGACGCAGGCTGGGTGACTGGAACGGATGGCATCCGTGAGAAAAACGGGAAAAAGTTATCCCTGCATTTCCTCGGAACGAAAAGTCCAGCCACGGATATCTTCATTGCTGTAGCCAAAGAAAACTTCGAGGCGATTGGCGTGCAGTTCCAGCCTGAAGTCTTCGCGGATTTCAACTCACTTGTCTCCAAAGTGGAGGGCGGCGATTACGACGTGGCTTCCTTCTCCACACCGATGCTAACGGATCCTTCAGACGGGGTACTGCAATTTGTGGATGGTGAGCTGAAAGGGTACGACAATCCCAAAGTGAAAGAGCTGTACAACAAAGGTCTGGCTACGACAGACATAGAGGAACGCAAGGCAGTATACAAAGAGCTGTACCAGTTGCTCAACGATGAGTTGCCTGTCATTTTCACCAGTTACAAAAAAACAGTTTACGCTTATAACGGTCGGATCGATGGGCTCTCTGTCAGTCCATACCGCGGGATTGCAACCAGCTTGCCGGAATGGTCTCTGAAATAAGCGGTGGTATGAATCAAGAAACATCAATACCGAAATAAACAAAACGTCCCTTGTGTTTGCGATGTCGCAGATGCAGGGGACGCATTGATAAGGAGCCTGATATGAGCACTTACATTGTGAAACGGATGACATACATGGTTCTTATTTTGCTGGCCGCTTCCGTTCTGATTTTCAGCCTGTATGCACTTACTCCTGGAGATTACATCTCCAGCAACATTAAGCTGAGTCCTGAGCGCAAGGCCGAACTGCGCGAATTATACGGACTGGACAAGCCAGTTATCGAACGGTATCTCATCTGGATGAAAAATGCTGTACACGGGGACTTCGGATATTCATTGGCACAACAAAAGCCAGTACTCTCGCTGTTCAACGAATATATCTGGAATTCATTCCTGTTAGCTGCGGTGACCACGTTCCTGACCTGGTTCATCGCGGTTATTATCGGTGTGATCGCTGCCTATAAGCAGTACTCGTGGTTCGATACCTTCGTGATGATAGGCATATTTGCAGCCATGTCCGTGCCATCCTTCTTTATCGGATTGTTTTTGATTAAACTGCTGGCGGTTGACTTAAAATGGTTGCCTCCAGGCGGCATGATGACTACAGGAAGTAATGCCACCGGTCTGGCCTATGTCAAAGAGGTGATTCAGCACATGACCTTGCCTGTAATTGTCATGACCCTGCTTGGGGTAGGCTCACTTACCCGTTACTTCCGCAGCAACATGATTGATGTGATCAAGCAGGATTATATTCGAACAGCGCGAGCCAAGGGTTTAAAAGAAAGCAAAGTGTTATATACCCATGCCTTGCGCAATGCTCTTTTACCTGCAATTACACTGATTGGATTCGAGCTGCCGTCCTTATTCGGCGGTTCACTGATTATTGAGAAAATATTCAGCTGGCCCGGTATCGGCCAGTTATATATGCAGTCCTTCTCACTGCGTGATTATCCGCTGCTGATGGGCTTTACCATGTTTATCGCCATCCTGACCGTCATTGGAACGCTACTGTCTGATGTGCTCTATCACATCGCAGATCCGCGTGTCCGTTTGCAATAGGGGGCTATGAAAATGACAATCTCTTCATCGTCTGTAACGAGAAATGCCGCAGAAGCTGCCTTACCTTTAAAGGTTCCTACCAAGTCTTCTTTATGGAAATTGTCGCTCCGAAGACTGCTCAAGAACAAACTTGCCGTTGGCGGATTCATCGTGGTTTTGTTGATGTTTGTGGCTTGTTTCATTGGACCGCTGTTCTCACCTTATACCGATAACAAGATCAATATGGCGGCAATGAAACAAGGTCCAGGCATTCATCATTGGCTTGGTACAGATGCGCTTGGTAGGGATGTGCTTACCCGTGTGCTGATGGCTGGTCGTATCTCGCTCACTGTTGGTTTGGCTTCCATGGTTCTATCCGTATTTATCGGCTCCTTGCTTGGAGCCATCGCCGGATATTATCGTGGCATTGTTGATCAGGTCATTATGAGGATTGCCGACTTGCTGCTTACGATTCCGGGATTGCCGCTGCTGTTCATTTTCGGCGCGTTGTTATCGGATTGGAAAGTTCCACCGGATTCCAGAATGTATATCGTCATGCTGATGCTCAGCTTTGTCAACTGGCCCGGTATGGCCCGAATGGTACGGGGACAGATGTTAAGCTTGCGGGAGCGTGAATTCATGCAGGCTGCTGTTGTTCTTGGCTTGCGTGACCGTCGCAAACTGCTTCACCATCTTCTGCCCAATATTGTCCCGCTGCTCATCGTCATGGCGACTCTGAATATCGGTGGGTCCATTCTAAGCGAGTCAGTACTCAGCTTTTTTGGACTCGGTGTCATGCCGCCAACGCCTACATGGGGCAATATGATCGATGCGGCCAACAACATGATTGATTTTCAACAGCATCCGTGGTTATGGATTCCGCCAGGGCTGTCCATTTTCGTGACCGTTATTGCGATTAACATTTTTGGTGATGGTCTTCGAGACGTATTAGATCCCAAACAGAAGAGAAGGTGAGCACGCCTCATGCAAAATATGATTGAAATTGAACAACTTGAAACTCATTTTTACTCGGAAGAAGGCAATGTCAAAGCCGTCGACGGCGTAAGCCTGAATGTGCGTGAAGGGGAGACGGTGTGCATCGTTGGTGAATCGGGCTGTGGAAAAAGTGTAACCGCTATGTCGATCATGGGATTGATTGAAGAACCGGCAGGCAAGGTGGTAGGCGGTGCGATCCGTTTTGGTGGACGGGATCTGCTCCGAGAAAGTAAATCTTCGCTGCGCGCCATCCGGGGCAATGACATCTCCATGATTTTTCAGGAACCGATGTCCTCTCTGAATCCCGTTCTGAAGATCGGTGAGCAATTGATGGAGCCGCTAATTGTACACTTGAAAATGAGTAAAAAGCAGGCTCGTGCACGAGCGGTTGAACTCATCGCCGAAGTTGGTATTTCACGACCGGAACAGATTGTAAACAGCTATCCGCACGAACTGAGTGGAGGCATGCTGCAGCGCATTATGATTGCCATTGCCATCTCATGTAACCCGAAGCTGTTAATCGCGGATGAACCAACCACCGCACTGGATGTGACCATTCAAGCGCAGATATTGGATATGTTACAGCACATCAAGTCCCAGTCAGGAACCTCCATTCTGATGATCACGCATGACCTTGGCGTTGTAGCCGAAATGGCGGATTATGTCGTTGTAATGTATGCAGGCAAAGTGGTAGAAGAGGGGGAAGTTGTGCAATTGTTTGAGTCTCCCAAACATCCATATACCCAGGGATTGCTTCGCTCTAAGCCCATTATCAATCAAAGGCAGGACGAATTGTATTCGATACCCGGACATGTACCTGATCCACTATCCTTAAAAGATTCATGTCATTTTGCTGATCGTTGTGAGCACTGTATGTCGATATGCACCACGCAAATGCCTACGCTGAAGCAGCTTGGGCCCGGACAGAAGGCTGCATGCTGGCTGTATGAGGAGGCGTTGAGTCATGTCTGAACCTCTATTGGAAATCGAACATCTCAAAACCTATTTTCCAGTGCGCAAAGGTTTATTGAATCGAACAGTAGCCCATGTGAAAGCGGTCGATGATATCAGCATCACGATCCATGAAGGTGAGACGTTTGGATTAGTGGGTGAATCCGGAAGTGGCAAGAGCACCGTGGGAAGAACCATCGTGCGCTTAACAGAGAAAACGGAGGGACAGATTCGTTTTCAAGGTGTAGACTTGCATCATTTATCTATGCAGGAAGTGCGGAAGATTCGTCCGCAGCTTCAACTTATTTTCCAAGACCCCTATAGTTCACTAAATCCACGCATACGTATTGGTGATGCGATCGGGGAGGCTGTATTGGATCACGGATTGGCGACCGCGAGCGAGGTTCGTGATCTCGTCAAGGAGGTACTCGGAGCCTGCGGATTATCATCTTATCATATTGATCGTTTTCCCCATGAGTTCTCTGGTGGACAGCGACAGCGGATAGGGATTGCGCGAGCTTTGATCTTAAATCCAAAACTGATTATCGCAGATGAACCGGTATCTGCACTGGACGTGTCCATTCAGGCTCAGATTATTAACCTGTTCAGACGGCTTCAGCAAGAGCGTGGCCTTGCTTACTTGTTTATTTCGCATGATCTGAGTGTAGTGGAACATCTGTGTGACCGCATTGGAGTGATGTATCTGGGCTCCATGGTCGAGACGGCTTCCAGAGATGAGTTGTTCGGCAATCCACTGCACCCGTATACGAAAGCTTTGCTATCAGCTGTACCTGTGCCGATTCCCAAATTGAAACGGGAACGAATTGTACTTAAAGGGGATATCCCCAGTCCGGTGAATCCGCCAACTGGCTGCAAGTTCCATACACGTTGTCCATGGGCAAAAGATATCTGCAAGCAGCAAATTCCAGCGTACCGTAACGTTGGAGCGGATCATTTTGTAGCCTGTCATTTGGTCTGAGGCATGTGAGAATAATTTCATATCAACGTTATCTTATGGATACGGAATGGAATTATTTAGGTTTCATCCATTCAGTATGTATTTACCCGATGATGCATCAGAGAACCAAAAGACGCTGCCGACATGTAAGTCGGAGCGTCTTTTATTTTTTTGAAACCTTCTAACCACTACATCCGTTTAATATTTACACAAAATCAAATTTGGAAAATGAAGGGTGGATACATATGCGGAAAATAAGAATAACGTCCATGTTGAAAGTCATGATTGTTGCAGCACTATCGGCACCCATAATTCTTGCTATACCAACCGCCGGGGTAGCTGTAGCCAGTCCAAGTATCCAGCCTCACGCGCTTACTCCACCACCACCGCCCTTGGAACCAAGTGTTAATATGTTGTCTTCCCCAAATTATATTTATCAGGCAGAGGGGACGGTTACACCTGGAGGGGGGCTGACTGCGGTTGTAAATACAACAACAACGACCTTCTCGGAAATGAAATCGCTGCAAGTCGATTATCGACTTGAGCGCTGGACGGGATCGGCCTGGATACTCTATCAATCCGGTTCCAAGAAGAAAACGCAAACGCAGACCCTGAATGCCCAATCGAAGTGGACGGTTATAACCGGATATTACTATCGAGTCGTCAGTCTTCACACGGCCGACGATGGGGTCAAGCTTGAGACGACAACACATATTTCAAGCAACGTATTATTTTAATTTACTTGCGAGTACTACCTGGAAATTTTTGTTCCTGCAGGTCATTGGCAATGGCAGTCATCTCTTCTTCCGAGACGGTTCCGAATAAGCTCATATTGACAGAACCCATCATCCATTGAAAGGTATTATAGGGGGGACCGAGGTACATAAATGCATTGCTGCCATCAGCCAATTTGACGATACTTGTTTCGCGAAGCATGGGCCCCTCAATGATCTGACCAGGCGAAACATAGGCATAATCAAACTGAATGACTTCTTCTTCACCATTTTTGCCTTCGCCGCTATAACGAATCCTCATGCGTTGAGATTCGTAATAATCTTCCGGATTGACGGGATTGAGGGTATCCAGCATGAGCTCAAATTTGATCTTTGTAAACCGCTCGGGAATCGCTTTTGATAACAAAAAATCACCCATAAATCCCGAGCGTGCTATTTCCTTGGTTACAACAACAGCTTCAAGTAAATGTGATGTCTCATAGAAGGGGAGAACTATATCTTCATCCTCTTGTGGTTCGTCTCCAGAATAGAATTTGGGAGCTTCATTAACTCCGCGTTCAGGAGGTGGAGGGGTCTTGGCTGTCGACGGATCAGCGCCCAAATGAGTAGTACGATCCTCGATAACAATGGATTTCATACCATTGCCCCAGTCCTTGATGGATTGTACAAAAGGGGAGACGGCTTGCGTCCCGGTAGGCATACTGAAGATGACGGCGCCGATGGTCACGGACGCAGCAACAATGACAGATAAACGTATGGTGCGCATTCTTTTCTTGCGTATGCCAACCCGGGCAATTTCCTTTTGAACTCGGAGCCAGGATTGACGCATGGGTTCGGTGTGGGAAGCAGGGGTGGCAGATACAGCCTGATGGAAGGCCTCGTCAAAAGCCATATCAAACGCGGCATCAAAAAAATCGTCTTCCAGCTCTGAATCAAATGAATCCATATGCTTATCGGACTTGCCTTTGCTCAATACTTCCACCCCATTCCTTATGTAATTTCTTCTTAATACTTCCTCGGGCTCTGAACAAACGTTGCTTCACTATCTCTTCGGATGTATCAAGCAGATCGGCCATTTCCCGATAGGAAAGACCCTCTTTCCAGCGCAGCTCCACGAGTACACGGTATTCCGGCTTAAGCTGTTCCAGATAGAACTCGATGGATTCCTTCATCATTTGAGTCTCCACCGTGCTCTCTACGGAAGCTGCCGTCTGATTAATTGTCTCCATATCTATAAAAACACTATCCGTATCCAGTTGGTTACGGTTATTTTTATTTTTTCTCAGATAATTAATGGCGGTATTCCGTGTGACAACCTTCAGCCAGGCTTTCAGTTTGACTTCGTTGTCAAAGAGAGGTTTGTTTTTAATGATTTTGATAAAAGCTTCCTGAATGATATCTTCTGCTGCAGCACGTTCTTTGATGATGTAAACGATGAGACCATGTACCATATTATAGTATTCGTAGTACACTTCTTCTTGAAGCTGAGGGCCCAAATTATGGAAATCTGAGGCTAAGAGTAATTGGAGCCGATTGGCCATGATGTTCTCCTTTCTGGTGAACAATCCACAAACATTGGTATCATTTCATTTTACAACATTATATGGAAGCGATACAATGGGAGGTTAGTCCGACAGAAGCAGAAAAAGTATAGCCGAAATAGAGAGAGGCCGCCTCACTAACCAGTAAATTATGGTTAGTAGGGCAGCCTCTATGTGTTATTTAATAATCGTAGAATAACAGATACAAATGGCTTAGAAAGCCCAATCGCCGTTCAGGAAGATGGCTTCACGCTCGCCATTCGCTGTAACACCGTAAATGTTCGTTTCCGGCGATCCCATCATGAAGTCCACATGTGTAATGCTGGAGTTCATGCCGCGAGCTGCAAGCTCTTCGGTTGACATGGTTTTGCCACCATCAATATTGAAAGCGTAGGAACTGCCGATAGCGAGGTGACATGATGCATTCTCATCATATAGCGTTGTGTAATAGAGAATACCACTTTCCGAGATTGGAGAATGGAAGGGCACCAAAGCGACTTCGCCGAGATAATGCGAACCTTCATCCATTTTAATGAGTCTTTCAAGGGTATCTTGACCTTCTTCGGCGTGGAAATCAATGATGCGTCCGTTCTCAAATGTAAGGGAGAAACGATCAATGATACTTCCGCCATAACTGAGTGGTTTGGTACTGGACACTTTGCCGTTTACCCCATATTTAGCCGGCGCGGTGAATACTTCCTCTGTCGGAATGTTGGCTACAAAATGAGTACCTTGTTCGTTAATGCTGCCAGCCTGCGCCCAAATGTGCCCTTCAGGAAGATCAACAGTAAGGTCGGTTCCCTGAGAAACAAAATGCAGTGTTTTATATTTTTTGCTGTTCAGGGCAACTGCTTTGTGCTCCAATCGCTCAATATGCTGCTCCCAAGCCGCTACAGGATCTTCGAGATCAGCTCTTACAGCAGCAAAAATGGCTTCCCAGAGCTGTTTCATCTGCTCGGCAGGGGGAAGGTCAGGGAAGACTTTGGCGGCCCAATCCGGCGAAGGACAGGCTACTCCTGTCCAGCTCATTTTGTCCGCCTGCTGATACTGACGGTATTTGGACATCGCCTGTCCGTATGTACGCTGATGGGTGGAAATGCGTTCTGGATCGATGCCTTTTAGCAGGTCTGGGCTGGATGACAATATGGTCAAGAACGCAGCATTGTTCGCTGCCAGCTCCTCAAGTTCAGCGGCATGCCATTTCGGTGCATCTTGGAAAGAGTCCTCAGGCGCCATTTCAAAGCGCAGCCGATTGACAGTTTCGTCTCCATATTTGACGATGACTTTCTTTGCTCCGGCCTCGTAGCCTTTACGCACCAACAAACGCACGAATTCAGCTGTATCAATCATCGCGCTGATAACGAAGATTTGTCCGGGCTGAACGTTGGCTCCAACTTTTACAGCCAGTTCAGCATAACGATCCAGTTTTTGTTCAAAATTCAACATATCAAGTTCCTCCATATCATGAATGCTCCGCATACGCAGGAAAAGAGAGGAGTGACCCTCTCTCTCATTTACATCGTCTAAATTAGAAAGCCCAGTTGCCTTGCAGGAAGATTGGCTCTTCGCTACCTTCGGAAGTGACACCGTGAATGTTCATTTCTCCTGATCCAATCATGAAATCCACATGAGTGAGACTGGAGTTCATGCCATGGCTGATCAATTCATCCTTGGACATCGTTTTGCCGCCTTCCAGACAGAAGGCATAGGCGTTACCGATAGCCAGATGGTTGGATGCATTTTCATCAAAGAGGGTGTTGTAGAACAAAATATTCGTATCCGAAATTGGCGATTGATGTGGAACGAGAGCTACCTCGCCCAGATAATGTGCGCCTTCATCCATTTCGATTAAGCTTTTCAATGAATCGAGTCCTTGTTCAGCAGTATAATCGACAATTCGGCCATTTTCGAAAGTGATGGAGAAGCCGTCGATCAGGTTGCCACCATAACTCAGTGGCTTGGTGCTGCGAACTGTACCGTTAACTCCGGTTTTCAGTGGAGCGGTGAACACTTCCTCTGTAGGCATATTGGCAACGAAGACGTGTCCCTGCTCATTGATGCTTCCACCGGATACCCACAGATGACCTTCAGGAAGCTCGATCGTCAGGTCTGTGCCAGGGGCAGTATAATGAAGTTTTTTGTATTTCTTCTCGTTAAGCAGATCTGCGCGGGAGTCGAGATTCAGCAAATGCGTTTTCCATTCTGCGACAGCATCCTTCTCACCAATGCGAACGGTTTTGAAGATGACATCCCACAATTTATCAATTTGCTGCTCAGCCGGAAGATCAGGGAATACTTTGGCTGCCCATTCAGGGGAAGGAACTGCCACAATGGACCAGCTGAATTTGTCTGCCATCTGATAGGAACGATATTTCTCCATCGCTTTACCGCGAACTTTCTGACTAGTCACGATGCGTTCTTGAGGAACACCGGCAAGCAGGTCCGGATTTTCTGCAATAACATGCAGAATGGCGGCACCTTCTTCTACGAGTTCAGTCATTTCCCCTGCAAACCATTTTGGTTCAATGGAGAAGGATTCCTCTGGTGCGAGATCATAGTGAAGACGTGTAATAACCTCATCACTCCAGTTTACTTTGACCAACTTGGCACCTGTGCCATAAGCGGCTTTGACGATCAGGCGCACAAAATGTGCTGCGGAAATGGGTGCGTTTACGACGAGCGTCTGCCCAGGATGGACATTGACACCCACTTTGACTGCCAGTTCGGCATATTGTTGTAAATTCGTTTCAAAATTGTTCATGCTATTTGTACCTCCTGTTTGGTATAATGTCGTAGCTGTTTGTTATTATAGTCCTCATTACAGGTATGTAAGGAGTCAGTAAGGTTCCCTCATTGAATAAGGTATACGTTGCTACGATATATATTGTACAATTAACCAATAATAATTACCAAACTAGGTTTACCATAAATTGTGGAGACCTGCAACTGAAGAGAGATTAAAGGAGAGAACGATTGTGAATATTGAGATTATTCGTGCAGAGATGCGTCGTGAAGATGAGAAGAATTATGTAGGAAATACGGTTTTTCGTGCAGAAGGCGAAAAGTCAGTTTATGAGATTACGTTTATGAGCAAGAACGGCAAGGATTGGGACTATAGTCTGCATTTCACTGAACAATCCGGTGATGAAGATGAATTGCTGCGTATGGACGAGCTGCTTGAAAACGATGATGATATGTACAATCAACTGCTTGATGCGGCACTGGATGCTTACCCGGCATAATAGGACCGAGAGGTTCTTGTTCTAATATGGAATGTAGCTGATTATACTAGACGGTGTATGCCTGAAACAGGGCGTCCATCGTCTATTTTATTGGGAATAAAGAATAGTTACTCCAGAAAAGGGAAGTCTATGACAGATGAATGGAACCAGAGAGACAATCCGCCTGAATGGGAGGTAACCGTGAATGGCATCTGACAATCTGATTACAGCAGGAATGACGGGACTTGAAGAAGTCGCGCACGATATCCTCAGTCTGCGTACACTGTTCGTTAATGTTGTGTTCATAGGGGAGCCTGGAAGCAGGAACTGGGTGCTCGTGGACACTGGAATGGCCAGTTTCACTGATCAGATTCTTCATGTTGCAACTGAACGCTTTCCTGGTCCACCGTCTGCGATTATTTTGACACATGGTCATTTTGATCATGTAGGGACCGTCATCGAACTCGAACAATTCTGGGGTGTCCCGGTGTATGCACACCCGCTGGAACTGCCTTATTTGACAGGTGTGAAAGATTACCCTCCGGCGGACCCTACTGTAGATGGCGGTTTGATGGCACGGCTGTCATTTGCTTATCCTAATGAAGCTATTAATCTCGATGATCGGATATTCAGTCTGCCGGATGATCATTCAATCCCAGGTGTTTCTGGATGGGAATGGCTGCATACTCCCGGTCACACACCGGGCCATGTATCGCTATTTCGAAAAGAAGACCGTATCCTGATTGCGGGAGACGCGATTGTCACTGTGAAACAGGAATCGCTCTGGAGTGTGCTGCTTCAGGACAAACAGTTGCACGGTCCACCCACATATTTCACGACGGATTGGCAAGCGGCTCATCGATCAGTTCAGCATATTCGACGACTGGAGCCCATAGTTGCTGTTACCGGGCACGGTCATTCCTTAACCGGAGAAATGCTGAGAGATTCGCTGGAGCGACTCGATCTTGATTTTGAACAGACCGCCGTTCCGGATCACGGCAAATATGTGGATTAATAGAGCCGATGTCATACAGGGGTATTCCATTGAAATCTGGAATGATTCCATTACGGCAGCATAAGGGGATGGAGACAGCCACGGAGCATCGTAGCTGTCTTTTTTGTCGTTCTATCATGAATTTGTTCTCTATCATAGATTGGTATTTTGTGCGTGGTCATGATATAGTCGAGCCGTATAATATAACCTTAGTATGCAGGAGGTACATATAACGATGACACAGCAAAATGCAGCTTTCGAAGAACAATTTGGAGGTATACCAGCCGTCTGGCTTCGTTTTAATCAATTCGAAGCAGCTGTTATTCCGAGCGTGGGTGCCAACCTTGTTGCTTTCCGTGATACAGAGCAGGGATTCCGTTATTTGCGTGAGCCAGACCAGGAACATATGGACGAGTTTATGGCTGCACCTGCTGTTTACGGTATTCCGATTCTTTCTCCACCAAATCGCTATGAGGATGGTCGATTCCCTTGGAACGGCGAAGTCTATCAACTACCTATAAACGAACCAGCTACAGGCAACCATCTGCACGGATTCCTGCATGATGCCGAGTGGAAGGTTGAGGGCTACGGATCTAACGAGCTGGAGAGTTATGTTCTGCTTAGTCAGGAAGTGAAGGAAGGACATGTGTTCTACAAATACCTGCCATTCACCTTTACAGTAACGCTCCGTTATTCGTTGAGTAGTCTGGGACTTCAGCAGCAATTGAATGTCCGCAATAACGGGAAGGAACGTATGCCGAATTTGTTCGCATTTCATACAGCCATTAGCGTACCTTTTGCACCGGAAAGCCAGGCATCCGATTACACGGCCAAAATAACGATTGGTCAGCGTCGTGAATTAAATGAACGTTCTTTGCCTACGGGACAATTTCAACCGCTTACACCAGAGGAAGAGCAATTAAAGGGTGAGGGTGTTAGTCCGTTTTTTGCAGCCATGGACAACCATTACACTGCAGAACCGCAGAATGGGCGAAACTATATGGAGCTTACCGATCATCGTACCGGTGACAAGTTGGTATACGATGTAGGCACGTCATACAAGCACTGGATGATCTGGAATAACAATATGTCTGGCGGATTCTTCTGTCCTGAGCCACAGATGAACCTGGTTAACGCTCCGAATGTACAAGGCATTCCTGCTGAAGAGATCGGTCTAATTGGTCTTGAGCCGGGAGAATTATTCGAGCAAACCAGCCGTCTTTATCCGATCAAAACGCAAAAATAAATACTCGGACATTTTGCGTCGCGCTTACATTTTTGTCGAAAAGGTGAAAACCAGTCAGGCAATCATGTATAATATGACAAGATACACAAGCTTTGCTCATAAAAGCATTTTGCATAAATCCCAAAGGTGACTTTGGAATCAACAGATGCAAGATGCTGTGAAGAAAAGAATGTATACGTATTTTTGTAGAGACCCAAACCATCTTTTTGGAGGAGGAAAAGCAAGTGGAATACCGCATTGAGAGAGATACGTTAGGTGAAATGAAAGTACCAGCCGACAGGCTGTGGGGAGCTCAAACGCAGCGCAGCAAGGAGAACTTTCCGATCGGTCGCGAGCATATGCCGATGGAAGTTGTACGTGCTCTTGCCATTTTGAAAAAAAGTGCTGCTGCCAGTAACCATAAATTAGGTAAATTATCCGCTGCCAAATCGGATGCAATCGCTTATGCTGCTGATGAAATTATTGCAGGCCGGATTGATGATCATTTCCCGCTCGTGGTATGGCAGACGGGTAGCGGAACACAGTCCAACATGAACGTAAACGAGGTCATTGCCAATCTGGGTAACCAGTTGCTGGAACAAAAGGGCAAGGAAGAACGTCTGCATCCGAATGATGATGTGAACATGTCCCAGAGCTCCAATGATACATTCCCAACGGCTCTGCATGTTGCAGGTGTACTTGCTGTTGAAGATCAGCTCTTGCCGGCAATCGCGGTGCTGAAAGCCACTTTTGCAGACAAATCGGAACAATTCAAAGATATTATCAAAATTGGACGTACTCATCTTCAGGATGCAACGCCAATTACACTCGGTCAGGAGATCAGCGGCTGGGAAGCGATGCTCGATAAGAGTGAACGCATGATCCGGGATAGTGTTAATTATATGAAAGAACTCGCAATTGGTGGTACAGCTGTAGGAACCGGAATTAATGCACACCCTGACTTTGGTGATTATACAGCCAAGGAAATTGGCAAGCATACCGGCAAGGATTTTGTATCCGCGCCAAACAAATTCCACGCGCTTACAAGTCATGATGAAGTGGTCTACGCTCACGGTGCAGTTAAAGCGCTTGCAGCTGACTTAATGAAAATAGCCAATGATGTTCGCTGGCTGGCTAGTGGCCCACGAAGTGGTCTGGGAGAGATTCGTATTCCAGAGAACGAACCGGGCAGTTCCATTATGCCGGGTAAAGTGAATCCAACCCAGAGCGAAGCGATGACCATGGTGGTTACGCAAGTGATGGGGAACGATGCGGCGATTGGTTTCGCAGCAAGTCAGGGTAACTTCGAGTTGAATGTGTTCAAACCGGTTATTATCTATAACTTCCTGCAATCTGTTCAGCTTCTTGCTGATTCCATCGTTGCATTCAATGATAAGTGTGCGGTGGGTATTGAGCCTAACCTCAGTCAGATTGAACATAATCTGAATAATTCGCTTATGCTGGTTACTGCTCTTAATCCGCACATCGGTTATGAGAATGCAGCCAAAATTGCCAAGCTTGCGCATAAAGAAGGACTGTCTCTGAAAGAAGCCACTTTGCAGACAGGTCTGCTTACGGAAGAGCAATTCGATCAGTATGTTGATCCAGCGAAAATGATTGCCCCGAAAGCCTAATCAATCATTATCATGCGAACTTCATTCTAATAAACAAGCGACCTGCATCCGCAGGTCGTTTTTTTAGCTCGTGAGGTTTCGTGAACTAATACTTGTCAGTCTATACGTATACATATAAACTACATATGCGACTGTTTTTTTAATTGATCGGAATTGTTTATTTCATTGGAGGTTTCTGCGTTGTCGAAAAAGAGAAGATTCACGATACGCTCCAAAATTCTATTGGGCTATCTAGTGGTTGTGTTGTTATTTGGTGCCGTTTTGCTGGTGTTATCTGCCCAAATTGATGCATCGCAGAAGGAAATCGATTTTATCAGCCACCACGACCTGGAAGTGCATAACCTGACCAATGCCATTGAGAAAAATGTTCTGAATATGGAAACAGGTCAGCGGGGATTCATGATCACCGGGGAAGAAAGTTATTTGGAGCCATACAATCAAGCTCTAACCCAGTGGAACTCCAATTATGCCGAACTGTATGAGCTGGTTAGTGATAACCCATCCCAGCAGATGACTCTGGAAACCATCAAAACACATATTATCCGTTGGATTGATGTTGCCGGATCAGCCTCGGTGGCCCTAAAGAGACAAGGAGATCAGGAGAAAGTCATTGAATTTTTCCATTCCGATCCAGGGAAAGGCGAAATTGATCTGTTAAGATCCGAGTTCGAGAATTTCCGCAATACAGAGTTGCGACTGACGGAAAGCCGGGTGACCGAGCTCGCAGCACGAAGCTCCACATTGCTTACCATTATGTATACCTTATGGGCTGCCGTTGCCGGATTATCTGTTGCCGCAGCGCTTGTCATTTCGGGCAATATCGTCAAAACTCTTCGTGAAGTCAAACATACCATCAGCGACATATCTCAAGGCGGCAATCTCACACAGCGTATTATTGTCCGTACACAAGATGAGGTCGGTGATTTAGGTAAAGAGACGAACTTATTGCTGGACACGGTACAGGAACAGAATCGACTTAAGGATCGGGTTGCCAGCATAGCTACACTCCTGCAAAACCCTACAAGTTTGGAGGGACTGTCACGTTTGTTCCTAAACCAAGTCGCGATCCTGCTAGAAGCACCTTATGGCGTGTTATATGCGATGAAAGAGAATCGTCTCATTCGTGTAGCTGCGTATGCGGCAGACGGAGAGAAAGAGCGTTCCCTCGGTAAAGTATCCGTTGCACCGGGTGAGGGGTTAGTCGGTCAGAGTGCAATGGAGAAGCGGGTTCTGCAAATGAACGACTTGCCTCAAAATTATATTCGTATCTCATCGGGTCTTGGTGATGCGTCAGCTGCATCACTCACGGTAGCACCTGTGGTATTTGAAGGTAAAACGATAGCTGTAATCGAACTGGCTTCTATGAAGCAGATCGAACCAAAAGAAACAAAGCTGCTAACCGAACTGATCGAAATCTTCGGGGTCTCGCTTCATTCCACTGTCACACGCATGGAATTACAGCATTTGTATGATGAATCCCAGGTGTTGAATGAAGAATTGCAGACACAATCGGAGAAATTGCAGGCACAGACCGAAGAGATGGTGTCTCAGACGGAAGAGTTACATATGCAGACAGAAGAACTGCACATGTTGAACGAGCGTCTGGAACTGCAGAAAAATGCGGCTGAGACCTCTGCCAGTGAACTTGCAGAAGTAGCGGATCAGTTACGGACAAGCTCTGGTTACAAGTCTGAGTTCCTGGCGAATATGTCGCATGAACTGCGCACTCCGCTGAACAGTATGCTGATTCTGTCCGAGATTTTGGCTGAGAACAAGCATCAGCACTTAAACAGTGAAGAACAGAAATATGCTTCGGTGATCCATGCATCAGGCAAGGACCTGTTGAATCTGATTAACGATATTCTCGATCTTTCCAAAGTGGAGGCCGGGGAGATGGAAGTGGACTTGGATGATGTCTATCTTGGAAGCCTGCCGGAAGCGATGAATCAATATTTCCTGAAAACGGCTGAGCAAAAAGGAATTGATTTTCGTATTCAGCTTCAAAGCCCTCTGCCGGAAACGATTTTTTCCGACGAGATGCGATTACATCAGATTCTGAGAAATTTACTTTCCAACGCATTCAAATTCACCAATGAAGGAGAAGTGGCCTTAACTATTTCCAGAGTGAGTCTGTCCAATCCTGATGGGAACGGAGCAGAGACGGATGTTATAGCTTTCTCGGTTAGTGATACCGGAATTGGTATTTCGGAGAACAAACTGCTGCAGATCTTTGATGCATTCAAACAGGCCGATGGAGCCACAGCTCGAAAATACGGTGGAACCGGACTGGGACTGTCGATCTCTCAATCCCTTGCCAATCTGTTGGGAGGATCAATCTCGGCAACGAGCCGCGAAGGACAAGGAAGTGTCTTCACCCTATTCCTCCCGCTTAGAAGGGAAGAGCCTGAGGTTATGCAGAACTCCAGATTGTTCTTGAATGAGGTTGCTGTGACTGCTCCTGAAATAAACAGTGCTTCAGGAATGAATTCAACCAAAATCGAGATGTTGCTGACTCCACTTGAAGAATCATTATTGAATGGTCGTCAGGTTCTCGTTGTCGATGATGATATTCGAAATGTTTATGCCTTGGCAAATGCGCTTGAGCAGTATGACATGAAAGTGATAACAGCTCAGAATGGTTACGAGTGTCTGGAGATGTTAGAGAGCGGAGAAGCGAATCCGGATATCATCTTGATGGATATCATGATGCCAGAGTTGGATGGGTATGAGACCACTCGCCAGATCCGTGATAGATTGAATCTCAAGAAGCTCCCTATTATTGCTTTGACTGCCAAAGCCATGAAAGAAGATCGTGATAAATGTATCGCGGCAGGAGCTTCGGATTATATTAGCAAACCGCTCAATATGAAAGAGGTACTGTCCCGGATGAAATTATGGCTGAGTCATGAAACATTGGGAATCTGATCTTTCCTGTTTGTAATTCAACATGTATTAACTCAAAAATAAAACCTATGCCAGTTGCGCAACGATTGCTGCAATTGTGTCATGGGTTTTATTTTTTCTCATGTAAGCTATTAAAAAGAAATTGATGTTATAATACTTAACAACATTCAAGGTTCATTGCAATAAAATGGGTAAAATTAAGTGAATAACCTTTGGTTACATCCAGATCAAGGATACAAACCGCTTTATGCGTTATATATATGGGAGGTAATGTCCATGCAGCTTACGGTTAAAGAGGCTTTACAGGTATACCCGTTGTCTGAGGCCAAACTGGTTGCAGGTGGGGAAGGGACTTCGCGGATGATGAAATCCGTTAACGTCATGGACGCTCCAGATATAGCGGATTGGATCAAATCCGGAGAACTGCTGTTCACAACCGCATTTATTATGAAAGACAACGAGACCGATGCACTTCGTTTGATGCGCCGCCTGAACGAACGCGGTTGTGCTGGGCTTGGCATTAAATTGGGCCGCTTCTGGCAGGCCATTCCGCAAGGGATTATCGAGGAAGCAGATCGACTGCGGTTACCGCTGCTGGAACTGCCGTTTCAGTTTACATTTTCCGACCAGATGAATGCGTTATTCAAGGCTGAACATGAACGCAGCAATCGTTTACTGCACGAGGTGGTGCAGAAACAAAAAAAATTGATGCACTTTGCATTGCAGCAGCAACAGCATCGGAATGTATTTGCCGAACTAGTTACCGTGTTGAATTATCCACTTGCGGTTATTGGCTCCCGCGGACATTTGCTCTATGGTAGCGAAGGTATTGCTGGAGATGCGGTAGTACAAGGTTGGCCCTGGAAATCCGTCATGCACCGAGTGAAATGGAATCAGGGAAGCTGCCACCGGGTACCCATCAAGCAGAATGATGAAGAATACGGATTTTTGCTCGTCTTTACAGACTCAGCGCTGTCTCTTAGAGCAGAGGAAGAATTATTTCAGCAAGCTGCGGATGTCCTGGCATTCTATATGGATATGACCTATCGAGAACACATTAACCCCACCGTTCAGGATGAGATGCGCACACTATTAACCCAATATCTAGATAACAAAATGACGGTAGATGAACTCACCAAGCTCAGCGAGAATAAAGGCGTTCATCTGTTCCAGGGGACCTATCAATGTGTGTTGATCACGCTGGAACCGTCTGTTTTTGCAGAGGGGAAGCTGCTGAAGCAGATCCACCGCGAGTTACAGTACAATCCGCTTATGCAATTCACGGCCTCACAGCATTTTCAGATCGAAGATGGCATATTATCCATCTATACCTGTCCAACGGGGCGGGATTATGGAGAGGAATTATCAGCATTCCTGCTTAATCGATTCGGGGATGTTCTTGCAGCACAGGAAGCCAAGGGAGCATCTTCACCGCGTTTCTGGATCAGCAAAATGAAGCATGAGCCGAAGTCGCTACGCGAAGCCTATCAGGAATGTCTGGATACTCGCCAACTGGCTCGCCGATTCGGTATGAAGGATCGGGCTCTCCAGTTTGAGATGCTGGAATTCGCCTATGTGTTCCAACATGTTCCAGATAACATCATGGAGAATTACTGCAATAAAGTACTTGAGCCTTTACTGGCCAGGGACGGCGATCCCAATCAGGTACTGATGAATACGTTGGAATCTTTTATCGAGAATGACGGACTCATTAACGAAGCTGCGAAGCAACTATTTGTGCATCGGAATACCGTTACCTATCGGATGGAGAAAGTCGGAAGTTTGCTGCAAATGGACTTTAAGAAGACTAATGATTTGCTGAAATTAAAGCTCGTGTTCACCTTCCGTAAGTTTGTGCGGGACAAAACTACGGCAAGGCCGTATTCGCAGCATCATTAATCTGAAGAGTAGACCCCTCTAATACAATTTTTATATCATAATCATTATCCAGAACAAGTGTTGTGCAGCATGACAATGAAACAGGCATGTCAGATAAAACCGTATTTCCCTTGAGGAAGTGCGGTTTTTCAGCTTTTCATTACATTTGAACAACCAAATCCCGTGCATTGCTAACAAATCACATAACTGATGTTATGTTATATTACAAAATTACGTAAATATTGTTGTTGCAGTATCGAGAGACACTTAAAATGAAAAACAACAATCCACAGAAGACCGGAGGTTCTAACATGGGCGACTTCATTAAACTCGTTAACAACTGGTCTATCACACAGTTCGTGCATACGTTTGGCGGACTATTCGAAGAATCACCTTGGGTGGCGGAGCGTTCCTGGCCTTCACGGCCATTTGACTCTTTTGAACACATGATGAATGTCATGAAGAACACAGTTCAGACATCCGATGAGAAGGTCAAGTTGCAGTTGCTTTGCAATCACCCGGATCTCGGTGCGCGGATCAGCATGAGCAGCAATTCTGTTCAAGAACAGGCTGGTGCAGGGCTTAATTCACTTTCGTCGGAGCAATATCACGAACTTAGTAAACTAAACAAAGAATATACAAGCCAATTCGGCTTTCCTTTTATATTGGCCGTGAAAGGTCACACAGCTCAGTCCATCCTGGAGTCCATGCGGAAGCGCAATGGGAGAGGAAGAGAGGAGGAATTCCAGACCGCCCTGAAGGAAGTGTTCAAGATTGCTTCCATTCGATTGGAGCAGTGGCTGGTGCAGATTGGTCATGAACATGAGATTGAATTTAAGCCATCCGAAGTAAAGCAACGGACCATGTATTACGGCAAAGGAGATGTATGGATGTACCGCTCATACGCCAAACCGTTGACGGGTATTCAGCCCATCCCGGAATCTCCATTCACCGGACGGAATAATATCCTGTTCGGATTAAACATTAAAGTAGCCGTGCAAGGCGACGAATTTCTGCCTTCTTTTATCGAAGGAGATAACTCTCGCGTCGTTGCAACGGATTCAATGAAGAATTTCATCCTGAAACATGCTGCGGATTACTACGGAGCTACGGTGGAGGGTTTTCTCGATTACGTTAGCCGACGTTTTCTGGAGACATATCCGCAGATGACCAAAGTGCAAATGACGGCAGATCAGATTCCTTTTGAAGATGTGCCTGTTCGCAGAGAAGGAAGCCTTCGTGCAAGCGAGCTGGTATTCCGTTATTCCCAGAATGATCGCGCGACGGCTGCAATTGAAGCGCAGCGAAAAGGAAATCAGGTTGAACTGAACAATCATTTCAGTGGTGTCGCAGATATCAGGCTGATTAAGGTCAAAGGCAGTGAATTTGCCGGTTTCGTCAAGGATGAGCACACCACCTTACCCGAGACATGGGACCGTCCACTGTTCATTTTCCTGAATATCAATTGGCGTTACGAAGACCCGAGAGATGGCATGGACGATCAGCGCGGACGTTATGTAGCGGCGGAGCAGGTAAGAGATGTAGCTGCAGCCGTGTTCCATGCGTGTCGTTCGGCATCCATTCAGCATCTAATTTATCAGATTGGACTAAGGCTATTGCGACGATTTGGACAGCTCAGTGAGGTTTCATTTGAATCCAACAATCGGACATGGGAAACGGTGCTGGAGGAAGTAAAAGAAGGAGAAGGCAAAGTATTCACCGAGGCCAGGCCTCCTTATGGGTTTCAGGGTTTCTCAATGACAAGGGATGATCTAGAGGCTGACCAGAGGGGCTCGAAGAGAGAAGGTGAGGCATGATGTCGGTAGCTGGAGGACGGATTACTACGCATGTGCTGGATACTTCCAAGGGCGTTCCGGCCGCAGGCGTGCGGGTTGAACTTTTTGTATTACACAGGAATGGCGAGAAGGAAAGCAAAATGAAAGTTGCTGAATCGTTGACCAATGCCGATGGGCGTCTGGATGCACCTTTGCTTGAAGGCGGGAAGCTTGAGCAAGCGGTCTACGAGCTTCATTTCAACGTTGAGGGATATTACGCACAGCGATCTCTTGAAGAATTAGGGCAGGTATTATGGACGGTTGTGCCGATCCGGTTTGCCGTATCCGATGCTTCAAGTCACTACCACATTCCTCTGTTGATTGCGCCTGGAGGTTACAGTACATACCGGGGAAGCTGAAATATACAAATCCAGTTCTGATCAGAGGAGGGTCATCCATATGACAAGATTAGATACGATCATCCGGGGGGCCCGGGTTGTGTTGAGAGATAGCGTGGAAGAACTGGATATTGGGATTACTGGTGAACAAATATCAGCTTTGTCCTCACACCTGGTGGGTGATGAAGATACTGAAATAATAGAAGCAATTGGCCTCACAGTGATGCCGGGGGCTGTGGACATACATGTTCACTTTAATGAACCTGGACTCGCGAGCTGGGAGGGTTTCAAATCGGGATCCGCATCACTGGCTGCTGGTGGAATTACGACGTATGTCGATATGCCGCTTAATGGTGTCCCTCCAACGATTAGACCGGAGGCTTGGGAGTCGAAAATGAAAGCAGCCGACGGTCAATCCTATGTTGATTATGCGTTCTGGGGAGGACTTGTTCCCGGCAATCGGGCCGAGCTTGCACCTTTGGCCGATATGGGTGCGGCCGGATTCAAGGCATTTATGTCCGAACCTGGCGGAGAAGGGGAAGACATCTTCGCCAGAGCGGATGACGATACACTTTTGAATGGCATGTACGAGATTGCAAAGCTAAACCATGTACTGGCGCTTCATGCGGAAGACGAAGCGATGGTTGCTGAACTTGGGGCAAGGAGTATTGCAGATGGACGAATCGGCCCGATGGATTACGTGCAATCTCGCCCAGCAGAAGCAGAGGTTCGGGCGGTGTCACGAGCGCTGCAATATGGGGAGCAAACCGGATGTGCACTTCATTTTGTTCATATCAGTACACGGGAAGCGCTTGATCTGATTGCAGAGGCAAAACAGCGCGGGCTGGATGTAACTTCTGAAACATGTCCACATTACCTGACTCTGACAGAGGAGGATGTTGTCCGGTTGGGAGCTGTAGCGAAGTGTGCGCCGCCATTGCGGAGTCAGGTTGAGCAAGATCAGTTATGGGATGCGCTGGCAGCAGGTCTGATTGATGTTATTGCATCCGACCACTCACCCTGTCCGCCATCGATGAAACAATCTGATAATTTCTTTGAAATCTGGGGTGGCATCTCGGGTGCGCAAAGTACGCTGCTGCTCATGTTGGAGGAAGGACATCTTCAGCGAAATGTAGCCCTTCCTTTGCTGGGAAGAGTCCTGGCCCTGCAACCTGCCAGAAGGCTTGGATTGGAGAAC
Organism: Paenibacillus sp. RU5M; assembly: GCF_900221055.1. Lineage (NCBI taxonomy): Bacteria > Bacillati > Bacillota > Bacilli > Caryophanales > Paenibacillaceae > Paenibacillus > Paenibacillus sp. RU5M. The sequence continues at coordinate 118,370 of NZ_OBQM01000006.1, read as the reverse complement.
AAAGGTGAGATCGCCATCGGCAAGGACGCGGATCTGGTACTGATTGATTGGGAGAAGAGTACCACCTTAAATACGGATGACCTGCACTACACATATAAACAGAGTCCTTATGTGGGAAGCACGTTTTCCTCTAGCATTGCAGAGGTGTTCTGCCGGGGCACACGAGTATACAGTTCAAAAACAGGATTGTCGGATGAACCTGTGGGACGATTTATCCGTGCTAACTCATCTGTTCCGGTTGGTGTTGAAGGAACGGAGGGGTATCATGACGGACTTTGAAGTACACACGCCTTCCGGTACGGAACGTCCCACCCAGGCTTTGCCGCAATTGGAGCAGGTGCAGCTGCAAGGCATGCTTGACTGGTTGTCTACATATGGCGCTGATCCCCAGGGAGGTGTGACACGTCTTTTGTACGACCAAGCATGGTGTAAGGCACAGCATGCGCTAGCGGCAAAAATGCAGGAGAACGGGTTGGCTCCTGAATTTGATCAATCGGGCAACCTGTATGGAACTTTGCACGGTACGGGTTCAGGAACAGGAATGGAAGAGGCGCCGATTGTTACGGGTTCCCATATCGATACCGTGGTACAAGGTGGGAAGTATGACGGTGCATATGGCGTAGTTGCAGGAGTGCTCGCGCTAGAGTATCTACAGAAAAATTTTGGGGCACCCAAACGAACGCTTCAAGTCGTGTCCCTATGCGAGGAAGAAGGTAGTCGATTCCCCTTCGCTTATTGGGGATCACGAAGTATAACGGGGGTAAGCGTGCTGGAAGAAGTTCAGCATTTGAAGGATCAAGAAGGCATTACCTTTGCACAGGCAATACATGATGCAGGCTTTGGACCAGATAGTAGCTATAGAATGGCTTCACACACATACGGTGCATTTATCGAACTTCATATCGAGCAAGGTCAGGTCCTTGATCGATTGGGCCATTCGATTGGTATTGTATCGGATATTGTAGGCCAGAAACGCTTTAGCATTACAGTAAGTGGCGAAGCCAATCATGCCGGAACTACACCGATGTCCTGGCGCAAGGATGCACTTGCAGGTGCAGCCGAGATGATCACAGCCGTAAGACGCATTGCGCTTGAAGCGGGAGAACCACTTGTAGCCACTGTGGGTCGAATAACAGCCGATCCGGGTGTGGGTAACGTCGTTGCATCCCGGGCCGTATTCTCGCTCGATATCCGGCATATCAGGCAAGAGAGCATTGATCGATGCTGGCACAATATGCTACAGGAATTTAGCAGAATCGCAGCCGAGCAACAGCTCGGACTGAACTGGGAGGAGCACTTGTCTGTCACACCTATTCCGATGAACGAACAGATTACGTCAGACATTCGTGATATTTGTGAAGTGGAGCAATTATCCTATATGCACTTGCCAAGCGGCGCAGGACATGATTCGCAGATCTTTCAGCCGGCTTGTCCTACAGCGATGATATTTGTACCAAGCCAAGATGGCATTAGCCATAATCCCCTTGAATATACAGCTGAAGAGGACCTGATGAAAGGTTTCCGGGTTCTGGTTCAGTTACTCTATAAATACGGTTACGGGAGTTGAGTGAAGATGTCCAACTATAAAGAATTGTCCCCGTCCTTGCGGACGATCATGACACCGGGGCCAGTTGAAGTCGACCCAAGAGTTCTGAGGGCATTATCCTTCCCGATCCTGGGGCAGTTTGATCCGGAGTTCACTTCCCTGATGAATGAGACGATGGCCATGCTGCGTGAACTATACATGACAGACAATGAGTGGTGTTATCCGGTAGATGGTACATCCCGCTCAGGGATTGAAGCCGTGCTGGTCAGTCTGATTCAGCCAGGGGACAAGGTGCTCATCCCCATCTATGGACGTTTCGGACATCTATTGGTTGAAATTTCGGAGCGATGTGGTGCCGAGGTTATCTTTTTTGAAACAGAGTGGGGAACGGTATTTGATCCCGAAGAAGTTATTAAGGCGATCCATGCACATAAGCCGAGTTTGGTTGCGATGGTTCACGGTGAGACATCAACCGGGCAAATGCAGCCACTCGCCGAGATTGGCAAAGCCTGTCGTGAACTGGATATTTTACTTGTGGTTGATGCGGTTGCCACAATTGGCGGAACACCTGTGGAGACAGATGCCTGGCATCTGGATGCAGTCATGGGAGGAACGCAGAAATGTTTGTCCGTCCCATCCGGGATGGCGCCATTAACGTATAACAGCCGTGTGGAGAAGAAACTGAAGAGCCGCAAAACCGTGGAACGAGGCCTCCGCGATGCAACAAGTGCTCGGGCTGAAGGGCGCACGATTGCCAGTAATTACTTTGACCTGAGCCAATTGCAGGATTACTGGAGTTCGGCACGGTTAAACCATCATACAGAGGCTACTTCGATGCTCTACGGTCTTCACGAAGGACTGCGAATTTTGCTTCAGGAAGGTCTGGATGCCCGTTTTCAGAGACATCGGATTAATGAACGAGCGTTGGTTGCGGGGATTCAGGGCATGGGGCTGAAACTGTATGGAGAAATGTCCACTAAACTTCCGGTGGTGACTTGTATCAAAATACCCGATGGTATGGATGGTGAGTCGGTACGCAGCATGCTTCTGAACGATTTCAGTATTGAGATTGCTAGCTCATTTGGACCACTGAAAGGCAAGATTTGGCGTATTGGTACGATGGGATTCAGCTGCCAGCGCAAAAATGTACTTCATGTGCTGGGCGCACTGGAAGCTGTACTGTTGCGTCATCGTCACGCCTTGCCAGCAGGCGAGGCCGTGCAGGCAGCGCTGGATGTGTATGCCGGGAAGGAGGGCGTCTTATGTTGAACCAGATGCCGATATCCAGACAGGTGATGGTTACCTCCCCACATTATTTAGCGAGTGCGGTTGGCAGCGCAATCCTCCAGCAAGGTGGTAACGCTTATGATGCTGCTGTCGCTGTAAGTGCCGCACTGGGTGTAGTCTACCCACACATGACAGGACTTGGCGGAGATGCTTTCTTTCTAATTCACGATGGAACAAGTGGTGATATAACGGCCTACAACGGAAGTGGTCGTTCAGCAGCAGGCATTCATGCTGATACGTTCAAAGCGATGGGGATGAGCGCCATTCCTCAACGAGGCGTGCTTAGTGCGATTACGGTTCCTGGAATGGTAGATGCATGGTGGGAAGTCTGGTCCCGCTACGGAAAGTTAAAGTGGGAACAGTTACTTGAACCAGCTGCGCAATATGCGGAAAAGGGATGCCCTGTATCCCGAAATCTGCGCCTGTGGCTGGAACGTGATGAGGATTTCATTATGGGGCATACATCGCTGCGAGCGGTATTTGCCCCTTTTGGTACACTTTTGCAGGAAGGCGATCTACTCTTGCAGCCTGATCTTGCCTCTTCCATTCGCCTGATTCAGGCAGGTGGACGTGATGTTTTTTATACCGGGGAACTGGCGGAGCAGTTAACTTCGGCTATTCGTGAGGATGGCGGCATGCTCGCTCCAGCGGACTTCGCGGCTCACAAGGGAGAGTGGGTGAAGCCGATCACTACCGATTACCGTGGCTATCAAGTTCACCAGATGCCGCCGAATTCACAGGGCTTCTCGATGCTGATAATGTTGAATATGCTGGAACATATTGATCTCTCTTCCGTTGCGCGGACGTCCCCCGAGTTCTATCATCTGATGGTTGAAGTGGTTAAAAAGGCTTTTCGTGACCGTGATCGTTATCTCACAGACCCGGAGTTCAGGGATATTCCGCTGGAAAATCTGTTATCCAAGGTTTATGGAGATGAATTATGGAACGAGATTCAGTCCGCTCCACCTGCTGTGGCACAGCCTTTTCTGTCCAAAATGATGGGTCAGGATACGGCTTACGCAGCGGTTGTGGACAATGAAGGCAATGCCGTCTCGTTTATTCAGAGCCTGTACTTTGATTTTGGCGCTGCTTATGTGCCTGGGGATACGGGTGTGATCATGCAGAACCGCGGTTCCTTTTTCTCACTTGATCCGAAGGACGTTAACGTATTGGAACCGAATAAACGCTCATTCCACACCCTAATGCCGGGTCTTGTCACTCGTAACGGGAAACCTTATATGCTCGTAGGCACGCAAGGTGGTGAGGGCCAACCCCAGACACAGTTATCGGTTCTTACGGGTGTGCTGGACTATGGTCTGAACATTCAGGAAGCCATTGGGCTACCGCGTTGGGTGTATGGGCGTACCTGGGGTGAAGAGGGTGACACGCTGAGAGTAGAGAACCGCTATCATGACGACGTATGTGACACGCTTGCCCGATGGGGACATAACGTCGAAGCCAGAGCGCCGTGGGACGGAATTATGGGGCAGTCACAAGGGATTGTCATCCGTGAAGATGGCATGATTAGCGGGGCAGCAGATCCCAGGGGAGATGGCATGGCTATCGGGTGGTAGCGTGATTTATGTAAAGCATCATGCATAGATCCAAAGAAGATCATCTTAACTGTGCAGGATCAGAATTAATAAAATTAAGCAGATAGATACGGATAGGGGAGATTATCATGGGAACGATCCTGCTAAAAGGTGCACAACTCGTCACAATGAATGCAGAAGAGGATGTATTTACGGGAGATTTGCTGATCGAGGACAATAAAATCAAAGAAATTGCAGAGCATATCGATGTTCAGGCAGATCAGGTCATTGATGCTCGAGGCAAAGTGCTGCTTCCAGGTTTTATCCAAACGCATATTCATCTATGTCAGACCTTGTTCCGTGGACGTGCGGACGATCTGGAGCTGATGGATTGGCTTCGCCAACGCATCTGGCCGCTTGAGGCAGCGCATGATGAAGAGTCTGTCTATTACTCGGCGATGCTCGGCTTGGGCGAATTGATTTCCAGCGGGACAACAACCATTTTGGATATGGAGACCGTGCATCATACCGATTCGGCTTTTCAGGCGATGGCACAGAGCGGCATTCGGGTGATTTCCGGTAAAGTGATGATGGATCACGGGGATGAAGTTCCTGAACCGCTGCGTGAAAATACGGCTACCTCGCTGCAACAAAGTGTCGATTTGCTGGAGAAATGGAATGGATTCGGCGGTGGCCGTATTCAGTATGCGTTTTGTCCACGCTTCGTCGTCTCGTGCACCGAAGAATTATTGGTTGAGGTGCGTGACCTGTCGAATAAGTACCATGTGAAAGTGCACACCCATGCCTCCGAAAATCGTGGCGAGATCGAACTGGTAGAACACGAGCGTGGCATGCGCAACATTGTCTATCTGGATCATATCGGTCTAGCTACCCCAAGACTGGTGCTTGCCCACTGTGTGTGGCTGAGTGAGGAAGAGAAGGAGATTATTCGCAAACGCGGGGTAAAAGTCACCCACTGCCCTGGATCGAATATGAAACTGTCCTCAGGTATAGCGGATATTCCTGATCTGCTGAATCGCCAGATTGCGGTAGGGATTGGTGCCGATGGTGCGCCGTGCAACAACAATCTGGATATGTTCCAGGAAATGCGCCTGACCGCGCTCATTCAAAAGGTGCCTCACGGTCCAACAGTGATGGACGCCCGTACGGTGCTTCGTATGGCGACGATGGGTGGAGCAGAAGTGCTCGGAATGTCCAAGGAAATCGGCAGTCTGGAAGTGGGTAAAAAAGCAGATATATTGCTGCTGGATCTGGATGATTTTCATACGTACCCTTCCTATGAGACTGATGTGTATTCCCGTGTAGTCTATTCCGCAACTCGCAGCTGTGTAGACACCGTTATTATTGATGGAAGCATCGTGCTCCAAAACCGGAAGATTCAAACGATTGATCGTGGCATTGTGCTTCGTGAATCGGATAAAAGTATTGCAAGATTGATGAAACGCATCTAATCGAACGCAGCCGTATGAAACTCACCCAATGAACTATCTGAGCAAAAGTTGGATATTCAATATACGCTAGGAAGGTCCAGAATCACTTCTTCGGATTCGGATTCAAATCCCTGAAAGGATGGAGACGCGATGGAAATGCATGATCTGTGTGCAATTGCAGGGCGGGAACCGCGCTGTGTTCTCGCAACAGCGGTTAAGGTAGAAGGTCATGCTTACCGTAAGCAAGGAGTCTCTATGCTTTTGACCGAAGAAGGTGTGGTGTATGGCAGTATCAGTCCAGGTTGTCTGGAGAGTGATCTGCAGGCCAGGGTGGACCGGGTGCTGCATACACAGCAGTTGGAATTCGTGGAGTATGATATGCGTCCCGAAGATGATATGTCCTGGGGAGAAACGATTGGCTGCGGCGGGTTAATTATAGTGCTGCTAGAGCCGGTATGTGGTGAACTCAGGTCGATCATGTCCCATATGCATGCGTATTTTCAATCTGGATCAGCTGTGGAGCTAACCCGTTCATTCTACGATCAATACACCCGGATTCATTATGTGATTCAGCTCGCTGAGGGTGCAGAAAGGCAGACATCATTATACTCTTCTCCAGCTGTCAAGGGAGCTTCTCTAAATCCAATAAACACATTGATTACAGAGGAGACACCGCGACTATCATTGGTCGTTATTCATTCGTCTGAAGCTGATGATCTCACATCTAATTCTGGAGAGAGTGATCTTCAGAGGCATGGATTGACTGAGGTGGAGAAGTGGGATATCCCTTTACAGATCTCCGCAAAATATGTGCCCAAACCCCGTCTGATTATCATTGGAGCCGGAAATGATGTAATCCCGGTCGCCCGTCTGGGCAAATCGGCAGGATTTCGTGTGGTTGTAGCAGATTGGCGAGAAACCTTTTGCACCGCTGAACGCTTTCCGGGTGTTGAGTTTGTTCGCGGTTTCCCAAGTGAGATCATACCTGTACTGGATATCCAAAGCGGGGATTATATCGTATTGATGAGTCATCAATTTCCGAGAGAACGGGAGTTTCTTGAATTACTTGAGGATCGGAATTATGCATACCTTGGTATTATGGGCTCCAGAACGCGAACAGCACGTTTGCTGAACGATCTCCCTCCACTAAAACAGTTGCATTCACCCGTCGGCTTGACCATTGGTGCCGATGGACCGGAAGAGATCGCAATCAGCATCGCAGCAGAACTTATTGCCTGTAAAAGAGCAGCTGTTGCCGCAGAGCGTCGCAAAGTACAGAGGGGGATTGCACATGCGACTGACGGGCATCGTGCTAGCGGCAGGTAAGAGCAGCCGAATGGGGCGGGATAAACTGTCTATCGTCATGCCTGATGGAAGATGTTTGGCCGCATGGACATTGGAAGCTGCCTTGAAATCCGATTTGGAGAAAGTTATCTGTGTGGTCAAACCCGAGGATTCATTAGCGTGGATCCCCTCCATGTGGCTCAATGCAGCATCATATGGTTGTACTCCAGATACGAGCACGAGGCTTCAGATTGCAATCTGTACCGACTATGCATACGGTATCGCCATGTCCCTTCACTGTGGCATTCTGTCTGCTATAGCATACAAGCCAGAAGGTGTGATGATAATTTTGGCAGATCAGCCGCTATTGCAGGCACAAGATATTAACAGGGTTGCTGAGTCGTTAGCCTCCAACAAACTGTGTGATTATGCAGCAGCTACCAATGGCGGTGGAGGCAAGCCTCCGGTCGCCTTTCGTGAACATATGCTGGGGCCTCTTTTGTCGCTTAGCGGAGATGAGGGAGCGCGAAAAATCATGCGCAATCCCAAATATGCAGGCAAGCATGTATCTTTGTCTGAATTTAGCTTTTGGGATGCGGATACCGAACCAGAGCTGGAACGTATTTTGGATTATGTGAATGGCATAAGATGAATGAAAATCAAGGCAGAAGGAGCGATTCCTTGTGTATTATTTCTCGCAGTAATGAGGTCAGCCAGACCATCTGGTTGGCCTCTTTATTGTTTTGATCTAATTGGTTATGAAATGGCTTGTGTTAGCTTATCGCAGTAAACAATGCATCAGGCACAAATCAAAGAGTCTATTTATACATTTATCCAAAATGATGTGAAGATAATTGACCTTATTGTTGCAGTCCCATATGATTTGAAGAATTATTTGGATCATTCGTTCATATCCAACGTCCCGCAGACAGATTCCAGATAGAGAAGGGAGATGGAAGGATGGTCATGTCGGCATATGGGTCTGGAGCACAACCAACGGTTTGGCAGCCAGTTAATCTAGATGAGCTTCAAGCTTCAAAGAGTGAACTGTCCGGGAAGTATTGTTTTGCAGCAGGGGCCACATTATTGCGTACTCAGTGGGAGGGCGGCCTTGTTCCTGTACCTGAGCATATGATCAGCCTTGCCCGTATTCCAGGTGCAAGCGGCGTATATGTGGGTGGAGATGAGCTGGTCATTGGAGCACTGACGCGATTAAGTCATTGTGCCACAGACGTTCATCTGCAACAGCTGCCCTTATTACAGTCTGCAATGAATGCTATCGCTGCTCCTTCTATCCGGAATGTGGCGACAATTGGCGGAAACATTGTATCGGGAGTCGGTGACTCGATCCCTGCACTCCTTGTCTACGATGCACAGCTGTACTGGATGACGGACAACGGCATGGAGATGCGAAGTCTTTCGTCTTGGCTGAACGGTGGTCGTGACGGCAGTCGCAATCCGAATGATGTGTTAATTTCCATTCATATTCCGATGAAACATACGCCTTTCCCTGATGTCACCAGCGAGCAGTCATCTGCGACGCGTGAAATTTCATTTTACCGCAAGCTGGGTCGGCGGGAGACCTTTACAGCATCGCTGGTGACGATTGCATTTCACGGAGAAGTGGATGCAGATGGCCGCTGGAATAAAATAGCGATCGCTGCAGGTGGAGGTTCAGGCATGGCCATGCGACTTACGGAGTCGGAAAAGTTGCTTCTTGGCGTGGAGGCTTCTGTTATGCAAGCTTCATCGCTAGCTGCCTCGGCAGCTTCGGAATTCGTGACTTATAGCGATGCATTTGCTACAGAACAGTACCGTAAGCAAACGGCAGGTAATATGCTCGGAGCCGGACTCTGGGAAGCACTTCGCTCATAGAAGAAAACCATTTTGGAGAAGCAAAGCGTAAGCCCAACAGCTTCTGAGGGGAGAAAGGGGAGAGAGATCATGCTGTTGAATCGGGATAATAGTGGGAAACGCTGGCATCTGCGGCCAGATGGGGTAGGCAAAGTAACAGGACAGCTTCAATATCTGACAGACATGACGCTGCCCGATATGATCCATGGAAGGGTCCTTCGAAGCTCTTACCCCTATGCCCGCATATTATCTATCGATATAACCGGAGCGGAGGCTATAGAGGGTGTATTTGCCGTACTCACCTCGAAAGATGTGCCCGGTTTGAACCTGTTTGGCATTGCAACTCCGGATCAGCCTGTATTTTGCGAGCATGTCGTTCGTTATGTCGGTGATGCCATTGCCGCAGTTGCTGCGGACTCCCCGGAACGTGCAGCGCTCGCTCTGGATGCCATCCGGGTTGAGTATGAAGAATGGACTCCGCTGGACAGCCCAGAGGCTGCACTGGCACCCGGTGCACCTGAGCTCCATGAACATGGTCCCGGCAATGTGCTGCACCGTACCGAAATCAAACGAGGCAATGTAGATGAGGGCTTTGCTGCATGCGAACATATTGTGAGTGAGACGTATTATACCCCTCGCCAGATGCATGCCTATATGGAGACGGAAGGCGGGTTATTTGTTCCTGATGAAAGTGGGAGACTCCATGTCTACGCGGCGACACAGCATGGTTACAAGGACAGGATGCAGCTTGCCCGAATCATTGGCTGTTCCGAAGAAGATATTCGGGTGGTCTCGTCTCCGATAGGCGGTTCTTTTGGTGGGAAAGATGAGCTGAATGTACAGCCTTATGGGGCACTGCTTGCTTTAAGGTCCGGACGTCCTGTGAAAATGCACAATTCACGCAAAGAATCCGTACGTGCAGGATTAAAGCGTCATCCGATGAAAATTGAAATGCAGACCGGAATCAGCCGTGAAGGCATGATCCAGGCTCACCGAGTCCGCATTACCGCAGACACCGGAGCATATGCCACGCTGGGGGCACCCGTCCTGAATTTTTGCACAGAACACTGTCTCGGACCTTATTCTATTCCCCATGTAGATGTGGAGGGTGTCTCGGTATATACGAATAATGGGGTGTCGGGAGAGTTTCGCGGATTTGGCGGAAATCAGGCGATCTTTGCAATGGAGGGTCAGATGGATCGACTCGCCGAGATTATGGATATAGACCCCTGGGAGTTTCGGAGACGCAACATGAGGGAAAAGACCGATCCAGGGCCACTAAATCAACGGATTCTGGTCACGGATGGTCTGTCGCAAGTATGGGAGGCGCTGGATCGTTCGGAGTTATGGCAAAAGCATCAGCATCCCCCAACAGATATTGCTCTGCCTCCCTGGATTAAACGTGGAGTGGGTGCAGCCATCGCGATGCACGGAGCAGGGCTTGGTTATGGCATTCCCGATCCGGCGGGCGGGCGTCTATCTCTGAATGCCGAAGGTAAGATTGAGGTGGCATTCAGCTACGAAGAATTCGGTCAGGGACTTATTGCTACGCTTGAAATGATGCTCTGCGATCTGTTCTACTGCTCAACATCCGATCTAAGCATAATCATTGGGGATACGGATCGAGTGCCACACAGTGGTTCAAGCACCGCTTCGCGTTCAACGACGATGGCCTGGATGGCTCTTCAGCGATTACAGACACCATTCCGCTCCAAAATCTTGTCAGTAGCCTCTGCTTTGTCAGGAATTCCGGCTGCCGAACTGATTACTGGAATTGAGGGAGTATGGCACAAGGGACAGCTTTCTCCAGAAGTTACAGCGAATGAACCGGCGATGAATTCCAGAGTTGTTGTTTCTTACGTTGATCTGGTGAAGCATGGAGAAGCAGTAGATTGGATTTTTGATACTCAATTTGAATATCCGACCACGCCGGACAATGTTGTGGGGGGGCATTATCTATATACGTATGCGGCAGTAGCGGCAGAAGTGGAGGTAAACACGCTAACCGGGGAAGCCAAATTACTGGATACGAGGCATGTGGTGGCTGCTGGCCCTGTCATCAATCCAATGGGATTCATCGGACAGATCGAAGGCGGAAGTGTAATGGCTCTGGGTTTTACATTGACCGAGGATGCTGTGATGCAAGACAGTCGCTATATGACAACCAATCTGGACACCTACCTGATTCCGACGATTCGCGACATTCACACCAACCTGGAGGTGGAGGCAATTGAAGATCTGCCAGAGGGAGATCCGTTTGGACCACGGGGGATTGGCGAGATTGGTTCGGTGGCGCTTGCTCCGGCCATCACCGCTGCGATTCATCAGGCTACAGGGGTGTGGGTTAATCGTTTGCCGGTTCCGCGCGATCAACTGATCAAACCAATTGGCGTCTTGCTTCAGGAAGGAGTGAGCTCATCATGACTGAACCTTTGGGCGATTTCTGGACAGCCGTTGTGAATGGCGAGGAGAAACAATTGCACATTTCCCAGACAACCCGTCTTGTGGATGTACTACGGACGCAACTGAATCTGACCGGAACGAAAGTTTCCTGCGAGGTTGGTCGTTGCGGTGCATGTATGGTACTGATGGATGGAGAGCCGGTCAATTCCTGTCTCGTTATGGCTTATCAATGTGTTGGAAGCGAGATAACAACAATTGAAGGGTTACATGGTGAAGAAGAAGGGAAGTTGCACCCAATTCAGCAGGCTTTTGTGGAAGAAGGCGGCTTCCAATGCGGGTATTGTACACCCGGGATGGTGATTTCCACTAAGGCTCTCTTGGACCGCAATCCGCAGCCAAGTCAGGAACAGATCGAAACGGGATTATGCGGTAATCTGTGCCGCTGCACTGGATATGGAGGGATTCTTCGTGCAGTTCGTACCGCAGGAGAAACCTGTTTATCATCATCCATTTTAACAACGGAAGAGAAGAAAGTAATTGACCTGTGATTGAACTACGGAATTAAAGAAGACCGGGCGCTGGAGGGCATATCTCCGCTTCGCTCGGTCTTTATTTCTAACGATTAATATTTGATAATGTACCATCCGCCCCAAGTCGAATAATTCAGACCATTTCCATAATTACGATCAGCTGTTTGTGGATTACGAATCGAATTACCACTGGCATCTCTAAAATCAATAGCAGTTAGCCCACGCTTATGTGACCACCCACCATCAGCATCCTGTCTGTACCAATGATAATCATAATTTGGTGCAATAACAAGTGCTACCTTGTACTCTCTGTATCCAGGAACTTCACTATATGTAGAAGTTCGTAGGGATTTATTTAAATATGGCATGTCAAGCTTAGAGGCACTAATGATGCTCGAAGAAGTTAAACTTGTAAAAACTTTTCCGGCCAGTTCACCTGGTTGTAATTTATGTCCAGAATATGTGGATGTATTCAACATGTATGCATAGCAATTAGCTTTATCCGTCAAATTTTCCCATGCACTTGAAGAATAAGGGTGTTCATATCCACCAGTAGGCATTGTTTCAAGAGCTTGAAGAGTTAATTGATCATTTGAGTTTGTTTTAGAATCAATAGTCTGGTTGTTGTATTGGGTTTCATGAACAGTGACTTCTGTTTTATTCAATAAGGCGAATTCAGCAGGTCGATAATTCACCTGTAATTGTTCTTCTTCTGTTAAACTGTTAAACCAGTTCAACCATTCTTTAGTATCTGGAGCGAAAGAAGCTAATGGGTCTACATTAGGTAACGATAGGAGGGCATTCTCGTTAAAAGATATTAATTCAGCTGGTTTGTAACTTACTTTTAATTGATCTTCTTTAGTGAGTTTGTCAAACCAATTCAACCATGTTTGAGTTTCAGCTGCGGGAGAAGTATCCTTTTTGGAACTGTTTGATTCAGCTAATACAGGTAACGCTAGTGTGAATAACAAGATCATTGCAAATAAAGATGAAACTAATTTTTTCATTGTTACGTCCCCTCCTGAAATTTATTAAATATTTTGATTCCAAATGCGATGTGAAATGTGTTTAACTCAACTGTGCTTATGAATAGAGAACCCCCTCTCGAATAAATTCTAAAAAATGTAATATACGGTAATTATGTTATGGTACAATAGTGATAAAAGCAAGATATTTATTACAAATTATTCCACATAAAGATTTAAGGAGGAAGAATAATGACAAAACTTATTCCTAGAAAACTCAGTTTAGTATTGTTGCTTTTGGTTGCATTTTGTTCAGGATGTCAGGCAAATAATGATCAGGGGGGGGCGAGTACATCCATTCCCTTAAAAAAACTAAATACTCTCGCAGAGAAAGGAGACAGCCTGACATGGAATGATTTTGCAGCGTACCCTTATGAAGATGAAGGATCGGGATTATATATTCGAAAATACAACATAGAAGGCGGGCACCAATTGATGATTAGCGGTAAAAGTTTGGACAAAAAACCAGACCATATTTATGTGGTGAATAAAGATGGGGAGAAAATCGACCTTTTAAAAGAAAACATCAAAAAAATGAACTTAAAATAACGTAACAATTATTATGTAAGCTTATTATTTTGGATTAACTCATAAGCTGTATCTATATTGCTTGCTAACTATCTCTAACGGACGATAGATAAGGATGATTATTACGAAGGTTTCCTGTCTCGTTATGTCTTATCAATGTGTTGGCAGTGAAATAACAACAATTGAAGGGTTACATGGTGAAGAGGAAGGGAAGTTGCATCCAATTCAGCAGGCTTTTGTGGAAGAAGGCGGCTTCCAATACGGATATTGTGGAGGAATACTACGAGCGGTAAACAAGGTGATTGATGAGCACGATAGGAGGGGTTCTACCCAATGATCCTGGAAGTAGTGAGGTCCGAGCTTTCTCTGAATTTCAATATCATAAAAGTTTTTATAGACCAACCTATACTCTGCGGGTTGGTCTTTGTGGTTTAATGAAACACCTTACGAAAATGGGTCGACGCGGCCATAATTAAGACTTGTTCTTTAGTATGCTTTTCAATTGTCCATATGTTACTTATAATAGATGTCCAATGAAGATGAGTGTAATTAGTATTACATACAAGGAGGTGTGTTCTTGAACAAATCGGATCGTATGCTGGCTATCGTACTTGAGCTGCAGCGGGGGAAGGTTCAACGTGCGGAAGATTTAGCCCTCTTGTTTGAAACAAGTGTCCGAACCATATACAGAGACATTCAGGCGTTATGTGAGGCAGGAGTTCCTGTGGTGGGAGAACCCGGAGTAGGATATTCACTTATGGAAGGATACTTTTTGCCTCCGATCAGCTTGACAGCTGAAGAAGCGGTTACACTTCTAATCGGGCTTGATTTTGTCGAACAGCGCTTCGATAACTACTACAAAAGTACATCCTTTACGTCCCGTTCGAAAATTGAAGCAATCCTGCCTGTGCCTCTTCGGGAAGAGGTGGGACAGATACAACAGGGTATCCGTTTACTTCGTTCACCGGACAGTGATACACACGAGCGAGAGATCGAACATATGGGAATCATCCGAAAGGCAATGCAGAATAAACTCAAAATCCGGTTTCATTACCATAAGCATGGAACTATTAATGAAACCGTACAAAAGACCGTTCGTATGTCGTCCCCTTACGGGATGCTTTGGATGCAAGGCTCATGGATGCTGATTGCCCGATGTGATTTGCGACAGGAGATTCGTCATTTTCGTATATCCCGCATGAGTGATCTGGAGATTAGCACAGACCCATTCGATCTTCCTCCAGGTTTTAATATTCACAGCTACTCACCACCTGACAACCGTGATGTGCATGTCCGTGTTTGGTTTCATGGTCGAATTGCAAATAGAGTGATTGAAGCGAATAATTACTACATGGAGAAAGCAGAACTGCAAACAGATGGATTATACGCAGATTTTCGTGTAAGGAATCCAGAAGACGTATTGCATTGGATACTTGGATGGGGAGCCTCGGCTCTGGTCTTGGAGCCCGAATCATTAAGAATTCGAATTCGCGAGGAAGCAAGCAATCTCCTTAAACACTACTGACATAACGCTGTCAGTAGTGTTTGTGTATGATCGGTTTATAACCGATTGAAGGAGTTGTGTATTTGTATGGAAACGACAATAACAAGGAACAACGAAGAGATTCGACGTGATTTTGAACTGACGCTGGAACGTTATTTGCAGGAACTGGATCTGATGAGCGATGCTCAGTTAAGCTACAAACCCAGTGAGATTGAGTGGTCGATAGGCCAGATGTACCAGCATTTAATTCAGTCTGCGATGAAAATGCATTTAGCCAATGTTCAACTTTGTATAAGCGCAGACGAGGACTCGGGCAAGAAGAGAAACCAGGGCAAAACAGAAACAGGTGAAGCTGTTTTTGCGCAAGCAAGTTTTCCTCCGATACGTATCCACGTTCCTGATTCTCCTGAGTATACTCCACTACAACCGGATGGAAGAGAATCAATAATTCAAGGATTTAATGAGGTAAGGGATGAAATGCGGAGATTGGAAGTGCTGTTGGAAGAAACAACACAGGAATGTACGTTGGCACATCCAAGCTTTGGTGGTTTGAATGCAGAGGAATGGTTTGCATTGGTCGAAATGCATTATCGTCATCATTTCTTGCAGCTTGAGCGTCTGAAGAAGGCATGGGAAGAACAGGTGCAGAGATGAATGAACAGGAAAAGGAAAAGCATGATTTGATGGCAAATAGCACAGAAATTCAGCAGACTCAAACGAGAGAATTTCTGTCCTATCAGTTAGATGTTGAGGCTGAATCTGAAAAAGGAAACCGATACTGGATCGGCGTTGTGTCTGCATCACATGTGGAAAAGGGGGTGGAAGGGGGCTTCGCCCAGCTCTGTCACGGCAAGGTAGCTTCTCTGCGCAAAATGAATGCAGGAGACTGGCTGATCTATTATTCGCCGCGAACAAGCATGCAAGGAGGCAAGGTACTTCAAGCATTCACCGCCATAGGGCGCATAATAGACGATCAGGTGTACACGTACCATGTGTCAGATTCCTTTGTCCCGTATCGGAGGAATGTTCAGTATTATCCTTGTCAGCAGGTGAAGATCGCTGATTTACTGGACCAACTGATCCTTACTCGGGGACAGACACGTTGGGGATATCATTTTAGATATGGTCATTTGCAGATTCAAAAAGAGGATTTTCTGAAAATCGCAGTTGCCATGTTGGGGGATGAGGCAGAAACCTGCTAACCTACATAGTTTGAGCAAAGAGTCAGATCTTATTTATGTGGGACACAAAGCTGAGGAAAAATAGACCTTTTGAGGGGAAATAAAAAGAATCGAATTTTTAACAACGTAATAATTATTATGTAAACTTATTATTTTCGATGACCTCCATAAGCTGTATCTATATTGCTAACCATGTTTAAGGGGCGGATACAGCTGGATTTAGGTGAATTTTTAGTTCAAATCTTTGAATAAAAAACCTCTTTTAAATGGTCTTCAATATTGTTCCTTTAAGAGCACAGGACGGTTGTAGGGGTCTTATTATAAATCGTTTTCGACGAACTTGAGAACGGATGAGATTCCTCTCTATAATTGCAAATTATATGTTCATAAACCATTGTTATACGAAATTTTAACTCTGATTTATTCCTGAGAAACACTCAACGCAATGAATATAGAATATCGAAAAATATAAGATGAAATATACTGCTTCAAACCAGATATAATACGGTGGATAAGACTCGTAAAATGGCATGTTCAAAGCTGTGTAAATGTGTTCATTTATCGATGAGGGACAGAATGGGGTGATTTCTCAAAATCGGGTTATTACTCCCGTTTTAGATCAATTTCATATGGATTTGCGATGGATTTAGTACCGCTTTCAATGTATGCTTTTGGAAACTGGAAAGGAAGTGGGGAAAATGGAACGCGAACTGGCGTTGGAAATTGTCCGAGTAACAGAATTGGCTGCGTTAGCTTCAGCACCCTGGATGGGGCGGGGCGACAAGAATAGTGCAGATGAGGCGGCTACTTTGGCTATGCGCGCCATGTTCGATTCCGTGTCTATTCGCGGCACGGTGGTAATCGGTGAAGGAGAAATGGATGAAGCACCCATGTTGTATATCGGCGAGGAAGTCGGCAACGCTGAGGGCCCCGAGGTTGATGTGGCTGTAGATCCTTTGGAAGGTACAGAGATCGTAGCCAAGGGCCTGAACAACGCTTTATCGGTTATTGCAGTGGCGGGAAAAGGCAACCTGCTCCACGCACCGGATATGTACATGGAGAAGTTGGCTGTAGGGCCTGCTCTGGTGGGCAAGGTCAGTATCGAAGATCCGGTTGAGGTGACATTGGAGAAAGCCGCTGAAGCATTGAACAAAAACATCTCAGATCTGACAGTCATGATTCTGGACCGTGTACGACATGAAAGTACGATCAAGACATTGCGCAAAGTTGGTGTGCGGATCAAGTTCCTAAGCGATGGTGATGTTGCAGGCGCGATGGCACCTGCGTTCCCAGAGGCAGGTATTGATCTGTATGTCGGATCAGGAGGAGCACCGGAAGGTGTGCTTGCTGCAGCCGCCTTATCCTGCCTGGGAGGCGAGATTCAAGGTCGCCTGATGCCTGCGAACGCAGACGAGTTCCAGCGCTGCTTGCAAATGGGAATCGACAATCCTTACAAAGTATTAACGATGCAGGATATGATCGGCACGGAAGATGTTATTTTTGCAGCAACTGGTGTTACCCCTGGTGAGATTCTTGGGGGAGTGCGTTACCTCGCAGATGATCGGGCAGAGACCGATTCCATTGTCATGCGTGCCAAAACCAAAACGATTCGTTTCATCCGTTCTCAGCATTTCCTTCCTAATAAGGAAGTGCTGCACAAAGTGCGGCAGCTTCAATCTACACCTGAGCCTTCAGATCGTATTCAAAGTCATGTCACCATTTTGGAACAGGCTGAGTTCAGTCAATCATCTGTTGGTAACGGTGTGACGACCTAATGTAGGTCTGCACTGTAGTTGGTCTGCCCCATCATGAATCCATGTGAAAGCGTGTGAAAGCATGTGAATCAGAAGGTTATATAGGACAAGTTACAAGAGAATATATAAATTGAACTAAACATTTACACGAGAACGTAGAGGGCAGAAATAACCTGAAGAAGCGTAGCGTTCGCCTTTATCCCCGGATTTTCCCTTTGAAAACGGGAATTCAAAAAATCTGGGGATAACAGCGATCGAAAGGTTGTTCTGTCATCGGAGTGGCAAGTGTAAATGTTCTTTGGTTCAGTTTATATAGTAAGCAAGAGGTGGGGAATTTGTTTACACAAATCCTCATCTTTTTTTGTGTTAAAAGCATTGACAACGGTTACAACACATGAGAAGATGTACGCGCGTACATAATTATTTGATACATTGCATCGGTTTGGCAGGTGTTCAGGAAACATGAAGGAGGTGAGATCCATGGCATCCCGTAAAGAAGTGGCTGATCTTGCCGGTGTTTCGGAAGCTACAGTATCCCGAGTTCTTAATGGCGTTGGTCCTATTAAAGAGGAAACCCGTCGTAAGGTTATTGAAGCTTCCGAGCAGTTGGGTTACGTCCCCAGCGCACTGGCCCGCAGCTTTGCGAGAAGTAAAAGCGGTAACCTTGGCGTGGTGTTGCCCTACGTCCCGAAAGCACACTTGTTCTCGGCGTATTTCTTCTCGGAAATGCTGAGTGGCATTGGGAGCAAAGCCAGGGACAACGGCATGGACCTGCTGGTCATGTTCAGGACACCGGGTGAAGTGATGAATTATACGGATCTGTTCCGCCGTCAGAAAGTGGATGCTTGCATTATTCTCGGCGCACGAGATGATCATGGGGAACTGGCAGCCATGCAGAGGCTTCAGCAGGAAGGACATCCCTTTTGCATTATGAGCCAGCACTTTGCAGGTGAATCATTCATGGAAGTGGATGCCGATCATGTGGAGGGCAGCAGGCTGGCAATCCGTCACCTTACCGATCAGGGCTACCGGAATATCGCCTTTCTTAATGGTCCGGATAGTTATTCCAACAGTCAGGAGCGGCTTCAGGGCGTTCATATCGGACTGAATGAAGCCGGAATGAATATGGATTCCAGTCTGTTGCTGGAGGGGAACTATGGCAGACGAAGCGGGGTGGAGGCAGCTGCCACCATTGCAGCCCGGCTTAACGAGATTGACGCTGTATTTGCTGCGAATGACCGGATGGCAATCGGTGTTATGCATGGTTTGCGTGAGCGTGGGATCAAGGTTCAGGATTTCCCTGCGTTTGTAGGTTATGATGACTCCGATGCGGCCGAGATGGCGGTTCCGCCGCTGAGCAGCGTCAGGGTTCCCTTTTATGAAATGGGAGAACTGGCCGCATCCAAACTTATTCATGGATCACTGGGAGCAACAGCTTCAACAGTGAATTCCGAAGTTCCCTCAGAAACAGCAAGGCAGTTGTTGCCTACAGAGCTGATCATCCGTGCCTCTTCAATCCGTAATTAATACATTGCTAGTTATATTCCAAAGGAGGAAGTGACCATGTCAAAGCGTCTTCGTGTCGGAATGGTTGGATACAAATTTATGGGGAAAGCCCACAGCAACGCTTATCGCAGTCTGCCGATGTTTTTCCCGTCTGCCCCGCTGCAGCCGGAGATGTCTGTAATCTGTGGACGGAACGAGCAGGGAGTTCAGGAGGCTGCCAGTCAGTTCGGCTGGTCTGAAAGTATAACGGACTGGCGCGAGCTGGTGCGGCGTGATGATATCGATCTGATCGATATTAACGCTCCAAGTGATGCCCATAAGGAAATCGCACTGGAAGCCGCTCGTCAGGGTAAACATCTGTTCTGTGAAAAGCCGCTGGCTTTGTCGCTAGCTGATTCGCGTGAAATGCTCCAGGCTGCTGAAGAAGCAGGAGTTGCGCACATGGTCGGATTCAACTACCGTTTCTCTCCAGCAGTGCAGCTGGCTAAAGAGTTGGTGCAAAGCGGACGCCTAGGCAAAATCTATCATTTCCGTGCGTTTTTCCTTCAGGATTGGATCATGGACCCTTCGTTCCCGCTGGTATGGCGTCTGCAAAAGGAAGTAGCCGGTTCCGGCTCACATGGCGATCTCGGCGCACACCTAATTGATCTTGCACGTTTCCTGGTGGGTGAATTCAAGGAAGTAATCGGGATGAGCGAAACGTTCATTAAAGAGCGGCCGCTGGCTTCGGAAATGACCGGACTTAGTGCCAAAGGCAGTTCGAACGCAGATGCTCCGAAGGGCGAAGTAACGGTAGATGATGCCACGTTGTTCCTCGCACGGTTTGCAGATGGTGCACTAGGAAGCTTCGAGGCTACGCGCTTTGCAGCAGGTCATCGCAGTACCAACTCGTTTGAAATCAATGGCAGTCTCGGTAGCGTCCGGTTTGATTTTGAACGGATGAATGAACTGGAAGTGTATTTTACGAAGGACGATGAAGATGTGCAGGGCTTCCGCCGTGTTCTGGCGACTGATCCGGCACACAAATATGCTGAGGCGTGGTGGCCTGCGGGACATACGATTGGATTCGAGCACACGTTCACACATGAAATGCTGGAACTGGTGACCGCGATCTCCGAAGGACGGCAGCCTGAACCAAGTTTCCACGATGGGGTTGCCTGTCAAGCGGTATTAGAAGCTGTTGAACGTTCCGTTACAGAGCGTCGCTGGGTGTCGCTAGAAGAAATGTAAGCATTAAACCACTGAATTGTGAAGTGGACATCATGTTGGCACTCATTTGAAATAAATAAGCTAGATTTAAGCTAGGATGTTGACCTCGGAGAGGTCTTGAGTTTGCATAAGGTCCGATAGAGAATGACAATAACTTAACTTCCGGAAAGCGAGTGATGGGTGATGAGCAAAGCACTAATCGTATGGGGCGGCTGGGATGGACATGAACCAGAGCAGGTAGCAGCGATTTTTGAACGCATTTTGAAGGAAGAACAACTCGAGGTTGATGTCTCAGATACACTGGAAGCTTATGCGGATGCAGAGAAACTGCTGGGCCTGGATCTGATCGTTCCGTTGTGGACAATGGGACAGATTGAACAGGAACTAGTCAATAACGTATCTGCGGCTGTTCAGAGCGGCGTGGGTCTTGCGGGTCTTCACGGCGGGATGTGTGATGCGTTCCGTAACAACGTCGACTGGCAGTTCATGACGGGTGGGCAGTGGGTTGCGCATCCAGGGAACGACGGCGTGGAGTACACGGTAAACATGAAACGTGGTTCCAGTCCGCTCTTGGATCATATTGAAGATTTCCAGGTGAAAAGTGAACAGTATTACCTGCACGTGGATCCTGCAGTAGAAGTGCTGGCAACGACACGCTTCCCAATTGTTAACGGTCCGCATGCAGCGAATGGCCCAGTAGATATGCCAGTCGTTTGGACCAAACGCTGGGGTGCAGGCCGCGTGTTCTACAACTCGCTCGGACACCATGCAGATATCGTGGAGATGAAACAAGTTACTGAAATGATGCGTAGTGGTTTCAAATGGACTGCCGCAGGCAAAGCACTTGCGCAAAGCCGCAAGGACGCAGTGGCTGAAGTTTACACAGGAATGGCTGATAACCAAAATCACTAATTTAATTTAAACCTAATTCATATCCGTTGAGATAAATATATTGACCCACATAAAGCGGTGTTGAGTTGTTTTGGAAGCGCTATATCAATTAGGAACACGAAGGGAGTCCACGCATGAAAACAATGAAAGTAGGCATTATTGGCTGCGGTAAAATCAGTGGTATTTATATGGAGAACTGTCACCGATTTGAGGTGCTTGATCTTGTAGCGGTTGCAGATCTAGATCGGAACAGGGCAGAGGAGCAGGCGGCTGCTTATCATGTCCCTAACGTATACACGGTAGATGAAATTTTGGCAGACCCTGAGATCGACTTGATTATCAATCTGACAATCCCTGCCGTTCATGCGGATGTATGCTTGCGAGCGCTCGAAGCAGGCAAACATGTCTACGTGGAAAAACCACTCGCAGTCACACGTGAAGAGGGTCAGGCGGTCCTGGAAACGGCTAAGCGCAAAGGGCTGCTGGTAGGCTGTGCGCCAGAGACGTTCTTTGGTTCAGGCATTCAGACGGCACTCAAAGTGGTAGAGGATGGTGTCATTGGCAAACCTGTGGCCGCTACCGCATTCATGATGAGCCGTGGGCATGAGCATTGGCATCCAGATCCGGAGTTCTACTATGCAGCCGGTGGCGGGCCGATGTTTGATATGGGGCCCTATTACCTGACTGCGCTCGTACAATTGCTGGGGCCAATCAAGTCCATTGCTGGCATGACGGGCAAAGCGATGGAACAGCGGACGATCACGAGTGAGAAAAAGCGGGGTCAGAGCATCCCTGTTGAAATTCCGACGCATGTAGCCGGATTGTTGCAATTTGAGCAGGGAGCTATCGGCACGCTGATTACGAGTTTTGACGTATTTGGGGGAAGTGTGTTGCCACCGATTGAAGTATACGGCACGCATGGAACCCTACAGGTTCCTGATCCAAACACATTCGGTGGTCCAGTTCGTTACCGCTTGCTAGGTGATGAGGAATGGACTGAGGTTCCTCTTCTTTCAGGATATCAGGAAAATACACGTGGCATCGGTGTTGCAGATATGGCTTATGCCGTGGGCAGCGGACGTGCTCATAGAGCAAGTGGAGAGCTGGCCTACCATGTGCTTGAAGCGATGTGGGCGTTCCATGATTCTTCGGATGAGCAGACTTTTTATAAAATGGATAGCACATGTCAGCGCCCAGCTGCACTGCCGGCAGATCTTCCATTATACACACTTGATCAATAATCGATTAAGTTAGAAGTATAGCCCTGACTCCCGATACGTGGGAAGCAGGGCTATTTTCAATTTATATCAAGCATGATTAGGGTTCGAATCCTGCCTGGCTAATCCATATTTCATGTTCCTCAAAATGCGCCTTCATTCGCTCGACTACCATTTTGTATGCCTCAGGACTGAACCAATCTTCCTTGCCCACTTGTTCGTAAAGTGGCTTCATGCCAAGTCTCCGGGTTCGCTTGCCCTCACTGCCATCTCCCATAAAGTAATCATCAATGCATATACGATCAACAAGCGGCCTCAGAATGGCTGCAAAGCTTTCGCTGCTGGGCAATACTGGCGCAATAGCAGCTTGTGTGGGGATACCGGCATCTTGCAGTTGTTCCAGGGCACGCAATCTGCCCGCGATTGGCGGAGCTGAAGGACTGAACTGCTTGCGGATATCATCCAGATCCGTTTCCACGGTCATGCTAACCCGGACCCGGTCACCCAACTTTTGCAGCAGATCGATATCTCGGGTCACCAATGGGCTTCGGGTTTGAACCAATATAAAATCGGGTTGATGCTCAGCCATGACTTCTAGCAAAGACCGCGTGATTTGCTCCTTATATTCAACGGGCTGATACGGGTCTGTACTAGATGACATAAAAATAGTGACTTTACCTTTCGATTTCGCACGCTTCAGCTCCTTGGCAAACACATTGGCGGCTTCCTGTTTCACATCAACCCAGCTGCCCCATGGCTCTTTGCGAAATAAAGATACGGGCATTTGCCTTACATAACAGTAGGAACAGCCAAAAGCGCAGCCTGTGTATGGATTCAGCGTATGCGTATAACCATTAAGGAACCCGGTTCCTTTGTTCAGCAACGTTTTGGGTACTTTGTATACTAAGCTGGTCTTCATAATTGATCACGCCTTTGTTCACGATAATTGGCAGGTGTGCATCCTGTATGTTTTCGAAATACTGTAATAAAATACGCCGGATTGGCTATGCCAACCTGTCGACCGATATCTGTGACGGTAAGCCGGGTGCTTTCAAGCAATTTCCGGGCTTCGGTGACTCGTTTTTCCTGAATATACTCCACCGGAGTTAGGCCGGTAATCCGTTTGAACACCCGATGCAGATGATACGGACTACCGTGACTCACATTTGCTAGAATATCAAGTGTAAGGGGCTCGGCATAATGATGTTCAATATAGTCTGTTACAACGGAAATCCATTCCTGATCGGGAACTCGCTCGCCCGTTGGCTTGCACCGTTTGCATGGACGGAAATGTCGCGCCAAAGCTTCTTCAGGATTGTTAAATATAGAGACATTCTCATATTTGGGTGCTTTCGACTTGCAGGAAGGTCGGCAAAAGATGCCTGTTGTCTTGACACCGTAATAGAATTTTCCATCAAAGCTGCTATCGTTGTGGATAATGGCATTCCACTGTTTGTCATCTATAGGAACTGAATCTGATTGATAGGAATTGTGACTTTCCAAAAGAATCACCTCAAGTCTCATTATACCCCTGATTTATGGGAATCGACGAAGTTTCAAACAAAAAAGCAAGATATCAATATGTTGGAAATGGACATCCCTTCAATCTGGTTGAAATATAGGCTACAATGTACAGGATGGCAAGCTGTTTAATTGTGAAATTTATTTACGAAAGAGGTAGATTGAATGGTTCGTTTTGGAGTGGTAGGTACCAACTGGATTACAGAGAGACTTCTTGAGGCCGCTGCACAAGTCGAAGGATTCGAATTGACCGCCGTGTACTCAAGAACTGAAGATAAAGCTAATGCATTTGCAGATCAATATCACGCTGCACTTCGATTTACTAGCCTCGAAGAGATGGCTGCGAGTGATGGGCTCGATGCCGTGTACATTGCTACACCGAATACCTTTCATGCGGAGCAGGCAGAGTTGTTTCTGAGAAACGGCAAACATGTACTGTGCGAGAAGCCTTTGGCCGCCAATGGAGCAGAGGTCCGTCGTATGATTGATACAGCGCAAGAACATGGAGTTCTGCTCATGGAGGCCATGAAATCGACCCTTGTTCCCTCGTTCAAAATGGTACAATCTCACCTACATAAAATTGGCCCGGTACGTAAATATGTGGCGAGCTATTGCCAGTACTCTTCCCGGTACGACAAGTATAAAGAAGGAATCGTCCTGAATGCGTTCAAACCCGATCTTGCTAATGGAGCGTTAATGGATCTTGGTGTGTATTGTCTCTATCCATTGATTACATTGTTTGGCGAGCCTAAACAAGTTCAGTCCCAGGCATTGATGCTGGAATCAGGGGTAGATGGACAAGGCAGTGTTATTCTGAATTATGATGAGATGGAAGCGGTAGTGACGTACTCCAAAATCTCCAATTCTCACGTTCCAAGTGAAATTATGGGCGAACGCGGCAGCATCCTCATTGACAAAATTGGTTCACCCGAACATGCGGAGATACGCTACAATGATGGTACGATGGAAAAACTCACTGCCGAGCAAATTCATCCGTCGATGTATTATGAGGTGGAGGAGTTTGTCAATCTGATTCAGCAGGGCAAAAAGGAATCGGATATGAACACGTATGAACGTTCCTACGTTACCATGCAGGTGATGGATCAGATCCGGCAGCAGATTGGTCTTGTTTTTCCTAACGATTAATTCTGGAAAGTGAGCTGAGACGAGATGAGCAGAGATGAGCAGAAGAGCAGAGTAGCCGGCCTGGAGCTGGCACAGATTATTTTTATCGGGCGAACCTTCGAGGAATATACGAAGATGTTCAACCTGACCGTAGAAGAGATTAAAGGTAAGTCCATTCTCGATTGTCCAGGTGGGGCTTGTTCATTCAGTAGCCATGCGCGAGAGTGGGGTGCAGAACCCATGGCAACGGATATTGCCTATGAACATGAGATCGGCCAACTGGAAGTGAAGGGACTTCAGGATATTGAACATACGATGAAACAAATGGAACAAGTACAAGACAAATATAGATGGGATGATTTCGGTTCGATCCATGGCTTAAAAGAAGAACGTAAACGTGCAATCACTGACTGTGTAACAGATATGAGACGTTTCCCTGACCGTTATGTGGCTTCTGTACTGCCGGAGTTACCTTTTGCCGATGAACAATTCGACCTAACATTGTCAGCACATTTCCTGTTTACGTATGCAGATCGCCTGAATACCGAATTCCATCTACAGACGATCCTTGAGCTGTTGCGAGTAACCAAGCGGGAGCTGCGTATCTTCCCTACAGTAGACTTGTCTGGCAAACGTTATGAGCACATGGATGAACTAAAGGCTATACTGGAAGAGCGCGGATATATTACTTCTGAAGAGAAAACTTCATACGAATTCCAGCGGGGAGCACACACTATGCTCCATATTGTGAAATCCCGGTAAACATACCTGAATTGCAACAACACAGACAGCACTTCATTCATATGGAGGTTTTAATAAGATACGCATGACCAGAACAGGTTAGGAGGTTTTATCGGATGAAAAAAGTACTTATACTTGGTGGGACACGGTTCTTCGGCAAACGTCTGGTTGATCATTTGCTGTGGGAAGGAAAGTCTCAGATCACAGTCGCAACTCGCGGCAAAACGGATGTAGACTTTGGGCCTGAGGTCAACCGGATTAAAATGGATCGTGAAGACCCGAAATCTCTTGCCGAGGTTGCCCAGACCGACATGTGGGATATTGTCTATGACAACATCTGCTACTCGCCAGATGCCGCGAAGTCGGCTTGTGAAGCTTTTGCGGGACGTACCCAAAGATACATTTTGACATCAACGCTCTCGGTATATGGAGAGCCCAAACCTGGATTTACCGAAGCCGATTTCGATCCATACACCTACCCGGTGCAATACGGAAGCCACGAAGATTTCTCGTATGGAGAGGGTAAACGTTTAGCGGAAGCTGTATTTTTCCAGGAAGCGGATTTCCCGGTGGCAGCGATGCGCATACCAATTGTACTCGGGATTGATGATTACACGCGAAGACTTCATTTTCATATTGAACATGTGCAAAAAGGAAAACCTATCGGCATGCCCAATCCGAACGCCGAGATTGGATTTATCAATTCCACCGAAGCCGCGAGATTTCTCGCTTGGCTTGGACATTCATCCATTACTGGACCTGTGAATGCAGCGTCCAAAGGGGCGATAACACTTTCCGCCATGATGCATTTGATCGAAACGGTAACAGGCATGCAATCACAGGTATTGACCGAAACGATCAAAGAAGACATGTCACCCTTTGGAATTTCGGAATCCTGGACAATGGATACATCCAAAGCAGAGCAGGCGGGATATACATTCGAAGCATTAATGGATTGGTTCCCGGGTCTAGTTCGAGAAGTCGCTCTGGCACTTCAATCTGAAGGCTAGAATCCATATATATAAGAGTTATTTCATAAAAAAAACAGGACGCAATTCAGAGATATATTCTCCGATGCGTCCTGTTTGTATTTGCTTCAACAAAACAGTTTCTCTCAAGTCAGGGTTGGTCTACGATTGAATTTCCTCTTTATTCGCAAGGTACAGAGGCCGAAGCGCGAATACGCAGCTCCGATGGCATAATGACGGTCTGTGGTTCCTCAGGAGCCTTGCCTTCAATTCGGTCAATCAGCATTTGCATGCCGATGGCACCAAAATCATAGGCAGGCTGTGCAGCAACCGTGAGAAAGGGATCAAAGGCAGAAGCCAAATCCAGGTCATCAAAACAGACGACCGAGATGTCTTCGGGAACACGCAGCCCCCGTTTACGTAAAAGTCGAATGACGCCAATGGCGAGCATGTTGTTTGCTGCAAATATGGCTGTAGGTTTGTGCTGATGTGCAAGCAAACTGTCGATACCCACTTCATCGCTGAAATCCCGGTAGCCTGTTCGAAGGATTAATCCTTCATCAAAGGGCAGCTGGGCTTCCCGGAGTCCCTCCATGTATCCTTCTTCTCGCAGCCGCGCAGTCGAAACTTCGGAAGAACCATTAACCAGAGCAATGCAGCGATGTCCGAGATTCGTCAGATAACGAATCAATTGAAGCGCACCATCTCGGCTGTCCCCAGCGATAACATCAGATGTAATTCCCGGGACAGTACGGTCCAAAATAACAAACGGAATGCTACGTTCCTGCAGCTGCTTCAAGTGACTCAGCGATCGGTCCCCTGCAGGTGCAAACAGCACACCATCGACGCGAGTCGACAGAATGGTTTCCACATAATTTTTCTCCTTGTCGTAATCCTCGTCGCTATTGCTGAACAAGAGGCGATAACCACGCAGATTTGCAGCGTCCTCAGCCCCCCGGGCCAGCGTTGTATAGAAGGGGTTCGTAATATCCGTAATCAGCAGTGACAGCATATGAGTCCGTTGCAGCACAAGACTGCGCGCATTCGAGTTGGGTATGTAACCAAGTTCTTCGATGACCTGTTGTACACGCTCGCGTGTAGCCGGACTAATACGACCTGTTTGATTAATGACTTTGGAGACGGTCATGGCGGAGACGTTGGCTTTTTTGGCAATATCATAAATGGTAATCAATAGGATCTAACCTTTCCGCAACATAGTCTTTCCATTCTATAGGATAATGCCGATTGACAGCAAGATAGGCTCATGCTATCTTAGGGTTACCGATAACCCTAATCATAAAAAAAGTTGATTTATTTCAGTCTCACCGCTCTTCATTTTGCTCACATCGCTTCCTTCACACTCCATAATAGGACAGCATAACGGAGTCAATAATATAGAGCGGTTTATTAAACCAAGTATTTGTAAACGCATTCATAATGAGAAAAAGAACTGACCGTTGGCATGCAATGCTAGTGTGTTACCTCGGGTATCGGTGAAGAGAAGGAACAGAATCCATAATTTTCCCCAACAAAATACACACGGACAAGTCACAAGTAATTCGTACCTATTCTATGAAACCATTGAAGGAGGACGTTTTAGTATGACACATCAGGATTATCGTTATAAACAGGCATTTCCCAAAATTGGTATTCGTCCCACGATTGACGGAAGACGCAAGGGTGTTCGTGAATCATTGGAAGAGCAGACGATGCGCATGGCGACGTCCGTTGCCGAGCTGCTCGCAACAGAACTTCGGTATCCCGATGGTTCGCCGGTAGAATGCGTCGTTGCCGAGTCCTGTATTGGCGGTGTGAACGAGGCAGCGGCAGCAGCGGAACTATTCAGTCGCTCCAACGTGGGCGTGACCATTACCGTTACACCATGCTGGTGTTATGGAACAGAAACGATGGATATGTCTCCTTCTATTCCTACAGCCATCTGGGGCTTTAATGGAACCGAACGTCCGGGTGCAGTATATTTGGCAGCAGTGCTCTCTGCCCATGCACAGAAGGGGATTCCGGCTTTTGGTATCTATGGCGAGGATGTGCAGGATGGAGGAGATACGACGATTCCTGATGACGTTCGTGAGAAATTGCTTCGCTTCAGCCGTGCGGGTCTTGCCGCTGCAACCTTGAAGGGACGTGCTTATCTGTCTATCGGCTCGGTATCCATGGGTATTGCCGGCTCCATCGTGAACGATTCTTTTTTCCAGGAGTATCTGGGCATGCGGAACGAATATGTGGATATGAGTGAACTGACTCGTCGTATAGAAGAAGAAATCTACGATCCTGAGGAGTATAAGCGGGCGCTAGCATGGGTGAAGGAGAACTGTAGTGAAGGACCGGACAACAATCCTGCCCATCTGCAGACAGACCGCAAACGCAAAGAGTATGAATGGGAAACGGTTGTGAAAATGACGCAGATCGTACGTGACCTGATGGCTGGCAATCCGAAGCTTGCGGAGCTGGGATTCACTGAAGAATCTATGGGCCACCACGCGATTGTCTCCGGGTTTCAGGGACAACGACAGTGGACAGATCATTCACCCAACGGAGATTTTCTGGAATCCATCCTGAATTCTTCCTTTGACTGGAATGGCAAACGCTCGCCTTATCTGGTGGCAACAGAGAACGACAGCCTGAATGGTGTGTCGATGTTATTTGGTTCCCTGCTTACACATACCGCGCAGATCTTCGCAGATGTACGCACCTATTGGAGCCCGGATTCGGTAAAACGCGTGACAGGGCACCAGCTGGAAGGAAACGCAAAGGACGGTATTTTGCATCTGATCAACTCCGGTTCTGCGGCATTGGATGGTACAGGGCAACAATCAAGAGCGGGTGAGCCTGTGCTCAAGCCTTTCTGGGAAATTACAGACGAAGAGGTTCAGGACTGCCTGAAAGCCACCTCATGGCGGCCGGCATCCGTGGAATATTTCCGGGGCGGCGGCTATTCGGCTGATTTCCTGACCAAGGGCGGCATGCCTGTTACGATGACGCGTCTCAATTTGGTTAAAGGACTAGGGCCAGTACTGCAAGTGGCTCAAGGTTACACAGTCGACCTGCCTGAGGATGTGCACGATACGCTGGATCAGCGGACAGATCCGACTTGGCCTTCCACCTGGTTTGCACCTGTTCTGACGGGCTCAGGGGCTTTTACTTCGGTCTATGAAGTAATGAATCAATGGGGCGCGAACCATGGCTCCATCTCTTATGGACATATCGGAGGGGATTTGCTAACACTGGCCTCCATGCTTCGTATCCCAGTGAGTATGCATAATGTACCGGAATCCGAGATTTTCCGTCCACGTGCCTGGGGACTGTTCGGCACAAGTGAACCGGAAAGTGCCGATTACCGGGCATGCAGCGTCTTTGGACCGTTGTATCGTTAACATCCAAACGGCTTGTCGCGGAAGCGAAGGAGGCATTAGAGATGGGAACTCAGGCAACACATGTGCTTGCTGCCGATTACGGCGCCGGAAGCGGCCGGGTGGTCCGTGGGTCCTTTGACGGGAGTAAGCTCTCGTTAGAGGAAGTGCATCGATTCAGTAACGATCCTGTACACCTGGGAGATGGATTGTACTGGGATTTCCTGCGACTTTTCCACGAACTGAAACAAGGGATTGTAAAGGGCATACAAGGCATCTCCCAACCGGTCCGTTCCATCGCTGTGGATACGTGGGGAGTCGACTATGGATTAGTGGACGGGGAGGGAAGATTATGCTTCAACCCCCGCCATTACCGGGAATCGCGTAATGCAAAGTGGATGGAAGAAGCCCTGCGCATGGTGAATGAAGAAGAGCTTTATTCCATGTCCGGTGTCCTGCCACAACAGATAAATACCGTATTTCAACTGCTTGGAAGTGTGCGCGAGCACTCGGAAGGTCTGCGGCCAGATGTGCGCATGTTATTGATGCCGGATTTATTTAACTATTATCTATCTGGTCAGCAGGCCTGCGAGTACACAATTGCCAGTACAAGCGGACTATTGCATGCCGGAGATGCTCGATGGAATGAACAATTGATTGGCCGACTGGGTATCCCTGAGACGTTATTCCCACCTCTCGTACAGCCAGGCACGGTGCTGGGGCAATTAACGGATGACTTGTGTGCAGAGTTGAAGATTGAACCGATGCAAGTGATATCTGTAGGTTCACATGATACAGCATCTGCATTAGCAGCCATTCCTGCGACAGATTCGGAATTTGCCTTTATTAGCTGTGGCACCTGGTCTCTCATGGGCGTGGAACGTGACATTCCTTTATTGGATAATCGTAGTCGTCAACTAGGGTTCACCAATGAGGGCACGGTAAATGGCAAAGTGCGAACCTTGAAGAATCGCTCAGGCCTGTGGTTATTGCAGGAGTGCAAACGGCAGTGGGAACGGGAGAATCAACGTTTTACCCATGAGGAACTGGTCCAGCTCGCTGCTTCGGCAACCGCTCACCAATGTTATGTATCGCCCGGAGACGGGGTGTATTTGGCACCAGGCGATATGCCAGAGCGAATCCGGCAACAGTGCAGTGTTAGCGAGCAAGCAATACCTGAAACGACCGGAGCCATTGTACGTTGTATTCTCGAAAGTTTGGCACTGGAGTTCAGACAGACTCTGGATGAACTGGAGCTAATTACAGGCACTCGGCCACGGGTGATTCATATGGTCGGTGGCGGTGTGCATAATCGCTTATTGTGTCAATTTACGGCGAATGCAGCAGGGATTCCGGTGATAGCGGGTCCTGCCGAGGCAACTTCAGCCGGAAATTGCATGCTGCAATTTCTGGCACATGGCGAAGTGAGCAGCTTGTCCGAGGTGCGAGAAGTTATGGCTTCTTCCTTTTCTCCCGAAACCTATGAGCCAGAAGACACCGCAAGATGGCAGGAAGCCTACGTAAGATACCAAAACCTGAATCAAACATTGGCGAGCAAATCCAATTAGATGAGCATTTTGTAAAATGCTTAAAAAGAAAAATCAAAGGAGTGGAGCAGAACATGTCTGAACAACAGGTAAGGGAAGAATTGACCAAATATGCCCGCAGAGCGGTTGCTCAGGGACTGGTGGTTGGACCTGGGGGAAATCTGAGCGCCCGTTTCGAAGGAACGATGCTTCTTTCGCCGAGTGGTTACGCACTAGAGGATCTGGAACCTGACGAATGGATCGCGATTGATATTGCGACAGGAGAGACACGTGCCGGATCAACACGCCCTTCCTCCGAGGTGTTGATGCATCTGTATAGCTATCGGGTCAACCCTGACATTCAAGCCATTGTGCATACACATCCGGCATACACCATCGCCCTGAGTCTCGTTTTCGATGAATTGCCTCATTTGTTCCCTGATCAGTCGGCACTGGTAGGCGATATTAGCTTTGTTCCTTATGTTCTGCCCACAACCAAACTTCTTGCTGATGCGGTGGCTGCCAAGGTTGAAGAGCACACAGCGCTTATTCTGGTTAACCACGGATTGGTCACGACAGGTAAAAACCTGCGCGAAGCCTACTACCGCACCCAGGTGGTGGAGGAAAGCGCCAAGGTGTACATGATCGCCAAGGCAGCAGGGGAGCCTAAAGTGCTTACTGCGGAAGAATACAAGGAGATCCAATCTCTTGAAAGTGAAGCCTACCGCGTACAGCTACTGCAACAACTTAAGTCGTAAATGAATATTTATAATTAAACGAAGTTTAAAGGTAATCTCAACAAAGAGCAGATTACGTCCTCCAGAAAAAAATCTGGAATACAGGATGTGAATTGCTCTTTTTTTATTTTGGATCAAACGGGGAGTACATGGTGAGAAAAATAATACATAGTAATTGGGTAAGAATTATTGAAATTATTGTCGATTGAAGGTATACTGTCGTTAATCATCAGTGAGTAACAACAAAAAAAACTACAATTATTTATATATGAGGAGTGAATTTAGTGGGTCCTGAGCTAAACGAATTGGAGTTGGAATACGAACTGCTGAAGCAGCTTCGGGACGCGAGCGCTCCCATCGGGGCCAGCACGTTGGTTCATACCCTGGGCAAAACGTACGGTCTAAGTCAGGCTACAATCGGAAGAAGACTTATGGAGATGGACGTTGAAGGTTTCACGATACTGGAGGGCCGGAGGGGAAGGGTTCTGACAGAACAGGGGCTGGAACGAATCAAGATTCTGGAGAAGGATTTACAGCAAAAAAGTGTAAATTCCCAGCTCATTCAGATGCTGAACCATTCCGGTGAAAAGGCTCTGCTCGATGTCCTTGTAGCCAGAAGGGCTCTGGAACGGGAAATTGCTTCCCTGGCAGCACAACGAGCCTCCAAAGAATACATAGTGCTACTGGAAGCCTCTATTGCTACCCAGCATCAATTGCTTTCCCAGAATATTATTCCTTACGAGGAAGACCGGGAATTTCACAGGCTACTGGCTTATGCGGCTCAAAACCAGATTCTGCTGCATGCGGTTGAACTCGTCTGGGAGACAAGCCGTGATTTCCTGGAAACAGCTTATATTAGGCAAAGAGTAGGTAGCGAACTGGTCGTGGACCACCAGCGGATTCTGGAGGCAGTAGCAGCAGGCTCCCCGGAACAGGCTGAAGCGGCAATGGTGAATCATATTAACCAGATGATTGAGGATGTCAAACGATATTTTGCCATGCAGAACCTTAATATAACTTCGGATGAGACCCGGTGATAAAGGAGTTGAACTTGTGAAAACAATTTATCGATTAGGTATAGATATCGGAGGCACATTCACGGATGCCCTAGTTATGGACAATCATGGCAGGGTGATTGCGGCACTGAAAACGCCATCGATTGCAGCAGCTCCGGAACAGGCGATTTTTAATGCACTTGATCAGCTCAAGGAAAGCGGAGTCGATCTTCATGAGATCGATCTGTTTGTGCACGGAACAACACTTGGGGTTAACACCCTAATTGAGCGTAACGGCGCAGTTACAGGTCTGTTGGTCACCAAAGGGTTCCGGGATATTCTCGAGATTCGGAGGCTACGACTCGAGGATACAACCAATCTGTATGGTGACAAGACCGATGCGCTTGTTCCGAGACATCTTGTTAAGGAAGTGGATGAGCGAGCACTTGCGAGCGGTAGCATACTTCAACCACTGGATCAGAAGCAACTGCTTCAAGCGGTAGACGAGCTGGTGGAAGAGGGGGTTACTGCCTTGGCGATCAGTTTTTTGCACGCTTATGTCAATCCTGCTCATGAGCAGCTTGCGGAAGAGTTAATCAGGGAACGTCATCCGCACCTGTTTCTCTGCAGAAGCAGTGCCATTTGGCCGCAGCAGCGTGAATTCGAACGTACACTCGCCACAGCCATGAATGCATATGTTGGGGAACGCATGGGATCATACTTTCTTCGTCTGCAAGAAGGAATTGGCGCTTACGGTCTGAAAGCCAATCTGCTGTCCACAATGTCCAATGGTGGAATCATGACGGCGGCCAGAGCGGCCAAAGAGCCTGTACGTACTCTTCTGTCTGGACCTGCTTCCGGCGTAATCGCAGCAACCCATATTGCCGAGCAGGCCGGCATCCATCAAGTCATCACGTTTGACATGGGCGGGACAAGCGTTGATGTTGCCCTCATCGATAAAGAGCCTGCCTATTCTACCGAGAATAAGGTTGGGGATTTTCCAGTCATCATTCCCGCTGTGGATGTAACCGCGATTGGAGCGGGTGGGGGCTCAATTGCCTGGCTCGATTCCGTAGGGGTACTCAAGGTGGGACCACGAAGCGCAGGAGCCAATCCAGGTCCAGCCTCCTATCATCGTGGGGGAGAAGAGCCAACAACAACGGATGCTTATCTGCAACTGGGCATTTTGCAAGCTGATCGATTCCTTGGCGGACAGATGAATCTTTACCCCGAGCTTGCAGAACGTGCTCTGGGCAATCTTGGCGAACGGCTTGGACTAAGTCCCATGCAAACTGCACAGGCCATTCTTGATGTGGCCACCGCCAATATGTATGCCCAGTTCTCTCCGCTCATGGCACGCAAAGGGGTTGATCCCCGGGACTTTACGCTGCTCGCCTATGGTGGAGCTGGGCCGATGCATGCTTTTCTCATGGCGCGTGAAGTGGGCATCCGCCGAGTGCTGATCCCGCCATCTCCAGGAACACTTTGTGCCATGGGCTGCACGGTTGCCAACCTTCGCAATGATTTCGTTCATACCTTGCACAAAAGCAGTCACACGCTTGAGCCTGGTGAGTTAGCGAATCTATACACCAGACTGGAGCATCAAGGGCGTAGTTGGGTTGAAGAGGAAGCCCGCGGCGGAGTGAAACTGGAACATATCTATTGCTTATACAGCGCCGACATGCGTTACGAAGGTCAGGCCTTTGATTTGGAGGTTACGCTCACATCCGAAGAAATCGCCGATCCTGAGAAAGCAAGGATCAAATTCCATATGTACTACCAAAATGTGTTTGGCATCAGCCAGCCGGAAGCTGATGTGATGTTCGTTAGTCTGAGAGCGACCATAGTTGGCATTCTGCCCACCCAAAGCACAGCATCTCCGGCAGAGTTGCCATTCGATGAGAGTGAAGCAGAAGAACGGATCATCACTTTTGACCACGAACAGCGAATAGCAAAAGTTCTAAAGAGGGGACAGATCCCACTGGATATGCCCATTCTTGGGCCCGTTATTGTGGAGGAATATGATACAACCATTTTCATCCCGCCTGGGTTTACGGTATACCGGGATGGTAACGGTAATGTGATTGGGGAGGTGGAGCAATGATTGGCGACAAGGTTTTTCTTGAAATTTTCAACAACCGGATTCAGGCTGCGGTGGAGGAAATGGCCAATGTTGTGCTGCGCACGGGATTCACCGCTTTTGTTAAAGAAACGGGCGATTTTGGAACCTACCTCTTGTCACCATCCGGGGAAACGTTTGGGTCGCCATTGGAGACGGGTTACAATCTGTCCCTTGGCATCCCTGCTGCGGCGACCATAAACAGCATTGCAGACTGGAAGGAAGGCGATCTGGTCATCTGCAATGATCCTTATTCCACCAAAGGCATGGTGACACATCTACCGGATGTTCATCTGATCAAGCCCTATTTTCACAAAGGGGAAATCATCGCATACGGCATGTGCTTCGTTCATTCTTCCGATGTAGGTGGTAAGGTACCGGGGAGCGTATCTCCAAGCGCCTACGATATTCATATGGAAGGCATTCGAATTGCGCCAGTCAAGCTGTATGAAGCAGGCGTTCTTAATGAGCAGATACTGCGCATGTTTCTGGACAATAGCCGCATTCCGGAGCAAAACCTCGGTGATCTCAAGGCACTGATGGCAGCCTTGAATCGGGGGGAGCAGCGACTAGAGGAGCTTATTGGCCGCTACGGTGTAGAGCGGATTCAACAGGGTATTGAGCAATTGCTGGAATATGCTGAGTTGAAGGCACGCGCCATCGTACAGGAGATCCCGGATGGTTCGTATGAGTTCTGGGACTATCTGGAGAAAGGTCCTGGCGGTTATCCCATCCGATTGCGCTGCAAAATGACAATCGCGGGCAGTGATATTCATCTGGACTTTAGCGGAACCGACCCTCAGGTCAGAGCTTCGTTCAATATTCCTACCCACAATCAACAGGGGCATTACATGTTGGTTCCCGCACTCATTCGTTATTTCCGTACGCTCGATCCAACAATTCCATGGAATTCGGGCATGATTCGCATGGTTCGAAATTATGCACCACCGGCTTCAGTTCTCAACCCGGAGCCGATGGCAGCGGTTGGCGCACGAGCAGCTACCTTTATTCGGCTAATGGATGTCATCACAGGTGCTCTTGGAAAAGCTCAGGCAAGTAAGGTTCCCGCCGCAGGAGCCGGACAGGCATGCATCGTTATGATGGCGATGACAGATGCGTCAGATGGCAAAAAAAAGGTTGGCGTGATCCAGCCGATATGTGGCGGTTCAGGAGCAAGACCGATGAAGGACGGAATTGATGGCATGGATTTTGCCGTGGGTCATCTTCGAAACATTCCTGCGGAAACAGTAGAATCCGAAATGCCTGTGCTCATAGAGCATTATGGCCTTCGTGCTGATTCTGCTGGTGCTGGAACCTTCCGTGGTGGAAGCGGAATCGACCTGTGTGTCAAAATTCTTACACCAGATACCGTAATGACCGCCAGAAATATGGAGCGTATGGAGTTTCATCCGTGGGGCAGGCTTGGCGGAGGTGTTGGTACCCATGGGGAAGCGATTCTCAATGCTGGACGTGCAAGTGAACACCATCTGGGAAGAATTGATGAGTTGCTGCTCCAACCCGGAGAGACGGTGACGTTCCTGTCACAGGGCGGAGGTGGATATGGCGATCCATTTGATCGGGATCCAATGCTGGTTCTGGAGGATGTTAGAAGAGGACTGGTATCGACGGAAAAAGCTCTTGAACTGTATGGTGTCGTCATAGAAGGCCGGAACCTGAACGTGAGTGAGACCAGACAGTTGCGGGCCAAGCGGGAACGGCAGCAGGAAGAATTCGATTATGGCTGGACAAGGAAACAGTTCGAGGCCATATGGACTGACGAGATGCAAGTATCGCTGAATCAGGCGCTGCTGAATGTTCCGCTGGCACTCAGAGACTACCTGAAGCGTCAGACCATGGGAGCCGTGGAGGAGAAGCAAACTGCGACCGTATCCGTATCTCCACATGAGATATCAGGCATTATGGAAGGATTGCGTCAGAAAATAGGATTGCATTGATAAGGTACATGAAGGAAAAACGAATTAATTTTTGTCAAATTCATAAAACCAACTAAATCGATGGGGGAAATTCTCATGTTTAAATCAAACAAGAAACGCTTTCTCAGTCTCGCCTCACTGACACTGGCCGGTACACTGGTTCTCTCTGCATGCGGTGGAGCAAGTAGCTCCAGCAATACAGCAGGAGGATCCGATTCTTCTGGAGGAAGCGGAGACAAGGTTAAACTGACCATGTTTATCTGGGCTGGCTCCAATCAGGATGTCGTTCCAAAAGAAGTGGTTGCAAATTACGTCAAAGAGCATCCAAATGTTGAAGTTACTTTTGAAGAATCATCCAATGCAGTCATGTATCCGAAAATGGTCGCTGGCAAGCAGGCTGATCCCAACAATCCAGTTGTCAACTTTGGTTACTTCAACGCAGATGCGACGGCAAAAGGCTTGAACGATGATATGTGGGAGCCACTGGATACAAGCATCGT
Organism: Paenibacillus sp. RU5M; assembly: GCF_900221055.1. Classification (NCBI taxonomy): domain Bacteria; kingdom Bacillati; phylum Bacillota; class Bacilli; order Caryophanales; family Paenibacillaceae; genus Paenibacillus; species Paenibacillus sp. RU5M. Next base: position 80,134 of record NZ_OBQM01000006.1, on the reverse strand, counting down.
GACCAATATCAAGGATATCCCGGAGCAATTCCACAAGCCTGACAACAAGGGTGTCGTGTGGGGAGTTTCGAGCTTCGCGCTTGTCTATAACAAAGACCTTGTAAAAACACCGCCAACAAGCTGGAATGATCTGTGGGATAACGAGGAATTCAAAGGGAAAACGGCACTTTGGGACTACATGTTCTATTCCTATATCTCTCCACTTCTTGCAGTCAAAGGACAGGAGCTTGGCGCATCGTATGAGAATCCGGAGCCAGCATTCCAGTTCTGGGCAGATCACAGTGACCAGATCGGCACATTGGTTACATCCAATGACCAGTTGAAGGCTCTTCTGGAGTCGGGAGATGCTCTGATTGCTCCTTTCAGTGCACAGGTTGCACAGACATGGATTGACGGCGGTTCTCCACTCGCTGTAGCGTATCCGAGCGAAGGAGCCATTTCCTTCCCGTACACACTTCAGGTTGTGAAGGGGTCAACACCTGAGCAGACACGTGTAGCCAACGAAATTATCAACGAGCTGCTGAGCGCAGAGGCGCTGTCACAATATGCAGAAGCAACAGGTACACCGGTAACCAGCACGACTGCTGCCGTTCCGGACAAATACAAGGACGATCCTTCCTTCTCCGTGGAAACACAGAGCAACGGGATTAGTCCTGACTGGGATGTTCTTGCTCAAAACAGCTCTTCCTGGAAGGATCTATGGGACCGACTCGTCAAAACCAAACTTCAATAAATGATGGTTTTCAGACAAACCACGATAACGGGTTCTATTTCGAACCCGTTATGGACGGGAGGGAAACAGAGATGAGCAGTGAACAAGAACTCATTTCCATTGAAACAAGAGAAGTCACAAAGACCTACGGAGAGCGAGCAGCGGTTAACCATGTGTCACTACAGGTGAAGAAGGGAGAATTCGTTTCCCTGTTAGGTCCGAGTGGCTGTGGCAAAACAACACTGCTGCGGATGCTTGGCGGACTTGAGCAGCCGGATCAGGGGTGCATTATGCTGGGAGGTCGGGATGTAACCGGCATCCCGGCCTACGGACGCAACAGCAACATGATTTTTCAGCAGCTTGCGCTATTCCCACATATGGACGTATTCAACAACATCGCCTATGGGCTCAAGGTGAAGAAGTTACCGAAAGCCGATATCAGGAAGCAGGTACACGAAATGCTTGAGCTGGTACAGCTCGGAGATTATGGCAGACGAGCTGTTTCCCAGTTATCCGGGGGGCAGGCTCAACGCGTAGCCATTGCTCGCGCGTTAATCAACAGACCCGAAGTTTTGCTGCTCGATGAGCCACTTTCCGCACTGGATATGCAGCTGCGTCTGGATATGCAGCGCGAACTGAAACGCATACAACGAGAGTTCGGCGGTACGTTCATCTTTGTAACGCATGATCAGAATGAAGCCATGAACATGTCAGATCGGATCGGCGTCATGCGCGCTGGCAAGCTGCTGCAATATGCTACGCCTGATGAAATCTATGAAAGACCGGCAGACAGCTTCGTGGCCAAGTTCATCGGCGATACCAATCTTCTGGCAACAACGGTGCTTGGACAGGATACGAATGGAATCCGGGTTGAATGCTTCGGGTATTCGCTGCTGGTGAAGACAAATGAGAACACCCCGGTTGCCCTAATAGGTGACCGGCACTCGTTGTCCATTCGCAACGAATATATTCGACTTGGAGAGGATGCGAACCCTTGCCTGAACAAGCTGGATGGACGTGTCATAGAAGCAGTGTATGGCGGGGCAAATATTCGTTACACGATCCAGATTGCTGAGGGGTTTCTGGTTCAGGCCAGTGTACTGCATCAGCGAGGAGCCTCACGTTTTAGCCCGGGGGAGCCAATCCAGATTGGCTTTGATCCGGAGGACGCGCTCTTGTTATCCGAACCTTTGCTGCTTAATCCGGTACAGGAGGAAGGGATATGAATCGGGTTACAGATCGGATCGTGAATCTGTATTCATCCAAAAACCGCCGGTGGATTACCCAGTTGCTTCTTCTGCTACCCGCTCTGACCCTGATGGGCATCGTGTATCTGGGTGGTCTGCTCATCTTTGGCAGGTACAGCTTTGATATCTATGAAAATGGCAAGCTCATCCGGGGCTGGGAGTGGGATGCTTATCGTGCTTTTCTGTCCGATCCGTACTATTGGAAGCTGATAGGCACCACATTTCGCGTTGCCTTCAAGGTCACGCTATGGAGCCTGCTGCTTGCATACCCGCTAGCTTATTGTATTGCCGGCCTGAAGAAACCGGGCATGAAGCAATTGTTGCTGCTGCTTACGTTTCTTCCGCTGCTGGTCAGCGCGGTTGTTCGATCCTATGGCTGGCAGCTGCTGCTATCCAAACAGGGTTTCATAAACTGGCTGTTTATACGACTTGGAATCACGGATGATGGCTTCAGTATGATATATAACGAGACTGGTGTGGTCGTCGCTCTTGTTCATATTTTTCTGCCGTTCATGGTCTTTCCGATCCTGAATGTATTGTCACAAAGTGACGCTTCGCTAAAAGCGGCTGCACAGGATCTGGGAGCAGGAAGCTGGCGGACATTCCTCACGATTACCCTGCCTTTATCAGCGAGAGGTATTGCTAGCGGGGTACAGATTGTATTCACGCTATGCCTCACGGCCTTTACAACGCCCCAACTGATTGGCGGAGGCAGAGTCATGACACTGCCGGTATTTATTTACCAGCGAACACTGGATACCAACTGGCCGATGGCTGCGGTAGCAAGTATATTCTTGCTCGTTTCTTCCATCATCGTTTCACTTTTGGTCAATAAAGGAGCCGAAATGCTGATGTTCCGTCGTTCCCGGAAGGGAGAGCAGGCTTATGGTTAAGTCGAAAAGGTTCACTAAATTGCTGCTCTATATATTTGCAGGGGCTGTAGCAGTTTATTTGCTGTTGCCACTGCTCATGATCCTATTGACATCAGTAGGTTCCGGATCGGCAAGTAAATTCCCGCCGGAAGGTCTTACCCTGAAGTGGTATGCGAATCTGGGAGAGCAGACTCAATTTCTCGTTGCATTCAAGAACAGTCTGATTGCCTCCACTGGAGCGGTATTGCTGGCAATGATTACTGGAACACTTGCGGCGCTGGCTATCGTACATTACCCTTTCCCGGGTGCTGGCATCTTAAGAGCCTTTTTTGTATCCCCAATGGTTATGCCGAAAATTACGCTTGGTATTGCGTATCTAATTTTGTTCTCCAAAATGCATATTGCAGGCGGATTGTTCGCTCTTATTTTGGGTGAAGCGGTCATCGTGCTTCCATTCGTGCTAACACTTGTAGGCAGTGCAATGGCCAACCTGCAACCCGCACACCGAGAGGCGGCAGCAGACCTTGGAGCAGGGCCACTGCGTATCTTTTTTACAATCACATTGCCACAGCTTAGACTATCTCTGCTCCTTTCAGGGTCAATCGCATTTGTCTTCACTTTTGACCAGGTAGAGGCTGCACTACTGCTGCTTCGTCAGGACAGCTACACTCTGCCGATACAACTGTTTCTTTATATGGAAAAGTGGCAGGACCCGACGATCGCTGTTGTATCTGTCGTACTTATCGCTTTTGCACTGGCCTTCTTCATGATCATCAAGCTGGTATTGCGCTCAGTACCTGGACTTGAGAGTTTGTTTGGGGGCAGGAAAAACAAAAGGAGGTCTGAATCATGAACAATTCAAATCATATATCCCACAGCTCGGGTCTCAACCGGGACCGGGCGGAAGACGTAATGAAAACTCAGGGACTTCGTGCCCTGATCGCAACAACTCCGGAAAATATTCACTATGTCATCGGCTCCCAGCTACGCGCAAGCAACTGGACCATGCAGATTTACGCCATTCTACCTGTCGACCGATCCGCTCGACCATGTATCGTCATTCCGACGAATCGTTTGGGCGTTGTGGCCCAATTCGGTATCACTGGAGTAGATATATTTGCCTACAGTGACTTCTTCGTGGAAGGTTCGATCGAAGGCAAACCTTCTACGGATGACATTGATCTGTTCTACTCTCTGCTACAAACGACAGTCATTCATCCAGGGCCGATAGAAGCGCTTAAAGCTGCACTGAAACAACTCGACATCGAGAATCAACCGATTGGAATCGATGAGATGCGAATCGCTCCTGAACTTTTGGCACGGATCACGGAGGATGCGCCTCAAGGAGCAGTTGTTCACGCGTACAAGCTATTTCGCCAAATCCGCTTGGTTAAGACGCCTTTCGAAATCGAGCAGCTCCGACAGGCTGCCCAAGTCAATGAACGGATTGAGCAAGAGCTGATTGATCTGATCGCAGCCGGTGTTCATGAGAAGCAGCTTGCTGACCATTATCGGCTATCTGTGATGAAAGCAGGTGGGACTCCTGCAATGACTGCGGTAGGAGCGGGTCCGCGCAGTGCGCTGCCGCTCATCGAAAATTATTTTCATACCATCGAGTCAGGCGATCAGATCCGCTTTGATCTGTGCTTGCAACTGGAAGGATACTGGGGAGATACAGGGCGTACCGTTGTGGCAGGAGAGCCAACTCCCTGGATGAAAAAACATTTTAATGCAGTAAAAAGTGGATGGGAGACGGCACTTGAAACCGTACGCCCTGGCGTCAAGGCTTCCGACGTCTTTCATGCGGCTGTGTCTCGCGTGCAGCGTGAGGGAATTCCGCATTACCGACGACAGCATGTTGGTCATGCCATTGGCTTGGAACTGTATGACGACATGACTCTTTCTCCTGGTGACCAGCGCATACTGGAGCCTGGCATGGTGCTGTGTGTGGAGGTACCATATTATGAGCTCGGCGCTGGTGGCTTCCAAATCGAGGACACGGTTGTTGTAACTCCAGATGGATATGAGTTTTTGACTCATATGGAGCGTAAACTGTTCATCAAATAACGATTAATGGAAGGCTTCAGCCAAGCGATCAGTCAGCAGCCGATCATGGAGCTTTCCTACCGAGAAAGTTGGAATATCATGATTCAGCAGGGAACTAAGACGTTTCGTAACATTAGTCTTGCGCTGTTTGCCGGAGGTTTTGTAACTTTTGCGTTACTATACAGCCTCCAGCCCCTGATGCCCGAGATTAGCGAGGCATTTGCGATCTCGCCTGCACATTCCAGTCTTACCCTCTCAGTTACGACGATTGCCATGGCACTGACCATGTTATTCATCGGTTCCTTATCTGATTCATTGGGAAGACGTTTCATTATGACGACTGCTTTAGTTGTCTCATCTATTATTGCTATGATTAGCGCGTTTAGCCCTGGATTTACTGAGCTGCTTCTGCTTCGCATTCTCCAGGGAGTTGCACTTGCCGGGCTGCCCGCGACAGCCATGACATATCTGTCCGAAGAGATTGAGCCTGCCAGTCTAGGGTATGCCATGGGCCTCTATATCAGCGGAAATTCGATCGGGGGTATGGCTGGTCGTTTTATCAGCGGTGTGATCACAGACTGGTTCAGTTGGCGTGCTGCAATTGGTTTTATCGGTATTCTTGGCCTATGTGCGGCTGTTATTTTCTGGCTTGTCATCCCGCCATCCCGCCATTTTGTCAAAGCGACTCCTGGATTCAAAAAGATCATTCCTCTTTTGTGGTCACAGTGTCGAAATCCACGTCTACTTTGCCTGTACGGACTGGGCTTTCTTCTTATGGGGGGCTTCGTGACGTTGTTCAACTACATCGGATTTGAATTGACAGGAGAACCTTATCATCTTAGCCAGTCCATCGTCGGTAGCCTTTTTGTTGTGTACCTTATGGGTACGTTGAGCAGCACCTGGATGGGCAGGCTGGCTGATCGGTATGGAAGATCGAATGTCCTTGGAATCGCACTAGGTATTATACTGGCCGGTGCAGTCTGTACCATTCATCCCGAACTTTGGGTCAAAATAATTGGACTTGCCCTGTTTGCCTTTGGTTTCTTTGGAGGACATTCCATTGCAAGCAGCTGGGTTGGACTCGTGGCGGATCAGCATAAATCCCAGGCCAATGCCTTGTATTTGTTTTTCTACTACGTGGGATCAAGTGTCAGCGGAACTGGAGGGGGACTACTTTACAGCCATCTGGGTTGGATTGGCATTGTGGGCATGATTGGTGTGTATGTGGTAATCGGCTTTATATTGTGTCGGTTGCTTATAGAAAGGGTACAAGAACATACCAAGCTTACTTTTTAGCTAAACATAGATCGAAAGTTCGGTAATAAAAAGCACTCATTTTGACCCATAATCATCCAATAGTCCCTAATACAATAACTAACTTTTTTCGACAAGTATTGCATATCCCGAAATACCGAGTATAATACTGGGTAAATAGATGCAAAGGGGATGCAATAAACGATGAAAACACATGCTGAACTGAACTCACTTCTTGTTGACGATTATCTGGATCTCCTGAACATAGCGAAACAGCTAGGTGATGAGGAGTGGAAAGAGGCCATTCTGCAAGCATTGAAAGAAGAAGTGGATGCTAATCATCATCTGGATTCAACCGAGGTTAGACAGGATCTTTGGAGTCAATTTGAAGGTATTAACGAACAGATGCATGATCTGTTAATGCAACTGAAAAATGCCGAGGGTCCCGAAGAGAAAGAACAGATTATTGAAGCCATTTGGGGACTGAAAGTGGACCGCCATGCCATTACTCGCAAACTTGAAACCATGAGCCGTGCCAGCGCTGGACATCAATAAAGCTCTAACGTTTATTATAAAAAAATAAAAACCCGCATGCCGCCCTATGGAATTAATAATTCATGGGTTGGCATGCGGGTTTTGTGTTTGTTGCTGTATTTGTTTAGTAAGGGTTAAAACTGTTTAGCGAGTGTACGTGCCTCTTCAATGGCTTGCTGTTTGATCTCATCTGCCCGTTCCTTATATTGGTTATGTCCTTCCACAAAAATGCCTTCAAGCTTCGGAACACCCAGGAAAGACATGATAATGCTCAGGTAACGATGACCAGATTCCATCTGAGCCGCAGGCCCTTCGGAATAAATGCCGCCACGAGCCTGAATATGCAGTGCCTTTTTGTTGGAAAGCAATCCAACCGGGCCTTGTTCCGTATAACGGAACGTTTTACCAGCCACGCAGATGGAGTCGATATAAGCCTTCATAATTGGAGGAAAAGAGAAGTTCCACATCGGTGTCACAAAAACATATTTGTCAGCAGAGGCGAATTGATCCGATAATTCATTCAAACGTTGAACCTTAGCCTTTTCTTCAGAAGTCAATTCGCTGCCGGATTGAAGTTTCCCCCAACCACTGAATACATCTGCATCAATATGAGGAATATCCGAGCGATACAAATCCAGATGAATAACCTCATCCGAGGAATGGCTTTCACGATATGCATCCACAAACGCTTTACCTGCAGCCATGCTGAAGGAAGTTTCATGATCATGAGGATGGGCAGTAATATACAATAATGTAGACATTCGGTTCTTCCTCTCTATGATGTTTTTTGCCAAAAAGGGCCGACATTAATAAGCGACCGATGTAGTATGCATCGTTTATAACGTTTTATACCTGGATAGTGACCTGGTACTCAATCATGTATAATACAATGGTGTAAGGTGAATCGAACGATAATAGGAATGAGTGAGATGAGCGCATATGGGAATGGATCTGGAGAAGCAACGATTAAGCATTGAAGCAGCGAAATTGTATTATCAGTCGGATTACAGCCAGCAGGATATTGCGGTCAGGCTGGGCGTGTCACGTCCAACGGTATCTCGGTTACTTCAGTATGCGAAAGATCGCGGTTACGTTCGCATTGAAATTATGGACCCGCTGGAGGATATCGACATTATCGCCGGGGAACTCAAGGCCAAGTATAATCTGGATACTGCGCTTGTATGTTTTGCCCCGTTGAAGAGTGATGAAGAAATTTTGAAACATATTAGCAAAAGAGCAGCAGATTACTTACAAGATACGGTGCAAGATGCGGACATTATTGGGGTAACCTGGGGGACAACCATGAACGCCGTAGCCCGTCAGCTTCGTCCCAAGCAAGTCAAAGGCGTGGAAGTGGTTCAACTTAAGGGAGGCGTAAGTCATTCCCACGTGAATACGTATGCGGCAGAAATTGTTCATTTATTTGCGGAAGCTTTCCATACGGTTCCCCGATATTTGCCTTTGCCCGTGATCTTCGATAACATTGAAGTCAAAAAAATGGTAGAAGCAGACCGACATATTGGCAGGATCGTGGAGCTTGGCCGACAGGCGAATATTGCCATGTTTACCGTAGGTACAGTGAAGGAAGATGCACTTTTGTTCAGACTGGGGTACTTTAATGATGAAGAACAGCAATTGCTGATGCATTCAGGTGCAGGTGACATTTGTTCACGTTTTTTTGACGCCGAGGGCCGCTTGATCAGTGATGAGATTAACAACAGAACCGTCGGAATTGACCTGGCCGAGCTGCGAAATAAGGAAAAATCGATTCTCGTGGCCGGGGGAAAACGTAAAATAGAAGCCATTCATGCTGCGCTCAAAGGTCATTACGCCAACATTTTGGTAACAGATCAATACACAGCTCAGGCTTTGCTCCGATTATAATTCAATGGATGACAACATCTGCCACGCGACATGGGCGGATGTTTTGCTTTCTTAGACAGAAGCTATACTGTACGATTTCATCTTGGTGAGGGAAGCCTTTTGTTTAATGAAGTTTCCATGGAATGTGTTAAGATTTCAATGATGAACAAAAGTTCATATTGATTTTTACATATGTTCATGTTAGGGTAGGGATATAGAAAATAACTAGTTCAGATAAGGGGAGATTTAATTGACTACACCACAATTAGCCAAAATGATAGATCATACCTTGCTTCGTGCAGATGCAACACAAAGTGAAATGGCCAAATTGACCGAAGAAGCGAAACAATATCAATTTGCTTCTGTATGTGTTAACCCAGGCTGGGTTGCTTATGCTGCTGAACAGCTTCAAGGTACTGGCGTAGATATTTGTACCGTTATTGGTTTCCCTCTGGGAGCTTCCACTTCCGAGACCAAAGCATTCGAAACTAAAGACGCGATTGCTAAAGGTGCTACTGAGGTGGATATGGTCATCAACATTAGTGCTTTGAAAGATGGTAAAGATGACGTTGTTGAACAGGATATCCGTGCAGTTGTTGAAGCAGCAGCGGGTAAAGCTTTGGTGAAAGTCATTATCGAAACTTGTCTGTTGACGGATGAAGAGAAAGTACGTGCATGTCAGGCAGCAGTAAAAGCTGGAGCTGATTTTGTCAAAACGTCCACAGGTTTCTCTACGGGTGGAGCAACACCAGAAGACATCGCTTTGATGCGTCGTACCGTAGGTCCAGATGTAGGCGTTAAAGCTTCCGGCGGTGTGCGTAGTCTGGAAGACATGCAAAAAATGATCGATGCAGGAGCAACTCGGATTGGCGCAAGTTCCGGTGTGAAAATCATGCAAGGCGAACAATCTACATCTAATTATTAAATCGTGAGTAACTTAGCTCGATAAATTCCACTAGATGGAATGCTTGGATGCTTTAAAAGGGTTTAACTTGTTCTTCATATCTATAAATGGATGTGGAGAACAAGTTTTAAAGCTGATCCAAATTTTCTATATTTTTAATTAAAACAGAATTATAAAAAACCGAATTTATTGTAAGCGCTTCAACCGTTTTCTGAAAGGTTAATTCATCACATATATGGGAAACCTTTGAGCTGAATGATCATCCGGCTTAACTACCTTCAAAGGAGAGATAGAATGAAATTCCTAATTGCCCTTCTTGGTATACTTGTTGTCTTTGGACTAGCTTATCTGGTCAGCAACGGTAAGAAGAAGATCCGATATCGTCCACTAATTATCATGATTGTTTTGCAAGTTATATTGGGATACGCATTGTTGAACACAGAAATCGGTACGTTTTTGATTGGCGGTTTCGCGACTGTATTTGAAAGTTTGCTTGGCTATGCAAATGACGGTATCTCATTTGTATTCGGTGGCTTGACTACCGTTGGTGCAGACAGTGGGGGCGCGCCGTTCTTCCTCAGTGTATTGATGCCGATCGTCGTCATCTCAGCGCTCATTGGGATATTGCAGTATATCCGAATCTTACCTTTTGTTATAAAATATATTGGTCTGGTATTAAGCAAAGTCAACGGAATGGGCAAACTGGAATCATATAACGCGGTTGCTTCGGCTGTATTGGGGCAATCTGAAGTGTTCATTTCTGTGAAAAAACAAATTGGGTTGCTGCCGAAACATCGGCTGTACACCTTGTGTGCCTCGGCGATGTCCACGGTATCGATGTCGATTGTCGGTGCCTATATGTCCATGATTGATCCGAAATATGTGGTTACGGCACTTGTGCTGAATCTGTTTGGCGGTTTTATCATTGCTTCCATCGTGAATCCTTATGAGGTTTCCGAGGAAGAAGATATATTGGAAGTACAGGAAGAGGAAAAACAATCCTTCTTCGAAATGTTGGGCGAGTACATTTTGGATGGTTTCAAAGTTGCCATCGTCGTAGCAGCAATGTTAATCGGTTTTGTTGCTTTGATCGCACTGGTTAACGGGATCTTCAGTGCAGTGCTCGGCATTTCGTTCCAGGAACTGCTTGGTTATGTGTTTGCACCATTTGCCTTCATTATGGGTGTTCCGTGGAAAGAAGCGATTCAAGCGGGAAGTATTATGGCTACCAAAATGGTATCCAACGAATTCGTTGCCATGCTTGATCTGACCAAACAGACTACATTGTCTGCCAGAACAACAGGTATCGTATCCGTCTTCCTCGTATCGTTCGCCAACTTCTCCTCGATCGGTATTATTGCCGGTGCGGTGAAGGGACTTCATGAGAAACAAGGTAATGTGGTGGCCCGCTTCGGTCTGAAACTGCTTTACGGTGCATCGCTTGTCAGCGTGCTGTCTGCGATCATCGCCGGACTGTTCTTGTAAAAGCCGGATTATTGGAAGGAGTGCTTAAGTTATGTCAACATTCAAAAGAGTACATCTGATCGTTATGGATTCAGTGGGAATTGGTGAAGCGCCGGATGCAGCGGAATTCGATGATTTCGATGTCGACACCTTTGGTCACATTGCACGTGAACGCGGAGGATTGAAGATGCCGCATATGGCCAGTCTTGGACTGTCCAATATTAAGGACATTGAAGGTGTGCCTGTAGCGGATGCACCAAAAGCCTTTTACACCAAGATGCAGGAAGCATCCAGAGGAAAAGACACCATGACGGGTCACTGGGAACTGATGGGTCTTTACATTGATACCCCATTCCGCGTGTTCGCAGACGGATTCCCGGATGAGTTGATTCAACGCATTGAGGAAAAAACAGGCCGTAAAGTGATCGGTAACAAACCGGCCAGCGGCACGGAAATTCTGGATGAGCTGGGTGCAGAGCATGTTGAAACTGGCGCGCTCATCGTATACACATCCGCGGATTCGGTTTTGCAAATTGCAGCCCATGAGGATGTTGTTCCACTGAAAGAACTGTATGAAATCTGTGAGTTCTGCCGTGAAATTACACTTGAAGATCCGTATATGCTGGGCCGCATTATTGCACGTCCATTTGTAGGTGAAGCGGGTGACTGGAAGCGTACAGCTAACCGTCATGATTACGCGCTCAAACCTTTTGGCCGTACCGTGATGAATGAACTTAAAGATGGTGGATTTGACGTGATCGCTTTGGGTAAAATCGCAGATATCTACGATGGCGAAGGTGTAACCAAGTCTGTACGTACCGTCTCCAACATGGATGGCATGGACAAACTGTCCGAAACGATGGATGAGGCGTTCACTGGACTCAGCTTCCTGAACCTGGTTGACTTCGATGCCCTGTTCGGTCACCGTCGTGATCCACAAGGTTATGCTCAAGCACTTGAAGAGTATGATGCTCGTCTGCCAGAGATCTTCAGCAAAATGACAGACGATGATCTGCTGCTCATCACAGCTGACCATGGTAATGACCCAACCTACCGCGGAACGGACCATACACGTGAGTATGTGCCACTGCTTGTGTACTCTCCACGCTTCAGTGGGGGCAAAAAGCTTGAACTGCGCAGTACGTTTGCGGATGTTGGAGCAACTGTAGCTGAGAACTTCGGAGTGAAACTGCCTGAATATGGCACAAGCTTCCTGAAGGATTTGAAATAGTCAACATTTTTATCTTTAACTGAACTTGGGGAAAGCTGTTATTTTCTTGAAACATAAAGTTGGACAGGATAACCACGGGGACACCTTCGGCTGTTCCGGTTCCTGGCCTTCATTCAATCATATGGATAACTGGAGGAGATTTAATCATGAGTACACATATTGGAGCTAAACCCGGAGATATCGCAGAAACAATCCTTTTGCCAGGAGATCCATTGCGTGCAAAATTTATTGCAGATACGTACCTTGAAGATGTCGTTTGTTACAACGAAGTTCGAGGAATGCTCGGATTCACGGGTACATATCAAGGACACCGTATCTCGGTGCAAGGCTCGGGCATGGGGATTCCATCGTTCAGCATCTATGCTAACGAACTGATCAGCGAATACGGTGTAAAAAACCTGATTCGTGTCGGAACTTGCGGAGGTATGCAAGAACATGTACGTGTTCGTGATGTTATCCTTGCTCAAGCTTCATGTACCGATTCCAGCATGAACAAGCTCGTATTTGGTGGATATGACTTCTCCCCCATCGCGTCGTTCTCACTGCTGAAAGAAGCCTATGACCGCGCAACTGCCAAAGGCATGAAAATTCACGTCGGTAACGTATTCAGCTCGGATTCCTTCTATCGTGACGATCGTTCCGTGACTGAGAAATTGATGCAGCACGGCGTACTGGGCGTTGAGATGGAAACAACTGCACTGTACACACTCGCAGCCAAATTTGGCGTAAACGCACTCACGATCCTGACTGTAAGTGACCACTTGCTGACAGGTGAAGAGACTTCCGCCGAAGAGCGCCAAAAAACGTTCAACGACATGATGGTCGTAGCACTGGAAACAGCAATTACGCTGTAAAAATCACTTAATTTATCAGTATCAATTGATTTTAATCGAAACTTTTGTTCCACGAGCGTAGTGGAGGAATCGGAATCGATTCTGTAGAAGCGAAGCGTTCGCCTTTGTCTCCAGGTTTTCTCCATTACAAAATGGATAAAAAAAACTTGGAGACAACAGCGATCGAAAGAACGATCCGGGTCCGTAACGGACTAACAACAAAGTGTTCTATACAAATCACCCACAACGAAGGAGAGATCATCATGAGAATGGTAGACATTATTGCTAAGAAACGCGACGGAAAAGAACTGACAACAGCTGAGATTGATTTTGTTGTTCAAGGATACACACAAGGCGAAATCCCTGATTATCAAGTCAGCGCTTGGGCGATGGCTGTATTCTTCAAGGATATGACTGATAAGGAACGCGCAGATTTGACCATGTCCATGGTGAACTCGGGCGAGACCATTGATCTGTCCGCAATCGAAGGTATCAAGGTAGACAAGCACTCCACAGGAGGTGTTGGCGATACTACAACGCTGGTACTGGCACCGCTTGTTGCTGCTCTGGATGTTCCAGTTGCCAAAATGTCCGGACGTGGATTGGGTCACACTGGTGGTACAACGGACAAACTGGAATCTGTTGCAGGTTTCCACGTCGAGTTGGAGAAAGAAGAGTTCATCCGCCTCGTTAACGAACATAAAGTAGCCGTTATCGGGCAAAGTGGCAACCTCACGCCGGCAGACAAAAAGCTCTATGCATTGCGTGACGTTACAGCTACCGTTAACTCCATCCCACTGATCGCAAGCTCCATCATGAGTAAGAAAATTGCAGCAGGTGCCGATGCGATCGTATTAGATGTCAAAACGGGTGCTGGTGCATTCATGAAGACAACAGAAGATGCGAAAGAACTGGCACATGCCATGGTAAGCATCGGTAACAATGTAGGACGTAAAACAATGGCTGTCATTTCCGATATGTCCCAACCACTGGGCCTCGCTATCGGTAACGCGCTTGAAGTGAAAGAAGCCATTCTTACGCTGCAAGGTAAAGGACCGAAGGATCTGGAAGAACTCTGTCTGGCGCTTGGACGTCAAATGGTATTCCTTGCTGGTAAAGCAGACTCCCTGGAGCATGCTGAGGAGAAATTGAAAGAAGTGATCCAGAACGGTAAAGCGCTGGAGAAATTCAAGGACTTCCTGGCAAATCAAGGTGGAGACGCTTCAGTTGTAGATCACCCAGATCGCTTGCCACAAGCGAAATATCTGGTTGAAGTACCAGCGGATAAAGACGGATATGTAGCTGGTATCGTCGCTGATGAAATCGGAACTGCAGCAATGCTGCTCGGCGCAGGCCGTGCAACAAAAGAATCCGAGATCGATCTTGCTGTGGGCTTGATGCTCAACAAAAAAGTGGGTGACCAGGTTAAAGCTGGTGAATCACTCGTAACCATCCATGCGAATCGTGAAGACGTAGCAGACGTAATCGCGAAGATCAAAGAGAACATTACTATTGCAGATCATGCGGATGCTCCTGTATTGGTGCATGATATCGTAACTGAATAATATATCAGGTATACAAGGTTAACCTGATGCCGGAATAAAATTTAAAGCCCCGAAGTTATGCATTCCATAGCTTCGGGGCTTTTCTTATTTATTTTGCAATTCATCATACGTCACAACTGAATCTGCACTGGTATAAATGTATGGGGTAGATGGCTGATCGACCGGAGTTACCTTCGTCGCCCGAATCTCAATGGTGTCCTCACCATTCACTTGAGCAGAACCAATGGTGCCATCGATTTGTACCCAGCTGTCTGTAGGATAGCTGTCTGCATTCGGGACATGAATCATCACACCAAAGGGTGCCGCGTCTGCTGGGCAGCACATCACGAGAAATCGCCCTAATGCAAAATGAGATTCATGCTCCATACTTTTGTCTCGATATACAAACCCGGTAAGGCTGATAGCCTTGCCTGCAAATTGTCGTTGGAACATATCGATCGAACCTAATGTCTCGGAGAAAATTTCAGGATATATCTTTATGACTGATTCCGCATATAACTTCTCTGCCAGTTCGGCAAATTCACGACTGTACTCATCCGGGGGAACGAATTGTACTTTCGTGGCAGGCACAGATGATTCAACATTTGCAGTTTTTTTGGATAGATCTTTAATGTCCAGTTCTACTGTATCAGATAAGGGTTCTTTTCGCCGAATTTCCGGAGGTCCATAGGTTAGGGACATGCCTTTTTGACTGGCCATAGAACTGCCTAGTGCCTGATCCGGCAAAAGAAAACCAAGTACTAATGGAATGGCAATCAATCCATACATCAGCGAGCTGCGTCCCCATCCTGAAGGAGGCGGATGCTCACAGTCGCAATGGAGCTGGCTATTACCGAATAGTCCGTGCCAGGCCATGATGGCGGCAATGAACAAAAAGGGAACAGGGCAGCAGAGTAGCAATCGCTGCATCGTCGGCGCCAAGTAATAATGAAGAGAATCCGTTGTATTCAAATGAATGATGTATAAGGCGAGCCCGCCGATCCACAGCGCACGAATCAGGTTATGCCACTGGATAGGGTGAGATTTGGTAACCGGAGCTTTGGTCACTGTATAACCAGGATGGTTCATGTAATCACCTCTTTTGATCAGATAATACATTCATACATGCTCATGCCAAAAGGTTAATCAACCACGATCCCGCGAAAACCAACGCAATAATCACCAGGCTCAAGCCAAGAACAAACCGGGTGCGGAAGGTGGAGAGCAGCATCAATGTGCTTTTGAAATCAAGCATTGGACCGAGAACGAGAAAGGATAATAGCGGCCCTAACGCAAACGTGTGAGAGAAGGCTGAGGCTACGAACGCATCGGATGTCGAACAGAGAGACAATACATACGCAAAACCCATCATGAAGGCATAGGAGGCAACAGGCCCGTTACCCAGAGAAATGAGATCACTGCGGCTGATAAAGGTTTGAATGCAGGCTGTTATTAGAGCACCAATCACCAAATATTTGCTCATATCAACAAATTCGTCACCCGCATGGATGAAAAAGCTGCGCCAGTTTTTATCGTGCACGTGATCATGATCGGTAGAATGGGAATGAGGCTGTGCCATTTTAAATCCGGGATGTGTCTTGACCTCCGTCACTGTAGCCTTCGGTTTACGCAATGGATTCTGGCGGACGAACATATACACCAGACCACCGATCGCAGCTGCTACAGCAAAGGCCAGTCCCATACGGGCGATCGTAATTTCGGGATGGGAAGGAAAAGCGAGCAGGGTCGCGGTAAAGACAATTGGATTTACTACAGGGCCGCTAAGAATAAAGGTCACCGCGATATAGGGGGGCATGCCTTTATGCATCAACCGTCGCACGACCGGAATCATGCCACATTCGCAGATGGGGAAAACGATTCCCAGCAGACCCGCTACCAGCACACCTCCGACGGGGTTCTTAGGCGTTAGTTTGCGAATCATTTCCTCAGATACAAACCATTGCATTAGCGAAGATAACAGCACCCCTATGAGCAGAAAGGGAGCGGCTTCGAGGAAAATGCTGATGAATACTGTTTTCATATTTTGTAAGGCTTCGCTGTTCCATGCTCCTTTCAGATTGGGAGCCATCGTGATCAACACGGGAACAAGAAATGCACAGGGAATCAGGAATGACAGGAGCTTAAGATTGGCTGCCATTTTCATGGGATAAACCTCCAGAACCGGAACTTTGGTAAAATATATGCTTGTACCGTCCCCATCATACTCGTTCGCAGTAATTAATCAACATTTTTACGATTTACATATCTGGACCTTAAAAACTTCTAATGTTGACAAAAGAAACGATGTTCAGTTATAGTTTGTTTTATTAATCGTAATAATTACTATTAATTAATGATTATTTTTCAGCCCATCGGTAGAGTGTAAGCTACATAGCATTCCGATTTTTTTAGTTTTAAGAGGATAAATGGAAGGGAGTAATTAAAATGACAGAACAACAACAAGTACTACCCCGAGTTCCGGTGACGGTTTTAAGTGGATATCTGGGCGCAGGCAAAACGACATTACTTAACCATGTGCTTCATAATCGAGAGGGTATGCGAGTCGCTGTCATTGTGAATGACCTGAGTGAAGTTAATATTGACGCTGGTTTGATCCGGGATGGTGGTGGATTGTCACGTATTGATGAGAAGCTGGTGGAGATGTCCAATGGCTGCATCTGCTGCACGCTGCGTGAGGATTTGCTAAAAGAGGTGGAGCGGCTTGCGCTGGATGGTTCTTTTGACTATATATTGATTGAATCGACAGGTATTGGTGAGCCAGTCCCCGTTGCCCAGACATTTACGTATATTGATGAAGAGCTGGGGATCGATTTAACGAAATTTACGCGGCTCGATACGATGGTGACAGTAGTGGATGCTGCCCAGTTCTGGCGCGACTTCTATTCCAAAGAAACGTTGAAGGATCGGGGCCAGGAAGCCGGAGAGGACGATGTACGAGGGATCGTTCATCTGCTGACGGATCAGGTTGAATTCTGTGATGTGCTGATTTTGAACAAGTGTGATCTGGTATCGGAAGATGAATTACTCAAACTTGAGAAAGCACTACACGCGATGCAGCCGGAAGCCCGACTTATTCGCACCACACATGGACAGATTGACCCGAGGGAGATATTGAATACCGGACGGTTTGATTTTGAAAAAGCAAGCCAGTCTGCGGGTTGGATCCGCGAATTAATGAAGGAAGAACACACACCCGAGACAGAGGAGTATGGCATTCACTCATTTGTGTACCATCGGAAACGTCCGTTTCATCCGGAGCGTTTGCTTCGCTGGATTGCGAAATGGCCCGAGACCATTGTACGTTCCAAAGGTTTAATGTGGCTGGCTACACGTAACCATATGGCGGTATCGTTCAGTCATGCGGGAACATCCAAGCAGTTGGGACCAGCAGGGTTGTGGGTAGGCGCGATGAGTGACGAAGAGCGACAAATGCATTTTGGTGATACTCTTCCGCCGATTCCGGATTGGGATGAGCAGTGGGGCGATCGGGTTACGAAACTGGTGTTCATCGGGATAGACATGGACCGACTGGAGATCGAACGGACGTTAGATGAGACACTCCTAACCGAAGAAGAGATGCTGATGAACTGGCGAGAACTGAAAGATCCATTTCCAGCATGGAGTTGAAGTGAAAAGAAAAAGATCTTCAAGTTCAATGGTGCACCTGAAGATCAATGATTGTATTGGATTAAGGATTTTAGCTAAAGTACAAATCGCCAAGATAAAAATCGCCGTTGCCGCTTTTTTGCGGACTAAACACAAAGGAAAGATATACTCCAAAAGAACCCGTCCACCCTTGTGGATAATAAATGGCTTTGTAACTTTGACTTATTTTGGTTTTGTCATTCATTGAAATCACTTTAAAATCAGCTGATTTGATGTTAATCAATTGATCTGCATATTTGGTCAGTGTTTTTTTATCATTTGCTTCAATGAGACCTTTAACTTTAGTCTTGAATTTATCTTTTTGATACTGCTTGCCTCGATCAAAAAAGTCAATCTCGGCATTTTCAATGACTTTGTCATCTATGTATTTATCAAACTCACTAGTACTGCCCGTTTTAAGTGCTTTACCATACATTTTAATCAGTGTTAGAGATTCTTTTTGCAATTTGGCTATCATCTGAGCATCAGTTCCAGTCATCTTGATTGAGCCTGAAGTGCTCGAACTACTTGTTTTACTTGAATCTTCAGAACCTTTAGTACCTGTACTGCTGTTATTATTACTTGAACTACTAGACTTACCGCTACCTGAATTAGTAATACTTACAACTTTGTTGCTAACATTCAGAGATACGTTGGCTCCCAATGCTTCTGCTGTGGTACTTACAGGCAAGTAAACATCACCGTCATAAACCAATGCATTCAGTTTGTCTCCAGCTTCATTCTTGGGTGTCCAAGACAAACCGTTTACTTTAAAGCTAATGTTGCTGTCGAGTGCTGCTTCAATATCCTGAATTCCGTTTGAAGCTGCCACACCCAGGGCACCGAATGCCAAACTGCATGCTACCAATGACCCAATAAAAGTTGATTTTTTGATCTTCATCTAGTTCCTCCGTAGGTAAATTATAATGATACCAAAGCAGTATATCATATGAAATTGTGATGTGCATACAAAATTTTACTTTAGTAGGTGAAGGGTTGACAAACATAAAAGCATGGACTAAACTCATTAAATAGTAATTATTACGATTAAATAGATCAAAGGAGGCCATATCCATGAGAGTCATTGTAACCTTAGCCTGCACCGAGTGCGGAGATCGCAACTATACAACAACCAAGAACAAGCGTAACCATCCGGAACGGATCGAATTGAAGAAGTATTCACCACGATTAAAGAAAATGACCATTCACCGGGAAACAAGATAATTTTTTTTTGTCGTTTTTAAATCGTAATATTTACGAAAAGAGGAAAAGCCATGATTCTATCTTCCATGCGTGATGTGGTATTCGGATACGGCAAAGAGCCAGTCATTGACCAACTGTCGCTGGATATCCATGTGGGGGAGTTTGTCGGCATTACAGGACCGAATGGTTCTGCGAAGACAACCATGCTGAAATTGCTGCTGGGGCTGTTACAGCCCTGGAGCGGCACGGTACATATGAATGTGCAGTCCGTACGTGGCAGTAAGTTGAACATCGGATATGTACCTCAACAGGTAGCATCATTCAACAGTGGATTTCCCAGTACGGTGATCGAACTGGTGCGATCCGGATGTTACCGCAAACTCGGCTTGTTCCGCAGATTCACATCCGAGCAGGAAGCCATTGTGGAACGCAGCTTGCGGGAAGTCGGCATGTGGGAATATCGCAACGCCCGGGTTGGAGAACTATCTGGTGGACAAAAGCAGCGAATCTGCATTGCCAGAGCCTTGGCAGGCCAGCCGCAGGTACTCGTGCTGGATGAGCCGACTACAGGCATGGATCGGCGCAGCCGTGAAGGGTTCTATGATCTGATGCGCCATTATGCAGACGTTCATGGACTGACCATTATTATGGTCACCCACGGATTAGAAGAGATGGGCAACCGGTTGGACCGGACGATTACTCTTGAGCGGCAAGAAAGTGAGGAATGGCAGTGTTTGAATACGAATTCATGCAGCGTGCTTTCTGGGCAGGCGGACTGATCGGAGTCATTGCTCCAATTTTAGGAGTCTATCTGATGCTGCGACGGCAGGTGCTAATGGCGGATACGTTGTCCCATGTTTCATTGGCAGGGGTTGCCCTGGGTTCTGTGATGAACCTAGATCCGGTGATCTGTGGATTTGCGATTGCGATTATCGGCGCATTGCTGGTGGAACAACTCCGGCGAAATTACCTGACATATAGCGAGGTGCCTGTAGCGATCATTATGACGTCGGGTCTGGCCCTTGCTGTGGTGCTCATGAGTCTGAAAACCAATCTGTCCAAGACATTCAGCTCTTACCTGTTCGGTTCCATCGTTGCCGTTAGTGATATGCAGTTATGGATTATGGCGGCTGTGTGCGTCATCGGACTGATTTTTTTCATCGTGCTCAGAAGGCCACTGTACAATTTGACGTTTGATGAAGAGACAGCTTCCATTGGAGGCATTCAGGTTAAAGGTTTATCCTTTGCATTTGCCATTCTGACAGGAATGACCGTTGCTTCAGCCATGCCGATTGTCGGCGTATTGCTTGTGTCTGCTTTAATTGTACTGCCCGCTGCCCTGGCACTGAGATTGTCACGCAGCTTTGCGGCAGCGATCCTTATTGCTGTCGTCACTGGATTAATTGGTATTTTTAGCGGACTAACAACCTCTTACCATCTAAACACACCACCGGGAGGAACGATTGCTCTCATCCTGTTGGTCTTTCTATTGATTGGTATATCAGCACAAAAGCTGATTGGACGATATAACCGTAAACGTCATCGTAAAGAGAGAAAACAACAACGTGCAACTCTATTCATACATTCAAGGGAGAATACGCCACATGAAATTCAATAAAAAATCAGCTCTTGCACTATTATTCAGTCTTACACTTATCGTAGCCGGTTGTGGACAAAATCAGTCCGCTTCCGATTCCAGTACCAGCTCGGCTAACACGCCAGCACCTGCAGAGACCGAAGAGGCCAAACTGAACGTTGAAGTCAGCTTTTATCCAATGTATGAATTCACCAAAAATGTAGCGGGTGATCTGGCTAATGTTCATACACTCGTTCCTGCGGGTATGGAGCCACATGATTGGGAGCCGACACCACAGGATATTGCGAGCATCGAAAAAGCGGATGTGCTTGTTTATAATGGGGCGGGAATGGAATCCTGGATCGATCAAGTTACGGATAGTCTGAGCAATGCCAAACTCATTCAAGTGGAAGCGAGTCATGGGATCGATCTGCTGGAAGGATCGGAAGAAGAGGAGCATGATCACGAACATGCCGATACAACCGACACGCATGACCATGCGGATGAAGCGACAACAGAGGAGCATAATCACGATCATGACGCCGAAGCAGAAGAAGGACATACACATGATCATGATCACGGTGGACTTGATCCCCACGTTTGGCTGTCACCTGCACTTGCCGTGAAGGAAGTACGAAATATCGAGGCTGGACTCGCACAGGCTGCGCCTGAACATACAGAGCAATTCAAGCAAAATGCCGATGCCTATGTTGCCAAACTGGAGGCACTGGATCAGGATTTCAAGGCAGCTGTAGCAGACAGCAAACGTAAAGATTTCATCACACAGCATGCTGCGTTCGGTTATCTTGCAAAGGAATACGGTCTGCAGCAAGTACCGATTGCCGGTCTGTCTCCTGAACAAGAGCCTTCCGCAGCGCAAATGGCATCCGTTATTGATTTTGCCAAGGAGCATCAGGTGAAGACGATTTTCTTTGAAACGTTGGTTTCATCCAAAGTGTCAGAGACTATCGCCAGTGAAGTAGGGGCCAAAACGGCAGTATTGAACCCGATTGAAGGGTTGACGGAAGAGGAAATTGCTACAGGAATGGATTACATCGGCGTAATGCGGCAGAATTTGGAGGCACTGAAACTGGCACTGAATGAATAGCGGTTTTGCTACTTTAACAAGTTGAATTTACGAAAAAAGAGAACCCATTTGATGCCCGTCATCGAAAAAGGTACAATAATACAACATGCTGAGGAATGGCACAGCCATTCCTTTGCCTTTGGCCACGCAGAGAGCACAGGGATGTGCTCTTTTCGTTGTTCAATGTGACGGAGATCATGCGGGGAACGGGAGGAAACGCCTTATGGATTCAGATGAAGAACAGGAAGTACTATTAAGCCAGCAGCCTGCCCATCTATGGAGAAGACGCAAGCTGGAGTTAATGCAGTGGACGGAACGCGAGAAGCAGACCGTGGCAGCGAAGAGAACGGAGATTTGGAACGATGTCGAAGTGGATGCTGAGTTAGTTAATGCCTTGACTTTGCTTCACAGAGCGGGCGTACGTACCGAGTTTTCTTGTGCTGGTGTGAGCCCGCTCGATGAGCCGATAGATCATTCCCTTTATGCCTATGTTACACTTATACAAAATGAGGCAGCCGATCGATTTGTGACTTATGCGCTGTCGCAGATGCGCAATAGATTGCTTGCCACACTGGAGACAGGAACGGGTCGATATGATCTGTCTTCTTTTTTCATAGGTCATAACCGGAGTTTCTGCTGGTGGATGCAATATTGCGCCGCACATTTCATGGATCGAAACGATTATAATGTAGCCACGTAGTATAGTGATAGGTATTTTTACTCGGAAGCAAGGAGGTAGGACCTGATTGAATAAATGGCTCAAAACCATACTGTTTCTGGTGGGTTCAGCGCTACTGACCCGCTTTATCCCATTTTCTTCATTGTTCCGTAACCTGGATACGATGATACACGAATTTGGCCATGCACTGGTAACGCTGTTGTTATCCGGCAAAGTATTGCGCATTGAGTTATACGCTGATCACAGTGGCGTTACATATTCATCCATGCTGACACCAGGCAGATCTATATTGGTTTCCTTGGCGGGCTATGTCACGGCATCTCTCTTTGCCTGGCTGTTATTCTATCTTTACCGGAAAGGACGGCACATGTGGGGGCTCGGCATTATGACGGGTGTAGCTCTTGTGTCGCTTCTCTTCTACGTAAGGGGAGAATTCGGCATGCTCTGGCTTACAGGCTTCAGTGCGCTGAATGTTGTGATTATGATCTTTGGTGCCAAAATCGCGAAATTCTATTATTTGTTACTGGCTTTCCTCACACTGGAAGAGTCCGTAGTTAGTGCCATGTATGTTGGGCTAATGTCCTGGACACAGCCTTCCCGGGCAGGGGATGCAGCCAATCTGGCTCAGCAGACATTTCTCCCGGCACTGTTCTGGGGAACGTTATTTGCACTGTTTGCACTGTGGTGTGCGAAGGGAGCACTGACGCTCTTTTTCCGAAAAGAAAGCACAGTCCGCACGTCAAAATCCCGTGGATTACGCGGGCGTAATGTTTAGAAAACAGAGAAGGCACTTCCTTTTTTATTAAAGGAGAGTGCCTTTTTGCGTGTCTTCGTGTCAATCTCCAAGATTGTCCCATAACACATAAAAGTAATAAATTTCTTCCATGATCGCCTTATCATCCTCTGCGGCAATACCGCCCTTCATCCTTGCAAGGGTACCCAGAATATCGTAAATCGTCTCACGCTCCACACTGAACTGTATGCGATTGACGATCTTGTCCCAGGCTTTCATCGCGTAATCGATTTGGGACTTGGCTTCAGTCCATTTTTTGCCCTCAACCTGTTTCTGCAATGTTTGTACAGATTCAAGCAAGCGATCATCAGCACCAAAGGGCTTTTTGAGAAGGGCTCCGCTTGCCATTATCGCAACGAACACAAGAATGAGGCAGATCGGAAGCACATACAGCAACCAGAAACGCGATTTCATTCAATCGCCTCCTTCATGTAAATTTAGAAAGGCCCCTCATAATCGCCCATATCGATTTTTTCGGTGATCTTATCTTTAAATAGATCAATATACAATTTATCGTTAGGCAATATGGCGGCAAAAGCAATATCCTGTATCGTCACTTTTTGCTTTTTAAGCTGCTCGCTGAGCCAGTTCGTATCTTTGTTTCGTTCCTCCAGATTTTGCTTAATCAGCACGCCATCAATGATAATCTCGGTCATCAGCTTGCTCTTGGCAGGATGCATATGCATGTCCTTCGCGGTTACCGGTTGATTCTCTGGTTTCAACACAACAGAGAGACTGCCGTCCGGTTCAAGAATGGCATAATCCAGCGTAGTGATGTCAAATACATCCTTTTGCCGCAGCATCATGGTCAATTCGTCAAATTTCACACGCATTTTACTCAGGTTTTGTTCGAGAATTTTACCATTCTGGATGATCAGTGTGGGGTCAGAGTCCATCAGTTTGGAGATGGTACGATTTTTCAGCGTAATATACTGAAAAATAATCGTGATAATGGTGAAAATGGTCAAGGCCACAAAATGAATCCACGCCTTGGAAGATAGATCGGTCGCAAATGTACCTGCGATGGAACCGATCGTAATACCGTTAATGTAATCAAAATACGTCAAGTTGCCCATTTGTTGTTTGCCTAGCACCCGGGTATAGATGATCAGGGTCAGAAAGGCGATAATCGATCGCACAGCAACAACCCATGTTTCTTCCATCATGTATGTATCACCTTCCTTCGCTTCATCTTACAGATTGAAAATGTGAATGCTTGAAGCCATTCTTTAATTCCACCCAGCATATTTGTGGGCTATAACAAGCTTTTCCTAGGCTGGATAATCTTATTCTTGAACGCAAAAAACCGAAACCTGGCTAAGTGCTCCAGGCTTCGGTTAATCATTCGTTACATATCTTTAATTCGGTCAATCCATGGAATAGTAAATAGAATAGAGGTCATACACCCGAGTAAGCCATAAACCCACCATCTACAGGAATAACCGTACCTGTAACAAAACCGGACTGACGTTCATCTGCCAGCCACATCAGCGTGCCTAGAAGATCTTCCGGTTTGCCGAAGCGACGCATTGGCGTGTGCGCAATGATTTTACTTGAACGTTCGGTCGGCGAGCCATCCGGCTTAAGCAGCAGATTACGGTTTTGTTCAGTCAGGAAGAATCCTGGTGCAATGGCGTTTACTCGGATTCCCGATTCGGCCAGATGTACCGCAAGCCATTGCGTGAAATTGTTAATCGCCGCTTTGGCTGCACTGTATGCAGGAACTTTGGTCATGGGCGAAGGGGCACTCATGGACGAAATATTAATGACGGTAGTTGGAACATCACGTTCAATCATTTGTCTTGCGAAGATTTGGGTAGGGATGAGGGACCCAACAAAGTTCAGATCCATCACCTGACGGAATCCCTCGACACTTACATCAAAAAAAGTAGTGATATCCGGCTGCTCCAAATCTTCCTGTCTGAAAATTTCATTCGTGGTATTGGCGCTGGCATGGTTGCCACCCGCTCCGTTAATAAGGATATCGCAAGGTCCAAGCTTCTCCTGAACAACAGCTGCTGCCGCTATTACACTATCGGTCTGGGTCACATCACAAGCTACAGCGATCGCTTTTCCACCCGCAGACTCAATTGCTGCAACAACTTCTTCCCCTTTGGATACGGTACGGTTCAGAATGGCTACACTTGCGCCATGTCGCGCGAGCTCTTCAGCCATAGAACGACATAGAACACCTGCCCCGCCAGTAATTACAGCTGTTCTGCCTTCCAGACGAGTTGATCTTTCTTTGGTATATTCACTCATGCTTTTGACCTCCTTTGCAGGGAGTCCCAAACGCCCCACAGATACATAATTCCCAGAGCCCGATCATAGAGTCCATATCCCGGTCTACATTGTTCTCCCCAGAGATGACGTCCATGATCCGGTCGTGCATAACCTTCAAATCCAATATCGTGATAGGCTTCCACAACACCGGCAATATCGACATTTCCATCCTGACTGCGGTGGGATGTCTCGATAAAGTCTCCATTATCATAGATTTTTACATTACGGATATGAGCAAAAGGAATACGGTCCTTGAACTCGTGGATCATACCGATAATATCATTGTTTGGATTAGCTCCAAGAGAGCCACTGCACAACGTTACACTATTGTAAGGGCTATCATACAAGTTCAGATATCTGCGAACATTGTCTTGACTCGTAATAATTTTCGGCAGACCAAAGATCGGCCAAGGCGGATCATCCGGATGAATGGCCATTCGAATACCTAACCGTTCAGCAGTAGGAATGATCTCCTGCAGGAAATAACGAGCGTGTTCCCACATATCTTCCTCTGTTACATCCTTATAGGCTTCGAACAGACCTGTTAAATACTGCAATCGTTCCGGTTCCCAGCCGGGCATCGTCAATGCGG
Organism: Paenibacillus sp. RU5M; assembly: GCF_900221055.1. Lineage (NCBI taxonomy): Bacteria > Bacillati > Bacillota > Bacilli > Caryophanales > Paenibacillaceae > Paenibacillus > Paenibacillus sp. RU5M. Next base: position 53,751 of record NZ_OBQM01000006.1, on the reverse strand, counting down.
AATTTTCGGTAATGCGTCGAACCAATTCCAGCGGTTCAATATCGGCGATTTTGCTATTCTCGTAGAAGAGGGCGGTAGAGCCATCTTCCATCTCCTTATGCAAATCGGTACGCAGCCAATCAAAGATCGGCATGAAGTTGTAGCAGATCACTTTAACGCCTACCTGGGCGAGTTTTTCCATCGTTTTTTTGTAATTCTCAATATATTGATCTCGTGTAGGCAGACCGAGCTTGATGTCTTCATGAATGTTAACACTCTCAACGACATCCAGATGTAACCCGGCCTGATCTGCAGCAGCTTTGACTGCCAGAATTTTGTCCATGGGCCATTCCTCACCTGCCGGAACATCATGCAGCGCCCATACAATGCCTTCGACTCCGGGAATCTGCCGGATGTGGTCAAGTGTTACGGTATCATTGCCTTCTCCAAACCAGCGAAAAACCATTCTCATCACATTCACCTCATCAAGATTAGTTTAAAGAACAGGTAGATCCATCATCATTGAAAATAGGAAGGGTATGTATCCCGCAGGACAGCCAGATCCGTAACGGTCAAATGCAGATGTTCCTGCATAATGTGCTCCGCCGTTTGGGCATTGTGCTGTTGTATCGCCTGAACCATGGATCGATGCTGTTCGAGCAAATGATCCCAATGATGATCCGAAGACAGACGGAGCATTCGACTCCGGTTCAGATGCACGTTCATATGCTGGATCACGGACCAGGTGTTTTTTTTGTTACAGCCTGCAAAGAGAGTACTATGGAATTCCTCATCCAATCCGAACATTCGTTCATCATCCGGTTCAAGTATGCATTCCTGCTGCTGCGCAAGGTTCTGCTCCAATATTTTCATGTGTTCATCTGGAAATTGGACACACGCGAGCCGTATGACGGCACGCTCAAGCTGCTCACGCATGAAACGTGCTTCCTCCACGAGATCAACCTGAATCAGAGATACATAGGTACCTCGCTGCGGATAGACTTCCAGCAGACCTTCCTGCGCTAATCGGACAAAGCTTTCTCGAACAGGGGTCCGACTTACATTGAACTCAAGCGAGATCTCTTTCTCCGAGATGGCAGTACCGGGAGGCAGCTTCAAACTCAGAATCAACTGCTTCAACGTCGTATAGACCGCCTCACGAGAAGAGAATGCCTGTTTGTTCAGAGAAGACGGGTTAATTAAGGATGATAATAATTCGGCTTTGGACGAAGACCTAGGGGGATATTCCATAATCTCAACTCCTTCAAGAACATACTACCATACTTGTATGGTAGTATGGAAGCGCTTTATATGAGTTAGTCTAAAATTTATCGCACAAGGCTTGCTGTTAGCGGGATGCTGGAGTAAACTATAGTCATTAGGTTCAAATGTTTAAACCAACAGACGTGACAATTGTGATATCTGTAGACATATAATAGAGGTGAAACCATGGGACAAAAAGCGATATCTATTTTTCAAACCTGCATCCCCTTATTCCAGGTACTTAGCGACAATCATCGTCAGGCAATTTTACTTGCTCTTAGTGAGAAGGGCAGCATGACAGTGAATGAAATTACAGAGCAGTTCAGCCTATCCCGGCCTGCTATATCTCATCATCTCAAGTTATTGCTTGAAAAAGGGCTCATCTCCGTAGAACAGAAGGGCACACAGCGATATTATTCCGCTTCATTAAGGTCTTCAGTGGAATTATTGAAGGAACTGGTTGGGGCGTTGGAAGAAGAGTGCTTATAAGCAAGAGTTATTAACATGCCTAGGCATGTGGACTATATGTTCGTATGTTTAAACGAATAATCATTAACTCGGAAAAGGAGTTGTATTATATGAGTGTCATGCAGGAATTAAGCGAACATGAAGTCGAAGAAATTTTACAGCAGCAACGGCAGTTTTTTCGCTCAGGGGCTTCTCGTTCGGCCGAGTCTCGCATTACACATTTAACCCGGTTGAAACAGGCGATTCAGAAGTATGAGTCCCGTCTTACTGAGGCGCTCTATCAGGATTTGGGCAAGAGTGAGTTCGAATCGTATACTACAGAGATTGGATTCATGCTGGATAGTATCACGCACACCATTCGGCAAGTGAAGAAATGGGTCAAGCCGGTCAAAGTCAAAACCCAATTCGCGCTGATCGGGTCGAAAAGTTATATCATTCCTGAGCCTTATGGTGCGGTATTGATTATTGGACCTTTTAACTATCCATTCCAGCTGTTAATTGAACCCCTGGTTGGTGCGTTGGCAGCAGGCAATACGGCAGTCCTCAAAGCATCAGAGAACACACCAGCCGTCTCAGCTGTTATTCGCGAGATGATTAGCTCGGTATTCGAACCAGCATACGTTCACGTGGTCGAAGGAGCCAAAGACACAACTACGGCGCTTATTAATGCGCCTTTTGACTATATCTTTTTTACAGGAAGTGTACCCGTTGGCAAAATTGTCATGGAGGCCGCTGCCAAAAATCTCGTTCCAGTGACGCTGGAGCTTGGCGGTAAAAGTCCAGTCATCGTGGATAAGCATGCAGATATCAAAGTGGCTGCACAGCGTATTATATGGGGAAAGCTGCTCAATACGGGTCAGACCTGCATCGCTCCGGATTATCTGCTTGTGCATGAACAGGTGAAAGATTCGTTGATCTCCGAAATGAAAGCAGCAGTGGAAATGTTCTTTGGCACAGATATTCAGCATAATCGAGATTATGGGCGAATCGTCAACAAGGCGCATTTCAAACGTCTCACTACCCTTATTGAACGCGATCAAGCCCTCGTCATCTATGGTGGTCAATCCGATGAGGAAGACCGCTTTATTGAACCGACATTTATTGATGCTGAATCGTGGGAAGCGGCAACGATGGAAGACGAAATTTTTGGTCCGATTCTGCCGATTATCAGTTATTCCCATATTGATGAGGCGATTGCAGGAATTGAGAAGCGGCCGAAACCGCTGGCGCTATATCTCTTTACATCAGATACACAACTACAAGATAAAGTGATGCGCGAGGTTTCTTTTGGGGGAGGATGCATTAACGATACGATTACCCATGTAGCCAACCCACGTCTGCCTTTTGGAGGGGTAGGACATTCCGGTCTTGGTTCATATCACGGGCGTTATAGCCTGGAGACCTTCTCTCATATGAAAAGTGTGCTCAAAAAGAGCACCAGATTGAACTTGTCGATTTTATATCCGCCATACGATAACAAGCTGAAGACGATTAAACGTCTTTTGAAATAAAAGAACCGGCGTTTAATCATATACAACGTAGAGGCCATACTGGAATGATCTTCAATGGATGAAGCTCATTCCGGAACAGGCTGTTCCTGTCTGTAGCGTGTGGGTGAAATCCCTGACCAGCGCTTGAATTGACGACTGAAATGGGCAATATCCTTGTAACCTAGCATGGCAGCGATGTTCTGAACCGACAACTTAGGGTTGCCCAGCAGAACTTTGGCTTCATGCAGAACCATTTCAGATAAATATACACGCGGAGACTGACCATATACCTGCCGAAATACACGGTTACAATGTGAGGAACTGATGCCCAGCTCTGCTGCAATATCATCAATGCCATAATGGCTGTCGGACTCACGTCCCTGCTTGAATTGCTGACTCACCAGTCCTTGCAGCCGATTACGAATTTGATGGGCCAGTTCGATCTTTTCATATCCGTCCGTAAACATTTGAGCTGCTTCCTGAGAGACAGCCTCCCACAAATGGCCGAACAACTCAAATACCGCCGATTGCAACTGCATGCGCTGCACCATCGTACTCGCCGCCCGGTTATCTGCAGAAGACATTAATTTGCGAAGTACAGGCTCGATCTGGCGGGTAACCGGACTATCTGCATCGAACAAAACCTGCTTGATTCGTGCAAGCAAAGAGAGAAATAACTGATCATCGATATCAAAATGCATGCAAAAATACGTAAACCCCTTGCCGTTATGGCTCAGGCTGGAATGAATGCTTCCTGGAGGAATCAGGAGCAATTCGCCAGCCTTTTGAATATACAGTTTGCCGTTCACGGTCATATATTGTTCGCCTTCTGTTACATAATTCAGCTCATATTGTGGATGTTCGTGAGCTGGATAATCCCAATCCGCGCCGACACTTCGCAAATGTATAGCGAACAAATTCACCGTTGTTTGTACATCTGGGTAAAACACCTCATGCATACTCTCTCCCAGAGCGGGAGGCAAATAGGTGGAAGACATGGAAGACCCCCTTAATAAAAATAGAAACAGATGTAACCGCTTTATTTATATTATAGTCTATTAGCTTGATTTGGGTAAATATCCGATTGATTTGACCATGGTCTACGGTGGAATGCCCATGGTAGGATGGGGCTAATGAAAACGTATGCAAACCATTTTGAGAGGGGTCATCGTTCATGAGCACATCCAAGTCCATCTTTTATAATGCCCATCACTCACCGATCGGGGCTTTTGCCAGCTTTACGCTTGGATACAAAGGAGCCAAAGGCGGACTAGGCCTGGAGCTTGGCAAGCCAGCAGATCAGAATATATATATCGGTTTACAATCTCGCGACAGTGAGAACTACGAAGCTTTACCATTTTTCGAAGCCGTTGAAGATGCAAGCGTTCGATATGATGTAGAGAAAGTGGACAATTCGGATTCAGATCAGGTGTCTTCGGCCTCGACAGAAAATGGATTGAGCACACCAGCGGCAGCACAGGGAACACGCCCGCTAATTTCAGCGTTCCGCGATGAAGAGATTACGCGCGAGTTTACTTCGGGAACAGATACGTGGACGGCGGGTGATCTGACTTTCCGTATTTACTCACCTGTGCGTCCTGTACCCGAACCGCTGAGTGGCGATCGTGAAGCAATAATGGATGCGCTTGTGCCTGCGGTGCTGGTGGAGATAACAATTGATAACACGCAAGGACGCCAGTCGCGTAAAGCATATTTTGGCTACCAGGGAAATGATCCTTACTCAGCCATGCGTATCATCGGAGGACCTGAGGGTGGGGCATTAACCGGGGTTGGACAAGGTCGCCTAACTGCCATTTTATCTGCGGATGAGGGTCTATGGCCTGCTCGAGGATTTACATTGGAGAAGATATTGCAGGAGAAACATCGTGAGAATCTGGCCTTCGGTCTAGGTGAAACAGCTGCGTTGTTGATGGACGTTCCCGCCGGAGAGAAGCGTACGTACCAATTTGCCGTCTGTTTTTATCGCGGCGGGATCGTTACTTCGGGTATGGACACGACCTATTGGTATACACGTTATTTTGCAGATATCCAGGAAGCCGGGAAATATGCGCTTAACCGTTTCAACGAGCTGACTGCTTCCTGTAAGGAAATTGAGCAACGTCTCGGAGTAGCTGCTTTGAGTGAAGATCAGTCATTTATGCTTGCCCATTCCATTCACAGCTATTATGCAAGTACACAACTGCTGGATGCGGATGGAGAGCCGTTCTGGATCGTAAATGAAGGCGAATACCGGATGATGAACACACTCGATCTGACCGCAGATCAGTTGTATTTTGAACTTGCCTTAAACCCTTGGACCGTGCGTAACGAGTTAGAGTGGTTTGTGAAACACTACAGTTATACAGATCAAGTGCGGTTCCCGGGCGAAGAGAAAGAATATCCGGGCGGCATTACTTTCACGCATGATATCGGCGTAGCCAATGTATTCTCACGTCCAGGGCACTCGGCGTATGAGCTCGTGGGCATTGATGACTGCTTCTCGCAAATGAGCCACGAGGAACTGGTCAACTGGCTCTGCTGTGCAACTGTATATATTGAACAGACGCAGGATCGGGAATTTGTTAAGGAGATGCTGCCCGTCATTCGGGATTGCTTCGAAAGCATGTTAAACCGGGATCATCCGGATGAACACCAACGCAATGGTCTAATGGGGCTGGATAGCAGTCGTACCAAGGGCGGAGCCGAGATTACCACTTACGACAGCCTGGATGTGTCACTTGGACAATCCCGCAACAACATCTATCTGGCAGGAAAATGCTGGGCCGTCTATGTTGCACTGGAGAAGCTGTTCGCTGCAGAGAAGCTGGCTGAACTGTCTCATCATGCAGGACGTCAGGCGGATCGCTGTGCAGCCAGTATAGCAGCCCAGTTAACCGACGGTGGCTACATTCCGGCAGTGATCGCCGAAAATAATGATTCCCGCATCATTCCAGCCATTGAAGGCTTGGTGTTCCCATACTTCACCGGCTGTGAAGGCGCGCTGGATGTAAATGGCCGTTTCGGGTCTTACCTGCAAGCGCTTCGGACCCATTTTAAAACAGTTCTTGTCCCTGGTACTTGTCTGTTTGAAGATGGAGGCTGGAAGCTATCCTCTACGAGCAATAACTCATGGCTCAGCAAAATATATCTATCCCAATTCATCGCACGAGAACTGCTGGGCGTGGAATGGGATAAAACAGGCAAGGCTTCTGACGCAGCTCATGTAAACTGGCTGCTGCATCCAGAGGAATCCTACTGGTGCTGGAGTGACCAGATCCTGGCAGGTGTGGCGGTCGGAAGCAAGTATTACCCGCGCGGAGTAACATCAATTCTATGGTTGCTCGAAGGCAAAGGTAATCGTCTGGAACAGATCTATGCCAGCAAGGAGGCTGTACAATGAGCAACACAAACGTTCAATCCAATATCTCCGGCCCGCAATACGATGCGTGGCTTGGATATCTTCAAAGTCAATCCGCAGTGAAAGGGGCCGCCAAAAAGACAGCCCCCGTCTGGAGCCATACCGTGACTGTGGCGGAAGATCAGGAAATCATATCAACAGCAATAGCAGAACTGACTCAGGGACTGGATAAGCTGTTTGGAATCAAACCGAAAGTTAATCAGGAAACTGCCAGTCAAGTGAGTGAGTCGGATTCAGTTCACCAGGAGGCAAAAGGGATCTGGCTTGGCACATGGACGGGCTCAGAAGCCGTGGCTCAGTCCTTCAGCGACACGGAACGCTCTACCGTGCAGGGAGAAGGTTATATTATCCGCGAAGATAAAGAGCAGGGTAGGCTGTTTATTGGTTCTGAAACCCCTCAAGGTGTTCTATATGGTACTTTTCATTTGTTGAGAGAACTTGTTCTGGAGCAAGAAAACTCAAACGAAGTGCATCCTGCTGAGGTAAGATTAAGCTACATTTCAGAGCAGCCTGTTAATGCATTACGCATGATCAATCAGTGGGATAATGTGGACGGAAGCATTGAGCGTGGTTATGCTGGAAAATCCATTTTCTATGACAATGGAGAATTCACTCGTGACCTCGGGCGTATTCGAGATTATGCCAGATTGCTCGCTTCTACAGGCCTTAACGCCATTTCAATCAATAACGTCAACGTTCATCAGCGTGAGAGCCTGTTCCTGACGGAACGTTTCCTGGGTGATGTTGCGAAGGTTGCTGCCCAATTCAGAGCATACGGCATCCGATTGTTCTTGAGCGCCAACTACGCTAGTCCAATAGAGATTGGTGGATTGCTTACGGCAGATCCGCTGGATGAACAGGTCCGTGAATGGTGGAACATTCAGACAGCCAAGGTGTATGCGGCAATCCCGGATTTTGGCGGCTATCTGATCAAAGCGGATTCGGAAAATCGGCCAGGACCCTTCACATATAACCGTGATCATGCCGATGGAGCGAACATGCTGGCCGAGGCACTTCGCCCGTTTAGTGGACTGGTAATATGGCGCTGCTTCGTCTATAACTGTAAACAAGACTGGCGTGACCGCTCCACGGATCGTGCACGGGCGGCATATGACCACTTCAAACCACTGGATGGCCGATTTGCGGATAACGTCATTTTACAGATCAAGAATGGGCCAATGGACTTTCAGGTTCGCGAGGCCGTATCTCCACTGTTCGGAGCAATGGAGAACACAAATCAGGTATTGGAGTTCCAGATTACGCAAGAGTATACGGGTCAGCAGCGGCATCTGTGTTATCTGATTCCACAGTGGAAAGAAGTATTGGATTTTGATACGTTCGCCAAGGGGCCGGGTTCTGAAATCAAACGCATTACTGACGGTTCTCTGTACAACAGGCCCTACAGCGGCTTTGCCGCAGTATCCAATATCGGTGCAGATGCTTGCTGGACAGGACATCCGCTCGCTCAGGCGAATCTATATGGATATGGAAGACTTGCTTGGAATCCAGAGCTGTCATCGGAAGAGATTGCGGAGGAGTGGGTCAGACTTACATTCGGACATGACGAAGAGGTCGTTCGTCTAATCTCTGGCATGCTTTTGAATTCACTCCATATCTATGAAAGTTATACGGCACCGCTCGGTGTAGGCTGGATGGTTAATCCGGAGCACCATTATGGGCCTAATGTGGATGGCTATGAATATTCCAAGTGGGGCACGTATCATTTTGCCGATTGTGATGGCATTGGTGTGGACCGGACAATGAGCAGTGGAACAGGATACACTTCCCAATACCACCGCGAAAATGCCGAAAGATATGAATCCGTAGACTCCTGTCCGGACGAGCTGCTATTATTTTTCCACCATGTCCCGTATACGCATGTTCTGAATTCTGGCAAAACGGTCATTCAGCACATTTATGATACACATTTTGATGGAGCAGAGCAGGCGAAAGCATTAGCACAGACCTGGAGACAGCTGGAAGGCAAGATTGATCCAAATGTATTTGATAAGGTGTCTGCGTTACAGGCAGGGCAGGCGGAGCACGCCAAGGAATGGCGAGATATGATCAATACGTACTTCTATCGCAAAAGTGGTATTGCAGATAAACAAGGAAGAACGATATATTAATCTGGATACGAGAGTATATAAAACAGTCGGATCTTCTTCGGAGGAAAGAACAACGTTGGCATACACGAGAAGGAGGGAACATATGGGACATCATCAATTACCCGAAACTATGAAGGCTGCTGTCATGACAGAGCCGGGGCACATCATCATTGAAGAACAGGCTGTACCACAGCCGGCTGAAGACGAAGTGCTCATTCAGGTGATGGCCGTTGGCGTCTGCGGATCGGATGTGCATTATTTTGAACATGGTAGAATTGGCCGATTTGTAGTTGAGAAACCGATTATACTTGGACATGAATGTGCAGGTATCGTAGCGGCTGTAGGCTCAAAAGTATCACGGCTGAAAGAAGGAGATCGGGTAGCTATTGAGCCTGGGGTAACCTGCGGACGATGCACGGCATGCAAAGAAGGTCGTTATAATCTGTGTCCCGATGTGCAATTTCTGGCGACGCCTCCGGTGGATGGGGCATTTGTACAGTACATGACCATTCGTGAAGATATGGTTTTCCCGATCCCGGATCATCTGTCTTTTGAAGAGGCAGCCATGAATGAACCTTTCTCGGTTGGCATTCATGCTGCAAGACGCAGTAAACTGGCTCCGGGCACTACACTTGCCATTATGGGCATGGGGCCTGTTGGATTGATGGCCGTTGCAGCTGCCAAATCGTTTGGCGTAGAACGCATCATCGTCACCGATCTGGAGGAAGTGCGGTTAGAGGCTGCTCGTCGTATGGGCGCAACCCATACCATTAATGTACGGAACGAGGATGCACAGGCGGTGATCCGTGAGTTAACGAACGGCGTCGGTGTAGATACGGCTTGGGAAACTGCGGGGAATCCGAAGGCGCTTCAGTCGGCATTATATTCGCTCCGGCGAGGAGGCAAGCTTGCTATTGTAGGACTGCCTGCACAGGACGAAATTGCCTTGAATGTTCCTTTTATCGCGGACAACGAGGTGGATATATACGGAATCTTCCGTTACGCCAATACGTATCCGGCGGGAATTGAATTTCTGAGTTCAGGCCAGCATGATGTAATGTCCCTGATTACTGACCGTTATTCGCTTGAGGAGACGCAGCAGGCCATGGAACGGGCATTGCACAACAAAAGTGGCAGTCTGAAAGTAATGGTGTATCCGAACGGCAAATGAATCTAGTTCAAAGGAGCCCTGATATTTAGGGCTTCTTTTTTTGTATTTTTCTCCATAAAAGGATTAAACAAGCTTCCATAACGTGGTATAATGCTTGAAGATTTTAATATATAAAATGATACACACCAAATGGGTTAATCAGCATCTAGCGAAAGGAACTGAAGGTTGTGAGAACACATGAATTTATGATTCACTCTGATTTCCACCGAGATGATCTGATGTCTGTATCTTCGCAAGCGTCGCGTTTTGCCTCGGATATTTCATTGTCATTTATGGATGCGAATCATGAGCATCGTGTAGATGTCAAAAGCCTGCTCGGAATGGCGCTTCTCCCCATTCGACATGGCAGTGTGGTGAGATTGCAGACACGGGGAAGAGATGAACTTGAAGCTTTGGAATATATGCTAAATGTGCTGGAGAAGGGCTTAACTTGAACTCTGAAACCTGTGCAAATCATAGTGAATTATAAAATATTTATCGTTTCTTCAATTCCGACTGGTACTTCGTCCAAAAAAAGAGTATAATAAAATTTAGTTCTATTCTAAGAAGTACCCATATTAAAGGAGTGTAAATAGATTATGCCAAAAGCTGATATCCATCCAAAGACACAAACAGTAATTTTCTTCGATGCAAGTGCTGATTACAAATTCCTGAGTTCTTCGACTAAATTCTCGAACGAAACAATGGAATGGGAAGATGGTAAATCTTACCCAGTAATCCGTGTGGACACTAGCTCCGCATCCCACCCATTCTTCACTGGTAAACAAAGAAACGTGGACATCGGTGGTCGTGTTGATAAATTTAACCGTAAATACAACATCAAATAGGTTGTCCAAACCATTACAAGAAAACCTCGGGATTAATCCTGAGGTTTTTTTGTATACATGCCGATAGGTAAACCCATGTAATTCCGACTTAAAAGTAATTCTAATACCCATATATATTCAATTCCTCTAAAATTAATTCAACCAATTATTGCGCTTACAATAGTTTCGGATGTACACTAGGAAACAGAGTCAGACATATTGGAGGAGGAAATAGAGATGAGCAACATCAATCATATGGTAACGTTTACACTTTACGCAGGTAAAGATACACCAGAAGCAGAGGCATTTTTGAAAGAAAGTGCGGATGCACTGGCGAATATTCCCGGTGTAGAGCAATTCCAGGTCCTGCGTCAGGTGAGCGAAAAGAACGAGTTTGATTACAGTTTTTCGATGGTATTCGCCAATCAGGCTGCATATGATGCATATAATGATCACCCGGTTCACCGCAAATATGTAGAGGAACGGTGGGAAAAAGAAGTTAGTCGCTTCCAGGAAATCGATCTCATTCAGCACGGAAATTAATAAAATGATGAGTCTCATTGAACCAAACCGAAAATAGCATGAACTTCGAAAGCGTTTTCCAGTTTGATTAATGATGGTTACATCATTTTAAAATCCTTCTTTCTTCATCGCTAAATTTCGTGATTACACATGTGGCTCAAAGGAGGGGACTGTCCTTATGAAATTGGATCTTACAGGTAAAACGGCACTGGTGACAGGCGCAACCGGTCAATTGGGAAGGGTCATCGCTCGTACGTTGGCAGACTGTGGTGCTGATCTCGCGCTGCATTACATAAATAATGATACGAAGGCTAGAGAACTTCAGGCTGAGATTGAAGCCATCGGTCGAAAAACGGTCATTGTTCAGGGCGATATCACGAAGCAGGATACGGCATTTCGGATGCGGGATGAAATTCAGTCCAGCCTCGGCGATGTCGATATCGTTGTTGCCAATGCAGTCATCCAATATGCCTGGACAACGGTGCTGGAACAATCGCCGGATGATTATATAAGCCAGTTCGAATCATGTGTGATGCAGAGTGTGTATCTTGCCAAAGCATTCATCCCATATATGAAAGAAGCCAGAGCTGGTCGATTCATTGGTATCAATACGGAATGTGCGATGCAAAATTTTGCTACTCAATCTGCATATACAGCAGGAAAACGCGGCATGGACGGTTTGTACCGTGTGTTGGCGAAAGAGGTAGGCGAATATCAGATTACGGTCAACCAGGTTGCACCTGGATGGATGATCAGTGAGCGCGATCGCAACAACGAGTCGGGACATGATGAGGGTTATATTCAAACTGTTCCGTTGAAACGTAGGGGAGAAGATCAGGAAATTGCCAATGCCGTAGCATTTCTGGCATCCGACCTGTCCTCTTTTATTACAGGAGCTTATATCCCAGTCAGTGGAGGCAACGTGATGCCTGCCATTTAATATTGATTTATGGATGTGAATGAATTACTAAATATGCAATGAACCGCTTTTTAAACCATAACAACCCATGATCCGCTTGTCAGTCCATGACAAGCGGATTTTTGTATATATCCATAAATACATATGATTTTGTTTCTAATTTCAAAAGATTGGGGTAAAAGAATAGGTAGTTTAACGCTGTGGAAACATAACTCAAAATAAGCGAATAAAGGAGACCGACCTGTCATGAAAAAAACAATTGCAGACGTTCTGGTCGAAGCACTATTGAACGCAGGCGTCAAACGCATCTATGGTATCGTTGGAGACTCCTTGAATGCGGTACTCGATTCCATCCGTCGTTCGGGTAAAATTGAATGGATTCATGTCCGCCATGAGGAAGTTGCTGCTTTTGCGGCCGGGGCAGATGCCCAAGTGAGCGGAAGTATCGCCGTATGTGCAGGCAGTAGCGGACCGGGAAACATGCACTTGATTAACGGTCTGTATGACTGTCATCGGAACCGTGTACCGGTACTTGCCATCGCTGCTCATATTCCGAGTGATGAGATCGGGAGTGAGTATTTTCAGGCGACTCATCCAGAGTATTTGTTTCAGGAATGCAGTCATTATTGTGAAGTCATCACAACAGCCAAACAGATGCCGCGTTCCTTTACGATGGCAATGCAGACCGCAGTAGCGCGTTCAGGCGTTTCCGTCATTATACTGCCGGGTGATGTAGCGGCTTTGGAAGCGGCTGACCTGCCTGTGCCGGAGCATGTATATCATGCGACACAGCCTGTTGTACACCCTTCCGAACCTGAACTGCGGAAACTGGCGGAATTCCTGAATCAAGGCAAAAAAATTACGTTGCTGTGTGGTGCAGGCTGCGCCGGTGCGCGTGAACCTCTGATGCAGCTCTGTGATCGCTTGAAATCCCCTATGGTTATTGCTTTGCGAGGCAAGGAATACCTGGAATACGATAACCCGTATTCGGTGGGCCTCACAGGATTAATCGGATATTCCTCCGGTTATCATGCCATGATGGACTGTGATGTGCTCCTGATGCTGGGAACCGATTTTCCGTACCGTCAATTCTTCCCGGACGAGGCGATAGTACTTCAAGTGGATATTCAGTCTTCACACCTTGGCCGCCGTACAAAGCTCGATTATGGAGTGTGCGGAGACATAAAGGCAACCATTGAAACATTATTACCTTATCTGACGGAAGAGCATAGCGACAAACATTTGCATAAAAGTGTGGAACGTTACGAGAAAGTGCGTAAAGAATTGGATGAGCTTGCCGTAGGTAAACCTGGAAAAACACCAATTCATCCACAGTATCTAACCAAGGTTATCAGCGATGCTGCAGCTGAAAATGCGATCTTCACCTGCGATGTAGGTACACCTACGGTATGGGCGGCTCGCTATATTGAAATGAGCCGTAATCGTCGATTGTTAGGTTCATTCAGTCATGGCACTATGGCGAATGCTCTTCCACAGGCAATTGGAGCACAGGTGTCTGATCCGGGAAGACAAGTGATTTCTTTGTCCGGTGATGGCGGCATTGCCATGCTGATGGGTGACCTTCTGACGCTTAAACAGCATAATCTCCCGATTAAAGTTGTCGTGTTTAACAACGGTGCACTCAGTTTTGTTGAACTGGAGATGAAAGCTGCCGGATTGCTTGAATCCGGAACCGAGCTCGTAAATCCCAACTTTGCCATGGTAGCTCAAGCGATGGGTCTCGAGGGGATACGGGTTGAAGATCCGGCTGATCTGGAAGAGGCTGTAGAGCGTGCATTGCAGCATGATGGCCCTGTTCTGATTGATGTTGTGGTGAACCGTCAGGAGCTGTCCCTGCCTCCGAAGATTAATATAAAACAGGCCGAAGGCTTCACCTTATGGATGATGAAGGCGGTGCTGAATGGGCGTGGCGATGAGCTGATTGAGCTGGCCAAAACCAATTTGCTAAGATAAGTATTAGGTTTTCCTTAGCATTATCGCAACATGTTCAACCGTCGATCTGACAATGTAAATGCATGAAATTAAACTGTACATCTCACCAAAAAGAAGGGGAACGTTACACGCTTTTATTAAGGAATTCCCCTTCTTGAGATGTCTACTATGTGATAGATATTATAGTATGCACTCATATTATATGATTTGTTTTTAAATTGTAACTCCTTTAAAATAGGTAAAGTCAGGCAGGATTCAAGGCTTTTCACCCTACATATGTTGCATTCCGATGCAAGACCGCTTCATATCGAATTAACCGATCCGATGACAGATGACGAACACACATGGAGGAGATCCAAATGAGTCACAAAGGAAAAGTAGCAATTATCACTGGAGCAGGAAGTGGATTGGGCCAAGCGACTGCACTGAAGCTGGCAGAGAAGGGCGCATCTATTGTGGTCGTTGATCTCGTGGCAGAGACGGGTCAGGAAACTGTAAAACAGATTGAGAAGCTGGGCGGTAAAGCCATTTTTGTACAAACGGATGTAAGCAAGGCGAACGAGGTAGAGAATTATGTTAACAAAACGATCGAGGAATTCGGCCGAATCGACATGTTCTTCAATAATGCCGGGATCGCTGGTCCTGGTATCAAACTAATTGAGCATACTATCGAGCAGTTTGACCAAATCATTGATATTAACCTGAGAAGTGTATTTTACGGATTGAAGTATGTGATTACCGAAATGCTCAAAACTGGTGGTGGTTCCATCGTCAATACGGCATCTACAGCAGGTATTGTGGGTGTTCAAGCAGTTGCACCATATGCAGCGACGAAGCATGGCGTAGTTGGACTAACACGTACAGCGGCCATTGAGTATGGTAAAGAAAACATTCGCGTGAATGCCATTGCCCCAGGTACGATTGAAACTCCAATGGTGGTTCAGTTTGGTAAGGATAATCCTGAAGTATTCAAAGCGACCCTTGACAGCATTCCGTCCGGTCGTCTCGGTAAGCCTGAAGAGATTGCCAATCTGGTATCCTTCCTGCTAGGAGACGAAGCTCCGTATATTAATGGCGCTGTTTATCCGATTGATGGTGCTGTAACTGCACAATAAGTCTTCAATTAGACTGAATAAGAAAGAGAGGCAACTGTAATGTTACAGCGCCTCTCTTTTTGCGTGTTATCATTTTTATTCTTAAACTTAAGCTCAATCATGCCACATTGGAAGATTTGCTCTGTGCTGTTGTGGCCATTGCCGGACGATAGGCAAGAATGATGATGATCATTGCAATTAGCACTCCTGCAGCTCCAATCCAGGTGATGGATGACAATGATACTGAGCTGACGGCGATTCCCCCAATACCTGCACCAGCAGCCATGGCTAGTTGCATAACTGAACTGTTCAGACTTAACATAATCCCGGACGATTCTGGAGCCATTGTAACCAGATTATATTGCTGTGTTGGGCCGGAAGACCAGGCGGAGAAGGACCATAGAATCAACACAATGAAGATGGCCACACCTGAATGAGCCGTGATGTTCAGCATCAGCATACTTACGACATGCAAGGCCATTCCCAGGATAAGTGTTCGCTTTACTCCCATACGATCGGCGCTGTATCCTCCAGATTTGGAACCAATCAGACTTGCGATTCCAAAAGCCAGCAAAGCGGAACTTAACAACGTTTCGCACATGCCTGCAACAGATACCAAGTAGGGTGAAATGTAGGTATACGCAATAGAATAGCCTCCTAACCAGAAAAAGCTGACAAGTAGCGCAAATCCAATACGAGGTTGTTTGAGGAGCGCTATTTGTTTTTTCAAAGGAACGGGTGCTTCGCCTTCAGATGGCGGGATCGTAGATGCAATAACAATCATGGAAATCACACCCAAAATCGCGATACCTGCAAAAATAAGTTTCCAATCCCAAGCTGCAGCAACCATTCTTCCCAATGGAACTCCCACGATCAGGGATGCGGTAAACCCCGTAATGACCGTTGCGATAGAGCTGGCCTGTTTGCCTGAGGGCGCTATTTTGGCAGCGACTGTCAAGGCTGTTACAACGACGACTCCGGCTCCCAGCGCCATGAGGACACGTGCAGCGATAAAGAGTCCATATCCAGGTAACAGGTAGGCCAAGACATTACCAACGACAAAAAGTCCCAGAAAGTAGAGCAGCAGCTTTCGTCGATCCATGCGGGATGTTAAAGCGATAATGATGGGCGTACCGAGTGCATAAATGAGCGAAAAGATTGTGATCAGCTGTCCCGCAGCAATCAACGATATATTCATGGTGTCCGAGATCCGATCTAGAATGCCTGCAATGACATATTCGGAGGTCCCTACAAGAAAGCTGACCAAGGCTAGGACATAGATTTTCCATGTGTTAGACATGAGTATATAACCTCTTTCTGATTATAATTATTATATTTTTAGAAATATAGAAATAAAGACGAGAGAACAGGATTAAGAAAAAACTAATCTACCAATGAGGCAAAGCGAGTACTTAATCTATCAAATGTACCGGGTGTTAAGGCAAAAGGGTATTTATACGACTACGATGAGGCTCAGCGGACCAGGTAGCATTACCAATATAATGATTTTATATTTCTAGTATTATGGAAATATAAAACAAAAATTTTACTTCTCCAACAGATATGGAACGAATCTCTGTACAGTGTCCGTATTCAGACTGTAGTAAATATACGTACCTTTCTTTTGTGAGGTCAACAAACCACAATCGGAAAGTTGTTTCAGGTGATGAGATAAAGTGGAGAGCGCTACAGTTACAAGCCGATTCTCTAAATCAGCTGGGCACAGGTTACTTTCACCCGAAAGGATCTGAATGATTTTATATCGCGTTTGTTCTCCAAGAGCTTTGTGAATTTTCACAGCCTGTTCAGTATCAATCGGATTGGATTGCATCAAAATCGGTCCTTTCGTCTTTATTTCTTATTTCTATAAATATTGAAATAACTTTATCATGTCTTTTGAAAAAAGTAAACTCCCCGCGAAGATCGTTGTTTCCAGTTGAACATGAATCAACTGAAAGCAAAAACCTTTGCGGGGAGTTGGGAAGCCCATCTAAACTCACTTATTACAGGCGTTCAAGAGACTCAACATAATCTTTGGCATCTTTCAATGACAGGTTTCTCGCCTCACGAGCCTTTTTGATTGCAATTATTTTCTTGCCCTGTTGTGCAAGTGCCTGCAATTCTTTATCAAGTTCAAGTCAGGTCAGCCTGTGCCGGTGGAAGTGGAGATACGTTCATTGCAGAATCGTTATAACTGAGAGGGGAGTGTGCGGTACTGCCTGAACCATTCTCCAGACGTTCAACATCCCTTTTCAATTCATTCAACTGGGTCTGCAAGCTGATGACGCGAACTAATAAGATAAGAATAAGAAATAAAAAAACGACTAAAACAATGGTGTTTATTTCCATGCAGTCAGGTGCCTCGCTTTCCTTGCTTCAAATACATATCTATTTAAGCTTTACCGGAATTTCCTTAACGCCTCGAACTATCATGCCGGGTCTCCATTCAAGTTCATTAACATCCGTCTGCAGCTGCATATCAGGAAAGCGGCGAAGCAGCGTATTAATGGCAATCTCGCCTTCCAGTCGCGCGAGAGGGGCTCCCAGACAGAGATGAATGCCTTTGCCAAAGGCCAAATGTGCGCTCTTCTCGCGAGTGATATCAAAAACATCGGCATCCTTAAATTTCGCTTCATCCCGATTGGCTGAATCCAGCGCTACAATAACAATTTCGCCTTCAGCGATGTGATGTCCATGAAATTCAATGTCCTCGGATGCCCAGCGGGATGTGCTGAACTCAACCGGTCCGTTATAACGCAGCATTTCTTCTACGGCGTTATGGATTAATTCAGGTTGCTTGATCAACAGGTCGCGTTGCTCCGGGTGCTCCAATAGAGCAAGTACACCATTACCGATCAGGTTAACGGTTGTTTCGTGTCCGGCGATGATCAGCAGAGCAACTACACCCAGCAGTTCCTTTTCAGTGAGTTGTTCTCCAGATTCTTCTGCTACAACGAGCTGGCTGATCAGATCGTCACCCGGCTGCTCGCGTACTTTGGCAAACCAAGCATTCAGGTAATCAATGAATTCCTTGGCATGCTTCTCAAACACTTCGGAATGCTCCGCACTTGTCGCATCGATGATGGAATTGGACCATAGACGGAATTTGTCCTGATCTTCAAGAGGTACACCCAGGATCTCGCTGATGACAATGATCGGTAATGGAAATGCAAACTCATCAATCAGATTCATCTTATCCTGGGAATTGAGATTATCCAGGAGATCGTCAGCAATATCTTGAATATGGCTTCTCATGCCCTCAATCAATCTGGGAGTAAAAGCCTTCTGTACGAGTCCACGTAACCGGCGATGATCAGGTGGATCGGAAAAAAGCATGTTATGCACGAATATATTTTGTTGATCGGGTCCATAACGTTTGACTACGTCCTTACTGAAACGGTTGTCTTTCAACACTTCCACTGCATCCTCATAGCGGCTAATAATCCAACCGAAATCACCATGAGGGAACAGGACTCTGTAAATGGGATCATTCTGTCTCAACTTTTCATATACGGGGTAAGGGTTCTGTGTAAATTCTCGGGTGAAGAACTCAGGCTGTGAAGTTTCATTAGTACTCAAATGGTTAATCTCCTCTCATCAAAAGCTCGTAATGTTACGAATCTTATCTGAGGGATTATATGTTAAGGCAAGTAGCTTCATACGAAAAGCCTGCATCACTATATATTCAATATTGGAACGATTGAAACCATGTTTTTGACTAAGAGATATGGTATGAAAAGCTTCATATTATACATACTTAAGCTGCTTGAACCATATTACGGAGCGTTTAATGAACTATAGGGACGTATGGCCTATAATATGAAGTTTTCTACTACAACAACGTGGATTCAACTTAGTTTTGAATGCAGTCGCCATAATGCAGCGATATAAGTAATTCACAATTATGCTACGAACTATGTCCATTGGCTCAGGAAGAATGCCGATAAGAAGGACGTTTCAACCATTTTTGGCGTTTTCTACGTTCGTTCAAAGGCTGCTGTGATAAGATAAAGCTTAATAAGAACATACGATCTGTTTATGCGAGAGGAGAAACCTTGACGATGGAGATGCTTAAGCCGCCCGCCGAGACACTATATGAGACAGAATTAAGGGCACTGCGAGAAGAAGATACGGGAAAACGCCCTCCAAACTGGCTGTTGTCCCCTACATATGTGCGTGATTTTATTATTGGCAGGGATAAGCCAGCCATATTGGATGGAGAAGAGATCACGATTACGAGAAAATTTTATGGCAACGATGTGCTCATTGAACGTGCAGTAGTGACACTGGCAGGCAATCGTGGCTTGATGCTGGTAGGGGAGCCTGGGACAGCCAAGACTATGCTCAGTGAATTGCTAACCGCAGCCATTTCAGGTACCAGCCTAAACACAATTCAGGGTACGGCAGGTACAACCGAAGACATGATTAAATATTCCTGGAATTATGCCATGCTGCTGGATAAAGGCCCGTCCGAAGCTGCACTTGTACCCTCGCCTTTGTATAACGGAATGAAGAAAGGAATTCTTACTCGTTTTGAGGAGATTACACGTTGCCCCGCTGAAGCACAGGACAGCCTGATCAGTATTCTGAGTGACAAGGTAATGAGTATACCTGAGCTGGATGGTGGTGTGCTGTTTGCCAAACCAGGGTTTAACGTGATTGCTACGGCGAACATTCGCGATAAAGGTGTCAATGAAATGAGTGGTGCGCTGAAGCGCCGTTTCAATTTTGAGACGATCAAACCGATCAGCAGTGTGAAAATGGAAGCCAAGATTATTGAATCCCAGGCGCGAAGCCTATTATTACATAGCGGAATAGACACCGAGATTAATTCGGATGTGGTTGAATTGCTGGCCACGACATTTATGGAGCTTCGCACAGGAACGACGCGGGAAGGTTACAAGTTGGATACGCCCCAAGCGTCCATGAGTACGGCTGAAGCCGTATCTGTTTATGTACAGAGTGCAATGACTTCCTATTATTACGAAGACAAGGGAATCGCATTGGATCGGCTGGTGCAAAACATGTTGGGGACGATAGCGAAAGAAAGCGACAAGGATCTGTCCATCCTCAAAACCTACTTCTCTAAGGTCGTGAAGGAGCGGTCCAGAGAAGAGGGAATTTGGAAGGATTACTACGAGGAAAAGAAATGGATCGGTTAAGAGGAAAAGCGGATCTGGATGTTGCCCAGTTAAAGACGCTATTTGAGTCCCAGGTGTATAACCTGAACAACGGAACGCTTTATTTTCCCATACGCCATCATAGTCCAGCCTGTTCCTATCATTTGCTGCGATTGATTGAAGAATACAAGCCGGGCATCATTCTTATCGAAGGACCTGAGAGCGGCAATCCATTACTTCAAGTTCTGGCTGATGAGGCGACCATACCTCCTGTTAGTCTTTACTACACCTATGAGAGTGAAGAGGAGAGAGCGGCCTGTTATTATCCGATGCTTCGTTACTCTCCTGAATATGTAGCGCTCAAAGAAGCAGCTCGGCTGAGCATCCCTGCAACTTTTATTGACCTGGATTATCATCATTTCTCTAAGCCCAACAAGGCAGAACAGCGGGAGATATCCATTCAAGACGAGACTTTGCTCGCAGGGTCTGAGTTTATCCACCGTTTATGTCAGAAAACAAACTGCCGAAGTTTCGATGAATTGTGGGAGAACGTATTTGAGATTGGTGGTCTGGAGAAGTCAACACAGGCATTTGTACAGGATGTATTCACGTACTGTACCTTATCCCGGATGTGTTATTCAGCGGAGCGCTTGCACAGTACAGGTGATTTGGCAAGAGAAGCTCATATGAGAAGTCGTATTAAACAGGCTGGGCAAGAGCATGAACGTGTGCTTGTTATCACTGGCGGATTTCATACGTATGGACTGCTGATACCCGAGAATCATGGGACGGACTCAGAAGAGATGACGTTGCAAAAGCATGCGAAGACTCAGAATTCGGTGCATCAGCAGATGTATCCCATGGTCTACACGTTTGCCGAAGCGGATGGGCTGAATGGGTATGCAAGCGGTATGCCTTACGTGAATTACTACGAACAGATCTGGACCCAGCTGCTCCGGCAAAAGAGCTCCGTGTATAATTTGACCGCTTTGGATTTGTTATCACGACTAACCCGCAAGCTGAGGGAAGGACATGAACATGTATCAACCAGCGATGCTATTGAGGCGTACAGTATGGTTCAGGGCCTCGCAGGACTGAGAGGAAAAAGGGAAGGCGGAGTCTATGAGCTGATGGATGCAACACTTTCTTCCTTTGTTAAGGGTGAACTTACGTTAGCTTCAGACAAACCTCTGCAAGAACTACACAGATTGCTAACCGGAGATGTCATCGGAAAAGTGGCTCCCAACCCATTCAGTATTCCGATCGTTGAGGATTTCAAAGAACGTTGTACAGAATCAAAACTTCAAATTCGTACTACAGGCCAACATAAGAAAATACTTGATTTATATGCCAAACCAGATCATCGTCGGCAAAGTCAATTGTTTCAATGTGTGGTCTATCTCGTTCCGGATTTCGCGAAGCGACAATCGGGCCCGGATTGGATTGCACAGCGCGACATGAACCTTGTTCGGGAGACGTGGGTATATACCTATTCATCCAGAATTGAGGCTCGATTAATCGAAAACTCGCTCTATGGAGGCACAATTCGGGAAGCCGCTACGCGCAAGATGGAAGAGGAAATGCAGGGAATACCGGATCATCACAGCGGTGACCTCGCCAAATCCATGCTTCAGGCTCTGCTCATGGGCCTGCAGGATACCGCAATGAAGCTGTATGAACAAGTGAAGTCAGCGCTCCGAAAGGATGGAAATTTCTTGTCGTTGTGCGGAAGTCTGCATATTTTGAATCGAATTCAGCAGCATCGCAGACTTCTTGGGTTGTCTGAGGAACAGCAGCTCCTTAATCTCGTGTCCGAAGCCTATAACAATGCCGTGGACAAACTGATGCAGCTCTCAAGAACGAATCCGGATGAACATGAAGCGATTGTCCAGGGACTGAAGCTGCTTGCCATGCTGGCGGAATCGTCCGAAGAGCATTTTCGAGGTGAACCATTCAGGGCACACTTGGATGAACTTCTGTCAGACAGCCAGCTTCCGGCACAGCTGGAGGGGGTATGTATTGCCATATCTTCAGGACTTGGGGACAGGCTTAGAGAAGAGATCGTGGATCGAGCACGTGCATATATCCGGGGATCGCAGGAACAGACTCGCCAGACTGCACTTTATCTACAAGGCGTGTTCTCTGTAGCACGGGACGCTTTTTTGTATGAAGATCAGCTTTTATCGGAGTTGAACTATATGATTGAGCAGCTTGATTATGAAGAGTTTATTCGCATGATCCCTGAGCTTCGCTTGGCGTTTACTTACTTTACCCCCATGGAGACAGGCCTGATTGCGGATCGGGTTGCGAGCTTGCATCAGGTAGAGAACGAAGAGATGTCATGGCCTTCCGTTGACGAGCGTTTGCTGATCCAGACGAAAACATGGGATGAAGCCCTTCGGAAGGAGTTTGACGCATGGAAGCTGATCTGAATAAGCCCAATACAACCAAGGAAATGGTGAAAGACAATGCAGAGCTGAACCGGGCAGAAACCTTAAACCGTTGGCGCCTTATTCTAGGTGAATCCTCCGAAGAAGGACTGTCCAATGCAGATGACTACTCCCCTGATGATTTTAAATATACCGAAGTCGATGAGATTCTCGGATATTTGTATAATCGCGAATACGGTGAAGAGCAGGGTTACAGAAAAGGAGGAGGAAGGGGCCCCTCGGATCTAACCGTTCCCAAATGGTTGCATAAGGTCAGGGAACTGTTCCCGAAATCAACGGTAGAAATTCTGGAGAAACAGGCGCTTGACCGTTATGGCCTAACGGAATTGTTAACGGACAAAAAGCTGCTGGAATCCCTCGAACCCAATATGAACCTACTCAAGAACATTATGCAATTTAAAGGACGAATGAAAGGCGACGTATTAAAGAGCGCCAAGGAAATCGTACGAGTCGTGGTTGAAGAGCTGCGACGCAAACTGGAATCTCAGACCAGAGCAAGCATTATGGGGAAACGCAGCCGTTATGCATCCAGTTCGGTGCGTTCCTTGCGCAATTTGAATTTCAAGCAGACGATTACCAAGAACTTGAAGAACTATGATAAAAACAATCGAAGATTTGTAATTGATCGTCTATATTTTGACGGGAATATCCAGTCTCACAACAAGTGGGACATCATCATTGGTGTGGATGAGAGCGGAAGCATGTTGGATTCAGTGATATACAGTTCGGTGATGGCCAGCATTTTCTATCGCCTGAATGCACTGCGAACGAAATTGTTCATTTTTGACACACAGGTTGTCGATTTGAGTGACAGGCTGGAAGATCCGGTAGATGTGCTTATGAATGTGCAGCTTGGCGGGGGAACGCATATTACCAAGGCACTCCGTTATGGTGAAACGTTAATCGAAAATCCTGGGAAAACGATATACATTCTCGTTAGTGATTTAGAGGAAGGTTACCCGATCCAGCACATGTATAAAGCATGTAAGGATATTCTGGATACGGGCTGCAAATTGCTTGTGCTGACCGCACTCGATTTTAACGGAGATACCGTGTACAACAAACATGCTGCGCAGACGTTATCCAATATGGGTGCACATGTAGCTGCGATTACGCCCAATGAATTGGCAGACTGGATTGGCGAAATTATTACTTAATGGTTATATACAAGATCATTTATAAACTTATTCGAGGAGGAATGTGTAATGTTAACTGCAGACCGCGCAATAGAAGCTTTGGTGGAGAAGTTTGCAGAGGTGTGTTCCAATGAATATTCGTTGAAAACGGATCGGAGTCCGGAAATCATAGATTATGTGATGGGAACGACGGATAAGTTTCCTGATATGATGGGAGGTTCCAGCCATTATGCGTACCAGACGATAGAAGTACTCATGAAAATTGCCAAAAAAGATGACGGAGACATCTTTTTTCGAGCGGGAGCCATTGTAATTCATATGGAATCCAATTATTCCAGAAGAAATTCGTGGAGAACCGATGGTTTTACGCTCTGCCTTGGAAACGACTCGGAAGCTTATGGACTGAGTGGAAAGAGCAAAACCAATGATCGGATGGGCGGTTTGCTGTCCCGTTTGGAGAAAATCAATCGCTATGCTGGAGAGAAGGAAATTTTGGATGAATTAAAGAGCAGACTGAAGGGGAATTTCCATGATGTAATCAATGGAATGATACTCCTTCGACTCTATTCAGATCTCAATAATAGCCCTTCCCATCTTGCCCAGGTGCAACAGTTCACTCAATCTCTGCCTGCATTGTTTCAACATGTGATGACCCATGATACAAGTAAGCTGCGGAAAGAATTGCATGCATTGATTGAGCCACTGGTGGTTTGCAATTTTCAAACGAAACATAACAAATCTGCATATGAATTAAATGATGAATTCCTCCGGGAGAAGCATAATCGGGTTATAGCTGAGAACTATTCGAATACTTCTCTTTCCAAAAAGGAGCAACTATCTTACAGTGAGTTCGACAAGACGATGATCCTTTTGAGCAATGCTTTGTTATATTTGGTTAACATCAGTGGCGGCAAACAACGTTTCCTTGAAGACAAAAGTGAGACCGGTCTTATTTTGCTCGAAGCCATAAACCAATTACATGAGATCTATCCACTTGAAGTTCGGCGCTATTTGTTAAGTATGGATACAAGAACGAAAAATGCCAACGAATTGCTGTCAGGGCTGGTGCCCCTGGATGAACCATATCATCTCATCGAAATGTTGCGTAATGAACTCGAAGCTTACACCATACCATGGCAATTTCTGCAATCCACGATTGTGAATGATCCGCAGCAAGCGATTCGTGCATACCACATATTAAAACCCCCATTCCTCAAATTGTGTATTCAAAAAGTGCTGGAGGACCATGGAATCGCAGTGCCAGATGTGGATGAAACTGTTGAGCAAGCCGTATTCAGCGCTCTTCGACATCCATTAGATGGAGGCAGACAGGGAATTGCGATTGCACGATATTTGAACGGTGAAAGCTCCTTTGAAGAATACTGGGAAGATCCGAATAGTCGAGGAATGTTTAATAACCTGAATCGTGACAAAAGGCGTGTTCACAACTTGATCAGCATTAGTTTCCTGCCTTTGAATTCGGAGGCGATGCGTCGGTTCGTGATTCTAACCACGTATCCCGAGTGGACACTCGATATCGTTTCTGATATGTATCAATCTTACGCATTTAGCGGTGAGAAGCTGCTGGAACTTTACGGCCAAGATCCAGAGGTAAAACAAGAGAAATTACTGTCAAGCCTGATCTCTCTCAACGGTATGACCGATTACAAGTACAAATCGATGCCTCAGGATGAATATCGCCGGATCATTCAGCAAAATCTGGACTTTGCTCTGGGACAGTACAAGAAACTGCCCACGGACACGCGCATCTTAATTTTGGAAATCACCTTTGAACAACGTCACGACCTATCGACTAAACAGGTAGCTGAAGCGATTCGTGCCGGATTGCAGGATACATCCAAAAAGGCAAATGGCGTGGCGTTATCTGAATTCAATCGGATTCCTGACCAGGAGTTATATACGGCAATATACCGTTCGGAGAAAAAAACGGGTGTGAAAGAAATGGCTCTGAGCGCTATCCGCAGTTTGGATCATAGCAAGGATATATACCTTGAGCTACTGAAGGGTGAGAAGTCTGCCGAATGGAAGAACCTGATTCAAATTCTGCTGGATACCGCGGATCAAAGCCCAGAGTATGCTCATGCGGCGCTTGCAGATCAGGCAGATGCCAAAAAGCTGACCAGACTAAGCTGGTTGTCCTTGAACGATCTTCCTTCTCTGATACGTTCAGAGGACAATCAACCATTAGATGATCGAATCAAGCAATATATCTTGGTGCAATCAATAGATCATACATCTGCGCCGAACGAAAGACTGAATGAACTACGTGAGTATGTAAGCGAGGAATCGCTAGCAAGGTTTGCGAGCGAGCTGCTACAGTTGTGGATTCAGGAGAGTGCCTCTGCAAAAGAGAAGTGGGTAATGTACCTCTCGGCACTCTTTGGCGATACTCAAATTGTGATTACATTGGCTCCCCAAATTAAGGAATGGACAGAAAACAGCCGAGGCGCCATTGCAGCTGATGCTGTAAAAGTACTGGCCTATCTTAAGGAACCTTCTGCTCTTATGGCGATTGACAAGATTAAACGTAGTGTGAAGAACCGCCAGGTTAAGGGTGCGGCTGAAGAAGCGTTGCAGCTGGCAGCAGAAAATTTGGGACTCACCTCGGAACAACTGGAAGATCGACTCGTCACCACACTTGGTTTTGATAAGAATGGAACGATGCAGCTGAGCTACGGGGAGCGTTCATTCCTGATTAAAGTGAATGGAGATCTGCAGGTCGTTGTTGTAAATGAAGAAACGGGTAAATCTGTGAAGAGTCTACCTGCTCCTGCACAGAAAGATGATGCTGAACTTGCAACACAATCTAAGGCGCGTTTCACACAATTGAAGAAGGATCTCAAAACAATGGTTAACATCCAGGCGCAACGTCTGGAAGAATCTTTGTCAAAACAACGGCTGTGGTCTGCTGATGAGTGGACAGCATTGTTTGTACAGAATGTAATCATGCAGAAATTTGCTGTAGGTTTGATATGGGGCACATATGAAGATGGTCAGTTGGTCACCACGTTCCGTTATATGGAGGATGGAACGTTTAATACCGTCGATGAGGATGAATACGAGCTGCCTTCGGGATCTCTAGTGGGATTGATTCATCCACTCGAACTTGACCAATCTACGCTCGAAGGATGGAAAACGCAGCTGGAAGATTATGAGATCAAGCAGCCGTTTGAGCAGCTGAATCGTCAAATTCATGTGCCTGAGGATGAAGACAAAAACAAGGTTGAATATGACCGCTTGCCGGAGTCGGATTTCTCTCCCACCGCATTCCCCAAAGCACTGGAGAAATACGGATGGATCAAAGGTCCAGCACAGGATGGCGGCTGGTATCATGAATTTTACAAAGAGTATGGAGATCTTATCGCAGAACTGGGCTTCAGTGGTACCAGCATTTCATATTATGAAGGATTGGAAGATATCACTCTGGAATCTCTGCACTTCTTTAAACCTGGCAGTCAGAAACACTATTATTATAGCGATCACAAGTCCATTGCTTTGGGTGAAATTGCAGGTCGTGTGTTCAGTGAGACGATCTATGATATTTTAAGAGCGTCAGGACGTTGATCACGTGAGTGGATTTGAACTGAAATTTCGGATGTTTTCGAAGCTGTGTACGGAGGATTATTTGATTCGACATGCCAACAAAGGGTTGTACAAACGGTCTCTGAAAGAGTTGGATAATGGCCTGACTGTGCAATACACTTGGAATGAAGCCTCTGTGGGTTGTCAATTGAGTGATGGTACACATTGTTCGCTTGAAAATACGCTGGATTATTGGGAGTGCTCCTGTCCAGCAGACAATATTTGCAAACATGTATTGATTTCGATTTTGTATTATCAACGGGAACATCAAACAGAGAATACATTCAATCAAGGTGAAGCAGCGTCATCAGCAGAGTTGGAACCTGAGTCTGGTCTGGTAAAGGAGTCCCGCTTCAGTTGGATGGTGGAATCGGATCTTGCTCCTTTGATTAAATCGTATAGTTCTTCCTTAATTGAGGAGGTTCTGTTCCGATTAAGATATCCCGAGCAGATTGAAGTATTGGAAGATTCTCTTCTAACTTTGCGTCTGGTGAAACAAGAAATTGAGGTTTCGTTTACAGAGGAAGCTAGTCTGGCTAAGGCCCTGTGCAAAGTAAAACAAACTGCCGGTAATATGGCCAAACTTGAAGCATTATTGCGGTATCGGATGCAACAAGGTTTGAATGATACGGAAGCCATAAGTGGAAGAGTCCATGATGCCACGTTTTCACTTCAAACGGTGCGGGAATGTCGTTCCATGCTGACAGGTCTGCTAAAGACGGGACTTGCTCGTCTACCACAATCGTATATGGCTCAATTGGAGACACTGGCGATTGCGGCCCATAGTGGTCATCTTCCTGACGTTGAGCGGAGTTTACGCGGGATTCAGGGGGAACTGCAATTGTTTTTTAACCGACACGTACGGTTTTCCATGCAATCGATGCTTGATCGGGTAAGCAAGTTGTATCTTGCATTACAGGTGCTTGAACAAGAGAAGGTATCTGCATTCAAACAAAGTCAGCTCATTGGCAGTTTCCGAAGTAAATACTATACGGTTCCAGAGCTGCATCTGTATGGATTGGGTGCTGATGCATGGGAGACACGCTCCGGTTACCGTGGAATCACTTATTATTTCTATTGCTTTGATGATGCGGAGATCTATACGTACAGCGATGTGCGGGCGGTATACTATGAAGATAATCAGTTCTCATATACAGAGCATTATGGTTCCTTCACTCCATGGCTGCCCAATCTGACTTTTCGTCAATTTTCCGGGGAAGAGGTGCAGTTTCGCTCGGTTAAAGTAAATGAAGAGTATAGACTCTCCTCCGGGGAAGGCGCAAAGCTTACACTGTTGCCACGAACATCAGTGGAAGAGGTGAATCTGGGCAAGTATATGCAAGATATACCCTCGTTACTCGCTGGGGATGCACGCTCATTTGAGTTGTTTTCCGTTCCGAAAGAACGACTGGCGATGATCAAGGTTGCCCGGGTTGTAGAGCATCGCTTCGATAAGCAATCACAGGACTTTATTCTAACGATGGCGAGTGACCATGGGGAGACGTTGGATCTGACTCTTCCTTATTCAACGGAATGGGAGACCATGATCAAAAGGTTGGAGTCGGGTTATGGAACAGGAACACTCGAAAACTTTTATGCTTTCGTGCATATAGAGCAACAACGGATATACCCGATCAGCTTCCTGAAGGGTCCAACAGTGATCAGTCTGAAACTGGATACGGGTTATGGAAGGACGGGGAGAATTGGAAGACTATAGTCAGTTGATGCAGAAGATCAGCAGCTGGTCAGAAGAGCTGTTGCTTCGCGGGTTATCCCAATTCACACTGAAAGATATTGAAGTATTGGAACAGCTAATCGTGAAGACCTCGAGGTTCCAAATGACTTTCCTTCGTGAAATATTGGAACACATGATCGAAGAGGGACGAAAAACCGCTTTGGGGAGCGGCGATGAGGAGCTTATGTTGCTTCATTATTGCCGCCTCACACAGTATGTACAGCTCAGCACTCAGGAATCATCCTGAACGGATTGACACATAAAGAATTGCAGAAGCATGAGCCTCTGCATTTCTTTTTATTTCATTTGAGTAAATTAGGATTTTGAATCGAATCTAATATGGAAGGGAGGGTGAGCATGAAGGAAGAACAGATCAGGGAAGCAGTCGCTAGACGTGACCATGAAGCTATGGAATGGGTGATGAATAACTATGCTGGATTGTTGTGGAAAATTATTTATTCCATATTACATAATGCCTCAACAGAAGAAATCGAAGAATGTGTAGCAGACACCTTTTTCTCATTTTGGCAAAATCCACTTTCTTTCCAGCCTGAGCGCAGTAGTTTGAAAAATTATCTGGCAACCATTGCGAAGCACAAAGCCATTGATCGTTACCGGAAATGGAATCGCAGAAGTGAGATTTCATATGAGGAGAGCATTCATTTTGTTCAAACTGAGGACACTCTCTCTAAATTAATCAGTAAAGAAAGGCAACTTGAATTGGAGCAGGCTATTGAATCATTTCCTGAACCAGACCGAGAAATTCTGAAACGTCGGCTTTACGAAGGTCAGAAGCCATTAGAAATTTCAGAAGCTTTGTCTTTGCACGTCAGACAGGTCAATAACAAAATTTATCGTTCGAAACAGTGGTTGCGTAAGTGGTGGTTGCAGAAGAAATAGAGGAGGTGATTCCCATATCGAATCCAGGAGATCATTTTACGGAACAGAATCTAACCCATATCAAGAAATTATTCTATGAAAAAGTGGGCCTTGAGGCAAATTCTCAACGTAATTCACAGAATAATAGCACACACCTGTATAAAAGGAGAGTCCCTAAAATAATTTATATTCCCATTGCAGCCATCCTGTCTTTAACTATTGTTACAGGCGCAGCAGCGGCCATGGGAGTAATTGATCTTTCATCTATTCTGCAATTTTTGAGTGGAGATCGAATCAACATTCTTCGTCCCGTAAATAAGACCAGTGAAGATCAGGGCATACGCATGCAGACTCTCGGTGCAGTTCGAGACGGCAGCACAACAGAAATTTATGTGGCCCTCAAGGATCTAAAGGAAGACCGGGTTAACTCTTCACTTGATGTATATGATTTTCATGTATCAGGTGGTCGGTCACATAATGCAAAGTTAGTACAGTATGATCCTGCTGAGAAGACTGCGATCATTCGATTTCTGGTTCAGGGAAAACGGCTCAGCAATCGAATGAGTGTCCAGATTAGTTCTTTTTTATCAGGTGCAAATAAAGAGGAGAACTATGATTCTGGGATTAATCTCTCAGAACTCCTGAGTAAGAAGCAGCAGACCGAATATGACACTCTTGATCCACTCAAAGACAGTATTAGCGGGTGGGGAGGTGAATCCGCTCTGGAATTAAGTGAACAGGAATTCATTCATGTTCTTCGTCAGGATCAAACCCATATTAAGTTGCCTGGGATCAATTGGATGTATATATCCAATATAGGTTTCGTCGATGGAAAATTGCATATCCAGATTAATCCAGATGACGAGATGGGTAGATACAATCATGGTTATTTTTTCTTCACTGATGATCAAGGGAACAAGCAGGATATCCCCATGAATAGTGTCTCCTATGGCTCTTATATCATAGGTGGTACTAGATACGGTGGGGATTATGAGGAGTATATTTTTAATATTTCGGATATCAGTCAACTCAAAAAGCTCCAGCTTAAAGGAGATTTTACTAGTTATGATCAGTTCGTTACGGGTAATTGGGAAACAACCTTTGATCTGAAAAAGGATTCTTTAAGTAAAACTGGAACAGCAACTCTTACGCTGGATGAGGAAATACGTACAGACATTGTAGTCTCCTCCCTGGGTGTTACGCTCATGGGCAAAGGGGTCAATCAAATAACGTCTGAGAATCTTCATATGGAACTCTATCTCAACGATGGCACAAGCATTCATCCCAAATCGGGGTTCCTGAACATTGACGACAATTTGATGAAGTGGATATCACCTCAAACAATACCGGTAAATGAAGTGAATTATTTGATGTTGGAAGGACAGAAAGTGTTATTGCAAGATCCTTGAGGATGGTTACAAATAAAATGGGCAGTCTTCACGACTGCTCTTTTTTTATAAGATTTTGTTATTCGCTTCAACTTTTCAAAGTTAACGGTTATATTCGCTGAGATGTCATATCCCCGCTTATGATGCATACCCATACCATTAGGCGAATGCTGTCTTAAGGAGGAAACAGGCATGTCCATGAGCGAACCTCTGTTAACGCAAATTGTCAATCAACATATCCCGGCTGACGCAACTGTCGTCACCATTGATAAACCGGTCAAACATCCGGCCATTTATGCTTCAGATTTAACCGGAGACGGAATGCCGGAAATTGCTGCTGTATATGAGCAGGGCGGAGAATTGATGCTGCTAGTTCTAAAATTTTACCAGGGTCACTGGATCAAGATGTCTTTGACGAAAGGCTTGGGTTATGGTGTTACCTTGCTGACAGCGGCATCGGTGACATCCACGGCGCGGAACAATCTCATTGTAGGCTGGCAGATCGGTGCGATCTGGTCGAAGCTTGCTGTATACGAATGGACGGAATCAGGACTGACAGATCAGGCGCCGGAAGATTTGTATTACAGCCATGCGGAAATCATCGATATGCCGGGTCACCACGGCAGAGATGGCAAAGTAGAGATTGCACTCTGGATTCATGATACAGGTGAAGCTTATCGGGTCGAGATCATCCGCTGGCAGAATGGGAAATGGGTTCCCGCAACAGATGTATATCCGTATTACTTTCCTAAAGTTGTGCAGTATTACGAACAATTGACTGAACACTATCCAGACTACACTTTCTATTGGTACTACCTCGCAGATGCCCAGTACAAGGCCGGATTATTTCCTGCCGCACTCGTTTCGGTCCAAAAAGCGCTAAGTTTCAGTGACCCATACCCTTCACGGGAAGTTCTGCTTGAGCTGGAAAAGAAGATTAGGCAAGCCATGGGCACAGAGGGGCCGCGTGAAACGACGTGGTTATTTCCGATATCGGTCAGAACAACAACTGGAACCCGGTGGGGCTATATGGACGCCCAAGGTCGTATTCGTCTTGAACCGATACTTGACGATGCCCAAGACTTTCAACGAAATGGCCTGGCTGTCGTGGTGAAAGACGGGAAGACTGGTATCATTAATCTTAACGGGCAATTTGTCGTTCAACCTGTATACGATTCCATTAATCCTTTTTCAGAAGGTCGGGCCATTGTCATTGATTCCCAAGGGTTCAAGATGATTGATGAACAAGGCGCAGTATTGACCAAACGGGCATATCCGTTTATTGCCGATGTGAAGGACGGCCGAGCGCTATTTTACCTTTCAGACAGCAGTCAGGCAGGCGGGGAAGTCAGTCGTTACGGTTATTTGGACACCTCTGGAAATGAGGTCATTCGGGCTCAGTTCACTTCAGCGAACGATTTTCAGGATGGCAAGGCCGTTGTGCAGATCAAAGAAAATGAATATGCGTTAATTAACCGAAATGGTCAGCGGCTGGCGACGTATCCGTATGCCTACGTAGGACCTCTAGGTAACGGATTACTTCCTTTTCAGAAAGAGACATCGGGTAAATACGGTTATATCGACGAAAGTGGTCATATCCGAATTCAGCCGAGCTTCACTTCGGCATTTCCGTTCAGTGGTGGATACGCTATTGTGAATACAGCGGAGGATTACAACTACATCTATGGCGTTATTAACACACAGGGCACATTTACCATCCAACCCGCCTACAATGACATTCGAGATCTGGGAGAACATCGGCTAGCCCTGGGGCAAGCGATTGACCCCAAACAGTCTTTCTTAGGTTCGGTCTATGCAATTGCAGATGTCACTGGTAGAAAACTTTCCGATTTTGTATATACGGATGTATCGAATTACAAAGGAGGGCTGGCTTCAGTCACGAATGGAACACAAACGTTCTTTCTGGATCTAAATGGGCGACCTGCATCGGGATACCCCCGTGTTGAAGGCTCGGGCACACTTGAATTGGTAGCTCCCGATCTAATCAAGGCGTATGTGGACCAGCGCGTATCCTATGTAAACCGGGCCGGGCAGGTCATTTGGCGACAAAATACAATTGTTCCACTTCACCCGCCATATCGTGTACGGGAAGAGAAATATAAGCCAAACCCCGATTATCTCGTGTATTATCCGCAGGTGGAAGGGTTAACCGATCAAGCCGTTCAGCTTGCAGTAAACGCCAAGTTAAAGGCACTATCCCAAGTGAAGCCAATCCCTGCGGATCAGAAGCTGGGTTACACATATACAGGAGATTTTGATATTACGTTCTATCAGCAGCAATTGCTTCAACTCAAACTCACGGGTTATAACTACCCGGCTGGTGCAGCACATGGCATGCCAACGATGATCTATGCGATCATTAATCTGAGCAGTGGTCAGATGTATGAACTCAAGGATTTGTTTAAACCGAACAGTGATTATGTGAAGGTGCTTAGCAAAATCGTAGGAGATCAGATCAAGAATGATCCGCAGTACTCTTATGTTTTTCCGGACACGTATGAGGGAATCAGCCCGGATCAGCCTTTTTTTGTCACAGCGGATGCACTGCATCTATATTTTAGCCCTTATGAAATCGCTCCTTATGTCGCGGGATTTCCGACATTCACAATTCCTTTTACCCAGATCAAGGATATCATTAATACAGAGGGTTCATTCTGGAAAGCTTTTCACGAGCAGCCGTAACCAATCCATGTCACCCTAGTGCAGAGAGGCCATATGTCCAATATATGGCCTCTTTTCTTTCGCTCACCTAAATTATCAGATGAAATAAATCAGAATGATCCATTTATTATCCGTATAGAGGTATTTTTGCTCCGTTTTGAGGTAGTAGCTGATCGCTGTGCTGTGAGATATTAATTGGGCGTATATAACACTGCGCGATATTGAGAATGATTATTAATGTCAGGGGGAATGGGATGAACACCACATCTGAAGTATCCGGTTTAATGGAAGTAACCAAGGAGCGGAAAGGTTTGCTGATTACAGCAAGTATCTTCTCGATTTTATCGAGTCTGCTGCAAATGGTTCCATTTATCGGAGTGTATAAAATCGTCGAAGAACTGTTAATCCATGCTCGGGAGCCATCTGCCCTGGACAGGGATTTGCTGATGTATTGGGGATTCGTCTCTTTTGGAGCGCTGATCGCGGGTCTTATTGCGCTCTATATCGGAGGCATGTGCTCGCATATCGCTGCGTTCAACATCCTGTACCAGCTCAGAGTAAAGCTTGCCGACCATGTGGCAAAAGTGCCGATGGGGTATCACACTCGAACTGCGACAGGTGAGCTGAAAAAAATCATTGAAGTTAGCGTTGAGAAAATAGAGAAGTTTATCGCGCATCAGCTTCCCGATCTCGTAAGTGCGATTGTCATTCCACTGGTGCTGCTTTGCTATTTGTTCTGGCTAGATTACCGTATGGCACTGGTCTTGCTAGTTCCCATGATTATCGGGTTCTGGCTGCAAAGTAGCATCTTCCGAAATGAGCGGGGGCGTCAGGCATATCGTGATTTTCAGCATGCGATTGAAGAAATGAACTCAACAGGGGTTGAATACGTAAGAGGAATGCCGGCGGTAAAAGTATTCGGTATTACAGCGGACTCGTTTCTCACCTTTAAACAGGCGGTGACACGTTATCGCGATATCTCGTTGAGAATAACCGATTTATGCAAGACGTCGTATGGCATGTTTTTCATCATCATTATTTCGCTGGTTACCTTTATTGTTCCGATCGGCATTTTACTTTCCAGCGGAAACGCAGGCAATCAGTCTTTCGCGATCACCTTTATTCTATTTCTGATCATTACACCAAGTTTGTCCGCGCCACTCTTGAAGCTGATGTATCTGGGCAGTGGCATGCGTGAGATCGTGGAAGGTCAGAATCGAATCAAGGCTGTATTTGCCGAGTCGGTTGTACAGGAACCTCTCTCTCCGCAAGTGCCTGATACATATGAAGTGGCTTTTCGGCAGGTATCCTTTGCTTATGAACAAAAGGATAGCGAAGCGTTCAAACCTGTACTTCAAGAAGTTGATTTTGTAGCTAAAGCAGGAGAAATGACCGCATTGGTTGGACCTTCGGGTGGTGGTAAATCTACCATTGCCAATCTGCTTCTGCGTTTCTGGGACGTGCAGCAAGGCGAAATTACAATTGGCGGGGTTCCCATTCAGGAAATGGGGACTGAGAAGTTAATGGAGACGGTTTCGTTTGTATTCCAGGACGTACATCTGTTCTACGATACGATTGAGGAAAACATCCGCATGGGCAATACAGCCGCGTCCCGGGATGATGTCATTGCTGCGGCTCGAACAGCTTGTTGTCATGAGTTTATTGAGAAGCTGGATGAGGGATATGACACCAAAATTGGAGAAGGCGGTACGTACCTGTCTGGCGGTGAAGCTCAACGGATTGCCATTGCGAGAGCTTTACTCAAGGATGCTCCCATTCTCGTATTGGATGAAGCGACAGCATATGCGGATGCAGAAAATGAACATAAGATCCAGCAAGGACTGGCCCAACTGGTTCAAGGGAAAACGGTCCTAATTATTGCTCATCGTCTAACAACGATTCGGGCAGCTGAACAGATCCTGGTCATTCGCCAGGGTACCATTGTTGAGCGAGGTACACATGATCAATTACGCGAGGCCAACGGTTTGTATGAGAAGATGTGGCAGGCTCATATTCATGCAGCTTCGTGGAAGCTTGGAGGTGCGAAGCAGTGAGGAACTATTTATACAATATATCGGGTGGTAACCCCCGCAGTCTGCTTCCCTCAATTATTGTCGCCATTCTGGACGGGATTGCCAAGATCATTCCGGCTGCGCTGCTCGTTGATATTTTCAATACGATATACAAATCCTTCGCTGAACCGGATAAAGGACTGGACATCCAGCGAATGTGGGTGGTGTGCTGCATTCTGTTTGCATGGCTGTTGGTGGAATATGCGGCTTACTCTTCTCTCTATGATAAAACCTATCGGGCAGCATACAGCCTCGCCGCAACGGGACGCTTGAAGCTGGCTGAACATATTCGTCATCTGTCATTGGGTTTCTTCGGCAAAAGGGATCCGGGAGATCTGACCAATCTGATTCTGAGTGATTATGGACAGGTAGAGCATACGATCTCTCACAATCTGTCACAGCTCATCAGCGCAATTGTGCTGCCGGTGTTGGCTTTTGCTGGACTGCTGTTTGTAGATTGGCGAATGGCAGTGGCGATGTTCGTCGCTGTTCCACTGGGGGTGGCCTTGTTATGGATGACAGACTCCATTCAGGCTCGCTTAAGCGAGAATCATGTGAGAGCCAAGAACGAAGCGGCCAGTCGGCTGCAAGAGTATTTAACGGGGATTCGTGAGATCAAAGCCCACAATATGGGCGGAGAACGATTTGAACGACTGCGTCGTTCTTTTGACGAGTTGAAGTCGGCATCCATTCGGTTGGAAGGCATTATGGGTCCGATGATTATGGGCGCGATGTTGCTTGCGCGTTCCGGCATGACGTGGATGATTTTGGCGGGGAGTTATTTGCTTGCTGGCGGGGAATTGACATTGCCGATATTTCTGCTGTTTTTGCTAGTCGGTACCAAAGTGTTTGAACCTCTGACCGTTGCGCTGATGAGTTATGGCGAGATGCGGTACTCCGCATATAGTGCACGGCGCATTATGGAAGTGCAGCAGGAGGCGCCGATGACAGGAACAGGAAGCGTACAACCTAATCAGGCGATTTCGTTTGACCGCGTAACCTTTGGTTATGATGATGAGCTGCCTGTGCTGAAGAATTTGTCGTTTACCATCCCTCCGCATACGATTACTGCACTTGTAGGGCCTTCCGGCAGTGGTAAAAGTACGGTTACCCGTCTCATTGCGCGTTTCTGGGATGTGCAGTCAGGTTCCATTACGATTGGCGGTCAGCCAATTAACCGTATGGACCCGGAGAAACTGTTGGAGGATATCTCTGTTGTCTTCCAGGACGTGTATCTGTTCCAAGATACGATTGGTAACAACATACGTGTAGGGAAGAAAGAGGCTACCCAGGCAGAGATCGAAGAAGCAGCACGCCGGGCTTGCTGTCATGAGTTTATCGCAAGTCTGCCTCAAGGATATGACACGTTAGTGGGAGAAGGAGGCTCGACGTTATCTGGTGGGGAAAAACAGCGTATATCGATTGCACGTGCCTTGTTGAAAAATGCATCCATCGTATTGCTGGACGAAGCTACGGCGTCACTCGACCCAGAAAATGAAGCCGCAGTTCAGCAAGCGATTAATGAGCTGGTCGCGAACAAAACGGTAATTCTAATCGCTCATCGTTTGAAAACGATCCAAAATGCGGATCAGATCCTTGTCCTGGATCAGGGCCAGCTTGTCGAACAAGGGACGCATGAGCAATTATTGCTAACATCAGGTATTTATTCGCGTCTGTGGCAATTACAGCATGATGCCGAGGGATGGCAAGTAAAAGTAAATGTGTAGAATTGGAGAGGAGAATAGTTCAAATGTTAAAACGAGTTCATATATGGATTGCATTATGCTCCATGCTGATGCTTGCGGCTTGTGGAACTGAACAGACAAGCAGTCAGGAGGTTAGTTCGTCAGAGGGAACGACGCAAGCGACAACGAAAGTCATCACCAATCCAAATGGAGAGGAAGTTACAATCCCCCTTAATCCGCAGCGGATTGTGGATCTGTCCGGCTCAACAGAGGAATTATTGATCGTTGGCAAAACGCCTGTCGCGACAACCAGCGCCGATTATGGGCAGCAGGATCAGATCACTCCACCCCTTAAAGACAAATTGGATGCAAATACCGTGGTTCTGGGGTGGCTCGGCAGCAAATTCAGTATAGAAGCGGTGACTGCGTCGAACCCGGATCTGATCATTCTGGGAAAGGATTTTAATACAGATCAGTATGAAACCTTATCCTTGATTGCACCGACAATTGTTTTGCCATACTCGTATTATGATTGGAGAGAACGTCTGACGTTCCTAGCAGATACGTTCGGAGAAGAAACCAAAAAGGATGAGTTCCTGGCTAAATATGATGCAAAGTCGGCTGAGTGGAAGCAAAAACTCGAATCGGCTGTGAACGGTGAATCTTTTGCGGTCATCGAAACCTATCCTAACAATCTGGTGATCTATTCGAATAAAGGTGCGGCAGAGATGTTGTACGGCGAGTGGGGCCTAAAACGTACAGAAGGTATTCCTGAGCCCGAAGGCTGGGGAGGCAAACAGATTAGTATAGAGGCGCTAATCTCCGTCAATCCGGACCAGCTGGTGCTGATGGAGAATAGCGAGAACAAAATGGAAGACAGCAAGGTTTGGAATAACATGAATGCCGTCAAGGATGGGAAGATTTATAAAATCTCCAGCGTAGATAACTACAATTATTCTTATACGGCTATAGGACGGATGGAGCTTATGGATCGTTTGGGTAACATGATTTTGGAAGGACAAAAGTAATTCTGAACAGAAATATAACGAAAGATTAAAAAGTTAAACGGTTCGCCATGGATAGGCTTCTCAACAAAAGTTGAGGGGCCTATCTTCATTCCTTGAAAAGGATGATTAAGAACTTAATGGAATATTTTTCTGTTATACTACATGGATATGTGTCTACATACATTCAACTAAATCCATATGAAAGGAGGCATTCATTTGAGAGAAGCAGGTTTTTGGGTTAGATTAGGAGCAAGCTTGTTGGATGGAATTATCGTTTCAATACCTTTAGCCATTATTGTAGGTGTACTGACAGGAAATTTTGATAATGACGAGCCTTTAGCTAAACTACTGAGTGGATTATATTCCATTTTATTACCAGTATTATGGAGTGGTCGAACGATAGGAAAGCGTATTTGCGGAATTCGAATTCGAAAATACGATACACATGAGCCCCCTGGAATTGGAACCATGCTCATGCGAGTTGTTGTTGCAGGACTGATATATGGAATCACATTTGGCATTGGTTTCATTGCGAGTGTCATCATGGTTGCTGTACGAGAAGACAAACGTGCAATACATGATTTTATCGCAGGTACCGAAGTTGTCTGGGACTAAAAATGAGAAAGCGAGCCCTGGCATAATATATTCGTTATATTCAAATCCACTCATATTCACCCACGTTACAGACGATGAACTGTGTTCATGGTCTGTTTTTTTGTGATGTCAGAAGTACAGTCACAATCCCGCGCCAACACTGCAAAATCAAGGCATTGAAGAAGATTATATAGAGAATTCGTCTATCGTTTTGTCTAAATGATCATTTGGTTCTGACGAAATCAACATGTCATTTCATCTTTTGCGAATATCGCTACAATGCGCTCTCCCTTACTCTGAGGTAGAGCACAGACATTCCCAAAAGGTGGAGGATAAGGTCCATGAGAAGAAAAGTGTTATCTACGAGTTTGATGATCCTGTTATTAGGTACAACGATCCTGGGGTGTTCGTCCGGAGACAGTAAAACGGGCGAAGCTGAAAAAGGGACACCAAGCGGATCAACGGAAGCAACAACCTATCCGATTCAAACGGATAAGACGCTTACGTACTGGGGTGAAATTAACGGAAACTTGATCGGGGTCAAAAATTCGCACAGCGAAATTCCATTCTTTCAAAAATGGCAGGAAAAAACCGGTGTGCCACTCAAATTCACGGCACCACCGACAGGTCAGGTCAGAGAATCCTTTAACGTGATGCTAGCATCCGGAGATTTGCCTGACATGCTAGAGTACAATTTTATCGGAGATTTCCCTGGTGGACCGGAGAAAGCCATCAATGATGGTTACATCCTTAAGTTGAATGATCTGATTGACCAGTATGCTCCGAATCTGAAGAAATACCTGCAGGACAATCCAGACATCGACAAGATGGTCAAAACGGACAGTGGCAGCTACTATGTATTCCCGTTCGTTCGGGGAGATGAGTATCTACGTGTCTTCCAAGGACCCATCATTCGTCAGGATTGGCTGGATGAGCTGGGACTACCGGTTCCGGAAACGATTGATGAGTGGACAACAACTCTAAGGGCTTTCAAAGAGAAAAAAGGCGCAGCCGCTCCGTTCTCTGTAGTAAGTAAGCCACGATTCTTTAACGATTCCGGTAATGGTGCTTTCCTTGGCGCCTTCGGTGTAAACCGCGGATTCTATCAGGAAGACGGGCAGATCAAATTTGGTCCTGCGGAAGAAGGTTTCAAAGAATACTTGACGTTATTCCAGGAATGGTACAAAGAAGGTTTGATTGATAAAAACATCTCCACAGCAGATACCAAATCCGTTGACGGTAACCTCGCTTCGGGTGCTACTGGCGCTAGTGTCGGTAACGCGGGCGGAGGTATCGGCAAATGGCAGCCGCTCGTAGAAGCAAATGATCCGGATGCCGTTCTGGTCGCCGCACCATATCCGGTACTTAACAAAGGTGATATTCCTAAATTCGGCCAGCTTAACCAGGGCTATGCCTCGGAAGGTACGGTTGCTATCACGACGGCAGCCAAGGACCCGGAACTTGCCGTTCGCATGCTGGATTACGGCTATAGTGAGGAAGGGCACATGTTCTTCAACTTCGGTGAAGAGGGTGTCAGCTATAACTTGGAAGGAGATTATCCGAAATTCACGGACTTGCTGCTAAAGAATCCGGATAAACTCGCTCCTGCACAAGCGATTTCACTATATGCCCGCAGCAGCTATAACGGTCCGTTCGTTCAAGACAAACGTTATGCCGAGCAGTTCTTTGCATTACAGACTCAGCGCGATGCCATTGATGTATGGAAGAATACACAGGCCGCCAAATATAATCTGCCTTCAATCACACCTACACCTGAAGAAAGCTCCGAATATGCGACCATCATGAATGATATCAACACGCTCGTCGATGAGATGACCATCAAGATCATTCTGGGTAACGAACCAGTGGATCAATTCGAGAGCTATGTTGCAAAAATGAAATCGTTACATCTGGATCGAGCTATTGAAATCCAAACAGCAGCACTCGAACGCTACAACAACCGGTAATTGTAAAAGGGGAGGGCACTAGCCCTCCCGATTGAAAAGAGGTGAAAAGGTACATCATGAGCAATCGTCAATCCTTTAGAAGCCGGTTCGTGCGGGACTTCATGATGAACAAGTATTTATATATCATGATGATTCCCGTTATTGGATATTATTTAATATTTCATTACGGTCCGATGTACGGCGCAATTATTGCCTTTAAAGATTATTCTCCGATGAAGGGTATTTTGGGGAGTGATTGGGTTGGGCTGAAGCACTTTGAAGAGTTTTTCAACAGTTATTATTTCTTGCGTGTTCTGAAGAACACCCTTCTTATCAGTTTATATACGCTGG
The DNA here is from genome assembly GCF_900221055.1 of Paenibacillus sp. RU5M. Taxonomy (NCBI): domain Bacteria; kingdom Bacillati; phylum Bacillota; class Bacilli; order Caryophanales; family Paenibacillaceae; genus Paenibacillus; species Paenibacillus sp. RU5M. The sequence continues at coordinate 11,912 of NZ_OBQM01000006.1, read as the reverse complement.
TCTTTGAATTCCCCGCACCGATTATTTTGGCGCTGCTCATCAATGAAGTACGCAAGCGCGCGTTCAAGCGGGTCGTTCAGACGATAACGTATATGCCTTATTTCATCTCTCTCGTCGTCATATGCGGTATTATTACGGACTTCACGAACGCGGATGGTTTAATCAACCGCCTTATCATGATGCTTGGATATGACGGTCAGGCGATGCTGCAAAAGCCGGAGCTGTTCCGTCCGATCTATGTTCTGTCTGAAATATGGCAGCGGATCGGTTGGGAATCCATTATCTATATCGCTGCGTTGATGAGCATCGACCTGGAGCAGTATGAAGCGGCGAAGATAGACGGAGCGAGCCGTCTCAAGCAAATGTTTCACATTACGCTACCCGGATTGCTGCCTATTATTACGATCATGTTCATTCTCCGGATGGGTAATATGCTGAATGTCGGGTTCGAGAAAATCATTCTCCTTTATAATCCGGTGACCTATGAAACAGCAGACGTAATCTCCTCCTTCGTATATCGAAAGGGATTGTTGGAGTTCGGATGGAGTTACAGCTCGGCAGTCGGTCTATTTAACTCGGTGATCAATCTCGTTCTTCTGATTTCGGCGAACTATATCAGCCGCAGAGTGAGTCAAAACAGCTTATGGTGAGGTGGTAACTTTGATTAAGGAAAGCGGTTTGTTTGACCGAATCTTTACGATCTTCAATTATACGTTTCTAATCCTGCTCGTCATCGTCACATTGTATCCGCTGCTCTACGTGTTATTTGCGTCCTTAAGTGATTCGGCGCAGCTGTTAGCAAACAAAGGTCTCTTGTGGAAGCCGGTCGGCTTTAGTCTGGAAGCTTACAAGAGTGTACTTGCCAACCCAGGTATAGCCACAGGTTTCCGTAATACATTGTTTATTCTTGTGTTCGGCGTTATCGTCAACCTGTTCATGACTGCGCTTGGTGCGTACGTGCTATCCCGTAAAAACGTGATGTGGAACAAGGTGTTCATGTTCTTTATCGTGTTCACGATGTTCTTTGGCGGTGGGTTGATTCCACTGTACCTGGTCGTAAAAGGCGTTGGCCTGTTAGATACATTGTGGTCGACCATTCTGCCTTTTGCCATCAGCACATTTAACCTGATCATCATGCGAACGTCATTTATGGGCATACCGGACAGCCTGGAAGAGTCGGCCAAGATTGATGGAGCGAATCACTTCACCATTTTGTTCCGGATCATTATTCCGTTGTCCATGCCAGTCATTGCCGTGATGATTCTGTATTACGCAGTCGATAAGTGGAACGGATGGTTCTATGCGTCTGTATTTATCAAAAGTCGAGAACTGTTCCCATTGCAATTGGTGCTGCGTGAGATTCTGATCGCCAATTCCACGGAGAGTATGTCGGCCGGTGCTTCGGCTGGGGATCGTTTCCAGATCGGGGAAACCATCAAGTATGCGACGATTATGGTAGCGACGATACCAATCCTTTGCATCTATCCGTTTTTGCAGCGCTTTTTCGTGAAAGGTGTCATGGTTGGTTCATTGAAAGGTTAATCCAGAGAATTTAATAACGGTAAGGAGGTATGAGGTTACATGAGCGTATTAAATGAAGTGAACAAAGACGTGTGGGATCAGATTAAAAGTAAAGCCGATCAGATGCTTGCAGCCATAGGTGAAAAGTCTCCGCATGTCGCAGGAGCAAATGGCATCTATGACGACATGAGAATCGATTGGTGGACCTCGGGATTCTGGCCGGGCATATTATGGATTGTGTACGATATGACGGGTGATGAGAAATATAAAGAGGCTGCATGGAATTGGGATGAGCGACTATCGGAACGTTTTCTAGAAAACAACTACTTTGATCACGACGTGGGCTTTCATTTCCTGCCTACGGCTGTCATCAAATACAAGCTCACCGGAGATGCCGATGCCGCAAGGCGTGCCTTATTTGCCGCCAACTTTCTGGCTGGCCGTTTCAATACCAAAGGCGGCTTCATCCGGGCTTGGAATGGAGACATGCTGGGCTGGTCGATCATCGACACCATGATGAACCTGTCGTTGCTCTTCTGGGCGTCTGAGGAAAGTGGAGATCCTCGTTTCAGCCATATCGCCAAAGCTCATGCGGATATGGTCATGAAGCAATTTGTGCGGGAAGATGGTTCTGTGCATCATATCATTCGATTTGATCCCGAGACAGGTGAACGGGCAGAAGCGATAGGTGGACAGGGAGCGGCGCCGGATTCGGCATGGAGTCGGGGAGCGGCGTGGGCTTTATATGGATTAACGAATACGTATCGTTATACAGAGGACCCGTCATATCTGGATGCTGCACAGCGTGTGGCGAACTTCTTCATTTCCAGCCTGCCCGAGGATAGCGTTCCGCATTGGGATTTCCGTGCTGAGCCCGAAGAAGGGGAGGAGATCCCACGAGACAGCTCCGCTGGTGCCATTGCTGCTTCCGGATTGCTTGAGCTTGCAGATGTAATTCCTGATCCGGAGGGCCGACTCTATGCTACCGTTGCCAAACGTATCCTGAGTTCCCTGCGGGATCATTATGGAACCTGGGATCTTCCTGAGCACGAAGGTATGCTTCTCGAGGGAACCGGTCATAAACCGGCAGGTCAGAACGTAAACGTCTCACTCATTTACGGTGACTATTTCTACGTCGAGGCGAGTGCCAAATTAAACGGTTGGAAGCACCGCATTTTCTAAAAAATTTATAAGAATATTTAAAAAACATTCTCAACTTGATACCGAATTGATACCGAATGCCCGATAGACGAAATTAGTCTATTCGGGCTATTTGTGCTTGATTTGACGGGGAAAATCGGTGGTGGCTACCCTTTTTGTCAATCGAATTGAACTTTTTATCTATATCCCAATCGCGCTCTTACCGTTATAATAAATTCCTGATCCAAACATAGATAATCTACGAAGAGTTGGGTGATGAGTTGTTGCTAAACATTCGATATTTGTGGCAAAAACGAGAAAGCATAATTGTAACCTGGCTTGTCTCTTACAGTGCTGTTTTGATTGTGCCGATTCTGATCAGTTTGGTTATTTACATGCAAGCAAATGAGACTTTGAAGAGTGAAATACATCGGGCCAACGATTCTTTATTGAAGCAGATGCGTTATACGATCGATACACAAGTTGATCTGATGAAGCGGTTAAACATGGAGATGACGTGGAGCCCAAATCTGCAAACGCTGATGTATTCCAATCAGCCTGCCAAAGAGGCGCCGTACACGGCTTACCAACTGGTAAAGGAACTCCGTCTCTATAAAACATCCTACGCATCCATCGATGAATTCTACGTCGTGTGGAAAAAAGACCATTCCATTCTCCGTTCAGGTAATATTCGGGATATGCGAACGGCATTTCATACCATACATAACACAGGTGCAATGTCTTTCGAAGCGTGGCGGGATCAGATCCTGGGTACAGAGACGAATCAGTTCGTCATACTGCCACATCAGAATGCCGCTCCGGCGGAGTCTTCCATTGCGTACATTACACGTCTGCCTGATGATTTGAATGGTCAGGAGACGGGTACGGTTGTCGTCATGGCGGATACGCGAAGATTCCAGGAGGCGATTGAGAGCATTTCGGGTTTTAGTGATGCCACGCTGCTGATTCTGAACCAGAATAACGAGATTCTGATGAGCAATCATCCGGGGTCAGAGGAATTGAAGCCATTCATGAATGGCAATCAGGTTCAATTGGATAACGCCAAGGTAGGCAAGTCGGAGATGTTCTACATGGACTCTGCGGTTTCCGATCTCAAGTACGCATTGATTATTCCCAGCAGCCTGTATTGGGAAAAGGCAGTATATGTCCGCAATTTTACGTATATCAGTATCGTGGTGAGTCTCATTAGTGCAGGTGTACTGACCTGGTTCTTCATGCGCCGGAATTACTCCCCAATCCAACAGCTCGTGGAATCACTAAAAGACAAAAATTCGCAGAACGAACCTGCTGATCGGAACGAACTCCGGTTTATTCAGAAGGTCATCATGAACACACGTTCAGAAAAGAATGAGATTGCCCAGCAGTTGCAGAAACATCAGCAGGTGCTGCGCTCCAATATGATTAATCGGCTTCTCAAAGGCAAACAGGATACGCTTGTGCCTTATGAAGATGCATTCCGTTCCTTCCATATGCCGCTGTATTCAAGTGAATTTGCTGTTATCCTATTTGTTATCGAGAATGAAGAGAATCTCTATGGAAAGCTGCCAGGTATTGATATCAACGAACGAAACAAGCTAATCCATCTCATTATTTCCAATGTGGTTGAAGAACTGGCTTCAGAGCGTCAGCACGTCGGATATGTGGCAGAAGTGGATGATATGATGGTCTGCCTTGTAAATATGAAAGCGGATTCTTCGGATTGGAACCAGGATCTTCATCACATTGCGGCAGAAGCGCAGCGATTCCTGGAACGTTATGATATGGAATTGACAATCTCCATCAGTGGACGCCATACGTCGTGGATTGGTATCGCCGAAGCATACCAGGAAGCAGTAGACGCAATGGAATACAAAATGGTGCTTGGCAAAAAAGGTATCATTACCTATGGCGATGTCCGCAGCGATGCGATGGCGGATGACCCGTTTGGCTACTACTATCCGCTTCAGGTGGAACAGCAGCTTCTTAATTTCATCAAAGCGGGAGATACCGACCAAGCCAGCGCTTATATGAACGAGATTACAGAGCGGAATTTTGATAAACCGATTATGTCGCTCACCCTTGCACGTTGCCTGATTTTTAACCTGGTAGGTACAATGATCAAGGCTATCAATGATCTGGGGGACAGGGATAACCATACGCTAACCCAATACCCGCATCGGATTGAGGACATTATTGCCGGGGATACCATTCAGGAGATGCAGGAGGCATTGCAGAACTTGCTTGAGGAGGTATGTTCCTATGCCGCTGACAAGCGCGCAACGAATGTATCACAAGAACGTGAGGATTCCCTGCGTCATCTCAGTACCCAAGTCACACAGTATATTGAGAGTAACTATACAGACGCGAATTTGAACGTCAACGCCATTGGTGAGCATTTTGAGCTGAAGGGCAGTTACTTGTCCAAACTCTTCAAGAATCAGACAGGTGAGGGTCTGCTGGACTGCATTCATAAGTGCCGTATCCGACAGGCTAAAGAAATGATTGAGCATAAACAGGAATCCATTACAGAAATATCCCGAATGGTCGGGTATAACGATGCAGCAACTTTCATCCGGGTATTCAAGAAATACGAAGGCATTACGCCAGGTAAATATAAAGAAATCAGTTGATTGATTTGAAAGGAGACCGGAACATGAACGTAAAGAGAAAGTTGGCATTCATAACAAAGTTGACAGGATTCATCCTACTGCTTGGCATGCTGACTGCTTGCGATCAGAACGGGACAGATTCGGATGCCAAGCTGGATGAACGTTCCGGCTCATCAGAGTACCAGACCGTCTCAATTGCTTCACCCAATGACGATGGAAAATTAACCTACTGGGCAGAATTGAATGGCAATGCAGCAAGCATTAAGTCCAGCTTCAATGAAGTTCCTTTTTTTCAGGAGTGGCAGCGGAGAACCGGAGTCAACCTTCAATTCATCCGGCCTCCCGCCAATCAGGCTAAAGAAGCGATTAATGTGCTGCTTACGTCCGGAGAACTGCCGGATATGATTGAATACGAGTGGAGCAATTATCCCGGTGGGCCGGAGAAAGCGATCAAAGACGGATATATTCTGCGATTAAACGATGTTATTGATCAATACGCACCTCATCTGAAGCAGTACCTGACCGAGCATCCAGACATTGATATGCAGATTCGCACAGCGAACGGAAGTTATTACGCGTTTCCTTTTATTCAGGGAGATGATAAGCTGCGAACCTATCAAGGGCCGATTATCCGAAAGGATTGGCTGGATGAGCTTGGACTTGATGTGCCAACAACGATTGACGAATGGCATACGATGCTTCAGGCATTTAAGGACAAAAAGGGAGCTGACGCCCCGCTTACTTTTCTAGGTGTTCCGAATCCGTTGTTTGGTATCGAAGGTGGAGGTTTTATTGGCGCTTTTGGCATTAAAAAGGGGTTCTACGTGGAAGATGGCCAAATTAAGTTTGGGGCACAAGAACCTGAATATAAGGCGTTTCTATCCTTATTTCGTGAATGGTATGCGGAGGGACTCATTGACAAGAATCTAGCTGCCGTCGATTCGGAGACTCAGGATACTAACATGACTACAGGACGCAGCGGCGCGAGTATCTGGAATGCAGGGGCGGGGATCGGTACATGGTTACCCATCTTGCAGGAGACGGATCCCCATGCAAAGCTTGTGCCAGCGCCATATCCTGTCATGAACCAAGGAGATCGCCCGAAATTTGGTCAACTTGCTCCCGCGATCGGTTCCAGTGGGGTCGCCATATCCAGCAACAGTCATCATGTAGAAGAAGCAGCACGGATGTTGGACTACGGGTATGGGCCTGAGGGACATTTGCTGTTCAACTTTGGTATTGAAGGTGTTAGTTTTAAGATGAAAGACGGGTACCCGACGTATACGGAAACTATTTTGAAAAACCCTGATAAGTGGTCGCCGGCGCAAGCGCTTGCGATGTACACCAGAGCGAGTTATTTCGGTCCATTTGTACAGGATACGCGATATATGGAACAATATTATATTTTGCCGGAACAGAAAGAGGCGGTGCAGTTATGGTCCAGTACGGATGCTGTTCTCCATCAGGTACCAACTCTGCCCAAAACCGAGAAAGAAAGCACGGAGATGTCAGTCATCATGCAGGAAGTGAACAAAGTGGTGGACGAGATGTCGCTTAAAATCATTTTTGGCATTGAGCCGTTGGATGCATTCGATACGTATGTCGAGCAAATCAAGTCATTACAGATTGATCGTGCGATTGAGATTCAACAACAGGCATTAGAGCGATATAATCGCGCTGTATCCTCTAAATAAATCCTTATATTGTATAAAATGGGCATTAAAATGTCATTTTTGTTGATGTAATTTCGTTCCCTCGTGCTCTACAATCGATTATGACATGCTGAGTTGGCATGCACATGACTCTTGCTTGAGCAGGATCGGAGGTGACTATAGGGTTTCTTGAAACCGCTCACATACTCTGAAATCCAAAAGGAGGAGAACGAAAGCATGCGTAGAAAGTGGCCTTTTTTATTGTTGGCATTTACGTTGACTGTTGGATTATCTGTACCTGGAGTCCATGAGGTTCGAGCGTCAGAAGGTGACTCACAGCTATCTATTGATCGTGCGGGTGAGAATCTGTCTCTGGGTACGGATGGCAGAAGCAGACTCTATCCAAACGATTGGTATCCTGGATTTAAAGATGAACAGGGAAGGTTTCTGCATGACTTTTCGTATGCCGGTTATCGGCGTGGGGAAACAGAACTACCTAAAACGCCTAAAAACAAACGTATCGACGTTACCAAATCACCTTATTTTGCCGATCCTTCAGGGAATCGAGATGCAACACAGGCTATTCAAAAGGCAATTGATGCTGCTGTTGCGTTAGGTGGGGGTGTCGTGTATCTTCCCAAGGGTACATATCAGGTTAACCCTCAGGACGGCAAGGATTATTCACTAAACATTCCTGCAAGTCGTGTGGTCCTGAAAGGTGACGGGATGAACAAGACTCATATCTATAATGCACAGCAAAATATGAAAAACAAGGACATTATCCGGATCGGTAACGGAGATTGGAAGAAAACCGGAATTTCTACGAAACTTCGCAAGTCGGTTACTGATCCAACCGTCCTGCTACCCGTTGAGGACACAAGCGGGTTTGCGGTGAATGATTACGTGGTCATTTCATTCGAAACGACGCCGGGTTTCTTACGGGAACTTGGCATGCAAAACAAGTGGTCGTCACGTCTTGGTAAAGTAGAACCGTTATTCTATCGCCAAATCGTGGGCGTAGATCCGGAGAATAAAACGATCACGTTAGACATTCCGACACGTTATCCTATGAAGCTGCGCGATGATATCACAATTAGTCAGACCGCAGATCCGATTGTCGAAGTAGGGTTGGAGGATTTCTCGATTGCAAACATTCAAAATGCGAAGTCGGGGCTTGGTGAAGATGACTTCAAAGTCGTTGGGACTGCTGGTTATGAGGCCGATAATGCTAAAGCGGTCAATGTGATTGCAGTGGCCAACAGCTGGATTCGAAATATTAACACCTATAAACCAGCTGGCAATACAGATTATCATCTGTTATCCAAGGGTATTATTCTGGATCGTACAAAGAACGTCACTGTGGATCATGTAACTATGCAGTACCCGCAGTATCGTGGAGCGAATGGAAATGGTTATTTATATCAATTTATTGGCAATGATAACCTTATCAAGAACAGCAAAGCGATAGGAGCTAGGCATAGCTTCACATACGCCAACTTCTCTGCGAACGGGAATGTGCTGCAAGGTTCGTATTCTGAGAAATCTTCATTATTAACTGATTTTCATATGTATTTAAGCATGGCAAACCTGATCGACAACCTGGTAGTTAACGGGGACGGGATCTCTGCCATTACACGGGATTATGGATCATCCGAAACGAATCGTCATGGAGTGGTAACTACGGAAAGTGTGTTCTGGAATACGACCGGTCAGGCGGCACACCCTAGTAAATCCGGCGTTATTGTAGAATCAGAACAATTCGGGAATGGATATGTCATTGGAACCAAAGGAAAGGACACCGGCGTGAACGTCAACATTGTCGGTTCCATTCCGGATGCGAATACGCAGCCATTTGATATGGCGGAAGGCATTGGTGAGGGCGATCGTTTATCCCCGCAAAGTTTATACCAGGATCAGAGCAAGAAACGAATCAAAGATATTCATCTGGGGCTTCAATCCCTGTTGGTGAATGGCGAAGCTATTGGGGGTATGCAGTTCTTAAGAACGGATTACGTTCATACTTTGCCTTATGGCACAATCGAAACGCCGATCATCTCTGCAAAAGCTTATGCCAAGGATGCAAAGGTTAAAATTAAGCAACCGCAAGGGACTAATGGAACTGGAGAGATCACTGTATCCTATCGGGGCCACAATCAGAACGTACGGGTGAAGTTTAAGGTAGCTGATACACCCGTACTTCCAGAGAACATCTCCATAAGTCCCAATAAAACAGTACCCGGCTGGAGAGTTACAGGTAATGCGATCAGCGCAGGCGGAAGCGGAGAATTATCCTCGTTTCTAACATTAGATAATGGAGAAATCGTAAACATCGCAGAATTGAATGTTCCTGTAACGTACACATCAAGTGATGATACGATTGGATATACAGAAGGAACTACATTCCATGCGCTAAAAGCGGGAAAGGTCAACATCATCGTGAGCTGCGTCTTTAATGGCGTAACGGTCGAGGCACGGGAGAAATTTGAGGTCAAAGAACCTATGGTCGAACCGGAAGGACCGTTCGCTGTCGTAACCAAGGTGACGGCAAGTGCAGATGATGGCAATCTGCCGATTCATACGATCGATCGTGATCCAGACTCCAGATGGTCTGCAGATGGAAAAGGACAATACCTGCAGTTGGAGCTTGAGCAACAGACTCAAGTAGGGCAGGTAAGCATTCAATTCTATAATGGACATACGCGATCCAATTATTTCGATTTGGAGATATCAATTGATGGTATTAATTACCAAAAAGTATTGAGTAATGTGGCTAGTCAAAAACAGGCGGCTTATGAAACATTTGAATTTGAACCGGTTCAGGCCAAATTCATTCGATATGTCGGGCAAGGAAATGAATCTAATACCTGGAACAGCATAATTGAACTTTGGGTACACGAGAATTAAAAATGACGTAGGATAAAATCAAAAGAAATTCGGTATAATATGCGCTCATTATAAAGCTGTAATGGGCGCATATTATATTCAAATAGTATATTTATCCATACGAAATTAAAAATATCTCGGGGGTTATAAAAAGAAAAAGCCACATTTATCCATGGGATGTAGCGAGAGTTTGATTATGGGATGCAATGCAATGATGATCAATTCAATCAATGATGTTCCGCCGCAAAATCATAACAACTGTTTCACAAAACTCGTATTTTGTACATATGTATAGACACTTACATTGGTTAAAAGAGAAACTAAGTATACAGGTTCCGCATACCTAGTTTCTCTTAAATTTTATTCAGTGTCTTGCAGTCGCAGTCCCCTTCACCGACAAGGTGGGGCTTTTTTCTTTGGCCAGATACAAAGGGATAATCTGCCCTACTTGAGTCTTGGTTAGATTCATACGATTTTTATGGTCTTAATAAGATTTTCCCCGTGCTTTTGCGGCTTTCCAGAAATTGATGCGCTTTTCTTCCATCTCGTAGTGCAAATACCGTAGGCTCGGATACCGTTATTTTCCCCTCTTCGATCCAGCGGAACAACTCGGCTGAACGGGTTGCCCGTTCCTCGTGGGAAGTAAGGAAATTCCAAAGATCGCCACCAGTCAATGTTTTTGACGTATCCATCAACATCCTTGGGTCAACTGGAGCAGGGTCTCCCCCTGCCATTCCATAAAATACAACCGTCCCCCCAATGCGAGTGACTGCAAAACTATCTTCGAGCGTCGAGCCTACTGAGTCATAGACAACATCCACACCTTTTCCGTTTGTCTCCTCCATGACTCTTCTCTTCCAATCATCCGAGTACAAAAAAACCTGATTCCCTCCAGAGTTTTTAACTGCCGATGCCTTCTCCATCGAGGAGGTTAAACCGATGACCCTTCCACCGAAGAGCTTTGCAATTTGAACAAGCAACTGTCCAACGCCCCCTGCTGCGGCATGAACTAGAATTACATCATTCTCCTTAACCGCATAACTATCTTTTGTTAAATAGTGGGCAGTCAACCCTTGCAGTAAAACAGAAGCCGCCTTATCAAATGAAATGGTCTCTGGAAGAGGAATTGCCTTTTCTATAGGAACAGCCACTTTTTCTGCGTTAGCATGGGGGACATCTGCAAATGCAATAGGGTCGCCAACGCTGATTCCTTGGACATTAGCTCCTGTTTTTTCAACGACTCCTGCCCCTTCATAACCTAAAATAAACGGGGAGTTCCCAGTAAGATGATAGTTTCCTTTCCTTCTATAAATATCTGCAAAATTCAATCCGATGGCTTGCATCCTTACTAATATTTCGTCAGGCCCGATAACTGGATCCGAAATTTCAAGATATTCTAGTACTTCCGGTCCTCCGAATTTATTAAATACAAGTGCTTTCAAATGAGTGGCCTCCTCTTATATATTTTTCAAAAGCTCTGAAAGAACGGGCTTCTTTTATTAACTCCAAAACTTGCCTCTGCTTATGATACGGTTAACCCCGCTGTCTGTAACAGTAAGTTTATTTCGAAATTTAGGGAGCACAAAAGTACTCCCTCGGACAGAAGTTCTGTTATTCCAATTCCAAAATTGATTCACCGCTAATAATAGTACCATTATTATTTCCTTCACAAATCTCTTTCATTGTGCCTGGCTTGTCAAAATTAAACACTTGCATGGGCAGATTGTAGTCTCTTGCTAAAATGAAAACGGATTGGTCCATTACCTTTAAGTTGTGTTTTAAGACATCGTTGTAATGAAGCGAGCGAAATTCCCTTGCATCCTTATCCAATTTAGGGTCTGCGTTAAGAACACCTTCAACACCTTTCTTTGCAACTAATAAAGCGTCACAATGAACCTCGATGGCTCTTTGTACTGAAGGATAGTCTGTTGTAACGTAAGGTTGACCGTTCCCCCCTGCAAAAATTACAATATAGTCTTTTTCTAGATGGTGGATTGCTCTTAGACGGATGCATGGTTCTGCAACTGAAGTAATAGGTATTGCCGTCATTACTCGTACTTCCTTTTTGGTCTTGGCTTTAAGAACTCCACGAAGCATTAAACTATTT
>NZ_OBQM01000012.1:0-188974 GCF_900221055.1 Paenibacillus sp. RU5M | reverse complement strand
AAAAGATGACTCCTGATGAATACAGAAGCCATCTGATTGCTGCTTGAGAACGAAGGTTCCTTTTTAAAAGTGGCTACAAACAGGGTCACAGTTCAATAAAGGATTGTAGAGGACTCTTTTTGCGTGCTTTTTCGATGGACACAAGCCTAGAATCTCTTTACTTAATTAAGGATAAGCGGATTGCCACCAGCTAATGAGCTTAACCAATTATTTGTTCTCCACTGAAATGGAACCCAAGGAAGTCTGTATGGAGAGCAAAGGGCCGCCGCCATTAATGTCTGTTTTTCCCTTTGCCGCACCCGAGACTTTGCCCAAATCTGTCGCTGTTTTCAACGTGTATGCAAGGTTGGCTGGGAGAATGGCTGTGACCGTGCCTACTTCTGTTGAAGCTTTGAGCTGGCTTCCTTCGGCAAGGTTGTTCAGATCGAGACGAATAGTGCCTGCATCGGATGTAATCGATGATTTTCCGTCCACTTCAACTTCGGCAAGTTCAATCGATCCCGTATTGTTGGATATATCATAACTGCCTTTCAGACCGGTGAGTGAAATAGTGCCTACCTCGGTGGATATCTCATACTCCGCGACTTGGGCAGGAACTTCCACAACATAGTTAACAGTAAAATGGGAGTTCCCCAGATTTTTGTTGGCCCAGGACCATATATCCGTTCCATCCTGTCCTTTGGCTTGAAGCTGGACGGACGTCCTCTTTCCTTTGGTTATCAAGGAGACTTCCGCATTCTGGCCGAGTTCTTCCAGCGTAGATTCACCAGAACGATTGTTTAATGCCTGAAGGGTTGTGCGGACATGAAGCCCGCTGTCTTCACTGCGACGTATCTCAATATTTCCAACGGAATTTTCAATAATCAGTGTATTGGAAACCTCCTGCAGGCTTGCTTCAGCAAGCTCCTTGTCTATGGCGTTGCTGCTAATCAACTTCATCCATCCGGACTCTGCACCTTGTGAAGTGCTGCCTTCGGATGGTGATGTGATGGGGTTATTCGTGCATGCAGCCAACAGACTGACTGAACTCAGGGCAACCAGAAGCTTTTTGTATACTCTTCGCATGTTCTTGTCTCCTTCATCCTTCATATGTTCATGTATTATTCAACGACCAGGATACGTGGGGATGCATCTCGGATCACTCTCGAGGATACCCAGGAGCCAAGAGCTGCGGCAAGAATACTTAGACAAGCAAAGATTATAATGCCTCCCCAGTTCAAAATGAGAGGAATCTGTACAATCCCGTATCCCGATAGGACTTTTTCAAGCAGACGCGGCAGCACATACACACCGACAACGACTCCAAGTACTGCGCCGATGGCGGATAGAGCTGCAACGCCCATGGCAACGGACAATCGAATTCTTCTAGAAGTCATGCCTATGGACTTGTAAATACCGTAGGTTTTGCTTTCTTTACGAATACTGATTCGGCAGGTACTAAAAATGATGATAAACGTAACGAGAATAAACAACAGACCGATGAGAGCCATGGGGTAAACGAAAATGCTTGCAGCTTCAGCATATACGGAATCAAGCAGGGTTTTCTGCGTGACGATGGAAGCAGAGTCTTTGAATTGTTCATTCAATTGGTTAGCAATGGCTCCTGCCTGTGAAGGATCATTGACATTGATAAACGCCACATTTACATCTCCGTAATCCGGATTCACGCTTCGAACCGCTTGAGCTGTGATTCTTCCGGATACCGACAAGTCGGAGATGGCCTGATAGATGCCCGAAATCATGAACGTGCGCTTCTCTCCTTCAATGTAGAGATCAATGAGATCTCCAATATCCTTGTTGAACATCTTGGCAACACTAACCCCGATTGAAATTTCATTTTCGAGTTCCGGATTGTTTCCTCTCAACGTCTCAAAACCAAGATCTTGATAGCTTCCATCCAGTACTCTTAGATAAAGACTGGTAGACTGGCTGGCCACGTCGGTTGAATCATCTGGAAGGATAACTCCGGTGATGTTCCCTTGCCAGCCCACATTTTTGATGCGAGGGTCCTCTTCCAGCACCTGCTTTAACTCATCCTTGGGGAAGGTAGATTTGTTCACAACGACGGCGGCGATGTTAGCATTGTCGTAGCCCCACTTGGCAGCTGTCTGATAAATTCCGGTAATGCTGGTCAGTACAACATATCCAAGGACAAGCACAGAGGCAGCCATCGTGGTTAACAGCAGCATCAGAACAGAGCTCTTGGTATTCTTGATCAGATTTCGTATGCCAATGACGGCGGCTACTGGCAGCCGGGCAAATCCAATCCGGTTGGCTAGAGGCGAATTCATTCGTCGGGCCAAGCGGGTATTTTCTGTTTCCGACATACCGTAGCGGATGGCTTGAACAGGCTCGATGCTGCGCGCCTTTTTGGCGTATAACACAACGAATAATATTACCAGCGCAAACAGCAGTATGCCGACTAACATGGCTGCTCCGATGCCTTCCATCGGTACATCTCCATTGCCAGTTCGCAGAGAAGACACAGAAATGTTGATAATGAATTTGGATACAAACACGCTCAGCGCCAGTCCTGGAATAACGGCAATGATGGACAGCAAAGCATATTGAATAACATAGGTACCGATGGTTCTCTCGGAGGTCAATCCCAGTGATTTCAGAATCCCTATTGTTTTGTAGTTGGCCAGAATGGCATCCGAAATGGTAAATCCAATGGTGATGAGAGCGATAACCATCATGACAGCACCCAGGAAAATCATAATGAATCCAATAATCTGATTGATAATCAGATAGAAGGAAGAGATACTCTCAAACTCCATCTTGGTTTCCAAGAAAGGGGTATGGGTCTCACTGTTGTAACGATCCCAATAGCTGGAGTTGGTTCGAAAAACATCAAAATGGATACCCATCATATAATTATCTTTTCCTGCGAGTGCCTGGAAGTCATTCTGGTAGTCTGTACTGTTCATCCAGATCCTTGCCGCATTGGTGAATGGTGCACCGTAAGGTACATCGACTACAATCGCGGATACCCGAAGATCAAGCGCGGAGGACCCTGTTTTGAAATTAACGGTATCTCCTACGGCTATATCATAGGCATTCGCCATTGAAGTGGGAATCCATACGCTCCCTTGTTCGGGAGCCGAACTCTGCGCACCACTCGAAAAGATCAGTTCATCGACGGCCCAGGGCGGCTGAGGGGTATTCATCATGTACAGATAAAGGTTGGGAATGTCCATGCCTTTGAAGGCGATTCCGGACAAGGTACGATACGTGAGCAAAGTTGAAACCTCAACTCCGTCCTGTTCAGCCCACCATTCATAGACGGCTTTAGGGTCATTCAGTCCTTTATCAAACGTCAATATTTGATGGGACCCGTTGGTCCGGGTGTGCATTTCGTTGAACAGATTGCCCGTGTTGGCCAGAATAATAACCGCAGTAGATACCAGTAGTGTAGATAGCAAAATGAGCAAGGTGATAAACAGATTCTGTGTCTTATTTTTGCTCAGGTAAGAAAGGCTCAGTTTCAACATAGCAGCCATAAATTACTCCTTTCCCGACACAAACGCGAAGACCATCGATTCCCGATCCTGGATCTGGTGTTCGTCATATTTGTCAAACTCGAGAATACCTCCAACCTTGCCATCCCGGATAAAGATCAGACGATCCGCCCGGCAGGCTGCCTTGATATCATGCGTAACCATCACAACAGACTGTCCCTTTCGGTTGATATCGGTCAGGATATCCAGCACGGCTTTCCCGTGCTCATAGTTGAGGCTTCCCGTGAGTTCATCTGCAAAGATGATGTCCGGTGAATTGATCAGCGCACGTGCAATAGCTGCTCGTTGCTGCTGGCCACCCGAGGTTTGGGAGGGGAGACGGCTATTCTGTCCGTCGATATCCATTGCCTTCATGAGGTGGGTGGCACGTTCCTTGACCTCACTTTTTTTGCTTCCGGCAATGTAACCTGGCAAGGCGATGTTGTCCTGGATGGAAAGATCGGGCACCAGATTGATACTTTGGTAGATGTAGCCGATTCTACGGGTACGGAATTCGGATATTTCCCGCTCACTATAGGCGTCAATACGCTGATCCTGAAAATAAACCTCGCCGACTGTTACTTGGTCCAGTCCGCTTAACAGATAGAGCAGCGTTGATTTGCCTGAGCCGGAATTACCCATGATGACGGTAAAATCCCCTTCATAAATATCAAGATCAACATTGCGTATGGCATGATATTGCTCGCTTCCAGTATTATATGTCTTGCATAAGTTTTGAGCGCGGATAATGGATGTTTTGGTCAAGCAGATCACTCCCTATGGCAGTTTACGATTCATTCTAATAGGGGGATGTTGAGAAAGGCTTATCAAATTATGAATAAAGTATTACAGCCCTATTGGTAAATGGATTGAGATGAAGAAAAGAAGGTTGGAAATGAACTTCTATGCTCAGCAGATTGGAAGAGTAAACTGAAACAGGGTGCCCTGACCCTCTTTGCTGGAAAAGGAAATATGTCCTCCATGGGCTTCGATTATACTTTTGCAGATGGACAAACCGAGACCGGTACCCTCATGTATATTCCTTGCGGAAGGTGAGGCATTTCCCCTGAAATATCGTTCAAATACAAAAGGCATATCTTGAGCTCGGATTCCCTGCCCTGAATCGGCGATACTAATCCTCAATTTACCTAAATCAAGTTCCGCGTTAATCCGAATAGAATCTCCCGGGACGGTATGTTTGAGCGCATTGGAAACCAGATTGGACAGGACCTGTTCAATTCGTATGGGGTCCATTCGGATAAGAACATTGGGAATGTACTCCGGCTCCTCATACTTCAGACCGTTCATTCGTACGCTATGTCCAATGGGGTTCAACATCGTTTCAAATGCGGAACGGCTGTAAACCTCACGCGGCTCCATCGATATCTGGCCCAGCTCTTGCAGGGCATGTACAAGTAGGTCCTCTACGAGACGAGCTGTTTTGTCCGTATGTGTACGCATGATCTCCATATATTCCTTCAGCGTCTCCTCATCAGAGCACAGCCCTTCAAGAATGGCTTCTATGTATGCTTTTACCGTTGTAATCGGGGTTTTGAGTTCATGGGATATATTCGTAATCAGTTCTTTTTGTGCTTTTTCTTGTCTAATACGCTGCTCACTCAAATGCATGATTTCCGTGCGCATCAAATCCAGCATGGCATAAAGTTCGCCCATCTCATCCATCCGGTTATACTGAATCTGGTCATTATACTGCCCTTTGAGAATGGATTCCGCATGTTGTTTCAACTGGTGGATGGGGGACAACATCCGTTTTCTGATCTTACGCTTCATGAATATGAGGAGGAATCCTAGGAGGATAGAGATGATAACCAGGGTTCCCAGGACGAAAAAAGTGAATGTAGAGGACTTTTGACGATGACAAGTGATTGTGGAATCGTAAAAATGGCATTGCCAATCTGCCCGCCACCCGGTCCGTCCATCACAGGAAAGGCAATGTTCAGCGACTGGCTTCCGTCCATGGCCACCAATGCATGATTCAGATCATAATGCAAAGCAGATCGCAAATTGATCTGTGTTCCCTCGGAGGAAGGAGTGGAGGACAGTATCACCATTCCGTCCAATCCGACATAGTCGAAGTCAAGGCCGCTTTTCTCAGCGATGAAGTGCAGTTGATCTCGAAGATCCGGCTCATTTAGTCGTTCATGGTTTTGCTCCAGTTGAAGCAGAATCGGGTTAACCCTGAGACGAACCTGATTGATGGCCAGATTTGTCTCACCTGAGTGTCTTCCAATGAGCAAATTAAGAAAGAAGACAAGGCTGCATCCAATCAGAATAACTAGGAGAGTCAATGAAGTTTTGAGCCAGCGTTTGGTCCAGGTGGATAATGACATGTAGTGGTCTCCATTCCTGCTTATTCATAATTGAATTTGTATCCGACGCCCCACACCGTCTTCAGAACAGATGGATGGGAAGGGTCAGCCTCAATTTTCTCTCTCAATCTGCGTATGTACACAGTAACGGTATTCTCATCGCCATAGGCGGCATATCCCCAGATCGCATCAAGCAATTGGGATTTGGAAAAAACCTGATTTTTGTGATTAGCCAGATGAAACAGCAATTCAAATTCCTTGGCGGAGAGAGAAACCTCATTCCCGTCGACGGTGACCTTATAGGCTTTCTTGTCAATTTGGAGGTTACCCAGACGCAGTATATGGGTATGGTCTTGTTCAGCGCTCACACTATCATATCTTCTGAAATGAGCATTGATGCGGGCCAGTAACTCACTTAGGGAGAAAGGTTTGGTCATATAGTCATCCGCCCCGAATCCAAGCCCGAGCACCTTATCCGTATCACTTCCCCTCGCACTCAGAATAAGAATGGGGATGTTATTTCGTCTCCGAATTTCGCGGCATACATCAATGCCATCCATATCCGGAAGCATGATGTCCAGAATGATATAATCCGGCTGCAGCATATCCATCATCTGCAAGCCGCCCTGGCCATTACCTGCTACTGCTGCTTCATACTGATTCTTCGTCAAGTAGTCTCGTAGAATACGCGAGATATCGTGTTCATCCTCGATAATGAGAATTTTGCGTTTAGAGTTCATGTTAATCGCTCCAGAAAAGAGTACTAGATTAAGAGATTGTCAGCATTTGTTAGCTTCCATCCTATTTCATGTCATTTTTCACCAGAATAATAGAGGAATTAAATAATAAGAAAGTGAATTGCATTATTGACTAATTATTTTTATATTGGTACTATTTTACTAAGTTTTGATATGTATAAGGATGTATTATATTCAATTAAATGATATATAAAGTAAAAGTTTACATGAAAATCGGGAGAATTAACACGAATAAAATACTAGATTTACAATCGTATGATTTGAATTTCCTATTTAATTTCCAAAATTCGTGTTATCTCGATTTTCATATGGATCGTCGTGTAGCTGTCAGCATTCGTATAGGATGAATTTTATAAAGTTTTGGTGAGAGGTGAAAGCATGAACAAGTATGCATTTACTTTTCCAGGACAGTCTTCCCAGCGCAAAGGTTGAAAGCTCTGTTCGACGAAAGTATCACTGTCCGACGAACATTTGAAGAAGCCTCTGATGTGCTGGGCTAAAATGTAGATGATGTTTGTTTTCGTGACCCCCATCAACAATTAACGAATATAACTGTAAGTGCTCCTCTGATTGTAACAGCCAACGTTTCATGTTTTAGGCATATGCAGGAGCAATACGGGTATGTTCCTGCACTACTCGCGGGGCATAGCCTGGGGGAATATGCAGCCCTGACCTGTTCTGGCGCACTCCCTTTTGAGGAAGTATTACCATTGGTTACCTATCGCTCCGAGTTAGCAGTAAAAGAGATGCAGAAACCAACAGGCTGTCATGAGTGTGGTGAACGGTATCGATCATACAATGACTGAAGAATTATGCAGGCATATAAGAGCCAAGGGAGATGCTGTCTGGATCAGCTGTTACAATTCTCCCAACCAGGTTGCCATTGCCGGCAGGAACATGATGTTGCCATCGCTGAATGGCAGGCTGCCCGTCTAGGAGCTTACTGCAAACGTCTTACTGGCAACGCCCCATACCATACTCCACTGATGCAGGATGCTGTTGATGAATTACATGGATTTTTAAGACAATGCTCCATTGCACCACCTCAATTTCCCGTGATCTCCAACGTATCAACTCAACCCTATACCAAGTACTCCATTATTGAGAATTTACTCATGCAACTTTGTATGCCCGTGCAATGGCAGAAAAACATCCAATACATTAAAAAACAAAACGTCAATATATTGATAGAACTTGGAAGTGGTCGAATCCTGACCCGGATTCTTCAAAAAAGTGAGCCGGATCTACATGTCTTCAGCTATGAATCTACAGAAATGAGGTCTGAACTGAATTCCTTTATGCCATTAAGGAGAGGGGCTGGCGCATGAAATTATACACCATACCTTACGCAGGTGGTTTTTCCTTTACTTATTTGAAATGGAAGAAATATTTGAACCCTGAGATAGAGCTCATACCCATTGAATTGCCGGGAAGAAGCCTACAGAATCGACTTCGTCCCTGCTCGACCATTCAGCAGATGGCGAATCATGTGGTACGTCAGATTGATGAGTATGATTCCGGTGATTACTGTCTTTTTGGTCACAGCATGGGTGCCCTGGTTTTATTGGAGGTTTACAGCAAACTGATTCTTTTGAATCGGAGATTGCCGGTACAGGTTATTCTGTCTGGAATGAAGCCGCCGCATTTGTATGAATCCAGAGGCCATCATTTGCTCGATCCGATCCAATTTCGAGTAAAAATGTACGAATTGGGCGGCATTCCTGCCGCATTAGCCGAAGACAGGGAGTTCTCGGACTTTGTGTTTGAACTTCTGAGAAATGATATACAGGCAGTAGAGCAGTATCAAAGAGAAGGACAGGAACCTGTTTTTAGTGGGCAGGTCAGTCTGTTTAGCAGTGAGTCGGATATAGCGGGCAGCGATATGCTGGAGTGGCAAAATTATGCCCTTTTGCCGTGCACTTATCATTCATTTCAGGGATCACACTTTTTCATCAATGAGCATACAGCGGAGGTTGTAAATCGCATCAATCAAATCCTGCTTCATTCCATACCTAATCTGATAGCTGGGGGAACTAATCGTTATGCTGACATTTGAGAAGCATGAATCCAACGTTCGTTCGTATTGCAGGGTATTTGAGGATGTTTTCACGAAAGCGAAAAATGACAAAATCTATGCCGAATCCGGCAAGGCTTACATTGATTTTTTTGCCGGTACGGGTGCACTCAACTACGGTCACAACAATGACTACATCAAGTCTGCCTGATCAATTACATTGAGAATGATGGTATGACCCATGGCCTGGATATGTACACGGAGGCGAAAAGAATGTTTATTGACAAGTTTGTCAGCAGCATATTGGAGCCCAAAGGACTGGACTACAAACTGCAGTTTTGTGGGTCCACAGGAACCAACGCGGTTGAAGCGGCACTTAAACTGGCACGAAAGGTAAAGAACAGAACCAATGTCTTCTCGTTTATGGGGGCATTCCACGGTATGTCCATCGGCAGCCTTGCTGCTACAAGTAATGCGGTGAGTCGTAAGGGAGAAGGTAACATTTATGCCTTACCCGCAAGGATTCATGAACAATTTCGACACGATTGAATACATAGAACATATTTTGAATGACGATCATTCCGGGATCGATAAGCCTGCGGCGATAATCCTTGAGACGATAAAGGCAGAGGGTGGTGTTGCCCTGCATCTCCTCTTTGGTTAAAAAGATTGGAGCAGCTGTGCCGCGTGCACGACATTCTCCTATTCTGCGACGATATTCAGGTTGGATGCGGCAGAACTGGAAGCTTCTTTTCCTTTGAGAGGGCAGAGATTGTACCGGATATTGTTGCTTTATCCAAATCAATAAGCGGTTACGGTCTGCCGATGTCTATGCTACTCCTAAAGCCGGAATTGGACATCTGGGGTGCAGGTGAGCATAACGGGACGTTTCGGGGCAATCAATTCCTGTTGGTACGTCACAGGAAGAAATCTGTTCTGTAATGAAATTGAACGAATTTCATCAGGCGGTACAACATCATAAACAAATGATAGGTGAGCATGAATGGGAACTATTTAACTATTCATATTCGATGGATCGAGATGGGATGGGTAATTTACACGAACGGGCATGGCAGTTGCCAAGCAGGGTTTACGGAGAAATATTGAAATTTGTATATCCGTTGACCCGCGTTCCAGTCTTACTGGTGCACACGGGAAGAATATATGGCCAACAACATTTCCATGATTTTATTGGTGAATTTATTGACTTTGTTCCTTGTGTACTGGACACACATTCCGAACATCCGTTCATCGACAATATGGAAGAGCCCATTCGGTTCCTGAGGGAGCATAATATCAACATGGCTTCTATGCTTACAGAATCGGACATACAGCAGAGATATCCAATGGTATCCTCCGTACTTAACGACATAAATGCAGGGCGATTGAATATCCCGATTTATAATTATCTTGCGATGTATCAGCATACGGCTGATCTTGGCAGCGAAGCACCTTCTTATCCAGATGTGGAAGAAAATCTGGAGGTCCAAGTGGCTATGACCAGTAACGTATATATGCACCCGCTGAATTGCAAATGAGCTCATTTTGCAGAAAAAGGAAAAGAAAGGTATTAAAGGAGTATTTGGATAAACGAATGGCATACCTGTTAATGGAGAGAGCTTAGAACAGATATAGTTCATCTTCAAAAAAAACAAAACAACAGTTTTCTATTCACGAACTGGTGAAGGAAAATTGTTGTTTTTAATTTTGAGGTTTAGATCTAACCTTAACTGACGAAAAAATCTTCTAATATACAACTACACTTATAAATGCTCCAGATCAATGGATTGATGGGCCTGGGATTTGAGATATTCAGCTGGGGACATTCCAAAGTGGGATCGGAATACCCGGTGAAAATAGGAATAGCTTGCAAAGCCGCATGTTTCGGCAATATGCTCTAGGGTCATATCGCTGTACTTCATACGCTCCAAGGCAGCGTTCAGCCGAATCTCAATCGCATACTGGATCATCGTTTGGCCGTAGTGCTCCTTGAACAATCGCACCGCACGAGACAGGCTCAGTCCTGCGTAGCGGGCGGCTTCTTCGAGTTTGAAGGTCACAGTGGCATGTTCTTCAATGAATCGTTTCAGCTTCAGTGTCGAAGAAACAGAACGATCCGTCTGGATATTCTCCTTGATGGCCCGATCGATATACAGACACAAACCACGCAGCAGTACGTCATTCAGTTCTATATTTTCCTCCAGCGGTCCACGGCGTTTCTCCAGGAGCATACTGCGCCAGAGACTGACCAATTTATCATCCAGCCCGATGTGGCTCACTGTGGATCGATGATGACGCTTCCACCAGCTATCAATCCATTCCCCTTCACAGAACAAATAATAGTCTCCGCTGGACAACCTGCCCTCCTTATGAGGTTCTTCTACCACGAGATAGTAATCGTCTCCGGGTTTAAGCAGTAGTAAATCGCCGCCAGTCATCTTAAATTCTTCATCCTGCACATATACCTTGCAAGAGCCTTCGGTTTGCAGACGGAACAGATAAGTCTGCAACTCGCCCTTCATATTATGGTTAAACGCCTTATAGTGATAGGAATAGTCACAGATCAGTACTGAGGTTTCCAAAAGATGTATCCTCCAAATTTAAAAATTTGATCAGATAGTTCATGTTCTGACGATATTGTATATGTTCATTCTAGCCTGTTTTGCGTTAGGATGATACCAGATAGAGCAATGAAAGCAAATTTGAGAGCAGAGGTGCATCTATTATGAAAAAACTTAATATTGGTTTGCAATTGTTTACACTCCGTGATGAAACTGCAGCAGATTTCCGTGGAACTTTGCGCAAGGTAGCAGAGCTTGGTTATGAAGGTGTCGAATTCGCCGGATATGGTGACATTCCTGCCGAAGAAATGAAAGCGCTATTGGATGAGCTTGGACTAAAAGGTTTTAGCAGCCACGTTTCATTGCATGCTATGCGTGAAGATCTGCAACAACAAATCGACTACCTCAAAACTATTGGGGCTCAATATATGATCTGCCCTTACCTGATGCCTGAAGATCGTCCAGAGAATGCAGAAGGCTGGACCAAACTGTTCAACGAATTGCAACAATATGGTGCAGAAGCGACTAAACAAGGTCTGATCTTCGGTTATCATAACCATGATTTTGAATTCCACGGTCAGGTTGGCGACGAAAATGCCTTTGATGCAATGTTTGTTCAAACGACACCTGAAGCGGTTCAAGTGGAAATGGACGTATGTTGGGTGCAATTTGCTGGACAAAATCCGATTGAGTATATCAACAAATATGCAGGTCGTCTGCCGTTGCTTCACTTGAAAGACTTCAGTAAAGACGAACAGGGCCAAATGAAGACATTGGAACTGGGACAAGGTTCCGTTAATCTGCCAGCTGTTATTGAAGCGGCTACAAGTGCAGGTGTAGAATGGCTGATCGTGGAACAGGACGTTTGCCAGAATCCACCGCTTGAAAGCGTAGCCAACAGCCATAACTGGCTGAAACAGAATTACTTGAACCAATTCTAATTTATTTGTCAAAGGAGACATCTGTACATGAGTAAAATTAAAGTTGCTGTATTCGGCTGTGGAGCCATTGCCGAGCGCAGACATATTCCAGAGTACGCTGCCAATGAGAACGTAGAACTTGTCGCTTTTGCCGATCCGATCGTGGAGCGTGCGGAGAAGATGGCCGAAACTTACGGCGGTAAAGCTTACTCTAGCTACGAAGAATTGCTTGCAAGCGAAGAAGTGGATGCGGTCAGCGTTTGTACGCCGAACTACCTGCATGCTTCGATGGCCATTGCTGCTGCGAATGCCGGTAAACATGTACTGGTGGAAAAACCGATGGCGGTTACTACCGAAGAAGGCGAGCAAATGATTGAAGCTGCCAAGAAAAACGGTGTGTATCTGATGGTTGGACACAACCAACGTTTGATGCCTCCACACGTAAAAGCCAAAGAAATTCTGGACTCCGGCAAACTCGGTAAAGTCCTGAATTTCCGTACTTCCTTTGGTCATCCAGGTCCGGAAGGCTGGAGCGTAGACGGTGCAGAAAGCTGGTTCTTCCGCAAAGAAGAAGCGATTATGGGAGCCATGGGTGACCTGGGCGTGCACAAATCGGACTTTATCCGCTATTTGCTGGATGATGAAGTATCCGAGGTTGCTGGTTTCATCAGCACACTGCACAAGGAAAACACCAAAGTGGACGATAACGCAACATGCCTGCTTCGCATGAAGAGCGGTGCAATCGGTACGCTGGTAGCGAGCTGGACACAATACAGAGCAGGAGATAACAGTACGGTTCTGTGGTGTGAAAATGGTGTGATGAAGATCGGAACGGTAGATGGTGACGAGGTTATCGTTGAGCTGACTAACGGTACGGTTGAAACATACAAAGTAGGCGCAATGTCTACCAACGAGAAACAAGTACCAAGCGGCGTTATTGACGCTTTTGTCGAGTCGATTGTAACGCAAACACCTCCAAGCATTTCCGGTGAAGAAGGTCTGCGTTCCCTGCAAGTGATTCTGGCAGCATTTGAATCCGAGAAGACTGGTCAAATCGTGAAGCTGTAATCGTAACGATATCATCGTCATTACTTTAAAAATTTGACTATCTCATATTAAAAAGGGGCTTACCTCCAGAGAAATATTTCTGGCGGGTAGTCTCTTTTTATTACTTTTTCATGACAGCCAGATGGGTAGAATCCGTAATAGAGGACAAGTCTGGACCCGAAGTTTGGCGATATGCTGATCCTAGCGAAAAGCGATTATTGATCCTGCCTGCGGCATGGCTACAATGGTTGAATGGTTAGCTGGCATTCCAAAAAGGACTGACCACTCCGCTACATCGCGGAAGAGTCAGTCCTTTCACTATCAAGATTGAATTAAAAGTGTATGCCAGTTTTACACGCTTGGTTTCACATTACTGCCCAAATCCAGCCAATCCAGTTCTTCACGAGTTAGTGTGATACGAGAACCTTCGTCACAGGAGAGCAATTCTGCCTGATTCTGGGCACCAATCAACGCACAGGTTGGAAACGGCTGATTTAATACATAAGCGAGAGCAATCTGGATGGGGGAAGTCTTTTTCGACTCGGCTAATTGTTCCGCTCGGTGCAAACGTTCCCAGTTGCCGTCACTGTAAAATACACGAACCAGATCTTCATTGTCCCGCACTTCAGGTGTAAACCTTCCGGTAAAGAAGCCGCGAGCCTGGGAAGACCAGGACAGCAAAGGAAGCTTGGTGCGTTCATGCCATGCCAGTGTTTCATCGTCTGCCGATACACAGCCGGCCCAGAACGGTTCATTCGCTTTGGCGAGACTGAGATTCGGACTGCTGAATGTAAAACCTTTCAGACCGTTAGCAGCTGCATATGCATTAGCTTCTTCTAGCCGCTGCCAGGTCCAGTTGGAGGCGCCGATCGCGCCGATTTTGCCGGATTCAATATGTTCGTTCAATGCTTCGAGAATCACTCCAACGGGTGTGTTGGGATCGTCCCGATGCAGGGCATATAGCTCCACATGTTCCGTTTGCAACCGTTCCAGACTGGTTAGAAGGTCACTGCGGATAGCATCAGCGTTAACGCGTGGGCCATTCTGGTCATGATGCGCACCTTTGGTCAAAATAACGATCTCGTTACGGTTACCCCGTTCCTGCATATAACGTCCGAGCACTTCTTCACTCTGCCCGCCACAATAAATATGCGCGGAGTCAACGGTATTACCGCCAATCGCCAAGAATGCATCCATGTTCGTAGCTGCTTTCTCATAGGAATCATGGTAAAAATAATCGGTTCCTTTAATCAGTCGGGAGATAGGTTTACCTGCACCAGCAATTTCAATGTATTCCATAATTCAGTTCATCCTCTCTACTTATAGTGTAATACGTGTACGTTCTTCCGCTGAACGAAGACAAGCTTCGAGTACTTTCATATTGGCTATAGCATCGGATGGATCGAAGCGCAGAGCTTTGGCTTGAAGCACAGCTCGTGCCATATCGTCGCCCTGGAGGGAGTAGTGATTGACCTGTGGGACTTCAATCTCCTTACGTTCACCGTCAACAGTTACGAAGAAGTTGGAGCTCCGATCCCGATTGCTGATAAAGGCAGAAGGAACCTCAATGATGCCATCCGTTCCAAGTACCTCCAGTGTGTTACGGAAGGCTGCCCACATGCTGCTGTCAAAGGTGACGCCAATATGATTGTCGAACTCAAGCAAGCCGGAAGCCATCATATCCACATGACCATGTTCAGGGGAAAACATGCCAATGACGGTTGCCGCCGAAGGCTCTTGGCCAAGTATCAAGCGTGCTGCACTGATGGAATAACAGCCGATATCATACAGCGCACCGCCGCCCCAATCACGCCGAAAGCGAACATTACCTGTTGAGCCTGAACTGTTGAACGAAAATGTACTATGAATGCCGCGGATCTCACCAATTTCTCCGCTGGCGATAATATCCTTAATCTGATCATAACGTGGATGATGTCGGTACATGAGAGCTTCAGCGAGATGCACACCAGCGTCTTCGCAGGCTTGCACCATTTCCCGAGCTTCCTGCTCCGTCAGTGCCAGTGGTTTCTCACACAAAATATGTTTACCAGCTTCTGCGGCACGGAGTGTCCATTCCCGGTGCAGATGGTTCGGAAGCGGGATGTAGACCGCATCAATGGAATCGTCAGCAAGCAAAGCTTCATAGCTGCCATAAGCTTGAGGAATGCCGAGTTTGTCAGCAGTTTGTTTTGCTTTTTCTTCATCTCGACTAGCAATGGCAGTCACTTCATTCAACTCGGATTGCTGCAAACCTGGAATAACGGATCCTACGGCAATGCTAGCGCTACCAAGAATTCCCCAGCGCAGTTTTCGATCTGAATTCATTTGTTGTTTCCTCCTATGAATGAATGTATATTGTGATTATAAGTAATAGATGAATGAATTAAAATGATAATATATTGAAATGAGTTAACACAATATTGTTTAGAAAAGAGAATGGGCCATGATGAGACAGACTGTATTGTTAACCCTACAGGATATTCCGTATTTTTGTTATCCAGAATCCGTTGGACTTTATGTCGACCACCCTGAGCACACCGTATTACGAGAGGCTGGCGCGCTTAACAACTTCAATATTCACTACGTTGCTGCGGGCAAGGGGTACGTGGAAGTGGAGGGGGTAGTGCATGAGCTTCGTGCGGGTCAGGCTGTACTATATTTCCCACAGCAGCGGCAGCATTACTACAGCAGCGAAGATGATCCATGGGATGTGCGGTGGGTTCATTTTTACGGTGAACGGCTGCATGATTATATGATTGAGCGGGGGTTGCATCGCAACCTGTTGTGGACGCTGCGGCAGCAGGCTCCATGGGAAGAAGCACATATGGCCCTACTGAATGAAGCCGAGCAGAACCGGATGCTGCGTCCTGCCCAACTATCTACCCTGACCTACGCTGTGCTGGCCGAATTCGTGCAGCATGCGGTTCCACTGAAAAGCACACGCACAAGCAAGGCTGAGAGCCGTATCCTTGGACTGCTTCCACAGATGCAGCAGGAGGCATGCCAACCGTTTTTGTTACAAGATTGGGCGGATATGGCGGGTGTGAGTTCGTATTACTTTTGCAAAATGTTCAAGAGTGCCGTGGAAATGACCCCGATGGAATTTATAACCCGTTCGCGGTTGCAGATGGCGAAGCAGTGGCTGCTGGAACGGCCAACGGCCAACATTGGACAGATCGCAGAAGAGGCGGGGTATCCCAATGCCAGTTATTTTAACCGCCAGTTCTTAGCCCATGAGGGAATGACTCCAACGGATTATCGCGGGCTTTACCATAGTTAAATGTAATGATGTCCGTTTGTTTGATTCTGTGGAAATCTTCGACGTTTGACAGAGCGTTCAATCAAGTCTATTATAGATAAATTAAATCCGTATATAATGAGGTGCCCTCATGAAATATTCGAAAGCTACAAACTATGCCCTGCACACCATGCTTTTTCTGGTTGCGACCGAACCGGAACAACTGGTCAGTGTACATCAATTAGCTGAGATGCAGAAAGTATCTCCAAGCTACTTATCTAAAATATTGACCAAGCTGGTTAAAGCCGGCATGATCGAATCGACTTCTGGTGCCAATGGTGGTTATCGGCTTAGCCGGAAGAATCCGGATCCTTCATTTTTGGAGATTATCCATGCCATTGAAGGACAGGCTTCCCTGTTCGAATGCTCGCAGGACCATAACGAAGGCTGCCTGATTCAGCAGGTGATGGTTCGTGCGGAAGAAGAGATGGAGAGCTATTTGAACAATAAAAAAATGTCTGAGCTGGCTGCCCAGATGAAGGCTGCACATTCCGTATAATATATTTGCTTACATCTTAGATTTCTGGAGGGACAACACATGAGCCAATCAACCATTACAGAACTGGAACAACTGCTTGCACTGGAAAACATTCGGAATACCAAAGCGCGCTATTGCCGTTATATTGATACGAAGCAGTGGGATACATTAGGTGAAGTGTTCGCTCCGGATGCCGTAGCTGATTTCAGCACAGAAGGCAATCCAATCCCGGTATTAACAGGTCGGGACACCATCGTTCAAGTATTCCGGGATTTGGTGGATGTTGCCGTAACTGTGCATCATGTACATAGCGCCGAAGTTGAATTTGTATCCGAGAATGAAGCCAAAGTCATCTCTCCAATGGAAGATTGGGTGACGTTCCCTGAAGGCAATGACAATAAATCCTTTCACGGATTTGGACATTACCATGAAACGTTTGTCAAAATCGATGGCCAATGGCTCATCCAGCATACTAGCCTGAAGCGTCTTCGTCTGGATCTGTTTGAATAGTGTTTATATTCATATAAGAATATTAAAACGATAATAACGAAAGCCCCAAGAGCGCTATAGCTGCGTCCTTGGGGCTTTGTTTTGTTCAAGCTTTTTCGTTCACTCAGGCTTGCATCCGAGGATCTGCTTAGAGTGAAAGGGTCTGACGTTTCTCTTTTGATAATTGTTGTGTGATAACAAGCATGCCTAATGAAATCAGAACGAGCAGTAGACATACCCAATAGGAATTTCGATATCCCCACGCTCCGGCTGTCCATCCCCCGACCAGACTACCAAATAATCTTCCCAACGTGGAGGCATTGGAATAGAGTGTAGACGCATAGCCGGGCATGGACGGAAGCAGATCCTGCATGTAACTGATTCCGATAGCAGAGATGACGGCGACAAAGAATGCGAGCAATAGCTGTCCGGCCAGCAAGTGCCACAGTTCCGTGGAGAACAAAACAATGACATAATAAGCGGCACCCATCAAGGAGCCCCATAACATGAGTGAGCGGTTGGGATATTTAGAGGCGAGCAGACCCAAGCCTAACATAATCGGAATCTCGAGCCCAGCGCAAAGACTGGAGATC
This sequence comes from Paenibacillus sp. RU5M, assembly GCF_900221055.1. Classification (NCBI taxonomy): domain Bacteria; kingdom Bacillati; phylum Bacillota; class Bacilli; order Caryophanales; family Paenibacillaceae; genus Paenibacillus; species Paenibacillus sp. RU5M. The sequence continues at coordinate 170,986 of NZ_OBQM01000012.1, read as the reverse complement.
CAGCCAACTTCCCGGGTTCCCCCACCCAGATGGTGAATAATGAACAGTGATGCATTCAGATTATTCATCCAATGTGCCATATACAGGAGTGTAGTAATGAGAAAAGGCATATAGATTCTTGCATCCTGATGCAATTTCATTTGTATTCCGCCTGTAGATGCACGGAGGGTAGAAGGCTCGGGAGCCTTTTTTAAGAGAAAGAAAAATAATAACGCATTGATCAAAAAAATAAAACACGTTGAACTAAAAATACCGGTGTATCCAATATACGCAATCAGTAAAGTTCCGAGTAAAGGTCCTGTAATAAATCCCAGTGAAAACGCGGAGCGCAGGGTTGAATTGGCCACAGCATGATCGACGTCCGTTGCGGTATTGACCGCTTCTCTTGCAGCTGCGAACAATTGTGGCATGGCGGGAGATCCGAGCGCAGTCAGCACCGTCATATAGATAAATAATAATGTGAAGTCGTGAATCCACAGATATCCGGCAAAAGCCAGAGCATTGCAAATCATGGCAGTCACCAGAATTATTTTACGAGCTCCGGGTTGATCTGATCGTCTGGCGATCCAGGAACTGAACAGCACACCCGCCATAAGAGTTACGGCAGTGAATAATCCGAATGTTGCGATGGATACTTCAAGGCGGGTTGTAAAGTAGACCGCAAGAAAGGGCGCGCTGATTGAAATAGCCATACCTTGCAATAACATACAAACGAGAAACAGCCGGTATGTAGGGATACGAAATAGTGAATTAAACTGTTGAAGCTTCATGTGCGAAAGACATCCCCTTGGTTTTATCATTTTCAAAATATCTATACGATCTGGTTATAATATAAGAATAACAGAGATCAAGTAATACGTATTGATATCTTATAGTCTAATAACAAACAAAAAGCCAGAGATCAGACCCTATCGGTCCAATCCCTGGCTTTCTTATATGAAGAATCTATTATAAGTAAGATCCTATAAAACCTGCTTAGTGTGAAACGACGACGGTTTTCTTCCGTGACTGCATTCTCAGATACACCTGTGAGAAAACAATGGATGCCAGAGCTACTGCGGTCATGCCCCAGAAAATGTTGGTGTACGCCGAGGCTAACGGCAATTGCTGCATGGCTGTCAATGCCACGCCAGTTACGGCAACACTAAATGCACCACTGAAAAACTGGCTGAGTTGGAACAGTCCCATGCCTGCACCTACTTGATCGATCGTCAGATTGCCCGACAATTCATTAGATACGCTTGTTGTCAGTGCAGAGAATCCTACGCTAAGCAGAATGTATACGGCCATAATGGCATAGATGCTGTCGTCTGCAAATAGAGCAAACAATCCGGCAGCAGCTAGCAGCAACCATGGTGCGAACTTGAGCAGTTGTGTATTGCCGTGTCGGTCAATCATGCGGCCAATCCGATTGGATAACAGCATGGACACGATTGCACCCGGGAAGATGACAAGCCCAGACTGGGCCGGAGTCAGGCCATACAGATGTGCCAGAATTTGCGGTAGCAGGAACAGCGTTGAGAAGTTGTTAATATACGAGACAATCCCCAGTGAGCTGAGCATCATATATTTTTTGTTTTTGAACAGAGCCGGTTGCACAAAGGGATCAGCCGCACGGCGAATTCGTAGCCAGAACAGGACCAGTGCAGCCGCACCAATAACGAGGGTTACCCATTCACGTGAAGTCAGGAATAGCAGGACACCGGTTGTTCCAATCGCCAGTAACAGCGCGCCGAGCAAGTCGAATGACCCCTTTTGCGGCATCTCACTTGGAAGCAGTCTGAAAAATACAGGGATCAGAAACAAGGTTAGTCCAGTAACGATAAACAGATCATGCCATCCGAGGAACTGTGTAATACTGCCGCCGATCACAGGTCCAAGTCCAAGACCCAGTGAGCTGGCCGACATGACAACAGCCATGGATTTCCCCCGGCGGTCACTTGGAATGTAACGAGTAATAAGAACGATAGCTAGCCCTGGTACAGAAGCTGCACCCGCAGCCTGAATCAGACGTGCAATGAGCAGAAGGATAAAATGGTTACTGAAGAAACCAAGAACGGATGCCGCACCAAGCAGTGTAAGACCGGTCGTAAACAGGGTGCGAATCGGAATAAAATCCGATAGACGTGAGAACGTGATCGAGGAAATAGCAAAAACGATGGAATAACCGGTGACAATCCAGGAAGAAGAGACAGATGAGAGCATAAATTCAGCTGCAATTTTGGGTAGGGCCAGATTGAACATCATCGTATTCATAACGACAAGCACAACCGTGAAGCCAAGTAGACTTACGATTAACCCTTCCTGTATTCCTGCTGTCCGTTCCCCAGATGATGCAGTTGCGGTGTTGTTCATAAAAACCTCCTAGATTGATGTGTATTTCGCAACATTTCAGAAACGGTGTGTAACATTTGCAAAATGTGGTATAGAGTGAATCCCATGCCTGACAGCAGGGATACATAAACGAAATATGTTTGTAAGTTCGATTGGTATCGAACATTAGAAATATATCATGGAACTATGCTAAAATACAATGGATAGTCTGAAAAAAAAGGAGACTACAACGATGAAAATTTTGCACCATCCTCAAGTGCAGGATATCGAACTTTCTTCCGTATTGTACGCATTAAGTGATCCGATCCGTCTTGGGATAGTAACCGAAGCAGCCAGAAATGGTGAGCAGCCATGCAGTCATTTTCGTGTACCTGTTGTAAAATCTACGATGTCACACCATGTTCGGACCCTGCGGGAAGCCGGAGTCATTCGGGTAAGAGTACAAGGTACACAGCATTTCCTGACGCTAAGATCCGAGGATCTGGAAGTGCGTTTTCCTGGTCTGTTGCAGCCTTTATTACAAGCGGCAGCTCAGTCTGAAATACATGATTCCTAAAAAATGTCCTTTCTTCAAGTTGAAGAGGGGACATTTTTTTATGTTGGGTATATTCCATACTGCTGCGACATTCTATGTCGTACCATGCCCTCTATAATAACGGTGAACACACAAACCATATCGAAAAGAGGTTCACAAACGTTGGCAAAAACAAAAAGAGGACGCGTCCTGTGGAATCTACCATCCCGAGGAAGAGGAACATGCCCGGTGTGCAGCAGCACCCGGATTAAATTGTTGTATTCGCAAACGAAAACTGATGGTACAAGTTTGAAAGTATGCAAGAAATGCTCCAAAGCTGTGCAGTCCAGAGTGGACAAGGTAACCGTATAATATAACAGGCCTGTTCTTCGGAACGGGCCATGTCTTTTGGTATAATACAATTACGAAATACGGAATAAGCCAGGGGGGCGGGGAAATGAGCAATATGCATCGTATTCACTGGTTTGACGAGCAGATTCGGAGTGGACGTTTTCCGAACAGCAGCTGGCTTGCACGTGAATTTGAAATATCCCGGCGCCAGGCCCAGCGTGATATCGAATATATGGCGATTTCTCTACGTGCCCCCCTGGTGTATATCGCAAAATATCGGGGGTATTGTTACGAGGATCAGACCTACCGGCTGCCCCATTTATATATGACGGAAGAAGAACAGCGGGTGCTTAAGTATCTGGCGCATCGTTATCGGCATTACAATTATGATCAATCAGATGCGGTGAAGCGTGTGGCGCATTTGCTGGAGCGTTTTACGCTCGAGGAACAGCAGACGGGAAGCAGTCAGCTTCCTGTGTTTAAAGCAGATCCGCAGCAGCTTCAGTTCTTTGAGATTTTGTCCCATGCGATTGCCGAATCCCGCAAAGTACATATCCATTACAGAGATCATGCCGGAGAACGGCTATTTACCTGGTGTCCATTGAAGATGCTGTCCCAGTTCAACGCCGATTATGTGGTCGGCTATGAAATAGACCCTTTACAGCAAACGGCCATCCGACTTGAGGGCATGATTCATGTGCAGATGACGAACGAGACGTTTCAGTGTCAGACAGATAGGTTGCTGGGTGCATGGGAAGAGGCGCTGCCTGTCCGTAAACCGTTTGTCGCTGAGATAAGGCTGAAAGAAGTGCAGCAAACAGAACTGTGGCAAGGATATCGGATTCGGGAGAAGCAAGATCAGGTTCACTGGATTGAATTTTATGACACGGATGCTTTCTTACAGCATTTGTTCATTAGCGAGTGGGAGGAAATGTTGTCCCCAACGTGGCTTAGACGAAAGCTTCAGCAAAGTGCTGAAAGCATAATCGATAGGCTCGCCGTACAGCACAAGGCAAATGTGAATTAGAGCAACCACGGAGAGGAGATTTTTTTTGACTGAAGTTGTGTTAGACAACCTGATCATGAAGCGAGAGTCCAAATCGTATGTGGATAGCCTACACGCTGTATTGACCCATGCGGGTCTGTTTCAGGCTTCCAAGTATGTGCTCGCTGGATATACGGGTATGGCATTCAAACTTTCAGTGCATCGCAGACTACTGCCCATGTCGGTTACAGCCTATGGTCAATGGGGAGAATCCCATCGCCCTGGAATCGATAACTTGGGGATATTGACGATCTGGGATGGGGGACGGACACGTCATCCCACATTCGGGTATTACCAGCGGGATGCGGTGAGTTGGGTAAAACGCAGTTTGGATGGAGGCATCGGGGTGATTTACTGGATTCCGGAATTTGGTGTCATTCATGGGTATGATGACGGTGATCGCATCTTTTATGTGCAAGATGGCTGGAGTAAGGAACCACAGATTTTGCTGTATGACAATTTCGGATTGAACTTCACCGGGTTCTGGTATTGTCAGGTCTTTGGTGACCAGGTACATATGCCCGAACAAGAGATGCTGTTGGAATCATTGAGATTGGCGATTGAGGATTGGGATATTCCTTATCGACTGCTGCCTGATCGAAATATCGCTTCGGGCAGACTGGCGTATGATGTGTGGGTGCAAGCCCTACGGAGTGGAGATTACGATCATTCGGGTGCTACGTATATTTTGGAATCCTATTGCCAGTCCCGAACTGAAATTCAGATGTATTTGCAGGATGTGCGGGGCATATGGACCGAACTGGACCAAGCCTATGCATGTTATGAACAGCTTGGAGCATTGATTATACAGATGAAGGGATGCATGATTCAGGAACATAACAGATGGATCATGCAAGCAGACGCCACAGAGAAGCTGGCACAGGCTTTATTGGAAGCAAAAGCACTGGAAGAGCAGGCTGTTGATTATTTTCGTGTGATATCCCTAAAGTATCCTGACCGCAAACGGTCCACCGTGCCACGTTGGGGAGCGCACTCGGCGAGATAGAGAGGAGTAGAGGATGGGAAGCAAAATACTGCCGGATTGGATTGATTCTACACAAAGCAGGAATTCTTCACGTGAACACATATCATGGAACGGAGCGGGCTCTTATATAGATGCGATGTACAGAATTCTGGTGCATAAACAGTGGACGGATTTACCGCGTCACATGATTGCGGGAATGACCGCAAGTGTGTTTCGATTAGTAGTGGATCGGCGTCTAACGACAGAATCAATCTCAGCGTACAACTGGATGGCCGAGAACTTTGTAGCTGCTGATTTCATAGGCGTCACGACCGGACAACACGGGGGATTTTCGTTCGAGCCGACCTTTCCGCTCTATCAGAAGCAGGCCCTGTTGGATATTAAAGCTTCCATTGACCGGGGTGTAGGGGCCATTCTATGGCATGACCAGTTTGTCATTTGCACTGGATATGATGATGGGGAGCAGATGCTGTTCATTTGTGAGAGTCAAGAAAATGAAGTCATTTGTCTGCCCTATGATTCTTTTGGTCGGAACAGTACACCATACTGGTACTATCAGGTGCTTGAATCCCATTCAACTGTAGACATATGGGAAGTATGTAAGGAATCATTAATTCAGGCCGTATACAAATGGGAGACCCATGATTACATGCTACCACCTCAGGATTACGCATGTGGACCTGCTGCTTATGCAGCCATTGCTGATGCCCTACAATCTGGTGTATATGAAACCGATCAAGCTGCCATTGTTTTGCGCTATTATGCTGATTCAAGAAAGGATATGGCCTCCTATGTTGCAGAGCTTGAGCATTTATCCAATCAGATGAATCATGTTGTGCAGGCGTACGCGTTACTCGCAGACCTATATGCTCAGATGATGGAGAAGGTTGAGGATTCAACAGCGTGGGATGCGAAGGAACCAGGGCATGTGCTAAGGGTGATCCATCTGATTGAGCAAGCAGGGGAAACGGAACAGCGTGCCATTGATGCCATTAAGCAGGCCTTCCCAGAGACGATTGGCAATCGTTTTGAGGATATTGGATTAAGATGAATGGAACAGTGCACATACTTCAAAATGGAAAGATTATTGACAAATAGACCGGAAATGACCGCTGAGTGCGGTCGTTTTCGGTCTTATTTGAGTTTAAGTAAGCCACATATATGGGCGGGTTGAAAGAACCCTCATACATTAACTGCACTAGCATTCATAGTCTCGCATGAGCTTCAATTCGAGTTGGATCCGATGGAACATGGCGGGGCCAACATTCTGGCTACATTGTCGAAGGTTGCCTGCCAGTCGGTCGTAATGATGTTCGCGATATAACCATCTGGCCGTATCATGACCAGCGTGTCGCTGGTGATGCCGTAGATACGAGTCAATTTGCCGCTGGAGTCATGGAGGACGTTTTGTTCTGAATCGTGTGCGGTATCAACGACGTAGCAGTGTAATTCGGCACCGCTGGTCGGCCAGTTCAACTTGGGAAGTATCTTGGCAGCGTTAGGACCAAAGGCAAGCAAAGTGAAGTGAGGCCCTTGATAGATGTCTAACAGACGCCGTTCCCCACCAGGTCCGTTGCAGGGAGCATCTGGCGCCCGGTCACCGACATGAAGGGTCTTTGTGGCCGATTCTTCGCTAGACGCGAGCGGCCCACCATGGTACGAAAGTCTAAGCTGTCGCTCCTCATCTCCGCGCTTCAGGCTAGCCAGGCGATTTTTGTCTAGATTGGCGTACAGCTCGCTGGATTTGCTGAGGACTCGAGCGGCAATGGGTTGACGTTCGGCCTCGTAGCTGTGAAGCAGACTATCGGGTGCCCCAGCAGTGACCTGCCCTATTTTCCAGCCGAGGTTATAGGCGTCCTGTATACCCGTGTTGAGACCCTGTGCACCGGCCGGGGTATGGACATGAGCAGCATCGCCTGCAATGAAGACACGTCCCGACCGATAGTGTTCAGCCAGTCGAACGTTGGGGCGAAACACCGAGCTCCAGGTAATGTTGTAGAGACGCAAACCTGTGAGTTTGTGGAATTGAGTGGCCAGTGCGGCTTCGTCAAGGTTAGGCTTTTCATCTGGTGCCAGCCTAATCATGACTTGGAACTGATCGGAGTGTGGCAGCGGGCAGGCACCGACAAACGTGCCACGTGTGCGTGGCCACATATGCCACCTATTGCGAGACAGTTTGTCGATCGAGCCGTCAATGATGAGCGTACGGTCAGAGTCGGTAGTCTCTCCGATAAATCGGATACCTGCCCCTTTGCGAACGCTGCTCGAACCGCCATCTGCTCCGACGAGATATCTGCTGCGAACCTTCTCCCCGGAAGAGAGAGTCGCCGTTACTCCATCGGCATCCTGTTCGAATTGCTCCAACCCGTTGTTAAATTCAATGGTTAAGCCGAGACGTTTCAGTAGGCGGTGTAAGATGGCATCCGTTCGGTGTTGCGCCAACAGGAGAATGTTTGGATACGGATCGCTCGGTGTTGGTTTATTTTGCTGCTGCATGCGCCAAGGCACAGTTAGCGGTCCAATATGAAAACCGGCAAGCGGGTAAGAACTTCCCTCTGACTGAGCCTCTTCCAGCACGCCGAAGTCCTCCAAAACCTCCTGGGTTCTTGGTTGAACTCCCTTGGCACGGGAACCTTGAAAGGCGTGAGGGGCTTTGTCAACGAGTCGGACACGAAGGCCGCGTCGAAGCAGGTCGACTGCAAGAGCGGAGCCAGTCGGTCCAGCTCCAGCGATGAGTACGTCAATATCGTAATGTTGGGTCAGTTGAATCTCCTCCTGATCACCCATATCGCAATGGATGAGATATCATGCTTTGTTTATTGTTTCTGAGAAACTTTTTAATTTCCGATGAAACAATCATAGTTTAATCCTTTACTGCTGTCAATATTGTTTCCAGGAAACTTTAATTGTCGGACATACCCTGATATACTGGTATGAAGCTAACAATCGTTGGAGGAAAATTGAATGATCAACCCATCGGAAAATCAAAATAGAGATCACTTAATTCAAGAAGTATTGGAAGCAGTGAAAGATATACAGATCAGATTACAATCAGAAGATGACGAAGAAAAACAGTGGTTGCTTCAAAATAGTCCTAATCCGGCTGTTGAAGAGCTAATCAAAGAAATGACGGTGACGATGCTGCATGTGCTGGATGCTATTGGTACACTCGAGCCAGTAAACGGCATAACCATTTCAAAACAATTCGGCTTCTCCAAAGGGACTGTCTCCAAAATCACGAGAAGACTCGTGTCTCAAAACATCATCGTAACCGAGTCACTTCCGGATAACAAAAAAGAAGTTCTATTCCGTACCACATCGCTCGGAAAAGAGATTTATCGTTTGCATCAGGGCCTGCATCATCAGATTGATCTTGGGGTTCATCATTTCTTGCAACGGTATAACGAGGATGAGTTACAGTTTCTCGTCAACACCCTCCAGAAGACATTGCATACATCATGGATTCATTCGCAGACAGAGGAGGAGGCCACTGAACTCGTCCCAAGAGAGGCGCCTACAAGCAAGGATTCAGAAGCTCATAGGGCCAATAGTTCTACATCGATGACCGATGAAATGAGCGAAATCATGTCTATGCTCAACAAGTTGGATTCCCGTAATTTGAAGAAAGCAAAAACCATATTAAATGATGTTTTTTTTGTAGACTATGAGGACTAGCCACATAATATTTCATAAGGAAATGGTGTGCAGGTTTCTGCGAACAATAAATGTAGCAATAGCAAAATACCGGATAAGGCTGATAGGCCTATCCGGTATTTTTTCGTATTTTGCCACATCTGAGTCCATTGCTCATCCTTATTTCAACCTGTACAAGAAAAAATAACCATAAATTCGATTTTGGGGTAATGTGAAGCTCCCTTTGTTCCGAATATTATAATAGATGGTCTTTTTTGGATGGAGGATATTGAAGGACAACAGGGGGCGGGAGTATGGTGCATAATCCGGAAACCATTCAGGAATGTATCGAAAAGGCACGACAGAGGCTCTACCAGATTGCAAACGCTCATAAAGAACTGTGGCATCCGGAGGTCATTCGTCAATCGATGGTTCTGGATGAACTCATTAATCAATATAACAATGCCATTCGCGGAAAGACATCCCGAAGTAAATAACGGCGCGTTATAAACCTCGGGATGAAATGATGCGAATGCATTCAGTTTTAGTATACGAACCTTATTCTTTTACGGCCCCAAGCACAATTCCTTTTACAAAGAAACGCTGCAAGAATGGATACACGAGGAGGATTGGCAGTGCCCCAATAAAGATCTGGGCTGCGTTAACGGTACGCTGCGACATGTTCTGAAGCTGCGTCGCATCGACATTCATATTGGAGAAATCCTGTTGCACGATAATGGTTTGCATTAACGTAGCGAGCGGATATTTGGCTGCGTCATTCATATAGATCAACCCGTCGAACCAGGAATTCCACTGCCCCACCATGGTGAATAGGGAGATCGTTGCAATGGCCGGCATGGACACAGGCAGATAGATGCGGAACAATGTGGTGATATGGTTGGCACCATCGATGAACGCCGCTTCTTCTAGCTCTTTGGGCACGTTACGGAAGAAGTTCATCATGAGAATCAGGTTCCAGACCGCCACAGCGCCCGGCAAAATCAGAGCCCACATGGTGTTGATCAGTCCCAGCTTTTGAATCAGGATATAGGAAGGGATCAGTCCGCCACTGAACAGCATCGTGAAGATGAAAAACCACGCGTACAGTGAACGTCCCTTAAAGTTCAGACTTTCCTTGGATAAAGGATATGCCGTCAGGGTGACCAGCACCATACTGAGCAGCGTACCGAACACGGTACGTTGCACTGAGATCCAGAGCGCGCTAAGAAAGTTACTGTTACCAAACGTTTTGGTATAAGCGTCGACTGTAAAATCAATCGGCCAGAGCGTTACCAGATTGGCGGAAGCTGCTGCTTTACCGCTGAAGGAAACCGCCAGAATGTGGACAAGCGGCAGCACACACAGCAGCGAGACGGCCGCGATGAAGAACAGGTTGAAGCCGTTAAATATACGGTATCCGGTCGTTTTGTGATACACCTTAATTCCTCCTTAGAAAATGCGGTAATTAGCGATTTTGTAAGCCATCCGGTAGGCAGTAATAACGAGGAACATGGCGACAAAGGATTTAAACAAACCAACCGCAGTCGCAAAGCTCATTTTGCCATTCAAAATACCCATCCGATAAACAAACGTGTCAATAATATCGCCTTTATCATATACAAGTGGATTGTACAGGTTGAAAATCTGGTCAAATCCAGCATTAAGAATATTCCCCAGTGATAGCGTTCCCACCACAATGATCATCGGCACGAGTGCAGGCAGCGTAATGTGTAGGGTCTGCTTAAGCCGTGTTGCCCCGTCAACTTCGGAAGCTTCGTACAGAGCAGGGTTAATGCCCGCAAGGGCTGCAAGAAAGACAATGGTACCAAATCCGAATTCCTTCCATACATCACTGATGACCACGGTTACACGGAACCAGTCGCCATCTCCCAGAAAGAAGATCGGTTCAACGCCAACAGCCGCCAGCACCTGGTTAATCAGACCGCCTTCGGGGGAAAGCATGTCCAGCAGTATGCCGCCCAGTACAACCCAAGACAAGAAATGGGGTAGGTATACCAGCGTCTGTGAGAACCGTTTGAACGTGGAATTACGTACTTCATTCAGCAAAATGGCAAACACGACCGGGGCCACGAGTCCGGCCACAATCTTCATGGCGGCAATCAGTACGGTGTTCCAGATGACCTGAACACTATCCGGATATTCGAACATGAATCGGAAGTTATCCCATCCTACCCATTTGGAGCCGGTGAATCCCAGCCATGGTTTGAAATCCTGAAACGCAATAATAATGCCGCCCATAGGCACATAGGCGAACAGCAATGTGAGCAATACCGAAGGCAGCAGCATCAGATGCAGCGGCCAATTGCGTTTGAAATTCCAGCGGGTACGTTTGCGTGGATTGTGTGTTGCCTGCCGCACCGGCGTATTGGTCGTTAGTGGTTGTTCCATAGCCATCAGGTCCCTCCTTTATATCGTCCAGCCTCTGCATAATGAGGCTAGTAAGCCTCTGCAAATAGTGGAGCAACTGAATTATAGCAATGGAAACGAGCGGGCTATAGAACAACATTTCAAGGCGGATGTTGATTTATTAACTTGTTAAAAACGTATACCGAATAGTGACTCATTTGAAATTCAGTATAGATATGTAAGGGGTTTCAATATAAAATAGGACTTCAATGTGTATCTTTACTTTAATCCGGGACAGGGTGAAGCAATGAAATTTACAGTATTCTCAAAAACAGTCATGCTGCTGGTCTGCTTGCTGGTACCCATCTTGCTGCTCTATACCTACGCGAATCAGGCGAACGTGGACATGATCGTCGAGGAGAAGCAACAGTCCAGCTTGAACCAGTTCAACTATTTTAGCTCTCAGGTGGATAAAAATATTGAACAGCTCTCGCTTTATGGGCTGACTTTACTGCGTGATCCAAGCATTCTACACTATCGTTACATGACAGAATCGACCAGCCAATATGAGAAAAACAGCATCTATCTCGATATTCTCGACAAATTGTCACTATACCAGTCCACCAGCCGCTGGAAGAACGATATTACCATTGTTCTGCCTCAGGCAGAGCTGGTCCTATCCACCATGTCCAACCGGACGGTCTTCAATGAGAAGATGTTAAACTTTCCACAGCCAGGCCGATGGCAGTTGAACGAAGGCAGCTTCACTTATTTCTTTACGGATAACTACGAGTGGAATGAAAAACCTGTGACCACGGATGTACGAACGGTGATGGAGATTGATTTTGACCCGATGAACATTGTTGCCATGCTGGATGATTTCAAGGAGGCCCAGGGAGGAGATCCCTTTCTTCTCGTCCCTGGCAACGAGCCTCTGTTAAATCGGAGTGCGGACCCCGAGCTCGTGGAAGCGGTGATGCGGGACATGCCATTAACCGAATTGGATAGTGAAGGCAACCATCAGCTGGAGGTGGGGGGCAAGCAGTACTTGGTCAGTTATGTGCTCTCCAAACAACTAAACGGAATCTATGTTAACCCGGTTGTACTGGATGATTTGCTTACGCCGATGGACAAGAGCCGAAATATGTTTATAACCTCGATTTTGCTGCTGCTCGTGCTCAGTATTGGCGCTGCCCTGTTGTTATACCGAAAGGTACAGGTGCCGATACAACGTCTGATGAGAGGATTGCAGCAGATTCGCAAAGGACAGCTGTCCACACGAATTCCGGTCGATCACTCCCGGGATGAATTCGCTTATCTGACGCAGAGCTTCAATCACATGGCCGAGCAGATTCAGGAGCTGATCGAAAAGGTATACGAGGAACGCATTCGCTCGCGGGAAGCGACGTTGAAGCATCTGCAATCACAGATCAATCCTCATTTCCTGTATAATTGTCTGTTTTATATTAAAAATATGACGCAGCTGGGCAACCGCGAAGCGGTTATTGCCATGTCGCTCAGCCTGGGAGATTACTATCGCTACATCACACGTGATGAGAACGATATGACGACCGTGGAAGAGGAAATCCGGTTGTTGGACAATTATTTGTCCATCCAACAGATGCGCACCAACCGTTTGTCGTATGAGATCGCTGTACCGCAAGAACTGATGCAGCAGCACATTCCGAGGCTGCTGATCCAGCCTATTGTGGAGAATGCAGTCATTCACGGCATTGAACCGATGGAGGGTAGCGGTCACATCGTAGTTACAGGTATGGCAGCACAAGAGCAAATCGATGGAAGGGAATACACACGATACAGTCTGTTTGTCGATAACGACGGTGTTACTTTGACGTCGGAAGAGATTGCTAGTCTTGAGCGAGAAATCAATGAACCGATGGGTGAAGAAATAGGCACGGGTACCTGGAATGTACACCAGCGGCTCGTTACACGATATGGTCATTCTTCAGGGCTTCATTTTGGAGTGATCCCTTATGGGGGTCTCAGTGTGGAAATACGATGGTTTGAGGAGGAATATCCTAATGATGAATCTAATGGTCGTGGATGATGAACATTCAGCGGTGGAATCGATTGCAGCCTCCATACCGTGGAGAGAACATGGGATTGGGCACGTATATAAGGCGTACTCGGTGAAAGAGGCATTGCAGCAAATGTCCGCACATCAGGTCCATATTATCATCACCGATATTCGTATGCCGGGCTTGTCTGGTCTGGATTTGGTGAGTCATATTCGTCAAAAGTGGGAGCGGACCAAATGTATCATTTTATCTGGACATGCATCCTTTGATTATGCGAAGCAGGCACTCCGTCATGGAACAGTGAGTTATCTGCTGAAACCAGTGCGGGATGAGGAGTTGATTGAAGCCGTGCAGCAGGCCTCCGTCCAGATTCGGCTGGAGGGAGAGAAACAGTTGATGCACCAGCGCGCCATGTATTCGGTGAGAGAACATTTACCGGAGAAGCGGGCGGGATTAATGAAGGATGTGCTGCTTGGACATAAATTTGTAGAGAGCGAACTTGTGGAGAAGCTGGAGCAATTCGAGATTGGATTCCGTCCCCAGGACAAAATGCAGCTGCTGCTTATCCGCTATGATGACCCACAGCCAACAAACAAGGCATTCCGTTTAATGAAATACGCCATCTCTAACGTCGTGGAAGAAATCTTTGGCAGCAGCTATCATCTCTGCCATACGGACGATGCGTATGATGATCTCGTTTTCATGGCAAGTCCGAAACAGGCACAGTCTGAACCGGAACTGCTGATGGGGCGGCTCGGAGAACGGCTGCTTCACAGTGTGAAGCAGTATTTAAACGCGACGATTTCACTATCAGTCAGCCGGATAGGCCGTTTTCCAGAGCAAGTTCCGCAGCTTTACCATCAAGCTGTAAGTGCCTTGCGCAAGCAGGCGGAAGCAGGCAAAGGTCTGCATCTCAATGCGGCTGCCGGCTCCCATGGATCAACATTGAAATCACTTGCGGCACTTTATGAGCCACCCGGACTGACCGCACTGCTGGAAGCAGGACGGATGGAGGACGCCAATCGCAAGATTGATGCGATTTTTGCCGAGTTATCGGATAGTGTGTTCCCGGAGCATGTCTATGTTGCTTTTCACTATCTCGCAGCCGCGTTCTCCTACATGGCTCATCGGGAGGGCAGACAGTTGTCCGATGTCCTTGGTGAGCAGTATCAGCAACTGTTGAAGGACGGCTACGGCGTGTCACTTCGGAGTCTGGAAGCATGGACCCGGAGCGTGATGGAACAATGGGCTCTAAGCACAACCGATACGGGCCAGGAAAGTGGATCGAACATGATCAGACAGGTCCAGCAATGGATTGACCACCATCTGGGAGAAGATCTTTCCTTGCAAGTTATTGCGGGGGAGGTTCATCTGCACCCGGTATATTTGTCCAAAATGTATAAACAATCGACGGGTGAAGGCATCAGTGATTACATTATCCGTTCCCGGATGGAACGTGCTGTTCACTTGTTGAAGCATACGGCTATGAAGATTTATGAAGTCGGTCAGGAAGTGGGATATAACAATACCCCTTATTTCATTCAAGTATTTCGTAAACATTATGGCCTGACCCCGCAGGATTTTCGGAACGGTTAACAAATCAATATGAACATTGAAATTGTGATATATGTTTGCTTCCCCGGCTGCACTATCCTTTTCATGTAAGGGTATTCAAAGTGATTGAGGAGGGGTTTCATGTATAGAAAAATGATGACTGCATTGCTTGCACTGACGATGGTTGCCGTAACGGCATGCAGTTCGGGGGCAAAGGAAGAACCATCCAAGGAAGCGGCTGCACCACTTGCGCTGCAAGACGGTAAGTATGAACCTGCGGTTCAGATGAGCTATTTGCGAGCCTGGAATGATGATACAAAGTTTAAGAACGGAGAAACTGCACAGAACAACGTGCACACCAAATGGGCCAAAGAACGTTTGGGCATCGACCTGACCACACCTTGGGCTGTATCCGTGACCAATGATGCTTTTTACACGAAGCTTCGTCTCTCCCTGTCGGCTAATGAAGAGCTGCCGGATATCGTCTCTATCCGTGGTGACTACAATCTGGTGCGTGAGTTGATTGAGTCCGGTAAATTCGCCGATGCAGGTGAACTGTTCGATAAGTATGCATCAGACACATGGAAAGGGGCTGCTGAATCCGCACCGGAAGAGTGGTACCCGTACATGTATGAAGGTAAACGGTATGGCGTCCCGATCTTTGACTATGCTTACAACGGAGACCCGGTAATGTTTATCCGTGAAGACTGGCTGAAGAAGCTTGGACTGGAAGAACCAAAAACGATCGATGAGCTCGTTACGGTGATGGATGCATTTACGAATCAGGATCCGGATGGTAACGGTAAGAAAGATACGTACGGTCTGACGGTCGGCATGAAAAATGCCCTCAATACCTGGATGACTGAATCTGGCTGGATCTTCGGAATGTATAACACGATGCCAGGACAGTGGAATCTGAATGCAGAAGGAACACTGGAATACGGCTCGGTTCAACCGGGTGTGAAAGAAGGACTTGCAACGATGAAAGACTGGTTGTCCAAAGGCTATCTGCCGAAGGAAGCCGGCGTATATGATGAGATTAAGGCGGCTGAATTGTTTACAGCAGGCAAAGCGGGAATCATTGTGGGACCGCACTGGATGCCGAACTGGCCGATCGATGATGTGAAGAAAAATGTGGACGGCGCTACCTACAAAGCAATTGCCCTTCCAACCGGACCGACTGGCGAGAGCCATCACCACGGTTCAGGTGCTAGCAACGGGGTCGTGTTGATCAACAAGGATATGGCAAACCCAGAAATATTCTTCACGTATCAAAATTATTTGTTTGATAACTTCGCTAATCCAGAAGTGGGTGGGGAGTTCGAACATGGCTTTGCCCAAGGATATGACTTTGATATTGTAGATGGCAAAGTGCTTGGTGAAGCTGATTTGAAAGACGGCGTATCCCCGCTGAAGTATACACTTACTTATGATGGTGCCCGTATTCCTAACCTGATGATGGATACGTTGGCAGAACTCGCTACAGGTAAGGAAGCAGAAACACCTTTCGAGAAAAATACGAAAATTGCCAACAAACCTGAAGTATTTGCTGCGGCTCAAGTCGTGGTAGCTCATAAGGATGATGCAATCAAGAACAAATTTACGGGTGCACCTACGGATACGATGAAGATGAAGAAAGATGCGCTCGACAAGCTGGAGAAAGATACGTTCAGCAAAATCATTTACGGTCAGGTTGGCATCGATGAATTCGACGCGTTCGTAACGAAGTGGAAATCCATGGGCGGCGATCAAATCACAACGGAAGTCAATGAATGGTTCAAAACAGTTAATTAATACCGTGAATGATTTACGAGATGAATCATACTAAAGTAATACAAGAAGGAAGAGGTATTTCGTGAATACACCGGATTTGGGCGGAAAGTCGCCTGAATCCGGTGTTTTTGTGTTGTATGCGGAATGCTTAGACATGTACGAAAGAGCTTATCCATTAATTTCTCTGCGTACAACCGTGCGTAAGACTTATTGTTTCGCAGATGCGTGAGAGAGTAAGATAATAGGTAATATACGAACATCAATACGTAATTTTTAGCATAGATGGTTTGAGGAATGATCTGATAAATGGGAAGGCGGTCGAAGCATGAGTACACTCTATGATCAGGCAATGGAAGAGATGATTGAGGTCATTGAAGAATGGTTTAGTGAACAGTTGAAGCGGGACGACCTGGAAAAGGCTGTGAAGCGAACAACGCTGCAAATGGGGATTTTTAATGATATTTTGCTGGATTACAGACCTGGACGGACTACAGTAGACAGTGTGGATCTTGGATTGGATGAGGGATTGAAATCGAAGAATCCCGGTCCCTTTACCGAGGAACAGGTACGAAATGAGATCCAGCCCAAGCTTGTAGAAGTGGTTCAAGAGAAATTGGACAAGCTGGCGGATACACCGTTGATCGACTATCGGTTTACCTTTCGCGGGAAATTTCCAACGACAGAAGGAAAGCTGCAAGTGACCATGCTCGAATATATCAACGAAGGGAAAAGGCAGCAGTTGCTTGAGCTCATTCATACATACGTAGACCATAAGCTGCTAAAAGGTTCATATCCAACAAAGCCGTTGGAATCCTTTTTTTTGACGCGTCACCTGCTTGATCCGAAATTGTTCCCTGAACCGGACGTTGCGTGGACTATAGCACAATATGATCGCATACAGGAGTTAAATAAAGGGCGTCAGGAAGCTCTGGCGGAGCATCGTGGTGATATTATTCGTGCGATAACGTCTTGGGCGGAGAATCATTTTTTGCCACGTTACTTTGATGTACAGCCTTCTGCATACAGCGCCAATGTATATACACTTAAGCCAGGTGCTTCTTTGGAGGAGGACCAGCCAAAGATTGAGCATGGGCAGCAGGTGGCACAGCCTATCGATCTGCTGCTGTATGCAGCCGTGATGATTCTTCGTTATGAGCCTAGTTACAGTAAACCGAAAGGCCTTACTTTCTTGGAACTGGCCAAACAATTGGGTAGTAGCCGTGCGGTTCGTATGATGACGGAAGGTAGCGGAACCTATGTCAAGGAAGATATTCATGTGAAAAATGAGCAGGTGGAATGCACAGCCAACGATGTGTTCTCGATCATTACCGTCATTATTTGCAAGGAAGAAGCAGCTGCCTACAAACAGGCCCTTGGTTTTATCACCCGTTTGCTGAAGCAGGGCTTCCCCAAAAGTTACAAGATCAAGCTCAAATCCAGCGTGAAGCAGTATCTGCCGATTAAAGGGCTTGCGAAGTCGGATACCCATCGATTTTTCGCAAACGCACTGGAGTACCCGGAGCTGCGTCCGCTACTTGAAGAGTATGCACGTGCAGCGATCGAAGAGTTCGAATTTTATGCGGATACAGAGGGTGAAAAGAACTGTATGCCAGGCAGTTATGCAACCTTCGGACTTGGATTAGCAGATGAGCGGTATTTCCCGTTGGTTGAATATTACATGGGTGAAGTGGATGATGAGCACCAGTTGGTACAGGATAAATTCACCGTTACCTTTGCTGAGACACATGGTGTAACGGCCAGTTCCATACCTGCATTAGTTACCTGCCTGCGTCGCTCTACGGATTCCTTGAAGCTGAAGATTCAGCCAGAGTTGGAGGATGAGGAGAAGCTTGAACTTCTGGTCCAATCGCTGCAAGGAATGGAAACCTATGAAGTGGAGCATGTGCTGTATCCGATCTGGGGCAAGGTAGAGAAGCTTGCAACGCTGGCACGCAAGGCTGAGGGAAGACGGAAAGAGCTGCTGTTAGAGCTGTTAAAGGCCGCAGGGAAATAAGGATATACCCGTGAGTGGCTTTTCAAGGTTGATGTGATGTATGAGGATACAAGTAAAGGTGGATGAGTATATGGGGCCATTGAATCGAGATGCATGGAAAGGGCTGTCTGCTCAGGAAAAAGAGGAACTGTTGCGTGGGATGGTCAGTTATTTTCCCACAGGTTTGAAGTATGAAGAAATGGAGACATTTGAACGATTCGGTCAGCGAATCGAGACAGGTGTATTTTCGTATGATGAGCAGAGATTTGTGTTTGTGCCTGGTGATCGGGTGACACTCGGCTGGGATCGCTGGCAGGATGGAATGAACGAAGAAACGTCAACCGATTTATTAGAGACGGTCAGTGAGTATGGTGTGGAAGACGTGGATTCTTTTTTAAGTAGCCAGATGTCTCCGGTCAGGGAAGTGCACATTGCTCCCATGCTGGTGGAGTGCAGCAACCATTCACTTGGCTGGATTGAAGTGACGGAAGCTGAAGCGATGGCGCAAGAGAGTTCCTATTTTGCAGAAGAGTTGGAGAAATTCAAGCTGTCTGATCTGAGTCAGTATGAACTGCATCAAGAGTTTCGTTTGGTTCGTCAAGGTGAGACAGTACAGATATTTTGGTTCAATGAAGATTTGACGTTGGAGTATTTCATCGAGGAAGAAGCAAAAGCGGGTTTTGGTTTGCTTACTGAAGATGAGTGGGAGTATCTGTACGGAGGGGGCTGCCGCACGTTATTTCCATGGGGAGACAGCTTCGACTACACGATGAAATTGAAGCATTTTGGAAGCCTCGAAGAGGTGGAGGGGATTGTCGATGAATCGGCAGAGTCGGACCCTTATCTAGTAGTCGAGAATGACCGTCCGTATGACTTGGAGCTGCCCAACTTTTTTGGTGTCCAGTTTGCTGGAGATCCCTATAACTATGAGCTCACGCTTGATGCGTCTGGAAACATGATGCCCAAAGGTGGCGACGGTGGCGCGATGATCTGCGGTGGTATGGGGCCAATGGTCGGCTTTCTGCCCGCTGCGGCCGTATACTATCGTGATGGTAGTGCAGGTGAGTTGGATTGGGAAGATATGATCGATTATATGAGATATCGGAGAGTGATTCGTTTAAACGAGTAGGCGTTGTGATCATATCCCAGACAAGAGGCAACAGCAATTTTAAACGAACCATCCTCGATCAGCTGAGGATATCCATAGTCGTTAGTGATATTAAGACAAAACACACATCAAATCTGCTTTCATAGGAAGAGCAGAATGATGTGTGTTTTATATGTCGTTTATTTTAGTTCACTTTTTGCACAGATACAGCCATTTGCTCCAGCTGTGTGTGAGTCAATGCATTATTTGCCGAGCTAAGGGTTACATAGCGATCATCCAGTTTGAATGTCAGCATGTCGGTTTGATCCGGTGTATACCACTTAGCGGTAACGCCGTTGGGCAGTTTAACATTTTTGCCGTCATAGCTGAAGGAATAGTCTTTAGGCGACACAGTGACATTCATGTGATTGAAGACAAAGTTTACACCATCGCCGCCAGCAGCTACGTTTTTGAATGAATCTCCGGCAATCATGTATTGTGGTGCGTAAGCAGTCTCGAATCCTTGGAATTTCGCAAAGGCTTTGCGGATGGCGGCTGACTGTTCTTGGGTATATTTCACATCAGCGAAGCCCGTAATGCCCTGATCATTGCCTTGAACCTTTTGCACAGATACAGCCACTTGCTGCAACTGAGCCTGAGACAGCTTATGGTCAGGTGAGCTTATTGTGACATAACGATCATCCAGTTTGAACGTGAGCATATCCGTTTGATCGGGTGTGTACCATTTGGCTGTGACACCATTGGACAGTTTTACGTCTTTGCTATTGTAACCGTCCGAATAGTCTCTTGGAGACACATCCACTTTCATATGATTAAAAGTAAAGCTTACTCCATCGCCGCCAGCACCTACACTTTTGAACGTATCACCTGCAATCATCTGTTGAGGAGCGTATGCTGTCTCGAAGCCGTCGAACTGTGCAAACGCCTTTTGAATGGCTTCTTTTTGCGCTGCGCTATAGCTCACATTGCTCAATGTAGAAGGATTGCTTGTAGCTTCGCCGATGATCACCTGTCCTTTTTTACCGTCATACGATACAGGTACATGCAGCGCATCAGCAATGGCACGTACAGGCAGATAAGTTGAATTGTTGTAAGTGATTGGAGCCAGTTTCTTGCCATTGCCATCCGTTGGTGAGTATGCCGCACCGTCTACATTGAAGCTGATCCCATGATTGAGATATGCCGAGATTTTCTCCAGTTGTGTTCCTGCGAATACGCCCGTTGCTCCTGTTAATGTCATGCCCAGTACCATCATCGTTGCTGCGGATTTCTTGAAGTTTTTCTTCATGTGTATAACTCTCCTTTAGTTTATATAAGTTGATTTGGGGGATTTACACCTTACCACTCCGAGTGCAGTACCAACTTCCGATCGCTCTTATCCCCAGATTTTCTTGAATCCTTTTATAAGGGGGAAATCCGGGGATAAAGGCGAACGCTACGCTTCTTCAGATTGGCTCTGCCCTCTCCGTTATGGTGTAAAAGTCAGATTCAACTTATATATTTTGTTTTTTTAAATGGCTTGCTGTCCTTATGGCCTTATATTACCCGCTGAACATATCCAGAATAATTCTGAATTATCTCCAACTTGTAAACATGTGTAAGGATCTTGGCATTTGGAATTTGTTATTTACAGAGGAGAGCATTCACATTATAGATGTTGGAGAAGCAAGGAGAGAGAAGTGGGAGAGATTGTAGATGACTTTGAGCAGGGATACACGTAGGAAGGTAATTCTTTTAACAGGAAAAGTCTTTATGAACAAAAGCATTTGTGGGTGATACGTGGACTCTTGGCCATCATAAGAGAGAGGGGAATGGTTCGCCAAACCATCCCATATGTACAACGAAATTTTAAAATTACTCGAAAAGTTCAGACATGTACTTTGCTGAGAGTAAGCGCTATTCAGTTCACTAAATACAGGACGAAACCGCCTATGCCGAGAACGATGGCACCAACGTATACATAAGTAAGTTTGCTCAGATTTTGCTTGGTCCTGCGATCATATTCGGGGTTGCTGGTCTGATTCGCTTTCGAATTCCCGATGATCATGGTAGCAATTCCACCGAACAGGGCAATGCCAATAATTAAAATATAGGGCAGCAATGTCATGCGATGAACCTCCTTCATTGAAATCAATCGTTCTGTTCATTGTACTTCAAGTTTACCTTGGATGTAAGCTTTTTATTGATAAATTAAGGAAAATAAAGTCCTTCACTTACAGTATGTATGCAGTGCTGAATGGAGCGGATCACTATAATTTTAAATTTTTAAATTTGAGATAAACCTTGTTGTGGCGCTTATTTGCGGCTTTCCTGGACGGAGGCTGCAATTTTTTTTGCCCAGAGAGGTGATCCAGATTGAAGAACCCTGCGTTACACCCTATGAAGACGACGACGAGGAAACAAAGGATAAACAAAACTAACCGAGGAGTGAACACGTAATGAAAATGAAAATGAAGAAATTTATCGCACCCATGCTGAGCTTGACGTTATTAATGCCAGGAATCGCCGGGGCTGCTGCAGCACCACAGACACCAATGACTACAATGAAGGCAAGTGTTAATACACCTGCTGCTGACCTGAGAGCGAGCCTGGATCACCTGTTATCCGAACACTTTGCACTCGCAGTAATCGCAATGGCGAAGGCATATGACGGAGCAAAAGATGCAGACGCAGCTTACAAAGCACTCGACCAAAATGCATTGGATATGCAGCCGGCAATCGCTTCCCTTTACGGTGATGCAGGAGCCAAAGAATTCGAACGTATCTTCCGCGCTCATAACAAATATACAGATGATCTTGTGAAAGCAACTAAGATGGGTAACCAGGCTGGAATCAAACAGGCACAGAATAATATTAACGGTTTTGTAGAAGAATTCTCTACATTCCTCAGCACCGCAACGGAAGGCAAATTGCCAAAAGCGGCAGCCAAAAATGCTTTGAAAGTACATGAAGATCTCGTGCAAAAAGTATTTGATGAATATGTAGCAGGTGACTATACAGATGCATACAAAGCTTACCGTGAAGGTTTCAAAGAAATGTTCGACGTGAGTAAAGCACTTTCCACAGCAATCACAACACAAATGCCTGAGAAATTCGAGAACAGCAAAGCGGACACACCAGCAGCTGATCTGAGATCTGCACTGAACCACTTGGCTTCCGAGCACTTCGCTCTGTCGGCTCTGCAGATGCAAGAGCAATACGATGGCCGCACAGCAGCATCCAATGCACTGGTTACAGCTGAAGCTGGAAACACAGCGGATTTCAAAGCAGCGATCGCTTCCATTTACGGTAATGACGGTGCCAATGCGTTCGAGAAAATTTGGGTAACCAACCACGTGAATGCACAAAGCGACTATGTAACAGCTGTTAAAAATAATGATGCAGCGGCTCGTGCAGCTGTCGAGAAACGTATTGACGGATTCACAACGGAGTTCGCGACATTCCTGGATTCCGCAACAACGGGTAACTTGCCAAAAGCTGCCGGACAGCAAGCATTGACTACACATGAGAAGCAAGTACAACAAGTATTGGATCAGTACGCTGCGGCTAACTACGGAGGTTCGTACACGACCAACCGTGAAGGATTCAAAGTTATGTTTGGTGTAGGTCAAGCCTTGGGTAATGCAATTGTCACGCAATTCAATGATAAATTCCAAGAGCAACCCACTACACCGACAATGCCTGAAACAGAGACAACAACTGTATGGATGCAGGTGAACAGCAAAACGCTGAAAATCAATGACAAAACAACCAACATGGACACCACGCCAATGCTCTGGAAAAACACAACCTACATTCCATTGCGCTTCTTGAGCGAAGGAATTGGTGCAACCGTGAAATGGGATAAAAAAGCACAACAAGTAACTGTAATGGCTGGCAATGATACACTGAAGTTCTGGGTGAACAACAATGTTATGGAAGTGAACGGCATGAAGAAAAATGTGGGCGCAACAGTCTTTGTTAACAAAGATGGACGTACACAAGTGCCACTGCGTTTCATCGCTGAGCTTCTTGGCTGGGATGTAAAATGGGCGCAAAAAGATGGCTCCATCACACTGACTAAATCCATGTAATCACTATTTATAAAAAGAAGAACGAAAAAAGCTGCCCCATACGGCAGCTTTTTTCGTTTTCATTTCAGCGCCTTTACCTTCATCTTACTTGGTGAACCTGCAATCCAATCTGCATCACATGGACGCAAAAAGGCCACATCAAAATATTCAAAAATTTGGTATAATCGAGGGAGTCAGCAACCTCGCCTTAACGTATAATTGATCACGGTACGGTGGTGGACTGTACATAATCGGATTCACTAGCCCGTTGGAGTCATGTATGTTGTATTATTATTCGGTATGATCAAACAAGAAAAGGGGGTTGAAGCGGATGGACTCAGCTTCAAAGCCTGAGCGACGGGCAAAACATATTGATACCCGTCTGTTTATTGCCTGGGCCGTATCAGTCATTGCGACTGGAGGCAGCCTTTATTTTAGTGAGATTAAGGGATACATCCCCTGTGATCTGTGCTGGTTCCAACGGATCTTCATGTATCCGTTAACGATTTTACTTGGCATTGCCTACTTCAAGGATGACGCGGGAATTACCAAGTATGTTCTTCCCCTTAGTTTCATTGGAGGCGGAATCTCGTTATACCATGTAACGATTCAGCGTATTTACTCGGCTACGGGCAGTTCAGTGGCATGCGGACAAATTCCGTGTTATACCGATTACTTGAACTGGTTTGGTTTTATCACAATTCCGTTACTTGCACTGATCGCATTTATCATCATTATTGTTATGCTGTGGGGAATTGGCAAAACATCAAAATCTTCTTCATAAGAAAGGACAGATGATTGATGAGCGGACAAGTCCGTTGGTTCATGCCCTTCATCATTCTGATCCTCCTGACTGCGGGATGCTCCTATGAGGAGCAGTCCCAGTCTGGTGAGATGCCGGAGATGATCAAAGTACAGCTTGTGGTCCCTGACGATGCTCCTCTCCATAAGCCCGTTACCTTGCAGGTGAAGCTCACTCAGGGTGATGTACCGGTAAGCAATGCAGATCAAATTCAATTCCAGATCTGGAATGAGCTTGAGGATGCCCCAGCAGTCTCGCCTGAACTAGGAATGATGACAGAGGATAAGCTGGAGAAACAAGGCGCCTTGAAGGCAAGCGAGGTTGAGGATGGTCTGTATGAGGTGCAGTATACATTTGAGCAGGCAGGTACGTATGTGGTTCAGGTCCATGTGACACATGGGGCCATGCACAGTATGCCCAGAGCGAAGATCCAGGCGGAGTAAAGAGTAGGCGGTCGGGGGGATTGGTTCCGAACTGGAAATACGTATATAATCATTAAGATATGAAGAATGTTGTAGGAAAAGAGGTTGTTATGGCAACAATTCATGATGTTGCACTCAAAGCAGGCGTTTCCGTAACTACCGTCTCGCGTGTATTGAACAATCGGGGTTACATCAGTCAGAAGACCCGGGATAAAGTGTATCAGACCATGAACGAACTGAATTATCGTCCCAATGAAATTGCCCGTTCTCTGCTGCGCAAGCAGTCCAACGTCATCGGCTTGATTATTCCTGATGTGTCACATCCGTTTTTTGGTGAACTGGCAAATTATATCGAGTATCATGCATACCGGAACGGGTTAAAAATGATGCTGTGCAACTCACACATGGACCCTTCCAAAGAGCGAGAGTATGTGGAAATGCTCAAGGGTAACCGGGTCGACGGAATTATTATGGGGAGTCATACGCTCGAAGTGGATGAGTATATGAATCTGCATTCTCCCATCGTTACATTGGACCGGCAGATTGGTGCCGATATCCCATTTATTTCATCCGATAATTATCAGGGCGGAGTTATGGCGGCC
Source organism: Paenibacillus sp. RU5M (assembly GCF_900221055.1). Classification (NCBI taxonomy): domain Bacteria; kingdom Bacillati; phylum Bacillota; class Bacilli; order Caryophanales; family Paenibacillaceae; genus Paenibacillus; species Paenibacillus sp. RU5M. The sequence continues at coordinate 145,412 of NZ_OBQM01000012.1, read as the reverse complement.
GAATTGCTGCTCGCGAAGGGCAGACGGCACGTGGCGCATATCTGCGGCAATCTGGAACTGCAGATGCTGTCTAATCGCAGAACGACAGGCTTTACGGATACATTGGAGGCACATGGAATCAAGCCGGTCATAATCCATGAAACCGATCTGAATGTGTTCAGTCAGCATCAGTACACCGAGTTGGTCGGAAAACTGCTTGCTCAGCATCCCGAAGTGGATGGACTGTTCGTAACCAGTGATTTGATGGCCATTCATGCCTTGAAACAGATCGTGCTTCATGGCCGCAAAGTGCCCGAGGATATCGCAATTGTCGGTTATGACGACATCCAGGCGGCGGGGTATGCGATGCCAGGCATTACAACCATAAGACAGCCAATGGAGGCCATGGCTGAGCTTGCCGTCGAATTGATCCGAAGCCAGATCGCTGAGGAGGAAATCGGGATGGAGCATATTTTACCAGTCACACTGGTGGAGAGAGAGACGACCTGAACAAGGTCGTTTTTTGCATGCTTCTATTTTTCTATACACTGTAATGATCATTGTGCTTCTTCCAAAATACGTAATATAAGATGGTATAAATAGGGGAAGAAAAACTAGTTTATTTTTTATGTCAAACGATTGACATGTCAAACCTTTGACATTATAATCTGATTTGTAAGCGTTTCCTTTTATATTAATGAACGGGGGCCATGACAGATGAAAAGAGAGCAGAAATGGATGAAATTATCGGTATTATCTTTAATTATGGTTGTTATGTTATCCGCATGTGGCGGTGCGAAGACAGAAACAGGCTCGGGATCATCCTCATCGGACGGTGACGTCAAAATCACGCTTCTGAATTCCAAAGCGGAGATTAACACTCAGCTGGAACAGGCAGCCAAGGATTTTCAGGCCGAGAATCCCGGTATTACGCTGGAGATTGTGCCTGTAGGCAACGGTCAATCTCCATTTGAGAAAGCGTCTGCGCTGTATGCGTCCGGTAACCCGACAACGATGATGATGCTGGATACAGGGGATGTTGAGAAATTCAAGGATCGCGTTCTGGACCTCACTTCAGAGAAGTGGATGAAGGATGCCGTCGAGAATAGCACATCGGCTACCACATTTGATGGCAAAAATTATGCATTTCCTTTCTCCATTGAGGGATACGGTTTCATCTACAATCAGCAGGTGCTGGATCAGGCTGTAGGTGGCACATTTGATCCTGAATCCGTACAGACTACTGCTCAGCTTGAAGAACTATTCCAGAAGATTGCAGCCACAGGAAAATCGCCTTTGATTGTCTCTCCGATGGACTGGTCGCTCGGCGCCCACTACCTTGGGCTTGCATATGGTGGACAGTCTCCGGATCGTACGAAGGTCGATCAATTTATTAGTGATCTCAAGGCAGGGAAGGTTGATTTGGCTTCCAACACCGTCTTCAATGGTCTGATGGATACGTTTGATCTGATGAAGACCTATAACATCGACAAAGCGTCCCCTTTGTCCGGGACGTATGAGCGTGGACCCGAAGTGCTGGGAAAAGGAGAGGTGGGCATCTGGTTCCAGGGGAACTGGGCTTGGCCGCAAATTCACAGCTTTGATACAGCGGATGGAAAATACGGCTTCCTGCCGGTTCCTGTGAGCGACAATCCGGACGATTTTGGCAACACCCAAATTTCCGCTGCCGTATCCAAACGTATTCTGATCGACAAGGAAAAGAGCACACCAGCGCAGCAGGAAGCAGCGAAGAAATTCCTAGACTGGATTGTCTATGAGGCTAAAGGACAGGATTTCCTGGTGAATCAGGCGACCATCATTCCGGCATTCAGCAATATCACTCTTGAACCGGCTGATCCGCTCGGCAAGTCGATTGGGGATTACATTAAGGCAGGTAAAATCGAGGAATCAATGAGCACGCTTCCAGCCGATCATTGGTCCAAACTGGGTGCTTCCATGCAGAAATATTTGGCTGATGTAATTGACCGCAAAGGACTTGCCAAGGAAATTCAAGACTATTGGACCAAGGTAAAATAAATCCTACGTCAAAATAAACCAGAGTAGCACAGGGCACAGGCGAGGAACATCCTTACCTGCTGCCCTCCGGTCTTCTGGTGTTGCATACAGAGAATGGACGGTTGCTGGGGACAAGAGGTGGAGCGACGAGGGTTTTCGAACTACCATTCCCCTCTCCGGCCAACCGGCAGTCAATACAGTTGGACAGAGTGGAGGATGACAATGCTGACCGAAAAAGGATTATGGACCCGTCTGCGTACCCGACTGATTTTTACCGGACCGACGCTTTTTGCGTTCGCTACCGTCATGATTATTCCGTTTTTATACGGCATCTATTTGACGTTTACAAACTGGGATGGCATTGCTGTGGAGCAAAGTCTTGTGGGTTGGGACAACTATATCGGCGTGTTCAAGGACACCGTGTTCTGGACATCATTCGGGATGACGCTGGAATACGTATTTATTACGGTAGTACTAACGAATGCGGTTGCATTCCTGCTTGCCTACGCGGTAACACGGGGCATAAAGGCGCAGGGATGGTTCCGGGCGGGCTTCTTTCTGCCTAATCTCGTCGGTGGAATTGTGCTCGGCTTTATATGGCAGTTTATTTTTAATCAGGTGCTGGTATTTGCCGGACAGAAAATGAACATCCCGTTGTTCGCAGCCTCTTGGCTGTCAGACCCCGACAAAGCCTTCTGGGCCCTGATCGTCGTTACCGTATGGCAATATGCCGGGTATATGATGGTCATCTATATTGCTGGGCTGATGAATGTGCCCAAGGATGTGATGGAGGCAGCCAGTATTGACGGGGCAAGCAACCGCAAGATGCTCGCACGGATTGTATTGCCGCTGATGGTGCCGTCATTTATCGTGTGCGTGTTCCTGTCACTCCAGCGGGGCTTTATGGTCTATGATCTCAACGTCTCCCTAACCAGCGGCGGACCGTTCAAAAGCACGGAAATGGTGTCCATGCATGTGTATGAACAGGCCTTTCTGGCTCGTGATTACGGGCTTGGCCAAGCAGAGGCGTTTGTCCTGTTTATCCTGGTTGCCACCATTACACTGCTCCAGGTTTATTTCAGCAAAAAACTGGAGGTGGAGGCATAATGGCTGGACAATCTCGTATTTTTGGCTGGGCTAAGCTGCTTTCATTAATGGTAGCGCTGGTGTTGTTCATTTTTCCGTTTCTGCTGCTAATCACGAATTCATTCAAGGCCAATCAAGCCATTACATCGGACCCACTGGGTCTTCCAGCGTCCTTTCAATGGGATAACTACGTTAGCGCCTTTGATAAAATGGGATATATGTCAGCATTCGGGAATTCGTTGCTGATTACAGTGGCAGGTGTACTGCTGATCGCCCTGCTCGCAGCGATGACGGCTCATTATTTTGTACGGCATAACAGCAAGCTGAACCAATATCTTTTTTTCCTGATGGTAGCGGCCATGATTATTCCTTTTCAAGCCATTATGATTCCATTGGTGAAAATATACGGTTCACTCGGTCTGCTGGATAACAAATGGTCGCTCATTTATATGTACATCGGCTTTGGTAGTCCACTGGCTGTATTCATCTATCATGGCTTTATCAAGAGCATCCCACTGGAGTTGGAAGAAGCAGCATTAATGGACGGCTGCGGCAGAGTGCAGACCTTCTTTCGCATCGTATTGCCGGTGCTGCTGCCCACAAGTGTTACGATTGCCGTGTTGAACGTCCTGTGGATATGGAACGATTTCTTGCTTCCTTCTCTGGTACTGACTTCTTCCGAGCAGCGTACGCTCCCGTTATCCACCTTTTATTTCTATGGGACCTATACGGTCGATTACGGCCCATTGATGGCTGGTCTCGTGCTGACGCTGCTGCCTGTGCTGGTGGTGTATCTGTTCGCGCAAAAGTATATCATTCAGGGTGTGATGCAAGGGTCCATCAAATAATCGGCTTGAGGAAAATTGCAGTAGAGAGACAGGAGTGATAGACATATGAATCAGGAACTGGACGTAAAACAGGAACCAGAAACAGACCTCAAACACAAGTCAGATAACCCACTGCCGGATACACAGCATCAGACGCAGGAAAGCTATACACTTGACCGGGCTGATGCTTACATCAGGGAAAATCGGCAACATGTGAATCCAACCTATCGCCTGGCGTATCATTTGATGCCTGAAGTAGGCTGGATGAACGATCCGAACGGTTTTGTATACTACAGCGGAATGTACCACATGTTCTATCAGCATTATCCCTATGCCCCGGTATGGGGACCCATGCACTGGGGTCATGCCGTCAGTCATGATCTGATCACGTGGTCTTATCTTCCGGTCGCGCTCGCACCGGATCAGAGCTACGACAGCGGGGGATGTTTCTCTGGCAGCGCGATCGTTCAGGATGGCAAGCTGCTGCTCATGTACACGGGACATGTCGTGACGGGACCGGATAAGGATAACGATTACCGACAGACGCAGAATATTGCTGTATCGGGCAATGGGGTGGATTTTGTCAAAAGCGGCCTGAACCCGGTTATCCGTCTGGATCAGATTCCGGAACACACGAGTCCGAAGGACTTCCGTGATCCAAAGGTGTTTGAACGAAATGGGACATTCTATTGTGTATTGGGTTCCAATGATACGGAAGGCGGTGGCTTAATCCTTCTGTATCGTTCAACCAATCTGCTGCAGTGGAGCTATGTCAATGTACTCGCTCAAAGTGACGGCACACTCGGGGATAACTGGGAATGTCCCGATTTCTTTTCTCTCGGCGGCCGGGATATTCTGATCATGTCTCCGCAGCGAATGCCAGCCCAGATGGACAACTATCGCAATTTGCACTCCACCGTTTACATGATTGGCGCACTGGATGAATCGCGGGGCGTACTGGAATATGAGCAATATCATCCGCTGGATTACGGGTTTGATTTTTATGCGCCGCAGACAACGGATGATGAGCAAGGACGTCGCATCATGGTGGCATGGATGGAGACGTGGGAGATGGATATTCCAACTCAGAACGGTCACCAATGGGCAGGGGCGATGACGTTGCCTCGCCAGATCGTTCTAAAGGGGGAGCGATTGTTCTTCCTGCCAGTCCCGGAGCTGGAGCAATATCGTTCGAATGAGGTTGAACAACATGACATCCGCTTGGACGGCACACGGGACTTGGGGATGGAAGGAGATCAATACGAACTGTTTGCCGTCTTTGAAGCAGATCGGGCAGAGCAATTTGGATTGAAGCTGCGTACCGGCGAGGGAGAGGAGACGGTCATTGCCTATGATGTGCAGCAGTGTAGACTCCGTCTTAATCGGGATCATGCAGGAGCCGGGCCCGGAGGTGAACGTGCTGCTGAAGTGCAGCTGCATAACGGTAGACTGGAGCTGCGAATTTTTGTGGACGTCTCGTCGGTTGAAGTATTTATTCAAGGTGGAGAGAAGGTCATGACAGCTCGTATTTATCCAGGGCCGGAATCCACAGGGATCACAGCGTTTTCCTCAGGAGAGTGTACCTTGACTGAAGTTCGCAAGTGGGATCTGAAGGTATAGCATTTTTCGACCTCTGTAGAGATGCTTGCTTAAATTGTGTTAAAAAGAACTGTTAACGTGGACGTATTTGATCCCAAACAGTTCTTTTTGATTTGAACGAAAATGTTTAACTTATCGAAATTCAGATCAAAATATACCTTGACCTTGAAGTATACTTCAAGGTTTATCCTTGATGTATTACAACATGTTGGAGGTAAGAACGATGAGAATTTTGGAATGGATTTTGGTCATTGTGACGGTTATTAGCGCAGTCGTCATGTTGATGGCTCCCAAACGTCGGGCAGTGAAAGTGGGTACGTTGTCGGCATTGGCACTGGTTATTCTATTGCATGGGGTAATCGATCGTTTTCGTGTGCAGCTGTTGCCCACCTATATCGTAGCCCTTGTTTTACTGATTGTATTGGCGATTCAACTGTGGAAGTCCGGACGCAATATGCAGAACATACAAAAACCGAAACGTCGTTCGTGGTTCAAAACCATCTTGGCATCTATTCTGGTGCTGGCTCTCAGTGCAGGTTCAATGGTGCTAACGTCGCTTTTCCCTGCATTCACGATGCCTGAACCGACAGGTTCATTCGCCATAGGCACCTATTCGCAGCAGTTAACGGATGAATCTCGGGAAGAGACCAAGACGGCTGAAGCGGGTGATAAGCGAGAACTTATGATTAATGTCTGGTATCCTGTAGATCAGGAAACAGCCAAAGGATTACCGCTAGAGCATTATCCTGCCGAGTTGGGAGAGGCGATCAGTCTCGTATTTGGCATTCCACCGGTGGTGTTCAGTTATCTTGATACGATTCCCACGCATGTGGTCAAAGGCGCTGAGGTGTCTGCCGCACAGAGCAAGTATCCAGTATTGCTGTTTTCACCTGGAATACGCTCTGCACGCTTTCAAAGTATGACCGCGATTGAGGAACTGGTAAGCCACGGCTACATTGTTGTTGGGATCGACCATCCGTATACCTCAGCTCAAGTGACATTCCCGGATGGACATGTTGCTTCTTATGAGCCGGATCCTGAAGATCTAACGTCAGAGGAAGTGTATCAACATAATATAGAAGGTGTTGGCATTCGTGCAGCTGACGCAAGCTTTGTACTGGATACGCTCACCCAGTGGAATAAACATGATCCGAATCAACTGCTCGAAGGCAAGCTTGATCTGGATCATGTCGGTATCTTTGGTCACTCTTATGGTGGTGCGACAACAGCGGAAGCACTAGCGCAGGATAGCCGTTTCAAAGCAGGACTCAGTTTGGAAGGCGGATTCTGGGGGAGCGTATCCACTACAGCCTTGAAACAGCCGTTTATGTATATCATGTCAGGTGGAACAGCCAAAAGTTTTGACCCGAACGCCACTGCCAAGGATAAAGTGTTTTATCCCGAGTTTGAAACGGATTTGGATCGGGTGATGACAAGCAGTCTCAATGATACGTATTACTTGACCGTGGATCATTTCTTCCATCAGAGTTTCACGGATATTCCGTTAATTTCACCTAAACTGTTTGCCAAAGGCATAACACCAGAGCATAATGTGGACATTACAAGATCATATACATTGGCCTTCTTTGACCGTTACTTGAAGGGAGAAGAGCAGCAGCCTTTGCTGGAAGGGTCGTCAGACCGTTTTCCCGAGGCCACTTATGATAACAAGTATACCAAGCTGCGGAGCAATCAGGCGGAATAACTCGGAGATGGATGGAGGAGTAGCATGAAAACCATGACAAGAGGAGAGTTAGCCAAACGTACGGGTGTGAGCATGGCAACGCTCCGGTACTACGAGGACAGTGGAATTCTGCCTGCTCCCCGTCGTTCGTCCAACGGATATCGTGTGTATACCGAGGATTATCTGGTTAAGGTCAAATTCATTAAGGATGCTCAATCGCTGGGTTATTCTTTAAAAGAAATACAGGATACGTTACAGCTGCTTAGTCAAGAGGACATGGAGAGTGAAGCACTTAAAACACTTGTACGTGACCGAATTGAAGAGATTCAGTCGCATATCGATAACCTGCAGCAGATGCAGACACTTCTTGCCGGGTTGCTCCTGACGCCAGAGCATGATATTCACAATTACATTGAATCTTTCCGGATCAACAAGGAAGATGGCAATTCATAAGATAACCCTTTAATCAATAAACACCTTCATAGATCATCCCTGACGCGTTTGGCGTGAGAGATATCTTTGAAGGTGTCTTTTATGTTTCCGGCTCTGCATAACGATTCAAGCAATTCAAAACAGGCCTGCTTCGCGCAGGAAATGGTGCACAATTTCTGTCTGGTATTTGATCCGGTCTGATCGGTTCAGACTCCAGCAAGTCTCTACGGTAACCGAGCGAGCTTGAAGCAGGCGAGCTGCGGCTGTTCGTGCTGAACCGGGCAACTCGTGCTGCTTCAAATTGAAGTACCTGTCACGAATGGGGATCGAACGATTCATTCGCCCTATAATTCGTTTGCATACCGGAACAGCCTTGCTGCCCGGATTGGTAATCAAGGTTTGTCCCAGTACCCGTGAGCTGCGTTGGGATAATCCATTGGCTTCATGTAGGTCCAGCCACCAGGCAGGTCCATATTGACGGGCAAGCCGAAAAACAGCGGAAGCAAGCGGATGTTTGGCTTTGCCAGAAATATGCCGTGGGAAGGTGCGATTTAAATCAGGTTTTCCTCGGCTGTTGTTTCGATAAGCCTTTTGATTCACTCGTGGAATAATAATGAGGAGTCCACGAGCCACGTGTCGCCGCCCTGCCATGCAATCATTAGCCAGCTTCTGCGCAGCGGCCATGCTCGCGGTTTCATTTCCGTGAATGCCCGATGTAATCATGATGACGGGTCCGGGCTTCGTGCCTCGAACGAGGTAATAGGGAGTGGCGTGTGCACTGGATGCAGCAAGTGTGTGTTTGGTAACAAGCATGACACTTCACCTCCGCTATTACAGTACGTCATGTCCTTCCCGCATGTAACGGCATTTGAACAGGCCCTCATCCAGTTCTGAATAAAATAGGCCAGTCAGTACACTCGATGAATAATATCCTCGAAATCCGGTTCTTTCATCTCGACATCCTCAATCTCGCCCCATTGTTCGAGCTGCTTCAGAATGTCCATCGTGCTCCACTCTTTTCGATTTACCTCGACAGTGACGATCTTGCCCTCTGCCCCTGTGATCTGAATGGCGGTTGATATAGCATCCGGGATATGATACGAACCGCGATACGTCACTCGAATAATCGTTGGCAGACCGATGGTGTCGCGCAGAGAGGGAATCGAGCCGTCATACGTAAGTTGACCGTGATTGATCACCATCACCCGACTGCATAGCTGTTCAATGTCGTCCATATCATGGGTGGTCAGCAAAATCGTTTTGCCAAACTCCTCATTTAATGTACGAAGAAATTGACGAATGTTCCGCTTTGCGTTCACATCCAGTCCAATCGTCGGTTCATCGAGAAAAAGCAGTTCCGGGTCATGCAGCATGGAAGCTGCCAGATCGGCACGCATCCGCTGTCCAAGCGAGAGCTTGCGGACAGGCGTAGCCCAGAACGATTCCAGATCCAGCAGCTCGGCGAACTGGGCTAATCGTTTCGTTTTGTCCTCGGCATGGACTCCGTACATTTCGGCCAAAATATCATACGAATCCTTCACGGGCAGATCCCACCAGAGCTGGCTGCGCTGTCCGAACACAACACCGAGGCGTCCAACCGTGCGACGTCTTTCCTGGTGTGGATTCATACCACCGAGCAACACCTCACCCGAGGTCGGATGAAGGATACCCGTCAGCATTTTGATCGTGGTGGATTTTCCAGCCCCATTGGGGCCGATATATCCAACAAATTCTCCTTTGCCAATATCAAAGCTAATGTCTCGAACCGCTTCCTTGGACAGATACTCACGTGAAAACAAGGTGCGAAGCCCGGAGAACCGGCCCTCGCGAACCACAGGGGTTTTGAATTCCTTTTGCAGATGCCGCGCTGTAATCATAGTCATGACGATATTCTCCTCCTTAGCTACCTGTACTTTGATATTTGGTTAAACCGAATTTCCAGAAACGCAGACTTGCGGCCAGACTCAGGAAGGCTACAACAATAATGGCACCAAGAACCCACGCACCTAGTTCGCCGCGAAGCAAATAAAGTGACGGAACATAGTTAACGAAACCCACCGGGATTACGGTCAGCAGAATGCCAGACATCCATTTGGGATACAACGTCAGCGGATATTGGGCAGCCGTACGCGCCGCATCCTCGGTGATCGTCTGCAATTCCTCAATGCGTGTGGTCCAGAATCCAAGCGTTGCCGTGGCAAGCCCAATCGAAAAAAGAATGATGGCACCGGTCAAGATGACGAGCAGTGAGAAGGGGATGACAGTCCAGCTGATCTGTCCGCTATGCATCATGCCTGCCAGAGACCAACAGAGAATAAAACCGCCTTGTAACACTTCACCAGCCATGATCCGGAAATTTTGTGGCAGTAAGGCCAGCAACACTGGCATCGGACGGGTTAACAGTTGATCGAGTTCGCCGCCGACCAGATACTTTTCCAGATGATGCACTTCGTTGCCAAACGTTCGATACAGTGTCTTGGATAGGGTCATGATCGCGAAGAGGTAACCAATTTCATGAAGGGACCAGCCTTTAATGGCTCCGAATTTGTGCAGCACCAGAGCAACCATCAGAAACTCGGAGATTTGAATCAATGCGGCCAGAACGGAGGCCATGACAAAATTGAACTTGTATTGCATCCGACTGCGGATGCTTGTTCGAATGAGCATTTTATATAAAGTGAGCCAGGAAGTTGTTTTCATCCGCCCTGCACCTCCACTTTACGGCGCAATACCTGGGTGATCGCCAGACAGACGAATGTCATGAGGACGCACCAAATCAAGGTTCCCCATAACAAGGAGCCATTTTCATAACCCAGATAGATTCGGGTCGGGACATAGAGCAGGAAAGGATAGGGAGATAACCAGGCAATTCGTTCAAGCCAGTCTGGCAGCCATTCCAGCGGAATGAAGAAACCAGCAAGCAGATTCATCATGGCGTGATTGCCCCAATGCAGCCAGGAGGACTCCGTAGTCCACATCGCGGTGGCGCCAATAATGTAATTCATACAGATGGATAAATAGGATGCGCCGGCAAGACCAATTGCGGCAAATAACAGGGTTGAAGCTTCTGAGGGCCATTGCAGAGAAAATACGATGGAGAAGAGTAGGTAAATTGGAATGCTTTTGTACACGAACTGGTAGGCAATCTGCCCCCATTCACGTGCCATCAGGTGGGTGAACAGATGAACCGGCCTCATGAGATCAAGCGCGATCTGCCCTGTCCTGACCGTGAGTGGAATACCAAGTCCATTGGTGAGAAAACCCGAGATCCAGAGAGAGGATTGCGTAAACGCAATGTAACTGATCATCCCCTGTGTCCCGTATTCTCCGAGAGAATGATCGGCCCCGATGCCAATCCAGAGACAGGCATACATGTAACCGAACATGGCGCTTGCCAGGTTATGTACCATGTGGGCCCCGCGGTATTGCAGGTTCCGGGAGTAGGCTTTGGAAGCCAGAGTGAAATAAAGCATGTGACACCTCCGATAAGTTGGTTGAACGGCGGTTCCGTTCACTTCAGTCAAGGCGAAAAAGAGAGAAGGACAACAGCATACCAATATATTCCTTCACAGGCAAGACATTTTTTTGGCATATACCGGAAGAAATGAGGCTGTTCAACAATGCGCCACAAGACAGTGGTTTGTCCGTTCCTTTATAATTGGGGGGCAACGACGCAAACGTTTACAATATGAACTATTCAAATTTTAAATAATCCGCCGGGCATGTGCCTGACGATTGAGGATACAGCTTCAACAATCCGGCAAGAGAGAAGGTTGGAATGAGTAAAATTGCATGGGTCACGGACAGTACGAGCACACTCGATCCGCTATTTGCTGAGCAGAATCATGTGTACATCGTACCTCTTCGGATCGTTTTTGGAGAGGAATGTTATCGGGAGACAGAAGACATCTCGTCGGAATTATTCTATGAGAAACTTGATGGGGCTTCACGCGCAAGCAGCTCACAGCCGCCGATTGGTGAATTTATTGAACTGTATGAGTCGTTGAAAGGTAAGTACGATGAGATCATTACCATTCATTGCTCCACTGCGCTTAGCGGTACGCTGCACACATCGATGCAGGCTGCCGAAATCGCAGGTGTGACGGTTACCGCCATTGATTCCAGAGCAGGGGCTTATCCGCTGCGGGAGATGATTTTGCAAGGATTGGAATGGCAGAAGCAAGGCCAGACAGCATCCGAAATCAAACTTCACATCGAACAGATGATTAATAACATGTCCTTTTACCTCATTCCGGCCAGTCTTCAGCATCTACACCGCAGTGGGCGTGTGTCGGGGACCCAGCTTATTCTTAGCCAATTGTTGAAAATTCATCTGCTGCTTCGATTCGAAGAGGGCAAAGTGGTTGTGAATGAGAAAATTCGTACGTTCAAACGGGCCAAACAGCGTATGCTGAATGTGCTCAAGGTGGATATGGGGAAAGTGAAGCATGTATGTATCATGCATGCGAACAATCAGGAAGAAGCCGTTACAATCAAACAGCAGATTGCAGATTTGCTTCCCCGCTTGAAGACGGAAATTATGCCTTTTATCCCTGTGGTCGGAATTCATGCAGGTGCGGGCACGATTGGACTGTGCTGGATACGAAGCGAGAAGGTATAAGGTTGTAAATGAGACCTGGCAGGAGGTTCACTTTGAAACATGAAGTGGCGAACCTGCCGGGTTTTTCGTATTTCATTGCCAATTGATGCAAACTGTGAGGTAATAAAGGAAAACGTTCAAGTTGGAGGGAATCTCGTGTCAAGTTATCGCTTGCTGCTTGTTGAAGATGATCGCTCAATTAGTGAAATGGTCGGTCCTTATTTGGAAAAAGAGGGCTATGACGTCTCTTATGCATATGACGGACTGGAGGCGGAACGTCAATTCAGCCAATCACCGTCAGGCTATGACTTGGTCATTCTCGATCTGATGCTGCCACATAAAAATGGTATGGAAGTGCTTCAGACCATCCGTGCCACCAGTCTGGTGCCTGTGCTCATCCTGTCTGCAAAGGACGGAGAGGTGGACAAAGCCCTCGGCCTGGGATTCGGAGCTGATGATTACTTGAGCAAACCATTCTCGCTGATCGAGCTGACAGCTCGGATCAAGGCGGCTATTCGTCGTGCCAACTATACCGCACAGCCTGCAACTGTGGTCGCTCCGAAGGTACAGCGCATTCACATTGGCGGACTTGTGGTCGATACGGAAACGTATGAGGTAGAGCGTGATGGCATACCTGTAAAGCTTACATCCAAGGAATTTGGTATTCTCAAAATGTTTATCACCCACCCTGGCAAAGTATTTACCAAGGCTCAAATCTACGCTTCTGTCTGGAATGATCATTATTATGGCGACGAAAATATCATTAATGTTCATATGCGTCGTCTGCGCGAGAAGCTGGAAGTTGACCCCTCCAACCCCCGGTATATTAAAACATTGTGGGGTATCGGCTATAAGCTGGAGGTGGACCCGGCGTGACGTTGATCTTTGCCTTTTCTACCGGGATATTGGCTCTTATCGTCATTCTATTAAGCGTAAGGCTGCATAAACGTAGTACCCATCTAACTTACATACATGAGAAATTGACCTCTATTATAGATAAGAATACATTTGAACGCCTGCTCGTCTTTAACAGTGACCCCCAGATAAGCCAGCTCCTTAAGGACATGAATCAGTTACTGGATCATGCACATCGGGCTGAGGCGGGTTATGCCAATCAGGAGAAGGAGATGCGCAACATGCTCTCCAATATCTCACATGATCTGAAGACGCCGCTTACGGTTGTGCTTGGTTATAGTGAAACGCTGCTGCATAGCACTTCCCTAACCGATCAGGAACGCGTAATCATGACTGGAAAAATCCAGGATAAAGCGCAGGAGGTGCTGCGTCTGATTCATTCCTTTTTTGACCTGGCGAAGCTGGAGTCGGGGGATAACGAGCTTACTCTGACCAGGGTCAATATAAGCGAATTGTGTCGCTTGAAGATGATCTCTTTTTATGACATGTTAACGAATCTGGGTCTGCAAGTGGAGCTGTCCATTCCGGAAAGCGATGTCTTCGTGAAAGGTAATGAGGAAGCACTGGACCGTGTGCTGGATAATCTGATCACCAATGCCATGAAATATGGAGCAGATGGCAAGGTATTTGGCCTTTCACTGGAGTATTCAATAGGCGAACAAGTAACACTTAGCATCTGGGATCGAGGCAAGGGCATTCCTGAACAGGAGCACAGCCGTGTATTTGAACGTATGTATACGCTGGAGGATTCCCGTAATCGTCTCTATCAGGGAAGTGGTCTGGGTCTGACCATTACGAAGCGGCTGGTGGAGCGGATGGGTGGAAGTATTGAGCTGCATAGCGTACCTTTTGTACGAACTGTATTTTCGGTTTCTTTGAAACCTTGTTAGGCGCAATTTATACCTTTCACGATAAGCTTAAGGTTTTTGTAAGATTTGATTAATAAAAAAGAAGACTTTTCTCTTTACAATACAGATATAAGAACTCGTCAGGGACGAACGTAAAGGAGAATAAAGAACATGACCTATATTGCGCGGACCATAGGTGTGACTAAGACGTATGCAGGGGCAGAGGTTGTATCGAACGTCAATATGAGTATCAAGCAAGGGGAGATTTACGGGTTTCTTGGTCCGAATGGAGCGGGGAAAACGACGATGATGAAGATGCTGACCAACCTGGTGAAGCCGACTGTAGGTGAGATTGAATTGTTCGGAGAAAAGCTCACGCCTACTTCCTATGAATTGCTGAAACGAATGGGCAGCATCATTGAATATCCTTTTTTCTACGATAATTTGTCCGCCAAGGAAAATCTGGATCTCCATTGTGAATACATGGGGTTTCATAACAAGAAGGTCATTAACGACATGATGGAAAGTGTAGGTCTCAAGGACACAGGCAAGAAGCCTGTTCGTGACTTCTCTCTAGGAATGAAACAGCGTCTGGGCATCGCTCGTGCGCTGATCACAACACCGGAACTGCTCATTCTGGATGAACCGATCAACGGGCTTGATCCCGTAGGCATCAAGGAGATGCGCGATTTGTTCAAACGTCTCAGCTCCCAGTATCGCATTACCTTGTTGATCTCCAGCCATATCCTTGGGGAAATCGAGCAGGTTGCAGACACCGTTGGAGTCATTCGAAATGGGCGTCTGGTTGAAGAAGTATCGATGGACAGCATTCGTGGGAGCCACAGCGAGTACATTGAGCTGCAAACGTTGGACCCACGTAAAGCGACCTATGTGATGGAACATCAGCTAGGGTTGAAAAATTATAAAATGATCGATGACCATACCGTACGTATCTATGATCCGGGCATTGCTCCATCGGAATTGACAGGCAAGCTGATCGGGCATGGCGTTGAGATTGAATCCATTTTCAAACGTGCTCATTCATTGGAAGAACACTTCATGAGCTTAATGAAAGGGGATGGGGACGTTGCTTAAACTGATCCAGCTGGAACTGCGCAAACATCGGTTTGCTCGAAATTTCAGAACGGCAGGAATCGCCAATCTCGTCCTTATCCTGTTTCTCATCATGATAGGATTCACCGACCAAGGGGCAGAAGATTATACTTTTGCTGATTACCATGTCTCCTTCATGTTAATAGATACGTTCGCCAGAGCCGTATTTATCATCTTGGGCGGTGCGCTGATAGCGAAACTGATTATTAGTGAGTATCGAAATAAAACGATGAACGTCATGTTTACCTATCCGATCAAGCGCCAGAAAATCATTGCTGCCAAGTTGATTATCATCTTTATTTTTACCTTTATGATGATTTTGTTTACCGATCTGCTGATGGGAGCCTTGCTGGTTATCACAAACCAATTCTACTCCTTCATTCCCGACACGTTGACGATGAGTGATGCACTGGTACTGCTGCTGAAGTACACGATTAGTTCCTTGTCCGCTGCGGCCATGGCTCTGATCCCTCTATTCTTCGGAATGCGCAAACATTCGGTCACGACCACACTGGTATCATCCATTCTGCTTGTACTTGTGGTGTGTTCCGGATTTAATGGACCTTCTGTGTCAATTAACTCTATCGTCTTCATTCCATTAACACTGGGGGCGATCGGACTGTGGATTGCTTCGCTGTCCATGATTCGTCTGGAGACAAAAGATGTGAACTGATTCCTTTGGAAACCATACTCCGTATGGCTTCACATGCCATTGACATCTGCTCGTACAAGGGATAGGATAATGTCAACTGAAGGACGAAGGAGAATGCAACTACCATGACGATTCCAAAAACATTAACAATCGCTGGTTCGGATACGAGCGGCGGTGCTGGGATTCAAGCAGATTTGAAAACTTTTCAGGAGCTTGGTGTGTATGGCATGACTGTGCTGACTACTGTTGTGGCTATGGAGCCTGATACGTGGGATCACCAGGTCTTTCCTGTGGAATTAAATGTAGTCGAAGCTCAACTGCGCACCGTTCTGGATGGCATCGGCTTTGATGCAATGAAGACGGGCATGCTGGGTTCTGTAGACATCATTGAATTGGTTGCGAAGCACATCCGCCGGAGCGGACTGCCACAGATCGTTATCGATCCGGTAATGGTCTGCAAAGGTACGGACGAAGTGCTGCAACCTGAGAATACAGAAGCAATGATCGAATTCCTGTTGCCGGGTGCTGATCTGGTTACCCCGAATCTGTTTGAAGCATCGCAGCTCGCGAAAAGTGGACTGATCCGCTCCAAGGAGCAGATGGAAGCTGCAGCAGCTGTCATTCACGATCATGGGGCGAAACATGTCCTGATCAAGGACAGAGGCGTTATTAACCCGGGTAAAGCAATGGATCTTCTCTATGACGGAACGAACTACGAATGGTTTGAAGCCGATGTTGTTGGCTCCGGATATACACATGGTGCAGGCTGCACCACATCTGCGGCAATTACCGCAGGTTTGGCGCGCGGTCTTACTGTGAAAGAGGCTGTTCGTGAAGGTAAAGCCTTCGTGACCAAAGCGATTGCTGGCGGATTCCCGCTAAACCGCTTTGTTGGCCCAACGTTACATGTAGCACACCGACTGGAGAATCAACGCTAAGCGGTGCTCACATGTAGTGTGTAATCGCGGAGAAAAAACGTGGTCTCAGCCGGAAGTAGCTGTCAATGAGCAGGGGTTTGCTCGTTGACGGCTTCTTTTTTGTGCAAAAACGTATGGGATTTAGTAACTTTTGGTATATATTAATCGTATATAAGATGGAGTTCATTCCAGAACATGGCTGGACACACGGACGACACACGGAATCGTTATGTTAACAACAGAATGCTAAAAGGAGAGTCGGCCATGGTCAGAACAGTGCTTCTGGTGGAAGACGAAAGCCGCATTCGTGAGATTGTGGCCGATTATTTCATAAAAGAACAATGGAACGTTATTGAAGCAGAACATGGGGTAGAGGCGCTGGAATTGCTGGCACTGCATGAAGTCGATCTAGTCATTCTAGATGTGCTGATGCCGGAAATGGATGGATGGACCCTCTGTGGGCATATTCGTTCCCAGTCGACCGTACCTATTATAATGCTGACTGCCCGATCCGAAGATGATGACAAGATTCATGGCTTCCAGCTCGGCGTGGATGATTATGTTACGAAGCCATTCAGTCCTCGTGTACTGGTGGCACGTGCAGAGACATTAATGAAGCGAGTAGAGGGTGCCGTTAGCAAGGAGCAGAGTGTGATCCGGTTTGGATGTGCCACAATTGATCCCTGGGCGCGGCGGCTTGAGAAGGATGGAATCGAAGTGGAGCTTGCTCCCAAAGAATATGACCTGCTGCTGTATTTAACTCGCAATCAGGGAATTGTACTGTCCCGTGATGCCATACTTAATCGGGTATGGGGATATGATTTTGAGGGCGATTCGCGTGTGGTGGATACCCATATCAAAAAGCTTCGCAGCAAACTTGGGGATGAAGCCAAGTGTATCCGAACCGTTATCGGTACGGGTTATCGATTCGAGGCCGAGGCATGAGACGTAACGGTGTAACGATGAAACTGTTTCTGGTCATGGCCGGGTTTCTGCTTCTTCTATATGGAACAACGGTGATTGCCCAACTCGTCTGGTTCCCGGACTTTTACCAGCATCAGAAGATCAGCAGCATTAAGAAAAAATTGACGAAATTTGAACAACAATATTCCACGGGACATTGGAACGATGTGCAGCTGGCCAAGGAAACCGGGAAGTTCATGCGGCAGAATCAGTCGCATCTAGTCATCCTGACGAATACAGGTAAGCTGGTCAATGACCCATTTCACATCGTGCTTCTGCAAGAGGATGGCAAGCAGGTAAATATATCGCTGTCGTTGTTTATCAACAGCGAGAACGCAGGATGGCTTGCTTCACACTTGAAGTATGGTCAGCAATTGACCGTTACAGGCTCAGCAAGTGGAATGAATGATCCTATGGTTTATCCACTCAGGATAAAGGATCAGAGCTCCGTGGTCAGTGGAACGGAAGATTTTCAGGAGTTAACAGAGCCGGTAGAAGAATGGTCAGGAACATTGAAGGACGTTGTTCTTCCCAACCTGGGGACTTGGAGCCAGAGACAGGGTCTGCTCGTGCAGGCGCTGGATAGCCGCTTCCCACTATCTACGGAAGATCAGCTCAGTCTCGCCAACGGAAAAATGATTAATGAGGAATGGACCGATAGCTGGAGTGGTGTACGAAATGTGCTTACGATTGCTCCGGTGCACAGCTCGGGACCCCAGCAACAGCTCATTTTTTCCCTGACGTCCCTGCAGGAGATGAGGGAGGCGAGTGAAGCTACACAACTATTTTATGCGTATTTTGGTATTGCTGCATTTGTGCTGATTGTTTTCCTTTCACTGCTTCTGTCCCGAATTGTCACCAAGCCATTGCTTGCCCTGAACCATGTTGCCAAAAAGATGTCCACCCTTGATTTCACAGTGAAATCGCCCATCCGCCGCAATGACGAGATTGGCAGTCTGTCCAACAGTCTCAACGCGCTGTCGACGACATTGGGTCAGACTTTGGAAGAACTAAGGCAGGCGAACAGTCAGATGCGTACCGATATGGAGATGAAGCAGCGGATTGAACAGCGTCAACGGGAGTTTTTTGCCGATGCATCCCATGAGCTCAAAACGCCTATCAGCATTATCAAAGGGTACTCCGAAGGGTTGAAAGATGGAGTCAGTGAGAGCAAACGTGAGCGTTACATCGAGATCATTGCCGATGAAGCGGTCAAAATGGAAACGATGGTCGAAGAGATGCTGGATCTGGTACGGTTGGAATCCCAAGCGATTAAGCTGAACACTGATGCAGTGGCTCTTGGAGATATGATTGAAGATATTGCCGGACGTCTGGGTCCACAACTGAAGGAAAAGGAACTGGAGGTTGTACTGGTCTCCACCACAGAGCAGACCGTTGAGGGAGACCGCAGCAAGTTGGAGCAAGTCTTCTACAATATGATGATGAATGCTATACGTCATGCCGTTCCTAAGACCGATATTATGATTGAGATCAGCAGGCCGGAAGGGCAGGTTCGAATCTCCATCGAGAATCAGGGTGAGCAGATTTCGGAAGCGGAGCGGCAGTACATCTGGGAAAGATTCTACCGCGTGGAACGCTCGCGTAATCGCAAAATGGGGGGGACCGGGCTCGGCCTGGCCATCGCGAAGCAGATTCTCGATTTGCATGGATGCAGTTATGGCGTGGAGAACACGCCGGACGGAGTCCGTTTTTATATTATTTTTCCTAATGCTTAGTACGAAGGGGAGTCAAGTCTATGAAATCTTTACCGTCCATTCTAACGTTGGGCAACTTAACTTCAGGCATGCTAGCTGTCATTATGGCTATTCATGGTGAGTTTGCGCTGGCCGTGACGATGATCTGGGTAGCCATGTTCTTTGATCTGTTCGATGGGTTTGCAGCCCGCAAGCTGCATTGCGAGGGGGAATTCGGCAAAGCGCTGGATTCATTGGCTGATGTTGTTTCGTTCGGGACCGCACCTGTGTTGATCCTATATTTGAACTCCATGAATGAGGTAAGTACACTGGGTATGGCGCTGACAGCATTATTCCCGGTTTGTGGTGCATTGCGTCTTGCCCGTTACAATTGCCAGAAGACAGCAAGCCATGGTTTTGTGGGCATGCCGATTACGTTTGCAGGCGGTCTTATGTCCTTTTTCGCGCTCTGGAGTCCTTATTTTACTCATGGTGTAGCCTATCTTGTCATTATCGTATTATCCGGTCTAATGGTTAGCCAAATCCGATTCCCGTCTCTAAAACAAGTGC
This sequence comes from Paenibacillus sp. RU5M, assembly GCF_900221055.1. NCBI lineage: Bacteria > Bacillati > Bacillota > Bacilli > Caryophanales > Paenibacillaceae > Paenibacillus > Paenibacillus sp. RU5M. Next base: position 125,517 of record NZ_OBQM01000012.1, on the reverse strand, counting down.
TAGCCCCCCATGAGAAGGATATTGTGGAACCGAAATAAGGAGCGAGTCAGTATGGAATTTGCAAGAGAATTTATTGGTCAATATGGTTATTTCGCAATTTACGGACTGCTGGCTCTTGGCGTGATTGGCATGCCTATTCCGGATGAGGTGATGATGACCTTTGTCGGTTATCTCGCCTCCATCTCGGTGCTGAATTATTCGGTGTCCATCGTTGTCAGTTTTGGTGGAGCGTTTACTGGAGGACTTCTGAGTTACACGATTGGTAAGAAGGCCGGGCGGCCACTGGTTGAGAAGTATGGTAAATGGGTCGGAGTCAACGCCAAACGGCTGGGCAGGGTGGAGTCCTGGTTTTTGAAATACGGGTACTGGTCCATCATACTGGGCTACTTCATTCCAGGCATTCGTCATCTGATGTGCTGCTTCTCCGGGATCAGCCGTATGGCTATAGGACGATACGTCCTTTTCTCCAGCATTGGGGCATTTATATGGTGTGTTGTGTTTATATCGATCGGCTTTTATGTAGGTGTGTTAACTTAAAATGGGACAGCCTGTTATGAACTGGCGAGGATAAAGACCTCTTGTTAATGGAGTGGTCTTTTTTTGTTTGTATTTAATAAAATCCCTTGAAAAATGAAAAGCCCACCGCAATATGCACGGTGAGCTGATAATAAATTTGGCTTCACCCATTCAAATGGGATTCCTCAATGCCTTTTTCAACCTGTGGCTCCCCTTTTTTGCGTGCAAAGGTGATTTTGAGTAAAGGTGGCGTAACCAGGGTTGTAACGATAACCATGATGACTACACTGGTGAAGTACTCAGGGTCGAGTAATCCGGAAGCAAGTCCAGTGGAAGCAATAATGAGAGCAACTTCCCCTCGGGAAATCATGCCTGCACCGATGGCGAGGGAGGACGAGCGATCAAATCCGGTCAGACGCGCACCTGCTCCTCCGCCCAGCAGCTTGGTTACAATGGCGATGAGACTGATGACGATAATGAACCAGATCTGTGAACCCACGCCGTCAAAAGTCACGTTCAAACCGATGCTTACAAAGAATACCGGAACAAAAATCCCGTACGCGATCGGTTCAAGTTTCGTTTCGACCTCATGTTTGAAGTTCGTTTGAGAGATGGCGATACCTGCCGCAAAAGCCCCGATAATGCCTGCAACACCCATCCATTCCGCAAAGTACGAAAAGCCAAAACAGATGATTAGTCCGGCTGTAATAACGGTCTCCGTGACCTTCAGCGGTGCCATCCACTTCATGATCCGTGGAACAAGGAACCAGCTGGCAGCGATAATGACAACAAAGAATAACAGCTTTTTGCCAATGAGCAGAGGGATTGAAGTATCGGTTGCCCCTGTTCCGAGCAAACTCATCATGACAGCGAGGATGACAACAACCAGTACATCATCGACGACAGCGGCTCCAAGAATCGTTGTACCCTCACGAGAGCTGAGCTGATTCATGTCTTTTAACGTTTGAACCGAAATGCTGACCGAAGTGGCACAGAACAGAAGTCCAAAGAACAAAGCGTGTGTCTGCGACATGCCGAACGCAGCGGCAGCTCCATAACCTCCGATGAATGGTAAAATGATACCACCCACGGCAACCGCAAAGGCTGCCTTCCAATTTTTCTTCAATTGCTCCAGATCCGTTTCGAGACCAGCAATGAACATGAGCAGTAATACCCCAATTTCGGACATATAGTGGATGAAATCATCCGGTTGTACCCAGCCGAGCAGGGCAGGTCCAAGAATAACACCGACGATCAATTTGCCCAATACCGATGGTTGACCGAGTCTTACCGATAAATCTCCAGCCAACTTGGTGAAAATAAGAATGAGTGCGAGTACCAAAATAAATTCCATAGTTGTTCTCCCTTCCAGTAATAGCGTTTATAGGGTAACCAGCCCAAGGGAAGATCATTCCAGCCTTAAAACAGAAAAAGGCATAAAACGGCGTATGTTAGTGTGCCGCTTTATGCCTTAAAAAAAGACAAGGAGGGCCCTTGGTGACAGGCTCCTCCAGTTCAACGCGTATGTGATTAATTACATTAATTATACCATGAATACAGGGTGGGGTAAACCAGTGATGGTGGGCTTTTAATGAAAATGGCCTTAAGGGGGCACTTTAAAGGTATCTGAGAAGGCTTTTTGTTCAGAGTGTTGTCACTTAACAGTCGAGAAATGGCAAGATATAATGAGATAGAACATAGAAGTTAGGATATGAGGAGGATTTTTCATTGGGCAAACAGGACAAAGGGGACCCGAACATTCAATCCAATCAGATTGCCCCGACCAGTAATAAAAATTTTGCAGGTCTCATTATTACCATTTCCATTATCGCCAATGTCATTATTTTATTGTTGTTCTTTGCACCGTCGATCGGATACAAAGGCGATGTAGCCTTTGACATTACAGTGTTGCCGCGGTTTAACGCCGTGTTCAACAGCTTCACCTTTATCTTCCTGCTTGCGGCCCTGATTGCCATTATCAAGCGGAATGTGAAATTGCACAAACGTTTCATCCTTGCTGCATTTTCAACGACCCTTTTATTTCTCGTTACGTATCTGTCGTTCCACTATTTGTCTCCGGAAACGTCCAAATACGGCGGGGAAGGCATCATTCGTTCCATCTATTTCTTCATTCTGATCACACACAGCATTCTGGCAGCCATTATTGTGCCGCTGGCTCTGTTCACTCTGGTATGGGGTTGGACAAATCAGTTGAAGAAACACCGTAAAATTGCTCGCTGGACGATGCCAATCTGGCTGTATGTTAGTTCCACGGGTGTAGTTGTATATCTGATGATGGCACCGTACTATTAATAATTTCACATATCATGGGCATATCCGGCTCGCCTTGCGGGTAATGGTTTCATGGAAGGAGGATTCACGCTTATGTACAGAGTCGTATTGATTCGCCATGGACAGAGTATGTGGAACGTGGAGAACCGTTTTACCGGTTGGACGGATGTGGATCTGACGACCGATGGATACGGAGAAGCGCGTAAAGCGGGAAAGATCCTGAAAGAACAGGGTTTTGATTTTGACTACGCTTATGCTTCAGTCCTCAAACGCTCCATTCGAACACTGGATATTGCACTTGATGAGATGGACCGGATGTGGATTCCGATCACGAAGACGTGGAAACTGAACGAACGTCACTATGGTGCACTGCAAGGACTGAATAAACAGCAGACTGCGCTGAAGTACGGTGAGGATCAGGTGAAGGAGTGGAGACGCTCCGTTAGCGTATCTCCCCCAGCACTGGACGAAACTGATGAGCGGTATGTTCAGGAACAGGACAAGTATCAACGGCTGGGCTGCACCATCCCTCGTACCGAGAATTTGATGGATACATCAAAGCGGGTGCTGGAGTATTGGAATGCAGAGATCAAACCGGTAGTGTCAGCGGGCAAAAGGGTACTTATCTCCGCGCACGGGAATACGCTCCGTTCACTCGTCATGCATCTGGACCAAATGTCCGAAGCAGACGTAATGGCGCTTAATATCCCGACAGGCATTCCGCTGGTCTATGAACTGGATGAAGATCTACATCCGATCGGGCATTTCTACCTGACTGCGGATGGCTCCACCTACAAACATGAGGAAATGACTCATGTCGCACCACCGTCCGATTGACAGGACGATTGTTATGACTAAGCAGGTTATACAGTAGTAACAATGATCTCGACTTATACATCATGTTAGAAGATGGCTCCTGAATTTTCATTTTCAGGGGCCATCTTTTTTACGCTGTAATAGGCCATTCTCTAATTTTAGCGATCGCATCTGACGTTTCGTTTTTCTCCCACAGGGTAATCTCAAGCAAGAGACGATGTACATTAATCCTGAAGGAGGAACAACATATGTCTAAAAAAAGTGGAATTATTGTAACAGCCATTGGAGCAGGCGTGACTTATTTGATGAGGAATAAAGAAGCAAGGGATAAGCTGTTCAGTACGGTATCAGGACTGATAAAAAACTCTAGTCCATCTTCAAAACCGTCTTATGGAAGCAAAAAAGGTTCACGTGTGATTTAAAATAGATTTTGGCATAGAGTCAATTAGCATGAGAAGCCCGGAGCTGGTATGGTCCCGGGTTTTTGTGTGCGCTCATATGTCATATGCGATTTTTGCCAGCAAGAATGATACAATGGAAACTTGCAGAATGTATGGAAGGGGATGTACAACATATGAAGAAAAATCGTCTGGGTTCATCCGAACTCATGGTTGGTGAAATTGGGTTAGGCTGTATGTCGCTTGGAACCGAAGTGAAACCTGCCGTAGCCTTGATTCATGAAGCATTGGATCGTGGCGTTAATCTTCTGGATACCGCTGACCTGTATGATGCAGGATTAAACGAAGAAATCGTGGGCCAGGCTATCCAGGGACGCCGGGAGCAGGTCATTGTGGCAACCAAGGTTGGTAATCGTCGCATACCGGGAAAAGAAGGCTGGTCATGGGACCCGTCTAAAGCCTATATCAAACAGGCTGTACGAGACAGCCTGAAACGGTTGCAGACAGATTATATCGATCTGTATCAACTGCATGGTGGCACTCTGGATGATCCAATTGAAGAGACGATCGAAGCCTTTGAGGAACTGAAGCAGGAAGGTCTTATCCGGTATTACGGCATATCCTCCATCCGGCCTAATGTGATTCGTGAATATGTGCAGAGAGCTTCCATTGTCAGCGTGATGAATCAATACAGCGTTGCGGATCGCCGGGCCGAAGAGGAAGTATTGCCTTTATTGGAGCAAAAGGGCATTAGCGTTATCGCTCGTGGACCTGTGGCAAGTGGGGTTCTCGCTGATTCTGGTGCTGCCAAGGCAGATAAGGGTTATTTGGATTATACTCCTGAGGAGTTGCACATCATACGAGAAGGCCTGAGCCGTTTGGTTACAGACAATCGCAGCATGGCTCAAACGGCCATTCGTTATGCTTTGGCGCATCCGGCTGTTGCCGCTGTCGTGCCAGGTGCCAGTTCGAGAGAGCAGTTGTTGCATAATATCGCTGCTTCGGAATCTGCACCACTTACGGCTGCGGAGATTAACGAAATACGGGAGCTAAGTCCCGCCAATCTCTACAAGCAGCACCGTTAAACGTTGGTAGCCTATTTTCAATTGTAACTATACGAGGTACAATGAAGGTCAACCATAAAGAATCAAATAAGGGAGAGAAGACATATGGAAAGAATTCAAAGTGAACAACAATATCGCGATACAATTAATTCTGACGGAATGACCGTCATTAAATTTGATACAACCTGGTGTCCGGATTGCAAAAACCTGGATCGCTTTATCGGGGACGTTATCGACCAGCATGCGGATAAAACCTTCTATGCCCTCGATGCAGAAGAGTTCCTGCCGTTTGCTGAAGAGAACGGTGTACGCGGCATTCCAAGCCTGCTCGTATTCCAGAACGGCAAGAAAATTGCACATCTGCACAGCAAATGGGCAAAAACGCCTGCTCAAATCTCGGAGTACCTGCAAACTTTGGAGTCCAAGGTATAACCATAATCAGTTCGTTTAGTTCGCAGTAGTTATATGAAACGCCTCCTATCGCTGATAGGGGGTGTTTTTGCTGTGGGGAGGGGTGTAAAGGTAGAAGAGAAAATCGGCTTGTTGATGAGGTTGTGCAAATTAAAAATGGCAACCTGGTTCCGAAAGGAACAGGTCCCCATTGGCTTTTTTGTTACATGACTTGAAGATAGGGTTACATCATTAAAATGATAAAGAATACGGCTGCCAGCACGAAGCGATACACTGCAAAGACGGTCAGACTCAGTTTTTTCAAAATAGACAAAAACGTCTTAATGGCAAGCATGGCTACGATAAATGCGGCAATGAATCCAATCGCGAAGATCGGGAAATCGCTGGTATTCAGATGATCGATACTTTTGTATAGATCATATCCTGTGGCTCCAATCATAATCGGCACAGAGACCAGGAATGTAAATTCTGCTGCGGCAACTCGGCTTACCCCTGCGAACAGTCCACCGGAGATCGTCGAACCGGAACGGGAGAAGCCTGGCCATAATGCGAGAATCTGAAAAAGACCCACTACAAATGCCTGTTTATACGTAATATCGTCTACATCATGGGTTGTAATGCGCTCGCTGCGGTGGCTCCAACGTTCAGCGATAATCATCAGAATACCACCAATAACAAGACTGTACAGCACCGTTTGTGCTCCAAACAGATGCGCCTTGATCCAGTCTCGGAATACAAGTCCAATGACTACGGCAGGAACCATCGCCAAAAAGATATGTATGAGGTTCAGGCGGGAGGTGTAGCTCCTTTTGCCTCCGGTGAAGCGGAACATATCAATGAATTTGTTCCAGTACAGCACAACGACAGCTAGTACAGCTCCGAGTTGCACAACCACCTCAAACGTTTTGACTGACTCGTTGTCCTCCGATAATCCCAGCAAGTGGGCAGTCAGAATCATGTGTCCGGTTGAGGACACGGGCAAAAACTCAGTCAAACCTTCGATGATGCCCATAATAATCGATGATATAAAGTCCAATTCTCTTCCTCCTTGAAATGCAGATGACAGCTTATAGGCTGTCCTGCGTGACAATGCCTGCTCATTAGAACAAGGCTATCATCTATTATGATCACAAATGCGCCCAACTTCAACTTATGCTCGTAATGAATTGTTTAAAACCATATTGACAAAAACCTAGTTATCCAATAGGATATACATTAACTGACTGACTGATCAATCGGGAGGATAGGCAAATGTCTAAAAACAATCATTTGGAACCCGGAGAAGAACGCCGGGACCAAATTATACGCATAGCGATGGAGCGTTTTGCGACCCAGGGCTACCATCAGACGAAAATTTCCGATATTGTCCGGGAAGCCGGCGTCGCGCAAGGCACTTTTTACTGGCACTTTAAAAGTAAGGAGGCCATTGCGTCGGAAATTGTACTGACCGGCAGGGAGAAGCTGCTTGAAGCGATCGGACAAGGCTACCGCAAGGATGCCGGATCGGTTGAGGATATGGTGAGAGCTTCGGAACGGCTGTTTACCGACTTATTCTCCTTTGCAGCGGACAATCGTTATTTTATGGAGTTGTTGCTTAAAGGCATCGTGTCGGAGGATTCGGTACGCCGTCTGGTCGAGGAGACACGTAATGCAGTGGAACAAGCATTTCGCCACAACATGCAACGGGCCATTGAGCTTTGCATGCTGCCGGAATCCATGGATGTACCGCTTCGCGCTGCGCTGCTGGTTAGCATGATTGAAGGCATGATTACGCGCTGGCTGTTTGGCTCGGAGGAGTTGCACAGCAAGTTTTCATCAATGACAGCAACAAAGCTCGCAGCTGAGGCGGCAAGCTTTGAATTTTATGGACTGCTCGGCACATAAAAGTGTGCTGGCCCTGGAGCTTTATTTTCAACAACTGGATTAAATATTCACATGATTAAGCCAGCAGCAGGGAATAATAGGTACAACTGCAGTTTAGGAAGACAGGAAACAGAAGTTTCAACAAGACATGACTACATGGATGAGAGGAAGTTAATGACATGAATAAAACATATGGAATGAAATCTCGCAAAGGCTGGACTTTAACAGCCCTGCTGCTAATGACCGTGCTGGTACTCAGCGCTTGTGGCAGTAAAACTACGGACAATGGAAGCAGCAATGGAGCACAGGCGAACAATGAACTGGAGCAGATCAAGTCTGCTGGCGTCATCAAAGTGGGAATGATGGGCACGTACGCTCCATACAACTTCCTGAACGATAAGAAAGAAATGGACGGCTACGATGCAGATATCGCACGTGAGGTTGCGAAGCGTCTTGGGGTTAAGGTGGAATTTGTATCTCAGGAGTTCTCCGGCCTGACACCAAGTCTGCAAGCCAAAAAGCTGGATGCCATCATCAGCCAGATGACGATTACCGATGATCGGAAGAAAGTACTGGATTACAGTGATCCGTATATTACGAACCAAGTCAAAATCATTGTCAAAGAAGACAATAACGATATTACCAAGCTGGAAGATTTCAAAGGAAAAACGATTGGGGTAGGTCTGGGTACGAATGATGAAACGTATCTGCGTAATGAAGTGCTGCCGAAAGTGGGCGACTTCACGATTAAAACCTATGACGATGTTATCTCTTCACTCAAAGACCTGAATGCTGGACGGATTGATGCCACAATCAACAACATGTATGCGCTGAAACCCATTGTGGATGCCAACGGACTGAAAATCAAAGCCGTAGGTGAACCGATTAAGAGTGACCAGGCAGGTATTGCTGTGCGCAAAGACAATCCGGAACTCGTAGCAGCACTGAATGATGCACTGAAAGGCATGAAGGATGACGGTACGTACAATACCATCTTCAAAAAATGGTTCGGTGAAGAGCCTGCGCAATAATGAACCGGCAGGGCGAAGGGAAGTTTGATCCATGGAATTGGTATTTGAGAATATCCCCTTCTTTCTGAAGGGGGCATATTACACGCTGTATGTAACTGTGATTTCAATGTTTTTTGCTTTTATCATCGGGTTGCTCGTCGCTATCGCGCGTCTGAAAGGACCGATGTGGCTTAGAATGATCGCCCGTTTCTACGTATCCATCATGCGGGGAACCCCGCTGTTGGTGCAATTATTCGTTATTTATTATGGGCTGGTCGATTATGGCGTAACCTTGGGCTCGCTCACCGCAGCCTGTCTCGGGCTTAGTCTGAATGCGGGTGCATTTCTGTCGGAGACGTTTCGCGGAGCCATTCAGGCGGTACCGAAAGGGCAGACGGAAGCTGCATACGCAACGGGGATGACCCCGGCTCAAGCGATGAGACGGATTATCTTCCCGCAGGCTGTGCGCATTGCCATCCCGCCGATGGGTAACACCTTTATTGGCATGCTGAAGGAAACATCACTTGTGGCGGCGATCGGTGTTACCGAGTTATTGCGGTCAGCACAATTGCTTGTATCACAATATGCGGTGAATATGCCGTTTTATCTGGCGATTGGCGTGATCTATTGGATTATGAGTATCGGCTTCTCGGCCATTCTGGAACAAGTGGAGCGCCGGCTTGCCCGGGCTTACTGATAGGAGGGGAGAACCGGTGATTACAACAACAGGATTGACCAAACGTTTTGGAAAAAATGAAGTTCTCACAAATATAGATCTGCATGTCGATGCGAAAGATATTGTTGTTCTGCTGGGACCCAGTGGATCGGGCAAAAGTACGCTTCTGCGCTGTCTGAACGGTCTGGAAGAGCTCTCTGGCGGCAAGATTGAAGTGAATGGTGTAGTGGTAGACAGTTCAGACTCGCAGCGAATCCAGCGGGCACGGGTACTTGAAATCCGTCGGCAGACAGGCATGGTATTCCAGCAGTTCAATCTGTATCCGCACAAGACGGTGCTTGGCAATGTGATGGAAGGTCTCGTGACTGTGAAAAAAATCAAGCGGGACGAAGCGGCCGAACGCGGCCGGATTCTGCTGGATCGGGTCGGTCTGTCGGACAAGCAGGATGCATATCCATCCCGTTTGTCCGGTGGACAGCAGCAGCGCGTAGCGATTGCCCGCGCACTTGCCATGGAGCCTGAGGTGATGCTGTTTGACGAGCCTACCTCAGCCCTTGATCCCGAACTGGTGGGAGAAGTGCTCTCCGTTATGAAGGAGTTGGCACAGGAAGGCATGACGATGCTGGTCGTTACGCATGAGTTGAAGTTCGCCCGGAATGTGGCTAACAAAATCGTCTTTATGGCGGATGGATCAATTGTGGAAGAAGCGAGTCCACAGGCCTTTTTTGAACACCCGACCCAGGAGCGGACACGAAGATTTTTGCAGCAAATTACTGAATTCTAAGAAAGAAGGATAAACATCATGAATGTAACAACGGTATGGAAAGGCAAACGCGCATTTACTTCCGAAGGACCCTCTGGCTACGCGGTTGGCATGGATGCCACAGCAGCCTATGGTGGTGACAGCAAGGGTGCTACACCCATGGAATTGTTACTGGCAGGTCTCGGAGGTTGTATGGGGATCGATATCACGATGATTCTGGACGCTTTCCTGGACAAAATTACTGGCATTGAGATTGAAGCACAGGGTACACGTAGTGAAGGTATGCCGAAAGGATTTACTTCCATTGACCTGATCTTCAAGGTGGACGGCGATATCCCGGATTATCGGATCTGGAAAGCCATCCAAATGGCTGAAGAGAAGTATTGTGCAGTTTCCGCTTCGCTTAGCGCTGATATTCATCCCAAGCTGATTCTTAATGGGGTAGACACACCCCGTCCATAACGGGACGGACATGGTTAAAGTATACAATGAAGAGGCACTTCCAATCATGGGAGTGCCTTTTTGATTGTTCTAACATTTCGACCATTAGGAAGTAAGGTCACGCTGGATGTTGAGCAAGGTCCCAGATGCCCATAATTTCGGTGATAGCCTGATCAAGCGTTGCAAAAGGGATACCGTCCCGGGCTTGTGTAGAAATGCCTTGCATAAAGGTATCAAATACGGTGGTCAGCATTGCCACATTCGTGGAGGCAGGCAGTTGGCCGATTTCCACAGCGCGCTGGATGCAAGCCTGCAGGCGGTTGCGAGTCAGCTTTCTTTTCTCGGCGGTTATGTCACGGATATGATTGTTTTTGGAAGAACATGTGCTGGCTGACAGCACAATTAAACAGCCAGATGGATGTGCGCTGTCTGTTTGCATTTTGGCGGTACTTCTTAAAGTTGTTTCAATCGCTTCTCTTGGAGATAGCGTAAGATCTGAGAAGCTTTCCGTAACGCGTCCAAATGAACCCATATATCGTTCTACCGCTTCTTTATAAAGAGCTTCTTTGGATTCAAAGGCTGCATAGAAGCTGGCTGCTGAAATATCCCCCATGACCGCTCGAAGTTGAAGCAATGAGGTGGCTTCGAATCCTTGTTCCCAAAAGAGCATCATTGCCTGCAACAGGGCTTCATCCCGATCAAAAATGCGCGGACGTCCGGTTCTTGCCATTAGAGATTCCCCCTCGTTTTTCTTAATTATATACTAATCGATCCAAAAGTCGTTGACAAGGTAGGAGAGGGTGGATAATATAAAGAATGATCGATCCATAATTCGATTCTATGTCCTATATTATCTAAAAAGGAGCTGCATAGATGTCCGATAAATCTTCTCAACGTTTCCCATGGTTTGGGCTGCTGGCCTTAGCGATGGCTGGTTTTATAGCTATTATGACTGAAACTCTTCCCGCGGGGTTGCTGCCGCAAATCAAGGAAGGGCTGCAGGTCTCTGAGGCAGGGGCAGGGCAGCTTGTCACATTTTATGCAGTAGGTTCTCTGATTGCCGCCATACCTGTGGCCGTGCTGACAAGGGGCTGGCGACGCCGTCCGCTTTTACTTCTAGCGATTATCGGTTTTCTGATTTTCAACACGATTACAGCCCTCTCTTCAAACTATGTATTGACCCTTGTCGCTCGGTTTTTTGCCGGTGTTGCAGCCGGTGTCTCCTGGGGCCTGATTGGCAGTTATGCACTACGGATGGTGCCTGATCATCTCAAAGGCAGGGGCATGGCTGTTGCGATGATCGGTACACCGATTGCCTTATCATTCGGTGTTCCTGCAGGTACATTGCTGGGTTCCTTTATGGGCTGGCGCTCGGTATTCTGGCTGATGTCGCTGCTGGCGTTTGTATTGATCTTCTGGGTGCTCTGGAAAGTACCCGATTATCCGGGGCAGTCTGCTGATCAGCGCATTTCTTCAATAAAGGTACTGCTGACTCCTGGCGTAATCCCCATTCTGGCTGTCGTTCTGGCCTGGATGCTTGCTCATAATATTTTGTACACCTATATTGCTCCTTTCCTCGCCGATGTCGGTCTGGAATCAAAGGTTGGACTTATGTTACTTGTATTTGGCCTGATGGCATTGGTGGGCATCTGGATTACAGGTATTCTTATTGATCGTTGGTTGCGTATGCTGGTTCTCATCAGCCTTGCGGGCTTTGCCCTGATCTCTCTGGTATTGGGTCTTTGGAGCGAGCACATTGCCGTTGTATTTAGTTCAGTTGCGCTCTGGGGTCTAACATTTGGCGGTGCGGCTACACTGTTGCAGACCGCCCTTGCCCAAGCTGCCGGGGAGCAGGGTGTGGATATCGTTATGCCGATTAATACGACCGTTTGGAATCTCGCTATTGCTATTGGTGGATTGGCGGGAGGTGTGCTTCTGAATCAATGGGGAGCCTCGTCCTTTACCTGGGCCATCCTGTTCCTATCACTTATAGCTTTAATTGTTGCGCTGCGTGCCAAAGGACACGGTTTCCGCTCAGCACGCAGCCGCTAAGCCATCTGTTTTACTTCCTATATTAGAAATAGTTATACAAACTTCATGTTTGTTTTTCACTCAGCATACAGCCTTTTTTTGAAGCCCTCTTGCAGGGCTTTTGCTGTTATGTGGTATGATGAATTGGAAGGGCAGGCGTAATATGTACTGACCTTTATATGTAAGCGCTTATAAGCGACGGAAGGTGCAGATATGTTTAAAAGGCTCATAAGAACATCCAACAATCTTAAATTAAAGCATAAATTGCTCATATCCTATGTACTTGTCGTCATGATTCCGGTACTAATTATTGGACTTGCTGTAACCGGATACTTTCGCAAGCAGGCGCTGGACAATGCCATTGGACAGACGATTAACAACGTGGACAAAGTCAAAAGTCAGACCACCACATTGCTGCGTGTGCCTACGGATATTTCCAACATTCTGATGTTCAATAATGATTTGAAAGAAATTGTGAACAAACAATACCAAAGTGTTGTGGAGCTGACCTCGGCTTACCTCGCATACAAAGATTTTCAGGAATACAAGCGTCTGTACCGCGAGGTTGCGGGCATCCGGTTTTACTCCACCAATCCGACGCTGATCAACAATCTGGAGTTCATTCCTGTGGACAAGCAGACCGAGGAGAGCTACTGGTACCAGAAGGCACTGAAAACGACGAGCATCGGCTGGTTTTATATTCCTGACAAGGGAGATAATCCGGTGCACAAGCTAAGTCTGGTGCGCAAAGTGCCTTTTGCCGAATATCGGACCGAGGGTGTGCTGATGATTGTAATCAATCAGGATGAGCTGAATGGATTATTACGTCAGGAACCGTTCGAGACGTTGATTACGGACGAACAGGGTTATGTGGTTGCGGCCAAAAATACCGAACTAGTGGGCAAGACGCTGGACGAGCTTGATTTTGGTGTAGATCTACAAAATCAGACCAAAGGCACAATTGAAGCAGATTTTCGGGGGGAGCCATCCAATATTGTAATTGATGAGCTGCGCCCTGGATCGAGCATGAACAGCCTGAAGATCATTTCCGTTTTTGCCACCAAAAATATTGTCAAAGACGCGAATACCATTAGCATGATCGGTATGCTCTTCATTACGCTTGTGCTGGTCATTGCATTGTTGCTTGTTTATATCATTTCGTTTCTCACGTCAAACCGATTGTTACGCCTTAGCAAACATTTGAATAAGCTCGCACTGGGTGATCTGAACGTCACCTCCCGCATTGATGGGAATGATGAGATTGGGCAACTGTCGAGGCAGTTCAATTACATGGTGAAGAGCATTAATGAACTGATGACTCAGGTAGTGGAGGCAACGGAACAGAACAATCAATTGGAAATCGCACAGAAAGAGATTAAACTGAAAATGATGGCCAGCCAGATCAATCCTCATTTTTTGTTTAATGCACTGGAGTCGATCCGCATGAAAGCCCATATCAAAGGCGAGGCGGAGATTGCCAATATTGTCAGGCTGCTAGGCAAACTGATGCGCAAGAGTCTTGAGATTGGCAGCGGCAAAACGACGTTCAGAGCCGAACTGGAGATGGTACGTTCTTATCTGGAAATTCAGAAATTCCGTTACGGCGACCGGCTTGCTTTCCAGATCCATATCGATCCGGAGGTGGAGAAGATGTACATTCCTCCTTTGATCATTCAGCCTCTGGTTGAGAATGCGATTGTGCATGGTTTGGAAAATAAAGAGGGCACGGTCCGTGTGAATATAAATATTCGTTTGGTGGAGGATGTCGTTCAGGTGCGTGTCGATGATGATGGGGCAGGCATTACGCCGGAGCGTCTGGCTGAAGTGATGCAGTTCATCTGTGGACCGGAAGAACAGGAGAAGAGCCGGATTGGCATGCGTAACGTACATCAACGTTTAACGTTGACCTACGGTGAGCCATACGGATTACAGATTAAGAGTGTGTACGGGGAAGGAACAGAGGTTTCTTTCACCTTGCCAGTAGGAGGAGACCAGCATGTATAAAGTGTTATTGGTAGATGATGAACCGAGCATACGTGAAGGACTGACAACGATCATTGATTGGGAAAAATACGGCTTTCAGGTGATTGGTACAGCTGCCAGCGGGCGTGAGGCCATCACCCGCTTCGAAGAGCTGGAACCGGACCTGACAATCATCGATATTCGCATGCCCGGCATGACCGGACTGGATGTGATTGAAGAAGTGCGGCAGCACCATCCGGGGTCGCACTTTCTGATCCTGAGTGGGTACGCGGATTTTGATTATGCCAAGAAAGCCATCAGTTTTGGCGTAGATGGGTATCTGCTCAAGCCGGTGGATGAAGAGGAGATTATTAGTGAGCTGGAGCGGATCTCTGTGATGCTAACAAGGGAGCGTCTGACACTGGCCCGCCATGCTGGTGAGGATACAGCCTACCGGGAGCACCAGATTGAAGCATTGCTTTTTGATAGCCTGGAAGGTACAGAAACGATGGAAGCAAATGCTCTAGGATTGAATTGGTCGCAGTATCAGGTTGTGCTGCTGGAGATGCATGCCGAACCTGATTTACAGCGTGGTAGTGTAGTGAAACGCAGACTGGCGGAAGCTTTTGACCAGAAAGATCGGGGCATTGTGTTTTCGTTCCATTCCGGACTGGGACTGTTATGTAAAGAGCCTATTTTGACTGTCCAATCTGCCCAGAGTTTATATGATGAGTTGGAAGGGCTGCTGGGAGAGTGGAATATTCACATGTACGCGGCAGCAGGTCAACCTGTAAACTCCACAGCAGACATCGCACATTCCTATAATCAGGCCAACGGCGTATTGGGCGGACGTTTCCTGTTCGCGGAACAACGTATTATGTTATGGAACGAAGGCGAGAAGAGCAAAAGTGCTTCTGGGCCGGTTATTGCGCTGGATGAAGTTAGTGGTGAACCGGATGAAGCAGAATTGGCGGACAAGCTGTATTATGCGCTCGACATTCGGAGTAGCGAGTCCGTGATGCGTGTGCTGACCGAAATCGAGGAACGTCTGATCCCCCATCATCAGACAGAACAGGCGATTAAGACGGCGTTCTCCCAAGTGTTTTCATTGGCTATTAACAAACTTGCGGCAACGAATCAGCATATGCAATCTATTATGCAGGAGCATTCCGTTCTAATTACGGAGGTCTACCATCAATTAACGTTACTGGATCTCAAAGTAATGGCTGCTCAACACCTGAACCGGCTTATTCAGCGCATGGGTGGAGGAAGCAAGGATACGGTACTGAAACAAATGATTGAATTTATCCGTCGTAATCCCGGCGAAAATCTCAAGCTGGAGGTACTCGCTGAGGTATTTAACTACAATAGCAGTTATTTGGGCAAGCTGTTCAAAAACCATACCGGGGAATATTTCAATGCATTTCTCGATAAGGTCCGAATGGAGAAGGCGAAGGAACTTCTCGATGAAGGCTTAAAGGTGCACCAGGTTGCCGCGAGGGTGGGGTATGCCAACGTGGATTACTTCCACGGCAAATTCAAGAAGTATGTAGGGGAATCGCCTTCCGCATACAAACATGCTAGAGAGCTTGCTAGATCACAGCCCAAAGATTCTTCAGGAGAGCCAGAACGGGAGTAGCCCATGTTTCAGAGGATGGTACTTCTGGAGTTTGGTATTTCTCCTGATTAGGTAAAAAACGTTTTCGAACTAATAGTCTATTTGAAGGACCCTGGAGGTCCTTTTTCTTTTTAGTTTTACATGAAGTAAACGATTTCTATAAAACGTTTTCGATCATTACCAATTTCAAATTAAATTCCCTTGTAATTTCAATAATTATTAATAGATAGCGTCATTATCACTAATTTTATAGATATAATATCGGATTTTATAAGGGGATATCTAATTTTCATATGATTTTCTCTAAAATCCAGATGGTATTTTGAAAACGCTCTATCAGGTATGATTATTTTATAAATCAGAGGAGGGGGAACGGAGATGGAAACGCTAACAGAAAAATCCGCTTCCGCGAAAAAAAGCAGTGACCCCAATCCGCCAACACAAAAACGGCGGAACAGAGTTTGGGACAGTATGAAACAGCAAAAGTATCTCTATCTCATGTCATTGCCATTCGTAGCTTGGGTTTTTGTATTTAACTATCTGCCACTATGGGGATGGACGATGGCTTTCCAAAACTATAAACCGGCCAGATCGTTCGGTGATCAACAGTGGGTTGGTTTTAAACACTTTGCAGAGCTATTCAGCGATGATCGCTTCTATCTGGTACTTCGAAATACGCTTGCAATGAGCTTGATGGGACTGGTTATCGGTTTTATCGTGCCGATTTTCTTTGCGATTCTCTTGAATGAGATGAAAGGCATGTTCTTCAAGCGCGCCGTGCAAACGGTATCATATCTGCCTCACTTTGTATCCTGGGTCGTAGTGGCAGGGATTATTACCAAGATGCTCTCCACCGATGGCGGGATTATCAATGACCTTTTGGTAAACCTAAACATTATCGATCAGCCGATCCAATTCATGGCTAAGGGGAACCTGTTCTGGTACATTGTAACCGCTTCAGATATGTGGAAGGAAACCGGCTGGAATGCGATCATCTATCTGGCGGCCATTACCGGTATTGACCAAGAACTTTACGAAGCTTCCCGTGTAGACGGAGCGAACCGCTGGAGACAAATGTGGCATATCACGTTGCCAGGCATTCGGACTACGATCTCTGTACTGTTCATCATGTCCATCGGGCATCTGATCAGTATCGGTTTCGAGAAGCAATTTTTGCTGCAAAACAGTCTGGTGCTAGACTACTCGGAAGTGCTTGATCTATACGCGCTCAACTATGGTTTGAATATGGGACGATTCTCGTATGGTACAGCCATAGGCATATTCAATTCCGTTGTCAGTATCATCCTTCTGTTTACAGCGAACGGATTGTTCAAAAAATTCACCAAAGAAAGCATCATGTAGGGAGGGGACGACATTATGGCGAACAAAGCATTCAATGCTACTCGGGGCGATAAGCTGTTCGATATATTCAACATCCTCGCGATGACCCTGGTGCTGATTGTAACACTGTATCCATTCCTGAACGTACTGGCTATCTCACTCAATAACTCGACAGATACCGTACGTGGTGGAATTTACTTGTGGCCTCGTGATTTCACATTGCAAAACTACAAAACGATTTTCCAATACGATGGATTGCTGCAAGGTTTGCAGGTATCCATTCTACGTACAATTGTAGGTACCGTGCTCGGTTTGATCAGTTCCTCAATGATCGCATTTACACTGAGTCGTCCTGACTTTAAGTTGAGAAAGTTTGTTTCTACTGCACTTGCACTCACGATGTATTTCTCCGGTGGTCTGATTCCGGTGTACATCCTGATGCGTGACCTGAACCTGATCGGTACATTCTGGGTGTATGTATTGCCAGGTA
Organism: Paenibacillus sp. RU5M; assembly: GCF_900221055.1. Taxonomy (NCBI): domain Bacteria; kingdom Bacillati; phylum Bacillota; class Bacilli; order Caryophanales; family Paenibacillaceae; genus Paenibacillus; species Paenibacillus sp. RU5M. Next base: position 107,825 of record NZ_OBQM01000012.1, on the reverse strand, counting down.
TGATCAGTGCGTTTAACGTGTTCATTATCCGTTCCTTCATTGATGGCCTGCCGTATGCATTGCAGGAATCAGCCAAGCTGGATGGTGCGAATGACTTTAAGATCTATTACAAAATCATTTTGCCACTCTGTAAACCGGTACTTGCAACTATCGCGTTGTTCCTGGCTGTAGGCCAGTGGAATGCTTGGTTCGATACGTACCTGTATAATGGTTCGAAGGCGCATCTGACCACGCTCCAGTACGAGCTGATGAAAGTACTGCAAAGTACACAGCAAGGCTCGGGAGCCGGACGTAACGCCAATGACATGGCACAGCAGATGACACAGATTTCACCGGAATCCATCAAAATGGCGATCACGATCGTTGTTACGGTTCCAATCCTGATTGTGTATCCATTCCTGCAAAAGTATTTTGTAGGTGGTATGACATTGGGTGCAGTAAAAGCTTAAGTAAGTTTGTACAGGCCGCCACATAGATAGAGTGGCCGTATAATAAAAGAAGCATCAGAATGCCCGAAGCGCAGCCATTTGGCCTGCGCTTCACCGTATAGGGCTGCGGAGTGGCATTCATGAAGCTATAGACAGGGACAAAAAAGTCCCGGATAGACAGACATATGAAACGGGAGGATTACCATTATGGCAAGAAACAAAATGAAGATTGCACTGGCTCCAGTGCTTGCGATGTCTTTGCTCGCAGGTTGCGGTGGAGGAAACAGCGGCGAAACGTCGTTTAAGGACACTAGCGGTGATACGTCTCCGATTACTTTTGACTTTTTTAGCGTCGATCCCAGTCCGAACTGGAACGGTATGAAGGATGAAGTGGGGAAGGTCCTTACAGAGAAAACAGGAGTAACCCTTAACGGTGAGTTTGCCGTCAGTGGTGGTCAGGATAAAGTATCCTTAATGGCAGCAAGCGGAGACTATCCGGATATCGTGTCACCCAAAGGAGAGCTAAGCAAGCTCGTGGATGCTGGGGCAATGGTCGATCTGACCGATCTGATCGAGCAATATGCTCCCAATCTGAAGAAGCTGTATGGTAATTACATGGACCGGCTGAAATATAGCAACGAAGATCAAGGAATTTATGTACTACCTACGTATTATGCGGTAGACCAGAAGTATTTTGATGCAGGCGGCGGATTTGGGATTCAGCAGCGTGTATTGAAAGAGCTGGGATACCCTGAAGTGCGTACACTGCAGGATTATGAAAATGTATTGAAGGCATATAAGGAGAAACATCCAACGATTGACGGTCAACCAACGATTCCGTTATCCCTGGACGCAGATGACTGGAGAATCATGATTACGGTAACGAATCCGGCCTTCCAGGCAACAGGTGCTCCGGATGACGGCGAGTACTATATTGATCCTGAGACATATGAGGCAAGTCTGCATTACAAACGTCCTGAAGAGAAAGAGTATTTCCGTTGGTTGAACCATATGTACGCAGAAGGACTGCTTGATCAGGACAGCTTTGTACAGAAAACGGATCAATACAAATCCAAAATTGCAAGTGGACGTGTTCTGGGCGTCATAGACCAGGATTGGGGTTATTCCGATGCGGAAAACGCATTGAAAGCAGCGGGCAAAGATGAAGCGACCTATTCACACTTCCCGGTAACTCTGTCTAAAGATATCAAGGATCATTCCTTCCAGGACCCTGGTTTTGTATCTGGATGGGGTGTAGGGATTACAACATCGAATCCGGACCCAGTTCGTACAATTAAATTCTTTGATTACCTAGCTTCTGAGGAAGGCCAAGTGTTGATGAACTGGGGCATTGAAGGTGAGCAGTACGAAGTGAAAGATGGCAAACGTGTGATTCCGGCCGATATTCAGGACCAAAAAACGAATAATGCTGCCGTATTCCAGAAAGAAACAGGTATTGGCCTCTATACCAATATGTCTGGTCACTATGGAGATGGTGTCAAGGATTCAACGGATAACTATTACACAACGAATTTCCCTGAACAGATTGTAGCGGCGTATTCCGATGCAGAGAAAGAGACACTCAAAGCATACGGCGCAACAACGTGGAAAGATCTATTCCCAAGTGAAGATGAGTTCCCGGTTAAACCATGGGGAGCAGCGTACAATATGCCAACTCCAGGTGACTCGGATTACAACGTTATTTTCCAAAAAACACAGGATATTATCCGTAAACGGATTCCTGAAGCGATCCTCAGTTCCCCTGAACAATTCGATGCCATTTATGATGGGATGATTGCCGAGCTGAATAAAGCCGGAGCAGAGGACATGGAAAAACAATACACTGAGCTGGTACAAAGCCGTGTTCAATTGTGGAGCGGTGAAGAGAGCAAGTAATGCTTTTCAGCAGAATAGTTTTTCGAAAAAAGGGCCCAGGAAACTGGGTTCTTTTTATACCTAAAACGTTTTCCGAAAAACGTTTTCAATTTTGTAAATTCACTATTGACAAGGACTTTTAGAGGGATTATTATTCAAATATGAAAGCACTTTCATTAGTGATTTATCAAGGCATGTACACGAATCTCTTCAGTCAAAAGGAGTAAGGATTGGTTCCTCAAATTACTGGATAGAGTGAGTGTTTTTCACTTCATTTTAGAAAACGCTTTTTATGTTATAAAATCAAACGTTTTACAATGAGAATCACCCAATTACGGTATGTGCAGGTCAGCCTGTTCTACAATAGATAGCTTCATTTTATCCATAAGGGGGATTACACATGAAGGGCAAAACACCAAAAACATTCGCAATGCTTCTGTTAGCCAGCGCTCTTGCCATTACAGCAGGGTGCAGTGGTAGCGGAGGAGGAACTACGGCTTCAGAAACACCAACGGACACAGGGGATACGACCAGTCCAATCACCTTCACGTTCTTTGGTGCTGACGCAAGTCCAAACTGGAACAACATGAAGGACGCAGTCGGCCAAGAAATTACGAAACAAACAGGTGTTACAATTGAAGCTGAGTATGATGTGAATAATGGTGGCGACCAAAAGATACCTTTGATGGCTGCCAGCGGTGAATACCCTGATATTATCTATCCTAAAGGTAACTTGTCTAAACTTGTGGATGCAGACGCGATGCTTGACCTGACAGATCTGATTGACAAATACGCACCTAACCTGAAGAAAATCTATGGGGACCAGATGAACCGTCTGAAATACAGTTTGGAAGATCAGTCCATTTACACGATCCCAACGAACATGGGTGTAGATAATGTTGCGTTTGATGCTACAGGCGGATTCGAGATTCAGCAAAAGGTATTGAAAGAACTCGGCTACCCAGAAGTGAAAACGCTTGAGGATTACGAGAAAGTTCTGAAAGAATATTATGCAAAACATCCAACACTTGACGGACAGCCAACCATTCCGCTGACGCTGAATGCAGATGACTGGAAGATTATGATTACGGTAACGAATCCAGCCTTCCAGGCAACAGGTGGACCGGATGACGGTGAATATTATATTAACCCTGAAACGTATGAAGCGGTGTTGCACTATAAACGTCCAGAGGAGAAAGAATACTTCCGCTGGTTGAACAAAATGTACAATGAAGGCATTCTCGACAAAGATACATTTGTGCAGAAGGACGATCAATACAAATCCAAAATCGCAAGCGGTCGGGTACTGGGGCTGATTGACCAGGAATGGAACTATGGTGAAGCTGAGAATGCTTTGAAATCAGTTAAAAATGGCGAGAATACTTACGCTCACTTCTCTGTATCCCTCAACAAGGATATTGTGGATCATACGTTCCAACCTACCGGATTCGATGGATATGGCATCGGAATTTCCAAAACTGCAAAAGACCCTGTACGTATTATCAAATTCATGGATTGGCTCGCTTCGGATGAAGGCCAGGTGCTGAGAAACTGGGGGATTGAAGGCGAACAATACAAAGTGGAAAATGGCCAACGTATCATTCCTGAGGATGTACAGGACCGCAAGACCAATGACAACTCGGCGTTTACCAAAGAAACAGGAGTCGGTATGTATAACATCTTCAGCGCAAGATATGGCGATGGTGTCAAAGATTCCACAGGTAACTACTACACAACGAACTTCCCTGAGCAGATCCAAGCAGGTTATACTGCGGCAGAGAAGGAAACATTGAAAGCCTATGGCATTACAACGTGGAAAGATTTCTATCCTTCTGAAGACGACTTGAAGCTGAAAGATTGGGGCGCAGCATATAACATGCCTGTACCTTCGGATACGGATTATAATGTAACGTTCCAGAAAACGCAGGACATCATCCGTAAACGTATTCCTGAAGCCATCCTTGCCAAACCTGAGAAATTCGACCAAGTGTATGATGATCTCCTGGCTGAACTTGATAAAGCAGGGGCGGTAGACATGGAGAAACAATATACCGTTTGGATCAAGGAACGTGTATCTCTCTGGACAGGTAAAGACGTGAAATAATACTGAAAATAAGGCATGATAAACGATCATTTTCAAAGCAAAATGGGTCCCCTAAAAGGGGCCTTTTTTGTTGTTGACGAAAGGGGTAGGATAGCATATAATCCTTAATGTAAGCACTTTCAGCAAGCATTTTAAATTATTTTCCGAAAACGTTTTATGTATGTTGCTAAAAGAGTTTTCATGGGTTTAGGTTTTGTTAAAAAAGAGTGCGAATTTAATTTTTTAGTAAGCGCATACAGAAATGCGTCTTACAACGGTATCCTCAGGCTTAAAGCCTGTTATACAGATAAAACCTTCATAAATAATAGGGGGACTAGACAATGAGAGGCAAAATGAAAGGCAATACACCCAAGACGTTTGCAATGTTGATGCTCGCAAGTGCAATGCTGGTTACAGCTGGCTGCGGAAATTCGGGAAATAAAGAAGCCTCAGAGTCCAGTGGAACCGAACCGGTTACTTTCACATTCTTTGGTGCGGATGCGAGTCCAACCTGGAACAAGATGCAGGATGCAGTCGGTAAAGAGATTACCAAGCAAACAGGCGTTACGATTGAAGCTGAGTATGATGTAAACAATGGTGGAGACCAGAAAATTGCACTTATGGCGGCTAGCGGTGAGTACCCTGATATTGTTTTTCCAAAAGGTAACTTGTCTAAACTAGTAGATGCAGGGGCAATGCTTGACCTGACGGATCTGATTGAGGAGCATGCTCCAAACCTGAAAAAAATATATGGGGACCAGATGAACCGGCTGAAATACAGTTCGGAAGATCAGGCCATTTATACAATCCCAACGAATATGGGTGTTGATAATGTTGCGTTTGACGCAACAGGCGGATTTGAAATTCAGCAAAAAGTACTTAAAGAGCTCGGATACCCTGAAGTGAAAACACTTGAGGATTACGAGAATGTATTGAAAGAATATGTGAAAAAACACCCAACGATTGACGGTCAGCCGACCATTCCATTGACGCTGAATGCAGATGATTGGAAGATTATGATTACAGTAACGAACCCGGCCTTCCAAGCAACTGGAGCACCCGATGATGGAGAATATTATATCAACCCTGAAACATATGAAGCGATGTTGCACTACAAACGTCCAGAGGAGAAAGAATACTTCCGCTGGTTGAACAAAATGTACAATGAAGGACTGCTGGACAAAGATACATTTGTCCAAAAGGATGACCAATATAAATCCAAAATCGCAAGTGGTCGCGTACTCGGTCTGATTGACCAGGAGTGGAATTATCAAGAAGCAGAAAATGCACTCAAATCAGCGGGCAAAGATGACAGCACATATGCTCACTTCTCTGTATCCCTGAACAAGGACATTGTGGACCATACATTCCAGCCAACCGGATTTGACGGATATGGCATCGGGATTACAACTTCTGCCAAAGATCCGGTTCGTATTATCAAATTCATGGACTGGCTCGCTTCGGACGAAGGTCAAGTTTTGAGAAACTGGGGCATTGAAGGCCAACACTACAATGTAGAGGATGGTCAACGGGTGATTCCTCAAGATATTCAGGATCGTAAAACCAATGACAACTCTAACTTCACCAAAGAAACAGGAATCGGTATGTATAGCGTGTTTAGTGCGAGATACGGTGATGGCGTGAAAGATTCCACGGATAACTTTTACACAACGAACTTCCCAGAGCAGATCCAGGCTGGTTATACTGCCGCAGAGAAAGAAACTTTGAAAGCATATGGCATTACAACATGGAAAGAATTCTATCCTTCTGAAGATGATTTGCAACTGAAAGACTGGGGCGCAGCATACAACATGCCTGTACCATCAGGTACAGATTATGAGGTAACGTTCCGAAAAACACAGGATATCGTGCGCAAACGTATTCCTGAAGCTGTTCTGACTACAGCTGCGAACTTTGATAAAGTATACGATGATTTCCTCGCCGAGTTGGACAAAGCCGGCGCAGTTGAAATGGAGAAACAGTACACTATTTGGGTTAAGGATCGTGTTTCCCTGTGGACAGGTAAAGACGTTAAATAACTTATGTTTTAATTGAATAGGCAGATATACAAAAAAGGCCCTGAGCAAGGGGCTTTTTTTGCTGTCCATGTGATGTTTAACATTGACGCAAATTTCGAAATCAAATATAATTTTCTTACTGTAAGCACTTTCAGATAAACGACAATTTAGCCTTGTAGGTAAGCGGATTACGATCAAGTAAAACAGTATTTATATTGGTTATTTAGCTATACCGAAAACGTTTTAGTACTGAATGAAAAATAGCTGATTAGGAACAGGAGTTATCTATGACCCCATTTAATGAGAGAACAAAAGAAAATCGTCTGTGGTATCGTCAGCCTGCTACTCGCTGGGAAGAGGCGTTGCCTATCGGTAATGGTCGCCTTGGCGGTATGGTATACGGCGGAGCATCGGGTGAACAAATCCAGCTAAATGAAGATACATTGTGGTCCGGATTTCCACGCGACACCATTCAGTACAGCAGTCAGCGGTATCTGAAACAGACCCGTGAACTGATTATGTCCGGGCAATATAGCGAAGCTGAACAATTGCTGAACCGCGAAATGCTGGGACGTGATGTGGAAGCTTATCAGCCGATGGGCCACTTTAAGTTGCAGCACGATGAACTGGATGGGATCCCGTACGATGAATTTGAGCGGGAGCTTGATCTCCATAGCGGCATTGCAACGACGAAGTATTCATATCAAGGCATTCGTTATGTACGTGAAGTATACGCCAGTGCAACAGATGATCTCATGATCTGTACCATCACTGCTGATCGTATGGGATCTGTAAACGTAAGCGTTACGTTGGACAGTCCACATCCTTATAACGTTGAGACTTCGGACAATGCACTTACACTGTTCAGTCGCTGTCCGAGTCATGTTGAATCGAATTATTTCAGGGATCATCCGGAGTCTGTCATCTACGAAGAAGATCGTGGAACGGCTTATGCTATGCGACTGGCCGCGACTGCGACGGGCAAGAATGCCGAAGTAACGGTTATGGACGGAAGACTTCATATTCAGGGAGCTGACCAGGTTATTTTTTATCTGACAGCGGCGACCGCCTTTGAAGGCTATAATGTGATGCCTGTTAAAGATGGTGTGCTTCTGGATCAGGAGTGCAGGGAAGTAATCACAAAAGCGATGGCTCATGGCATGAAGGCTCTTCGGGAGCGACATGTCCTGGATCATGGGACTTTATTTTCAAGAGTATCTATTGATCTCGGCGCTTCAGCCAATGAAGAATTGCCTACAGATGAGCGACTGCAAGCTTACCAGGCTGGAGCCAATGATCCTGGCCTGGAGGCACTCTATTTTCAATATGGTAGATATTTGTTAATGGGTAGTTCACGTGAAGGTAGCCAGCCAGCCAATCTGCAGGGAATCTGGAATCATCAGGTGGAGCCGCCCTGGCACAGTGATTACACGATTAATATCAATACCGAGATGAATTACTGGCCGGCAGAAGTATGCAACCTGAGTGAATGCCATGAGCCGCTGTTTGGCTTGTTGGAGGATCTAAGCGATACCGGGAGAAGAACGGCACGTATTTTGTACGGAGCACGTGGCTGGACAGCCCATCATAATGTAGATATTTGGAGGACATCCACGCCTACAGGCGGAGACGCAAGTTGGGCGTTCTGGCCAATGGGCGGCGTGTGGCTGACTTCACATCTATGGGAGCATTATCTGTTTACCCGTGATCAACAATTTCTCGCGGAACGCGCGTATCCAATCATGAAGGAAGCGGCACTCTTCTGTCTGGACTGGTTGGTGGAGGGACCAGACGGATATCTGGTTACGGCTCCATCGACCTCTCCGGAGAACAAGTTCCTGACTGAGGAAGGAGAGGCTCGCAGCATCTCCATGGCTTCGACGATGGATATGACATTGATTCGTGAGTTGTTCGATCGGTGCATTGAAGCAACGGAGCAGCTGGATGTGGATCAGCAGCTGGCGAAGGAGTGGAGCGAAGCACGCAGCAAGCTCTATCCATTCAAGATCGGAAGCGAGGGGCAGCTGCAGGAATGGTTTAAGGATTTTGCCGAATCCGAACCAGGGCATCGTCACGTCTCCCATCTGTATGGTTTGTACCCAGGGGAGCAGATCAACCGACTGGATACGCCGGAACTGGTGGAAGCAGCACGAGTGTCACTTGAACGTCGCATCTCACAAGGTGGCGGGCATACAGGTTGGAGCTGTGCCTGGTTGATCAATCTGTATGCGAGGCTGCTGGATAGCAAGCTGGCACATCAGTTTGTCCGTACGCTGCTGGCTCGATCCACGCATCCTAATCTGTTCGATGATCATCCGCCGTTCCAGATCGATGGCAACTTTGGTGGCACTGCCGGTATTGCGGAGATGCTGTTGCAAAGCCATTTAGGCGAATTACATCTGCTGCCAGCGCTGCCTGAGTACTGGGCCAGTGGCAGTGTGAAAGGGCTTCGGGCACGAGGTGCATACACGGTGGCAATCGCGTGGGCAGATGGCAGACTCTCAAGCGCCGAAATTAAGGCTGATCACGCTGGTTCGATAACCATTCGGAGTGCATACCCACTGCGTGTGGAAGGAAACGATCAGCCTAAGGCGCAGTTAACACCTCAGGGTGATTATGTAGTGATTTTAACCATGACCGCAGGACAGACGATCCGCGTGTCATCATGAGACGGAGGAGTAGACGATGACGATTTTTAAATTTCCACAAGATTTCCGCTGGGGAACAGCAACAGCTTCCTATCAAATAGAAGGTGCAGCGCAGGAAGGCGGACGCGGGGTATCCATCTGGGATACGTTTGCCCGTACACCCGGCAAAGTATTCAATGGAGATAATGGTGATGTCGCATGTGACAGTTACCACCGCTATGAGGAAGACATCGAGCTGATGAAAAAGCTTGGGATTAACACCTACCGATTCTCGATCGCCTGGCCGCGTATTATTCCTGATGGAGATGGCGAGATCAATCGGGAAGGATTGGACTTCTATCATCGATTCGTAGATAAGTTGCTTGAAGCGGGAATCGAACCTTTCTGTACGCTGTATCATTGGGACCTGCCTCAGACGCTGGAGGATATCGGAGGTTGGGGCAATCGTAGGACGGTGGATGCATTTGTAAAATATGCTGAAGTCATCTTTAAGGAGTTTTCCGGTAAAATTAATTTCTGGCTGACTTTCAATGAACCATGGTGTATTGCTTTTCTGTCCAACTTGCTCGGCATTCATGCACCAGGAAATAAGGACCTGCAAACATCCATTAATGTTGCTCACGGACTGCTGGTTGCTCACGGTAAAGCCGTTCAGTCGTTCCGTCGCTTGGGTACAACAGGACAGATTGGTATTGCACCCAATGTATGCTGGGCTGAGCCTTACAGCAAATCTCCAGAAGATCAGGCAGCCTGCGACCGTTCCATTGCACTGAATACCGATTGGTTCCTAGACCCGATCTACAAAGGATCGTATCCACAATTTATGGTGGACTGGTTCGCTGAAGCTGGAGCTACCGTACCAATTCAGGAAGGTGATATGGAAATCATCTCGCAACCCATTGATCTGTTGGGCATTAACTATTACACCATGGGAATCAATCGTTTCAATCCAGAGGCGGGTGCATTGCAATCCGAAGAGGTCGATATGGGACTTACTAAGACAGATATTGGCTGGCCTGTGGAATCACGCGGACTGTATGAGTTCATGCATTACTTGCAAAAATACGGAAATGTGGATGTCTACATCACAGAAAATGGTGCATGCATCAATGATGATTTGGAAAATGGCAAAATCAATGATGATCGCCGGATTGCATACTATGAGCAGCATTTGGCCCAAATTCATCGGATTATCAACGACGGAATCAACCTGAAAGGCTACATGGCTTGGTCTTTGATGGATAACTTTGAGTGGGCGGAAGGATACCGTATGCGCTTTGGTCTTGTGCATGTGGATTACCGTTCATTGGTCAGAACACCTAAAGAAAGCTATTACTGGTATCAAAATGTGATCAAAAATAATTGGTTGGAGACACGAATTTAAGCTTTAATTTCAATATTCCACGAAGAAGTGCTCAGAACCTGACATAACTAAGTAATTACGTTATTTCAATTGTTAAATGCAGGGACATACGTGTTTAATCAGAAAAAAGACGTTGATTCGATTATCCGAATCAACGTCTTTTTTATTGTTTTATTTTCAGCCAGGACTCACATGTTCATGAAGGTTTCATAAGGTCTAAGCTGTTTCATGTTATGAGGAGAGCGTTTTTGGGTTATAAGAAGTAAGAAGAAGTGATCTGGTCCTTGTCAACAGTTAAAATACAAATAAAGTGTCCAAATTGCGAAATAAATTTGAACATTTGTTGACTAAAAATCATACTGATGTGGTATATTGGTATAAGGAAAGCACTTACAAAAAGGGAAAAGGAAGTGTTTACTATGGCATCGAAGACAGCAATGGTAAGCCAATTGGAACGCAAAGATAAAAATATGCGGCGTGCAGTGCTAACGATGACAGTTCTGGCTTGGATTGCCCTCATTACGGGAGTAGTCATGTGCCTGATCAACCTGAATGATTTTAATGATCGTAACCTCGGATTAATGGTGGGTATCGGTTTCTTGGTTGGCAGTGTATTTATTTACGTTATTGCCAAATCGATTGGACTTGTTCATACACGCCGGGAAGACGAAGGCGCCGATTAAATAATCTTGCGTTAATTCGTTCATAATAAGACTGGATGAGCACCCGGAATCCCAGTCAATAAAGCCCTTTGCGGATTCGTTGATACTGTTCAACGGGACTGCAAAGGGTTTTATTTTGTGACTTGAAGTGTAAAGATTACAATGAGGAAATATCAAGTATGCAAGTGATTTGTGAGAAAAAATTCACACATTTAAGGTGTAAAATCGACAAATTTGTTAACATGAACAAAAAAGTTGCTCATTTCTGATATCTTTAGAAGGAAGAGAGTAGTATACTGTTTTTTCAGTATGAGCGAATTTAAGGAGAGGGGATCAAGATGAACAAGAAACCTAGGTCGCTAATTCGGATAATCATTCCGGTTGTCCTGACGTTGGTTACAATTGCATTGATTGTCTGGCCAATGCTGGCAGGCGGGCAGTACGTTGTTCTGGATCCGAAAGGGCCTGTTGGCGCTTCGCAGAGAGATTTGATTGTCATTTCGACAATTCTGTGTGCAGTCGTTATTGTGCCTGTATTGATTTTGTCTGCTGTAATTGTATGGCGTTACCGCGACAAACCGGACAATAAATCTGCTTATGAGCCTAACTGGTCTCATAGCACTAAAGCGGAGGCTATCTGGTGGACCGTTCCGATTATTATTATTGGGTTGCTGGCGGTTGTAACAATCCGCTACACCTATGATCTGGAACCTTCGAAGCCATTGGCTTCCGAGAAAGCACCGGTGACCATTCAAGTATCTTCACTGGACTGGAAATGGTTGTTTATGTATCCGGAGCAAGGTATTGCAACGGTCAACACGTTGAATATCCCGGCAGACCGGCCCGTAAAATTTGAGCTCACCGCGGATTCACCGATGAACTCGTTCTGGATTCCGCAGCTTGGTGGACAGATTTATACAATGTCGGGTATGGCGATGACCTTGTACTTGCAAGCTGATCATGAAGGTCAATATTGGGGTTCAGGTGCCAACTTTACCGGGGAACACTTCGCCCAAATGCGTTTTGACGTCAATGCTACATCGGAGGAAGACTTCGACAAATGGGTAACTGAAGTGAAACAACAATCCCAACCGCTGACGCAAGAAACGTATAAAACACTGGCGGAACCGGGAACAAGCAATGTAGCTTATTATTCTTCCTTCCCTGAAGGACTGTTCCAAGACATCGTGACCAAGTATGTTATTGACGGTCAAAGCGCTCACAGCAAGCACGGTGAAGCTTCAGGTGCCAAAGAGATTACTACGCAAGACGTGGACAAGAGTGCTAACTAAAGATTCGAAAGGAGGCCCCCAATGTTAGAGAGACTTAAGGAGTTTGCATCGGAGTTTTTCGTTACCGGTGATCCGCTGATTTATGGTGCGGACGTGGCGATCGGAATTACGATGATTACCATCGTAGCGGTGTTGACTTATTTCAAAAAATGGGGCTGGCTCTGGCGTAACTGGTTAACTACCGTCGATCACAAAAAGATCGGTATTATGTATATTATTGCTTCCATTATCATGCTTTTCCGTGGTGGTGTGGATGCACTGATGATGCGTCTTCAGCTAGCTATGCCTAACATGGATTTCTTACATCCTGAGCATTATAATCAGGTCTTTACGACTCATGGTACGATCATGATCTTGTTCATGGCGATGCCGTTTATGTTCGGTTTATTTAATGTTATTGTACCGCTTCAAATAGGGGCAAGGGACGTTGCGTTCCCATTCCTTAATGCACTAAGCTTCTGGTTATTCTTCCTGGGAGCAATGCTGTTCAACCTGTCCTTCGTTATCGGTGGTTCACCGGACGCAGGTTGGCTCAGTTATCCGCCTTTATCGGAGCTATCGCATAGCCCGGGGGTGGGACAAAACTTCTATATATGGGGTATTCAGATTTCGGGTATCGGTTCCCTGGCTACCGGTATCAACTTCCTGGTTACCATCATTAAAATGCGTGCGCCAGGCATGAAATGGATGAAAATGCCGATGTTTACATGGTCGGTATTCTCCACTTGTATTATCATTCTGTTTGCATTCCCAATCTTGACAGTGACACTTGCATTGCTCTTCCTCGACAGGTTTGCGGGGGCGCATTTCTTCACACTTGATCTGGGCGGTAATCCGATGATGTATATCAACTTGATCTGGATGTGGGGTCACCCTGAGGTATATATCGTTGTCTTGCCGGCATTCGGTGTGTTCTCCGAGATTGTAAGTACATTCTCGAAGAAAAAATTGTTTGGTTACAAATCAATGGTATTTGCGATGCTGATCATTAGCTTCCTGTCCTTCTTTACATGGGCGCATCACTTCTTCACGATGGGTTCGGGAGCAGACGTTAATGCATTCTTCGCCGTAACCACGATGTTGATAGCCATACCAACAGGGGTTAAGATCTTCAACTGGCTGTTTACCATGTTCCGGGGAAGGATACGCATGGATACCCCGATGCTATGGACACTTGCATTTATTCCATGCTTTATCGTCGGAGGTATGACGGGGGTTATGTTATCCGTTGCACCTGCTGACTTCCAGTTCCACAACAGTTACTTCCTGATTGCCCACTTCCACCAAGTATTGATCGGTGGTGTAGTATTCGGATACTTTGCAGGTCTGTACTACTGGTGGCCTAAAATGTTTGGATTCCAACTGCCAGAAAAACTGGGTAAATGGGCTTTCTGGACTTGGAATATCGGTTTCTATGTCTGCTTCATGCCGCAGTACGCTGTCGGTTTGATGGGTATGACACGTCGTCTGAGCACCTATGGCTGGGATACCGGCTGGTGGGAACTGAACTTTGTATCCACAATCGGGGCTTTCCTGATGGGTGTCGGATTCTTGTTCCAGGTAGCACAAATCGCAGACGGCATTCGGAAATACAAAACACTCAAAGCATCTGGCGACCCTTGGGGTGGTCGTACGCTCGAGTGGTCGATTCCTTCACCTGCTCCTGAATATAACTTCGCCATTACACCGCGCGGAGATGATATTGATGAGTGGTGGGAAGAGAAAGAACGTCGTGCCAAAGGCATCTATCCACCTGAACAGCCGCTTGAGCCGATTCATATGCCTAAAAATTCCGCGATTCCGTTCATCATGTCTATATGCTGGTTCGTTGCCGGTTTCGGCTTTGTATTCGGATGGCTGTGGATGGCGATTCTTGGACTCGCTGGCGTAGGGATTTGCATGATCGCTCGTTCATTCTCATACGATACGGATTATTATATTCCGGTTGACGAAATTAAGCGTACCGAAGCGTCGTTAAGGGGGTCGGTATAAATGGCTCAAGCAGCCGCGAAGCACGGTCATGACCATGCACATGATCATGACCATGGTCACCATGACCCGCAAGAATTGAAAATACTCGGATTCTGGTTCTTCCTGATTTCCGACGTTATCCTGTTCTCCGTGTTGTTCGCAACCTTTATTGTGTTGCGTGACAATTCGGCGGGCGGACCTGTATTGTCTGAACTGATCAAAATGCCTGGCGTTATTGCCGAGACATTTATCTTGCTCACAAGTTCATTCACAAGTGGACTTGCGGTTCTTGCCATGAATCAGGGCAAGGTGAAGCAATTGATCAGCTGGCTGGCAGTTACAGCTGTTCTGGGTGCGAGCTTTATCGCCCTGGAAGTAACGGAATTTATTGAGTTGATTCATGAAGGGTTCAGTTATACAACGAGTGCAGCTTCTGGTGCATTCTTCACCCTTGTGGGAACTCACGGACTTCACGTATCGCTCGGTCTGATCTGGATGATCGGATTGATGCTTCAACTGAAAAAACGTGGAATTACCGATGTTACTCGCGGTAAAATCAACGTAATCAGCTTGTACTGGCACTTCTTGGACGTCGTCTGGATTTTCCTCCTGTCGATCGTCTATCTGATGGGGGTGATGTAGATGGCAGAGCATAACTCACATGAATCCCATGGCCACGAACAGCATGGTTCACTCAAGTCCTATGTCATCGGCTTCATTCTGTCCGTTGTCCTGACCATTGTTCCTTTGGTAGTGGTTCTGAATGACATGATGGGCAGAACAGCAACACTGAGTGTCGTTCTGGTAACAGCAGCACTTCAGTTTGTGGTTCAACTCTTCTTCTTCATGCATATCCGTGAATCGGAGAAGCCGCGTTGGAATGTAATGGCTTTGATCTTTGGTCTGTTGATCATGATGACCATCGTTATTGGTTCCATCTGGATCATGTTGAACAATACAGTTGCACATTAAGTTTTATAGGTTCAGGGATCTCCCGACTTTATTTAAAAGTCGGGAGATCTTTTTTTTATCCTTTTTCCATCCTGAATGCGGGCAGAATAAGGGAAGGGACGCATGAGATACAAAAAGTCGAAAATATTGTCGAAAAAAGTTCTTGATTTTTTTTCTTGAATCCGTATACTCAGAAATATAAGTAATCCGAAACGTTTTGGAGGAAAGCAATTGGCTACAATCAAAGACATATCACAAATGACGGGATTTTCGATTACGACCGTATCCAGAGCTCTGAATGGGTACTCGGACGTCAGCGATAGTACGCGCAAACTGATTAAAGAAGCCGCCGAAACCCTGAACTATAGTCCAAATGGTCTAGCGAGAGGCCTGGTCATGAAGGAAACCAAAACGCTGGGGTTGCTCGTATCAGGCATGACGTACAAAAACATCGATAACAACTTTGTTTTCGAAGTGCTTTGCGGTATTAATGATAGCGCTGCCAATTCGGATTATGATCTGATTTTGTTCAGCACAAATACAGCGAAGCAAAAGATGAAAACGTACACACAGCTGTGCAGGGAACGAAAGGTGGATGGTGTCATTCTTCAGGGTGTGAAGACGGATGATCCGTATTTGCAGGAAGTATTGGATAGTGACATTCCTTGTGTATTGATTGATATACCCATTCACAGTGAGTATGTTGGTTTTGTATCAACGAATCACAAACAAAGTGCACAGACTGCTGTAGAGCACCTTATTGGTTTGGGTCATCGGCAGATTGCCATGGTGAACGGGTACCCCGAGGCTTTTGTATCCAAGGAGCGTTATGAAGGATATTCCGATGCAATGCGAAATGCAGGGTTGAGCTTGAAGCCTGAATGGATCGTAAACGGGAATTTCACGGAAGAGGAAGCACAGCAACAAGCTTCTGAATTGTTGAAGACATATCCGGAAATTACCGCAGTTTTTTGCGCAAGCGACATGATGGCTTTGGGTGTAATGAAGGCTGCGAATGAAATAGGCATCTCTATACCGGATGAATTATCTGTAGTAGGATTTGACGACATTCCAACAGCCGCTTATTTTCAACCACCACTCACCACCATCGGCCAGAACATGTATCAGTTGGGACATGAAGCTGCAAACCTGTTGATGGGCATGCTGAGATCGGAAGACAGCCCCAAATTTAATATTTTGCAAAATGAATTGGTTTTGAGATCCTCAACAGCCAAACCAGGTCGCTGAGTTTAGCTGAGAAACGGTTCGCGAGGGTTGCAAAATGAACGAGATGAAGAGAGCACCGAAATGTTTTATTAAATCCGAAACGTTTCGGTATTATTTTCACTCAAATCCAAAACGTTTCGGATACAACATAAGATAGACATAGGGGGAATACAAATTGCTGAAATACGATGCAGGACAAGGAGAATGGAGTAACTGGCTGGTAACTGAAACCGGGTTTGATCCGGCTCATCAAGGGAAAGGCGAAGCTGTGCTCTCACTTGGAAACGGCTACATGGGACTTCGCTCCGCAACGGACGAGAATTATGTTGGACAAGTGCGGAACTGGTTCGTAGCAGGAACCTTCAATAAGTTTGATGAGCATGAAGTAACAGAACTCCCTAATGCAGCGGATGTAACGGAACTTTCAATCACCATGAATGGGGAAACCTTCAGCTTGGAAAAAGGAAGAACGATCAGCTACAGTCGTCAACTGAATCTCAAGAACGGTGAGCTGACCCGTAACGTGGTATGGCAGAGCCCAACTGGAGAAAGCTTTGAACTTCAATTCCGTCGCTTTGTTTCCTTGAGCAACCGTCATTTGGTTGGTTCATCCGTAAGTATCAAGCCACTGGATGGTCAGGCACGTGTTCACATTGCGTCTGGTATTAACGGACAATGGACGAACTCGGGTGCACAGCATTTCACGGAAGGCGAAAAACGGATATTTGAAAAGACTTATATTCAAATGACGTCAACGACGACACAATCGGCGGTTGATTTTGTAACCAATACGGTGCATCACTGGCAGCTGAATGGTGAAAAAGTTGAGCCGGAATTGCGTCAAACGATGGGACGCCGCAAGGTTGGCATCGAAGGCACAGTGACCGTGGAAGCCGGACAATCGGTAACACTGGAAAAAATCTCGAATGTTCATACCAGCCGCGATCTGGTGTACAGCAACGGTGGATATTCACTGGATCAAATGCGTGAATCTTCACTGACAGAACTGAAGCAAGAGTCGCAAAAAGGGTATGATCAGCTGTTTCGTGAAAGCGCTAACTCCTGGGCGGATACCTGGTCCACGTACAACATTGAAGTGGACAGCACAAGCGGATATGACCAGCTTGCTATCCGTTTCGCCATCTATCATCTCGTCATTATGACACCTGCTCATGATAATCGCATGGGAATCGGGGCGAAAGGATTAAGTGGTGAAGGGTACAAGGGACATTCCTTTTGGGATACGGAAATCTTCATCCTGCCTTTCTTCATCTACAGCAATCCCAAGATCGCAAGATCCTTGCTGGAATATCGATATCAGGGGTTGGATGGAGCTAGAAGCAAGGCCAAGGAGAACGGATTCGAAGGAGCCATGTATCCATGGGAAGCAGCCTGGATCGAAGATGGCGAAGTTACACCGGTATGGGGAGATGTAGATATCGTAACCGGAGAACAGACGAAGATCTGGTCCGGCTTCATTGAACAGCATATTACCTCTGACATCGCTTATGCCGTTTGGCATTACGTCCAGTCTACAGGCGATGAGGCGTTCATGGAGCAATATGGCTACGAGATCATTTTTGATACAGCAACGTTCTGGGCCAGCCGTCTGGAGTGGGATGAGGCCAAGGGCCGCTATCACATCAATGAGGTTGTTGGACCGGATGAATATAAGGAACATGTGGACAACAATGCATTCACCAATCATATGGCTCACTTCAATATGGAACTGGCCATTCAATATTATGAAAAGCTTGAGCAGGAAAAACCTGAATTACTCAAGGCATTGTCTGCGAAGCTTGACCTGACATCAGCTAGGAAAACATGGAACAAGCTGGATCAAATGTATCTGCCAGGGCCAAATGAACAAGGACTTATTCCACAAGATGATACCTACTTGCAGAAGAAAGTCATTGATCTTACCCCTTATAAAAATCAGACGAAAGTCGCCAGCATCTTCAATGATTACAACCTGGATCAGGTTGGTGAAATGCAAATTTCGAAGCAGGCTGACATCATGATGCTGTTCTTCCTGCTTGAGAATAAATTTGAACCCGCTATCAAACGTGCGAACTATGACTACTATGAGGAAAAAACATTGCATGATTCCTCATTGTCGCTGTCAACGCACAGTATCCTTGCCAGTGACTTCGGTAATCGTCCGCTCGCTTATGATCTGTTCCGCCGGGCGTCCGAGATTGATCTGGGACCGCATATGCACTCTTCGGATGCAGGCATCCACTCAGCTTCTCTGGGCGGAATATGGGAATGTGTCGTGATGGGATTTGCCGGAGTTCGCATGTTGGATGGCCAGCTTCATCTCGATCCGAAGCTGCCAGAGTCCTGGAGCAGTCTGAAATTCCCGCTTTACTGGCAAAACCAGCTGTTGCATATCACAATCACGTCCGAGGGTATTCTAATCGAGAGTGATGCAGAGGAAGAAATTTCTCTCCTTCTGTCCGGTCAGCAAGTTACTTTCAGCAAACGGTTTCAAACCTTGGTTTAATATAAATCCATGTGGAGGTCATTCAAATGAAAAAAGGGTCCGCAAGTTTGGTCATGATGCTGATTTTGGTATTAGTGTTATCCGCGTGTTCTTCAGGTGGAAGCAACAGCGCGGAAGGCGGAAAAGGAGAAAAAGTAAAACTCACCTTCTCCGTATGGGGAGATGTCAACTCCGGTGCGGATGAAGTGAAGCTTGCGGAAGAGTTCAATGCTGCACACCCGGATATCGAAGTGAAGTTTGAGCCTATTCCAAGTGAAGGTTATGGAACAAAACTCACTACATCTCTGGCAGCAGGTCAGGCACCAGACGTATTCCTGGTTGGTGAAGGCGACTACTACAAATACGTTGATAAAGGTGTAATTGAGCCACTCGACGATTATTTGAGCAAAGACACTGCGTTTAATCTGGATATTTTTCAAAAGGATCTCATTGAAAATATGAAAATCGAAGGCAAACAATACTACTTGCCTAAAGATTTCAACCCACTTGCTCTGTGGTACAACAAACGTATGTTTGATGAAGCGGGAATCCCTTATCCAACAGATGAATGGACTTGGGATGACATGATTGCAACTGCACAGAAACTGACTAAAAAAGATGGAAAAAAATATACTCAATTCGGATTCAACGCAGGCAAATGGGAATATCCGATTTATACGTACCTGTGGGATAACGGTACAGACATCGCGAATGAGGATGGAACAGCTGCGGAAGGCTACATGAACAGTGAAAAAACGATAGCGGCAATGGATAAATATGTATCCTGGTCTCAAGGAGATAGCCGTGTATCCCCGACGCCACTGGATTCCGAGACACTTGGCGGAGATTCATCGATGTTCATGACAGACAAGCTCGCCATGATGATTACAGGTCGTTGGATCAAAGGTGATCTCGACAAATCCGATGTTCAATATGGTTCTGCACTGATTCCACAAAATACGGACGGTACTCGTTCAAGCATTATCGCAAGTGCAGGTTGGGCGATCAACGCAGCCGGTAAAAATAAAGAAGCGGCTTATGAACTGGTAAAATGGCTCTCGGGTACAGATGCACAGAAGCTTCGTTCTGCGAACGGTAAAGTACTGCCAGCGACTGTGAAAGAACTGGACGAAGTCAAAGCCAAAGAAGTAGCAGACAAACCGGTCATCGAAATGATGGATTATGCTAAAAAACCGGTCACCATGCGTTCTACAAACGGACCTGTGTTTGTTGAAGAATTCACCAAGGCGCTGGAAAAAGTGCTGCTTGGCAAACAGGATGTCAAAGGCGCTCTGGATGAAGCTGCGAAGAACGTTGACAGCAAAATCAAGTAAAAACCATGCGGGTGAGTCGGCGGCCATGCTGATTCACCCTCTTCATCAAGGAGGCTGCTATGCGTAATTCTAAATCCGAGCGTGCCGGGTATTGGTTCATATTGCCCTGGCTTATAGGCTTGTTGCTCTTTACCATTGGTCCAATGTTATTCTCCCTGCTGCTGGCATTTAGTAAATGGGATATTATCACCGGCGTACAATCGATCGAATGGGTCGGTCTGGATAACTTCAAAACGATGTTTCATGATGAGCTTTTCTATCAATCGTTGAAAGTTACCTTTATCTTCGCTCTGGTATCCGTACCACTATATCAAGTGGCATCACTGCTTATCGCCTTGCTGCTGAATATGCGGAACAGAGGCATGAAATTTTTCCGATTGATCTATTTCATGCCATCCGTCATTCCAGCTGTAGCGGCATCAATGATGTGGATTATGATTTTCAATCCGGAATACGGCATTCTGAACCGGGCGCTTGCCTTTTTCGGCGTACAGGGGCCAGCTTGGCTTCAAGATCCGAGCTATGCGCTGGGCGCACTGATTGTCATGGGTTTGTGGGGCGTCGGCAATACGATCATCATTTATTTGTCCGGCTTGCAGGGCGTTCCTGAAGAGCTGTATGAAGCTGCCAATCTGGATGGCGCGGGACCGTTTCAACGGTTTTTCAACATTACATTACCTATGATTTCCCCAACGGTGTTCTTCAACGTAATTATGGGTATCATCGGTGGATTCCAGTATTTCACACAAGCATTTGTTATGACCAACGGGGGACCGCTTAACTCGACCTTGTTCTATAACTTGTATCTGTACAATAAAGCTTTTACCGATTTTGAAATGGGTTATGCTTCGGCATTGTCCTGGGTATTGTTCATCATCATTCTGGCGTTTACGTTGCTGGTCATCCGCAGCTCTTCGATGTGGGTCTATTACCAGGGCGATAACGAAAAGGATTGAGAGGAGGACAAATGATGAATCAAGCAACGACACGGAAACCGGTCTACTCGAAACTATTCTCTATGCTCATGCTTATCGCTGGTGCAGCCGTCGTGCTGATCCCACTGTTATGGACGTTTGCAACGTCTCTTAAAACACCTGCCGAGGTGTTCAAAGATGATTTTTTCCCGGCTGTATGGATGTGGTCTAACTATAAAAATGCCGTCTTGGCCATCCCGTTTTTTACATTTTTGAAAAATACGCTGATTATTCTGATTCCGGTATTAGTCGGTACCGTATTCTCGTCTGCCCTATGTGCGTATGGTTTCGCCCGGTTTAACTTCCGCGGCAAACGCACGCTGTTCCTGGTGCTATTGGCGACGATGATGCTGCCTTCGCAGGTAACGATGATCCCGATGTTCATCATGTTCAAGGAAATCGGCTGGGTTGATACATTTTTACCACTCATTATCCCTGCATTCTTCGGGGGCGGAGCGTTTAACATCTTCCTGATTCGCCAGTTCATGCGCGGTATTCCGCGTGATCTCGATGAGTCTGCTTTTGTAGACGGAGCCAATAAAATGCAGATTTTCACTAAAATCATGCTGCCGCTTTCCATGCCGCCACTGATTGCCGTATCGATCTTTACCTTTATGGGCGTATGGAATGACTTCCAGGGACCACTCATTTATCTGAACTCCAGTGAGAAGTATACGCTGGCTCTCGGATTGTCCATGTTCAAAGGGTTGTATAACGTGGAATGGAACATGCTAATGGCTGCAACGATGCTGATTATGCTTCCGCCACTCCTTGTATTCTTTGTTGCACAAAAATACTTTATTGAAGGCATTTCCATCTCTTCTGCAATCAAGGGCTAATCGTCCGTATGAATAGAAGGGATGAGCGGTGAGCCAAACCGCAGAGGAGGACTATCATGGCCACATTAACAAGCAGACATCCTTTTAATTTGTATTATAACGCAGGTGAATATGTAAAGATTTGCGGTACCCAGGACGGATACTTTCCCGACTTTGGGCATCATATGGCTAACGAAATGGGCGGTGTATGGCTGCATCCGATCAAGCTGCTGGACGGCTTCTGGCTGAAGGTAACCGATCTGGATCGCAACATTGCGGTATGGGCAAGGGCAGACGGATTCACAAGTGAATCCTGGGGCGGAAGCCGGTTCGATTATGATCACGGATTGAGCCACATTCCGGTATCCATTGAACGCAACCAGTTTGCCCCCGATTATGAAAAAGGCATGGTCGCAGAATATGAGATCAGCGCTTACGGCAAAGGAACAACCCGGCTCAAGCTGGAGCTGCTGTCACGTACCGATCTCCGTCCAGTGTGGTATTCCGATGAGATCGGAATTATCCCAGGAGCGGGTGAAACGGCAGAAGCTATTTCTTCGCGCAAAGTCATCGTCAAAGATGATGCCCAAGACTGGTATGCCATGATTGGAAGTGATCTGCCTGGAACGGTAATGACGGTTGGTCCTGAGATTTACGGACCAGAACTGACGGCAGGCAAGGGCACAGGCATTTCTTTTGTAACCGAATGCACGCTGGAGGAGAAGGATGTGTTCCGCTTCCGGTTATTTGTTGCCGGTTCGGAGTCGTCCCGTGAAGCCTGTGAGCAGACTTATGCAGTCATCGAACGTGACTACGTCAGCTTGAAAGAGCAGAAGCAGCAACTCTACGACAAGTTGGATCAGCGCGCAGTGCTGACCATTGAAGGCGAGGATGAGCTGAACGAGCAATTTGCCTGGGTGAAGCGCAATAATCAGTGGCTGGTGCAACAAGTAGACGGCATTGGTCGTGGATTGACGGCAGGTGGACCCACGTATCCGTGGTGGTTCGGCTGTGACAGTACGTATGCGCTTCAGGGTGTGCTTGCTACGGGAGACCATCAACTGGTGCGGGATACGCTGAATTTGTTGCTGGAGAAATCCAAGGAAGCAAACGGTAATGGACGTTTTGTGCATGAAGTGACCACGATAGGAGCCGTGTCTAATCGCGGCAACACGCAGGAGACAGCACACTATATCGCCTTTGTATGGGAAATGTTCCTGTGGACCGGAGATGATGCACTTCTGCGCGAGCATTATGACTATTGTGTTCAGGGAATCGACTGGCTGCTGGGTGAGATGGACCCGGACGGAGACCTGTTCCCTTCTGGTTACGGCATCATCGAGATTGCCGGATTGAATATGGAACTGATTGATAGTGCCGTATATACAGCCAAGGCTCTTCAGGCGCTGGAGCACATGAGTCTCTATTTGGGTGAAACGAAGCGGCATCAGACATATCAAAAACTGGCTGAAAGAGCGGTACGCGCAGTGAATGATGTGTATTGGTCTGAAAAAGACAGCCTCTATGCGGATGCCGTTGCACCTGTTTCTGATATTGTGCCCAAGGTGGATTACATGGTTTCTCTCGCTGAAAAGCAAGGGATCACAGACTACCGGGAGTACGTGGAAGGATTGCTTGCCGATGCAGGTGAGGATCAGAAAGATCGCGGTTGGCTGCTGAACAAAAACTGGGTCATTGTCACCCCGATGGAAGCAGGAATTGCCGATCAGGACAAAGCACAGCGTGCTCTGGAAGCGATGCGAAACCGTGACTTCATTGGTGAATACGGTACTTATCTTGCGGCCATGTATCAACAAGGCACGATGACAATCTCTACCGGAGCACATGCGGTTGCAGAAGCGGCGTACGGACATCCGGATCACGCACTGGATTTACTGCGTCGGATGGGGAAAAGCTTCTCACGTGTAGTGCCAGGTTCTTTCTCGGAGATGTCCCCGGACTACGGCTGTGTAGTGCAGGCGTGGACCATCTATGCACTGGCTGTACCAGTCGTACGACATTTCTTCGGCGTTCAACCGGAAGCACAGCATCGCCGTGTAACCTTATCACCTAATATGCCGCAGGCATGGGAAAACAAAACATGCAGTCTGGAGCATCTGATGGTAGGCGATGCGGAGTTCGATATTCATTTTGAATCCCGTGAGGGCAAACGTTATGCGAGCATTTCCAACGCATCGGGCTGGACGGTTGTTCTGGACTGGAAGGGCGAGAAACGGGAAAGCAACGAGAAACGAATTGAATGGCAACTAGAGCAATAACATGGGGAGGAACGGGGAAATGAAAGGGAGCGGAGCTCTTCAAGCCGTTATTTTTGATTTGGATGGTGTCATTACTGACACGGCGGAGTACCATTATGTAGCGTGGAAGAAGCTGGGGGAATCGCTGGATATTCCGTTTGATCGGGAGTTCAACGAGCAGTTAAAGGGCATTAGCCGCGGGGAGTCTCTGGCGCGCATTTTACGTCTGGGTGGCAAGGAAGAGGCATTTTCGGCTGAGGAAAAGGAAGAATTCGCACAGCGTAAAAACGAACATTACGTCTCGTTGCTGGACTCGTTGACACCGGAGCATACTTATCCTGGAATTCGGGAATTGCTGCTTGAGCTGCAAGCATCCGGCATTCCTGCGGTGATCGCCTCGGCCAGCAAAAATGCTCCTCAAATTCTGAAGGCGCTGGAGTTGGACTCGCTGTTCCGCTATGTGGTACATCCGGATTCCGTACCAAACGGTAAGCCAGCACCTGATCTGTTCCTGCGTGGAGCAGAAGAAGTGGGTGCTCACATTAAGGCCTGCATCGGCATCGAGGATGCGCAGGCGGGTATTGAGGCCATCAAATCCGCAGGCATGATCGCCGTGGGTATTGGTGAAGAAGCTGTACTTAAAGGTTCCGGAGCGGACGTGGTGCTGAAAGATACGAAACAGCTTACACTGTCATTCCTGGAGCGTACGTTGCAGGAGCATAGCCATTAAGCGGAAAAGGGGAGATGCAGCATGAACCGGGCATGGTGGAAAGAAGCCGTGGTATATCAGGTCTACTGGCGGAGCTTCCTGGATGCGAATGGAGACGGCATCGGGGATTTGGAGGGCTTGATGCTCAAGCTGGACTATATCAAAAGTCTGGGTATTGATGTCATCTGGCTTAATCCCATCTATGAATCGCCGGATAAAGATAACGGATATGACATAGCGGATTATTACCGTATCATGGCGAAAGCCGGAACGATGGAGCAGTTCAAGCAATTGCTGGACAAGGTCCATGAACTGGGCATGAAGCTCATTATGGATCTGGTGGTCAATCATACATCAGAGCAGCATGCATGGTTTGAAGAATCACGTTCATCTGTCGATAATCCGAAACGCGACTGGTATATATGGAAGCCGGGGAAACCGGATGGCCCACCGAACAACTGGCGCTCCTATTTTGAACCGTCGACCTGGACATATGACGAGCGGACGGGAGAGTATTATTTCCACTCCTTTGCCAAGGAGCAGCCTGATCTGAATTGGGAAAATCCCGAGCTGCGTCAGGAAATTTACCGGATGATGCGTTTCTGGCTGGATCAGGGCATTGATGGCTTCCGCATGGATGTTATTAATCTGCTCGCCAAGCTGGAAGGTTTCCCGGATGCGGAGCACCCGGAGAACATTGATTATCTGGGCAATAATCCGGGTATTCATGAATATTTGCAGGAAATGAACCGGGAGGTTCTCCAGCATTATGACATCATGACTGTAGGAGAAATTCCGTTTGTCACACCAGTAGATGGCCTTCTGTATGTGGGGGATAACCGGAAAGAGCTGCATACGTTATTTCATTTCCAGGTGGCGGATGACATGCCTACATGGGATCTGACACGGTACAAGGAAATTCAGGAGAGCTGGTATGAAGCGTTCCGACATGAAGGTTGGAACTCCCAGTTCCTGAACAATCACGATCACACCCGGCAGGTTTCGAGGTACGGCAATGATGGACAATACCGTGTGCAATCCGCCAAACAACTGGCGACCATGATTCATACCCTTCCGGGAACACCGTATGTATTCCAGGGAGAGGAGATCGGCATGACGGGTGTCCGGTTCTCTTCCATTGATGAATATCACGATATTGCAATGAAGAACAAATATAAAGAAGAAATCGGTAAAGGCCGTGCGCCAGATGAAGTGCTCCACAGTCTTCAGCCGCTGAGCCGGGATAATTCCCGCACGCCAATGCAGTGGGACAGCAGCAAGCACGCCGGGTTTACCGAAGGGCAGCCGTGGATGAAGGTGAATCCCAACTATGAAGAGATTAATGTGGAGCGGGATTTGGCTGCGCAGGACTCCATATTTGCATATTACCAGCAGCTGATTGCCCTGCGTAAAACACACGCGGTTATGGTCTATGGAGATTATAGTGACCAATCGGCAGGGGAAGAGCATGTATATGCATATAGCCGCAGTCTGGATGGAGAGACATGGCTTGTCATTCTCAATCACTCGGACCGGGAGCAGTCCTATCGTCTGCCTGCTTCATTCGCTGATCGAGCGACGAATGCCCGCTTGATCATTGGCAATCTGGATCGGTCAACCTCCGATGAGGTTAGAGAAGGCCATCTTCGTTTGCGTCCTTATGAGGCGCTCATTTACTCCTTGTAATACATCGCAAGATCACCAGAGCCTGGCGGGGATTTTCCCGTCGGGTTCTTTTTTTATAAAAAAAGGTACACAAAAGATACATAATGAACTAAAATGAACTTATATGAACATTATCTGACTAACGAAAGGAATGGATTAATGATGCAAAACCGTTATGCTGCACACCCAAATGAAGTGAAAAACTATGATACCTCCCGTCTGCGCGAGGAATTTCTGATGGAGCAATTGTTTGCCACAGATGAGTTGGTAACCGTTTACTCTCATGTAGATCGTTATATTGTAGGAACGGCTGTACCTCAAAGCAAGGATATCGCACTTGAAGTAAATCTGAAGGATATCGGAACGAACTTTTTCCTAGAGCGTCGTGAAATCGGTATCATTAATGTTGGAGGCCATGGAACCGTGACAGCTGACGGTCAAGGCT
Organism: Paenibacillus sp. RU5M; assembly: GCF_900221055.1. Lineage (NCBI taxonomy): Bacteria > Bacillati > Bacillota > Bacilli > Caryophanales > Paenibacillaceae > Paenibacillus > Paenibacillus sp. RU5M. The sequence goes on along the minus strand of NZ_OBQM01000012.1, from coordinate 80,619 downwards.
ACGAGATTGGTGCGAAAGAATGCCTGTACATCGGCAGAGGTGTAAAAGAAGTCGTGTTCAAGAGCAGCGGCAAGGATCAGCCGGCTCAGTTTTATTTTGTATCCACACCGGCTCACCACACATATCCAACAGTAAAAGCAACGCAAGAACAAGCTCAGCCGAACCACCTCGGCAGCATCGAAAGCTCGAATGAACGGACGATCTATCGCTATATCCATCAGGGAGAAGGCGGGATTCAGAGCTGTCAGCTGGTGATGGGCATTACGGAACTCGACAAGGGCAACATGTGGAATACGATGCCTGCACATACCCACAACCGCCGTTCCGAAGTATACTTGTATTTCAACCTGCCGGAAGATGGCGTCGTATTCCATATGATGGGCGAGCCAAATGAAACACGGCATCTGGTTGTACGTGACCGTCAGGCCATCATCTCTCCTAGCTGGTCTGTCCACAGTGGTGTCGGTACGAGCAGCTATACCTTCTGCTGGGCAATGGCTGGGGAAAACCAGACGTTCGAGGATATGGACGGCGTGGCGATGAAAGACCTGAAATAGGCGCGTAAATTCCAAAGAAACAGGAAGTTGATCTGTGATGAATCCATTGAAAAGACATGAAAAAATTATGGAGGCTCTGCTGGAGCGGCAGGAAGTCACCGTTAGTGATCTGAGTGAACTGCTGCAGGTGACGGGCAAGACCGTACGGGAGGATCTCGATAAGCTGGAAGGCATGGGATTGCTCGTACGTGTCCATGGGGGTGCGATGCTGGCTCAGAACGACCAGTACGGCATCCTCACGAGTCGTGGGGCTACGGAAAAGCATCATTCGGAGAAAACGGAGATTGCCGAGCGAGCCCTTGCGTATATCCGACCAGGAGATATTGTTGCGCTGGATGGCGGGAGCACTACGTTGGAGATGGCGAAGAGATTGGACAATCAGCCCATTACGGTGGTTACCAATGATCTGTTCATTATTGCTGAGCTGACCAAAAAGGAGCAGGTGCGACTGGTTGTGCCCGGTGGGGCAAGAGTCCGCAATATGCTGGTGGGAGACGATACGGCGGCCTTCATTTCCGGTCTCAACATTCATAAAGCGTTTATCTCAACGACGGCACTTCATCCGGAATTTGGACTTTCCATATATACAGGAGATCTGGTGCCGCTAAAAAAAGCAATGATCTCTGCTTCTCAGCAGGTCTATGGCGTCGTGGATCATTATAAATTCGGACAATTTGCCCTTCGGACCTTTGCACACTGTTCGGAGCTGGACTGTATCATCAGCGATAGTCGCTTGGATGAGGAGACAGCAGCCCTATACAGACAAAATGGCATCGAAGTGGATTATCAGAGCTGACCTTCAGTTCCACGGTGGATACGTGACTGCCGAGACTGAAGACACGGTTTGCAACCCAATAACCATGCGGAGGAATCATTCATGAATCCATTTGATTTAAGCGGACAAGTTGCAATTGTCACTGGTACGTCAGGAGGACTAGGGCAAGGAATGGCGTTTGGCCTTGCTGAAGCCGGCGCGGATGTTGTGCTGGTTTCCTACTCCAATCCATCGAAAACAGCGCGTGCCATTGAGGCTCTCGGACGTAAAGCGTATGTGATTGAAGCTGATTTGAGCCGTGAGGACGAATTGACCGGGGTGTTTGAAAAGGCATTAGCCTTTCAAGGGAGAATTGATATTCTGGTCAACAATGCAGGAATTATTCGTCGCACACCTGCAGCCGATCACGGTCAGCAAGACTGGCATGATGTCATAGGTCTAAACCTGAATACGGTATTTTTCCTGAGCCAGTTGGCTGGCAGACATATGATTGAGCGAGGAAGTGGCAAGATCATTAACATTGCATCCATGCTGTCCTATCAGGGCGGAATTAACGTACCGGGATACACGGCCAGTAAACATGGGGTAGCCGGTTTAACGAAAGCACTCGCGAATGAATGGGCAGGCAAAGGTGTTCAAATCAACGGGATTGCACCAGGTTATATGGAAACAGACAATACAACTCAGATTCGTGCCGATGAAAATCGGTACCGTGACATCACGGCACGGATTCCGGCTGGACGCTGGGGAACACCTGAGGATCTGAAAGGTCCGGTTGTTTTCCTGGCATCGGCGGCTTCGGATTATTTGAATGGTCACGTACTGAATGTGGATGGCGGCTGGATGGCTCGTTAACCCTGTCAGCGATCAGATTGCAAAGGAGACAGTGACATGAAACTTGGTATTCTTGCGCATACGTTTGGCAAACAACCTACAGCACAGCTTGCACAGACCATCGCGGATAATGGATTCAATTCGGTACAGCTGGCACTGGCCAAAGCTTTGTCGGATGTGGATTCGGCCAATGGCAAGCTGAGCCCTGGGCTGGCGAATGAGATCGGAGATCAATTTGCACAGCGCGGAGTCAAGATTGCAATACTAGGTTGCTACATTAACCCGATTGATCCTGATCCTGTGGCTCGTCGTGCAGACATTGAACGATTCAAGGAGCATCTGCGTTATGCCCGGGATTTCGGTTGCAGCATGGTTGCAACGGAGACAGGGGGCCTGGATACGTATCGCGACACTCATCCGGATGCATATGAAGAAAAGGCATGGACGGTGCTGCGGGAGACGGTAGAGGAACTGGCGGAAGAGGCGGAAAAGTGGGGCGTTCATGCGGCGATTGAGCCAGTATCTACCCATACGCTTCATACATGTGAACATATGATCCGTCTGTTTGAAGAAATTCCTTCATCCAATCTGGGCATGCTGTTCGATCCTTGTAATCTGATCAAACAACCTCATGTGGCTGACCAGTCTGCATTCCTGCGTGAAGTGATGGAAACGCTATATCAGCGTATCATTGTCATTCATGCCAAAGATGTGGCTTTCAATGCGCAGGGTGAAAAGTTCAATCCGGTGCCGGGTGAGGGCATTCTGGATTATCCGTTATTTTTTGAACTATTGAAGACCTATAAACCACACATCGATATTTCACTAGAAGGGGTAACCGCGGAAGAAGCTGTCCCGGCGGCCAAGCATTTACGTGAAATATGGAGTGGCGTTCGGGTATAAACGGTATAAAATCACGCAGAAGTTCAGCAGGTGATGGTTGAAAAAAATCCGGAAAACCTTTGCGGGAGCAAAGGTTTTTTTGGTGTAGCAGTCTTACTGATACATATTTAATATTTCTCATCGGAAAAATCGGAAATATTTCTTTTCAAAAGCGACATCTTGTGAGAGAATATGGAAAACATACGCCACCATGTCATGACATCTAGGGATTTGCCAAACGTATAAGTTAAGGGAGGAAACAGATTTATGTCAAACGAACGTGAGCTTTCATTTGAAACATTGGCAATTCATGCCGGCCAGGAGATTGATCCGACCACCCATGCACGTGCAGTACCGTTGTACCAAACAACATCCTACGGATTCCGTGATACGGAGCATGCAGCCAATCTGTTTGGATTGAAAGAGTTTGGCAATATCTATACACGTCTGATGAATCCGACCACGGATGTGTTCGAACAACGTATTGCTGCACTTGAAGGAGGCGCGGGTGCACTGGCTACCGCTTCCGGTCAGGCAGCGATTACGTTCTCCCTCTTAAACATCGCAGGTGCGGGAGATGAGATTGTTTCCGCAGCGAGTCTGTATGGAGGAACGTACAATCTGTTCTCAACCACACTACCGAAACTTGGCTTAGATGTAAAGTTTGTAGATTCCAGTGATCCTGAAAATTTCCGGGCGGCGATTACGGACAAAACCAAAGCATTGTACGCTGAAACGATTGGTAATCCGCAAGGCAACGTACTGGACATTGAAGCTGTGGCAGCTATCGCCCATGAACATGGCATTCCTTTGATTGTAGACAATACATTCCCAAGTCCGTATCTGCTTCGTCCAATCGAGCATGGAGCTGATATTGTCGTTCATTCGGCTACCAAATTTATTGGCGGTCACGGTACTTCCATTGGTGGAGTTATTGTGGACAGCGGCAAATTCGACTGGAAAGCGAGTGGCAAGTTCCCGGGACTGACAGAACCGGATTCCAGCTATCATGGTGTCGTATATACAGAAGCGGTTGGACCGATTGCTTATATTATCAAAGCTCGTGTACAATTGCTGCGTGACTTTGGTGCTACGATCTCACCTTTCAATTCATGGTTGCTCATTCAAGGGCTGGAGACACTGCATCTGCGTGTAGAACGTCATAGCAGCAACGCACTGGCTGTGGCGCAATATCTGGAGAAACATGAGGATGTGGAATGGGTAAGCTACGCAGGTTTGCCGAGTCACCCTTCCTATGAACTGGCACAGAAGTATTTGCCGAAAGGCCAGGGAGCCATTCTGACCTTTGGTATCAAAGGCGGAGTGGATGCAGGACGCAAACTAATTGAAAATGTGAAGCTGTTCTCTCACCTTGCCAACGTAGGTGACTCCAAGTCACTGATCATTCATCCGGCAAGTACGACGCATCAACAGCTGACAGAAGATGAGCAGACTGCAGCCGGAGTTAATCCTGAGCTGATTCGTCTATCTGTGGGTACAGAGAATATTCAGGATATCCTCTACGATCTGGAGCAAGCCATTAAGGCTAGCCAGCAATCAAGCGTTAGTGTTTAATTCATAACGTGAATAAATTAAATTCATACGAGCCGCTTGTCCTTATGGACGAGCGGCTTTTTTAATTTTACACCGGCTAAGGTGAAAAACCCATTTACAAATGCAAAGCACAGGCATATAATGAATCAAAAGTTGTATTGGGTAAAAATAATTGCATAAGTACAAAAATGATTATCATTCTCATTCAAAATGATTTGAAAATCATTCGACAACCATTCAATAACCATGCTGCTGCGGGATTCCCGCAGCAGCATGTGTCATTTTTAGGGTATTAACAATGGCTCTCATTCTCAATACGACTTCAATACACGGGACATGGATGCAGCAAAATGCACTCCACAACCCGACATTCAGAAAGGATTGTGATTCATATGCAAGCGATACACCAACCCATTCAAACCCATGCAAAAGCTGAACAGCGTTCAGCCAATACACCTGGCCCAGGCCGAGGGCGCAAACCAGACTTTCGGGCTATGCTGCACAACAAGGAAATGCAAGCTGCTCTGGGCAGTGGACTTTTGATGCTTATTGCCTGGGCGACGGCATCATGGTCTAACCCGTTATCCGTACTACTATATATTGTTGCTTATGCCATAGGTGGATGGACTAAAGCCAAAGAAGGCATAGAGACACTGGTCAAGGATCGTGATCTTGATGTGAATCTGCTCATGATTGCAGCATCGTTGGGAGCGGCAGCCATTGGCTACTGGAATGAAGGAGCCATGCTGATCTTTATTTTTGCGTTAAGTGGTGCACTGGAAAGCTATGCAACGGAGCGCAGTCACAAGGATATTTCATCACTGCTGGCGCTCAAACCGGAAACGGCGCTGCGTATTGAGGACGGTAAAATGAATCGTGTATCCATCGATGATTTGCAGCCGGGGGATCTGTTGCTGGTGAAGCCGGGCGAACTGGTTCCGGCGGATGGTGTTGTGTACCGAGGCAGCTCTTTTATCAATCAGGCCTCGATTACAGGGGAATCCTTACCCGTAGACAAAATTGCTGGTGACGAAGTATTTGCAGGTACTGTGAACGGTGAAGGTGCATTATATGTGGAGGTGACCAAATCCGCTGAAGGATCGTTGTTTGGCAAAATCATTAAACTGGTGGAAGAAGCGCAGACGGAAGTGCCGGACTCCCAACGCTTTATTGAGCGATTCGAGGGAATATACGCCCGTATTGTTGTCGCCGTAACGGTACTGGTTATTGCGGGAACACCTCTATTGCTTGGTTGGACGTGGAATGAGGCGTTTTACAAAGCAATGGTCTTTCTGGTTGTAGCTTCACCTTGTGCCCTGGTTTCTTCCATTATGCCGGTCATGTTATCAGCGATGTCCAGCAGTGCACGTCGCGGTATTCTTTTCAAAGGTGGCGCTCATGTGGAGAACATGGCCCAGACCCGGGTGGTTGCTTTTGATAAAACAGGAACATTGACGATGGGTACACCACAGGTGACCGATATTATAACGGCAGACGGATATGACCGTACACAGTTGTTGGGAGCGGTAGCTGCCATTGAGAACCTTTCGATGCACCCACTGGCTCGGGCTATTGTGGAGCAGGCAAGCAAGGAGGACATCAACCTCCCGATTGCTGAACAGGTTCAAGCTCTGACGGGCTGGGGGATTGAAGGGAAAGTAGACGGCGTTCTCTGGAAAATTGGGAAAACGGATGAGTTGGATACGCATCATATCACTGAGGTAAATAACGCAAATGATACAGAGAAGCAATTTATTGCTTCTAATATGGACGATCTTGCTGTGTGGTATGGCATACGTGCCCAACTTGAGGGAGAAGGCAAAACCGTGTCTGCCATAACAGCGAACGGGCAAATGGCCGGATTGATCGCGATGAGGGACACCGTGCGCCCACAAGCGGTTGCAGCGGTGAAAATGCTGGAAGCGATGGGTGTGAAAGTGGCTATGCTGACAGGTGATCGTCCCGAATCGGCAGCAGTGATCGCCCGTGAGACTGGTGTAAGCCTGGTATACGCAGGTTTGTTACCCGAAGATAAAGTGAAGCAGGTGCATCTGCTTCGCGAACAGTACGGGCAAGTGTTGATGGTTGGGGATGGTGTGAATGATGCGCCTGCACTTGCAGCGGCAACGGTTGGCATGGGCATGGGTGTATCAGGCAGTGGCACTGCACTGGAAGTAGCGGATGTTGTACTGATGAATGATAATATTGAAGAAATCGCCTGGGTAATCAGGCAGGCACGTCGGGCGCAGCGGACGGTGAAGCAGAATATGTTTTTTGCCATCACGGTAATTCTGGCTCTAATCGCGGGTAACTTCTTACAAGATGTTGCATTACCATTGGGTGTGGTAGGCCATGAAGGCAGCACGATCCTGGTTATTCTGAATGGACTAAGACTCCTGCGATAACGATATCCAATTGAAAAAAACGGCGTTTGAACCTTGGGTCATCGGGTAATGAATCGAAGAGACGATTCCAGAGGAACGTTCTACATGGAATATGACTAAGGGAACGTTGTTATTGAAACATTACCATGCAGTGCGGCAATCTGCCGCTGCAACGACATGACAATAAAGGGAGCTGTGAAATATGGGACGTTACGTACAAGTGGAACCGAATGTGAGTATATTTGTTGAAGATATTGGTCAAGGAACACCGGTTGTCTTTTTGCACGGCTGGCCAGTTAATTATAAAATGTTCGAATATCAATTGAATGTACTGCCCAATCATGGCATTCGTGCCATTGCAATAGATTTCAGAGGTTATGGCAAGTCGGACGCACCATCCACAGGCTATGACTACGACCGGATGGCGGACGATGTTCGTGCTGTGATTGATGATCTAGAGTTGAGTGACGTGGTACTTGCAGGTTTCTCCATGGGTGGAGCGATTGCCGTGCATTATATGGCCCGCCATGCGGGACATGGTGTATCCAAGCTGGCGCTATTGTCAGCGGCGGCACCAGTGTTCACGCAGCGTGAGGGTTATCCGTATGGCCTGACTGCAGCGCAGCTTACCGAGCAGATTATTGAGCCGATCTTCGCTGATCGTCCGAAGTTGCTGGAGACGTTTGGCGGCATGTTTTTCGCGAAGCAGCACAGCCAGCCGTTTATGGATTGGTTTCATGCACTCGGTATGGAGGCCTCGTCTTACAGTACGATTAATAGTGCGATTGCCCTGCGGGATGAGGATTTGCGAGGTGACCTGAGTTCGATTCAGGTACCTACAGCCATTTTGCACGGGAAGAAGGATGAGATATGCCCGTTTGAGTTCGCCGAGGAGATGCACAAAGGCATTGCCGGTTCTCAATTGATTGCTTTTGAAGAGAGTGGTCACGGGGCATTCTATGATGAATTGGAAAAATTCAATGCCGAATTGATTCGATTTATCAAATCCGGATTGTGATCGTCCAACGACCTTTACAGATCGTTCAAACTATTTCATTGAATCTTCATTTGTGAACAAAAAAAGAACCTGGAAGTTCAGCGAGCCGCTGTGCTTTCAGGTTTTTTGCCGTCCATTCTTGTGTTCATGTGAGGACTTTCCTATGTTCTTTCTATTAAAAGAGTTCAGTCAGGCCAATCATCGTGATCAGTCCAAGCAAAAAGGAAACCGTTGCCGCCCGTGCATTGCCGTCGCCGTGGCTTTCGGGAATCAATTCCTTGTACACGATGAACATCATCGCACCCGCTGCAAAGGCAAGACCGTAAGGGACCAGACCGGAGACCAGACTACTGAGTGTGTAACCAATCATGGCTGTAACAATTTCAACTGCACCCGTCAGCGTGGCGATACCGAGCGCCTTGAAGCGACCGATGTTCTGATTGACGAGGAAGAGGGCGACCAGGAATCCTTCCGGCGCATTCTGCAATCCAATGGAAAAGGCAATCAGATTGCCAAGTCCTGCGTCACTGCTCGCGTAGCTGACACCTACCGATAGCCCTTCGGGCAGGTTATGCATGGTGATGGCTGCAATGATCATGAAGGCTTTGGCTTCAATTTTGAAAGGCATCTTCTCGGGATTTTCCAGATCCACATGGGGAATCTTCATCTCTAGCACAAGCAGAACCATACTGCCCAGCATGATACCAAGGGCAAGTACAAACAGATTGGATTGCCCGAGTGCTTCCGGTATGAGATTGTACACCGAGGCAGAGGTCATGATGCCTGCTGCGTAGGCAAGCAAAATATCACGCAGACGGTGGGTTACTTTGCGCATAAATAGAATAGGTATGGCCCCAAGGCCGGTAGACATGGCTGAGATAAAGCTGCCAATGAGTGCATCGTTCATGCTTCCATTTTCCCTCCTGATGAAGACTTCTTCATAATCGCTGCCGAGCATTGACACCGTACATAAAAGAGATCATAATGAACAACAGATTAGAATGATTATAAATTAGAATTCCGTTTCTGCATAGGTTAATTGTCATAACGGGCAGGTCATGTGGACATGATGTAGGCTTTCGTTCTAGTGTATGCAAAAGCCTTTGCTTTTGATGCCGGAGAGCCTGACCTTTTTGCAGAACCCGGGGGAGGAACTATACATGTATAAATCAATTATTATTGGAACAGGCCCTGCAGGGCTGACAGCAGCAATCTATTTGGCACGTGCCAACTTGAGCCCACTCGTTATTGAAGGACCGCAACCTGGTGGTCAATTGACAACAACAACAGAAGTAGAGAACTTCCCAGGTTTCCCTGACGGCATTATGGGTCCTGAACTGATGGACAATATGCGCAAACAAGCAGAACGCTTCGGTGCAGAATTCCGTACAGGCTGGGTAAACAACATCGATATGAGCGAGCGTCCATTCAAAATTCAGGTTGAAGGTATGGGTGAACTCGTATCCGAAACTTTGATCCTGTCTACAGGCGCATCTGCTAAATACCTCGGTATTCCTGGAGAAGAAACGAATGTAGGCCGTGGTGTCAGCACTTGTGCGACATGTGACGGATTTTTCTTCCGCAACAAAGAAATCATCGTTATTGGCGGTGGCGACTCCGCGCTGGAGGAAGCGAGCTTCCTGTCCCGTTTCGGTTCCAAAGTAACCTTGGTACACCGTCGTGAAGAACTGCGTGGTTCCAAAATCATGCAGGATCGTGCACGCAGCAATGAGAAAGTGGAAATGGCATTGAACCGTACCCCTCTTGAAGTGCTGGCTGGCGACAACGGCGTAACTGGATTGAAAGTACTGAACAACGAAACAGGTACAGAAGAAATCATTCCTGCTAGCGGTGTATTCGTTGCAATTGGTCACACACCAAACACTGGATTCCTGGGCGGACAGATCACAACCGACGAACACGGTTATATTCTGACTACACCGGGCACATCCGAAACCAATATCCCAGGCGTATTCGCTTGTGGTGATGTACAGGATACCCGTTACAAACAAGCGATCACAGCTGCAGGTAGTGGATGTATGGCTGCGATGGATACAGAGAAATATATTGAGAGCTTGGAGCACAGCGCAGTAGTTCTGTAAGGGAAGAGCTGTTTTAATCAATAGATTAGTCTATAAAATAACAATATGAGGTGAATAAACATGGAAAACGTAATTGTATACACATCAACCAACTGCCCAAACTGCAAATCGGTAAAAAGCTTCTTGGCTGACAAAGGCATCTCTTATGAAGAGCGCAACATTGAGACAAGCGACGAGTTCGCACAACAAGTATGGGATATGGGCGTACGTGCCGTACCTCTGACTGTTATTGGTGAACACCGTATTCTGGGTATGAACAAAACTCAATTCGCCAAAGCGCTGGACGCTTAATTTACCCTGTATAGGGTAAGTTCAAGTCGCATGCAGCTATTCCGGTTCGCGCGAGCCGTTTGAATATATATTGGAGAAGCCTTAGTCCGAATCAGGACTGAGGCTTCTTTTATTTGCAATATGAAAAATCCCCTTTCACAGCTACAACAGAGCACATGTTTCATGAACTCTTTTGTGGATGTAAAAAGGGATTTGACGTTAAAATCAAACATATTTTATCTAAAAAAATATACTCATAAAGGTCTGAAATACTACATACACCAGTACGCCTGACAGCATGTACATGAAACCAGCCTTCTTTTTGCTCTGAAACAATCGAAGTATGCCAAGGCTGAACAGCGGCGCAAGCACGATCAGGAACAGGAGTACGGTGACAAACATTTGCGCCGAGATATCTGAAGTATCCACGTAGGTCACGAATTTTCACTCCGTTTCGTCATCGGAATTAACACGGCGACATTCATGCCGCCATGACAAAAATCACATAACCCTATTATACCTCTGGATTTCTTTAACAAAAAGGGAGGAAATGGGGCAAAATGATGTCAATTTTCAGCGGTTATTAGACGGACACTCTTATTTTACCTAGAAATTGGGAAATTGCTGAGTAAGCGGCACCCACACGTGTGGACCGACTGCCCAGAGCAGCCCATTCAATCTGCAAACTGCGGCGGTGATAGGGCAACGTACGCTCCTCCACCACTTGTTTTAGCGCCGTTTCAATCCATGGTCCTGCTTCAGAAAGAGGGCCGCCGATAATGATGCGCTCAGGATTAAAACTGTTGACGATATTGGTGATGCCAACCCCCAATTTGCGGCCGATTTCCTGGTATAATTTCAATACATCTTCATGGCCTTGCTGTGCATAATCAATCAATTCCCGTGTAGTATGTGCTGGCAAAAGCAATTGATGATCCGGGTGCTCATAAGCTTTCTCCGAAGCATATAACTCCCAGCAGCCACGATTGCCACAGGAGCAAGGTCTGCCCTCTGCTTCAATGGACATATGGCCTGTTTCTCCGGCATATCCCCAGGCACCTTTGTACAGCTCGCCATCCACCATAATGCCTGAACCAATCCCGATGCCTGCACTAATATAGATCAGATGACGTACACCGATACCCGCACCAAAATTCAATTCTCCATGCGCACCTGCATTCGCTTCATTGTCGATCGTGACAGGTAACTCGAATACTTCTTCCAGCATGGCACGCAGGGGAACCTTCTCCCACCCCAAGTTGGGTGCAAACAGCACCGTCCCTTCCTCGTCCACCATACCCGGCACCCCGATTCCAATGCCAATTACCCCGTGAGGGGAGGGAGGGGCTGCCTGAATCAGATGTTCTGCCGCAAGTTTCAGCTGTTCAAATACAGAGGAGACATCATGTTGTTCCAGCTTCACGGCGTACTCTGTGATGATATGACCTTCAAGATCGGTAAGCACACCCTTTAAGTGGGTCACGCTAAGTTCCAAACCTACGGCATATCCCGATGTACCGCGAAATAGCAACATCAGAGGTTTACGTCCACCGCTGGATTCCCCAGGACCAATTTCCTGCAAGAGTTCATCATTGATCAGATCGGCAACCAAATTGGATACCGTTGCTTTGTTCAGCCCTGTAATCTCGGATACCCGCGCACGGGAGAGGGGGGCATGACGCCGAATCGTATCGAGGACGATCGACTTGTTTATCTTTTTGACCAGCATCTGGTCTCCGGTAATTTTCATATCCATATGCACTCCTATTCTTCTATAAAAGGGTTCAGACCCACAATCCGTAAACAAGCTATTCGACTATTATAGCGTAAACAAACGTGCAAAAAACATTTTTATTTTTACTTTGTTTAACCAATAGACAAAGTATAACCTATGTGTTAGGATAACGTTGTAAACGATTACTTTCAAAACTATTGAGGAGGCATTTTACATGGCCTATTTTGAATCCGTTAATAAAATTTCATTCGAAGGTAAAGATTCCACGAATCCATTTGCTTTTAAACATTATAATCCGGAAGAAGTTGTAGCCGGCAAATCGATGGAAGAGCACTTCCGTTTCGGCATGGCTTATTGGCATACATTAACAGCAGGTGGTAGTGACCCGTTTGGTGCGGAGACTGCTGTTCGTTCTTGGGATAAATACTCCGGTCTGGACCTAGCGAAAGTACGCGTGGAAGCAGCATTTGAATTTTTGGAAAAAATGAATCTCCCGTTCTTCTGTTTCCACGATGTGGACATCGCACCAGAAGGCAACAGCCTGCGTGAGTTCTACAGCAACATCGATACGATCGTTGACCTGATTGAAGGTCACATGAAATCCAGCGGCAAAAAACTGCTTTGGAATACAGCAAACATGTTCTCCAACCCACGCTTCATGTTTGGTGCAGCTTCCACTTGCAACGCAGATGTGTACGCTCATGCTGCAGCGCAAATCAAGAAAGGTCTGGAAGTGGGTAAACGTCTGGGCGCAGAAAACTATGTGTTCTGGGGCGGTCGTGAAGGGTATGACACATTGCTCAACACAGACATGCAACTGGAACAAGACAACATTGCCCGTATGTTCCACATGGCAGTAGACTACGCGAAGGAAATTGGCTTCGATGCACAATTCCTGATCGAGCCTAAACCGAAAGAGCCAACCAAACACCAATACGACTATGATGCAGCAACTTCTATTGCCTTCCTGCAAAAATACGGTTTGGACAAACACTTCAAACTGAACCTGGAAGCTAACCATGCTACACTGGCTGGTCACACATTCGATCACGAGATCCGCGTTGCCCGTACAAACGGCATGCTCGGTTCCCTCGATGCCAACCAAGGCGACATGCTGATCGGTTGGGATACGGATGAGTTCCCGGTTGATATGTACGATGCTACATTGACAATGTACGAAGTATTGAAAAACGACGGTATCGGCCATGGTGGTGTGAACTTTGACGCCAAAGTCCGTCGTGGTTCCTTCGAAGCAGACGATCTGTTCCTCGCACACATCGCTGGTATGGATACGTATGCTAAAGGTCTGAAAGTAGCAGCGAAATTGATTGAAGATCGTGTATTCGATGACTTCATCGAAAAACGTTACAGCAGCTTCAGCGAAGGTATCGGCGCAGATGTGGTTGCAGGTAAAGCAACACTGGCTTCCCTTGCAGAGTACGCGCTGAACAACGAAAGCCCACGCAAAAACCAATCCGGACGTCAGGAATTGCTGAGAGCAAAACTCAACCAATACATCCTGGCTGACTAATATCAGTTGGGCTTTTGGTATGGAAGATTGTGAACCAACCATACGTTTTGCCTGTAGTAACGCTTGGGGAGGAGTATAACAAAGTGTGCACGCCAGCATAGCCTAAGCTTGTACCACGGAACGCCTGAACAAGCATGACATTCGGACCGTCCCCGACTTTCCCCTGGGAAGGGGGGGGCGGTTTTTTGATCCTTGAACCGAATGAGTTTCTTGTGCATTATGGTTTGCGTGTCCACTACTAATGACAGATATAGGTCGTAGGCACGATTTTAGCTACAGAAACGAGTACGTTTTACTCGTTTCATATCCATGTGTGTCCATGATTAAGCATGCAGAACGGAGTGAGCAGAAAGGACCCGGAGGAAGCGAAGCGGTCGCATTTATCCCCGGATTTCTCCCATGTAAAAGGGATGAAGGAAATCCGGGGGTAACGGCGATCTAAGGGTTTTCTGATCACGGAGTGACTCTCATGTAAACTTGGATTCTTCGTGGGTATAACCTGAGATAAACGAGAGGAGTTAACTCATGAGTTACGTAATTGGTGTCGATCTGGGAACCAGCGCAGTTAAAACGGTGCTGGTTAACCGTGAAGGGAAAGTGGCGTTTGAAGCTTCCGAGGCTTATCCGCTGTACCAGCCCAAAGCTGGATACAGTGAGCAGAACCCGGAAGATTGGGTAGAGCAGACGATTGTATCGCTGCGCAAATTGCTGGAGGTGTCCGGCGTACATCCTTCGGAAATCGAAGGACTGAGCTTCTCCGGACAGATGCATGGATTGGTGCTGGTGGATGCTGAAGGTAAACCGCTGCGCAATGCAATTCTGTGGAACGATACACGGACAACGGCGCAATGCCGCCGCATTGAGAAGGTGCTGGACGGGAAATTGTTAAGTATTGCCCGCAACCGTGTGCTCGAAGGTTTTACCCTGCCCAAAATCCTGTGGGTACAGGAAAACGAGCCGGAATTGCTGCAACAGGCAGCGCTGTTCCTGTTGCCGAAGGACTATGTGCGGTATCGCCTGACAGGTGATTATGCGATGGACTATTCGGATGCAGCAGGCACATTGCTGCTAGACTTTGCAGGCAAGCAGTGGAGCAAGGAAATCGCGGAAGCTTTTGAGCTGTCGCTCTCCTTGTGTCCACGCCTTGTGGAGTCATTTGAAGAAGTAGGCACATTGCTGCCTGAGATTGCGGATCAAACCGGACTTGCAGCCGCAACGAAAGTTTATGCAGGCGGTGCGGACAATGCATGCGGAGCCATTGGCGCAGGCATTCTGAGTGAAGGACAGACGATGTGCAGCATCGGAACGTCCGGGGTAGTGCTTTCCTATGAAGAGCGTAAAGATCTCGATTTCGAAGGCAAAGTGCACTTTTTTAACCATGGCGAGAAAGATGCCTTCTATATTATGGGAGTAACACTTGCGGCAGGATACAGCCTGTCCTGGTTCAAGGATACGTTTGCAGCAGACAAATCATTTGATGTGCTCTTGCAGGGCATTGATATGATTCCAGCGGGAAGCAACGGGTTGCTGTTCACACCTTATATCGTCGGCGAGCGTACACCGCACCCGGATGCAAACATTCGTGGCAGCTTTATCGGCATGGATGCCGGACATAAGCTGGAGCATTTTGGACGTGCTGTGATGGAGGGCATTACGTTCTCACTGCGTGAGTCCATTGATATTCTGCGTAACGCTGGCAAAACAGTGAATGAAGTTATTTCCATTGGTGGCGGCGCCAAAAATGAAGCCTGGCTGCAAATGCAGGCCGATGTCTTCAATGCAATCATTGTGAAATTGGAAAGTGAACAGGGCCCAGCAATGGGCGCGGCAATGCTGGCGGCTTATGGCTGTGGCTGGTTCCCATCCTTGCAGGAATGTGCAGCAGCATTCATTCGTCCTGCCAAATCCTATGTGCCTAACCCGGAAACGGTTAAGGTGTATGACGGACTCTTTGCACTGTATCAGGATGTGTACGGGCAAACACGCAGCTTGAATGATCGTCTGGCAGCATATCGTTGATTATTCAGACCTCTTTTATATTGAGATCTCAATAGGTCATTAACTATTAAACCAATGAAATATACCATTAAGGAGGTACCTGCGAAAGCGGGTGCCTTTTTTGTCGTTGTTCATGAAAGAAGGGTATATCATATTTCAAGATTCCTAAACGTCATGAAAGGTTTCCCTGCCAGACATAACCCTGTTCCAGACGTGCATAGATTAGATATTGAGGTTAATAGAGGTTCAGCCAATTAATCATTCATATCACATCAATTATTACGCGTGACAGACTCAGCCTGGAGGTGGGGAGTTGGAAGATCGTGAAGCAACCACGAGGCCGCATGTCACCTTGTCCATGATTGTTCGCAATGAGGAGCACAGGTATCTCAGACAGGCGTTGGAGACTCACCGGCCGTGGATTGATCGTGCGGTGATCATTGACGACGGAAGTACAGACCATACCGTCGCTTTATGCCAGGAAATGCTGGAGGGAATCCCGCTTACGTTGATTGTGAATCCGGCCTCCCTATTTGCAGATGAGGTGAGTTTACGCAAGCAGCAGTGGGAGACAACAGTGGCTACAGGACCGGAATGGATCTTGAACCTGGACGCGGATGAAATTCTGACAACGGATTTTGGTATTGTACGGAATCAACTGTTGGGTGGAACGGAGGACGCCATTTATTTCAGGTTGTTTGATATGTGGAGCGATACACATTACCGGGAAGACCAATACTGGCAGGCTCATGCGTATTATCGGCCATTTCTGGTCCGATACCGACCGGAATGGAGCTATGAGTGGAAGGAAACCCCGCAGCACTGCGGCCGTTTTCCGCTAACGATTCAGCATTTTGCCTATGGATGTCACTCCCCTCGAGTGAAGCACTATGGTTGGGCGCGTGCAGAGGACCGGATTCGTAAATACGAGCGTTATCAAGCACTGGACCCGGATGCGAGATATGGCTGGAAGGAACAGTACGAATCCATTTTGGATGCAGATCCAATACTTCTGGAATGGTCGGAATAAGGGAAGGAGGACAATAGAGTTGAAGAAGGAAAAAGAAAAAGGTAAAGAAGAGCCAAAGGAAAAGATTCTTATCGCAAGCCCTGTTCGGCAGACGGCTGCGGTACTCCGTGAATTTCTCCAGTCCTTGGAATCGCTTGAGAGAACGACGGTAACGACAGACTATCTGTTTGTGGACGACAACGAAGAAGAAGCGGCATCCAATATGCTCCAGGAGTTTGTACTTCGGCATGAAGGCAACCTTTTGGATGCGAATGTAGATGAAACAGATGCCAATCAGGGAAAAGGAATTTACAACAAGGACGAGGGTGGGCACTATTGGCGTGACGAACAGATCTGGCGGGTAGCCGGACTGAAAAATCGTATTTTGGCATATGCCCGTGACCAGAAGTACGATGCCGTGTTCTTGATTGATTCCGATCTCGTCCTGCATCCACGGACATTGGAACAGCTCGTATCGAACAGGAAGGAGATCATCTCCAATATCTTCTGGACTCGATGGCAGCCGGGCACAAGGGAAATGCCACAAGTCTGGTTGCAGGATGAGTACGCCCTGTTTCGCAAGGGAGGCAAACGCAATACAGGGGAGGAAGCAGAGGACGAAGGTACACAAACGGATGCATTCCTGAGGCAATTGCGTACCCCGGGTTGTTATGAAGTGGGTGGACTGGGGGCATGTACCCTTATTCGCAGGAACGTATTGGAGTCCGGAGTTTCCTATGACCAGATTCCGAATGTATCTTTCTGGGGAGAAGATCGCCATTTTTGCATCCGTGCTCAGGCACTGGGGTTCCGTTTATACGTAGATACACATTTTCCGGCCTATCACATCTACCGACTATCGGAATTGCCCGGAGTAGCTGCTTTTAATCGCAGAGCCATACGCGGAGAGGAATCGATCAGTATTTCGCTGTGTATGATTGTGAAAAATGAAGAGGCTTCCCTCGCCAGATGTCTGGACTCGGTTAATGGGATCGCTGACGAGATTGTAATTGTAGATACGGGTTCGACGGACCAGACGCGTCAGATCGCAGCTCGTTATACGGAACGCATCATTGATTTTGAATGGGTGGATGATTTTGCGGCAGCAAGGAACTTTGCCTTTGAACAGGCAACAAGTGAATATATATTATGGCTGGATGCAGATGATGTGTTTGAACAGGATGACCGGGTGAAGCTCATTGATCTGAAGCGCTCCCTGGACCCTGCTGTGGATAGTGTGACGATGGATTATCATCTGTCCTTTACGGCGGAGGGGAAGGTGGCATATAGTCTGAGGCGGAACCGACTGGTGCGCAGGGATCGGAATTATCGCTGGATTGGTGCCGTGCATGAATATTTGGAAGTGGCCGGCCATCTGCTGCATAGCGACGTGGCAGTCACGCATAAGAAAGATAAGGAATACACGGATCGCAATCTAAAGATTTATCGCAAACGCGAACAGGCAGGGGAGGCATTCTCTCCGCGTGATTTATATTATTTTGGCAATGAATTGAAAGACCACGGGCATCTTGAAGATGCGGTGCAGTACTATGGAAAATTTCTGGACACCGGGCTGGGATGGGTGGAGGATCAGATCGCAGCATGCCAGAAAATAGCTGATTGCGAGGTATCACTTGAACGTTCGGAAAAGGAAGTCTCGGCATTGTTGAGATCCTTTGCCTTTGATTTGCCGAGGGCTGAGATCTGCTGCCGATTGGGTGGATATTTTGCCGACCGTGCCGATTACCGCAAAGCCTTATACTGGTATGAACAGGCGACCCGCGCCGTACGCCCGACCGATCCAATGGTAGTAATGAATGAAGCTGCATGGACATGGATGCCGCATCTACAATTGTGTGTGTGTTATGACCGGATGGGCAATCGGGCAAAAGCCAAAGAGCACAATGACATTGCTTTGATGTACCATCCGACACATCCCAGCATGTTGTATAATGATAAGTATTTTAAGGATTTGGAGAAGGATAATAACGTGCTGGAAAATGCTTAGAGCAAACCTCTCTAATGGAATAAAGTGGATGAATAATCCCTTTTTCCATGGAGAGGTTTTTGTGTTCCTATTTAACTTTATACCGGAGACATTGGTGCACTCACTCTCACAAGAAATTGGATCAAATGATTTCATCCAGGGGACGATATGCTTTACAATAGTGACTAACGGAAAAGCGGTGATAACGAATACTTGTCTTCGGCTGCCGAATCTATGAAACAAGGGGAAGTTGGCATGAATCTGACGGAAGTATTATTGGAATCGAGACTGGTGGCTATTGTTCGTGGTATTAGCCGTGAATCTGCTCAGGCAGCAGGGCAGGGAATGACTGATGGTGGAATCCGACTGATGGAAGTGACGCTGAACACACCTGGGGCACACGATATTATTGCAGACTGGCGTGCAAGGCATGAGGGGAAGGCTTATATCGGGGCGGGCACGGTACTCAATGTGCAGATGGCCAAAGAAGCCGTCGCAGCGGGTGCTCAATTTCTCGTGTCTCCGAATGTCGATCTGTCTGTTATTGAATATGCTGTAGAACATGGAGTGGAGATCTGGCCCGGTGCGATGACGCCAACGGAGATTGTGGCTGCCTATGAAGCAGGGGCAAGAGTGGTGAAGCTGTTCCCAATGGCAAGTCTGGGTATTCCGTATTTATGTGAAATTAAGGCTCCACTGAATCATATTCCACTGCTTGCAACAGGAGGAGCCACCCTGGATAACATTGCAGATTATTATGCAGCGGGTGCGGCGGCAGTGGGACTTGGAAGTGCACTTTTGCCACGAGAAGCACTTGCAGCAGGGAATGATGAGCAGATTGCCGCTTGCACACGTGCATTTGTGGAAATAGCGAAACTCGAGGGTTGAACCAGGAAACCAACAGAAGTGGACCAGACACATCGGGGTATATATAAGGAGAGCTTCTGTACCATTAGATAATATAAGAAGTGATGTGGATTAACGTCCTGTTAACCTTGCTGTCGTATGATGGAGTTAGGCCAGAAAACGGAGAGGAGTGACACCAGTGAAAGCTAAAACGATGATTGGCGGGATGATTGCTGTTGCCGCGGTAACTGCGGGTGGTTTATGGAAGGCAGCGGTGAATAGTCAGACCCCCAAAAAGATTCCGATTACGCTCACACCGCCCATGCCATTTGAGGATATAACCTTTGAGAGTGGAGGCGGGCGAGTGCATGGCTGGTTCATTCCGGCTGGAGCTCATATCCAGAAGCCTTGGCCTTTGGTTATTATTGCACATGGATGGGGCTCCAACCGATCACGTGTCCTCCGTTATGCTCGTCCCATTTGGGAAGCAGGTTATGCGCTCTTTATGTACGATGTTCGAAGCCATGGAGCCAGTGATCCAGTTAAAGCGGCTTCAGCTTACCTGTTCCGCGACGATCTGCTGTCAGCATTGCAATATACGTCGTCACGCCCGGAAATTGATCCTGCTGCAATCGGTGTGCTTGGGCACTCCTTAGGCGGACTAGGCACGATCCTCGCTGTGACGGAGGGCATTCCTGTATCAGCGGTGATCACGGACTCCATGCCATCCCAATTCGAGGTTATCGTAAGTTCCGAGCTGAGACGGCGACGTCTGCCTCTGTTTCCGCTGGCCCAGCTGATTCCGCGAATCTGGTTCTGGCGGCTTGGTGAATCTCTGAAAACGTATCGCCAGCGCGATCCCGTTATGCTGCTGAACGAACGGCGCAAAGGCATGCAGCTGCCGATGCTTATGGTGCATTCCAAAGGTGATAACTTTATTCCACCAAGCGAACTTGAATATTTTATGTCCAAAGCGGATCCGCCCGTGGAGCATCTATGGGTCAATAGCGGAGGCCATAGCTGTTCAGAAGAAGATCCCGCGTTCTGGAATACGGTTATTCCATTTTTGAAAACTCATGTAAAGGTGCAGGCTCAGTCCAATGAATCTGTTATACCGAACGTCAATATAGAGAAAATTCAGCCCACTTGATGCTCAGACTGATCGTCGAAACGCCAACCCGGTTGGCGTTTTTTTGCTGTTTCTATAAAATATGCAGAAATTCACATTTGTAAAATTGTTGGGAAAATGACGATTAAAAAGGAAGCTTATGGTATCATAGAATAGACTGGCAATATTCATGCGAGGTTATTTTGCATGCATCCTTGTATGAAATTGAAGGGAGAGGTCCAGATTTGAGTTTTGATTGGAATTTTAATGTACGATTCAAAATGTTTACAGCCAAAGCGGCTACAGCAGCCATGGCAACTTTGCTTCTGGCATCACAGACACCAGGGTTTGCAGGCAGCGCGTCGGCAGCGACAGCGGAACAGGTAACAGAATCCGCAGCGGGGGAAACGGAACAACCACTTGGATTAACAGACAACGAGGTGCCTGAAGGAGCGAAAATCTCCTCCAAGCAAGCCAGCGAGAATATACTGAAATTATTTCCATTGTTAAAAAAGGCGACGATTTCATCCGTACGATTCGATTCACCGAACTCTTACCCACCACCGGATTACAAGGCGTGGGAGATTGGCTTTCAAATTGTCGAAGGAAACCATACGATGGGATTCAGCGCAACGGTACATGCGGGCACGGGGGAAGTGCTAAGCGTACATTTGCCTTCTGAATTACTGGATAAGCAGTCTACTGCTTCTGATGTCAAATTGACCAAAGACGAGGCTGAGAAATATGCAGAGGCATTACTATTCAAAGCTATTCCCGGATTGAAAGAAAATGACTATGCTTCTCTTGGAGATGTGTATCAATTCACTGCACAGCAATCTTTGTTTGGAAGAACGGAATATCGATATGGTTACCAACTCAAGCATGAAGGGTTGCTGTCTGAGGCAGAGACGATCTACATAAGTGTGGATGAAAGTGGCCTGGTGACAGGCTATTCAAGAAGTACAACCGGAGCTGAATATCCTTCATCGAAGTCGGCAGCATCGGAAGAGAAGGCCAGTCAACGATTTGAGGAGCAATTTGATGTACAGCTCGCTTATATCTCGAATGATCGTCTATCCTCGCTCAAAGGACAAAAGTATTATCTTGGTTATATGCCGAAGAATTCCAGCATGGTTCCGCTGGATGCTAATACACTGGAGCCGATTAACGCGATGACTGGAAAAGCGATTGGTGATGAAGATTCTTTACAGCAGAATAAACCTTTAAAAGGAAGCGTAGCTCCTTTTGTCGCAGCGAACGGCCAGAAATTAAATGCACAACAGGCTGAGAACATCATTAAAAAGAACTTTGATATTCCGAAAGGTTACAAGTTGGAGCATAGTCAGTTAAGCAAAGGTGAGTATGCGAGTCCTAACAATCAAGTATGGAGCCTGAGCTGGAGCAATCGAAATGCGAATGTATCCTACATGTTCATGCGAGATATTTCAGCACAGGTAGATGCGCTTACTGGACAGATTTATAGTTACAGCTTGTATCAACGGGTGGAGCCGGGTGCTGCGCAGGAGAAACCAGCGGATGAGAATGAGACTAAGTCTGTAACCCGGACACAAGCCGAGAAACTTGCAATCAATAAGGTGATTGCATTGGTTCCAAGTGCAGCAGAACAATTCCGGTTGTCCAGCGTGCTTGAATTTGAAGGTGCACGTACATTTATGTTCCAGCGCTACATGAACGGAATTGCGGTTATGGATGATACAGTACAAGTACAAGTCCTGAAGGATGGAGCCATCAACGAATTTTATACAAGGATTGCTGCAACGCCTGAACAGTTGCCTGGAAACACCAAACCAGCCATCAGTTATGAAAAGGCAAAGGCAACCTATCTGGAAGCATTCAAGTTAACACTGGCTTACTCCCGCTACGGTGGTTATGCCATGAGTACAGGTCAGGTCGTTCCCTCGGGTGTAAACCTGGTTTACCAGCCTACACGAAATGGAAATTCGATTTCCGCCAGTTATGAAGTACTTGATGCTAACACTGGGGAATGGAAGTTTTTATACGGTACTGGAAGTGCCACAGCGAATGTTGAACCTAGTGATATTTCGGGTCATGTGGCGGAGGCTTCGCTTCGGAATATGACTCAACATGCCGTAATTCTTTCAGATGAGCAGGGACGTGTATTCCCAGACCGGGTCATCACGAAGGGTGATTGGTTTACCTATCTGGCAAGAGCGGTTAACCCGAATATGGATATGTATTACAGTGGAAACGGGAGTGAGAAGCTATATGCTGACATTACCCCGGAGAGCCCTTATTACCAAGCTGTGCGGACATTGATCGATCAGCGCTGGTTAGCGGGTGCTGATTCTGAAACGAAGCTAAATCCAGAAGAGGAGATGACTCGTGAAGAGTTGGCAGTATTGCTCGTGCGCATTTTGCGCTATGAGAAACTGGCCGGATTCTACACATTGCCATCGGATCTTCCCAACCTGGCAGATGCCAGTGCAGTCAACAACAAGGGAGCGGTCTCCCTCAGCATCAAGCTGGGATTGTTGCCTTCGATTGAAGGACGATTCATGCCTGCACGCAAAGTGACGGTTGCCGAGGCGGCTCAGGTATTGGAACGTCTGGCCAAGCTTCAGGGCAAGACGGATACCTTTATGAGCGGCAATCGTTTATATTGATTGGAGTTTGTTGCATAAATGCCCGGAAGAGTCATATGATGAGGATAACGGGTAGGTTAGGGTGTTTTGCTGAAGACAGGGGGACCTTCTACGGAGGGTCTCTTTTGATGCTTTTCGACAAAACTAGAAGCCTGCCGTCAATCCCTTTTGTGATACAATGAGGCATGAGAACTTTGCAAAGAGAGGTGGTATCCTTTCATGGGCAAGCACGGAAAACGAGTGATAACCCTGCTATTGGCTGGTTGTCTTGTTGCTGTGGCACTGCCACATGCAGTCGATCTGGATCAGCTGTACGCGGCGTCGGGAACATCGGACATATCCACGAATACGGATCTGCGCGAGACGTTGCTGAATGCGATGTCCCAGCGCACAGAGGAACTTGTTTTTACATACAAAGGCAATGTGAAAGGCCTCAAAAAACAGTTGCAGAGCTCCATTGACGAAGCAATGACCAGTGATCCTTATATTCAATATACCGTTAAAAGTTATGCATTTAACTATAAAGGCTCCAATGTATCCGCAGAGGTGCATGTGAAGCTGGCATATCGGGAAACGAAGGAGCAAACCGACTAC
Source organism: Paenibacillus sp. RU5M (assembly GCF_900221055.1). Taxonomy (NCBI): domain Bacteria; kingdom Bacillati; phylum Bacillota; class Bacilli; order Caryophanales; family Paenibacillaceae; genus Paenibacillus; species Paenibacillus sp. RU5M. Next base: position 56,832 of record NZ_OBQM01000012.1, on the reverse strand, counting down.
GTGAACCGCAAGGTGACCAACGTGCTCAAAGAGATTATCGTACCTGGCATGACGAATCATGAGAAAGTTAAAGTCATTCATGACTGGATTGTACTTAACCTTTCCTACGATACATCCTTGCAGAAATATACTGCATACGATGGACTTGTTACCGGCAGTACCGTATGTCAGGGATATTCATTGCTGGCTTATCGCATGCTGGAGCAGGTGGGTATAGAGAATCGGATTGTGGAAGGAACGGCTGGTGAGCAATTACACGCCTGGAATCTCGTCAAGCTGGATGGCAAGTGGTACCATATGGATACGACGTGGGATGATCCTACTCCTGACCGTAAGGGCAAGGTAAGTCACAATTATTATTTGCTCAGTGATGATGAGATGGCACGTGACCATGTATGGACAGCTAAAGGCAAGTATCCTGCTGCATCTGCTCCCTATCGTGAAGCTTTGCAAACTTTGGTGAAGGCGGGAGGTAGCAAGGCAAACGCGTACCAGAAGCTGTATCATACACTGGAATACTCGCTCTACGACGAAAGTGATGCGATTAGTGGTCATTCTGCACTGAAAACTAAAGTTCAGAGTGTGCTCAAGGATGGTGGAACCTCGCTGACTTTCAGATACAAAGGTACCGAGACGGGACTAGTAGAGGATTTGCAGGATCTGTATCAGCTTGGCATGAAGTCGATATCGTATTACGTATCCAACATGGAGGATACCGTGGATCTGCGTGTGAAAATTACCTGGACCATGTGACATCAAACTTTGTATGAATGATTATAATAGGACACACCTTATGGTGAACAAGGACGCTCATGGATGAGCGTTCTTTTTTTACGTGGATGATGGCTATCCCGAAACTTGGACGAACAAAAAAGGCAACCTTCTCTCCAGTGGAAAGAAGGTTGCCTGTGCAATATCGTTATTCATTTGTAGTTGTAAAATCACATTCCTGTAATGGTACAACTTTTGTTTTCTTAATAAATTTATAACCCAGCCATAAGATCAGGAACAGTGGAACGCTTAAGTAAGCGACGAGGGCTCCGCTCCAATCGATCTGATCGCCCGTGAACGCCTGATAGTTCTGTCCAATAATGACGACGATACATAACACAAAAGCAAAGATCGGACCAAATGGGAACCAGCGTGCACGGTAGGGCAGATCGTTCAAATCCCGACCTTGGGCCACATACGCACGGCGGAAGCGATAATGGCTGATGGCAATGCCGAGCCAGGTGATAAAGCCACACATACCGGATGCATTAAGCAGCCAGGTGTATACAATGCCATCACCGAAAAGGGAGGCTAGAAAGGCGAGCATACCTACCGCTGTGGTCAAGAGCAGGGCGTTCATTGGAATGCCCTTTTTGTTCAGCCGACCCAAGAAGCGAGGCGCTTTGCCATCCCGGGCAAGAGCATACAGAACACGACTTGAAGCATACATGCCTGAATTCCCGGCAGACAGTACAGAGGTCAGAATAACGGCATTCATGACGGAAGCAGCAATGGCCAGACCGGCTTTTTCAAAGACAAGAGTAAACGGACTAACTCCGATGTTGTTCAGATCACCTTTAAGCAGATTCGGATGTGTGTAAGGAATGATCAGACTGATGACTGTAATTGCCAGAATGTAGAAGATCAGAATACGCCAGAACACTTGCCGAATAGCACGAGGGACATTTTCACGCGGATTTTCGCTCTCACCGGCTGCTACGCCAATGAGCTCCGTTCCCTGGAATGAGAACCCGGCAGCCATAAATACACCGAGAACCGCAAAGAATCCGCCATGGAATGGGGCGTCTCCTATAGTAAAGTTACTGAATCCAACCGCTTCTCCGCCGATAATGCCGAAGATCATGAGCACACCAACGGTAAGGAAGATGATCACTGTAGCGACTTTGATAATGGCAAACCAGTATTCCGACTCTCCGTACCCTTTAACAGACAGTACATTTAGGGCAAAGATTAATACGAGGAACAACAGACTCCACAACATGGATGAACTGTCAGGAAACCAGTATTTGATGAGTACGGTTGCTGCAGCGAGTTCTGCTGCAATGGTGACGGCCCAGTTGTACCAGAAGTTCCAACCCATGGCGAACCCGAGGGCAGGATCGACGAAGCGGGCCGCATACGTATTGAATGAACCGGAGTCAGGCATGAAGGTAGCCAGCTCTCCGAGACTGGTCATAAGAAAGAAGACCATGATGCCGACGGCAACGTAAGCAATCAGTGCACCGCCGGGGCCTGCATTGGAAATAGCGGTTCCGCTTGCGAGGAACAGTCCTGTACCAATGGATCCACCGAGTGCAATCATGGTCATATGCCTTGCGCGTAGTCCTTTTTTCAGGGTAGGTCCTGTGTTAGTTTGGTTGTTGCGGTCTTGCATGGAAACACTCCTTCTTTCAGCGTACTAATGGGTTCAGAACAATGGAAATAACCAAAAGACCGCAGGCATTAGCCTGCGGTCTTTATTATCAATCGTCCGCACCTCGTCCCAGATGTTTAAGATAGCTCAACACAGAAGAAATCATACCCTCCGAGGAAGGCATCATACATCTGTGACAGTTCTGCACCTTTCGGCAACAGCCCCAGCCGCGCTGGACAACGTAAGGAACCGTCCTGCGAGCTTCGGCGGGTGCACCTTTCGGCTGAATTCATAAGCGGCTCCTTAGCGCCTCCTTCAGCGTACTGATCGCACCCGCGACCTCTACCTCATCATCATGGATGAGGTGTATCTATTGTCTATGAAATTATAAATCACAGAACGTAACACTCAATGTCCTGTTTAGTAAACAGACAATCAGTATAACCCCCATGGTATTCCAGTGCAATAACAATTGTTGGATATGAATCGAAAGGACTATTCCGACGTCTTGTTACGCCCAGCCATCTGCTGCCATACGGTTCCAGCTGCCTGTTCCCCGGATTCAATCCGTTCCAGTGCCATTTTGGCTTGCAGGCTGACTTCAAACTCAGGATCTTCGGCTGCCTTCCGCAGAGCTTGCTCTGCTTCTTCGGTTCCCACTTCGTACAGGAAGCGGGCCGCACGCCAGCGTACAAGCTTGCTCTTGTCGGATAACGTAGCTGTCATGGCTGCCGTTGCTGCAGAATCACCGATATCGGAGAGGGTATCTCCGGCAGTTCGACGTACAGCAGGCGAACTATCCTGCAGAGCTTCGTACAGCAATTCCATCGCTTCCGGTGTACGGATATCACCAAGATATACAACAGCCAGCCGGCGTATCTGCATTTTATTGTCATGGAGTGCATGAGCAACGAGTGGCAGCCGTTCTGCTGTAGGTTCCATGCCATCAAATGCAGCATAGCGAACATTCCAGTCCTCATTATGCAGAGCCTCTTCAAGCTCGGCACCATCCAGCTGGCGGCGACGTTCCACGAATTCTTCGGCATTGGAGCCGTGCTCAATGGCTTGTTGAATCACGCGTTCCAGACGCTCAGGCGGATATGCTGCTTCCAGCTCCTGTTCAACTTCTCTTGCGATTTCAGGCAATTCACCGTAGCGAACGCCATAGTCACTCAGTTTCCGTTCCTTGATCAGCGTTGCACTGGCGACTTCAGTAACGGCTTTGACGAATCGATCCGAGAGCGAAATGCGCTCTTCCTTGGCGCCGGCTTTGACCCGAATTTGCATCGGTACACCTCTGAAAAATTGAACGAATACCTGTGCTTCACCGAAGTGCTCGCCAGAGGCATCTTCAGATTCAATCCAGTCCAGATCAATTCCCTGTTGGCCAAGACGGCTTTGGACTTCGCCAAGTATGACGGACCAATCCGCATTTCCCTTGCGGTCAAGAGCTACGAAGTCGGTCGTGTGGAATACACTTTTTACTCCGGGAATATGAAGCATCTGGCGAATAAACGCCGGAGCAGACCGTTCGTTATCCAGTGTATATGTTCTGCGGATCCCGTCCTCCAGACGTTCGTCCAGATGCAGCATCATCGTATTGGGACTGGGTGTTGGTTCAATGGAAACAATATTCATCGGTTCATAACCTCCTGTACCGGATTCATTCTTAAAGTTCCCGCAATGGACACGGGCATATCCCTATTTTACATGAATTGCCGCAAACTGCGAAATGGGTAATGAACCTTACACAGTTTGTTAAGACGTACGAAGATAGTTAACACTTCTTTTATGTTCACACACGAACATTTTTAAATGAAGATTGGCACAATAAGAAGAGAGAATGAACTGGAGGTTATACCTATGGAACCCATTACCGTACTTTCGGACGGAAGTCGTGGTATTGATTATGACAATATGATTGAATTGTTGAATGAATGGATAACAGACGAGCAGAGGGAGCCCGCAATGAGGAGAGAAAAGAACGTGAATAACGAGGAGGGGGAGGAATGGGGCACAGCTCACTATTGTATTGTGGATTATCAGGACGCTGGACAAGCCGTATCAGCAGCCAATGCCATTCGGGCATTTATGCCTCAGATTCCTTTGCTGGTGATTACGGATTTTCAATCGTTGATTCGCAAGCGCCATTTGCAGCTTATTACGGGTACGGGCCTGATAAAGATGATCCTCTGGCAAGAGGAAGAACCAGATCGGCTGATCATGGAAATCCAGCGGTTGCTGCATTCTTTTGCATACAAAACAAAAACAGCTCAGCCCTCAACCCAGTCGATTAGACGATGACAGAGAGAGGACATGAGCCATTATTTCATTTCGGCGTGTACTAAATGACGTATTTATATCCCGTTCCCCAAACCGTCTTGATATACCTTGGATTTTTGGGGTCGGGTTCAATTTTTTTACGCAGGCTGGAGATGTGCACATCGATTGTACGGTCCAGATATGCCCGTTCTGAGCCTTTAATACGATCCATGAGTTCATTGCGGGTGAACACTTTGCCGGGATTTCGGTACAATTCCTTCATAATTTCAAACTCAATATGAGTGACCTCAATTTCAAGGCCATCCACAAACAAAGTTCTTCTGTACTCATTCACACTGACATGTCCGACAATTTCAGCCGGTTTGTCCTCTTTTATCGGCTTGTCCGGGTAGGAGATGGCCGATCTGCGCAATAATGCCTTAATTCGTGCGTCAAGCTCTTTTAGACTAAAGGGTTTACAAAGAAAATCATCCGCACCATTGTGCAATGCTCGGAGCCGATCATTCAGCATGGTGCTGGCTGAGATCATTAATATGGGTACAGTCGAGTGTTGGCGAAACGCATCAACCAGATCATTACCGTCTGTTTCAGGCAGCATCAAGTCAGTCACTACAATATCGGGCTGGAATCGTGGGAAAAGTTGAAGTGCTTCGCGTGCATGATGGACCCGTTCAGTTATGTAACCCTCCTCCTCAAGAAAGAAAGCAATCATGTCGGCCAGATTTTTCTCATCTTCTATAAGAAGAACTTTGATAGACATTGAGGTCACACTCCTGATGAAATGAATTTGTTAAGAAACTTCTTAGAAAAAGCCGTAATATGTGTGGAAATGCTGCAAATTTTTTAATGTTTGTATTCCAGAATATAGGATGCATATGTAGTAAGTTCTATAGGGTTTCAGCTAAACTTCAGTATTTTACCATGAATGCAGCTCAATTGCCGATCATTCAAAATTTCCCAAAGCTACATCGAGTAGTTATTACAGTATAATGTATCAGAACGGTTTGAGGGAAATAAAGTAGATCTTACGAGCTTTAATCCATAGGAGGTACCAACGTTGTTGTTGAATGCAAACATAGAAATCAGTCATAAGGCCAGCTGCCTATGGACTACATAAAGGTAAATAAGGTGTTGGAGTGGATGGTAATCAAACTCCGTATTCCGTGGTTGGGTACGGCCATCCTAATTATCCTTGGTACGCTGGGAACGATATTTCCGCTGACTCTGTTTTATGGGGTACAGCTGTTGTTCGGCACAGCCGCAACTTTTATTGCCTTGCGCTTACATGGAGCCATATACGGATTCACTTCTTTGATAGCAATCTGTACCTTGGGTGTATTATTCGGGGGTCTAGTCCCAAATAGTTTTTTTATGATTGGCGCTCATACTATTGAATTAATCTGGATGCTGGGATGGCAGATCCGATGGAAGAATGGAAGTGTCATGAAGGCCAATGCTGCATTCTGGGTCGTGATGTTATTGCCAGTGACCTTTTATGGATATTTCATGATGAGCATGAATCTTGAAGAATTAAAGTATGGATATATGCATGTTGCTGTGACTAGCATGGTGAATGCACTAATTGCAGGTATTGTGGTGGACTTCTGGATTACCAATGGCGAGCTGAAGTCGAAACGGACAGGAACCATTCCGCTCACACGGATTGCTTTTAAATACGTCGTAGCTTTTGTAGTCGTTGTCTCTCTTGTTCTGTTATCGGCCGATAGCCGAAGACAGCTAGGTCAGATCAATGACACCATTGTATCTAATCTAAAACATGCTGCGAATGCTGTGATCAAGGATTTAAATGATCGATATCTAACCCAAGAGAACATGCATCAAAGTATGGAGCGTTATCATCATCTACTGGGTGTGAATGTCATCATTCTTGACCCAAATGATAAGGTCATTGCTTCTGGGCTGGATACGCTCCAAGTGGGAGAATACCTGGATATCAACAAATATCGTGTTCTCAAGCCAGGCGAGAACAGCATACTATTTCATTCCGGGGATGCTTATTATAGTGATGTACTTACTCACTGGAAACAGGCATCGTTCATGTACGAAGCAGATATGACTACAAGCACTCCATATCGAGTATTTGTTGAGACCAACTCAGCCAATTATTACACTCGGATTGAGGCGATCTACTTGACCACACTTCAATCTCTGTTCATCATTTTTGTGGCTTCCATGATTGTCGCCGCTCCTCTCAGCCGAAAAGTAATAAGTCCATTGAAGCGTCTTACACGCATGACTGGTTCTCTTCCGAGGCTGTTATTTCGTAATGGGGAGATGGAATGGCCAACCAGCCATGTAACAGAAGTACAGATACTGATTGGTAATTTGCGCAAAATGGCTGATGTGCTTCTAGAGCAATTCGAACAGATTCGTCAGGACAAGCTCACTCTGGAGGACAGGGTTAGAGAGCGAACCAAAGAACTGAAGAATAGTGAGGAGATCAAACGCGCTATTATTGATTCATCCATCGATGCCATTATTGCTGTAGATTCAAACGGACTGATTATCGAGTTTAATCCCGAAGCCGAAAGAATGTTTGGTCTGAAACGAGAAGAAGTAGTATTCGAGAAGGATGCTCCTTCCCTTTTTCAGGGAGCGAGCTGTATGGAAATCAAAGAAATGCTGGAAAGATTCGAATATATCCGGGGTAAACGGCATGTCATCGTCGAAGAGATCTCAGGTATCCGTTGGGATGGTTCGGTTTTTCCGATTGAGTATAAAATTGTAGAAATTCAATTGGGCAATAACGAAACGCTGTATAACTTGTTTATCAAGGATATTACCGAGCGCACAAGGGCTGAAGAAGATCGTGTACGTCATGCGCTGGCTCTGGAGAAGCTGAATGCGGAGCTGTTTCATGAAAAAGTTGCCATTCAGGAACAGCGTGACATCAGCGAGCATTTCATTGAATCCGTTCGGGAAGGTCTGGTCATGTCAGATCGTTCCGGCACCATCACAATAGTGAATAGAAGAATGGAAGAAATGTTTGGCCTCGGAGATTTTTCGGGCAGATCGATCGAAGATTTAGCCAATGCCATTGATACCCTGGTGTTAACCGCCGATTTCAATTTGGTTGAGCAGACTCGTGCTTTTCTGAACGGAGAACTGGCCTTTGTGGAGACTGAATTTATATTCAATGATGTGGAAAAGAGTGTATTTTCCCTGTACATGAAGCAAATGGATGTTCCCGGTAAAAACCATGGATTTCTCCTGGTATTCCGTGATCGTACGGAGGAAGAACGCCTGAATCGGATGAAAAACGAACTGATCAGCGTGGTGTCCCATGAGCTTCGTACCCCTGTAGCAACCATTATGGGCTATGTGGAACTAATGATGATGTATGATCTTCCCGCCTCACAGCGTCAGGACTTCATGGAGACCATTTCTTCGGAAGGCGCACGGCTGAGTAGTCTGCTGGATGATGTACTTGATATTCAACGTCTGGACAATGAAGGCATGACCTATCATAAGACGTATGTACCGTTGCTTGAGTTGGTTGAGGGTGTTGCTGAGCAATGGAATATGCAATCCATTCAGCGTATTTATGTACATGCGTTTAATGGAGACTTTTTTGCTTACGCGGACCAGAATCGGATGGTTCAGTTGCTGCATAATTTGGTAGGTAATGCAGTCAAGTACTCACCTGGAGCAGACCGAATTGATATTACGTTGTGGGAAGAAAAAGAATGGTTATGCATCGATGTACGTGATTATGGAATAGGTATTCCAGAGAACGTGCAGGACCTGCTATTTACGAAGTTTTATCGTGTGGACAATTCGGATCATCGTCAGATTGGCGGGACTGGACTGGGGCTTTACATTTCGCGCAAAATTGTAGAGGACCACCAGGGAACGCTTACCTTTATATCCGCACCGCACAAAGGAAGCACGTTCAAGGTTCGATTGCCTAAGCAAGACGAACTTTTGTAAGGCAAGAGAAGCCTTTATCTAATAGGATGCTTTTATCCTGAAATAGATAAAGGCTTTTTTTGTTTTTCAAAATTTCCCGGATAAAAAAACAACTTCTTTTGCAAACTGTCTATAGAGCCATAATTTGCATGCCATGCAAAAGGAGGACGGCAGGTCTATGTTCCGTAAACAAGAGAAAACCCTTATTATCGTCTGCCTGGTCGCAGCCGTGATCGTGCTGTATGCCGTTGTCAAAAGTATTATCCGGATCATGAGTTATTGAGGCATATCGTCACACAGGCGGTATGAAGTCGTACATAACGATTATGTGAAAGAGGAGTGTAACCCATGTCATCCCTGGATCCTGTTCTGCTCAGCCGGATGCTGACCGGTCTTACCCTGTTTGTGCACATCATTTTTGCTTCCATCGGTGTAGGCGTTCCACTCATGATCGCCTTGGCTGAATGGCGCGGACTGCGCACCAATGATATCCATTACACCTTGCTGGCGCGCAGATGGGCGCGAGGTTTCGTTATTACCGTTGCAGTTGGTGTAGTTACAGGCACCTCAATTGGTTTACAGCTCAGCCTGCTGTGGCCGATGTTTATGCGAGTAGCGGGGCAGGCGATTGCCTTGCCGCTGTTTATGGAGACGTTCGCCTTTTTTATAGAGGCCATCTTTCTTGGAATCTACCTCTACACATGGGACCGTTTCAAAAAGAAATATACCCATATGCTGCTGTTGATTCCGGTGGCTCTAGGATCCTCTGCCTCCGCGATATTCATTACAACGGTGAATTCTTTCATGAACCAGCCTCAGGGGTTTACCCTGATTAATGGCATCATGAAGGACATCCATCCAATTGCTGCGATGCTGAATCCGGCTACCCCGACCAAGGTATCTCACGTGCTCGCCTCGTCATACACATTGAGTGCGGGTATATTGGCAGGCATCGCTGCATTCAGCTTGCTTCGGGGTCGGGATCATGTGTATTACAAAAAGGCGCTTAAGCTCACTACGGTATGCGCGCTCGTATTTGCGGTCAGCACCGTCATGATCGGAGATTCTTCCGGTAAATTTCTGGCGAAATACCAGCCGGAGAAGCTGGCCGCCGCAGAGTGGCATTTTAAAACGATGACGAAGGCGCCGCTAGTGTATGGGGGTATCCTTGATGAGAACAATGAAGTGAAATACGCCATTGAGATCCCCTATGCACTCAGCATACTGGCGGGAAACAGACCGGACACGGAAGTGAAAGGACTTGAAGAATTTCCGGCCGATCTGAGGCCACCGTTGTCCATTCACTATATGTTTGACCTGAAAGTAACGACCGGCGTGATCATTCTGCTGATTCCGGTGCTTTATGTGTTCCGACGCTGGCTGCCGGGGCGCAAGCCTTATCCCAAATGGCTCTTGCTCGGCATCGTCCTGCTTGGACCCCTGGCCATGATTGCCATTGAGCTGGGCTGGATGTTCGCCGAGGTCGGCAGACAGCCGTGGATATTGCGCGGGTACATGAAGGTGTCGGAAGCAGCAACAACATCATCCTCTGTAGGCTGGATGCTGGTTCTGTTTATTCTGCTGTACCTGATCCTTTGCTTTTCAGCGATTCGGGTACTCAGCAAGCTGTTCCGTAACAAGGAAGCAGAGAAGGAACTGGAGTCTCTTGGTCTGGAAGGAGGGATCGTGCATTGAGCTTTGAAATTGCAGGCATCGCGATCTTGTGGACGTTTCTGTTTGGATATCTGATCGTGGCTTCGATTGATTTTGGGGCCGGATTTTTCAGCTTTTACAGCATATTAACCGGACACGAGAACAAAATCCATAACATTATTCAGCGCTATCTCTCACCCGTGTGGGAAGTGACGAATGTGTTTCTGATCTTTTTTGTTGTTGGTCTGGTCGGATTTTATCCGGATAGCGCTTTTTATTATGGGACAGCGCTGCTTGTTCCAGGTTCATTAGCGATTGTGCTGCTTGCGATCCGGGGCGTGTACTACGCCTATAATACCTATGGGAACAATGGTCAGAACAGCCGGATTTACATGGCATTGTATGGAGCGACGGGATTGCTGATTCCGGCGGTGTTTTCCACCATTTTGGCGATATCCGAAGGTGGAATTATTGAGCAGGTGGGAGATCAGGTATTTTTTCGCTGGCGTGAGTTTTTGACGAATCCGTATACCTGGTCTGTTGTATTGCTTGCACTGGTAAGTGTGCTCTATATCTCAGCGATGTTTCTTTCCTACTATGCCAAGCGGGCGGAGGATGAGACAGCGTTTGAAGTTCTTCGGGAGTATGCACTCTTATGGAGTCTGCCTACGATTTTTGCCAGCTTTCTGGCATTTTTACAGATTAACAAACAGAATCCCGCACACTTTGAGCAGATGTTAAATATCTCATGGATGTTTATCGCATCTTTTATCTGTTTTGTGATCGCCGTCTCGCTGGTATGGAAACGTAAATATTTGGGCTGGTGTTTTATCGCCGTGATGCTGCAGTTCGCCTTTGCCTGGTACGGCTATGGGCGCTCACATCTTCCATACATTCTGTATCCGTACATTAATATTTTCGACAGCTTTACGAACAAGACGATGGGTATTGCGCTCATTACGGCGTTCAGCCTGGGACTGCTGGTGCTCATTCCTTCACTCGTGCTCATTATGAAGCTGTTTCTGTTTGATGCCAATTATGTGCGAGGTAATGCTGGCAAAAAGAAAGGATGAGTCCGTTCATGCTTCCCAACAAGCTGTTCATCATGCTTCCAAGGTTACTTCTCAGCTCTGACGAGGGAGTGAGGGGTATTCCCGGTATAACGGGATTAAGTTTTTTTGAGACCTTTACGATTATGTACGCCCCACCACTGATTATCGTGGCTGCAATTGCGTTTTTGTTCGTCTACTTGGCGAAGTGCAAAAATCCAAAGGATTGATTCGTTGGTACGTACTTTCCAATTCGGGGTAATCTTTTGTTAAGATACGAGGAAGGGAGGAGGGCCCTTTCATGCCGAAAATCCGTTATAACAACATTGATAATGTAAGTACGGACAAAACGCTGAAGGAATTCAAGCAATGGAGGGAGCAACGGCGCAGCAAAGTTAAGGATTATTCCTACACCGTGCCCAAGCACCCACCTGAACTGGATTATCTGCACGCCAACCGGGCTGAAACCACGATTACTTGGATTGGTCATTCCACGTTTTTCATTCAATATCATGGACTAAACATCGTGACAGACCCGGTCTGGGCCGAAAAAATGGGGTTTCAGCGCAGACTTGGTGCCCCTGGCATTCCGATTCAGGATATTCCACCTCTGGATGTCATTTTGATCTCGCATTCACACTATGATCATTTGCATCTCGCATCGCTGCGGAAGTTGGTCACAGCCAAGACACTGCTCATCGTTCCCGATGGTCTCAAGCGCAAAATGGTGCGCAAAGGGTTCCATCGGTGTCATGAGATGAAGTGGTGGGAACATATTACGCTTGGCGGGGTCAAAATAACCTTTGTACCTGCGCAGCACTGGACACGCCGAACCCTATTTGATACCAACACGTCCCATTGGGGCGGTTATGTATTGGAACAAAATCACCCGGCAGTCATTCCGTCGGAGGAGAGTGCCGCGACGAGCGAAGGACATGGTCATGAAAATTCCCGAGAAGCAGGAACGGATGAGCCAAAAGAGACATCGTCTGATCAATCTTCTGGCGGTCCGCCAGTCATTTATTTTGTAGGGGATACAGGATACTTTCAGGGATTCAAAACGATCGGAGAACGCTTCGAAATCGGTGTTACCCTGATGCCAATCGGTGCGTACGACCCGGAATGGTTCATGACATCCCAACATGTGACGCCAGAAGAAGCGTTGCAGGGATTTCTAGAAACGGGTTCCCAGCTTATGGTTCCCATGCATTATGGAACATTTAAGTTAGCGGATGACACACCCAAGGAAGCGTTGGATCGAATGGAAGTTGAACGAGAACGACTTGGAATCAACGCAGAGCGCATTCGGGTGCTCGGACATGGTGAAACATTGCGTATTCGACACGAAGAAAGCAAACAGGACTAACAAAAGTGATCCAAATATGCTAATGTAAGGGTATATCCGCATGAATAAACGATTACCAAATCTTTAACGAGTAAAAAGCGGCCAATTTTCGAATTTGCCGCTTTTTTGTGTTATAATATGGTGCCAGAATAGGCATCGGGATATTGAATCCAAGATTAATGCAAGTTGCTATTCATGCAGTATGCAGATTAATAAATAAAGGATGGTAATGCTTAATGATCAGTACAAGCGGCATCACGCTTCGCTACGGAAAACGTGCACTCTTTGAAGATGTGAATATCAAATTCACACCAGGCAACTGTTACGGCCTGATCGGCGCCAATGGAGCCGGCAAATCAACATTTTTGAAAATTTTGTCCGGTGAAATCGAATCGAACTCGGGAGAGGTGCACATCACCCCGGGCGAACGCATGGCCGTATTGAAGCAAAACCACTTCGAATATGATGAATATCAAGTGCTCGAAACGGTAATTATGGGCCACAGTCGCCTTTATGCCATTATGAAAGAGAAAGATACTCTGTATGCCAAAGCGGACTTCACTGAAGAAGACGGCCTGCGGGCCGGAGAGCTTGAAGGCGAGTTTGCTGAGCTGAACGGTTGGGATGCTGAGCCGGATGCAGCGGCACTCTTGATCGGTCTGGGTATCGATCGTGATATGCATGAGAAGAAAATGGTTGAACTGAGCGGTAACGAAAAAGTTCGTGTCCTGCTTGCACAAGCCTTGTTTGGTCGTCCAAACAACCTGTTGCTCGATGAGCCTACCAACCACTTGGATCTCGAATCCATTCAATGGCTGGAAAACTTCCTCATGGACTATGAAGGTACCGTTATTGTAGTATCCCATGACCGTCACTTCCTGAACAAAGTATGTACACACATTGCAGATATCGATTTCGGTAAAATCCAGCTGTACGTAGGTAACTACGATTTCTGGTATGAATCCAGCCAATTGGCACTTGCTTTGCAACGTGATGCTAATAAGAAAAAAGAAGAGAAGATTAAAGACTTGCAAGCCTTTATTCAACGTTTCTCGGCGAATGCTTCCAAATCGAAGCAAGCGACTTCGCGTAAGAAACAACTCGACAAAATCACGTTGGATGATCTTCGTCCATCGAACCGGAAATATCCGTTCATCAACTTCAAACCTGAGCGTGAAGCGGGTAAACAATTGTTGACCGTAGACCGTATCAATAAAACAATTGATGGTGTGAACATGCTGAATGATCTCAGCTTTGTGGTAAATAAAGGGGATAAAATTGCCTTTGTTGGCCCGAATGGTAATGCCAAATCGTTGTTGTTTGATATCCTTATGGGTGAAACAGAAGCGGATAGTGGCGAATACACTTGGGGTATTACTACAACTCAAGCTTATTTCCCGAAAGACAACTCCAAATATTTTGACGGCGTAGATATGAGTCTCGTGGATTGGCTTCGTCAATATTCCAAAGATCAGGATGAAACGTACCTGCGTGGATTCTTGGGTCGTATGCTGTTCTCAGGCGAGGAATCCCTGAAAAAAGCAAGTGTACTCTCCGGGGGCGAGAAAGTTCGCTGTATGCTGGCGAAAATGATGCAAACAGGCGCTAACGCCCTGATTCTGGATGAGCCAACGAACCACTTGGATCTGGAGTCCATTACCGCACTGAACAACGGTATGATTGACTTTGACGGCACCATGCTGTTTACATCGCATGACCATCAGTTCATTCAAACCATCGCTAACCGGATTATTGAAATCACGCCAAACGGCATCATTGATCGCCAAATGAGCTATGATGAGTATCTGGAAAGTGACGAAATTAAAGAATTGCGTAACAAAATGTATCCGGTAGAAGCTTAAGATAAGCTATTCTGTCTACATTGAGTATGGTTAACGTAGTTAACTATACGTTCTTATAAAAGATAAAAAGAACCGCAAGCTCTCCAGAGGAGGCTTGCGGTTCTTTTTTGGTCATACAGGGTGATCCTGTAACCATAGAAACATCTCATACAAGAGCTTCTTGCGGTCTAGGATCCGCCAGTACGGCGGCGCTGATTGTTAGGCTTTTTGTTGTTTTGGCTCTTCATTGCTTTAGGGCCGCCTTCAAAATAGGCACTGGATTGGTTACCCGTGTTTGCCTGTTCTTTCTTCTGTGCCAGTTTCTGGCGTATGGCATCCTGCAAACTGACCTTTTTCGGTTCGTTATTATCGCTCATCGTTATTTCCCTCCCGGTCTTACAGTAAGCCGTCCAAATTGGACGGGATGTACTCATTTTATACGTTTTACAAAAGCCCCACAAGGGCAACCTGATAAAATGCTGAAAACCTTCACTTTTTTGACTGGGCCAACATTTTTTCTCTTCACCTACAGCCCTGCGGTCTGGCAACTTTGTTTCGGCTTCCCTACAGCAATGCAGCTTGGCAACACTGTTTCTATAGACCCACACGGTACGCATTTGATAACATGGAACAACCGTAATACGAAACGTT
This sequence comes from Paenibacillus sp. RU5M, assembly GCF_900221055.1. NCBI lineage: Bacteria > Bacillati > Bacillota > Bacilli > Caryophanales > Paenibacillaceae > Paenibacillus > Paenibacillus sp. RU5M. The sequence goes on along the minus strand of NZ_OBQM01000012.1, from coordinate 41,715 downwards.
AAAGGAGTGTCGCCCGGTTTGAACGCTTACGAAGAAATACGCAAAGGAGAGCGCGGGGCTTGGGTCAGTATTGTGGCCTATCTGGTCTTGTCTGCTTTTAAATTGATCTGCGGATATTTGTTTGCTTCCAGCGCTTTGCTGGCGGATGGTTTTAATAACCTTACAGATATTGTTGCGTCGGTTGCTGTATTGATCGGACTTCGCATATCCCAGAAGCCACCTGATTCCGATCATGCCTATGGTCACTTTAGAGCGGAAACAGTCGCTGCCCTAATTGCTTCATTTATTATGGCCATGGTTGGCCTGCAGGTATTGGTTGAAGCAGTTCGTTCCTGGTATGAAGGAAACTTTGTAGCACCAAACCTGTGGTCAGCAGCAGTTGCCGTTGTCTGTGCGCTGGTAATGCTGGGCGTATATCGTTACAATCATCGTCTTGCCAAACAAATTAACAGTCAGGCCCTGATGGCTGCGGCCAAAGATAATCGTTCGGATGCCTGGGTCAGCATAGGGGCTGCGATCGGGATCATCGGTGCACAATTTGGCCTTCCTTGGTTGGACAAAGTAGCTGCAATTGCTGTAGGTCTGTTGATTTGTAAGACAGCTTGGGAGATTTTCCGTGATTCAACACATCGTCTGACGGACGGATTTGATCAGAAAGAACTGACAGACCTAAGATCCTCTGTGGCGCGGGTTCCTGGTGTGGAAATGATCAAGGACGTGAAGGCGCGTGTGCACGGCAGTCATGTACTGGTGGATGTGGTTATTGAGGTGGATGGAGGACTGAGCCTAATCGAAGGTCATCAGATCTGTGACCGGGTCGAAGAGCGATTGAAACGTTCACATAATATTATGCATGTACATGTGCATGTGGAGCCGAAGATGGAAGAAGGAACGACGGAAAGTCCTTGAAATGGGTAGGGACAATCCGGAAATAAGCGCATTTTCAAATGAAAAGAGGACAGCCGCTGCCTGCGTGCTGTCCTCTTTACTTATCGTTAGAACGATTATACGATACTATTGAATAGCAACGTGGATCCAAGCTTTACCTTTCCATGTATACACTTGTACCCATTGACCGCCATCGAATCCATCTACAACTTCACCTGTCGTATCGATGACTTGGGAACCCAGTGCACCGATTGGTTTGCCATTAGGTGCATCATAGAACCATGTGCGCTCCAACAGGTTGAGCAGCATTGTAGGGACCAGAACCTCATCTCCTGCTTTCACAACAGGCTCATCAAAGATTTTGTCATCCTTTGTTGAAGTTGTTGTTTCAGTAGTCGTTGAAGTACCTTCTGTACCCGTTGTGTCTACTGTTGTGCCAGTTACGGTCTCAGCTGTGCCTTCTACAGTGTCTACAGCAGGTTTGTTCACTTCAACAGCTGGCGTTGTTGTGGTTGTAGGAGTTCCTGTTTCTGGAGCTACCGTTCCGGTAACCGCTTCCTCAGCACCTGCGGCAGCAGCCATGGATCCCATCAAAGTCAGAGCAGCGGCAAAACTTACGATTTTTTTCATTTGTTTTTCCTCCTCGGTTAGGTATGTAGTTTGTTGTCCTGTGTTAAAAGTAACCAAGCAAGCTCACTTGTGAATCACAAATTATAACAATATTTTCTTGGATTCTCCAGTGTCAACTGGAGCATATGTGGGTATAAGGAGAGCCTGTAAATATCATACTTCGGTGGGAGAAAACCGGGTTGGCTATGTCATAATGGTCCTGTTTTTATGATGTAATCGGGGAGAAGCGATGAATAGACCAGAAGGGAGCGTAATACATAATAGAGAGAAGTCGTAATGTGCTTGGGGAAGAATTGTTGCAAAAAAAGATATTATGAACGCACAAAAGCCTACCGGCTTTTGCAAGCGCGATAGGCTTTTGTATGTATCGAGTGCTGTTCATAATTGGGAAGCCCTATTCATCGCATTCGACTGCGTCCCGTAATCAGGGAGATGACGAACAGTACAACAAAGATGAAGAAGAGTACTTTGGCAATCGAAGCAGCTGCTTCAACAATACCGAAGAATCCGAAAATACCTGCAACAAGAGCAATAATTAGAAATAGTACCGACCATTTCAACATGTGTATCATCCTTTCGTTTATAGAACTTGGTAGCGAGAAGTGTTCGTCTCACTGCCGTGTGTAGTTGTTCTTTAACCGAGGGCTTTAGGGTTGAAACATTGCGATATTTTACCAGGAGGAGTTGTTTTTACAGTTCATATCCTATTTGTTTCGCCTCGGAATGGGTCGGGTAACTAAGCAATAACAAAACCGATTTATACTGGAAAGTGAGGTTCTTTTATGATCTATCAAATTAGTGTGGCTTTAATTGCAATTGCATTTGCAGTACTTGTATTCTTTTTAATTCGTACCTTGAAGTCCGCTCAGGGTTCACTCGACAATGTGTCACAGACACTGCAGGAAGTTCAGAAGACCATTGATGAGCTTAGTTATGAAGTTAAACAGACGGTAAGGCATGCCAATGATATTACAGTTGATGTGCAGCACAAAATGAAACAAATTGATCCCGTTATGGAATCTGTACAGAATCTGGGTGAAGTGCTGAACGAAGTGACGGAAGCAGCAAAGCAGGTGTCATCCACTTTGATGGCCAAGTTTCAGACGAAACGCAGCAGCACTGAACAGAACAAACGTTCAGAAGTAGCGAATGTAGTACAGACGCCGCCTGCTACACCGACAGATCGGACACTGCAATCCTATGAAGCTACATATCATGATGATGCCAAAGGCGGAAAAGGCTGGCTGAAATATGTGGATGTAGCCGCTAATGTATGGCAACGTATGCGGAAATAGCATGACCGTTTTGTAATTAATAGAAGTCATCAGAGCGGTGATGAACCTGATGAAAGGGTGAGAATCATGATGAAACTACTGCTTGTTATGTTTAGCGTAATTTCTCCCTTTTCCGTTCAACCGGCAGCGGTATCCGCTGCTCATGATATGCAATGGACGGTAGTGGAAGAGGAGACACCAGAGATCATTCTGGCTGCTGATCGATCCGGACCTGTCCAGCACTTTCGGACTCTGAATGACATTTCTCTGGATGATAGCGTGAATGATATTTTAGCCAATAAAGGCAAACCGGTTCATAAGGAACTTGATCCATACCTGGGTTGCCCTGAATATCAATTCAAAGATGTAACGGTTGGGGTCTGCGAAGATACAGGAGTGGTCAATTATGTGCATATTGATGCTTCCGAGAAACGTCTGAAGCTTAATCAGGAATGGATTGATATGAATATTGAGGCCATTCGAGATATTTTGGGCAAGCCGTATTATGTAGCAGAGGATGGAGAAGTATTTCTTCGAGGAAGTCAGGCGTTGAAGGTATATATGAAGCCAGGCTCCAATTATATTGATGGAATAGACCTCTTTGATGAATCGGTTTCCTAGGATTGGTTAATCCAGAAACGTTTCAAGCCGATATTGTATGGTTATATACTAAGTAGCTCGATAAAGAAGAATAATCAGAGGAGAGTGGAAACGATGAATTCAACCAATGCGCAAGCTTATGCAAAAGTGGTAGAAAACGGAGTCCAAGCGGTAGAAGCGGTGAAAGAATTGCAGATTACCGGATACCTTGCTGATCATATCTTCGTTCTAGCCCATGAAAAGGATCGTACAGATCGGATTGCCGATACGGCAGATGCCAAAGAGATTGGCATCAAGGAGGAAGGCGTATTTGATTCCTTGGCGAATCTGTTCCGCTCCCGCGGTGATGAACTCCGGGCCAAAATTGTTTCGATGGGCTTCACCGAAGCTGAGGCAGATTTTTACGAGAGTGAACTCGATAAAGGCAAAGTACTTGTGATTGCCAAAAAGAAAGAATAGCTTAGCCGATACAAACACGTAAGCTGGAGCCTTCTGAGAATGGACAAGCTTCAGAATCAAGTATTTTGCATCATTTAAAAGAGCTTTCAAGTTGATGACGCAGAATGCTTATCCAAAAACATAGATAAGGAATGGGGATATCCCCATTCCTTATCTATGTTTTTGCAAGTTTGGAAGCGGGATCAGGACGCAGCAAAAACAGGGTAACAAGCGGGTGAATTCTCCTGCGATGGTGCCATTTACTGATAGAAGTTTTTTGATAATACGATTATAGTTATACTAGGAATTATTATGTCTACCGCTGTGTTGTATGCGAAATTTGTATAATTAAGGTTGTTAGATGACCTGATAAGAATCGACAAACCCGGACGCCACAGATAAGGAGATAGAAATGAGAATACTTATTGTTGACGACAATCCGACGAATGTCATTATCATTCGAGAAATTCTGAAAAAAGAAAACTATCGTGACATTGTAACGGCAAGTTCTGCCATGGAGATGTTTGAAGTCCTTGGGATAGGTGGGGAAAACAATGAACTTCGTCCCAAGCCGTCGGATATTGACCTGATTTTGCTAGATATGATGATGCCAGAGATGGATGGAATCGAAGCATGCAGTATTGTGCAAAAATTTGAAAATCTCAAGGATATACCCATTATTATGGTAACCGCGATTGGAGATTCCAAGAAATTGGCCGAGGCGCTGGATGCAGGTGCATCCGATTATGTTACCAAACCTATTAACAAAGTCGAACTGATGGCTAGAATCCGTCTTGCGCTTCGTCTGAAACAAGAGAAGGATTGGCATAAAGAGCGGGATCAGCGGATTCAGGATGAACTGAAACTTGCGGCTATGGTACAGAATGCTGTGTTAAGCCCTGCTATTGAAGATCCATTGTTCCACGTTAATGCTATTTACAAACCTTCGTTTGAACTTGCGGGTGATCTGTATTCGTGGTACCCGCTTGGTGAAGGCAGATATGGAGTCCTATTGCTGGATATGATGGGGCATGGGATATCTTCATCCCTATTTACCATGTTCATTGCTTCCGTGCTGAAAGACACCGTTACAACGTATGTAGACCCGGAGAAGGTTATTCAGGAGCTGAATCGTCGCTTTAATCAGTTGCATCTGGAAAAACAGCTGGTGCAGTACTATTTTACAGCGATATATCTGGTCGTAGATACACGAATGAAGCGAATTGATTATGTTAACGCGGGTCACCCGCCAGCACTCTTTTTCCGCCAGGACGGAAGTGTGACAACGCTTGACAGCGTCTGCTGTCCTGTAGGCCTGTTCGACAAGATGGATATTGAACCACAGACCATTCACTATGAAGGCGAGGGGCATATCGCCCTTTATACGGATGGTTTGACTGAAGCCGTCCAGGGTGATCAGGAAATGCAGCAGGCATTTTTGAAGGAAAAACTGGCGGGTTCCCATCAGTGGGATGAAGCGGCCATGCAGGCGTTGTTCTTCGATGATGAGATTCCGCAGGAGCGGGATGATGATAAATGTTTGGTATGGATTACCTTAAATAAAGGGGTCGAAGCTGAATGAAGATCAGAAATAAACTGCTGATTGGCTTTACAGCTCTGATGGCCATTATGATTGTGCTTACGTTTGTGAGTTACGAACGGCTGAACAGCAGCAATAAACAGATCGATCAGATGTATCAGGAGCGATACCTCAAAGTCAGATATACTTCTGCTGCACGTGGAGAGGTCAATGATATAGCCAAAGTGCTGGCTAACTTGTTGCTGAATCCCAACAATTCGATAAGTGCTGCAGACGGCGATTTGAAGGAGATGCAGAAAAAAGGCGAAGGCTACCTTGAGGAAGTGCGGGATCGGGCGGACAGCGCACCAGAGCATCAACTGGTGGATCGTGTGAATACGGCCTGGGAAGCTTATAATGCTTATGCTGCAAGACAGGTCAGTTTGATGTCTCAGAATCGGGCAGAGGATGCCAATAACTACCGGAACTCAATCGGTTTGGCAGTGCAAAAGGAAGCTGTAGACAGCCTGAATGCCCTGTCCCGTTATCAGGACCAGGAGATAGATACCGAGATTAAAGATGCGAACGCAGCCTATATGCGCGCGGTACAGATTACAGTAGCCATCATGATTGCCGGATTACTACTCGCGTTGGGTGTCATTATGTGGGTGCTGCCAAGTATTACACGCGGTCTGAATACCGTGTCCATGATGATTACCAGTTTTGGCAAAGGACGTTATCGAACCATTCGCCGCATACAGGTGAAGTCTACCGACGAGATTGGTCAGATTGCCAGTGTGTTCAAGGATGTATCCAATGATTTGGAAGAAAAACTGGAAGTTGAGAAAGCTTATTTACAAGCACAGCAAGATCAGAACTGGATGAGTTCGAACATTGCTAGAGTTCCAGAATTGTTGCGGGGTATAGGGTCGATTCGTCAGATCTCGCAGATGTTTATCAGCGAATTTACACCTGTGCTTGGAGCTCAACTAGGTGTCGTATACCTGATTGATGAAGAGAAACATCCGGACGAACTGAGACGTTATGGTGCCTACGCGTTTGAAGAGAACGAAGATGTTGGCAAAGAGGTTTACCGTATCGGTGAGGGATTAATTGGTCAAGCCGCATTGGATATGACGCCAATTATTCTGGAAAAAACTCCAGAGGATTATGTGAACATCGGATCAGCAACGGGAGCATCGCGTGCTTCTGGTGTGATGATCTATCCTGTCGTATTTGAGGATGAACTGATTGGCGTTGTCGAACTGGCTTCGTTTGAAGGGTTCACGAATCTGCATACACAGTTGTTCTCGCAACTGATTATGAATCTGGGTGTCATTCTCAACAACGTTCGTCGCCGTTTGAGAGTGGAAGAACTGCTGCGTGAATCCCAGGCGCTTACCGAGGAACTGCAGGTTCAATCCGAAGAGCTTCAGACACAGCAAGAGGAGCTGCGCCGTTCCAATGAGAATTTGGAAGAACAGACGGGGGCTCTCAAACGTTCTGAAGAACTGTTGCAGCGTCAACAGGAAGAATTGGAGCACTTCAATACCGAACTGATTGCCAAGACTCGTGCACTGGAAGAACAGGTTCGTGAAGTGGAAGAGAAGAACGACGAGATCGAGAAAACCAAAACACAGTTGGAACAGCAAGCGATGCAATTGTCGATGACGAGCAAGTACAAGTCGGAATTTTTGGCCAATATGTCGCATGAACTACGTACACCACTTAACAGTCTTCTGATCCTGTCCCAATTGTTATCGGAGAATAAGGATGGAAACCTGAGTGTTAAACAGCAGGAATATGCGCAGACGATCTATATGTCCGGTGCGGATTTGCTGAAAATGATTGATGAAATTTTGGATCTGTCCAAGGTGGATGCGGGCAAAATGGATATCAATTACGAAACGGTGCGAATGGAAGAACTGACCAGCTTTGTTCAACAAAATTTTGGTCCAATGGCGAATAAAAAAGAACTCAACCTGAACATTGAGTTCGACAGCAATTTGCCGGAATGGGTATATACCGACAGCCACCGCGTCAAACAGATTTTACGGAATCTGTTGTCGAACGCGTTCAAGTTTACGAACCGTGGATCTGTAAGCCTGATTGGGCGGAAGATGAAAATGGAAGAGCTTCCTGGGTACCTGAATACGAACCAGGAATACGTAGGCTTTACCGTGAAGGATACCGGCATCGGAATTCCATCGGACAAGACGGATCTGATCTTTGAAGCATTCCAGCAGGTAGACGGTACAACCAGCCGCAAATATGGCGGCACGGGCCTGGGATTGTCCATAAGTCGCGAACTTGCCCGCCTGCTTGGCGGTGCTATTCAGGTAGAGTCTTCCGAAGGTGTGGGCAGTAGCTTTACCTTGTTCCTGCCGGATAATCACGATGAGGAGGTTCAGGTGGACGATATAGCAAGAGAAGCCGCTGCTACTTCTGAGATTGAAAACTTCGGAAGAGACTCACAGACGATGCGTTCAGGCAGACAGACCTTGCTGACACCTGATACGGAAAGCATTTCAATTATGGAGCTACCTCAATCCGACTCCCCTGTACCTGTACAATTGGAGGATGATCAGGAAAACCTCTTGGAAGGTGACAAGATTCTCCTCATCATTGAGGACGATGTGAATTTTGCGCACATTTTGATGGATATGGCGAGAGGCAGAGGATTTAAGGCTATTGTGGCGCTTCAGGGAGACATAGGACTCGAAATGGCCCGTCAATATTTGCCGGATGCGATTATCCTCGATATCCAGTTGCCTGTGATGGATGGCTGGGCGATTCTGGGTGAGTTGAAAAGCAGCTCGGCGACACGTCATATCCCGGTACATGTCATTTCGGTTATTGATGATATGAAACAAGGTTTGATGATGGGAGCCATTGCTTATCTGAAAAAACCTTCCAGTAAAGATTCGCTGGATAAAGCTTTCTCGCATATCGAATCCTATACAGAGAATCAATTGAAACGCCTATTGATTGTGGAAGATGATGAAATACAGCGGAAAGCCATCATTGAACTGATTGGCCACGATGATGTTGCAATCACAGCAGTGTCCACTGGCAGTGAGGCCTTGAATGAATTGCACAGTCAACGCTATGATTGCATGGTTCTGGACTTGATGCTGACAGATATGACTGGATTCGAGCTGCTTGACCAGATTCGGGACGATCAGTACTTGAATGATCTTCCGATCATTATTTATACAGGCAAAGAGCTGGACAGCAAAGAAGAGATGAAGCTTCGCAAATATGCGGAGTCCATTATCATCAAAGACGTGAAGTCACCTGAACGTCTGCTCGATGAGACGACCTTGTTCTTGCACCGGGTAGAAGCTAACCTGCCGGAAGACAAGCGTCGAATTCTGCAGAAGCTGCATAATAAGGAAACCTTGTTTGAAGGCAAGAAAATATTGCTAGTGGATGACGACATCCGTAATGTATTTGCCCTTTCAAGCGTGCTTGAAGGCTATCGCATGGATGTGACATTTGCGGAGAACGGCCGTGAAGCTCTGGAGATTCTGGATAAGAACCCGGAGATCGATCTAGTATTAATGGATATGATGATGCCGGAGATGGACGGTTATGAGGCCATGACACGGATCAGACAGATACCGAAGTTTGAAAAATTGCCAATTATCGCCTTAACCGCAAAAGCCATGAAAGAGGATCGTGGCAAGTGTATCGAGGCTGGAGCATCTGATTATGTGAAAAAACCGATCCAAACGGATCAATTGTTATCCTTAATGCGGGTATGGCTGTATTCGTAACCCGATAGTTTGGGTAATGAAGGACAATACATCTATTACGCAAGTAACAAATGAAGAAGTGGAGAGAAGATATGACACCGTGGGAACCTACCGAGGCGGAGGCAGAATCGATCCGCATGCCGCAAGATGAAGAGCGTGAACTGATCGAGATCGAGTTGCTATTGGAAGGTATGCACCGTTTATATGGATATGATTTCAGGAACTACGCGTTACCGTCGTTAAGACGTAGAATCTGGCATTATGTACATGCCGAAGGACTAAAGACCATTTCAGGTTTACAGGAAAAAGTGCTTCATGACCGTTCTGCATTTGATCGTTTTGTACAGAATCTGTCCATCCCTGTAACAGAAATGTTTCGTGATCCAACCTTGTTTCGGTTCTTCCGGGAACAGATTATTCCTGTACTGAGGACTTATCCATACATCCGGATATGGCATGCTGGCTGTTCTACAGGAGAGGAAGTCTATTCCATGGCGATTATGCTGCATGAGGAAGGACTATACGACAAGGCAAGAATATACGCAACAGATATGAATGATCGCTCATTGCAGCAGGCCAAGGAAGGCGTATATGGCATTGAGAAAATGAAATTATATACTACAAATTATCTGGAAGCCGGGGGCACCCGCGCATTCTCGGAGTATTACACTGCGAAATATAATTCCGTTATATTTCATCCTTATTTACGGAAAAATATTATTTTTGCCGAACATAATTTGGCGACAGACCGGTCATTTAACGAGTTTAATGTGATTTTTTGCCGCAATGTCATGATTTATTTCAATGATGAATTGCGAAACCATGTGCACGGACTTTTTCATGAAAGTTTGAGCCACTTCGGCATCCTTGTTCTGGGATCTAAAGAATCGATACATTTTACGGAATTCAGCGATGCCTACGAGCCGTTAGACCGGACGGAAAAAATATACCGGAAGATTAAATAGGGGGTTAAGCTTAGTCATGGGGCTCAATGAACCAATCCACATATTATTGGTAGATGACCGCCCCGAGAACCTGCTCGCTCTCGAAGCGGTTCTGGAATCGGAACAGTACAAGCTCGTCAAGGCAACCTCCGGGGAAGAGGCACTTCGCTGTTTGCTGAAAGACGAATTTGCGGTCATTGTGCTGGATGTGCAGATGCCTGGGATGGACGGAATTGAGACAGCAAAGTTAATCAAGGCGCGTGACAAGTCCAAGGACGTGCCGATTATTTTCATCTCTGCAAATAGCAGAGAGGCAGAGCATTTATTTGCAGGTTATTCCGCAGGAGCCATTGATTATATGGTCAAGCCGTTTATCCCTCAAATTTTGAAATCCAAAATCGAGGGCTTTGTAGAAATGTTTATCACGAATAAACGTTTGAAAACACAGACGATGCTGCTGCATCAGAAGACGCAGGAACTGGAGAAAATGAACCAACAGCTCATTCAGGCCAAAGAGGAAGCGGAAATCGCTGCAAACGCAAAGACCGAGTTCCTTGCCATGATGAGTCATGAGATTCGTACGCCGATGAATGGCGTTATCGGTATGGTTGATCTGTTGATGGAAACGGATCTGAAGGAAGATCAGAAGGAATATGCGGACATTGTACGTCGCAGTGCCGATGCACTCGTTACGGTGATTAACGATATCCTCGATTTCACCAAGATGGAATCCGGCAAAATGGAGCTGGAAGAGCATCCGTTCGAACTTGTTTCCTGTATTCGTGAAGTACTGAGACTCTTCGCGGTTGAAGCTGGCAAAAAGAATATTGAGCTGGAATATTTCCTGGAAGATTCGGTACCTGAACTGATCTATGGAGATATGGCGAGGCTGCGCCAGGTCTTGTTGAATCTGATTGCTAATGCGATCAAGTTCACGGACCACGGTGGCGTGTATCTGATCGTATCCGTTAATGAGGAAAAAGACGGGCGAATGACGCTGGAGTTTGCTGTAAAAGATACAGGAATAGGCATAGCACCAGACAAAGTAGATCGTCTGTTCCAGCCGTTTTCCCAACTGGACACATCCATGACGCGTAAGTATGGTGGAACGGGTCTGGGGCTGGCTATATGCAAAACGCTCGTTGAAATGATGGGTGGAAAGATATATCTGGATACGTCGGAGCTGCGTGGTGCTACGTTTGTATTTACCATTCAAGCGCAGCGGCATGTTGAGACTGAGCTGACGACAGGTATGGGGGAAGATCAGCTTACGGACATTAAAAAAAATGATGAAATGCATCCAAGCGTATTAATCGTCGATGATCATCCTATTAATCAGAAACTAATGTCTATTATGCTGGGCAAGCTTGGACTCGTCGCAGATATCGCCGAAGATGGCAAGAAGGCGCTGGAGATGGTTTTGGCGAATCGCAATTATGATTATATATTTATGGATTTGCAAATGCCCGTGATGGATGGATTGGAGTGTACTCGCAGAATTCGTGAGAGCCTTCCTCAAGACCAGCAGCCAATTATTGTAGCGATGACCGCCAATGTCATGGATGGTATTCAGCAGCGATGTTCCACTGTAGGTATGGACGATTACATCAGTAAACCTGTGAAAATGGGCAATGTGAAACAGAAGTTGTCCCGATTTCAGGAAGAAAGACAAGGGTTCAAATCCAATGCATCGGCCATAAATCAGGCGAATTGAAATATTTGCTAATTCGATTACTGTTTCATATGTGCTGTAGATGGGTTATTAGGTAAAGAAACCATTGATCAGGAGAGAGATGTCTAATGAATACAAATAAAAATGAAAAATTCAATGCAAGAACAGAAACACTTGATGGCGTGTGCACGGTGTATCTGACTGGCGAACTGGATTTGTCGGTTGCTCCTGAATTCCGTTTAGTGATGGAGCCGCTTGTGGACAACAAGGAACAAGATTTGATTATTAACATGCAAGACTTGAAGTACATCGATAGTACAGGGATTGGTATCCTGTTATCTGTTCTGAAAGCACGGCATGGAATGGAAGCTCGCTTTGAAGTACAGGAAGTTCCTGCGCAAATTCAGAAACTTTTTGATATGACGGGTATTGCCAAATTCTTTGTCTCACAGAAGAATTCCCAATAGGAAAGGATCGAAAAAGGAATGAATGCAGAAGTTCAAAGAGTCACCCTTAATTTACCGGCGACAGCTGATTACGTTGATATTGTAAGACTCAATCTTTATGGTGTTGCGTCCAAAATGGGATTTTCTTATGAGGACATTGAGGATATGAAGGTTGCTGTATCCGAGGCCTGTAATAACTCTGTACTGTATGCTTACTCACACGAAGGCGGCATGGTTGAGGTTGTGTTCGAAGTGGATAATGACACGCTGGCTATTACCGTCAAAGATGAAGGAGCCAGCTTCGAGAACATTAACCCGGCGGTATCCCGTGCAGGCCTTCATGACAAAGAACTGACAGATGCCCAGATCGGTGGACTTGGATTTTACCTGATGCAAGCTCTGATGGACGATGTCAGTGTGGAAAGTGAGACGGGCAAAGGTACGAAAGTAGTACTCGTAAAACGTCTTGCAAGAAGTGAGGAGAAAGTATGAATGAAAAAGTGACTCCCCCAGAGTCCATGTCTGAAGCAATAGGTTTGATCTGGGAATACCAGCAAACCCAGGATAACGAAATTGCAACAGTTCTTATCCGCAAATATGAACCGATGGTGAAGATGGCAGCAGGTAAAATTGCGCGGAACCGACCCGATCTGTATGAGGATTTGTATCAGACCGGGCAGATGGCCCTAATTCGTTTGCTTAAGCAATACGATATTAATCTGGGTATTCCGTTTGAACCTTATGCCATGAAGAGCATGATCGGTCATATGAAGAATTATTTAAGGGACAAGTCCTGGTATATTCAGGTGCCCCGTAGAATTAAGGAAAAGGGAGCACTTGTCCAGCATGCCATTGATGAATTGACAGTGAAGCTGGAGCGTTCACCAGGTGTGAACGAGATTGCTGAATACCTGGATTTAACCCCTGAGGAAACCATCGAAGTCTTGGCTGGTCGGGAATGTTACCACTATGTGTCACTGGATTCTCCGCTATCACAGGATGAGAGTGCAGCCACTTTGGGCGAACTAATCAGTTCTGATGTGAATGACTTCGATTCGGTTGAGAAGCGGATGGACTTGCAGCAGGCATTGGGACAATTGAAGGAACAGGAACAAAAAGTGCTTATTTTGGCATTTCAGGATGGTCAGTCGCAGCGGGCAATTGCTCAGAAATTGGGAGTATCCCAAATGAGTGTATCTCGTATCCAGAAGCGAGCCACTGAGAAATTAAAACAGATTATGTCGAATGCTTCATTATTATGAGATGTAGATCGGTGACGATATTGAGCACGGCATAGAGAAGGACACGTGATTCCAATGGAATGCATACGTGTCCTTTTTTTGGGATCAATGATTTTCTAATGACAGTATGAATGCAGGAGTGGATGTTTGTGATTGTGGATAAAGTCAAGCTGGAAGCGCGTCGGGACAAGCTTACCTACTCAGACCATTGGGAATGGTGGGATTGGGTTGCACCTGATCAGGAGAGTATGGCTGATGCCTTGGAGGAACTGACGAACGCATTTCCAGAAATGCAGTACTGGCTTCGCAAAATACCGGAGGTAGAGTCCAACTACCTGTCCGTCCGCTTCATGAACGGCACGGAGCCCGTGATATTCGGGTCATTATTATATGCGGTCAAGAATGAAAGAAACGATCCACGTAAAGATAATCAGATGTTTTTCTATGTGGATCAAGAAAGACTGGTTACCTTGAATGTAGATGATAATACCAGAGGTATTATGAATACAGGTGAACGTGCAGCCATGTTACAACAGTGCAGTGAAGCAAGGGACGGCATGTTTGTGCTCTTTCGCGCGATATTGCATTATTACCATGTGGGTATGGATCATTTTGAGATGAACTTGAGGGATTTGGAGCGGACGATGGAATCCCGCAATGCACGAACGTTGATGGATCAGATTCTTGCAGCTAGATTTGAGCTGCTGTATTGGAGTAACCTGTTCATTCCGTATTCCGAATTGATGGCTGCTGCCAGGGAAGCCTACCTGGATGAATTGAAAGAGAATCGCTTTTTCCAGCAGCTCCAGCACCGGATCGAAAGGATGGAGCGTTTGTTCAAACATTATGAGACAGAGATTGATACATTGATCTCCATTGATAATGCTATTTCAGGGGTGCGGGGCAATGAGATTATGAAGACACTGACCCTTGTAACCTCGGTATTCACACCCGCAACGGCTGCAGGAGCCATCTGGGGAATGAACTTCGAGAATCTGCCTTGGATCGACAAAACATGGGGTGTTGTACTCGTCCTTGCGCTTATAATCATTAGCATGATCGGCATGTATGTATGGATGATGATGAAGGGCTGGACAGGGGATCTGCTCAAAGTGAAGTCTTCCCAGCCGTCGGCCAAAGAAACAGAGAAGCATGCCAATGGCAAACGAAGGCGATGACTTTGTCAGCCTCACCCTGTGCCTTTTATTTTTTATAATCTTCAATGTATCCCAGTAAGTCAGCAATATATTGTCCTACAATTGGCATGTTCACGAATTGACTGAGAATAAAAGCGAGCAGACCAAGAACGACGAAGGTCCCTACCGTCAAACCCAAACCACGTGCCATACCAGCGGTGAAGTTGGTAATGATACGTTTTTTGGGACTGCTGTAGTTTTCGATAATATCCTTGATTTGAGATTTTTCCAAACTGTCTGCAATCTGATCCAGCCGAGTATTCAGACGTTTGACCTCATGTCGCAATTCAAAAGGGTGTTCGCTGGTATCATACTGTTGTGCAGGTTTTCCTCCGGTTATAGGCGTATTGCCGTTCATTGTGACTTTACTCATGTTCTTCCTCCTTTAATCTCGCCGTGGATAAAAAATAGCCAGCTGGAATACAGCTGGCTATTGGTCACTCGATCCAAAGCCTTACAGGCTGGTCGAGTTCAATTCTTTACGTGCATCTTCCTTCGCTTCTACAGAAGCGGTAGCCACTTCGTCCGACGCTTTGGATGCTTCATTCGCTACATCAGCGGAAGCTTTTCTTACGGAGTCCATAACGTCATTACGGCCTTGGTTTACCGTTTTTGCAATATCAGAAGTTTTGGAAGAGACCGTTTTAGCCAGTTCGGAAGCTTTATCACCGACAACCGCTGCAACTTCTTTTGTGCGATCTGTAACCATCCCCACTTTCTCGGAAAGGTCATCACGCAATTCGCGTCCTGGTTTAGGGGCAAAGAGTAGTGCTGCAGCTGCTCCCAGCAAACCTCCGATGAAAATACCTTTGGCGAAAGTGGAACCGCTTTGTACAGGATATTGTTCTTCTGCTTTATTCATGTCAAATCACTCCTTCTTCAAATTTAAGAAACGAATACGAAACAACGAACACCTTGTTGCACCGATCAGGCAGCCTGTCTGAACAGTCTGGACACAAGCCCCAGCAAAAAGACAAAGACTGCTGTTCCAATGATAGCAGGAATTACGGCAAAGTTACCGATGACCGGTCCCCAGTTACCAAGCAAGAGTGCTCCCAGCCAGGCTCCGGCAAATCCGGCAACCATTGCACCAATAATTCCTCCAGGCATGTTATGACCGGCAAGTGCATCACCGATTACACCGATAATGACTGCCATCACAATGCTGATAATAATACCCCACATAACAACCGCCTCCTTTGTACTTGATGTAGGATGGTGTCTGTTCGCGTTTGCTTACTTCGTATATAAACGCCGTGCTTCCAGGTGAAACAATCAATGTAGGGAGATCTGTACTGGAAATTATAGGATAGTACAATTCAGACGGAACGTTGAATCCCTTTAATCATACAGAAGATCCAAGCCAGTCCTGCAGCAAATCCGGTGAAAACGTCGGTTGGAAAATGTACACCCAGCATGATGCGGCTGAGGCCGACCAGAAATATAAATGTGATTCCGCAAATGACAGGCAGTGCAACTCCAGACATACGTTGATGTCGTTCAATCGCCCAGATGACAAAGAGCATGCCATAAAACCCCATCGAGATCATCGCATGACCACTTGGAAAACTATATCCATGAACAACCAGCAGATGTTCCAGCTCAGGTCTACTACGCCTGAATATTTCCTTCAATAAGGTGTTGAGAATCCACATCATGGCAAAACTGCTGAGTAACGCATAACCATATATGAGGAAACGGGGACAACGCTGCCACAAGAAAAGAATTGAAAAACCGATAGCTGCGATGGCAGAAAGTCTGAAAGAACCGAGCGCAGTAATGAATGAAATGAAAGGCAACAGATGAAGACGTGAATCTGAGTTCAGATAAAATAACTGCTGGATCCTGTCATCCAATGAAAGGATAACATCGTTACCCAGCAACGCTCCCAGAGCCGCCAGCAAGAAGACGACCGAAACGCTGGCTATAATTCCGACACCAGCCCAGTTGAGCAGTGGACGTACTGAAGTTTTGCGAGCTAACCCGGAAGTGGGTAATTGCGTTTTGCGCAGCATAAATAAGTATCTCCTTCAGTAATGGTAGTAGGTAGATAAAGATTGATAAAGGATTACCCGAAATGTCTGTCGAAAAAACTGTAAAAACGTCGCTTTTGTACTATACTATTTAAGATATCCCATGCGGCGTCGTGACGCAAAGCAGAGATGAATTCGGGAGTATAAAGGAGAGAACTCGCATGGAGAGTGCCCTGTTAATTAAAGAATACCGTGCGGGCGTTATGGAATGCGCCCATTACGGACACATAAGCATTACGGATGAGAACGGCAATGTTGTATATTCAGCCGGAGATCCGCATTTTAGAGCGTTTACCCGTTCATCTGCCAAGCCCTTTCAGGCCATTCCGGGGATTCGTGCTGGTATTGCTGGGCATTACGGTCTGACAGCTCAGGAGATTGCCATTATGTCTTCCTCACACCGTTCGGAGCCGATGCATATTCAGGTGTTGGAGCAGATAGAAAGCAAAATAGGGTTGGGTGAAGAGTGCTTGATTTGCGCACCGAGTTACCCCCTCAATGAAGAAAGCCGAAATCAATGGCTACGATCTCAAGGAGAGAAGCGTCGTATTCTCCACAACTGCTCCGGTAAACATCTGGGCGTTCTCGCATACACTCAGATGAAACAGGCCGATTTGGGAAGTTATGCAGAACCAGAACATCCGGTACAGCGTGAAATTCTTGAGACCATGGCCTATATGGCAGGGATTGAACAGAAAGAAATTAAACTTGGGACGGATGGCTGCGGCTTTCCGGTATTTTCGTTGCCGTTATCGGCATTGTCGAACGCATATCTGAAGCTGGCTTGCCCGGATCTGATCGAGGACCCATCTACACGTTCGGCCGTAGAGACCATTACTGGAGCCATGAACGAATATCCGTTAATGGTAGGAGGAACGCAGCGTGTGGATTCCGTGCTGCTTGAAGACAGCAACATTGTAGCCAAAGGTGGCTTCAAGGGTGTATTTGGTTTTGCCCTGAAAAAGGAACGCCTCGGAATTACGTTCAAAGTGCTTGATGGTTCGGAAGAAGAATGGGCCTATATTGCCCAATCCATTCTGGAGCAGATTGGCTACAGCAATCGAAAAACCATCGAACGACTGGCAGAAGTATATCCACCTGACATTCGGAACGACGCAGGTAAAGTCGTAGGGCGGGCAGAGAGCGAATTCAAGCTTCACTCACCTGAAGAAAGCGTATAACCATATGCAAGGGGCGTGATTAGAATTCCCGGACCACGGGTAAAGATGACATACCAACTGGTATTGATCTATAGAATTCTAAATATACACGCAAGAACTGCTGCGACAGTGCGGCAGCTCTAAACCCTTGGAGGTGGATGAACATGATTAAAGTAGTGACATCGGAAGAAAGGCACACGTCGGATCGAGGTTGGATACACAGTGAATTCAGCTTTTCCTTTGCGGACTATGATGATCCAAGCAATGCCCATTTTGGTTGTCTTCTGGCTCATAATGACAACACACTGATGCCGCAGGAAGGCTTTAAGCGACATCCACATCATGACTTGGAGATTGTTAGTTATGTCATATCAGGTACGTTGAAACATACGGATAGCATGGGAACGGAGCAATTGTTGGAACCGGGAACAGTTCAGGTCATGAGTGCGGGCACCGGCGTAGAGCATTCAGAGACTAACCCGTCAGAGGATGAACCGGTACGCTTTCTACAGATGTGGTTCCTGCCATCCCAGCGCATGTTGAAGCCCTCGTATACTAATCGTCGTGTAGAGGCTCAGGAGCATCTGAACCGTCTTTGTCCGATTGTATCGGGGCAAGGGGGAGAAGGAGCCGAGGGAGCATTGCCTATTTCACAGGATGTAACTTGTTATCTATCCCACCTGGAATCCGGTCAAAAATTAATGTACCCTCAACATGAAGATAGGCGTACACATCTCTTCCTGATTAGTGGCCATATCGAGATTGTATGTTCAGACGGCAACTTCAATCTCAAGCCGGGTGATGCTGCACGTATCCGCAAAAGCTGTGATCTGCAAATTACAGGTACAGGCAGCGAGACGGCTGAATTTGTATTGGTGGATTTGCCTTAACGAAAAAAACAAACGCAAGAGGACCTGTCTCCACTGTGATGTGGAGAACAGGTCCTTTTTGTACGGCTTGTTGTAGCTGCCTTCGTAAAAGAGTCTCTCAAAGTTTGCTGGGCGATGCCGCCCTAGGATTTGCGGAGATTACCCAGTTCGGAAGCGACAGCTTCCACTTCAGAGATACTCAGATGTTCCTTGCTTAGGACCATTTCATACAGGTCAAACAAATCTTCATACTTCGCAAGTGGGAAAGACGAAGCCTGCATGGCAGCTCCACTGGCCATCCGCAACTTCGTTTTGATTGCTTCAATCATATATTCCATGTTGGCTGCGCTTGCTTGCGTTAAATCCATCGTTATGTCCATCCCTTCCGTATCGGAAACTGTTGTCATTGTATCATGATTGGACAGGCTCAGGCCAATGCTTTTGCGACGAAATCAAGCATCGGGTAAAATGAGGAATATAACAATAGAGACTCAGGCAGGAAGTACATGTGTATAAGGAGGTAAGAGATTGGCCGTATATAAGCGGGAATTGGTTCGTCATCAAAGTAGGGAAGCCCGCCACAATGTGCAGGGAGAAGACTTGGTATTATTTTTCAAGCACATCTATAAGCTTCATTCACCGGATGAAATCACCTTTGTCTGTATCGGGACGGACCGTTCCACCGGAGATGCTCTGGGCCCACTGACAGGCAGTCTACTGCAGGAGTATGGAGTGAATCACGTTGTAGGAACTCTGGCTTCTCCTTGTGATGCGGATACACTGGAGAAGAGGCTGGCGCTTGTCCCGTCACATCATGCCATCATCGCCATTGATGCTTGTCTGGGTCCAAAACAGGCAACAGGTACATACTATCTTGCGGAACATCCACTGATTCCGGCAAAATCGGTTGGAGGCAAGCTGCCGCCAGTTGGTCATTACAGCGTGGCTGCTGTAGTGAATGCTAATGGACCGAGACCTTATTCCATTCTACAGATGACCTCGCTTCATTTCGTTATGGGCATGTCCAGATCGATTGCAGAGGCGGTCGCCGAAGCAGTGAAATACAGATAAACGTTTCATTAATGATATGCAGGCTTAATAATATACAACTTGAATTAATTTAATTCGCGCAGAGAGAGGGATTTATATGGAAAAAGTGATGTGTGACGGAACGACGATTTGTTATGCCGAACAGGGTAAGGGAGAAGCACTCATTTTGCTCCACGGATACTGCGGCAGTTCATCCTACTGGGATGAAGTGGTGCCTGAGCTTGCACGCAGCTATCGTTGCATCGTACCCGATCTGCGTGGACACGGAAAAACGGACGCACCTGTAGGTAGTTATACCATTGATCAGATGGGCAATGACGTATTGCAATTAATGGATGAGCTAAAGGTGGACAAGGCTTTCCTGCTCGGTCACTCCATGGGCGGATATATCGCACTTTCTATCGCACAGCGCCACCCAGAACGATTGAATGCCTTCGGCTTGATACATTCCACAGCCTATCCGGATAGTGAAGAAGGCAAAGAAAAACGCCTTCGTGCAGTATCCACCATTCAGACGGAAGGCATTGTTCACTTTGTAGATGGGCTGGTTCCCGGTTTGTTTGCACAAGAACATGTAGAATCGCTATCGACGCAAGTGACTCGTGTGAAGGAAATTGGTTACCAGACTGCGCCACAAGGGGCAACTGGAGCTGCACTGGCTATGCGGGAACGACCGGATCGTCGTGATGTATTGTCCGCTACACCGCTTCCTGTCCTGCTGGTTGCCGGAGAGAAGGATGCCGTCATTCCGCCGGAACGTACATTCACAAGTGACAAACCACATATTACACAAGCCGTGATTCCTGGGGCAGGACATATGAGCATGTATGAAGCTCCGGAAGATTTAATTCAGGTCATTAAACAATTTTTGACGGGATTATCGAAGTAATAATGGAACATGAATAGAGTATCGGATGATTTCGCCTCCTTGGCGGAGCGTCGGTATTTTGCTAAACCCCTGCAACGTTCGCTCAAGAACGGCAGGGGTTTTATTTGTTCAGGGCCAGAGCATAGATCGAGCCATAGACCATGTTTTGGCTTTTTGTCATGGCATGAATTAAAATGATGAGAATGGATCATGCAAGTGAAACTGGAATGTACACGATCGAATGATGAGGGGGCACATAGCATGTTCAGGAAAGATTATCTGCTCCGCATGATGGAGGAAATGACAGAAGCGATCGGCAAAGTATTTACACTTAAACAACAGCGAAAACACACGGAGGCTCTATCCGAGCTGGACGAGCTACTGCGTAGGCAGTTTGGACTGAATTTATCTCTGCTGAACTCACTGCCGGCCGAGGATGTCATTGAAATGTTCCGTTTTCGCGGCGTCATTGAAGTGGACAATCTGCAACAAGCCGCCAGGCTGATCGAAGAAGAGGCGTACATTTATAATGAAAAGGCCAAAGTAGAGGGCATAGATGACCAGGAAAAAATGGAGTCGGAGAATGAAGCACTTATTCGTCTGATGAGATCACTTCATTTTTACCTGTACGCACTGAATAATGGGGCTAATCCGAAGCTGCTGGATGCACCAGATCGTGTGGAGGGAATATTGGAGCAGACGAAACAATACGAACTTCCCGCACGAACGGAAAAGCAGCTTGCCCTGTATCGTGAACAGCAGGGGCGTTATGATCAGGCTGAGAATAGCTGGTACAGACTGCTGCAGGTAGACGATAGTCATCCCATTCATTATCGGGGTGAGGTACAGGCTTTCTATGAAAGGTTAAGACAACTGGAAGATGAGCAATTGCAACAAGGTGGTTTGCCTCGTGAGGAAGTGGAAGAGGGGATTGCCGAGCTGAACCGTTAAACCGATGAATAGGCCGTTAACTTGGAGAGGGAACGGAATTGTGTTATGGTAACGGTTGACCAAACCAAACCGAAAGTGAGATGTACCCCCGTGGATTCATTGCGAAAGCTTATACAAGACATCTTTGAACAGAATTCGCTGATTACAGCGACCTGGAGCCAGCTGCGCAGACGGGACAATGTCTCGTATACGAAAGTGCAAGTCAAGCCGGTAACGCTCAAGAATCAGCTTCATTATCAATTCGCATTTCATTATACCAACAAAGTGCTGCACGAGAATTTGACTCCGGATGAAGCGGCAGAGCGCATGACTTTGCTATGCGAAGAGACGTTTCGTCAAGGACTGCTCTGTACTACAGACGCAGACTATCAAATTTTGATCAGCAAAAAATATAAAGTGTCCATCCTGACCAAGTCGCCTTCCAAGACTGCGGTGGACCTCTCGCATAATCGCAAAAAGCAATATGTGCTGGAAGATGGAGTTCCCGTTTCGTTCCTGGTCGAGCTGGGGATTATGAGCGAGGAAGGCCGCGTTTTGGCTCGCAAGTACGACAAGTTCAGACAGATCAACCGTTTCCTCGAAATGGTACAGGATGTCATCCCGCATCTGCCGGAGGGCCGTCCATTGACCATTGTTGATTTTGGTTGCGGAAAGTCTTATCTCACCTTTGCTTTATATCACTATTTGTCCGTTCAACAGCGCAGATCACTCAAAATTATTGGACTCGATTTAAAAGCCGATGTGATTGAACACTGTAATGATCTGGCAAACAAATTGCATTACGGTGACCTGAAGTTCCTCGTTGGGGACATCGCTGACTACGACGAGCTCAATGAAGTGGATATGGTCGTAACGCTGCATGCCTGTGATACAGCAACCGATGCTGCTTTGGAAAAAGCTGTTCGTTGGGGCGCTTCCGTTATTCTATCTGTACCGTGTTGTCAGCACGAGCTGTTTGACCAGATTGAATCCAACGTGATGAATCCGTTGTTGTCACACGGTATTCTAAAGGAACGTTTCTCCGCTTTGGCAACCGATGCCATTCGGGCCAAGCTGCTCGATCTGATGGGATACAAAACGCAGCTGCTTGAATTTATCGACATGGAGCATACGCCGAAAAATATTTTAATCCGTGCCGTACGAGGCCAGGCTGGGCAGACTGCTGACATGTGGAAAGAATATACTGCATTCCGTGATTTCATTCACGCAGATCCTTATTTGGAGCGGGCATGTGCGGACTTGCTTCCAGGTGACGGCAAGCTGAAAGAAGCTGCGCCGAACCATGGGGCAGATGCGAGCCAAGAGAATTCAAATGAGGAATCGATCAATGGTGTCACCCAAGATGCCAGCCACTGTGATCACTGTTGAATGTACGGGAATAATGAAGAGTGAAGCATGATGTTTGACGGCAGATGGAAAAAAGGATAGATACATGATTGAGTTATTTGATCCTTTGAGACGACGCAGTTCGTCTGTCATCGCCGTTGACGGGACATACTGGTAAGAGGGTCCCGTGAAAATATATATAATGTGCCAAAGGCATGAAATCAGGCAGAAGACCCTATTGGGAGCTTCTGTCTTTTTTTGTTTGAAATTAATTAAGAAGAATACGGAGACGGGAGAAAGGAGGGAGGCGCATGAAGGAGGCGAGATCAGATGAGAAGACTAAGTGGAGTTCAGAATCGGCACTAACCGCAGTTCTTGGTTTAATTGCAGTGGCTTTACTGTTGGCAGGATGTCTATGTAGAGGATTGTTTTATGCTACGGACGTGTATCCTATGGTATTGATGGCATCAGGAAGTGTACTTATTTGGTTTGTTTTGTTCATTATGTGCTTTAATGCACCGAAGACGAGAGGGCAGTTAGGGATTGCTCAGTGGTTGGATTACCTCAAACGACTATATGAGGCGATTATGCAATATGCACACTTCCGCTGGATGCTTTGGCCCCTGGCAATAGCAGTCTGGTTTGGCCTGCATATAGGGATGGGCTCTGTCAGTGTACAGGGAAGCTTGGATGAGATGCTGCGCTGGAGCCTTCTGGCGATATTTGCGTTGCTAACCGTCATACTGGCATCACGCGCGAACGGAACGCGATGGTTTGCCTGTGGCTGGCAATTGGCAGGCGGCCTGCTTGTGCTAAGCGGAGTGCTAGCCGCGTGCGGTGTGCTGCCGCTGCCTTATGGGGTCATGCGAACCGCTGACCCCGAGATCAGCTCCGCCGGAGCCAGGCTCGGCGGATTGCTGCAGTACCCTAATGCGTACGGTGCCATCGTTGGCATGTACGCATTGGAGCGGCTGGCTGCCGCCGCGCGCGCTATGGCCCGGCCGTTGTCGGCCGGGCGGCTCATCGCGGCAGCACTGCCGCTCATGCCCGCGCAAGCCGCGCTCCTGCTGAGCGAGTCGCGCGGCGCTTGGCTGGCGACCGGCTGCGCCGCGGTCGCCGCCTTCGCTTTGCAGCGGCGCGGTGCCCGCCTGCCGCTGCTGCTGGCCACAGCCGCGCCCTTGGCGTGCGCGGCCTGGCTCTACCGCCAGCTGGCTGCGGCCCAGCTGGCGCCTGCACCCGTGCCCGGCCTGCTGGCACTGGCCGGAGCATGGGCAGCTGCGCTGCTCGGCACGCTGCTGCTGTGCCGTTTGTGGCACAGCGGCGCTCGTGCACGCGCCGCTGCCCTCACGGCCACAGTGCTGGCGGGAATCGCCGCCGCCACTGTGGCCGTGGCCTCCACAGCCGACCGCATGGCGGCTGGTGTCGGCACAGGGCTGTCCCGCCTTCAGATGTGGCGGGACGCCCTGAAGCTCTGGACCGAGGCCGCATGGCTGGGCCACGGGGGAGAGACATGGCGCAATATGTTTCGCGCCATCCAATCCTCGCCTTATGTCGGAGGCGAGGTCCACAACGGCTTCCTCGATCTGGCACTCGATACAGGCGTGATCGGGTTGCTGCTCATCGCCGGATGGTTCTTTTCCACCCTGCGAACGATGTGGAGGTATGCACCGCAGCTGCTGCCTTCGGTTATTGTTTTTGTCCTCCATGGCGCTATGGACTTTGACTGGAGCTTCACCTTCAATTGGATGATGTTCATTTGGCTTGGGGGCTGGGCCCTCTCGTCGTCAACTCTTCAGGAATCCGTGGCTGACAAAAAACGGTCTCGTTTTCTCCGTCCGTTAAGCCCGTGGCCTCAAGGGATATTAACGGGACTGTTCGTCATGTTTTGGCTTGGCGGCACAGTCTGGCTTGCTGGACAACAAGTGGCGGCAGAACAACAATATCGTTTAGCCATGTCAAAAGATTCAGGAGATACTGAGCGTAAAGCGCTACTTACTGCGGCGTACAAGTTCAACCCCTACAGACCGGATATCGCCATCTCCCTGTCCCGTACGCTTCCAGCGAAAAAGGCTGACTCCATATTGGTGCAGAGCTTGTCCTTTTCCCCTGTTTCACCCCAACTCTACGGAGAGTTGGGGCGGTTAGCCGCTCAATCGGGTAGAGGAGAGTCGGCCGGGAACTATTTTGAACAAGGCCTGGCCCAGAATCGTTTTGACGCGTCCAGCCAGTCCCAAGCCCTGTATTGGATGGAACAGGCATCACGGAGGGAACTGGCGGCAGGGTATGCTGAACGAGGAAGGCAGACCGCTGCTGCTGGAGTAAGGATATATGAACGTTACAGACAACTGGCCGAAAAAGTAGCATCAGAGAAGGATAGAAATGATCGGCGTTTTGAGCTTGGAGAAGACGCATTACGTTACGGGGATAATCTGCGCCTCCTTGCTTTTGATCCACTTGCTTCAGAGGTGACCAGAAAGATTCCCTGAATATCTGACCTCATCCAACGCTAAAAGAGAACGAGATCCATGAAAACAATGATTCAACTTTTAACGGCATGAACAATCTCGCATTGATCCATTGAAAGTATTGCTTTACGCCTCAGTTCGGGTTATTCAAAATCAAGCAATATGCTGTACTATAAGCTGTTCATCTACCTGTCCAGTACTCCGAATTTACAGGCGATATCCGCCAAACGCATTCTTAAAGGCAGCTTGCAGCGGTTCTACCTCTACACCCCATAGAGTCGCAATCTCTAGGCTGACATCCGCGTTCCACCATTCGCATAATTTTTTGCGATTATCCCGATTTTCTCCGATCCAGAGCAGATTGGTGATGACCTTCCCATAATACAATTCTTCCGCCTGCTTCATCAGCTCGGGGGAGATATATACCTTTAGCTTTTTGGCTGTTCGATACAGCTCTTTGCTGCATGCTCTTCGGATACCGCGGGCAGAAGGCAGTTTCTGGCCTGGGGTGTTATGTTTGACCGGGGGAGTACCGGGTGCTGATTTGAATGACATCTTCTCACGCTCCTCTCCCGATACCATATGCAAACGCCTGCCTGCGGGACACTATCCCAGACGGGTGAAGTAGCAACAGCTACAGGCCTGTGATAAAATAGGGACGAACATCCATGGTGCGGAAGGGCACTGCCAATCAGGATGAAGAAAGAGGGTCGAGATGGACGTTATTCATAACATTGTCAATCAATTATTCGATTGGATTCAGAGTCTTGGATACTTTGGAATTATGCTTGGACTAATGCTTGAAGTTATTCCGAGTGAAATTGTACTGGCATATGGAGGTTTTCTCGTTTCACAAGGCCATATTAATTTTTTCGGTGCATTGATTTTTGGTACCGTGGGCGGTGTCATAGCCCAGCTATTTATTTACTGGATTGGCCGTTATGGCGGAAGACCTGTACTTGAACGCTACGGAAAATACATACTGATCCAGAAAAAGCACATCGACCATTCCGAAGAGTGGTTCCGCAAGTATGGGACAGGGGTCATTTTCACGGCGCGTTTTGTTCCGGTCGTAAGACATGCCATATCGATTCCTGCCGGTATATCCAAAATGCATACGGGTCGATTTATTTTGCTGACAACCCTCGCTGTTATACCGTGGTCTGCATTGTTTATATATTTAGGGATGATACTTGGAGATCAATGGCAACATATCAACGAGAAAGCGGCACCTTATATTATGCCGATTCTGCTCGTTGCTCTCGCACTTATGATTGTTTATGTACTTATTAAATGGATGAATGCTCGTAAAAAGAAGGGAAGTGTCTAGTTATGGGAAAACCAAACTTGTCTCACAAATTCGGTAAAGGTCTGCCACCGAAAGATTTCATTGAGAGCATGACGAAGAACCAAAGTGAGTTTCAGGCAAACTATGACAGCTTTGTATGGCCAAGTGAGGATGATCGTGAATTTTTCGAAAGCCTGAATCACCGCGATGACTTGCGTGTGTTAATTTTGGCTGCTGACTGGTGTGGCGATGTGGTACGCAATGTTCCAGTCGTATTCCAGGCGCTGGAAATTTCCGGCATTCCGACAGAAGTTCTTATTTTGGAAAATCACCCTGAAGTGATGGATGAGTTCCTTACGATGGGCGGACGCTCTGTTCCTGTCGTTATTTTTGCAGATACGGGCGGACATGTACTGGGTCAATGGGGACCTCGTCCGCAACATGTGCAGGAAGTTATGGTTGAATTCAAACGTCTCAACCCGGACCGTGAAGCAGCAGATTATCAGGATAATTTGGCTGTAGCACGTCAAGAGATTGGTAAACGTTATGGGGAAGGAACGGAGTCAAATGCAGCTATTATTCGTGAGTTGCGTGAACTGATTTCGGGTTACTGAGCCGATATGCTTAACATTCGTACATTTTCTTTGGGACCGCTCCAGACCAATGCGTATCTGTTGCAGGGTGATGATCCAGGTAAAGCCGTAATCATTGACCCTGGAATGAATCCGGGCTCATTACTCAAAGCCATTCAGGACCTGGAGATCGAAGCGATCCTGCTTACTCACGCGCATTTTGATCATATGGGCGGCGTGGATGAAATTCGCAAATTGAAAGGCTGTCCCGTTTATTTGCATGACTTGGAGAGTGATTGGCTTACGACGCCGAAATTGAATGGTTCTTTGAACTGGCCGCAGGCTACCCCGCCGCTTTCGACAGATCCAGCTGAATATGCCATGGACGAAGGGCAGACTCTGAACTTTATTGGTCATACGTTCAAAGTGTACCATACACCGGGACACTCCCCAGGCAGTGTAAGTCTGCTGTGTGGTGACGATCTGTTTGCTGGTGATGTTCTGTTCCGTATGGGTGTAGGCAGAACGGATCTGACCGGAGGTCGTGAACGGGATCTGATTGATTCCATCCAGAACAAGTTATACACCTTCGCGGATGAGGTCAAAGTGTATCCAGGTCATGGTCCCAAAACGACAATCGGTTATGAGAAGAAGAACAATCCTTACGTGTCTGCAAGATGATCCGACAATTTATGTGAAGAAAGTCTGGACAAGTGACAACTTTTTCATTAGAATAGCAATTAGTTGTTACAAGCGTTAAAGCACCATCTAACTGAAGCAATACAAAGAAACACCCTAACTTGCGAAGCACGCAGACTGTGGTCTATACCCGGTTTGCGTTCTTTTTTTGTTTTCAGCCACTTTTTTATCAAAGTTACATCCGTTTAACCCTACATACAGATCGTTGACAAGTATCTACAGAAGATCGTCTAATGAGAGCGAGGAATTAGAAGTGGAGAAAAAGCGAGTGATTCAGTTTGGACAACGTGCCGAGAACCTGATCATCGAAGAAAACCGTCTAGCAATGGAAAGTGGCAGAATAGAAGCAGTTACCCAGCGTCCTCAACTACATAACTACATGAATAATGAGATGAATCCAATCAAGGATCAACAGCAAAATATATGGAGAAGTCGTTTATTAAGCAGCGGAGCCCGCAACCAACCGTGGTTCGACAAACTGCAAGATTACCGAAATGAAGTCTGATTGCCCGGGAAATTGTCGGCTTCAGATTTTTTTTGGATTGAATTGAACGTTTATGCAGAGCCTGTCGTAATAACATAAGACTGAGCGGAGAGCAGGTGATGATGCAGATGGAGGCAGCCGAACTGGAAGAGGTACAGAGAGCGATACAGGGGGATGACAGTGCACTGGCAGAACTGCTGCAGCGTCACTACGCCTTTGTGTATAAGTATCTTGTCAAAGTAACGATGGACCCCAACGTTGCTGAGGAGACGGTGCAGGATACGATGATTCGATGTATGGAAAATATTTATAGATACGATGGCTCGTCTGCCTTTTCGTCATGGATGATTACGATTGCCACCCGTATATATATCGACAAGTCCAGGCGCAGACGAAGAGAACAGATTTGGCTGGAAGCCATTCGTAATCAGGCTGTACGGAAATTGCGGTGGCAATTTGAGAGCCGGAATGAAGAATGGACAGATGTTATGGATGCTATGACAAGGTTAACCCCAGAACATCGTATTGCCGTCCTGCTGAAGCATTATTATGGTTATGGCTATGATGAAATTGGTGAAATGCTGGGTATTCCATCCGGAACGGCGAAGTCTCGAACTGCCTATGGCCTTCGTCAATTGAGAAAGGAGCTGGGTTGAGCATGAGCAGATCTGAGGAACAGGATGAACAAGAGATTCTGAAGCGGATGCAGCAACAGATGAGAGTGCTCGATGATGCGTATGAGCCTGTAAACATTCCTTCATTAGCCTCCATTGAAGCCCAAGTCAAGGAACGAAAACAAATGAGACGACGAGCCAAACGGATCGAAATGATTTTGTTCTGGATTGTGGGATTGTTCATTATCGCTTTTGGTGCCTTATTGTTCCATTCGGCTCCAGCTCTATATTTGGGTATCCAGGCGATTAGTTTGTGCGCAGCGATTGCCGTGGCAGTAATCTGGTCAGGGCGACGCCGGAAGGAGACTCGTCATGAATGATCTGCATTATTCTTTAAATGAAATTCCTCTCATATGGCTTATTCTGATTGCCATTCTTTTGCTGATACAGGGAACATGGATCTTTCAGGACGCACGCAGACGTGGCCGTTTCCCCTGGTTATGGGGATTGTGGGGCATCACGGGATTCCCAACGCCTTTGATCATATATTGGTTCATTGTGGTGCGAGCAGATCGCAGACCCCCTAAGCAAACGTCGGACAAATCATAGAGTTCACGGGTTGGAAAAAAGATTTTGCACAAATGTTTTGTTTAATTCTAGTAATCGTAGACAGCGCTATTCTTTTCTAGTAGACTATACAAATAATAAAAAGATAGACTACCAGGAGGTTAGACGATGCTGCGATTAGGAGAGAAGGTTGTCATCGTCGCGGATGCGTTTGAGCAGAATCTTCCTGTGGGGGAATATGGTTTCATCATCGCTTATGACCGGAATCCGGACAATGCGTTCGATTACGTGCTTCGAGTGCCGCAGGTGAATCGGAACTTTTTTGTTCCATCCGGCGACGTCGATCTAGAAGAGGTTCTGCTGAAGCAGGAAGCTGAGCGGGTCGAGCGAGAAGCGTTGATAGATTACGCCCTTGCGACACACAATGAGAAACTGTTTCATCATCTGATGAACGGAGATTTTCAAGCTGTGGAAGAGGAAGAGGAAACCGCGAACGATGTTATGTCCCAGGCGGATTTTATAAAGCAGGTTAACCTGCGTGCATGGATTTAGAATTTTAAGAGTCGGCTGATGCCGGCTCTTTTTTGATTAGACTGGAACATATGAACGTTGAAGCTCCTCATTATCCTGGTTAATGCGTAAAAATTCAGTTAATAGGTTTTGAAATTCGCATTAAAGGAAGACTCCCCTGATGTGGTGTTATTTTGCATATTCGGTAACTCGGGTCATTTGCATTGAATTGTCGAACTATCTCACCTATAATGAAAAAAGTTATCTTGGGACTTTAGCCCGTTAAACGGACGATTCGTTTTCGGCGGTTTCAGGAATTAGAACGAATGAAGGAGGCATCCGGAAATGAGTATTTCGAATAATGACGTTCAGCATGTGGCCAAGCTGGCCCGGCTTAATTTGACTGCTGAAGAAGAGCAAACCCTAACAGGGCAGCTGAACGCGATTTTAAAATATGCTGAGAAGCTGAATGAACTGGATACAGAGAACATTGAGCCTACCACTCACGTGCTGCACGTCAGCAATGTGATGCGTGAAGATGAGACGAAAGAAAGTCTGTCAATTGAACAGGTCATGCGCAATGCACCAGATGAAGAAGACGGGCAATTCAAAGTGCCTGCTGTAATGGAATAACGGATAACCGGAAGGAGGACGAATTACGTGAGTTTATTTGAACAATCGTTGCCGGAGATACATAACAAGCTGCACGCCAAGGAGCTGTCGGTCAGCGATCTGGTGAATCAGGCATATCGGAACATTGGTGAACGGGATGAAAAGGTTAAGGCTTATCTGGCGCTGGATGAAAAACAAGCACGTGCACGTGCACGTCAACTGGATGATCGTCTCGTCAGCGGTGAGGAGAAAGGTTTGCTTTTCGGTCTGCCAGTCGGCATAAAGGACAACATCGTTACGAGCGGACTGCGCACAACATGCGGCAGCCAGTTTTTGCGCAATTTCGACCCGGTGTATGATGCAACGGTTGTCGAGAAGCTGAAAGCGGCGGATACCGTGACGATCGGGAAGCTGAACATGGACGAATTCGCCATGGGCGGCTCCAATGAAAATTCAAGCTTCTACCCTGTACGTAACCCTTGGGCACTCGATCGTGTTCCAGGCGGCTCCAGTGGTGGATCTGCTGCCGCTGTTGCGGCAGGAGAAGCTTATTTCACATTGGGATCAGATACAGGGGGCTCGATCAGACAGCCTGCATCCTATTGCGGCGTTGTTGGTTTGAAACCTACCTACGGACTCGTTTCCCGCTTTGGTCTGGTTGCATTCGCATCTTCCCTGGATCAAATTGGACCTTTGACGAAAAATGTCGAGGATTCTGCCTATGTGCTGCAAGCCATTGCTGGTTATGACGCCAAAGATTCGACATCCGCGAAAGTGGATATCCCGGATTACTTGAGCGGACTGACAGGGGATGTCAAAGGACTTCGCATTGCTGTTCCGAAGGAATACATTGGTGAAGGCGTTGATCCTCAAGTTAAAGAAACCGTCCTGTCTGCCCTGAAAGTCCTCGAAGGACTCGGCGCAACATGGGAAGAAGTATCCCTTCCGCATACCGAATATGCGGTGGCTACGTATTATCTACTCGCTTCCTCGGAGGCTTCTTCGAACTTGGCTCGTTTCGACGGCGTACGTTATGGTGTTCGTGCAGACAATCCGGAAAACTTGCTGGATCTGTACCACCAGTCCCGCAGTCAAGGTTTTGGTCCCGAAGTGAAACGACGCATCATGCTTGGAACCTATGCACTCAGCTCGGGTTACTACGATGCGTATTATTTGAAAGCACAGAAAGTGCGTACGTTGATCAAACAGGATTTCGACGACGTATTTGCTAAATATGATGTCATCATTGGGCCAACTGCGCCAACAACAGCATTCAAACTAGGATCCCAAGTCGATGACCCACTTACGATGTATCTCAACGACATTCTGACTATCCCTGTCAGCCTGGCTGGTGTACCTGCAGTCAGCATCCCTTGCGGATTCTCGGATGGACTGCCTGTTGGCATGCAGATTATCGGTAAAGCTTTTGATGAAACGACCGTACTGCGCGTAGCGCATGCGTTTGAACAAAATACGGAATTCCACAAGCAGCGTCCGCAGCTGTAGACTGCCCGGAACGGAGGAATATAGAAATGTCCGCATCTAAATATGAAACGGTCGTTGGACTTGAAGTCCATGTCGAGTTGCATACAAACTCCAAAATCTTTTGCGGCTGCTCCACTGCCTTTGGAGCTCCGCCAAATACACATACTTGTCCGGTCTGTCTCGGACACCCAGGCGTATTGCCTGTATTGAATCGCCAGGCTGTAGATTACGCGATGAAAGCAGCCATGGCCCTTAACTGCACTGTTGCTGATGTCAGCAAGTTTGACCGCAAAAACTACTTCTATCCCGATTCTCCGAAAGCATATCAGATCTCACAATTCGATCAACCGATCGGT
Organism: Paenibacillus sp. RU5M; assembly: GCF_900221055.1. Taxonomy (NCBI): domain Bacteria; kingdom Bacillati; phylum Bacillota; class Bacilli; order Caryophanales; family Paenibacillaceae; genus Paenibacillus; species Paenibacillus sp. RU5M. Next base: position 9,200 of record NZ_OBQM01000012.1, on the reverse strand, counting down.
GAGAATGGCTGGATCGATATTGAAGTCAACGGTGAAACGAAGCGAATCGGCATTACGCGTCTTCATCTGGAAGAAGATGCAGGGAAGCTTACCCACGTGGACGGCGGCTATGCTTCATTGGTCGATTTCAACCGTGTTGGTACGCCACTCGTGGAGATTGTCTCTGAGCCGGAGATTTCTTCTCCAGAGGAAGCTCGTGCATATCTGGAAAAATTGCGTGCCATCATGCAGTACTGTGATGTATCCGACGTGAAGATGGAAGAAGGTTCACTGCGTTGTGATGCCAACATTAGTTTGCGTCCGCATGGACAAGAGAAGCTGGGAACGAGAGCCGAACTGAAAAACATGAACTCCTTCCGTGGCGTTCAGTGTGGTCTGGAATATGAACAATTCCGCCAAGCGGAAATTTTGGACGACGGCGGCGAAGTGGTTCAGGAAACTCGTCGCTGGGATGAGGCTCAAGGGAAAACACTGTCGATGCGTGGTAAAGAGCAAGCGCATGACTATCGTTATTTCCCAGACCCGGATTTGGTGAAGCTGCATATCGATGCAGCCTGGAAAGAACGAATCAGAGCTTCCATACCGGAGCTTCCGGACGAGCGTAAAGCCCGTTATACCGCTGATTATGGACTGCCTAATTATGATGCTGAGGTTATTACCTCTTCCAAAGCGGTCGCTGATCTTTTTGAAGACAGTCTGAAATACACCAAGGATGCCAAAGCCGTATCCAACTGGATTATGGGTGATTTGCTTGGTTATTTGAATACCAGCAACCTTGAATTGACTCAGGTGCCACTGACTGGCCAAGGTCTGGGTGAGATGATTGGATTGCTTGAAAAAGGTACAATTAACAGTAAAATCGCCAAAACGGTATTTAAGGAAATGCTCGAGAGTGGCAAGCTTCCACAGCAAATTGTTGAAGAAAAAGGTCTGGTCCAGATTAGTGACTCAGGTGCCATTCTCGCGATTGTGGAGCAGGTTGTTGCGAACAACCCGCAATCCGTGGAAGATTACAAGGCTGGTAAGCAGAAGGCCATTGGCTTCCTCGTTGGTCAAGTCATGAAAGAAAGCAAAGGCAAAGCCAATCCGGGACTAGCCAATCAACTGCTTACAGATGTACTGAACCGCTAATCCATCCGGTGAGGCCGGACAGAAAGAGGCTCGTCCCTGTGACAGCCTCTTTTTGTTAGGGCATAAGTTTGATTTTATTGTCCTGGATTCAGTGGACGTACGAAGGAGATGAGGTAGGTTATGAAGATTCAATCTTTGTATTTGAATGATCTGGAGACCGTAGGGCAGCTCTGGCGACTGCAGCATGTAGCTTATCGGCTCGAAGCCGAGATCATCGGGTTCCAGGAAATTCCGCCTTTGATGGATACGATGGAGACACTTCAGAACTGTGGAGAGACTTTCTATGGCTATCTGGACACGGATGGGGAATTGCTTGGTGCGATTGCGGTGGATGAGGAAGAGATCAATACATTGACGATCACACGCATGATGGTGCATCCTGATCATTTTCGTAAAGGGATTGCTGCTGCTTTGATGACGTATGTGTTTGAACAGTATCCGGATCTTCCGCGTTATATCGTTTCCACAGGAACGTTGAACCAGCCAGCCGTGAAATTGTATACCAAATTCGGTTTTAAGCCCGTGGAGGTTGTACAGATTGCACCTGGAGTGGAATTAACGACATTTCATAAGAATAAAGATTAATGATGTGAACAACTGGAGGAGGAATACCGGCTTTGGGCAATCCCTGGTTAATAGATGAGTGGCACATTTTATTGCGATTATTACTGGCTATGCTGCTTGGAGGGCTTGTAGGCCTGGAGCGGGAGCGTTCCAATCATGCTGCTGGTCTGCGTACCCATATTTTGGTATGTCTTGGATCTGCACTAATCATGATGTTGTCTATTTATGGTTTTAAAGATTTTGCAAATGAATTAAACGTAAGGATTGATCCGGCCCGTCTGGCTACAGCCGTTATTACAGGCGTTGGGTTTCTCGGAGCGGGCACGATTCTATTTACCGGCAAGTCGATTACCGGACTGACAACGGCGGCTTCCATTTGGGTTGTGGCAGCCATCGGACTAGCAACAGGCGCAGGATTCTTTTTTGCCTCCATCGTGTCAACCGTCTTGGTATTACTTAATCTCTGGGTATTCAACAAGTTGGAGCTTAGGTATATACGAGGAAACAAACTGCATGTCGTTACACTTCATACTTTGTCTGAGCCCGGTTTTCTGGAACAGGTATCTTCATTTATGGAGCAGGAGAAGATCAAAATCCGTAAAATAACGGTGAATGAACAGGATTTGGCTTATGCTGAAATGATATCGGTTGAACGCAAAATTGAAATTGTGCTGCATGTCTACATGCCACATGAATTGAGTGCAGTGCATCTCGTATCCAAGTTAAGACAGTGGGAACATGTAACGAAAGTGTCGGTCGAATAAATGAATTAAACCCTCTGAGGCCTTTAGTGCCGGAGGGTTTTTGCTCATAACCATATTTCTTCCAGTTACTCTCCCGGCTCTTTAGGGTACTATCTAACCAAATGCATGAAGAGCGGGAACATCAGCCCGGAAGAAAGGAGTCGTTTATGAAACGGAAACGTCAGTCGAACAACACTTCCAGCGGAACGCGCGGAAAACCTGTCCGAAATCGAACTCACAAGTTTATTGCCGGGTTACTAAGTGCGGTTATTCCGGGTCTGGGCCATATTTATCTCCGATTATACATGAGAGGTCTGACTTTCATGATGCTTGTACTTCTGGACTTGTCAGCACTCTTGTACTTCTCAACCATTGGAATACAGATCAATGTACCATTGCTTATCCTGTTGGCGTTGTTTATTCCGGTGATTTACTTTTACAATGTATTCGACGTATTGCAATCTGCGGACTGGGTGATGATGCGCAGGAGAAGAGCGGTTACCCACAATAGCTCGGACAAGCCCATTCCTAATGAACGTTCTGCAGGGGAAGCCATGATGGTGTGGGAGAGAGGCATCTCGTTTGGATTGCTCTTAATTGTAGGGGGATCGATGCTGGTATTGTTCTTTCGTAAACCACGTTGGTTTAAAGAGTTAATCGCTGTGTATGGCGGATACACTTTTGCTGTTCTGATGATCGCAGGTGGACTAATCCTTTTCGGACGGGAAATCTGGGTCATGTTTCGCAAGAAGAAAATCTAGTGTGAACTATTCAAGGAGGGATAGCCATGAACCGTAAAGTCCGGGTCGGCCGCTATACGGCTGCGGCCTTACTCGTAGCTGTCGGTGTGCTGTTGATTTTGGATAAACGGTGGGGAACGGACTATGTATATGAGATGGTCGATTGGTGGCCCCTCTTGCTCGTTGTGTTAGGTGTAGAATACATACTGTTGTTCTTAGTGACACGTCGAAGAGGGAACGCAGGTTCAGACAACCAAGGTGAGAAAATTAAAATGCGCTTCAGACCTGATGCGAAAGGCATCCTGACGTCCCTTGTCCTGACGGCTTCTGTATTTATCGTTTCTGAGCAGGATCATTATATGCATTTGTGGAACAGGGTGAGTCTTAATCTCGGAGCGGCATCCATGGACTATAGTCAGGCAGCAGGATATATGGAAGATAAGGGCACGATTCGGGTGCCTGTAGGTATGGATACATCGGACCTTGTTGTTGAGGGAGTGAACGGGGATATCTCGATACAGCGGGGGGACACGGAAGAAATTGAAGTGCGCACGGTAGTTTGGGTGGATCAGACAACTGAAGTACAGGCCAAAGCAGTGGCGGACGCTTCTTTTGTTGAGGCAGACGGGACAAAAGTGATTCATATCAAGACTACAGGCAAAACGTATGGAGAGAACGAGAAAACACAGCCGCGGATGAATATCACCATAACGATCCCGGATGATCGTCGTTTCAATCTCGATATTCGGACGTCCAATGGAGCCATATTGTTGAATCGTCCGGAAGCCATTAGTACCATTTTGGCCGAGACCGGAAATGGACGGATTAGAATTACGAATGCCGTAGGTGATATTTCCGGTAAAACGTTGAATGGTGATGTCGTTGTGGCAAATGCGATCGGAAATGTGGACTTGAACAGTAATCGTGGGGACATGAAGGCCCGTGGGGTTTCTGGAAATGTGAATCTGACTACACAAGTCGGAAGTATTAACATCACGGACTCCGTCGGAGAGATCACAGCGGATACCCGAAACGGAAATATCAATGTAGACGGCGCAAGTTTGGCAGTTAAAGCTCAATCCCTCAATGGCAGTATAAGTATTGTTTCCGCCAAAGTAGGCGGTGACTGGGACGTTTATAGCGCTGTAGGTGCTATTAACATTCTGCTTCCGGAGCGGGGGGATTATAGCCTCAGTGGTTCCAGCAGTTATGGAGATCTGCAAACGGATCTGCCGTTTAAAGTGAAGAATAAAACGATTGAGGGCCAGCTTGGTGAAGGAGAGTATACGGTTAAAGTTGAAGGTAACAGTGACCTCACGATTGATCGTAATCCTGCAGTGCCTCCTGTTGGAACGAATTCACTGGATTCGGAAGATAACTTGGAACAAATGACCGAAGACGGACAGAATTCCCAAGGCGAAATGTCCGAAGTTCCCTGACTGGCGCGTTGACAATAAACTTGCAATCGCCGTACAATAAATATAAACTGGCAAGGTTACACGGCAGGAAAATGTAATGTCGTTGTTCCAGCCGAGGATCAACTCTGAATGAAGAGAACATGTGATCATACATTCTGTCTCTGCAGAGTAATGAAAGGTAAGGCGGTGGGTTTTATGGCAACACGTGTCCAACATGCGTTGGAGCATCTGAAAACGACCGGTGTCCGTATTACACCCCAGCGTCATGCCATATTGAACTATCTGATGGAATCCATGGGGCATCCGACAGCCGATGAAATTTACCGTGCGCTTGAACCCCAGTTTCCCAGTATGAGCGTGGCGACTGTATATAACAATTTGAAGATGTTTCTGGAAGCGGGCATGGTCCGGGAGTTGACATACGGGGATAACTCAAGTCGCTTCGATGCCAATGTGACGGATCATTACCATGTTATCTGTGATAAATGCGGCAAGATTGAAGATTTTAGTTATCCTTCGCTAAAAAGCGTGGAGCTCCAGGCGGAGTCAAGTACAGGATTTGAAGTACATGGTCACCGATTGGAAGTATATGGTGTTTGTAAAAGTTGCAGGGATTAAGAGAGATGAATTACAATATTAACGTGCAGAATTCAGTTTGGATTCTTCACGTTTTTTGTTTTTAGGACGATAGAATGTATATAGTCTTCAGCAGTTTAGCTATTTTATGATTCAGCATGATTAACGGAGGTAGACGTTTGAGTAGAAAAAGTAGATATACACGTCAGAAGCGCCGCTCGTTCTGGCCTGGATTTTTGGCTGCCTGTGTTGTTGCAGGCGGTGCTTATTGGCTAATAACGAATGTTTGGCTTAATCAGATTCACGAAGACCCCGACTGGATTGGCATGAATCAACCTATTTTTGTGGACGGACAATTGATGGATGGCGAGGCTTCAGGAACGGGAGATCAGCTTAAATTGCCCGTATCGGTGCTGCAAGAGGCGATCGATTCCGGAATACGTTATGAAGCAGACACAGGAGATATCATTATTGCAACACCGCAACGAGTACTCCATATGAAGGAAGGCAGTACAAAAGCGGAGCTTAATCATCGAGATTATCCCATGACGGTTAAACCGGAGGTGGTTGGGGGAGAAGCTTATATTCCGCTCAAACCATTGAAAGAAGTATATGGGATAGCTATACAGGAAGATGTTACAACGGGTGCCGTTCTGCTGATGCGTGGAGGTGACACGATTCAGTATGCAGAGATTAATACATTGTCTTCCAAGGCAGACAAAACGGTTCCTTTGTACAAACGTGGGGGAGAATCTTCTCCCATCATCGCCGATATGGAGCAGGACGCACGAGTAAGGGTATGGCAGACAGGTGATGACCAGAGCTTTGTTCAGTTGGATAATGGTTATGCCGGTTATGTGGCTAATAAGTATGTCACTCTTACGGAGAAAAAGGAACTGGACAAGCCTAAATTTACCCTGACTGCGGCGGAGAAAAAGTGGCAGAATAAACCGGTCAATCTGGTTTGGGAAGCCGTATACAACCGACAGCCTGATGTATCTTCGATTGGCAAGATGCCTGGAGTTAATGTGGTCAGTCCCACGTGGTTCCATATTACAGATGGACAGGGCAACGTAAAAAGCAAAGGAGATAAAGCATACGTCAACTGGGCTCACCATTCCGGCATGGAAGTGTGGGGCTTGATGGATAACAGCTTTGATCCGGATGTTACGAAAGAAGCTGTGGCCTCATATGAGACACGTACGCATATTATTGAGCAGATGCTGGAGTATGCACAGACGTATCATTTGGACGGCATTAACATTGACTTTGAGAATGTCTATACAGATGACGGGCCGAATATCACTCAATTTGTCCGTGAAATCAAAGCGATGGCTCGCATACATGGCTTGATGCTCTCGGTTGATGTGACGCCGAAATCGAACAGTGAGATGTGGTCTGCTTTTCTGGATCGTCGCTCGTTAGGCTCTTTTGCCGATTATATTGTCGTTATGGCGTATGACGAGCACTGGGCTGCGAGTCCAAAGGCCGGTTCGGTTGCCTCGCTTCCTTGGACCGAGTCTTCTATGAGAAAGATCCTGGAAGAGGATGAAGTACCATCGAACAAATTGATTATGGCTGTGCCGCTATATACTCGAATCTGGACGGAAGAGACCAATGATCAAGGAGAAGTGAAAGTGTCCTCCAAAGCGGTAGGCATGAGCACCGTCGCAGACCTGATCAAGGAAAAGAAACTCAAACCTATTCTGGATAAACAAAGCGGACAGAATTATGTGGAATATTCCGAGGATGGGGCCACTAAGAAAATCTGGATAGAAGATGCCGTTTCGCTTCAGGCACGTGTTGATTTGGTTGCTTCGTTGAAATTGGGTGGAGTAGCTGCATGGAATCGAAGCTTCGCCGATGCATCGGCATGGGAGACGCTAAAACAGGCAGGGTATTCGAAATAAACATGAAATAGCTCTCTTTGAACTTATATATTAATTAATTTAAAAGTGCTTCTGAAATTCAAAAAAAGGTCCGGTGAAGATACCGGGCCTTTTTTCTGTCTCTGGGCTTTGATGAAAAGAAAATCTAGCTGTTGGAACTCATGCCATGATCTGTGTCGGAAGGGGATGGAGGTGTGGAATGCGCTTTCAGTTGTGAACTGGTAGTATTGGCCTGATTAGGGTCCAGGGTAAGGATGGTGTGACAGAACATACAACGATCCGTCTTGCCGAGCATTTTGGTTAACTTGCCACATTCCGGACAGTCCACTTGTACTGCGCTTGTGGAAAGCATACCAGCCCAGAAATAAATGGCCAGACTAGCCATCATGGCTATCAGGCCGATGACGAGTCCCACAGCAGCAAATACTTTGCCTGCGTGTCCCCAGAACACAATTCCGGCCGTTCCCAGTACCATTAGGCCCATGCCTAGCATGGTAAGCAGTAGTCCCCAAGTGCGAAAAGCATTAATTTTTGCTGATTTAAAAATCATGAAAAATGCTCCTATCGTATGAGTAGTATCGGACCTGGATAAGAAGGAAACTTCAGCCTACATGTAGAATTACATTATAACTGACTTGGCGCTTATCTGCCATGAATTGTATGGAGGGAATCGTGGAACTAAAGAACCTTGCTTTTTTGTCCGAACAGTCGGAAGAGACAGGGGCAGTTGGGGCTATCGCTTATTCCCACCCGGGAGAGCGATTCCACGGCTCCCTAATCCAGGATTTTGAATTGCTCGTACTTGTTGTTCATAATACCGACCAGTTGATATCCAAGGTTGGACACTACAAATATGGTGATCTTCGTTATCAAATAATCTATGTCAGCCGTCATGAGCTGCAGAGCAGTGTAATCACGGGGGATAACAATAACATCATGCAGTGCCTGATTGAAGGTGAGATCATCTGGGAAGCGGATAACGCCTTGAGCGATTTGCGAGAGGAACTATCTGCTTTTGGAACCGAACTGCGTGAGCAAAAGCTGCTACATGAATTCGCCAGTTTTTTGAGAATGTATGTGGAAGCGAAACGTTACATTCAAGAAGGCCATGTTGTTGATGCCTATTACAATGTACTTGAGGCTCTGGGGAACTGGGCAAGAATTGTACTTATTGAACAGGGGATCTACCCAGATCATGCGGTCTGGACACATGTGCAGAGTTTGGATCGTGCTTTGTGGAAGCTCTATCAGGAGCTTACAGTAAGTTCAGAGACGCTGGAACAGAGAGTTGAGCTTGTGCTGCTTGCTTGTGAATTCTCAGTGATGTCCAAAATGAGCGATTGCTCTGGATTGCTTCTGCGTGTGCTTGGAAGTCGAAGAGAACCGTGGAGTATGGATGAACTTGTCCATCATCCACAGTTGAGATTCGTACGGGAGGATTTGCCGCTTATCCTTCGTAAGATGGTGTTTCGTTCTATAGTAAAAGAATCGGCAGGATGGCCATCCTTTATAGGAGGAGATGGGCGGGAAATCCGCTATTGGATTGAGGCGTAGTTACTCGTGAAGCCTGACGTTATATGGATTATAAAGTGGGAGGGGAAACCTTCCTTTTTTGTTTGTTTAATAATTTATAAAAAGAGGTTGACTCTTATTCAGGAAATATGATACATTATATTTCGTTCCTCAAACGAGCTTATCGTCAACAAATGATAAATTCTGCATAGGAATTAGTGAAGAACGAAAAGCTTCAAAAAATAAATTAAAAAAAGTTCTTGACGAAAACAAACGAAATGTGATACATTATTTAAGTCGCCGCCGAAAACACGGTTGAGACGAAAAAGAGTAACGCAAATCGAGTTTGATCTTTGAAAACTGAACAACGAGTGAGTAACGATCTTGCTTGCAAGATCGACGCTGAGAAATCGGTACACGTCTTCGGACTGTATGATTTCAAAGCAAAACAATGAGATTTTTAATCTCGTCAGTTTCAAAATGAGCTTATCGCTCTTTTCAAATACTTGAGATGATTTTCATAGCGTTTAACCACGCTACTGAAATTCATCTTTATTGGAGAGTTTGATCCTGGCTCAGGACGAACGCTGGCGGCATGCCTAATACATGCAAGTCGAGCGGACTTGA